>NZ_OZ264093.1:110000-862500 GCF_965577835.1 Brucella pituitosa
CTTTCCTTATAAGGAGTTCTATCGGGAACCACTCGGTGACAGCCTGCAAGGTGCGCTAGCGCTGGCGTTAAAAAAGGCGACGCCGACATAGTGCGACGTGAAAGTAACTTGCCGGAACAGCCGTAACTCCCTAATTCTTATTATATATACGATCACCAGGGAAATTAGACCGTCCGTTGGACATTGCAGCAGGGATGCCATGCTAACCAAAAAAGGCAAATACGGCCTGAAAGCCATGGTGCACCTGGCCAATATATCGGACGGTCAGCTGGCTTCAGCGAGCGAGATTGCCGAAAGGCATCATATCCCGCGGAAGTTTCTCGATAATATTTTCATCGAGTTGCGAAACGCAGGCTTTGTATTGAGCCGCAAAGGCAAAGGCGGTGGATTTTGCCTTGCCCGCCCCGCCAGCGAGATCCATATCGGCAATATCATTCGGGCACTGGATGGGGCGCTTGCGCCTATCGCCTGCGCCAGCAAAACCGATTATCAGCCTTGCGACGATTGCGATGAAACCGAATGCGAAGTGCGGCACATGATGTTGGACGTGCGCGAAGCGATCGCCAATGTGCTTGATCATCGCACCCTTGCCGACAGCAGGATATCTGAAATTACCGCGCTGTCGGCTGAATAGGATCTGGGTTAGGCTGCCGCTGACCAATTTGGAAACGGGTCAACCAGTTTTTGCCAGTTTTGCGGCATAAAGAACTGCTCAGGCACCAGACAGGTATCGAGTTCAGCAATCATATTAGCCTTATCCATCGGACTAACTCCGATAAATACAATTTCCTGCCTGCGGTCTCCCCACTCAGCATCAAGATAAGGCTGCATCGCCTGATGCCATTCCGGTTCGACCGGCCAATAGCTGCGAGGAACAGCCGACCACCAGCGACCGCGCTTGTTGGTGCGGACCAATGCGCCGGCCTGACTCAACTCGCCCACATAATCAGGACGCGTTGCCAGCCAGAAAAAGCCCTTTGCGCGAACCACACCCGGCCAGCTTCGATCAAAAAAACTTTGAAAGCGTGCTGGATCAAATGGACGACGGGCACGATACACAAATGAATGGACGCCATACTCCTCTGTCTCCGGCACATGCTCGTGGAAACCGTGGAGTTCTTTATACCAAAGCGGATGTTCGTGGGCGCGATTGAAATCGAACAGGCGTGTATCGAGAATCGAATCAAGCGAGACCTGTCCGAAATCGACTTCCTCTATTTTTGCGTCGGGATTGAGTGACTTGATCACCTTACGCGCAAGATCACGTTCTTCCGCGCTTGAGGTGGAAACCTTGTTGAGCACGACAACATCTGCAAACTCAATCTGCTCGACCAGCAGATCAACCAGTGTCCGCTCATCCTCATCTCCTAGAGATTCGCCACGGTCGCGCAGGAAGTCGCTGGAAGAGTAGTCTTTGAGCAAATTGGCGGCATCCACAACCGTAACCATCGTGTCTAGACGGGCAAGGTCGGAGAGACTTTCACCCTTTTCATCGCGAAATTCAAATGTGGCGGCAACTGGTAGAGGTTCAGATATGCCGGTCGATTCGATCAGGAGATAATCAAAACGATCCTGCGAGGCGAGTTGAGCCACTTCTTTCAGAAGATCATCGCGCAATGTGCAACAAATGCAGCCATTGGTCATTTCAACGAGTTGCTCTTCGGTGCGCGATAAATCGGCACCTCCCTCACGCACCAAAGCAGCATCAATATTGATTTCGCTCATATCGTTGACGATCACCGCGACACGCCGATTTTCGCGGTTGTTGAGCACGTGGTTAAGGAGCGTGGTTTTTCCTGCTCCGAGAAAGCCCGAAAGAACGGTGACTGGAAGCCTTTTCATGGCATCTCCTTTGCTGCGGTTGATACAAAAGCTGCTAGCGCAGTATCGCTGGATAATTAATGTTATATCATTACATTGACTGGGCTAAAATGAGGCGGCAAAGCCACCTGATTGAGAAACTTAAACACGTCTTAGAAAAGCTGGATAGCTTTTCCAAAGTATGTTGAGAATCGTTGGGTCGGACCATCGGAGAAATCAAACAGCCCGACCCTAAGAACTGGCCACTTCCGGGTGGGGTTCCAGAACAAGGGCGCGACCAGTGCTACTCTGACAGACAGCTCTTCAGTGAATCTGCCAGATTACGAATGAGTTGCGGATAGAGATCAGGACCGTCCCTTAATTCTGAACCGAGTGGATCAAGCACACCCGTTTTGGCCTCGGTGCCGTCAATCACAGTGTTGACCAGCTTTGGTTCAAACTGTGGTTCGGAGAACACGCATACAGCGCCGAGCGATTTGATCTTCTCATGGATGTCCTTGATGCGGGCTGCACCCGGTGCTTTGTCAGGGCTGACAGTAATCGAACCCGCAGCTTTTACGTCGAAGCGGTTCTCAAAATACTGATATGCATCGTGGAAGACGATAAACGGCTTGTCTTTGACAGGTTGAAGTTCGCTGTCGATATCTTTGGTCAGTACATCCAGCTTTTCGGCATAATCGGCTGCATTCTTTTCGTATTGCGCCGCATGTTCAGGATCGCTTTCGCTCAGAACCTTGGCGATATCACCAACGAGAACCTTGCCATTCTGCGGGTCGAGCCAGAAGTGGAGGTCGAATTCGGCATGGTGGTGGTGTTCGTCTGCCTTTTCAGCACTTTCCTTTGCGTGGTCATGGCCATCGTGAGAGCCAGCTCCCGCACTATGGTCATGACCCGCCTCACCATGCTTTTCGTGCTCATGACCTTCATCGCCATGATCATGTGCCTCGAATGGATCCCCTTCGCGGAATTTGAGCTTCGTCAATCCATCGGCTTCGCCCAACGCTACAACTTTAGCGCCCTCGCCCAAGGTATCGAATGGCTTATCGAGAAAAGTCTCCATCGAAGGCCCGGCCCAGAAGATGACCTTCGCGTGCTCGATGGCTTGGGCATCAGATGGTTTGAGGCTGTAAGAATGTTCCGACCCTGCACCCTGAACGATCAGTTTTGGCTCACCGACACCCTGCATCACAGCGGCAACCAAGGAATGCAGTGGTTTGATCGAAACGACAACGCCGCTACGCTCGGCGGCAGAAGCCGCCCCACCCAAAACAGCCATAAATGCGGATGCCAACAGCAGGGATCGGAAGTGTTTCATGATATTTTCTCGGGTTCTCTCTTGAGAGTCAGCAAAAGCGAACAACATATACAAGTGATATGTTATTCTATTACATCATTTGCGTTATGCTATAACGTCTGCGATAAGGAGACACAACCTCTTTTTGGAGAATTGTTCACAGTGCTTAACCGGGCAACGCAAATGAACACGAATCGGCATATCGTTCACACATCTTGAGACAAGAATTTCGAGAGCGCCTTTTGTCCCTTAAGACAAAGTGTTGATGCTCTCATAAAGGCAGCGAAAGCTCATTTTATATGGCCCGTAAAACCGCCCTCCCCGTACATTCAAAGCGGGAACCATTGATCGACCTGAAAGGTGCCGGCGTTTATCGCGACGGGCGATGGCTTGTGCGCAATGTTGACCTGACGATCCACCGCGGTGAGATCGTCACACTTATCGGCCCCAACGGTGCGGGTAAAAGCACCACAGCCAAAATGGCGCTGCACATTCTCAAGCCCGATGAAGGCGAGGTCCATCATATAAAAGGTCTGCGGATCGGATATGTGCCGCAGAAGATCAATATTGACCGGACTATGCCGCTTTCTGTTGAGCGCTTGATGACACTGACCGGCCCCCTACCCAAAGCGGATATTGTGCGTGCACTGGATGCCGTTGGAATCACGCATCTTCTCAAAGCAGAGATTACCAATCTGTCGGGTGGCGAGTTTCAGCGCGCGCTGATGGCCCGTGCACTCGCACGCAAGCCTGATATCATGGTGCTTGATGAGCCGGTGCAGGGCGTCGATTTTTCCGGCGAAGCAGCCCTTTACGGGCTGATTGCCAAATTGCGTGATGACACGGGCTGCGGTGTACTGCTGATCTCCCACGATCTGCATCTTGTCATGGCGGCAACCGACCGCGTCATCTGCCTCAATGGTCATGTCTGCTGCAGCGGAACGCCGCGCGATGTGACTGCCAGTCCGGAATATTTGCGCCTCTTCGGGAGCCGCGCAGTCGGGCCTCTCGCCGTTTATGAGCATCATCACGATCACACACATCTGCCTGATGGCCGCGTCTTGCACGCCGATGGCACGGTGACAGATCACTGCCATGCCGAAGATGGTCATCACCATGACGGTGAACATCATCATCATGAGGAAGGCAAACCCCATGCTTGACGATTTTTTCACCCGCGCTTTGATTGCCGGGATAGGCCTGGCACTGACCACCGGCCCGCTTGGTTGCTTCATCGTGTGGAGGCGAATGGCCTATTTTGGTGACACGATGGCCCATTCGGCATTGCTGGGTGTAGCCTTAGCGCTGATACTCGATATCAATCTGATGATTGGTGTTTTTGCCGTAGCCGTCGCCATTTCTGCAATTCTTCTGCTGCTGCAAAAAAGACATTCGCTTTCAGCAGATTCGTTGTTGGGCATTCTTTCACACGCAACACTATCGCTGGGACTGGTCATCGTCGCCTTTATGACATGGGTGCGTGTCGATCTGCTGTCATTCCTGTTTGGCGATCTGCTCGCAGTTTCGCGTCTCGACATCGCTTTTATCTATGGCGGCGGAATTCTGGTGCTCGCCGTGCTTGCATGGTTGTGGCGCCCACTGCTTGCAGCAACCGTCAGCGAAGATATTGCGCGGGCTGAAGGCTTGAACCCCGCTTTGTCGCGCATCATCTTCATGCTGCTGCTGGCAATTGTTATCGCCATTTCAATGAAGATTGTCGGTATTTTGTTGATAACGTCGCTTCTGATTATTCCTGCCGCGACAGCCCGCCGGTTTGCTTCAACGCCTGAGCAAATGGCTATCATGGCTTCCATCATCGGGGCAGTTGGCGTTATCGGCGGGCTTTACGGTTCTGTTGAATTCGACACGCCATCGGGCCCATCAATCGTCGTTGCCGCACTGGCTATTTTCATTTTAAGCCTCCTGCCATTAAATAGGAGAGAGGCTTCACCGAAACGGACCGCTGGACAATGAGCAATCACCACGACCATCATCACGCGCATAGTCACCCATCGCATGATCTGACCCGCAATCAGACACTGGTTTTCGATGTGCTGTCCAAGGCGGATGGGCCACTGAGCGCCTATACGATTCTCGACCAACTCCGCGACGATGGCTTTCGCGCTCCGTTGCAGGTTTATCGCGCTTTGGAAAAGCTGCTTGATTATGGGATGGTGCACCGCCTCGAAAGCCTGAATGCCTTTGTTGCCTGCGCGCACCCGCAATGCCACCAGCACGGCCTTATTGCTTTTGCCATTTGCGAACAATGCGGACAGGTGACGGAATTTTCCGATCCAGCCATCGAAAATCTCGTCAGCGCGTGGAGCGTCCAAAGTGGCTTCAAATCACGCAAAACAACACTGGAATTGCGTGGTCGCTGTGAAAAATGCGGCGAACATTGAACTTAGGTAACGCTTACTAAAGTGATGCCTGCTATATTTCGCCTTCAAGGGGAAAATATAGCAGGCAAAATTTTATGGTGCGCAACAAGCCATCTCACGAGCGACGTAGGGAAGAGCGACAGCGCACACGGCTGCGATCAGGTAAGATTATCGACCTTGATGGGCGCTTTATCATTGAGTGCCAGTTCTGCGACATTGCTCCGCATGGCGCAAGACTAAGGATCACTGACGTTCCGAGCCTCCCCGAACGCTTCTGGCTGTTTGACGACTTCTATGCGCGTGCACTTCTGGCCCAGATCGTCTGGCGAGAGAAACGTGAGATCGGCGTCCAGCTCATCACGGACCCCACCATACCCACGCTTGACGAAGAACGTTTGAGCCAGCTGGCGGGAAAATACTATTCGCTGTGAGATGAAGCGGCTGCCGCTTGCTTGCCAGCAATTTCCGACGAAGCACCGCCGCGCATATTCATGGCGCGAATCTCTGCTGCCGAAATGTAATTGAATTGTTCGACCAGCAGATCCTTGATCACTGGTTCTGGGAAGCGCGCATTCAAATCGGTGATGACCGACGCCCGCACAGCCTCGAAGTTCACTTTCTCGACTTCTTTGGTGTCCGAATAGCTGCCGTAAAACTTACGGAAAATCTCATCACTGATGAAATATTCAAGCGGCACAGTGAGCTTTTTGCGAATGTTCGAATCGACCGTATAGACCAGCTGCGCCACGACATAGCCTGCAACGCTGCCATTGGAGATGATCGGCACACTCATCACGTCGGTCTTGACGTAATCGAGCCCGCCAAACGCGCCTCCATTCGTTTGCACCTCGCCTGAAGGCCCATCGTTCTGGCGCACAGCAAAGAACAGCGATCCGAGGGCCACTGCACATATCCAAAGGCCGATTGCGAATATGCGGATCATCGGGCGTGACCGAGCCTCGCGCTCTGCATGCTGTAGGTGCCGTCTGCATCCTGCGTTTCCAGCGCGCCACGGATAAGATCAGCCAGTTCACCAACCGCACGCAGGTGCAGTTGCAACGCTTCGCAATTCTTCTCCAGCTTCTGCTTGAGACTATCAAGCAATGGCTGCAATCCCTTCATCGTGGCAGGCTCGGCAAGGCTTGCAGCCTTTTTGATTGCCTTGTTGAAGTCATAAAGGCCGCGGCTCTTGCGCGAGTTGATGTCAGCGAGATCTGGATGACCGCCTTCAAGCAAGAGGCGAGTTTCCGTATCGATGACGTCTTCAAGACGCTGAATAGCCCGCACAACCGGCTTAAGTACAGGCTGCTGCTCCAGTTCCTCTGCTGGATTGACATCCAGTGCTACTCCCGGCGCTTGCGGCAGCAGGCTGATTTCGGAGCTTGTGTCGGTCATGTTCAGGTTTCCTCAATTATATGTATCAGCGGGTCGCGCTCTCGTTCACTCGCTAGAGCGGTTTCGGTAAAGGCGGATCAGCCCTAAGCGCGTTCTCCACTTTCATTGTTTTCCAGTTGCTTCTGAATGAGTTGGCGTTCAAATCCGTGAATGATATCCTTCGACACGGCGTCCTTGCTCATTCCCTGTCCCAGATCGTTAACGACGTCTCCCAAAGCCAACGTTGCCGAATTCTCCGCTCGCTGCTTCATTGCTGCTTGCGCTTCGAGCATACGGGCGATGCCTACACCGCCCGTATCTGCCATTTTATTGGCCATGGCCTCAGCCATCATCGATTTCCAGTACTCACCTGCGATGCCCTTGCCAAAAGTGGCCGTTGTATCGCTGGTAAACATCGACTGGACGAAAGACTGCAGCATGAAAGCTTCAAACTTTCGATAGGCCGGGTTGGTTGCGTTCTGGCTTTCGGGATTGACCCTAACCCCTGAACCCAGACTTTCAGAAAAGCTCACAAAATTCCGCGGCAAACCTGTATCGGCACCAGCCCCCATCGGACCTGTGTTAGCCGATATCGACTTCAGACGTTCCGCCGCCAGGCGATAGGCTTGCGGATCGGCCGCCCGCGCCACGTCCATCACCAGGTCTGACGGCGGATTGATCGCCATACAACTCGTCCTTCTTCATCTCTTGATTGCACCATAGTTTGCCAAACTTGACTGAAGCTTGCGGTACGAATCAGCGTCAGTTTTATGACAGACACAGGGTCAACGTCGCCTGGATAAGTTCACCAGATTTCTTGTAAGTACTTGTTATAATATGAAATTAACTCTCAGTACCCGCGATATCATCGATCACGCCGTAGATGTCTTCCGGCTGATAAACTCTCCAATGAGGCTTGCGAGTTCTCGTCTTTCGGTATCGTTTCGTACCGTTTCCAGCCGATCTTCAAGAAGTTCTACCCGACGTTGTTCTTTCAGGAGACCGCTACGCTGTGATTCGAGCTGCTGTTCAATGCGCTCGCTTTCTGACGCATTGCCTCCAAGCCGTTTGATAAGCAGTGCGGGATCGACTGTGAATGAACTGCCGTCGTATCGCCGATCCTGCATGGCGATAAGCGCTTCCCGCTCTTCATCAAGTGCTGTCTTGCGATTGTTCGTTACGGCAAGAGATGCTTCGAGCCGGGCAGCACCCAACTTCTGCAATGCAATCAGCTTTTTAAGATTACGGGCATTGGTTTGAGCCATGAATTCCTCAGAACAGATTGCGCATCTGCGTTGATGTTTCGCCGATAAAGAAACGCAGCAGTTCCGGTAAAATGAAATAGACGACTAGCAATCCGCCGCCCAGCACAAATGGCATCGACACAAAATAGATAGGAATCGTCGGCGTCAGCTTGTTGATCAGTCCAATGGCGAAATTGACCAGAATCGCGAAGACAATAAACGGCGCTGCAATACGCAAGGTTGCCAAAAATGCACCCGAAAGGGCATCGCTGATATCGATCATCGCTGCATCGGGTCTGAAATGACCTTCAACGGGTATAGCTGTGTAGGAACTCAGCAGCGCCCGCAAAATCTCCAGATGCATGTCTGTGACGAAAAACAGAAACAGCGCACTGAAAGTAACAATGGTTGCGAGCGTTGCCTGCGGCTCCGGTTCAGTAATCGCATCCGCTGGCGTACCGGAATAGCCCACTGCCATCGCCATCATATTGGCCATGAATTGCAGGGCCCAGAAATAAATATGTGCCAGAATTCCAATCACCGCACCAATAAACATCTCGCTCAGCATGAGGCGAAACATCGCCAGCGGATGTGTGCCATCAAGGCTGGGTGTGATGGTTTCAATCACCAATGGCAGCACAGCGAATGAACAGGCGAGCGCAATGAACAACCGCACCTGCAACGGTATCCGCCCGCTCGAAATGCCCGGCATCAGCATCAAACACGCGCCAACACGGCAGAATGCCAGCATGGCTGCGAAGACGAGTTCGTTGATCGGCAGTTGCGTAATGGGCAACGGGTCCCCTCCCCGTCAGGAAATCGCGCCGAGCGATTTCACTTCGACACCACGTGCGATCTCGACATGCGACAGAACAGGCAAAGTCGCGAACAGGCGCTCGATAATCATGCGGATATATGGGCGCGCTTCGGGAGATGACACCAGCACAAAACGTTCGCCGCTATCGAAATGCTTGCGTATGGCGGCCGTGGCTTCGGTACCAAACTGCTCTAGCTGACGCGGGTCGATATCGAACTCGACGATTTCGCCCTTGTTGTCTCGCTTGAGGCTCTGATGGAAGACCAGATCCCAGCGGTTGCCAAGACGCAACACATTGAGCACGCCATTATCTGATAGATCACCGCATATCTGCTGCGCCATACGCATGCGAACGTGTTCGACAATCATTTCAGGGCGGCGGACCAAAGGTGCGATCTCGGCAATTGATTCAAGAATCAAATGCAGGTTGCGGATTGAAACACGTTCCGCGAGCAGCAGCTTTAAAACAGCCTGAAGCCCTGAATAGGAGATATTTGCCGGGCAGATATCCTCAAGAAGCTTGCGATACTCCGGCCCGAGACGATCAAGCAGAATCCGCATGTCTTTATAGGACAAGAGCTGTGCCAGATTGTTGCGCACAATCTCGCTCAAATGTGTCAGCAAAACCGACAGATTATCGACAGTCATGTAGCCATCGCGACGCAGGTCTGACGCAAATGTTTCCGGCACCGAATAGGCACGCATGCCAAAGGCTGGCTCGCGAACTTCTTCACCGGGAATAGACGGAATCGGGCGTTCGCCCAATACGACGAGAATTTCACCGACCCGAAGTTCATGGCTTGCAACCGCAGTACCGTGAATTTTGATACGATAGCTCTTTGGCGGCAACGAAATATCGTCAGTTACCTTGATCTCGGGGATGACGAAACCGTATTCCTGGGCGAACTTCTTGCGCATCTTCGCCACGCGATGTGCCAGCTCCTGCTGCGATGCGATGAGACGCGCCGAGAGTTGCTTGCCAAGGCAAAGCTCGATCTGAGTGGTTTCCAGCGAAGCCTTGACGGAATTGCGCTCCTGCTCTTCCACATCTCGCTGCTTGGACTGTTCTTCTGCTGCTTCAGCCTCGCGTTGGCGGGCCTGACGGCGCGGCACTGCGATACCCACAAACGCCATGGCGCCACCCAACAGGAAGAACGGAAATGCTGGCAATCCGGGCATAACACCCAGAACAAACAGCAGGAATGATGCAATCAGAAGGGCTTTTGGATAAGCGCCGAGCTGTCCGAAAATCGCCTGATCGGCCGAGCCGCGTGTGCCGCCCTTGGAAACAAGAAGGCCGGCTGCAAGAGAGACGATCAGCGCCGGGATCTGTGTAACCAGACCGTCACCTACAGAAAGCTTGGTGAAAACGTCGGCTGCTTCGGAAATATCCATGCCATGGCGGGTTACGCCAATGATGATGCCACCGAAAATATTGACTGCCGTGATGATCAGACCGGCAATCGCATCACCGCGCACGAATTTCGATGCACCATCCATCGAACCGAAGAACGAGCTTTCCTCTTCCAGTTCACGACGACGATGCTGTGCCTGTTTCTCATCGATCAGACCAGAGGAGAGGTCGGCATCGATTGCCATCTGCTTGCCGGGAATAGCGTCGAGCGTGAAGCGTGCACCCACTTCTGCGATACGCGTCGCACCCTTGGTGATGACAAGGAAATTGACGATGATGAGGATCGAGAAAACGACAAGGCCGATGACGAAATCGCCACCCATCACGAATTGCGAGAAGCCGTGGATCACATGGCCCGCTGCCAGATAGCCTTCATTGCCATGTGTGAGGATCACACGCGTCGTCGCAATATTGAGAGACAGACGCATCATCGTTGCGATCAGCAACACGGTTGGGAAAGCCGAGAAATCGAGCGGGCGCTGAATCCACAGCGAAACCATCAGGATAAGAACGGAGAAGGCAATTGAAAAGGCCAGACCGATATCCAGCACAACTGCGGGCACAGGCAGGAAAAGCACGGTCAGAATAATGACAATGCCAGCAGCAAGACCCAAGTCGCTGCCTGTCAGAATTCCACGCTTTGTTAATGGCTTAGCCGCTGCCTGCTGCACGTCCGTCTCCTATTGTCGGACGGAACATAAACGGCGAAGCTTGCGCGAGGGCTACGTCGGAAAAACAGCAGCCTCTTCTGGAATAGGTTCTAAAATCCTTTTTCGATGCGCGAATAGGCCAACAGCGTAAAGGAGTTGATCTGCGCTCCGACAAACGGCGCGGTAAAGGCCAGAACAACAAAAATGACGATGATTTTCGGCACGAAAGTCAGCGTCATTTCCTGAATCTGTGTCAAAGCCTGAAACAGCGCAATACCGATGCCCGCAAGCATTGCTGCAAGGACAGCTGGGCCGCTGGCCATAAGCACGGTCCAAACCGCCGAATTGACGATATCGAGCGCATCAGCTTCGTTCAAAACCGTTTTCCTTAGCTGATCTTGACGCCTTGGCCGATCAGCATCGTCTTGCCGTCTTCCAGTTCGGCGAGCATGCCCGACGACTGAATGGTCACGGATTTGACGACACCGGAGACTGTTCCGTCAGCGCTTGTCAATGTGCGGCCAATCCAGCCTTCAGCTTGCGACAAAGATGAATTGGCAATCAGCGTTTCAAGCTTGCTGTTCATCTGCACTGCCTGCTCCACATTGGAGAAGGTGGCCAGCTGCGAGACATATTGCGTCGCATCCATCGGCTGCGTCGGGTCCTGGTTCTGCATCTGCGTAACCAGAAGCTTCAGAAAGGAATTGTAATCTACACTGGCCTTGGCAGCAGCATTGCTGCTCGACGAGTTGGCTGTGTTGTTCGTCGTATTGTTCGCACCGACTGTCGATGTGGTGGTCATAGACTTGCCTCCGCAGGCTTTTCGGATTGTTTGACAGGCACGACCGGGACTGTTTCGCCCATCAGCTCGGCCTCGCGCTGATATTGCGCACGAATTGTCTTCAATGCTTCAAAAACACGTCCGTTGTGAACCAGCTCATCAACAAATTTGAGCGCATTGAGAATTTCCGCATCCTTGAATGCCGCAAACATGCCTTTCAGCATCTGCGCAAAGGTATTGCGGGCCTGTTCTCTTAGAGCTGGCTCGATCAGGATCATCTGTGCTGCAAAGTAGAGTTGGCGCAGCGGCGTCGTTGTCTCATCAGGTTGCAGAACGTGGTTTTCCAGTAGAAAAGTCGCGTCGTTCAACAGCTCGAGCGATACTTTCCGGTCTGCTTTCAGAACCGCGCCGTTGATGTAGATCTTCTCACCCGCACGCAGCGAAAGACGAATTGCCGATTTGCCACTATTGGTCGTCATGTCACAGACCATCCCGGATGGACTCGGTGATTTCGATCAAGGTATCGTAATCACTGCTTTCGCCCTGCCGAATGAGTTCCATTTCTTTGAGGATGAAGATCCCTACTGAAATGATGGCCGCCTTGAGTTCCTTCGGGAGCACATTCTCGTCCGACCCTAAATCGTCGATGATCGTGGTCCAGAGTTTGGTGGTGAAGTAGGCAGCATCGATGCCTTCGCGCGATCCGGCTCCATTGGCCCTGGCAGCGGCAAGCATCTCGATCGAACGGTCAAAAAGCATCCGCTCCCGTTCCTTGGCGCTCGCCATATCATCATTCATGACGTCTTCGTAGCGCAGCTGATACATGTAGTCTCCGTTCTCCGGCATCACACTTACAGGCCGCCTCATGCTGCCCAGTGCGTGATGTTCAACTTCGGGGCGGATAAGCGCCCCACAGCATCGCCCAAAAATCGGAACCGATTTTTGGAAAGAACAATGCGTCGATTTAATAGTCCAAAGCGTCATTTGTGCACCCCAAAGGGTGCACGGCGCTCTAATGATCGAACTATTTCAAATAGTTCAGCAGGCTCATATTCTGCAGCTGAACTGTCAGCGCATAGGATGTCTCGATCTGTGTCATCAATGCATTAACGCGTGTTGCAGCCTCGTAAGGGTCGACTTCCTCAAGATTAAGAACCGATTCATTGAGAATCTTCTGCTGGGCTGCAATGCGTGTTGTGGCTGCATTCGTACGCTGCTGCGCAAGACCAAGCGTCGTCTGCTCTGAGGTCATCCCCGTGACCCCCTGCGTCGTTGTCTGCATAGCCTGTGTGGTGAGCGCCTGAAACGCGGAATTGTTCAGACCGATGGTCGCAAATTCAGAAACCATCACCGCCGACATGATTGTCTTGCGGAAACCGTCTGCGTTGGCAGAGATCGATGTCGCAGCCGTTTCGCTGGGTGAAATACGGCTCTTAATCACCGTGTCAGACGCATTCGACCAATTAGCATCCCAGTTGGCATCATTGAACTGTTCAGCAAAATCGCCTTCGAGAAAGGATTTCATTTCATCGCCGGTAATATTGGCAACCCGCGGATCATTCATGCCGAAACCGAAATGATCTTCAAATGCCTGGCGCACCGCTGTCTGGGCGGCACTACCTTCTGTATAGTCGGCAATCGGCTTCACATCGGTGTTCACACCAGAGAAAATATATTCGCCATTATAGCTGGTATTAAGCAAACCGGTGACGGAATCGAGCAAAGACTGCGCAGATTTTGCAGCCGTTTCAGCAGCTTCAACGGTGCTGTTGGCTCCCGTCAGATCGCCGAGAAAATCTTGCGTATTTTCGATAATGGTCGTGGTCGCGCTCTGCGTCGTCGTCATCCGCTGCTGCAGCAGTTTGTTCATATCGGTCAGAACAGTCAGACGATCATATTCCTTGCGCAAGGATATGGTCTGGCCAGACTTGGAACCGAGCGCCAAACCAACATCGAACACCATACCAGTGGTCGCTTCCTGTTGAGCTTTCCCAAGCTCAGCCTTAGTCTTCGCTACGAGGACCTTGAGAGCTGAAGCTGCACCATAAGTGGAAATCGATTGCGCTTTCATAAGCCTCACACCGCGTTGAGAAGATCGTCGAGCATGGAGTTGATCGTCGTCAACACCCGGCTCGAGGCCTGATAGGAATGTTCAAGATCAAGAAGCAGCGCCATTTCAGTGTTGATATCGACACCATTGGCATTGGAAAGCGCCTGATCGGCCTGCACAGCGACGGTCTGATTGTAAGAGAAGTTGGAATTAGCCGTTTTCCGCTTGCCTTCCAGCCAGCTGATCGAAGAAGCGCTGTAATCAATAAGGCTTGCACTGGAATTAAGCCCTGCAGACGACGCAAAAGTCAGTGGCTCCGTGAAAGCTTCGTTCAAAGCGCGCAGACGATCACTAAAGCCGGACGCACCAGTTGCATTATATTTATAATTGGCACCATTCGCACCGCCATCACGCAAGAGAAGCGAGCTGCCGCCTTCTGATGCAACAAATGCGGACGACACCTTGATCGTGCCCGCAAGGCCAGCTGTAACGCCCGTACCCGGAACAGCTGGCGATCCGGCCCAGCCGAACAGACCGGTCTGATTTGGGCCTGCTCCAGTCTGATCAGTTTCCGCGAACATCGACACCAGACCGCGTGCGATCTCATCAAGCTGCATCTGGTATTGCGGTGCAATCTGATCACGCAACTGCAAGAGTCCACTCAAGCGGCCTGTACCGTAAGGCTGATCGAATGTGTCGTGCGTCAGTGGCACACCGTCGACCAGAACAGCGTTGCCTGCAACACCCGCTGCGAGACCGCCGGAGGATTCGAAGCTGACTTTACGTGCCGTTGTTTCAAACAGCGTTACGCCGCTTTCTGCGAAAATGACCATGTCATTGTCGCCGCGCACCATGGTCGTGATACCCAGTTCGCCGGAAAGCTGCTTCAGCAGTGAATCGCGCTGATCAAGAAAATCAGACACATCACTGCCTGCACGCGTGCCGCTGACGATCTGCTGGTTCACCTTTTCGAACTTGGCCAGCACGTCGTTGATGTTGGCAACAGAGTCCGCGATTTCATTATCTGCATCGGTGCGCAGAGACTGGATCTGCTTCGTGCCATCGTTCAGGGCATCGGCCAGCGCCTGCGCAGTCGATACGACGCTATCGCCAAGTGTCGAATTGGAGGGAGAGGCAGCAAAGGTCTGGAGCGCATCGCGCAAATCGCCGATCAGGGCCGAAGGCGAACCTGAAAAATTATCCACCGAATAAAGCGACGAAAGGCGGTCAAGCCCGCCTGCCAGAATAGAAGAAGAGGATGCCGTGCTGTTCGACTGAATAAAGCGGTTGAACAACGCCTCATCAGCGGACCGGCTGATATTCACATAAAGCGAGCCATACGGCCCGGAAGCCAGCGAGGCCGTACGCCGCGAATAATCAGGATCATTGACTCCCGCAATATTGCGAGAGACGACTGACGTCTGCTTGGACGTTGCCGCAAGCGAACTTTTGGCCGTCAGAAGAGCAGAACTAAGCGACATCTTATCCCCATCCTACGTCGAACCGTTTTTGTTGCGAAAACAGTCCAGTTTTAAAACTGCAATTCCGGGGAGACTGACCACCTCCCCGGAACCGCTTCAATTTATCTTTTCAGGTTAACCAGTACGTCCATCAGTTCGGAACCGGTCTGGAAGACCTTCGAATTGGCGGTGTAGCTGCGCTGAGCTTCGATCATGTCGGTCAGCTCTTGCGCAATATCAGCGTTGGATTCTTCCAGCGCGCCGGACGAAATCTTGCCCATGCCGCCGCCTTCAGGGAACCCAAGCTGGATGTTGCCGGATTCGGCACTCGGCGAAAACACATTGCCGCTGATAACCGACATGCGATCAGGGCTGGCAACCGTTCCGAGCGGAATACGGTAGAGGAGCTTCTGCGCGCCATTCTCATAAAGCGCCACAACGGAACCGTCTTTGCCAATATCCACGCCCTTGATGGACGAAGGCGCCTGACCGTTGATAACGGCTTCACTGATCGTATAGTCTTTGGCAAGCTGCTTGGATGAACCAAGGTTAAGATCCAATGACTGGCCATTATAGGCAGTGAGATCAACAGCAACGTCGCCGCCGGAAAGCAGCTTACCGTTCGTGCCGTCAAAATTCAGAGTGGTTGTTCCGACTTCCACGCCATCCGCGGCATTCTTGATCGAAACATCCCAGGTGTTGTCGCCGGTCTTGGTGAAATAGACATCCAGCGTGATCTTGCCACCAAGGTTGTCATAAGCGATCAGCGATGTTTTGTGATTAAACTCGCCGGTAGCAGGCACTGTATCCGTCGAAGGCAGATTGACCGTGAAATTGCCAGATGTACTTGGCGTGGCGACCAGATCGGACTGCTTGACGTTCACACGCTCCAGACCGTCGAAGCTGTTGGCCACTGTAGTAACATTGCCGTTCGCGTCTGCTGGATAGCCCATCAGGTAGTAGCCGGACGTATTGACAAGATTGCCATACTGATCAGGAACGAACGAACCAGCGCGCGTAAGGAAAGGCGTGCCGTCGGCATCGCTAACTACAAAATAACCGTTACCATCGATAGCAAGATCAGTGGTTGAAGACGTCGGGCGAATGCCGCCCTGATCGGAAATACCGTAGCGGATACTGGTTTCCACGCTGCCAGAATTATATTGACCTGCGGTGTTGGGCAGAACCAGAGACGAGAACTGCGCATCAGCGCGCTTGTAACCGACCGTGCTCGCATTTGCGATGTTATCCGCGACTGCAGACAAGCGGTTGGCCTGCGCGTTCATACCCGAAACGCCGGTCCGCATCATACCGTAGAGGCTCATTGGCAACTCCTGAGAATTTGAGAATCCGCAGACAAGCTAACGGGCCACGCTTGCGTGAAACTGTAGCCTTTAGGATTTTTACGCTTTTACTGAGGACTCGATCAGTTTCAGGGGTGCCCGGAAGGGACTACCTTTAAAAACCGCGAATTACTGGATTTGAGCTTTTGAAAGCCCGACAGACCGGATACGAATCTCATTCGATATTGATTGAGTATCCAAGAAAACGTTTTGAATCAACAGGATCAAAACCAAGCTTTTCGCGCAATTTTTTGCGGAGCTTGCTGATATGGCTTTCGACGACATTTTCTTCGACTTCACTGTCGAAAATGCCGTAAATCGCACTGAAAATCTGCGCCTTGTTGAGGCGGCGACCACGGTTTGCGATCAGATATTCAAGGATCCGGCGCTCACGGCGGGGCAACGGGAAATCCACACCATTTATCTGTGGATCACGACCATCGGAGAAAACCCGGATCGGTCCAAGCTCGGTCCCATCATTGCCTGATGAGCCAGACGCACCGGTACGGCGACGAATTGCATTGATGCGGGCGAGGATTTCGCGGACATGAACCGGTTTGCGGACCACGTCATCAACTCCGGATTGAAAAAGCTCCAGAGTGTGCTCCAGTGACGGGCGGTCATTTACCGCAATCACCGGCGCCTTACAGCGTTCACGAATTCGGGCTGGAAGCCCGTTCTGAGCTTCACATTCGCCGATCAGAAAGGCTTCAACTGCCAGAATATCCTGATGGGGGACGCTCTCGACCCATTCATTGAAATCATCTGGTGTAAAGCCGGTTGTCGTGATGCCTTCTCGACTGAACCAAGAGGAGTACCCCTCAGTCACAATATTCCGCTCATCTACGACTACGATCATCGGCCCGCCTTCCGAATCAATATGTTAACCCAAGCAAGACAGAAGTAACGGGCAGGAGGAGTCGGCGGCAATGACAAAAAGTTGCCCGCAATATATTGGGAGGTAATTTAGAAAAATCTAATTTAAAGGGAATCGCGATGATTGCATCGCCCGCCCACTCTTCGTCTGAAAACCTTAACGATTGGTTAATGCGCTCACGAAGTTTTACGATTCTTTACAAGCACTTAAAATTTTACTCTCTAAAACACCTCATTCAAACCTTTGCAACCAAAGATTGAATGCCGAATCCGCACGTGTATAGAGCACCCCTCTACAACCGGCATTTTTCCTGGATTCACAATCAGCCAGCGCAAAAACTTTTTGCCTGCGGCGTCCAGTTTCCGAAGCCTGCAGCGATCATATTTGTCATCACGCGACATACATACCGCTTCTGCGCAGGATCATTATTGGGACCTGCATGATAGCGCGCGACTGCCATCGTCCAGTTGCCTTCGCGTTCACGCAGACGCTTAAGAAAGCGTGCAGCATAATCAACATTGAGGCTTGGTTGCAGCATCGCGCCAACCGACGGAAATTCGCTCGAATGATAATAGTGATTGATCTGCATGCAGCCCAGATCGATCAGTTTTGCACCTTCGGCGTGTACCTGGGTAAAGCGCCTTAGAGCTGCAGCCTGAGACGGAAAAAACTCGGCCCTTCCTTCAATGTTCATTGCATAGGGCTGAAGCGAGTTTTTGCGCCCGGTTTCGGTTAAGCCAACAGCATAAAGAATACCAAGTGGCACGCCATAACGGGCGGATGCTCGATGCATTTCCCGTTCGCAAGTATTCTCTGCTTTAGCTATTGATAAATTAAACGACCAGGCCGCGATTACGGCCACCAGGACCGCCAGACATTTCACGCTCATTGGCTTCAGTCGACATGCGAGCGCGTGCATTATTGCTTTCTGCCTGACCGGATTCGCCATTCTGCCTGCCCTCTCCGCCCATGAACTGCGCTTGCGACTGTCCCTGCGCATTGCCCCGACCGTCCGAGCCGTTTTGCATGTCAAAGGTTTGCTGGCCTTGCTGTTGAGAGCTTGCCTGCTGATGCCCGGCGCTCTGACTTGCTGAACTATGCTGAACAGCACTGACTGCTCCTCGTTCTGTGACCGTCACCGAGATTTTCGCATCATCGGCGATCCCAGCAACTTTGAGTGCCTTTTCAATCATTGAACGATCAGCTGCCAGCGCCTCCGCCCCATGAGCCTTGTCAGCCACAAGATGAACTTCGACGCTATTATCAGCGACTAAGCGAATACGCGCAGTCACAGCGCCAAGCTCCACCGGATCAAGCCTGATCTGCAAGGTCTTCACCGCGCCGAAGCTGCGTTCCGATACCAGCTGAATGTCTGCTATGCGCGTTGCCGCTGTTGAAGCCGTTGGCAAAGGAGACTTAACATCAACCACGGAAGGCGATTTCGCGGACTGCTGTTGTGGCTGCACATTTGGACGGTCTGGTTCTGCAGCATTGTTCGACTGAGCCGAAAGCTCTGGCTTGGGTAACACGGACGAAGCTTCTTCCGGACTATCAGCCTGCTTAGCTGCTGTTGCAGCAGGCTGATTGTGACTGACAACATTTTCAGCCTTTGCAGCACCCTTGGGATCAACAGAAGCCGGGTTCTTCTTGCTCGCCTCGGCGCTGTCCTTCTGATCCTTCTCTGGCTGATCCTTCCCTGGCTGGTCCTTCTTTGACAGCGCTTCCGGCATTGGCATGTCGGATACGTTATCGACAGCCATTCCCTGATCAGCCGCCGCCGCATCAGCCAGTGCGGATATATTTGCCCCCGGCTTGGCCGCATTGCTGGCTGCTGCGACCTGACTATCTCCACTCGAACTGGTCAATCCTGCTGCCAAAACAAGCAGGTTCTGCGATGCGCCATAGACCGGAGATTGGGAAGGAGATTGCGCCTGTGCTTCGCGTTCTGTCTTATCGCTATCATCCGACCCTGTATCGCCGTCCTTCTGTTCGCCATCCGGCGACAGCTTGTTCTGCGGCTTTTCGAGAAGTGCGCCGAACAATTTTGCAGGCTCGGATTGTTCCTGATTTTCACCATTCACTTTCGCCACAGTGCCCTGCTGCGCACCATTTCCCTTGGCAAGCGAAGCCAACCTTCCAGCCGCATTCAGCAAAACATCTACGCTCATTGAATGGTCTTCCCTAGCAAGGCATCAATCTCTGCAAGCTTGCGCCGCGCGTCATCCATGGTCTTCTGCAAATCGTCTTCGGGCTGTGCGGGCTGAGATGGCTTCCAGCCAACTGCTGGCGCAACTTCCTGAGCGGCAGCCGGCGCTGGCTCTTCCTCCGCATCCGCAATTGGCATTGCAGGGATGTCAGTCTCAGTTTTGCCCGGCTTCGCCTTATCCGCCATGCTGGCAGGCGTACGCGTGACAACTGAACCGACAGCCTCCGCCGCTTGCAAAAGCTGCCTGTCGCGCTCCTGCAGTCGATCTGGTGAAATCTGCGACAGTTCCCGCAAAGCATTTCCGGCAGAATCGGATGCAACATCGCTTGCAGCCGCATAGAGATTGGCGCGGCTTGGATCGGTCTTCAGATGATCCGCCAGTTTACGTGCCTCACCCGACATGAAACGGGCGCGTTCAGTCTGGCCATTTACCAGAGCACCACGCGCAATCTGCAAATACAGCGAATACTGCATAACGGGATCAGCTGTACCAATCAGCTTGGTCAGTTCGGCATTGCCGATCCGATCATTGAGTTTTAGCGCAGCATCCACGAACTGCTTCATGAAATCGCGCATATAGGGCGAGCGCGGGAAGCGCTGCAGATAATTGCGCGATAGCGTGCGTATCTTGTCAGCATCGCCCAGCTTGGCCGCAATCGGCATTGAGCGGCGAATTGCAGCTTCTTCAAAAAGCGTCCCTGGGCTCTCAAGCCGAACCTGATCAAGACGCAGAAGTGCGGTGGCAGGATCAAAGGCTGTCATCTGGCTTGCAGTAACCAAAATGATGGAGGAGCGCAGCTCTGCTGGCAGTTGTTGTGACAGCGGAACTGAAAACAGCTTTACCACCTCAATGTCCTGACCCGAAGCATAAGCCAAGGCGCCTTTGACAAGCTCTGGCGGGACGGTCTCGCCATCCAGACCAGCCAGCACCTTGCGCACTGCTTCCGGATTGCCGCCATTGAAGAGATAGATAATCGCCGCGTAGATATTCTCAGGCTTTTGCCAGAGTTCCTTAGGAGCACGCTCCATGTCGGAACTGACGAAAATGAGAAGCCTGTTGAGCATGACGACTGCTTCAGGCTTCCCCGAAACCAGCTGATCCTGCAACATGCGCAGCGAACGAACGAGCTTATATGGCTCAAGCACCGGCAAGCTCTGCCGTTCTTCCGCTACCACTGTCTGGGCATAGGAAACCGCTCCCCCGCTTATCAGCGGCAGGCTCGCAGCAAGTGCCAGCAAAGAGCGCGTTACCAGTTTCTTCATGGGGTGGACTTGAGGAAGATGTCGATGCGACGGTTTTCAGCAGCGTTCGGATCGGCTGCATTCTTGGGCTGACGGTCTGAATAACCTTCAACACGCAACACACGCTTTTCATCCAGGCCACCACGCACAAGCATGTAATAGGCCATTTGCGCACGTGCTGAAGACAGACGCCAGTTATCATAGGTCGCGCTCTTGAAAGGACGTGCATCGGTGTGGCCACTGATGATAACTTCGCCCGGCTGCCGCGAAATAACCTGCGCGATGCGTTCGAGCATCTGCACAACCCTTGCGTCGGGTTTGGCGGAGCCAATCGTGAACATACCAAAATCGACCTTGTCGGTCAGCTGGATCATGACGCCGCCTTCGACAGGAACAACCGTCACATCAGGCATAGGTTCAGCTTTCGCTGCCTCCCCGCGTTCTGACTGAGCCTCTCCGTCTGCAGCTTTCTTCAGATCCGCAATCAGCTGCTCCTGGCTTTCAGCAGGTTTTTCAGCGTCCTCCGGCTTTGTCTCGACCTTCGCGTCAACAGTCTGCTGCGGCGGTGTTGCAGGCGCTGCTTCTGGCTGCGTCAGTTCTTCTGCAGCCTTGCTCGACCAATAGTCCGGGCTGAATGGATCACGATAAGCGTCGCCACCATCAGCGCCAGTTTGCGTGCCAGCCTGAGAACTGCCGCCGTCGCCCTTGGTGGACTGGTTTTGCAAAACGCCCGTCTCATGTGCAAGTTCGGACAAGACCGCATAAGGCTCGCGGAACATGCGGCTCTCTTCCTGCTCAATCGGCAGAGAGGTTGCATTGTCGTTGATGACCTTGGTGCTGTTTTCTATCTGTTTGTCGCTCTCGAAGCGAACCTTGCCGTTTTTCTCATCAATATCCTGCACGCCCTTGGGACTCGAATGACGGTCCATCAGCTTGACAGGATTGAAGTAGCTGGCAACAGCAGCCTTGCTCTCCTCGTTTGCGGCATTGATGAGCCACATGACGAGAAAGAAGGCCATCATCGCAGTCATGAAGTCGGCATATGCAATCTTCCAGACGCCACCATGATGACCGTCATGATCATCGTGCCTACCACGACGAACGATAATGATTTCGCGTTTGCTTTCCGGATCGATGCTCATCTGGCGGCAGCCCTTAATTCTTCCAGAACCGGCGCAACACGCGTTTCAAGCACGCGCTCACCAAAGGAAAATGAGAGTTCGCCGGATGTGGTTTCTGTGAACCGGCATTCAGCTGGCAGGAGATCGGCATGCTTCCGAAGCGGCTCAAGAAGATGCAGCGGCCCTGCGATTTCCGGCGCGCGCGCCTCAAGAGCAAGTGTACTGATACGCTGCGCGAAACCGGAAACGGCATCCCGTTCCAGCTTGGCTGCAAGAAGCGGCGCCAAAACATCGGCAATCTGCGCAGAAAGGCTCTTTTCCAGCCCACTCAGAGCCTCGGTCAATGCACCCGCCAGCAAAATTGCCTGTTCGCGGGAGAAGCTGGCGCGCAATGCCTCGATTTCAGCTTCGTGTTCACGCAAAAGCCTGGCCTTTTCGGCCTCATACAGAGCCTCGGCTTCCTTGTGGCCGTCTTCTCGACCGGCCTCGAATGCGTTTCGCTTTTCTTCCTCAACAGCAATAGCGTGAGCGACTTCGGCCTGCTCGGTAAACGCCGCTTTTTCTGCCGCCGACGTCTCTGGTGCATCTGCCCGCTTGGGGTGCTCGGAAAGCGGCAGGGGATGCGCAGGCGCCGCAATGATCTCGACCGCATCATCAGCAACCGGATGCGTTGAAAAATCGGGAAGGTAGCGGCTAAGCGTGAGCGTGCTCATAATCAGGCTGCCTCAAGCTCCGGCATCGCAGATCGCTGGGCCGACCGCTGCGTCGATGCGGCCTCCTGTTTGATGGCAGTTTCATGAATCCATTGCTTGAGAACGGCAGCCACACGCTCCTCGTCCATCTCGATCATCTGTTCGAGGCGCAACTTGGCAGGCATGCGCATGCGCTGACGCAGATCGCTGAGGCTCGTCTTCATCTGATCGGCATAGGCTTCCGGCCCACCGATCACCGCTTTGGCGCCCTCACCTGCGATGGCCTGCTGTGTATCGCCAACAAAGTTTGGCACACCAGCTTCACTGGCTTCGCGCAGGGCAACTTCAGTTCCTGCCGATTTGGCATTCTGATCGCGCAGCAGCGGACGCACGCCGAACCAGATCAGGAGGGCAACAGCACCGAGAATTGCCAGCGCAGTAACGTAAGAACCGCTCTGACGCATCAGCTGTTCGGACCATGGCGTCGAAACCGGGTCCATATCCGCGCCTGCAGGATTGAGGAAATTGACAGCAGTCACGTTGATAACGTCACCGCGATCAGCGTTGAGACCGGCGGCGGTGGCAACGAGATCACGGATCTTCAGAATCTGCTGGTCAACAAAATCGGCGGGCGGCGGGGTCGTACCGGCAGTTTCAAGCAAACGCGTCTGATCAATAACGACAGCAATAGACAGACGTTTAACGGCATAACCATCGCTGACCGTAGACACCGTTTTGGTGTTCATTTCATAATTGGTCAGTTCTTCACGACGGTCGGTTTTTTCCGTGGAGCTATCACCATTACGGCTCTGAATTTCTTCCTGCGGAATATTCTGCTCAACGCCCGTCGCGTTGTCATTGCGGGAATTGCGGGAATCGCCGCTTTCTCGAACCACACGCACGGAACGCTCGACGCGTGATTCAGGATCAAAGCTTGTCTCGTTGGTCTGGCGGCGGTCTGTATCGAGTGACGCCTGAACGCTGCTCTGGAAATGACCGATACCAAGATAGGGAGCGAGCGCCTTACGGATGCTTTCATCAACATTCGCAGCCACCTGCTGCTCAAGCGATGCGGTCATAAGCGCTGCGCCATTGGCGGCTTCACCAGCGGATGCCAACAGGCGTCCATTGGTATCGAGAACGGTCACGGAAGATGCATCAAGCGAAGGAACTGCGGCTGCAACCAGCTGGCGGATCGATTGGGCAGATTCAGCGGCAAAGCCACCTTCAGCACGAATGACAACGGAAGCCGATGGTTTCTGATCACCACGACGGAACGAGCCTTTTTCTGCAAGTACGATATGAACGCGTGCGGCCTTCACGCCGCGAATTGCCTGAATGGTGCGGGCGATTTCGCCTTCAAGCGCGCGAACGTGAGTGATTTCCTGCATGAATGATGTGAGGCCGAGCGAACCCATATTGTCGAACAGCTCGTAACCGGCATTGTTCGAGGTCGGCAAACCTTTTTCTGCCAGGTACATGCGTGCTTGCTCAGCCTTGCCAATCGGGACAAGGATCGACGAACCGTCGGATTTGACATCAAAAGCAATACCAGCTTCACCAAGTGCCAGACCCATGCGGTTTACGTCATCGCGTGAGAGGCCAACATAGAGTGTTTCATAGGAGGGGCGGCTCAGATAAACGCTTGTGTACAGGATCGCGCCCATCAATGCTGCTCCCACAAGTCCGAGCGCTATAAGTTTTCGCGCGCCAAGCTTGCCGAGCGTTGCCTTAAGCTGTTCGAGTAATTGCTGGAAATTCTGCTGCATCAATACCACCGCCATCCTGATGCGAGCAAAATAGATCGCGAAGCTTGCGCGAAAGTGTCGGCCTGGATGACGGGGGCATTTTAAAAAAGAAGAAGGGCGCGGAATGAACCCCGCGCCCTCCAAATATAAGCCGTATCAGCTAAGCTATTAGCCGCGGAACAGCGACAGGATCGACTGGCTCGACGAATTAGCGATCGAGAGAGCCTGAACACCGAGCTGCTGCTGAACCTGCAGAGCCGACAGACGAGCCGATTCCTTGTTCATGTCGGCATCAACGAGCGTACCAACGCCCTTTTCGATCGAGTCGGAAAGACCCGAGAGGAAGCTCTTCTGGCTGTCGATCTGCGACTTGGCAGCACCAAGCTTAGCAGCACCGGTAGCCAGTTTGCCAAGCGAATCTTCAACAGCGTTCAGAGCGGTGTTGATGTCCGCGTCGGATACGGCTGTGCCTGCAGCTGGTGCAAAGAAGGTTGCTGACAACAGGCCACCAATCATGCCGCCCGAAGCTGGCGTACCGGCAGTTCCTGCAGTCGTTGCAACTGCAGTGTCAGCTGCTTCGAGGCTGATGGTGTCAACAGTAACTGTTGCGCCTGTGCGGTTGTAAGAAGCAACGACATTGAGATCACCTGCTGGCGCGTTCAGAAGATTAGAACCAGCGTAGTTGGCATTGGAAATTGCCGAACCAATGGTCTTCTGAATTGCTTCGATTTCAGTTGAAATCTTCAGCTGATCTTCTGCGCTTGCGCCCATAGCGGAAACAAGCTTGGTCTTCATCTTGTCGACTTCTTCGCGGATCTTGTTGATCGCGGAGTATGCAGTGTCAACTTTGCCAGCGCCAAGGCCGAGAGCGTCCTGAACAGCCGAGTTGGCCTTGTTGTCGGACTTCATCGAGGTCGCAATCGACCAATACGATGCATTGTCAGAAGCTTCGCCGATCCGCAGGCCGGTCGAAATACGGTTCTGCGTGGTTTCCAGCGACTTGTTGGTCGAGGAAAGAGTCTGAAGAGCGGTGAGAGCTGAAGAGTTGGTAAGAATGCTAGCCATTGTATTGCCCCTTGGGAAAACAAACTGAGGGACAGGCCGGATTGAATATTACCGGCATAGGGGAGCGGCATCATGCCTGTCTCCACGAAACGCGTGGAGACCCACTATGGCTGCTAGCACTATAACCCAATTGTTAAGAATATATTAATATAATGCGGACGTTTTTAACGAACCACGGTTTTCGGGAGGCGCATCTCGTCAGGATGCTTAACGACCCGTTGAGATAGAACCACGGGCGCCTCGAAACATCCCTTTGCCCCGGGCATCATTTACGAGAATGATCGTATCAGGCTTCCCACGAGGATGTTCCAGCCATCGATCAGCACGAAGAACAATATCTTGAACGGCAAGGATATAACCGTCGGTGGCAGCATCATCATGCCCATCGACATGGTGAGTGTTGCAACCACAAGGTCGATCACCAGAAACGGCAGAACGATCAGAAAGCCTATTTCAAAGCCGCGACGCAATTCCGAGATCATGAAGGCTGGGACCAGTACACGGAAATCCACAATGCCATCTTCACCTGTACGGAAAGCCGGGTCCGCGAGATCTTCAAACAGGCGCAAATCCTTGTCTCGCACTTCGCGCATCATGAATTCACGAAACGGAGTGGAAATTTCACGGAAAGCCACCTCTTGCGTGATCTCGTTGCGCATCAATGGCTGAACGCCATTGTTCCACGCGCGATCAAAAACCGGTGCCATAACGTAAAACGTCATAAACAATGCCAGCGAAATCATAACCATACTGGCGGGAGCAGTCTGTAGCCCAAGTCCCGAACGCAAAAGCGAGAACGCAATTGCGAAACGCGTGAAACTTGTAACCATGATCAACAAGCCAGGCGCTACCGACAGTACCGTCAGAAGCCCGAACAGCTGAACAATCTGTCCACTCGCCGTACCGCTTCCCGCAGGCAACAGATTATCCAGCGACAAGGCCTGCGCATGAGCGGCAGAAACAAATGCCAGCGTCAGCAGGCTTGTAAGAGTGATAATCTTTTTCATTCTACTACCAGCGTCGAAATGAAGACCCGGTCCACCGCGCCTTCCGAACGCATGCGCGCCCTCTCTTCAAGATCAGCACGCAAATAAGCCAGCCCTGCCGCACCCTGCAATTGCATGAGATTGACGCTGCGCAGGAAGCTCATAAAATCATCGCCCACACTTGCCGCCACACCTGCAGGAATCTCTCGTCCCGGCTTCGCGACAAGAGAGGCTTCAAGCCGAACCCATGTGGTCTGCGGGATGCCGAGATTGGTGACAATCGGCGGCAACGGGACGATTGTACCGATGGAGCGGGATTCGAAATCGCCCTGCTTCGGCTTGTCATCTTTCGTTGTCGATTTGGCGGCAACTTGCTGATCGGCGGAAATTACCCCGCCAAGATACCAGCCGCCGCCGCCAGCAATTGCGGTCAGCACAGCGACAGCAGCCAGCAGCCCCACTATCGAGGTCTTTGCTTTTCCGTCTTTATCGATTGCCGTATCGCTCATGCCTGCTCAACTTCAGAACGGAGAAACCTGATCGAGAATCTGCTGACCATAGGGTGGCTGCTGAACCTCACTCAGACGCCCGCGCCCACCATAGGAAATGCGGGCTTCGGCTATTTTGTCGTAGGAAATCGTATTGTTTCCGGAAATATCGCGCGGACGCACAACACCCACGACATTCAGGACGCGCAACTCGAAGTTTACGCGGACTTCCTGCGAGCCTCGAATAATCAGATTACCATTGGGCAGAGTGTCGGTGACGATGGCAGCGACCTGCAGGCGGATGTCTTCGCTGCGTTCAATCTTACCCTTGCCCTTGGACGCGCTGTTGGAACGGGTATTGACCGATGCATCAATATCGCCACCGCCTGCTGCGCCAGAAAGGCTGCTGGTATCGAATGAAGCGCCCGCTCCATAAAGGCCTTTCGACACACGCTCACGGTCGGTCTTGTTATCCATATTTGCCCGATCATTGATCGAGATGATGACGGTTAGCACATCCCCAGGCTCAGCCGCACGCGGGTCCTTGAAGAAATTGGTCGAACGCTGATCCCACAGCGAGTATGACGCCTTGCTCGGACGAATGGGGTAGCCGCTATATTGCGGATTGTTGTTCATGCCGAGATTGGCAGCCACAGGCGACAGGTCTGGCGCACGGCCGATTTCTTCGGGCTTGGTGGCACAACCAGCCAGAAGAGCCAGCATCGCAGTTGCAAGGATTGCTTTGTTCATGCTTCTCGTCATTGCACTGTATTCCCGGTTTCAGCCTGAGCGCTCTGAGCCCTGTTGGATTGAGGTGCCGCAGCCGTGCGCTGCGAACCAACAATGACCCGTGCAAGCTTGGCCGCCTTCTCAGGCGGCATTTCATTGAGAATGATACTCGATACCCGTGGGTTGAGTTTGAGGATCAGAGCGGCAGCAGCCTCGTCGCCGATAAGCGACATCTGAGCTGCCGCAGCATCGGGTTTCATCTTGGAAATGATATCGACCAGTGAATCCTGCGCCTTGCTGACAAACTCGTCGCGACGCTTCAACCACATCTCATATTCCTTGCGCTTGTCTTCCAGCGCACGCATACGAGCTTCCACATCGGCTTTGAGATCGTTGAGCTGCTTGGTCTGAAGTGCAAACCGCGCATCTGCCGCCTGATCATCAATATTGCCGCAAAACTTGCGGATTTCATCGAGATTGCCAATTGGCGCCGAAGCCGCAAGCTGCTGCGCGGCAGTTGCTGGCGCTTCTGCCTGTGCAGTCGTTGGGACAGGCGGAAGTGGCTGCTGTGCGAAAGCCGAAACGCTTGCACCTACGAGCATCGCAACAGCTGAACCATAACCGATGATGTTTCTAACCATAGTCATTGCACCACCAGTTCTGCATGAAGTGCGCCGGACGTCTTGATGGCCTGCAGAATGGCAATGATACCGTTCGGCTTGACACCAATCTGGTTCAGGCCTTTCACGAGATTTTCGAGATTAGCCCCCGTCAGAATACCAATCTTGGCGTCAGCCTGATTGACTGCAATATCGGTATTCGGCTCAACTTCGGTCTCGCCATAGCTGAAAGGTTCAGGCTGTACGACCATCGGCGTTTCTGTGACCCGCACCGTCAGGCTGCCATGGCTGATTGCCACTTTGGAAATACGTACCTTCTCACCGATAACGACTGTTCCAGTGCGCTCATCCACCACCACACGGGCCACTTCATCGGTCGTAATTGGCAGACCTTCAAGTTCGGCAAGGAAGCGCGCCGCGGGAACATTCTTCGGCCGTTGCAGGCGGATGGTCTTAGCATCACGCGCAATCGCCACCCCACGTCCGTAACGACGCTTGGCGAACACATTGATCGTATCGGCGGCGCGTACGGCGGTCGTGAAATCAGGATCACGCAACTCGACAACCATTTCGCTGTCTTTGCCGAAATTGCCTGCAACCTCGCGCTCGACCAACGCGCCATTCGGAATACGGCCCGACGTCGGAACGCCCTGCGTTATGCTTGCGGCCTCGCCCTCGGCTGAAAAGCCCGAAACGATCATGTTGCCCTGCGCCACCGCATAAATCTGATTATCAGCACCCATAAGGGGCGTCATGACCAGCGTACCGCCTTGCAGCGACGTCGCATCGCCAAGCGACGAGACAGTCACATCGATACGCGAACCAGTTCCCGCAAATGCGGGCAGATTGGCCGTCACGATAACGGCTGCGGTATTCTTGGAACGGGTCGAATTGCGCGGTGCGCTGATGCCAAGATTATCGAGCATGGCACGCATGGACTGCTCGGTAAAAGGCGAATTGCGCAGACTATCGCCACTGCCCTTCAGACCGATAACAAGACCATAACCGACAAGCTGGTTTTCACGTACGCCCTGAATGGTCGCAATGTCTTTAAGACGTGCAACCGCACTACCCCTGCCGAGCTCGGCATAAGCCATTTTCGACGGATCGCCGCCAGAGCCAAGCCAGTCAGCGTCAGCTTCAACAGCGTTGCCAAACTCTCGTGCGTTTTTCGAAGACTCATCGGCAAAACCAGCGATAGGCTGGAGTGCTATGGCCAAAAGGGCGATGAGGGCTACGCGCGCTTTTTTCACTGCATCCCCACCTGAATGCGACCATCGGCAAGCACTGTGCCAGACACGATGATGCCGCTGTCGATATTGCGGATTTTGATGAAGTCGCCAGCCGCACCCGATTCAAGCGGTGTGCCCATAGCGGTGATAACGAGCGTGCCGGACGTGAACACCAGCGGCGCGGGAACGCCGCGCTTCACCAGCGATGGTTCGCCAAGTGCGGAAACGAGAATGGGCTTGCCCGGAAGTAGCGTCTTGCGTGCGACTTTGCCCGTAGCCTGATCCTGCGAAAGGACGTATTGGCTCGCGGCAGGCGCACTGATGAAAAACTGCTTTTCGAGAAGTGCCGTATCGCTCACGATCTGACCGGGATAGACAATCGCCGAAGGCACGACAAAGGCAATGCGGTCGGCAGCGCTCGCACCCGTTACTGCCGCCCCAGTGAGTGCGAACAGCAGAAGGCCGGCAGTGATTGCCAGCCTTGTATTCCGGGAAATTGCCTTCGTATAACTCATCGCCATCACCGTTGGAGCACATCCCGAAAAGTGGGAACCGGTTTTCGGACCAGGATGTGCGTAAAAACAAAAAGATAAAGCATTTCTATGCTTTAGCGAAGGTTCTTCGATACGGTCGCAGCCATTTCATCGGCCGCTTGAATGACCTTGGAGTTCATCTCATAAGCACGCTGTGCCGTGATCAGATCGGTGATTTCCTTCACTGGATCGACGTTGGATGCTTCGAGATAGCCCTGCTTGATCGCGCCATAGCCGGGATCACCGGGAACACCGACAAGTGGTCCGCCAGATGCTTCCGTTTCGCGGTAAAGGTTGCCGCCCAATGGTTCCAGACCAGCTTCATTGGTAAAGTTTGCAAGTGTAAGCTGGCCAAGATCGACCTGATTGACCTGATCCTGCAATTTGGCAAAGACCTGTCCGGTTTCGGTAATCGTTACCTCAATAGCGTCAGGCGGAATAGTGATGGCTGGCTCTATCGCGTTGCCATCGAGCGTTACCAGCTGACCGTCAGCATTCTTGTTGAATGCGCCAGCGCGTGTGTAAAGCGTTTCACCTGTCGGGCTCTGAATCTGGAACCAGCCACGACCCGTCAAAGCCACGTCGTATGGATTGCCGGTCTGGTTGAAGCTTCCCTGAATATGAAGATTGCGTACCGCTGCAGTCTGTACACCAAGCCCGACCAAAGCACCTTCAGGCACAATTGCCTGATTGGCCTGATTGGGCACGCCCGCCGTCCGTTCCGATTGGTACAGAAGATCAGAAAATTCTGCGCGTGCACGCTTGAAGCCCGTTGTGTTGATATTGGCGATATTGTTAGCAATCACTTCCAGATTGAGCTGCTGGGCGTTCATGCCGGTGGCGGCTATCGTCAGGGCTTTCATGGCAGGTCCTTATTCAGTGAGAGCACTCAAACCGGCATGCGGCTGATTTCGAGATAGGCCTGCACGATCTTGTCACGGATGGCGATCGCCGTCTGAAGTGACTGCTCGGCTTCCATGACAGAGCTGACCACATCGCGCAGCGGAGCATCACCCTTGATGCCCTGGATGGAGTTGGCTTCGGCGGCCTGCAGCTTCTGGCCAACCGAATCCGTCATCTGCGAAAGCACTTCCCCGAACGAAGCACCCGGAGTAGTGGGAATAGCCTGCGGGGCAGAAGTCGAGCCAACGCTCTTTTCGGCAACTGTTTCAGAAAGGCGCGACAGGGCGTTGCGCGCCGAAACGCTCATAATTGAGTCGTACATTAAGTGCTCCTCAGGAGATCGATGGTCATCGAGATCAGCTCACGCGCTTGTTTGACGACCTGCAAATTAGCTTCATAAGAACGGTTGGCTTCACGCATGTCCGCCATTTCGACGACCATGTTGACATTGGGATATTTCACATAGCCGCGCGCATCCGCAGCCGGATGGCTTGGATCGTATTCTTCGATGAAAGCGGAGGTATCCTTGCCGACTTCTGCAACCCGCACCTCGGCAGCGCCTGTGCCCTGCTCGACTTCCGTGCGGAAAGATACAGTCTTGCGACGATAAGGATCGGCATCTGCCGTCTTGGCTGTCGCCTGCGCATTGGCGAGGTTTTCTGAAACAATGCGCAAACGGGTCGATTGTGCGGAAAGGCCCGATGCGGCAATCTTCAAGGTATTCTGCAAAGCATCCGACATAGCTTACCCCCTCGCCACGGAGAGCATCATGCGGTGAAACGCCTTCACGATGCTTGTGTTGAGTGAATATTCACGGGCAACCTCGCCGGCCTTCATCATTTCACGTTCAACATCGACCGTATTGCCCGAATGGGTCTGCTCAGTGATATCTTCGGGACGCAAACGTGCACCAGCAATACCATTTGCTTCGGCTTCCAGATGCTGTGGACTTGTTGCAGCCATGGTGAGCTGGGTCTTGTCGAGCACATCCGCAAAGGGCTGAACATCACGCGCCCGGAAATCCGGCGTGTTCGCATTGGCAACATTGCCCGCAACAGTGGCCTGTCGTACCGACAACCACTGTGCCTGCCTTGCAGCCAGATCGAAAAGATGAATGGAGCTCATGGAGTTTCCCGCCTTTATAGTTTGTTAACTTAAAGGTCGGAACTTGCGTCAAGCTTGCGTAGCTTAAGCCATAAGACGTAGGCGGAAAGAGAAACTACCGCTTTTGATGAAACGCGCGCAGAAAACAGCCTGTCCCGCGCTCTATTTGCGCATCTCAATCACATCGCCAGCGGACGTCGTAAGCTTCCATGTTCCTGCTGAATTACCGCGCCCTATTGAAACGAGATGGCTACCATCAGGCAGAAGCGAGCCTTTTTCAACGAACCAGTAGCCTGATGTGTCTTCGATCATCGCCATGCCGCCAACCACTTCGCGCAGAGCGAAAATCGGCTTTGGAAGCGATTGACCCTCGCCATTACCATCGCCACCATTACCAGCCCCTGTTCCGGGCAATCCCTTGCCATTGGACATAACCGAACCGGTTGTCGTGGTATCGATGCTCTCATTCGGCGCAACCTGATCATTCGGGCGAAACGATGGAAAGCTGCGCACAGTCTTCTGTTCCGAACGGTCGAGCGGATCGACAATTTTACTATCGGCCTTTTTGTCTGGGCCGAGATCGACACGTTGCAGATAGGTGATGAAAGGAAGCATCGCACAGCCAACAGCGAGCGTGATCGCCGCGATTTTTAGATAGCGGTCAACCTGACTTTGCGGCTTTTTGGTTTCGCTTGCGGTGGCGGCTTCTACCTCTGCCGCAAGATCGGCGAGAATATCCTCTTCCCGTCTGTTGCGAGAACCCTTCATCATGTTCTTCATGTCTGCTTTTCTCCGCGTAACGCTGCGGCAAGGTCATGATAAGGATCTTCCGACAAGCCCGTTTCGGGTGATTGTTGCAGCGCATCGTAAATACGCGGAACAAAATCGACCGCCTGATCCAGCAACCCGTCATTGCCCTTCTGATAAGCGCCAATCGCGCGCAGATCGCGCGTTTCTTCAAAACGCGCCACCATGCTGCGCAACTGGCCCGCAAGCTTACGCTGTTCCGGCGTCCAGTTGTGCTTTGCAAGTCGCGATACCGACGCAGGAATATCAACTGCCGGAAAACGCCCCTGAGCGGCAATCGCGCGGTCGAGAACAATATGCCCATCCAGCGTGCCACGAATGGTATCGGAGACTGGATCATTGTGATCGTCACCATCGACCAACACCGAATAAATGCCGGTGATGCTACCGCCTGCCTCGGTGATACCCGGTCCTGCACGCTCAAGAAGGCGGGGTAGCTGACTGAAAACACTTGGCGGATAACCGCGCGAAACCGGCGGCTCTTCAGCGGCAATCGCCACTTCGCGCGCCGCATGTGCAAAACGTGTAACGGAATCCACAATCAACAGCACGTTCTGGCCAAGATCGCGAAAATATTCGGCTATCGCCGTTGCTGTATTGGGTGCAAGGCGACGCATCATCGGGCTTTCATCGCCAGTGGCGACCACCGTCACGGTCTTATTGAGATGCCCGGCCATGGTCTCTTCAAGCATCTCGCGCACTTCACGACCACGCTCGCCAGTCAGAGCCAGAACCACAGTGTCAAAATCGCCAGCGCGGGTCATCATAGCAAGCAATGTCGATTTGCCCACACCAGAACCCGCAAAAATGCCTATGCGCTGTCCAAAACAGAGCGGTGTGAAGATATCAATCACGTTGACGCCAGTGCGCAATCCGCGATCGACGCGGGCGCGGCGCAATGCGGCTGGAGCAAGATTCTCGGACGCCATGGGCCGTGTGCCGGGCTGAAGAGCGCCTTTACCGTCGATCGCTTCGCCAAGAGCATTGATAACCCGTCCACGCCATTCCGGCGCCGGGCGGATGCGCAGCGGGCCTTCCTCGAAAACAGCAGCTCCAAGTGAAGGGATAATGCGGTCGTCGAAAGGCTTCACCAGCACCTGACGGTCTGCCACACGGATGATTTCCGCCAGACTTTGTCCGCCATCAGCACGGATAGCTACCGCATCACCCAAACGCGCATTGCGCGACAGCCCGCGCACAGCAATTGCCGAACGCGACACATCACTCACCGTGCCACCAATGCCGGTTAGTGGCTTTGACGCTATCGATTGCTGACGTGCAAAGGCGGCAAGCCGCGCGAGCGGAAGGTCAGGCGTCATCCGTTTTTGGAGCCCAGCGTTCTGATGGCTTCAGCGACTGTGTTTTCCTGCTGGCCAAGCAGATTGTCGACCTGCTCGAAAGCACGGCTGACGCTGATCAGGCGCGTCATTTCCGTCATGCCATCAACATTCGAGCCTTCAATCATGCCCTGCACAACGCCTGCGCTCATATCGTCGACGACGGGCTGTGCCGGCTTGTTTGGCACAACGCCGGAATTGCCCGCATAACTCAAATCCGCATCGGCAGGAATTGAGAACAGACCAATTGCACCAATCTGCGCACCGTTCTGATAGACCGCACCATCGCTTGAAATTTTGGGCGCGCCGCCATCCGGATTGAGCACAATCGGCGCGCCGCCGACATCCAGAATGGAGTTTCCGGTTACAGACACCAGCTCGCCAGTCGGCATCATTTTCATGCGCCCGTCACGCGTGTAGACCAAACCCTGTGGTGTATTCACGGACATCCAGACATTACCTTTGACGGCAACATCGAATGGATTACCGGTTTCAAGCATCGAGCCAGCTTCGGTTCGGATGAAGCTCTTGCCAGCCGTGGCAAAGTTTACATCTTCGCTGGCTTTGTTGGAAACGATGGTATCGAACTTGGTGCCTTCGCCACGAAAGCCCGGTGTCGAAATATTCGCCACATTATGTGCAATGGCGTTCATCCGACGCTCGAGCGTTACGAGCGAAGAAAGCCCGACATAGATGGAATTATTCTGCATAGATCAGCGTCCGCCCGGCTTGAAGTTTTGCAATGTGGTCAGAATGCTGGCCGATATGCCAACTGACGACGTTCCACCCAACAAGAGTGACGCAATGGAAGCGGGGCTGCTTCCCGTTGGGTTGTTCATCTCATGCATGGCTGTAAAGCGTGAAATCAGCTTCGACACATAGTCTGGATCGGACATCTTGGAGAAGTCGACTTTGGCTTCGATCATCTTGGCCTGCTTGTCGATGTCGGCATTCGACATGGCTGAAGGCCAGCCAAAGGTCGTCTGCATCATCGTAAGCAATGCTTTGTCGCCAAGGATTTCATAGGCATTGGTGATGGTAGATGCCTTGCGCTCGAAATAAAGTGCCAGACGAACACCTTCATTCTGGTTGCCTGCTTCTGTTTCCAGTGTCTGGCGGAGATATTTATCCATCACGCCCTGCTGCGCATCAGTGCTTTCGGTCGCCTTGTCGCCTTTACCTTCAAAATCAAACGTTGTTGCGAATTCTTTATAACGTTTGTCCGTCAGCTTGTTCGCCATGGCGTCATCGCTTTTGACGCCTTCAGTGAGGATCTTGCGAACAAAAGCTTTCGCATAGGCCATGTCTTCGAGGCCAAACGCCTTCATCGCATAATTATAAAGCCGGGTATCGGACATGAAATCGTCAATCGATTTCACCTTGCCGATATTCTCTTTGTAGTAAGCCGTTTCCCGCTCAACCACAGGCTCCTTCGAGACGCGTTGCAACGACCGCGTCATATCGGACGCGATCAGCCGATAACTCATCATCGTGTTGACCATGCGAGAACCCCCTGCAATTTTTCTCTCCCTTTATGCGGTCTCAAGCTTGTCCGAAGCTGATGCATTCCGGTGTCATGTGACAAGCTTCGCGCAAGGCGCATTCCTTAAGGTGCAAAAATAAGTTCGAACCAACGGGAGTCTTGCGCTTTGGGTATTCTCATCGGCCTCGCCATCACACTGGGCTGCATGCTCGGCGGTTTCATCGCCATGGGCGGTCACGTCAGTGTGCTTATCCAGCCGTGGGAATTCGTCATTATTCTGGGCGCAGCACTCGGCACATTCTTTGTCGCCAACCCCCTTTCGCTTGTGAAGGATACGGGCAAGGCCTGCATGGAAGCCTTCACCAATAAGGTGCCAAAGCAGCGCGATTATCTCGACGTTCTGGGCCTGCTTTATAGTCTGATGCGGGAATTGCGCGCAAAATCGCGCAACGAAGTGGAAGTCCACATCGACAACCCAAAAGAGTCCGCAATTTTCCAGGCCTATCCAAGTGTTCTGAAAAACGACGACCTGATGCACTTCATCTGCGACTATTGCCGCCTCATCATTGTCGGTAATGTGCGTCCGCATGAAATTGAATCGCTGATGGATGAAGAAATTCACACGCTCTCGCGTGACAAGCTGAAGCCATATCAGGCGATGGTGACGATTTCGGAAGCGTTGCCCGCGCTGGGCATCGTGGCCGCAGTCTTGGGTGTTATCAAGGCTATGGGGGCGCTCAATCAGTCACCGGAAGTGCTTGGCCATCTGATCGGTGCGGCACTTGTCGGAACGTTTGCCGGTATTTTCTTCTCTTATGGTGTCGTCGGTCCAATCGCTACCAAGATCAAGTCTACCCGAGACAAGCAAAACCGCCTATATACCGTCGTAAAACAGACGCTGCTTGCCTACATGAATGGTTCGCTGCCGCAGATCGCGCTCGAATATGGCCGCAAGACCATCTCGGCCTATGAGCGCCCAAGCATCGACGTGGTTGAACAGGAAACCATGGCGACCACGCCGATCCAGCAGGCGGCGTGATATGACTTCTCTGGACCAGAACCGCAAAAACGACGTGCTTGCAGAAAACCTTTTACGTGCGGCAGGACTTTCCGGCGACGATCTCAAATCGCTCGCACATGTCTTCAAGGATGCATCATCTCATTTTTGCGGCCGTCTCAAGCAGGGAAGCGCTGCTGCGTTTGATGCCGAAGCTGGTCAGGTAGAAAAGGCTGATGATGCCGCGATCAATGCTATTCTCGATCAGGCTGCAATTATTGCACCACTCAAAGCCGACCGCTGGGGCTGCACGCTTTATCTGACAGCCGACGCAACATTGGTGTTTTCTGTCATCGAAACCATGTTCGGCGCGCAGGGTAATCTTGGCAGTTTTGATCTTGAACGGCCCTTTGGCATGCTCGAACGCAAGATTTCCAACCAGCTGACATCCCATATGTCGGCGGCACTGGATCAGGTCTTTACAGGTGGTGGACAATCGCTTTTCACACCCGGAGAATGTATGGATACAGCCGAATTCAATAGTGAAGACCTTGACCGCTCTCGCCTCTTTGTCTGTCGCATCGATGTTGTCGCTGCGGGCAAGACCAGCGCACTGCATCTTCTTCTCCCCAGAGCCACACACAAGCCAATGCAGGATGCCATCGCTGCTTTTCTGCGCCGTCCAGTGAACCAGGCTGACCCTGCCTGGTCGAAGAAGATGCGCAATGAAGTCAGCCGTGCACGCATTGAGCTTGAGACATTCATTCAACAGGGCAGCATGACGCTGGATGCCCTTTCAAAGCTTGAAATTGGACAGGTGCTGAAACTCCCCGTCGATGCGATGGAGCAGGTACGGCTGCGTGCTGGCGATCAGCAGCTCTTCAAATGCACGCTCGGCAAGTCCGGCATTCACTTTACAGTCAAGGTTGGCGATCCGGTCAATCAGGAAGAGGACCTCATCGATGAGCTTGTTGCTGGCTAATTTACTATCGACGCTTATGGCCCTCGGCTCGCTTGGCGCACTCATCATCGTGGGTCGCAAGGCCAACGAGACCATCAAGCTTGGCAAACTGTTGACGCTGCGAGTGGCTGCGGCCTCCAACGGTCTGGAGCGTGTGGCCAAATCGTTGCAGAACCAGCGCGCCGACTTGTCAGACGAGACACTCAAGCTGGAAGCCCGCCTTGCCGAGACAAGCCGCGTACGCCGCGAGATGGACGAAGCAATCGAAGAGTTGAACCGACTGCGTAAAGCACTCACGCGCGATATACGTCAGGCTCGTAACGTCACGGAAACTACAGCACGTATCGATGAGAAGGTGTTTTCGCCCGCAAGCGAACCCGCACCAAAAGAAAAAAAAGCTTTGCCGGTCTTCGTGCGCCGTGCGGTCAAGAAGGCAACCGTTGAAATTGCGGGGCAGGCATGAGCACCGGGAACAAGGACGAAAACATGCAGCATGAGCTGGAAGAGGCGATTGAAGAATTGCGCGAAGATAAACCGCGCAGCGCCAAAGCTGGTGCGTCAAAGCCCAATCTCGAACTGATCATGGGCATCCCGGTTGATGTTCAGGTGGTTCTCGGTGGCACGACCATGCCTGTCGCAAACCTCATGAAGCTCGGTCGCGGTGCTGTCATCACGCTCGACAAGCAAATCGGTGATCCAGTCGATATCGTCGTCAATGGACGTGTAATTGCGCGCGGTGAAGTCATCGTGCTCGAAGACGATTCTTCGCGGTTCGGCGTCAGCCTCACCGAAATCATCGGTAAGTAACGGATCGACCATGGCCGATAATGAAGCACAAAAGCCTTCCGACGACAGCGTAAGCGGATTGATCGATACACTCACCGGTCCACAGAAAGCGGCTGCAATCCTTGTTGCCATTGGCCGTCCATCCGCATCACGTCTGCTCAAGCATTTCAATGCGGAAGATTTGCGTAAGCTTGCCGGTCATGCCCGAACGCTTGAACCCATTTCGCCGCTTGATTTCGAACAGCTCGTAAAGCAGTTCGAAGATTCCTTTGCCGAAGGTGCTCCCGTCTCCGAAGCAGCTCAGCGCTTTGAAGGTCTGCTGCGCGAAGCGCTCCCACAGGATGAAGCAGACGCCGTGTTTGAAGAGCGCGTTCAGCCGCAGCTCGTTCAGGAATCTGTATGGGCAGGGCTTGCAAGATTGCCGATAGAAGGGCTGCAAGCCTATCTCGCGGATCAGCACCCACAGATCATCGCCTACATCGTTTCCAAACTCCCATCCGATCTCGCGGCACGCATTTTCGTTGGACTGCCTCCGCAGCTGCGGAGTGCCGTGGTCCAGCGTTCGTTGCATATCGGCAATGTTGCCCCTGCGGCAGCTGATCTCCTGGAAGATGTGCTCCGTCGCGATCTTCTCGGACGCAGTGATGCCGGCCCAGTCAAGGCTCATCACGGCCAGATTGCCAACATCTTCAACCAGCTCGACCGGCAGGAAATGGAAGAGCTCATGGCGAGCCTCAAAGATCTCAGCCATGACGATATTTCCCGCATCAAGGCAAAGCTCTTCAACTTCGAAGATATCGAACGCCTGTCGCAACGTGCCCGTCTTCTGCTCTTCGATGACGTACAGACCGAGCAGATCGCAACAGCTTTGCGCGGCGCAGATGCAGCCCTTCAGGAAACCGTGCTCTCGTCACTTTCCGCGCGTGGACGCCGGATGGTCGAAAGCGAACTGGCCGCCGAACAGGGCAATATCACCAGCCAGAACATCGCAGATGCAAGGCGAGCGGTTGCCCGCATCGCAATCGATCTGTCAGAGCGCGGCATCATCACGCTCGATACAGGTGAAGGTACGGAATAGGCACTCCCGACTGTCCTGAAAACTATAACTCTTTGTTTTCACGCATTATCCTCATGCCAAGCTGTTTCAAACTTTTGCAGGAAATGCTCCTAGAACGCGTGTGACACATGTCCGATGATACAGACAAAGAGAGTAAAACAGAGGAAGCGAGCGAGAAGAAAATCCGCGACGCTCTCGATAAGGGCAATATGCCCTTTTCCCGCGAAATGCCCATTCTTGCTGGCATCGCTTCCTTTCTGGTCATCGCTGTCTTTGTCGCCGCTCCCGCAACGACAAAACTCGCTGTCTTTTTGCGCGAGTTGATTGACCGTCCGGAGGATTGGACACTCAATAGTGCAGAGGACGCAAGCCATCTGTTTGGCATTCTGGCCCTGTCAGTTGGTATGGCGCTCATTCCGATCTTCATCATTATTCCGCTAGCGGGCATTGCGGCTTCGGCCTTTCAGAACGCACCGCGCATGGTGGGTGAGCGTATCCGCCCCCAGGCTTCCCGGATATCACTCATCAAAGGCTGGCAGCGCATTTTCGGCCGGGCTGGTCAGGTGGAATTTCTGAAGTCGCTGGCGAAATTTCTTGCCGCCAGCGTCATTGTTTTCTTCGTCTTCTTCAAGAGTAACAATCTTTTCACCGATGCCGTCGCGACCGATCCGAGCGCACTGCCAGAGTTTCTGCGAGAAAATCTGGTCAGGCTTCTCGTCGCCAATGTGCTGGCAATCACGGCAATTGCTGGTTTCGACCTCGCATGGTCGCGCATTCACTGGAAGCAGGAATTGCGCATGACCAAGCAGGAAGTGAAAGATGAGCACAAACAGTCGGAGGGCGATCCGCTGGTAAAAGCACGTCTGCGTTCGCTGGGACGTGATCGTGCGCGCCGCCGCATGATCAACGCCGTGCCAACCGCTACACTTATTGTCGCCAACCCGACCCATTTTTCCGTGGCGCTACGCTATCGACCCAATGAGGACGCGGCCCCAATTGTTGTTGCGAAAGGACAAGATTTGATTGCTCTTAAAATAAGAGAAGTAGCAGCCGCAAATTCGATCCCGGTTTTCGAGGATATACAATTGGCACGCGCACTTTATAAACAGGTGAATGTCGATCAGATGATTGCACCTGAATTCTACAAGGCTGTTGCCGAACTCATCCGTGTCATCAATGCTCGCCATGCATTACATTGATAGGTTTTGAGATGACTTTAGGATATTCTGATATATTATATCCCTGTTCTTCCGGATCGGCGGTAGCAAGATGAAGAGCCTGCAATTCTCAAACGAACGTGAAGCAATCATTGCCGAGAACATTCGCGAAGTTGTTGCTGAACTTCGGCTGGTCGATCCGGCCGACTATATCGCTTTCATCCGCTGCGAGCTGTTCGCCAACATTGCAGATATCGTCCACTCGGCAACTGAGTTGCACTTTTTCCCCGGCACGCTCGAACTCGGGCATGGCGGTGAGTTTCAATGTGACTGGTTCACAAATCCGTCCATCGTTCTCGACATGGAGTTTCGCAATAAGGGCGTCTACGCTTATTTCCGCCTGACACTATCAGGCAAGACGGCAAGCGTTGAACTAAGCCACATCGTATTCGAGAACCCGGATGACGATCCCGCACAGAATACCGCCCGTCTGATTGACGCCATAGACAATGCCCGGTTGCCTATGCTGAAGACGGCTTAACCCAAACCAGACTGTATTGCAGAAATTACACCGGAAGTTTTAAGCATCCGGTGTAATTGTGGTTCTCGTACAAGCGTGACATCACATCAAATGCTGCACTTCCGGCATTTCAATAATGCCGAGCGAAAGCGCTGTCGCCACCGCAGAGGTGCGGTTTGAACAGTTAAGCTTGATCTTCGCGTTCTGAAGGTAGGTTACGACCGTCCAGCGAGCGATGTTGAGAATTTCAGCGATTTCACCGTCGGTTTTGCCATTGGCCGCCCATCGCAGACAATCAATCTCACGTGGCGTCAGAAGAGATGCTGCTGATTTTGTATTCTCACAACCGCACAGCGTATTGTGAATAATACCTGAAACACTCAACAGACGTGGTCGAATCTTGAGAAGAAATTCTTCCTGTGTAGCTTGATCCTCAAGCTCAAAGCAGAAAAGTGTACAGCCGACAGCGCCCTTAGGATTGCGTGCCGAGACCGCTATAAAAGTATTTCCCAGTCCATGCTTTTCAGCATCCTGCAGCATGTCGGCGATATCGGGGCATGCTGCAGCATCTTCCTTCAGATCGCGAACGATGCCACTGGAATCATTTCGATAATAGGGAGCGTCATCCTGGAAGACAGGATCAATTGTGAAGTAATTCTTTGCTGAATATCGGGTCGCCCAGCTGGATGGAAAAGTCATCACTACAGTAAGATCGGACGAGTTTGTCTTTGTACAATCCCCCATACGCCCGCGATATGTGTGCATAATGTACTTGCACCCAATCTCATCACGGATCCGCGTTAGAAGCGCAAGCGTGTCGCCCTGGAACGAGGTGCCAAAGAAGGTCTTTTTAAAATTCGGAAAATGAATCAAGTCGAGAGTCATTGCGTAATATCCTTGGTAATAAAGGAAAAAGAGCTTCATCTGATGCCACAAAAAATGGGTGGCGAATCGACTCCTTCGGGCCTTCAATCACTTATAAGTCACATAAAAAATGGGTTGCGTTGCAACCCGCAATAAATTGATTGCTACCTATTACACACAAGAACCGTGCCTAAATATGGCTCCCGCAAATGAAAACTGCGTTACCGACATTATTATACGTGTTTAGCCCTTCGCTCGAAGGGCGGATGTACTATTTTGAAACATCCGGGCTTCGTTTGCCGTAAGCCCTGAAGAAAAAATCGAGCGCAGATTCGACATTTTTAACAATTGCCTGCCTCGAAGGAGGTTCGCTTAATACGCCAAAAAGGCGCGGTCGATAGAGGCCGGAAAGAAAAAGATCAGAAAGCTGATAAGCCTTCTCCAGTGGGTCAAATGGTTCCAGTTCGCCTGCCTCGATCATTTTGGAAAGATAATCCGCCATGATCAAATGACTGCGTTTGGGACCACGCTCATAAAAGCGTGCCGACAACTCAGGCTTGCGATCGCTCACACCGAGAATGATGCGTTGCGCACGAATTGCAGTGGTCGATGTTATGAGCGTAACCAGCGTGACACCGAAGTCAGCGAGCTCCTCGCGGGTCGAAAATCCCTGGTCGATCTTGTCGACAAGCTTGCTGAAAGTCGTCATCCGATAGTGCTCGCACAGGGCGACGAACAGATCTTCTTTGCTGTTGAAGTAAACGTAGATCGTTCCCTTGGAGACACCCGCTTCACGCGTAATGTCATTCATGCTCGCAGCATCAAACCCCATGCGCAGAAACACATTTTGCGCACCCTCAAGAATCTGCTGGCGCTTTATTGGGTCTCGACCTGCGGCCAGACGGGTACGTCCGCCGTCCGCATCGGGCTCGACCGCAAATGCACTGGCCTCATTGCTATCCAAGGCAGCTGCAGCGCTCTGTTCTATCCGATGTTCACGATTCATTGTACAAAACTCATAATTTTCTCGAACCAATCGGTTCGATGTCACTTGATATGGTCAACTTATTGCTCTAAGTCAACATCGAACCAAGCGGTTCGTTGAAGCGGTTATAAAGAAAGTTTCCAAATGTCCGCCCATAAGTCTGTTGATACGGCTGATATCCGCCCATTCCCAACGCCTACGGCTCAGGGAGAACAGTCCAGAGTGAATACAGAACCCCTGGGCGAACGGCCAGCACCGCAAACAGCCCCGGATACAGCTGCACCTGGCGCAACACCTGACACCGCAAAGAGCAGCAAGAAAAAGGGCGTCGGCAAACGCGTTGTTCTGCCAGTCGTTCTTATTGCTGCTGTCGCAGGCGGCCTTTGGTATGGCTATAACTGGTGGACCGTTGGCCGCTTCATGGTTTCAACGGACGACGCTTACGTGCAGGGCGACATTGCGTCTATTGCGCCGAAAGTCACCGGCTATATCGACAACATTCCAGTTGTTGCAAACCAGCACATCAAGGCTGGCGATGTGATCTTCCAGCTCGATGCGGGGGATTATCAGATTGCGCTTGATGAAGCGGAAGCCAAGCTCGGTACACAGAAGCAGACACTTGCACGGATTAATGCTGAAATCGATGCAGCACAGGCCGTGCTGCAGCAGGCTCAGGCAGATAAACAGGCTTCACAGGCTGTTCTGAAAAATGCCGAAAGCACAATGGTCCGTATTCAGAAGCTCCACGACACACGGTTCTCTGCGCAGTCCGAACTCGACAATGCGCAGTCCGCGCTTGATCAGGCCAAGGCCAAGCTCGCCGGATCGGATGCACAGATTGCTTCGGCAAATGCCAATATCGAAGTCCTGAACGCACAGTACAAGGAAGCGGAAAGCGGCATGCGCTCTTTGGAGCTTGCACGTGACAAGGCTGCCCGCGATCTGGCGTTTACTACACTGCGCGCACCGTTTGATGGCGTTGTTGGCAATCTCTCCGGCAAGAAAGGCGATCTCGTTTCTGCGGGTCAAAAGATTGCAGCGCTTGTTCCTGTGAATGAGCTCTACATCGATGCCAATTTCAAGGAAACGCAGCTCGGCCACATCAAAACCGGTGAGACAGCACGTATCTATGTTGATGCCATCGATGGCCCTTACTTTGAAGGCAAGGTTGCATCGGTAGCCCCTGCATCGGGTGCCGTGTTCTCGCTGTTGCCTCCTGAGAATGCCACCGGCAACTTCACCAAGATCGTTCAGCGTGTTCCGGTTCGTATCACGATCCCTCAGGAAGCGCTCGATTCCGGCAAGATCCGCGCTGGTCTCAGCGTGACGGTTGACGTGGACACGCGCACAGCGCCTGAAGACAAGGCCAACTGACACGCGCGATAACGCTCTTCGGGATGCGTGTGAGAACTGATCATTAGAACATGTGGTGGCGCGGCAAACAGCTTTCGCGCCCCTTTCCTCTTCCTATTCGGAGTGCGCCTTCATGGCTGCAAACACCACGATGGGGCCAATGGCTCCTGCAGAAGATCGCATCGATCCCAAGAAGGCGATTGCTTTTCTTGCGATGGTGTTTGGCATGTTCATGGCCATTCTGGATATCCAGATTGTGTCTGCCTCGCTGTCTGAAATTCAGGCAGGCCTCAGCGCCAGCTCCGACGAAATCTCCTGGGTGCAGACATCCTATCTGATTGCGGAAGTTATCATGATTCCGCTGTCGGGCTTCCTCGGACGCCTTGTCTCCACCCGCGTGCTGTTTACCGTTTCCGCCGCTGGCTTCACGCTTGCCTCCATGCTCTGTGCGACTGCGACCAACATCGATCAGATGATCGTTTATCGCGCCATTCAGGGTTTCATTGGCGGCGGCATGATCCCAAGCGTGTTTGCAGCCGCCTTCACGATCTTCCCGCCATCCAAGCGCTCTATCGTTTCACCAATGATCGGCCTTGTCGCAACGCTTGCGCCAACCATCGGCCCGACCGTTGGCGGCTATCTGAGCCACGCATTTTCCTGGCACTGGCTGTTCCTGGTTAATGTCGGCCCCGGCATCCTCGTCACAATCGCTGCATGGAACCTCATCGACTTCGATGAAGGCGACAGCTCGCTTCTGAGCAAGTTTGACTGGTGGGGCCTCGCCGGCATGGCAGCTTTCCTCGGTTCGATGGAGTATGTTCTCGAAGAAGGCCCACGCAATGACTGGCTTCAGGATGACGCGATCTTCATCCTGTCTGGCGTCATGACGATTGGCGGCATCGTCTTCTTCTATCGCGCTTTTACAGCCGAAGAACCGATCGTGGATCTACGAGCCTTCAAGAACGTCAACTTCGCATTTGGCTCCCTGTTTTCCTTTGTGATGGGTGTCGGCCTCTATGGCCTGACCTATCTTTATCCGCTCTATCTGAGCAGCATACGCGGCTATGATGCGCTGATGATCGGCGAAGCGCTATTTGTGAGCGGTCTTGCCATGTTCTTTACCGCTCCCCTTGCCGGTTTCCTGTCCACGCGTATGGACCCGCGCCTGATGATGATGATCGGCTTCCTTGGTTTTGCGGCTGGCACCTGGATGGTGACGGGGCTTACTGCAGACTGGGATTTCTACGAGCTTCTGCTGCCGCAAATTCTGCGTGGTTGTTCGCTGATGCTCTGCATGGTGCCGATCAACAATCTTGCACTTGGCACATTGCCGCCGTCTCTCATGAAGAACGCTTCCGGCCTGTTCAACCTGACACGAAATCTTGGCGGCGCTGTCGGGCTGGCTGTCATCAACACGATCCTGATGCGCCGCAACGATATGCATTATGAACGGCTGGCTGAACATGTGCGCTGGGGCAATGCGGAAGCTGAGCAGATGCTCGCCAACCTGACTGCCAAGTACAATGCGGCAGGCATGGATGGCGCAACTGTCGCCATTGCCAAAATGTCAGGCATGGTACGCCAACAGGCGACACTGATGTCCTTCATCGATGTCTTCTTCATCCTGACGATGATGTTCTGCACGCTCGCAGTCTGTGCAGTGTTGCTGCGCAAACCAAAACAAGCAGCAGGAGGCGGTGGCGGCGGGCATTAAGCTCGCTTCCCAAGCAACAAGATTCGATTTCAAACGAAACTGAATCTGCTTCGCCAGTATTTCACAAATTTTCGTTTATCAAGCACTAGCACGCATCATGCCGCGCGCAGGCAAACCCCTGTCGTTTTGAGAAACGCGTCTTTTTAAAATGTGACAGTCACGAAACCTTTGTCATATTTATTGTCATAAAAATGCAGTTAACCCTTATGGATCAATTGCTAAGTCCCTGAAAACGTGTTTCACTTTCTGTCGTTGACATTTTGTGACAATCCGCAAACTGTCATCCAACCGTCATCTAGGACGGCTATCGGGAGTGCGCGAACACTGGAATCGACCGGGAGCGTTCGCCCGACTTTAACAGGGGAGTCAAACAATGCTTGCATTTACTGCGCGTCTGCTGTCGCTTTCGACGGCAATCGCCGTTGGTGGGGTTTCTATTGCTGCTGCTGAACCATCGGCCGAACTGATCGCTGCGGCGAAGGCCGAAGGCGAACTGACCACCATCGCTCTCCCGCATGATTGGTGCGGCTACGGCGAAATCATCAAGAGCTTCAAAGACAAGTATGGCCTCAAGGTCAACGAACTGAACCCAGATGCGGGTTCGGGCGACGAAATCGAAGCCATCAAGGCCAACAAGGATAACAAGGGTCCACAGGCTCCTGACGTTATCGACGTCGGCTTTGCTTTCGGCACCACCGCCAAGAAAGACGGTCTGATCCAGCCTTACAAGGTTGCAACCTGGGACGAAATTCCTGATAGCGCCAAGGATGCTGAAGGATACTGGTATGGCGACTATTACGGTGTTCTCGCTTTCGAAGTGAATAAGGACATCGTTAAGGACGTCCCACAGGATTGGGAAGACCTGCTCAAGAGCGATTATGCCAATTCGGTTGCTCTCGCTGGTGATCCACGCGTTTCCGCTCAGGCAATCCTCGGTGTTCACGCCGCAGGTATCGCACGTGGTTCGGAACCAGGTGTAGAAGCTGGCAAGAAGGGCCTTGAATTCTACAAGGAACTCAATGCCAATGGCAACTTCGTTCCGGTCATCGGCAAGGCCGCTTCGCTGGCACAGGGCTCGACCCCAATCGTCATCCGCTGGGATTACAACGCTCTCGCCGACCGCGATACGCTTAAGGGCAATCCGGAAATTGAAACCGTGATTCCAAAGACGGGCGTTATTGCTGGCGTTTACGTTCAGGCGATCAGCGCTTATGCACCGCATCCAAATGCTGCAAAGCTCTGGATGGAGCACATCTATTCGGATGAAGGCCAGCTCGGCTACCTGAAGGGCTACTGCCATCCGATCCGCTTCAACGCAATGGCGAAGGCTGGCAAGATCCCACAGGAACTGCTCGATAAGCTGCCACCGGCCGATTCTTACGAAAAGGCTATCTTCCCAACCTTGGAACAGATTGAAGCCGCTCAGGAAGAAATCACCAAGAACTGGGATAGCGTCGTCGGCGCAAACGTCCAGTAAGCGATTTCATCTCGCCCTGTTTATGCCTGCGACGACCAGAAATGGTCGTCGCAGTGTTTCCCGAACAGTCGGGCATTTGATTGAATCTTAGCCGACAGAGATACTCCGTCTCTTAATTTCACGCGTAGTCGCATCCGAAAACGTGTATGCTTTCGAGATTATGCTCTAAAGAAAGAACGCATGAGTTCATCAGCCGAAACAACCGCACCAATCAGCGGGGTGCGTAAGCGTCAATTGCCACTATCGTGGATTGGCGTCGCGCCTTTCTTTCTGTTTGCCATTCTCTTCCTGTTATGGCCGACGATGTATCTCATCATCGGCGCCTTTCAGGACCCTGACGGCAATTTCACGCTTCAGAATGTCCGTGATCTCTTCCAGCCTCAGATTCTGAGTGCCTATTGGATTTCGATCAAAGTAAGCCTCGCCTCCGCCCTTGGCGGCGCGCTGATCGGCTTCTTTCTGGCCTGGGCTGTGGTGCTTGGCAATCTGCCGCGCTGGCTGCGTCCTACCGTTCTGACCTTCTCAGGCGTTGCATCGAATTTCGCCGGTGTTCCACTGGCCTTCGCATTTCTTGCGACCCTTGGCCGTACCGGCTTCGTGACCATCCTGTTGCGTGAGTGGTTCGGCTTCAATCTTTATTCGACCGGCTTTAATCTTCTCAGCTTCTTCGGCCTGACCATCACCTATCTGTTCTTCCAGATTCCGCTGATGGTGCTCATTCTGACACCTGCACTGGACGGCCTGAAGAAAGAATGGCGCGAAGCTTCTTCGATCCTGGGCGCCACCAATCTTCAATACTGGCGTATGGTTGCGTTTCCAATCCTCTGGCCAAGCCTGCTCGGCACGACACTGCTTTTGTTTGCAAACGCTTTTGGGGCGATTGCTACTGCCTACGCGCTCACGGGTTCATCGCTCAACATCGTTCCGATCCTGCTCTTTGCACAGATCCGCGGCGACGTTCTGCATAACCAGAACCTTGGCTATGCGCTGGCGCTTGGTATGATCGTTATAACCGGGCTTTCCAACCTCCTTTACATCTGGCTGCGTATCCGGGCCGAAAGGTGGCAGCGATGAAAAAGGCCTTTAACGTTCAAAAGATCGGTGCATGGATCGCCTTCCTGATCGGCGCGATCTACTTCCTTGTGCCGCTGATTGGCACTTTCGAGTTTTCACTGCGCATGCGCCGCGGTGAATATTCCTTCGACGCTTACCGGGTTGTTTTCAGTGATCCGAATTTCCAGGCAACCTTTAGTTATTCGATTCTGCTTGGCATTCTGACCATCATTTTTGGCGTGCTGCTTGTGGTGCCGACAGCCTATTGGGTTCGCCTGCGCCTGCCGCATTTGCGCCCGCTGATCGAGTTCATCACACTGATGCCGCTGGTTATTCCGGCAATCGTCATCGTGTTCGGCTATCTGCGCATCTATAACTCGTCGTCATGGCTGCCGTTCACCTCATCAACGCGGGCAACTGATCTGCTTTTGATGTTCGGCTATATGACTTTGTCGCTGCCATATATGTATCGCGCTGTTGATACGGCCATGCGCACGATTGATGTCCGCACTCTCACCGAAGCAGCACAGAGCCTTGGCGCTGGCTGGGGACGAATCATGTTCAAGGTGATTTTCCCCAATGTAATGTCGGGCGTCATGAGCGGTGCCTTCATCACCTTTGCTATCGTCATCGGTGAGTTCACGCTGGCATCCCTGCTCAATCGCCCAGCCTTCGGCCCTTATCTCCAGCTCGTCGGCGCCAACCGCGCTTATGAACCGTCAGCGCTGGCGATTATCTCGTTTGGCATCACATGGCTCAGCATCATCATGCTGCAGCTTGTCTCGCGCCTCAACAAATTCAAGACAAACGCCGGGTAACATTCATGGCTTTTCTCAATCTCAAGCACCTGAAAAAGAGCTTCGGCGCCAATACCGTCGTCCACGATTTCAACCTCGCCGTCGAGAAAGGCGAGTTCGTCTCCTTTCTCGGCCCATCGGGTTGCGGCAAAACCACTGTCCTGCGTATGATCGCAGGCTTTGAAGGTGCTGATAGCGGTGCAATCGAAATTGACGGCAAGGATGTAGTCGATCTCAAGCCCAATCAGCGCAATATCGGCATGGTTTTTCAAGCTTATGCGCTGTTCCCGAATATGACGGTTGCACAGAATGTGGCATTCGGTCTTCGCGTTTCAGGCAAGTCGAAAGCTGAAATCGACGCGACGGTCAAGGAAATGCTCAGCCTCATCAAGCTTGAGCATCTTGCGGATCGTTATCCGTATCAGATGTCCGGCGGCCAGCAGCAGCGTGTGGCGCTGGCTCGTGCGCTTGCAACCAAGCCGCAGGTGCTTCTGCTCGACGAGCCGCTTTCGGCACTTGACGCAAAGATCCGTATCTCGCTACGTCAGGAAATCCGTGCTATCCAGCAGAAGCTGGGAATCACCACTGTCTTCGTGACCCACGATCAGGAAGAAGCCCTATCGATCTCTGATCGTATCGTTGTGATGCATGACGGCCGGGCGGATCAGATCGGTACGCCGTTTGATATCTATAACCGTCCTGCCTCGCGTTTTGTTGCATCCTTCGTCGGTACGCTCAACATGCTCGAAGCATCTGTCAATGAACCGGGACAAAACAGCATCGATCTTGATGGCCGCACAATCAAAGTGAACGAAGAACTTGGGCAGCATCCGAAAGGTAAGGCAATCACGCTGGCTTTGCGTCCGGAAGCGGTCAGTCTGGAGGCACGAAAGAGCCACGATACGTCGCTCGATGCGACCATTGAGGATGTGCACTTCCTCGGCTCGGTTATTCGTACACGCGTGGCGCTTGGCAAGAACCAGCTGTCATTCGATACGTTCAACGATCCGACCCAGCCCCCGCCACAGCGTGGTGACAAAGTGACGGTGCATTTTGCCTCACATGATCTGCTGGTGTTGGCTGATTAGAGCGCCGATCTGATCGATAAAACGTAACAAAAAAAGCCGCCCATTCGGGCGGCTTTTTTGTGAAACTTGTTTTCACGGAGCGTCAAGATTATGGCCCTGATGTGATTTTCCATCAATCAGAGCCAAAGCTTGTCAGGGCTTAATCACCCCAAGGGCCGTGGAAATCACCCTCTTTATCCACACGCTTGAAGCCGTGCGAACCGAAGAAGTCGCGCTGCCCCTGAATAACATTGGCCGTGCCACGCGACTGCGTGAAGCTGTCGAAGTAGCTCAATGCCGAACCAAGTGCCGGAAGCGGCAGACCAGCGAGAGCTGCCTGCGCCACGATCTTGCGAAGACCCTTCGATGCCTTGCCCATGCGTTCAACGAAAGCAGGGACCAGCAGAAGGTTTTCGATTTCCTGACCTTCAAAAGCCTGTGCAATGTCGTCCAGGAACAGCGAACGAATGATGCAACCTTCGCGCCAGATACGGGCAGTGGTCGCCAGCGGAATTTTCCAGCCATATTCCTTCGACGCTGCCGACATAACGGCAAAGCCCTGAGCATAGGCTGCGATCTTACCAGCCAAAAGGCCCTGTTCGAGATCGGCAAGGAACTGAGCCTGATCGGCAATGTCCAGCGTGCGCGGAGCAGGATTGTAAACCTTTTCCGCAGCCTGACGCTCGGTCTTCAGCGACGACAAAGAGCGTGCGTCAACTGCAGCCTCGATACCTGTTGCCGGAACGCCGAGCATCTGCGCTTCGATAGCCGACCAACGACCGGTGCCCTTCTGTCCGGCTTCGTCGAGGATCACATCGACCATGGCCTTGCCAGTTTCGGGATCTGTTGCCTTCAAGACTTTCGCAGTGATTTCAATGAGGTAGGAATTGAGCGGGCCCGCATTCCACTTCTCGAATACATCGCCGATTGCCGGAGCCGAAAGGCCGAGGCCATCACGCAGAATGCCGTAGATTTCGGCAATCATCTGCATGTCGGCATATTCGATACCGTTGTGAACGGTCTTCACGAAGTGGCCTGCACCATCCGGGCCGACCAGCGCGCAGCAAGGCTCGCCCTTATACTTTGCAGCAGCAGCCAGGAGGATTGGCGCGATGCGCTCATAGGCTTCCTCTGTACCGCCGACCATCATCGAAGGACCATGACGTGCACCTTCCGCGCCGCCCGATACACCCATACCCACGAAGGTCGGATCGTTTGGACCCAGCGCCTTCAAACGACGTACCGTGTCGCGATAATCGGAATTGCCCGCATCAATCATGATGTCGCCCTTCTCAAGATAAGCCTTGAGGCGGGTGGTTTCGGCATCAACTGGCGCGCCAGCCTTGATCAGGAAGATGATTGGACGTGGCTTGCGGATATTGTCAGCCAGTTCTTCAAAGGTGGCACAAGGGATGATCTTGTCACGCAGCGCGCCAGCTTTTTCGATGAATGCTTTCAGGACGGGCTCGTCGCGGTCATAGACGGCTACCGTGTAGCCCTTCTCGGCGATGTTCAGCGCAAGGTTCGAACCCATGACGCCGAGGCCGACCATTCCGATATCTGCTTTTTCCATTTTTTGCCCTTTTGAAACACAGCCAACTGGCTTGTCATACAGAATTAGAGAGCCGACAGACTGGGCTGCCGCAATTGCTGCCGTCGCACTATTTAGCGCCAGCAAGCGCCAGTCTGTATCCTATTGTTGGATGATCTAGGGCATATGACGCAAATTTGATAGGCCTTTATCTAAAAAACTAACCGATTTAAATGCTCAGACGCGCTCCAGTTTCTCATGCGGCAACGGCGGCAACTCAATCTCGATATTGTCACCAGCCTGCACATTTCCACCCGTAAGAACGATCGACATGACACCCGCTTTGCGCACCAGTTCACCGTCTTCCGTTTTATCGAGAACAGCACCCAAAAGCCCCTTCTCGAAATTTTCAATCTGCGAGCATGGATTGCGCAGGCCGGTGAGTTCAAGAACAACATCGTGACCAATTTTGAGAATGGTCGACTTGGGCAGTGCGAGCAGATCAATCCCCCGTGTGGTGATGTTTTCACCCAGCTGCGCTGGCGCAATGTCAAAGCCTTTCTCGGTCAGCTCGTCGAAAAGCTCTGCCTGAATAAGATGGACCTGACGCAGATTTGGCTGAGTCGGATCAGCCTTCACGCGCGAACGATGCTTGACCGTCACACCTTTATGCGCATCACCTTCAACGCCCTGCCCTGCAACAATGCTTATCTCAGAAACCAGCTGTTTCGAGAAACGATGCTCGGCGTCGCGCGCAACGGCTACAACAATTCCACTCATATTTTTACCTTGATCACATGAAGAGGGAAACGGCAGGCAAAGCCGGTCGTAATCCCGCATATCATGCGATATACAACAGACAAATGACAAGGGTATCGCGAAGGGGTTGGCGGTAAAACCATGACGAGTAAGCAGCGCGGCGGCAAAAATTTTCGTTGGGGCATCTGGGGTACAGGCACGATTGCCAACGCCTTCGCAGCCGATATTCAGGCAAGCAGCGACATGCGTGTGAGTGCTGTCTGCTCGCGCTCGATAGAAAGCGCCCAGAATTTTAAAACCCGCATTGGCGTTTATGAAGCCTTTGACGATCCATCGGCATTCCTCAACAGCCCCGATTTCGATGCCGTTTACATTGCCACGCCCAACGCCATGCATGTCCCCCAGACATTGCAGGCAATCGCCGCAGGCAAAGCGTGTCTCACGGAAAAGCCGCTGACGCTTGATGCAGACGGCGCAAACAAGATTGCAACCGCAAGCAAAGCACACAATGTCTTTGCCATGGAAGCGATGTGGAGCCGCTTTCTTCCAGCGATTGCTGCGGTCCGGGAGCATATAAAAACCGGGCGGATCGGAACAGTAAAGCGTATCGAGGCCGACCTCTCCTATTTCCGTGCAGAAGATCCTGAAAGCCGGTTTTTCAATCCGGCACTTGGCGGTGGCGCCGCTTTCGATCTCGGTGTTTATCCGGTTTCGCTTGCGCTGAGTTTTCTGGGCCTGCCCGACTCTGTCAGCGGGCGCTGGACTAAAGCCAAAAGCGGCGTCGATATGCGAACAGAAATCACGCTGACATATGCGACTGCCAAAGCTGAGCTCTCATGCGGCTTTGATCGGGATGGACAAAACCAGATGCTGATTGAAGGCACAGACGGCGCAATCCTCATCCACGCACCGTTTCTGAAAGCACAGCGTCTGACGATTTTTTCCGCGAGCGTGCTGAATTCAGCCCTTGGTCCGAAAGGACCGGGTGGGCTGATTGGTAAGGTTCTGAACCGCCTGCCTTTGCCGGGCAGAACGGTTGAACACTATGCTTTTGCTGGAAACGGATTGCAGTTTCAGGCGCAAGCCGTGCGCGATGCCGTGACACGCGGCGAGATTTCAAGCCCGATCATGCCGCTTGAACACAGCGCCGCGGTGACAAAAATCGTCAGCACTGTGCTTGGAAAGCAACCTGATTAGAAGCTGCTCTGCACCTTATAGGGTGCTGCGTTTTCGCCAGCATTATTGAGTGCAAGGGCTACTTCAGTGATGTGCAAAGCCACAGCACCTGAGAAAAACGCCGTCTTTCCAGTTTCAATGGCGCGCGCCTGATCAGCCACGCCACGCATGAAATCAATCTGCGACGGAAATGACGGCAGGCTCACCGCATCGCCTTTTGGATAGGTAAGCTTGCTGCCGACAGCCGGTTTCCATGGCAACGTCTTGCCGAGTTTTGCTTCCACGCGACCAAAAACACGCGACAGGATAGAACGTTTTCTGGTGGTCGATTCAAGCCGCACAGCAGAACGGTTATCCCAGAGATCATCGACGGTAATGGAACCCTTATCGGCCACGATTGTCAGGCTGCGATCCTTCGGCATTGCAAGGCCGGAAGTCAGGCGCGCAACCAGACCGGATTTGAAGCGCAGGCAACCGACGGAAAAATCAGGAGCCATGTGCAAATGCTCCGTTCCCGGTCCCTTGTTCTGGAAGGTGATCGAGGAGAAGGCGGTTACGCTTTCAACGGGGCCGAAAAGCGACACCAGCCATGAGAGTGCGTAGCCTGCATGCTCCAGCGTACAGCCAATCTCAAACTCATGCAGACCCGGCCAAGGCGCGCCTGATTGCGAGCGCCATGTCGCCCATTTGTCACGAAAAACCGGGCCGTCTTCCATCTCAGCATAAACCAGACGCGGCGTGCCGATCTCGCTCATCGAGCTTGAAACGAGCTTTTGCGCGTCACTGAGGCCATTGGCCGGTGCGGCCGCCAGTGTCAGTTCGTTTGCCGCCGCAAACTCAACCAGCGCCTTGGCGTCGTTGAAATCCATGGCCAGCGGCTTTTCCGAATAGACATGCTTGCCTGCCTCAAGGGCGGCGCGTGAAATGGCATAATGGCTTTCCGGCGTCGTCAGGTTGAGGACGATCTGCACGTCTTTATCGGCAAGAATTGCCTCAAAGCTTTCATAGGCGCGCACGTTATAATGTGCTGCAAATACCTTGAGCCGTTCACCCGAGCGATCAAAGGCACCCAGCAGCTTCAATTGCGGATAATTGCGCAGCGTGGTCATGTAGTAATCGGCGACGAAGCCCGTGCCAATGATCGCAATATTCATGGTAACTCCAATTAGAGCATTTCCAGCAAAAGTGCGAAGCGGTTTTGCGTAGGATAATGCGTAAAAACAAAAAGATAGAGCGGTTCCTACGATTCTTTTTCAACAGGAACCGCTCTAGACAGACCGTTTTGGGATGGTGACTTTGGCTGTCATGCGCAGGCCAAAAATCGCAAAGATGAGCATGAGCCAGACCGGGTCCATGCGACGGAAGAAGAAGCTTTCAAGCATCGCGTTGAGCGTGCCGAAAAACACAAACATCAGAAAGAAATCCGCGAGAAGCAGATTTTCGCGCGTCGGCCTGCACCGCATATAATTGACCAGCGGCATGATGATGATCACGACAATCGCGCAGATAAGACCAATGAGCCCCATCGAAAGCGTTATATCGAGATAGCCGTTGTGGCCGTGCACGATGCCGCGCACATCCCAGTCGAGATAATAAGGTTTCGCTGCCTCCTTGACGCGCTCGGCACCCCAAAAGCTCTCATAGCCAAATCCGGTCCATGGGCGGTTATGCAATGCCTCTATCGCAAAGGCCCAAATCGATGTGCGCCCTGTAAATGTCGGATCGACCGAGAATTGCATAACAATCTGATGCAATGGCTCAAACAGCACTGTGCCAATGGTGAAGAGAGCAAACACCACCTGAAGAGCAAAAATCATCAGAGGTGCCAGTCCGCGCATACCAAACATGCCTGGGCCGATGACCAGCAGCATTGCGAATGGCACCAGAGCAGCAGTGGTCTTTGAGCCTGTATGGACGACAAAGAACAACGCAAGCAATGCAATCAATGCCCCGCTGATCCGCCAGCCACGCCGCCAGAGATAAATGCCCGCAAAAGCGAAAATCGCCATGACGGGCCCGGCGATGTTCTTGTGGGTGAAAACACCACGCCACAGAAATGAATTCTGCGGCTCGCCAGCGTCAACACCATGCGTGCCAAGATTGGGCAAAAGCACTACACCAGCATAGGAAATGAGAATAACAATAGATGCCACAACAAGCAGCATCCACGAATAACCATCTGCATCCTGGGGCAGTGCAAGAACAGCGACGATAGCCAGAACACCGATCAGCGTCAGCATGATGCCGCGAATGGCGGTCGACGGATCGGGACTGACGAAGGCTGAAGCCAGCAAAAGGCCGAACATCAGAAGCCAGCCAAGACTGACAAGCCGCAAAACCTTGCCAGGATCGGCAAACATTGCAAGCGACGCCAATGCAATGGTCCCGACAAGGCCAAAGCCGAGCTGATTGACAGCATCACCCGCCTGCTGTCCATCGGCAGGAACGGCCGGTGAAAACGGACGAAAAGAAATCAGCAGTATGCAGAATATGACCGTCGCGGTGACGAGCGCAGTCTTACGCATCGTCACTCGCATCGGATCGGACGAACCAGAACTAGTTCTTGTCCGGGTTGCGATACTGCTCATTCAAATATCCAAAATGCGCCATCACCCGGCCCAGACCGATATGGATGAAGTAGGTACCAACAGGTGCAAAACCAGCGGCAACACCTCTTCTCACAGCCTTGATCGGCGAATAAGCCAGAAGCGCGAGGCTCTTGAGGAACACGCGCACCTGACCGAGTGGCTCGTCCTTGCGCTTGCGCTGTTCAATCAAGGTCGAAAGAACGCCGTTGCGCAAGCCGCGTGATCTGATCCAGTCGTTTTCGAGACGACGTGCCGGAATGGTTTCGCGCACGATACCTTCCGCACACCAGGCAACTTTGAAGCCCTTAGCGATTGAGCGGGACAAGAAGTCAGAATCGCCGCCGCCGGTGAAGTTGAACTTCAGATCCATAAACGGATAACCATGCGCTTCAAGCACAGGGCGCGCAATCAGCAGATTGCCCGACGAATAGATAATCGGAACCGGGCCTGTCTTAGTATAATGCGGTAGGAAGACCGGATGTTTTGCCCACTGTTCCGAATTCGGCTTTTCAAAAATCGGATACTGCGGACCGCCAACCAGGCTAACGTTATAACGCTCAGCGGTCGAAACCATGTTTTCGATCCAGTCAGGATCAGCCAGTTCGTCATCGTCGATCACGATGACATATTTAAAATTCGGGAAAAACTTAGTCGCGGTCAGCCAGCCAGCATTATAGGCGTTGCAATTGCCGCGATGGGATTCACCGATCAGCATACCCCGATATTTACCGGCTTCGAAAAGCGGGGCAGCAACGGTTGCGCCTTCCTTCTTTTCGGTTTCGTTCTCGATCACAACGACAGCCCATTTACGCTTGGTGGTCTGTGCATTCAGTGTGTCCAGCGTGCGTATCAGATGCTCGGGCCGCATAAATGTCGGGAGCGAAACGACGATGTCGATCTCGTCATAGGCGAGACCAGGTGTTTTAGCGATTACTTCAATATGATCCGGTAAATCTGGCATCTCAGCTTCCGATTATTTCAGAGAATTATGATTTTATGTTTATCTTGCCACTATTGATAAACGCTTAAAGAAAAGTTCACCGCATGGCTGTAGACACTATCTTCAATAAACATTCATTAAGAGCCGTCAGGAGTTGAATTGCAACCGTTTCGTCTTGTCTTCGTGACGTCACTTGTTCCTCATACCGTCGCGTCAACGGGTTATGAAGTTGCGAATGCCGCTGTCATCGATGGTCTTCGTCGCGCAGGTGCCCATGTGACCGTGTTGGGTTTTACGTGGCCGGGACATAAAGCTGCCGAAAGTGCTGATACAATCGTGCTTGGTGAGGTGGAAGTACGCACGGAAGGTGCAGGCATCAAGCGCAAGATCGGATGGGTGCTGAAATCCTTTCTCACTGGGCTTACGGTCTCCTCGGCAAAATTGCGCGTGATTTCTGCTATCGAATTGCACAATGCGATCACCGAACTTGGCGAATTCGATGCCTATGTCCTCAACGGTGTCACGCTGCCCGGTGCCTTCGAAGAAATCTTTAAGAACAAGCCATCGCTGTTTGTTGCACATAATGTCGAATATCGTTCGGCAGAAGAAAATGCTGCAGACGCCAAAGGCAAGGTTCAGAAATTCCTGTTCGGTCGCGAAGCCCGCATTCTGAAAAGACTGGAAAACAGGCTTTGCAAACAGGCGAGTTTCGTTTTCACATTCGCGGAAGATGACGGTCCGGCGCTGGGCCTCAGCACCGAAAAATTTGCGACATTACCGCTTGTCATGCCAGGGAACGGTGCTGCCACAAAGGCGCCATCGGCGAAATATGATCTGGCGCTGATCGGGACATGGACATGGCACCCGAATCGCATCGGACTTGAATGGTTTTTGCGCGAAGTAAAACCATTGCTGCCGAAAGACATTTCAATAGCGATTGCTGGAAATACACCGGCTGATTTGATTGCGGCATGGCCCGGCGTCAATTTTGTCGGCAAAGTGCCTGACGCGACCGCGTTTGTAGAAAGTGGGAAGCTTGTACCACTGATCAGTCGTGCGGGTACTGGCGTTCAGCTCAAAACAATCGAGACATTTGAACTTGGCATGCCGAGCGTCGCGACTGCACATTCGGTCCGTGGCATTGGCAATATTCCGGCAAATTGCACGATTGCCGATAAGCCCGCGGAATTTGCAGCAGCTGTTATTGAGCGTCTAAAAGTAATAAGCGACGGTGACGGTCAAAAACTGGATGGCAAAGCCTTCAAACAGGCACAAATCAAAGGCATGGACAGCGCGATTGCCCGAGGCCTTAAAACACTTCAGGATGTGACAGGAAAAGCAGACTGACATGACGAATAGTTCACCCGAAAAACTCGAATATCGAAATATTCTCGGCATCAAGGTTGTCTGTTTCGACTGGGACAGTTCGTTCGCCTATTTCAAAAAGCGGATCGAAAACCGCGAATTCATGAAGCAGGGCTGGCTTAATGCCAACAATGCCAATATAGCGCATGAAGATCCGGCCTATATGACTGCTTTGAAAGATTTCCTGATTCTGCCTGATGGTATTGGCGTCGATATCGCCAGCAAAGTTGCCTATGGCGAGAAATTCCCGGCCAATCTGAACGGTACGGATTTCATCCCGGGCCTGATGGAACACATCAAACGCCCGATGAACGTCGCCCTTCTCGGTGGTGGTCCTGGCGTTGCTGCGGAAGCCGCACAACTTTTCAAACAGCAAATACCACAGCATAATTTTCGCGTGATCTCAGACGGATATTTCAAGCCAGCTGACATTGATGGCATCCTCAGTCAGCTTGCCGATTATCGTCCGGATATGTTGCTGGTCGCCATGGGCGTCCCACGGCAGGAACTATTTATCGACAAATACATCACGGCGGAACACTGCACGATTGCAAGCGCTGTCGGCGCCTTGTTCGACCTGCATACCGGTCGCGTACAGCGCGCACCACATTGGGTCCGCACACTCAAAATGGAATGGGTACACCGCCTGTTGCAGGAGCCTCGTCGTCTGGCAAAGCGCTATCTCGTCGGAAATCCGATTTTCCTCTGGCGCGTTGCCAAGGAGAAGCTGTCAGGGGGTAAACCTTGAAGACAGCTATTGTCACTGCAAGCTGGGATCAGGACTTTGAGCGTTGCAAGCTCCTATGCGAAACCATGGACAAGCATGTCACCGGTTTCACGAAGCATTACATCCTGGTCGATAGCAAAGATGTAGCCCTGTTCCGGCAGATCGAGAGCGCAAACCGCATCGTCATCGACGAACGTGATTTGCTGCCTTCATGGATTCGTCCATTTCCTGATCCGACCTATCTTGGTCGCCGTCGTGTCTGGTTGTCGTTTAAAACCAAGCCTTTGCGCGGCTGGCATGTCCAGCAGTTGCGGCGTATTGCGCTGGCCAGCAAGGTCGAAGAAGACGGGCTTCTCTATACCGATTCCGATACGGCATTTGTTCGCGCCTTCGACTGCAGCAAGTTGTGGGAAGGGGACAAACTGCGCCTGTTCTATCGACCCAATGCGCTGGCTAATCCCGAATGGCCGGAGCATCCGGTATGGGCGGAAAATGCCGGAAAGCTTCTTGGCGTCAAAAATGGTAAAAGCGCGCTGAATGACTATATCGGCCAGCTTGTTTCATGGCGCAGAGATTCAGTTGTCGGCATGTGCGAGCGCATCGAAAAGCACACTGGTCAGCATTGGGTGGCGGCTATCGGCAATGTCCGCCGCTTCTCGGAATGTTTTATCTACGGCCACTATGTCGATGATGTTCTTGAAGGTGCAGGCCACTTTCACGACACACATGATCTGTGCCGTATGCAGTGGTTTGCACCACCGCCAACGGAAGAAGAATTCCGGACTTTCATTGCCGAGATGGAACCGCATCAGGTTGCCATCGGAATGCAGTCCTTCCTCAGCCTGTCGGTCAATGATATCCGCCGCATCATAGGTGGTTGAAATCGTAGGAAACCGGAGCGCTCATCGTAAGCGTTCCGGCTTTTACACCCGCTTCGCGGGGCGCTTGATGCTCGTATAGGTGAAAACCAGCGACAGGATATAAATCCCCGCAAATACGAAATTGAGACCAGCAATCCAGTCATTGCTGTCACCATAGTAAATCAACAGAAGCCACACGAACAAAGCTTTGGCTGCAGTCATCAGCACCATGTTCAATGTGCGCAGACCAGACTGACCACGCGCATAGAGAATCTCTGTCTGATACTCGATCAGGTTACGGAACCCCGGCACCAGCAACACCAATGGCAGCAGCCCGACAATTGGCGCGACGCTGGCACCCAGCGCTTTCGGGAAGAATTGCAGGAAGATCACCATTGCGCCCAGACCTGCCACCGATATGGCAAAGACCGCAAATTCCAACCCGGCCCTGATGCGCAGCGATGCCAGCATATCGGGCGTGCGCATTAGCTTCTGCACAAGCATCATATTGAAGGAACGGATCGGCAGTGCCGTCAAATCTACAAGGCGCATGATAATCGCATAGATGCCCGCCGTCGTTGGCCCACCGATGCTCAGCACCAGAAGCTTGTCGAGTTCGCTCTGGATATAGAACAAAAGCTCGGCACCCATTACAGCAATGGAATCAGATATACGCCGGGCATAAAGGCGCGGTTCAAAACGCAATTTCACCCGTGGATAGAATCGAAGCGCGACAATCAGTGCCATGGCGTTGGCCGCCAGATACCACCATGCCCAATGCGCAACATCATGGGTTGTCGCCAGAAACATGAACAAGACCGCAGCAACAGCACGCGTTACAGTTCCGAAAATCACAAGCAACGCTGAAATGCCAAACCGACGCAGCCCGTTATTGACGATGATGATCATTTCCGTCGAGCGCCACAAAAGCGCTTCGGCAATGACGACAACTGCGAACGGCAAAAATGAAATGTCCCGGCTGAAGAAGACGAAGTAAACCAGCCACGAACAGAGCGCAAAAAGCGGCAGGGAAACAAGAACCGCCGCCAAATAACCGGCTGTATATGTGCCAAGCAACAGCGGCTTCACTGTCGAGATGCGATAAAGCGGCGAGCTGAACCCCAGTGAAACAAGGCGCGACAGAACCACACCAGTGCCTGAGGCGGTGGCAAAGATACCGAAGTCTCCAGTCGGCAAGGTGTTGGCAAGTGCGATAAAATAAAGAAGGGAAACAACCAGTCGCCCGGCAGAGCCAGAAAAGAGCGAGAAATAGTCCCGCACGACTGAGCCTCGGCTACCCGATAGTTTCTGGAGGGCTTTCGCGATCAACCAAGGGCCTCGTCTTTATATTACCTATTGCTTGTTAAGCCGCATATGTCGACCATAGAGCGATACTTAGCGAAAAAGACTTAATTAAAAAGCACTAACCCGATAATCGATGCGTATTTTAACCATTTGTTCTCCATAAAAAACCTATAGTCGAAAGCATGTAGACTATTCTGGGGTACGGACATCTTTGACGATGAGCGGTAATGACAAGCGCAATAAGGGAAGAGAGGAAAAGCCTCTTCTTGCATTTTCAGACGCGCCCGAGACAAGCCGCGAAGAATCTGACACGTCCAAACGTGACCCTCAATCTATCACTCCCCCCATCACTCCACCATGGACCCCCCCTGCCACTCCTGAGGAACGCGCAGAACTTTTCCGCTCCCAGCAGGAAAGCAAAGCTGCGGAAGAAAAAGAAGTTTCCGAGCTTCGCAGTCGTATGGCTTCGATAAAGGCGGAGCTTGAGCGCAAGATAGCGGAACGCGAACAGAGCGCCAGTTCGTCCAAGGATGAAGTGGCCAAAGTCAGCGCATCGGAACCGAAAGCCATCGTCACGGATGATACATGGCCCGCAAAGCGCGATGCGTCGAACACCGAATGGAAGCCACTTATCGATCCACGCATAGCGATTGAAGTCGTCAAAGGCGCGCGCAAATTGCTGATTGCGACGACGCTGATCGGCGGCATTGCAGCAGCTCTCTACGCTATGACGATCCCACAAATGTATGTTGCTTCGACTGATATTCTGGTCGACCCGCGCAGCATCAAGACCGTGGGCACCGAACTGACCCCGGGACAATTGCCCACCGATGCATCGCTGGCGATTGCTGAAAGCCAGGCGCGATTGCTTGATTCGAGCAGTGTTTTGCTCAAGGTCATTAGTCAGGCCGATCTGACCAAAGATCCTGAGTTCAACGGCAGTTTTGTTCCCACCGGTATTGCCGGCTTTTTCGCGCAGCTTAAAGGCATGATTAAGCCAAATACTGCGAGCGAGGGTCAGGCACTTGAAACCCGCGTTCTATATAATCTTTACGACAGCCTTACGATCGGGCGCGACGCCAAGACCTTCATCTATTCGATTTCGGTCAAGACACGCAGCCCTGAGAAATCGGCCGAAATTGCCAATCTCGTCGGTTCCGTGTTCCAGACAGAGCTTGACTCCCTCCAATCCGATGCCGCTCGCCGTAATGCGGAAGAGCTTTCGAAGCGCCTCGCCGATATGCGTGCAAGCGTGGAGAAAGCGGAACAGGCCACAGCGGATTTTCGCGCGTCACGTGATCTGGTCGATGTTGATGGCAAGCTGATCAGCGATAACGATCTTACACGCCTGAATGATCAGCTCACCAATCAGCGCGCCGAAACCGTGCGTCTTCAGGCGCGTGTTCAGGTTCTCAATGATGCGACAACGGGCAGTGTCATTTCCGGTACATTGCCGGAAGATCTGCGTTCCAACACGCTGACGGCACTGCGTGCGCAATATGCGCTGGCCAGCCAGAGCGCGAATGGAGCGTCCACTCAGCTTGGGCCGCGCCACCCGCAACTCATTCAACTACAGTCGCAAAAGCAGACCGTCCTGAATGATATCGATGCCGAACTGCGCCGTATCCGTGCGTCCTTGCAGGTCGAAGTACAACGCTCTGCCCAGCAGGAACGCGATCTCAATACGCGCCTCGCACAGCTCAAGTCGCAGCAGGCCAACAGCAATGACGATCGGGTGAAATTGCGGGAACTGGAGCGTGAAGCTTCAACTCTGCGCTCCGTATATGAAGCATTCCTCCTGCGTTCACGCGAAACTACCGAGCAGCAGGGCATCACGACCACTAATGTCCGTGTAATTTCTGAGGCACGCCCACCGCTTGATCCTGCTGGATCTTCGCGCAAGCTGATTGTGATCGCAGGCCTGATCGCAGGTCTTCTGGCAGGTCTTGCCATTACAGCCGTCCGCAACTTCGGACGGCTGGTGCGCTTGTCCTAGGATCAGTCTCCGCAAACCAGCGCTGCGTCAGGCTGTCTGACGCGTAGCTGTTTCAACACGCTGCAGCTTACGGCCGCTTGCGCGCAAAATGCCCTGCGCTCCGTCGAGATGGCCAGATTTCAGCTCAATTGCCAGAAAGCGCCGCTTTTCGAACGGCCCAGGCATCGCAAGTTCAGCGGTCTGTTTCGCTGAAAAACCGAAGCGTTCATAATATTCCGGATCACCAACAAGCAGAATAGCACCATGGCCGAGCCGTTTGGCTTCTGCGATCGCGTAGTTCATCAACCCCGAACCGATACCACAGCCCGCAGCCGATGGATCAACTGCAAGTGGACCAAGCAGCAAAGCTGGAACCGGAAAACCGAAAGCATCAAGCCCGGCTTGGACATTCCACAGGCGCACCGTGCCTGCCAGCGAACCATCCGCGCCAACAGCGGAAAAAGCCAGACCTTCCGCAGGCAGGCGACCACGGCGCAGCTTTTCAGAAGATTTTCTGCGACGGCCTTCGCCCATAGCGCGATCAAGCAGAGCTTCGCGCGCGACAGCGTGCTCCACAGCTTCGACCGAAATGGTGAAAGCAGGCGCAAAAAGCGGCGACAGGCCGGTTACGATATTTTCCTGAATTTCCAGATTAGCGTTCATGACATCTCACCCCAAGCATGGGCAGCCGCACATCCTGCCCAGCGTTGGAGCGCCATGCGCTCTAACTTTTTGCTTGTCGCATTATCCAACGCAAAACCGCTACGCACTTTTGCTGGAAATGCTCTTGCAACACCAGACAGATTGAGAGGATCGATCGGGAAGAACCCGATTGATCAGATGACGTATGATCGGAGCGGCTCAAAACCGTTGAACGCCACCGCCGAATAGGTGGTGGTGTATGCACCTGTGCCTTCGATGAGCACTTCATCACCGATGGTCAGCGAAACCGGCAGCGGATACGGCGTCTTTTCATAAAGAACATCCGCACTGTCGCAGGTTGGGCCAGCCAGCACGCAAGGTTCGGTTTCGCCACCATCATGAGGAGTCACGATCTGATAGCGGATCGCTTCATCCATGGTTTCGGCGAGACCGCCGAATTTGCCGATGTCGAGATAGACCCAACGCACATTGTCGTTGTCCGACTTACGCGAAACCAGAACCACTTCGGTCTTGATGACGCCTGCATTGCCAACCATGCCACGGCCTGGTTCGATGATGGTTTCCGGAATGCGGTTGCCGAAATGCTTCGAAAGCGCATCGAAAATCGCCATGCCGTAAGCCTGAGCGGTCGGTACATCCTTGAGGTAGCGGGTAGGAAAACCGCCGCCCATGTTGACCATGCGCAGAACGATGCCTTCGTCAGCCAGCGTGCGGAATACCGATGCTGCATCGCCGAGCGCGCGATCCCATGCAGAGAGGTCTGTCTGCTGCGAACCGACGTGGAACGATACGCCGTAAGAGTCGAGGCCGAGCGACTTTGCATGACGCAGCACGTCGATAGCCATCGCAGGCACGCAACCGAACTTGCGTGACAGCGGCCATTCAGCGCCTTCACCATCGGTCAGCACACGGCAGAACACACGGCTGCCGGGAGCAGCGCGAGCGACTTTTTCAACTTCTTCAACGCAATCAACTGCATAGAGGCGAATGCCCAGCTCGAAGGCGCGCGCAATATCGCGCTCCTTTTTGATGGTGTTGCCATAAGAGATGCGGTTTGGCGTTGCACCGGCTTCCAGTGCCATTTCGATTTCGGCAACCGATGCCGTATCGAAGCACGAGCCAAGCGATGCGAGGAGACGCAACACTTCAGGTGCTGGATTTGCTTTCACAGCATAGAAAATGCGCGAGTAAGGCAATGCCTTTTCAAAATTCTGATAGTTTTCGCGCACGACATCGGTGTCGACGACGAGGCAAGGGCCATCGGGACGGCGGGTGTTGAGGAAGTCGATAATACGCTGCGTTGCCATGGTCGTTCTCCCGCGCGGCTTGATCTGCCGCATCTAGAGCGCAATCCAGAAAAAGATTGCGCAGAAAAAACACTTAGGGAATCTGACCGAGCCCACCATGGGCCAAGAAATTCTCTAAGAGACAAAGTATGCATAAGCGCATTCGCGGTGAGGCCAGCCTTTGGAGATGCTGAGGTCACGCGAAAACTCATGCGGCGGTGGAACAACGCTAAACCCGCGTTACTCCGCTTTGTCTGCCTTGGATTGGAATTGGAGAACCGCATCCGCACTTTTGGCAATGAAGGTGTGCCTCTTCAGTAATTCCGGCTTTTGGACAGCCGAAAGACACCAGAAAGGCCCGCACCGTCGTTGCTTCAAGATGTCCTCGATCTGGCGGTTGGCCTACAGATCGACTGGAGCGGTTAGGTCCAGGTACCGTACCGAATTCCTCACCATTCGAGGATCGGCGGACACCCACAGGCACGTGCGACTTTGGGCAAGGGCGATATAATCTCAATCATGTGTTGATTCAATGACAAATGCGGGGTGCGCAAAAATAATTTTAAAGCTGACTCGCTGCTGCGTGCGCTTGCCATTGTTCAACATTAGTGAAACAATCCGTCCCGTTAATTTCCCTTTCTTTAACCATAAATGCTGATTTCGGCAGCAAGTCGTGAACAATGACCCGCCTCGATTCCTTCAACGCCATCATCGCGAAAACTGAGAATGCGCCTGCTCACGCAACTCATGGCGTCCTTCTAAGTGCAACTCTTGCGGTCAAAGACATCTATGATGTGGCCGGAATGAAAACCGGCTGCGGAAATCCGCAGATTTTAGCCGAATCACCTGTTGCCACCAGATCAGCGCCGACAGTTGAAAAACTGCTTGCAGCAGGTGCCGCTTGCATCGGCAAAACTCAGACCGACGAGCTGGCTTTTTCGCTGATGGGACAGAACTCCCACTACCCTTATCCCATAAATCCGTCCGCCCCTGACCGCGTTACGGGTGGCTCATCATCCGGCTCTGCAGCAGCTGTTGCAGGTGGATTGGCGGATATTGCGCTCGGCTCCGATACGGGAGGCTCAATCCGCGCACCAGCCAGCTTCTGCGGTCTTGTTGGCCTGCGCACCACCCACGGCCGTATTCCGCTTGAAGGTGTCATGCCGCTTGCGCCTTCCCTCGACACGATAGGTTGGTTTGCGCGCGATATCGATCTTTATGAAAAAGTCGGCAAGATTCTGCTCGGCGAGGACAAGCAGACTTTCGCCTTCTCGCAGCTTCTTTATATGCCGCTGCTGGAACATCTGCTGCTCGATCATCCTGAAACAGACAGCTATCGCGCCATGTTTGCGAAAGTGCGTCCACATTTTGCAAGTCTCAAGGCCGCCAGCCAGCCAACGCTTTCGATAGACGAGTTATATCTCACCTTTCGTCAGATACAGGGCGCAGAAGCCTGGGCAACCCATGGCGCGTGGATTTCATCAGGTGACCGCAAGCTCGGCCCCGGCGTCGCCGACCGTTTTGCTTACGGGTCAGAAATCACAGAAGAAGCCCTGGCGCAACACCGCAGCCGTCGCACGCGGTTCACTCAGGAATTGGAAACAATCATCGGTGACAATGCGGTACTGGCGCTGCCAACCGTACCGGGCGCCGCACCTTTTGCCAAAGAGCCGTTCGAGACATTACAGGCCTATCGCGAACAGGCGCTACGCCTTCTCTGCCTCTCCGTTCTTTCAGGCTTGCCGCAGATTACAGTGCCGCTCGGAACCGTTCACGGCGCGCCCATGGGCATTTCCTTCATCGGACCACGCGGCAGTGACCGCGCACTGATCACACTCGCTCAAAAGATTCTTATTCAGACACAAGGCTGAGCCATGGACACCCTCACACGTATGCGCGCATTTATCGATGTGGTCGAAGCGGAAGGCTTTTCCGCTGCCGCTAGAAAGATAGGGCGTTCCAAGGCACTGCTCTCCAAATATGTGCGGGAACTTGAAGATGAGCTTGGCGCACGCCTGCTCAACCGCACAACCCGACAGTTCTCGCTCACTGAAGCAGGCCATACCTACTATCATCGCGCTATCGAGATCATTCGCGAAATTGACGCGTTGCAGGATGCCGTCAGTGAAACCAGTTCCGATGCACGCGGCCGCATCAAACTCTCAGCACCACGCACCTTTGCCGATGCGGTTATCGGGCAATCGCTGATCGATTTCTGTCTCTCTCATCCGGAAATAGTGCTCGACGTACGGTTGGATGACCGTTTTGTCGATCTGGTGGAAGAAGGTTTTGACCTCGCAATCCGTATCACGCGCCTGCAGGACTCCTCTCTGATTGCCAAAAGGCTGTCACCGTTCCATTCCGTGCTGTGTGGCGCACCTGAACTGATCGCGCGCGTGGGCAAGCCAGAACGCCCCGAAGATCTTGCCGATAAGCCGTGCATCATCGACACCAATGCACGCTCACGCAACAACTGGCATTTCCGCAATACGGACGGCTCGATGATGACCGTCAACGTTCACGGCCCGATCGAGGTCAATAGCCCTGTTGCTACCAAAACTGCAGCCATTGCCGGGCTTGGTTTTTGCTCCCTGCCAGCATTCATCGCCGAAGAAGAGATCGAGCGAGGCAGGCTCATTCCCTGCCTCGATGAATTCATTGTGAGAGATGGCGGCATCTACGCGGTTTATCCGCATCGTCGCTATCTGCCGGCCAAAATCCGCGCTCTGGTCGACTATCTGACCCAATGGTTTAAGGAACGCGAACTGCGCGAAGACACAAAACTGTAAAAGATCGCGGTATAAAAGGCGGCACCTGTATCACTTGTCCCACTTTCGCCGCCTTCACCCTTATGGCTTGCATAAGCTTTCACGGAATCCATATATGCTCAATTTGCGCTCTTGGCTGAAAAGCCCCCTTGGCCTTGCCGTAACACTGGCGACAGTGTTTGCGCCTCTGGCCGCGAGCGCGCACCCGCATGTCTTTGCCGATGCAAGGCTGGAACTGACAATTGCACCGGACGGCACAGTGGAGAAACTTGCTCATATCTGGCGCTTCGATGATGTGTTTTCATCAACCGTGCTGATGGAGTTCGACAAGAATGGCGATTTGCAGCTCGACAAGAATGAGCTGATTGATCTTGGCCATGTCATCAACAGCTCCATCGCCGAGTTCAAATATTTCCAGACCGTGCTTGCCGATGGCAAAGATGTTAAAATGGCACGTCCGAATGACTTGGCAGCTGACTTCTCCGACAATCATCTGATGATCGTTTTCACCAGCAAGCCTGAAAAGCCGCTAAAGCTTGAACCCGGACACAAGGTCAGCTTCGGCGTTTATGATCCGACCTTTTATACGGCCATTGATTATGTGAGCGATAATGAGCTGGTCGTCAAAGGCCTGCCCGCAGGCTGCAAGTCTGAGGTCATTCGCCCTAACCCCGATGAAGCGCTTGCGCAAAATCAGGGGACGCTGACGGAAGCCTTTTTCAATGATCCGGCAGGCACAGACATGTCAAAGATTTTTGCCACGCGCCTTGAGATAGACTGCGAGAAAAAAGGATAATCAACCTTATGAAAAAAACGGTCCGTTTCATTCTCACAGTCAGCCTTGTGTTGATCGCCGCCCAAGCTTGGGCGCAATCATCTCTGGGCATCGGTGCCAATGAAGTCGCCATGAAACCGACCGGACCTTTTGCGCATATCATTCTCTGGATGAATGAACAGCAGCGCACATTTTATCTCGCAATGACCAATGCACTTAAAGCCATGCGTGAAGACCCGTGGCAGGCATCCGTGCTGATTGGCCTTTCCTTCGTTTACGGTATTTTCCATGCTGCTGGCCCCGGCCATGGCAAGGCGGTCATTTCGTCTTACATGATCGCCAATGAAACGGCGCTGAGACGCGGCATCTTCCTGTCCTTCATCTCGTCGCTTCTTCAGGCGGTCATGGCGGTCTTTGTCGTCGGACTGGCATGGTTTGTGCTGCGTGGCACCGGCATTTCGATGAACCAGACCGCGCGCTATATGGAGATTGCCAGTTTCGGGCTGGTGCTATTCTTCGGCCTCTGGCTTCTGGCGCGCAAACTGCCACTTCTATTCAAGAAGCGAGACAGTGCCGAACCTTCACCGACAAGCGCACTTTTTGCAGCAGCCCCGCAAACGGCAATGGCCAGCGGTCCAGCGTGGCAGGGCAGCGTTTCGCAAAGCACACGTGCGCTCGCCGCAAGCAGCACGGTCAAGCTGAATTACAAGCCCGCCAATACCACGACAGATCACGTCTTCATCGGTGAGGGTGATATCTGCGCTGATTGCGGCAATGCCCATATTGCCGATCCATCGACGCTTGGCGACGATTTCAACTGGAAGACGGCATGGTCGGCGATTTTCTCTGTCGGCCTGCGCCCATGCTCCGGCGCGCTGATCGTGCTCACCTTCGCGCTTCTCAATGGTCTGATGGTTGGTGGCTTGCTCTCGGTCTTCGCGATGGCCTTCGGCACATTCCTGACCGTCGCCATACTCGCGACCCTCGCCGTAACCGCCAAGAATACGGCATTGCGCTTTGCGGGCAGCAGCGCCATGTCAGGTCACCTGAAAGCAGCAATTGAAGTGGGCGCAGCACTATTTATTGCGCTGACCGGCGCTCTGCTGCTCAGTGCCTCGCTGGTGGGTTAGTCCTTATTCTGGCGGCGCGAACGCAGCCAGAATATTCCAAAAAAGCTGAGTACGAACAATATTCCGAAAATAGCTGCCGCAACATGCGAGCGTTCGCCAAGAGCGATCATGATGCTCGGCAAATAATAGGCGAGCACGCCGAAGCCGACCAGGATAATGGCTGCGGCGAATGCCGGGTTACTCTTTTTCGGTTCAGCCACCACTGCGGAAATCCTCGAGTTTCTTTTTCTGCTGCCCCTCACTATCAAAATTTGTCCGTTCAAGCCATGCCTGATAGGCTTGTTTCAGCGCGGGCCATTCGGCGTCGATGATCGAAAACCATGCGGTGTCGCGGTTTTTACCCTTTGTCACCATATGCTGGCGGAAAGTACCCTCAAACTGGAAGCCGAAACGTTCCGCCGCGCGCTTGGATGGCGCGTTGCTATCGTTGCATTTCCACTCATAGCGGCGATAGCCCAGCTCATCGAAAATGTACTGCATGAACAGGAACTGCGCTTCGGTGGCAGCGGGTTTACGCGAGATGATCGGTCCCCAATAGATGTTCCCGATCTCGATGGCACCATGAACCGGATCGATACGCATCAAGGCCTGACGACCGGCGACCTTACCGCTGGCCTTGTCGATGACCGCAAAAAACAAAGGATCTTCGCTCGCAGATACTTTTTCGAGCCACGGCTGAAAAGCTTCACGCGTTGCAGGTGGAACTTCGAACAGCCATGTGAAACGCTGATCGGCATCAGTAACGGAAGAGGCCGAAAACAGCTCGTCACCGTGCCGGGCGGCATCCAGTGGCTCGAGCCTGACATAGTGGCCTTCCAGCACTTTGCGTTCAGGCTTCGGGCGTGGTGTCCAATCTCGCAAATCAGTCATTTAATGCTCCCATCTAATAGAGACAGGAGCATAAAAGGTGGATTACGCAAACAGGAAAATTGTCACCCTCATTTCTCTCTTATTGCGGCGCGATCCACGGAGACCGCTTTGACGAGCGCCACGACCTGATCGCCCACTGCAAGGCCCAGATCATCGACCGAACGCCGCGTCAGCCGCGCACCCAGACGTCGCCCCTGAAAGTCGAGCGCAACGTGGGCATTGGGGCCCTCTCCCGCTTCAATCGCCACAATGGAAACTGGCAACACGTTGCGGATACTGATCGCATCAGGTGCCTTGCGCGCAATGGAGACATCGCGTGCGCGAACCCGAAGACGCACATGCATGTTCTGTTTAAGCCCGGCATCGCTGAGCTGGAATGTCGTCCCGCCAAGATCGATTTCCGCAAGCTTGTAGCGCTCATCATAAGCCGAAACCGAGCCTTCCAGCAGCACGCCAGCGCCCTCGCCGTCCCCATCAATCAGCGGGAAGATCTCGGCAGCCTCGCCACTGGCTTTCACCTTGCCACCCGATAGAAGAACGATTTCATCAGCAAGGCGCGCAACCTCGTCAATTTCGTGGCTGACATAAACGATCGGCACATTGCATTCATCGCGAAGCCGCTCGATAAAGGGCAAAATCTCCTGCCTGCGTGCATGATCCAGCGAGGACAACGGCTCATCCAACAACAAAAGTGCTGGATCAGACAAAAGCGCACGACCAATGGCCACACGCTGGCGTTCGCCGCCCGAAAGAGTTGCCGGACGACGATCCAAGAGGTGATCGATACCAAGCAGCGCCACAACCTCGTCAAAGCTGCGGCTGTTCTGGCGTTTTCCGGCCCAGCGCGCATAAGTGAGGTTTCGCTTCACACTCATATGCGGAAACAGCCGCGCTTCCTGAAACACATAACCGATACGGCGCTTTTCAGGTGGCAGATTGATCCCCTTTTCGGCATCGAAAAGCGTAAAATCACCAACTGCGATGCGCCCGCTTTCCGGACGCAGCGTTCCGGCAATCATCTTGAGAAGCGTTGTTTTGCCAGCGCCCGAATGGCCAAACAGAGCCGTGACACCCCAACGGGCGGCAAAATCTGCTTCAACCGCGAATTTGCCATTGCGGCCAGCGACGGAAACTTCAAGACCGCTCATTTTGCTTCTCCCGCCAGCCTGCGCTGCAACCATTCAGACAACACCACGGCAGCAATGGAAATGGCTGCAGAAATCGCTATCAGACGGAAAGCTTCGGCGTCGCCTGTCGGCGTCTGCAAAAGCGCATAGATCGCCAGTGAAAGCGTCTGCGTTTCGCCCGGAATGTTGGAAACAAACGTGATGGTCGCGCCGAACTCGCCGAGCGCCTTGGCAAAACCAAGCACCGCACCCGCCAGAATGCCCGGCAGTAAAGGCGGCAAAATCACCGTGAAAAAAGCAATGACCCTGTTGGCGCCGAGCGTGCGCGCTGCTTCTTCAAGCCCTCGATCAAGCCCCTCAATCGAAAGACGAATAGGGCGAACGAGCAGCGGAAACGCCATGACACCTGCAGCAAGAGCTGCACCGGTCCAGCGGAAGGAAAAGGAAAGGCCGAGCCATTCCTGCAACGGCACTCCAAGCGCGCCACGCGATCCAAACCAGATCAACAATAAATAACCTGTCACCACCGGCGGGAGAACCAGCGGAATGGTGACAATGGCCTGCACAAGAGACTTGCCCGGAAAATTAAACCGGGCAAGAATCCACGCAACAAGAAAGGCGACTGGCAGAGCAACAATAATCGCTATCCCGGCAACCCGCAGCGACAGAGCAACAATCTGCCAGACATTACTTTCCATTGCTTGGGCCTTCCATCATTACTGAGCGGCCTCTGCAGCGCCAACGAAGCCCTTGTCCTTGATGATCGCCTGACCGGCATCGCTTTCAAGGAACGCAAGGAATGCCTTGGCGGCATCATTTTCGTTCTTTGCAATCAGTGCTGCAGGATACAGGATCGGAGCAAGGCTCGAAGCCGGGAAGCGATAGGCTTCAACGAGTTCAGGCGCAGCCGCACGATCGGATGCATAGACGATTGCCGCCTTCACTTCGGCGCGGCTCACATATTGCAGCGCAACGCGCACGTTTTCGGTGAAAACGGCATTCTTTTCGACGTCTTTCCAGATGTCGAGCTTTTCAAGCGCAGCTTTACCGTATTTGCCAGCTGGAACATTGGATGGATCGCCCATTGCGAAACGACCAGCGCTCAAAAGTTCCTTGGCGTCACCCTTCGGCGTTTCCTTCTGCGTTGCAATTACCAGCGCATTGCCTGCAATCACCTTGCGCGAAGCCTTGTCGATGGCATCGGCCTTTTCGACATAATCCATCCAGTCAAGATCGGCAGAAATGAAAATATTTGCGGGAGCGCCCTGCTCGATCTGCTTTGCCAGAACCGAAGACGAAGCAAAGGAAGCCACAACTTCCGTGCCGTCCTTGGCTTTGATCTGCTTTGCGGCTTCCTCGATCACATCCTTCATGCTGGCTGCAGCAAAGACCGTGACCTTTTCGGCGGCATGAGCAACCGATGCAGCACCAGCTGCAACCGTGATAAGAAACGCAGCGATAAGTTTTTTCATTGTCTACCTCCATAGAGCCCGTATTTCGGGCAAACACCATCACGCGCCGGAAAAAATCCGCCGCCGTTTGTTCGAGCATCAAGACCTGTCCAGATGCTCTAACTTGCGATGATGGGTATGATGGAGGCAAACGCGACCCGGATGCCGTCAGACCCTTTTCACACGGGCGTCCATGCAAAAGCCGCCCAGAATTTCCGTAACGAATTCAGATCGTTCCGAAAACATAGCCACCTTAAAGGGGAGTATTAGCTTTGGCTAGTGCTGATAAGAATGATGCGGCAAAAGAAACCCCAACATCCTATATTCTAGCGTCCAATGTGCTTGTGGCTTGAGCCACGAAGCTTGGCGAGTTTTACCTGCTTTTCGCGCTCGGCAAAACGCGCGCGATCTTCCGGCGTGCGTTCGTCGTAGCAACCAGCGCAGGAAATGCCTTCCTCGAAGAACTGGGAAAGCTTGTCTTCAGCCGTAATCGGACGACGGCAGGCGCGGCAAAGCTCAATATCGCTTTCGGTCAGGCCATGACCAATTGCCACGCGTTCATCGAACACGAAGCATTCACCATTCCACATGCTTTCTTCGCTCGGCACTTCCTCAAGATACTTCAGAATGCCGCCTTTAAGGTGGAACACATCGTCGAAGCCCAAACCTTTGACGAAAGCAGTCGCCTTTTCACAACGAATGCCGCCGGTGCAGAACATGGCGATTTTCTTGCCTTCAAGCTTGTCGCGGTTCTGCTCCACCCATTCCGGAAATTCGCGGAATGTCTTGGTGTTTGGGTCAAGCGCGCCCTCGAACGTACCAATAGCATATTCGTAATCATTGCGCGTATCGACGACGACCGTGTCTTCATCGGCAATCAGCGCGTTCCAATCCTTGGGCGCAATATATGTGCCAACACTTTTCAGCGGATCAATGCCATCGACGCCCATGGTGACGATTTCGCGCTTCAAACGCACCTTCATGCGATAGAACGGCATTTCGCTGGCATGAGAGTATTTGAGTTCCGGATTGGCAAGCTCCGGGATCGACGTGATGTAAGCCACGAGCTTCTCAATCGCTGGCTTTGTTCCTGCAACTGTACCGTTGATGCCTTCCGCCGCCAGCAGCAGCGTCCCCTTGATGCCGTTAGAGCAGCAAAGTTCGGCCAGCGGCTCGCGCAGGCTTTCATATTGCGGCAAACGCGCAAAGCAATAAAGGGCAGCAACAGTAAAAGGCAGATTGCTCATCGTTCGATCTCTTCCAAATTTCCTCCGAACTAGTCCTCGAACGCGGCAAATTCAAGTTATTTATCCCCCTCCTCTCAAGACAAGCGAAAATCCGGCTTCGATAAACACGGTTTGCAAGAGGAGAAACCAGATGTTCGATACAGAAACTTTTGCAGAAATCATCTCATTGGCGAGGCAAGCAGGGATTGAACCGGCAGCCCTGCTGGCGGTGGCAGAGGTGGAAAGTGGTGGCCGTGCGCTTTTTGATATCAATGGCAAAAAGGAACCCGCCATCCGCTTTGAAGGCCATTACTTCGACCGCAGGCTTGCAGGCCGTATTCGCGACCAGGCGCGTAAAGCCGGATTATCAACGCCGGATGCGGGACGCATACGCAATCCCAAGACCCAGCGCGAGCGCTGGCTTTTGCTCGAACGGGCAATGTCAATCCATAAAAAGGCAGCACTTGAATCCACCTCATGGGGGTTAGGACAGGTCATGGGCGCCCATTGGGAATGGCTTAGCTATCGCAACGTTGATGAACTGGTGGCTGAAGCCCGCAGCTCTGTTGGCGGACAGGTCAGGCTGATGTTGAATTTCATCGACAAAGCCGGATTGAAAACGACACTGCAGGAGAAAGACTGGCGCAATTTTGCGCGGCGCTACAACGGGCCAGCCTTCGCCCGTAACCATTATGATACCCGCATGGCAACAGCCTTTGAACGCTGGAACCGCAGCCTCGGCCATATATTGCAAGCGGCATGACGCTACCACGCCGCGCATCGGTTTTGATGTGCGCGGTAGACAAACAAGGCCATGCACTTTAAATCGATTTTAGCCGTTCACTTATCAGCAGAAGAGCAAGCCCATGCCGCAGAAAACCGATCTTCTCGTTCCCGTCCTGCAAGGCCAACCAGTTATTCCGGTATTGCTGATCGACAAGGTCGAGCACGCCGTTCCGCTGGCGCGGGCACTGGCAAAGGGTGGGTTGCCTGCAATCGAAATCACCCTGCGCACGGCTGCAGCACTCGACGCGATCCGCGCGGTCGCATCGGAAGTGCCGGAAGCAATCGTCGGTGCAGGCACTATTCTCAATGCAAAGCACTATGAAGACGCTGCCAAGGCAGGTTCACGTTTCATCGTCAGCCCCGGCGTTACGAAATATATTCTCGCTGCAGCCAACGACAGCGACGTGCCACTGCTGCCAGCAGCGATCACGCCAAGCGAAATGCTGGCGTTGCGCGAAGAAGGCTATACACATCTCAAGTTCTTCCCGGCAGAACAGGCAGGTGGTGCACCATTCCTGAAAGCTCTGTCATCGCCATTGGCCGGAACGATCTTCTGCCCGACTGGCGGCATCAGCCTTTCCAATGCGAAGACTTATCTTTCGCTGCCAAACGTCATCTGCGTAGGCGGCTCATGGGTTGCGCCAAAGGAACTGGTCGAAGCTGGTGATTGGGACGGCATTACCAAGCTCGCAGCAGAAACCGCTGCCTTGAAAGGCTGAATTTAAGAAAGCGAAATAAAAAAGGGGCCTCAAAGGCCCCTTTTCTTTGATCTGTTGGAGGATCAGTTCGTTTCGGTGAACTTTGCCACCGTCAGGAAGGTGACAGCATTGCCACTGAACTGATTGGCGCGTTCGCTTGGCAGGTCGCCACGCTGGAAACCTGCGGTGTAAACCATTGCGGGTGCAGTGCGCATCGCATCGTTACGCAGGACCGGATTGGTCGTTGGGGCGGTCTGCGAAACAGAATCGGATGACATAGCGACAGCAGAGGCTGGCATCGCAGCAGGCTGCACGACAGGACTTGGACGCGCATTTGCTCTGGCTACATGGCGATCACCTTTACCCGAAGAACGGGCGCTGCTTTTCGTTCCATGACCATTGGTTGCAACACGCTGACGCGCTGGAGCAGGAATAGCTCTGGCAACCGAAGCCGTCTTAACAGGCGCAATCTTCGCAGGCTCACGGTTTGCTGACGCTATAGGCTGCGTGTCGAAATCATCTTCCGGCGGCGCAATCAGCTCACCGATTTCATCCTTTTTGGAGAGCAAGGCCAGTTGCGTATTAGCGCGCGGCGCCTCTTTCGGCACAGGATAAGCTGCGGCAGCACCCGGCTGAATTGCATTTCCAGCATCGGCGACAGTCGCTGCACTATCCGGATTGTTATTCACAATCTGAGCGATCGCATCCTGCGGGTTCAGCTCATCACGTTCAGGCCGGGCGCTCGGAACTGCGGCAGCGGCGACCTGCGTAGCCACTTCCTGCTGCGGACGCATGGACGGAATTGGAACAAAACCGGTCATGAGTGGGTTAGGACTAGCGTCAGCGACTTCTTGCATTGTCGCGTCGGCTGGCTGTGCAGCCGCAAGTGCAATCGCATCCTGAGCAGCATTTGCCGGTTTACGAGCCGGGATCGGGACATTGAGGGCAACTACGGGCGCTTGCTCAGCCTGCTGTGGCACTTCAACAGTTGCTTCAGGACGTGGGGCCTGCATTGGTACCGGCGCCTCGCGGGTCGGCAAGGCCGCAATCATAGCTTCCGGCTGCTGCACAGGAGCAGGCGGCGCGACCGCTGGTGCCTGACGAGCAGGTGCAGCCCGGGCAGGACGAACCGTCGCCGGGGCTGGCGCGGCATCATTGCCATTATCTTCTTCTTCGTCAGCACCGCCACCACCGAACAATGCGCCAAACAACGTCTTGCTCTTACGAGGGGCTGAATTGCTGGCCATCATGACGCCACCACCGCCAGCTTTGCGCTTTTCGATCATGGCAAGCGCCTGCTCATAGCCCGGCAATGGCTTGCCATCAGCTGGAAGGTGAGCGGTCTTGCCATCCGGGAACAGAGCCAACAGCTCGCGGCGGCTCATACGTGGCCACGAGCGTACATTGCCCACATCCATGTGGGTGAAAGGCGAGCCGGAACGCGGATAATAGCCAACACCACCGATCTGATAGCGCATCCCGATACCGCGCAGTTTTGCAAGCGGTACACCGGGAATGAAAAAGTCCATAGCGCGACCCAGCGTATGCTGGCTCTTCTTGGCCACACCGCTGGATTTAGAGCGCAGCATGTTGTTGGTCGCAGGCGAACGGTAGGCAGAAACAACTGTGATGTACTGGTTGGAGCCGGTAGAGCGATAAACCTGCCACACAAGGTCGAACAGGCGCGGGTCCATTCTGGTCGGCTCGTTGCGACGCCAGTCGCGCAGGAAGACATTCAGTTTCTTCAAACCATCAGGCAAGAACTTACCGTTCTTTTTGAAGGTGATTTCTGCCTTCTCACCGGTATGGACATAATAGAGCTTCAGCGTACGGGTTTCAGCCGATGCCTGCGACGGCGCAAGTGCCGTAACGACTGCGGCTGCAACCAAAGATGCGGAAACAGAAGAGCGAACCCGAGATACGGAAGCAGACAATCCAGTCTGGCCAGTCTGGCCAGTCCAGCCATTCCAGACTTTCGCCAAGCGCGCTTTAATGGTCGATATCCTGCTCATTGAATTATATCGCCTTACCGTGTTGTCCGCCCAAAGGGCCATATCAGAGCTCGTAGAAACGAATATGCATGAGCCCCGATTGTCGGATTTAATGGTTAATGGACGCTTAGTGAACAACAAATGAGGAAACACCATGGCAAAAAAGACACACAGGCGCATCTATTTTCGTCATGGTAAAGAAACTATTAACAATCTTCGTCGATGCTTACATTCTGGCAACACCGACAGGCAGTGTTCGGTAAATTACTAAATTTCAATAAGTTAATGGTCATTTACCCGTTTATAACACGGCTCTGACCGGTATCATTTTCGTCATCTGCATCGTCATGCCCCTTGCCAGCTATGGATGCCACATCGATGCCATATTCCTTCAATTTTCGGTAAAGTGTGGTCCTTCCGATGCCCAGACGCCGCGCGACCTCGCTGATTTGGCCGTCATAATGCGCGATTGCGAAGCGGATCATTTCCTCTTCGGTGGCCGCAAGCGTGCGAACTTCCCCTTCGAGCGTGATGCCGCTGATCGACCCCGCACTGGAATTTTCTTTGATCCGAACTGGGAGGCTCTCGCCCGACATCGGGTTTAAGGCCGCATTCCTGCCAGAATGAGCCGCACTTCCTTCGCCCATATGACGGAAGTCGCGGACTGTCAGCGCGTGTTCATCGCACAAAAGGACGGCGTGATAGATCGCGTTCTTTAGCTCACGCACATTGCCGGGCCAATCGTAGCTCTTGAGGCTTTCCAAAGCATAGGGCGTAATGCCGGTGATATGCCCAAGTCGCTCTTCGCTGGCAAAATGCATCAGAAACTGATGCACCAGAATCGGAATATCTTCGAGACGATTTCTAAGCGACGGAACTTCAATCGAAAACGATGAAATCAGGTGATAAAGGCCGGGATGAAACCGGCCCATATGCACGAGCTCTGTCACGGAATGACTATTTGACGCAATGACGCGTGTGTCTGCCAAAAGATCGGCGCTGTCACCAGCGGCCGCATATTGCGATGCCTGCATGATTTCAAAGAGGCGAAGCTGCGTGCGATAAGACAGCGCGCTTATCTCATCAAAAAACAACGTTCCGCCCTGCGCCTCTGCGATCTTACCCGCGATCCGGATTGGGGCTTCACCAGAATTGGTCGATCCTGTTCCCGAATGCCCAAACAGCACCTGATCGGCATTGCCTTTTGCGAGAGACCGGCAATCGATAGCAACAAACGGTCCCTGCCAGCGTGTGCCACCGCTGCTGATCGCCCGCGCCAGCGTTTCCTTGCCCGTGCCGACTTCGCCTTCAATGAGCAATGGCGTATCAAGCGGCGTCACGCGACGCGCAAGCATGGCCACTTTCTCCATTTCCGGGCTCTTCGTCACCATTTCGGAAAGCAGGATATGCGACTTCTGCGAAGAACGCGTCCGCTTGAGTTCCTGCGTCAGCGAATCGAGTTTGAAAGCATTGGCGACGGAAACCTGCATCCGCTCGAACACGACAGGCTTGGTCATGAAGTCGACCGCACCCAACCTGATAGCCTGCATGGCTTTTTCGAGGTCGTCGTTCTGTACCAGCACGATGACAGGAATATTGATGCCCGCTTCACGCATTTTTGTAAGAACTGCGCAGCCGTCCATGTCGGGCATGGTCAGATCGAGAAGTATGAGCGCGATGTCTTTACGGTTACTGATGAAACCGAATGCACTTGTGCCGCCATCCGCAAGAATGGTTCTATGCCCCATGCGCAGCACAGCCGTTTCGAGGCTGCGGCGTTGAATCGGATCATCATCCGCTATAAGAATACGCGTACTCATGGGTGCTTCACTACCAGTGGTGTATGTGCCGGAACATCCCAATATTTAGTATGTGTCATATTTCAGGCGCGTCATTTGGAGCATCGTTCCAGATTAATGCAAGCCCAATGCTCAGACATTCACGCATCATCCTCAGAATAGTGTCGCACCTTCGAGCTCAAGCGCGCCCCCTTGGCGTCACGAAAAAGACATGCGAGAAGGGGGCAACAGGAGAATGCCAATGACCAATGCGATGAACCGTTTTTCAAAGCCCACCATGTTTGACGCTGCTCTTCATCTGCCAGCCGGTGACACCGGCGCCGCCAAAAAGCCGGATCTCGGCAAATTGCCGGAATGGAATCTGGCTGACCTTTATCCTTCTGCCGAGAGCGCTGAACTGAAAGCCGATCTCGAAAAAGCTGCAAAAGATGCGGCCAATTTTGAAACCCGCTGGAAGGGCAAACTCGGAGACGAAGCTGCAAAGGCCAATGGCGGCAATTTTGCTGAAGCAATCAAGGAATATGAAGCGCTCAGTGAACTGATGGGCCGCATCGCCTCTTTCGCGGGCCTGTATTATTACGGCGACACGACCGATCCTAAGCGCATGAAGCTTTTCGGCGATGTGCAGCAGAAACTGACAGACGCCAACACGCCGCTCATTTTCTTCAGCCTCGAAATCAACCGCATCGATGATGACGTGCTTGAAAAAGCGATGGCCTCCAATCCGGCCATCGGCCACTACCGCCCATGGCTGGAGGATCTGCGCCTCGACAAGCCATATGAGCTTGAAGACAAGCTCGAACAGCTTTTCCACGAAAAGTCGATCACCGGCTACAGCGCATGGAACCGCCTGTTTGATGAAACCATGTCGAGCCTGCGCTTTGATGTCGATGGCGAAGAACTGGCCATCGAGCAGACCCTCAACATGCTGCAGGATGCAGACGGTGCCGTGCGCAAAAAGGCATCGGAAGCGCTCGCCAAGACTTTTGGCGCAAACCTGCGTACTTTCACGCTGATCACCAATACGCTGGCCAAAGACAAGGAAATCTCCGACCGCTGGCGCGGTTTTCAGGATATTGCCGACAGCCGCCACCTTGCCAATCGCGTCGAGCGCGAAGTGGTCGATGCGCTCAGCAGTGCCGTTGAAAAAGCCTATCCGCGTATTTCGCACCGCTATTATGCGCTGAAAGCCAAGTGGCTCGGCCTTGAAAAGCTGGAAAACTGGGATCGCAATGCGCCGCTGCCGGAAACACCGCAGGCGCTGATCTCATGGGATGAAGCCCGCGAAACCGTACTTTCCGCCTATGGCAATTTCGCACCTGAAATGGCCGAGATCGCCAGGAAGTTCTTCGACAAGAACTGGATCGACGCGCCGGTTCGTCCCGGTAAAGCGCCAGGCGCTTTTGCGCATCCAACTGTGCCTTCCGCCCATCCTTATGTGCTGCTCAACTATATGGGCAAGCCACGCGATGTGATGACCCTCGCCCATGAGCTTGGCCATGGCGTGCATCAGGTTCTGGCTGGAGAACAGGGTGCGCTGATGGCATCCACGCCACTTACACTGGCTGAAACGGCTTCCGTCTTTGGTGAGATGCTCACGTTCCGCTCGCTGCTTGAACGCACCACCAACAAGCGCGAACGCAAGGCCATGCTGGCCCAGAAGGCCGAGGACATGATCAATACGGTCGTGCGCCAGATCGCTTTCTATCAGTTTGAGCGTCGTGTTCACACCGAACGCCGCGAAGGCGAACTGACTTCAGAACGTATCGGTGAAATCTGGATGGATGTTCAACGCGAAAGCCTTGGCGATGCTGTCCATCTCAATCCGGGTTATGAAACCTTCTGGACCTATATTCCGCACTTCATTCATTCGCCGTTCTACGTCTATGCCTATGCTTTCGGCGATTGTCTGGTAAACTCGCTTTATGCCGTCTACCAGAACTCGGAAAAGGGTTTCCAGCAGAAATACTTCGACATGCTGAAGGCCGGTGGCACCAAGCACCACAAAGAATTGCTGGCACCATTTGGCCTTGATGCAACCGATCCGAATTTCTGGAGCAAGGGCCTGTCGGTGGTGGAAGGCATCATCGACGAACTCGAAGCTATGGAAGACTGAGCAAATTCGTGACCCACAAGGGTTTGAATAGGGGTTTGAATAGGCCACACATCCTTTTTCGGGATGACAAAGCGGGTCGTGAAGTTTTCTTCACGACCCCTTCTGCAATCATCCGTGCCGATGAACCGGAAGAATTCGACGCAGCATGGGAAGCGATGCAACGCGCCCATGAAGATGGAAAGTGGCTTGCAGGCTATCTCTCCTATGAGGCCGGATATCTGCTTGAGCCAAAACTGAAGCCGCTCCTGCCTGATGGTCGGAAAGCGCCACTTTTATGCTTTGGTGTCTTTGACGGCCCCGCAGATACGGAACTGCATCATCGTAGCGACGACAACATCACTTTTCTGCGCGAGCCGGTGGCCCAATGGTCTTTTGAGGACTATGCGCCACGGTTCGAACGGCTCCATCAGCATTTACGGGAAGGCGATTGCTATCAGGGTAATCTGACTTTCCCGGTTGATGCTGAGTGGGACGGTGACCCGCTCGTTCTGTTTAACGCGCTCGCAAAGCGCCAGCCGGTTCGCTATGCGACCTATTGCGATCTCGGCGGCCCCATCATCCTGTCCCGCTCGCCGGAACTGTTCTTTGAAGTCAATGATGACGGCTGGATAGAAACACACCCGATGAAGGGCACCATGCCACGCGGCGCGACATCTGAAGAAGATGAAAACAACCGCCAGTTTCTGATGCATGACCCAAAGAATCAGGCGGAAAACCGCATGATTGTCGACCTTTTACGCAATGACATTTCGCTGGTGAGCGAAGTCGGATCGCTCGACGTACCTGAGCTTTTCAGGGTGGAAACCTATCCAACCGTTCATCAGATGATCAGCCGTGTGCGGGCAAAGTTGAAATCCAATGTCTCACTACGCTCGCTCTTTACAGCGCTTTTTCCATGCGGCTCCATCACTGGCGCCCCTAAAATCAGCGCCATGGAAATTCTGCATAAACTGGAGACTGGTCCACGTGACATTTACTGCGGTTCACTGGGTTGGATTGAACCGGGCGGACGGATGCGATTCAATGTCGCCATTCGAACGCTCTCGCTTCACAGCCAAAATCGTGCGATTTTCAATGTCGGGGGCGGTGTGGTCTTCGATTCCACAGCGCAAGCGGAGTATGAGGAATGTCTTCTGAAAGCGCGGTTCGCGACGGGTCAAGTGCCAGCAATGCGCAACCCGATTACCAACTGATCGAAACAATGCGATGGGAGCCGTTATCCGGCATCCTGCGTTGCGGTCTGCACATGGCGCGGCTTGAAAACTCGGCGCGTGAGCTTGGTTTCCATTACAATATGGAGACCGTGCATCAGAAAATTGCAGAAATCGGTGCGGGTGAAAACCCGCTCAAGCTGCGGCTTACACTGGCACCCGACGGACTGGTTACGGTTGCAGCCCTGCCCTATGTGCCACTACAGCCTCAGAGCGTCTGGCGCATTGCCGTTGCACGCACACACCTCGACCATGATGATCCGCTGCTTCGTCACAAGACCACACGTCGCCAGGCCTATATCGCTGCCCGGGAAGAATATTCGACAGCAGAAGTCGATGAGGTCATCCTCCTCAATGATCGTGATGAAGTTTGCGAAGGCACAATCACCTCGATTTTTCTCGATATCGGCGGCACCACTTGCGTCACCCCTGCACTCTCCTGCGGGCTTCTCGACGGTGTTCTGCGACGCGAACTTTTGAACAATGGAGTTGTTCAGGAAGCCGTTGTCACCGTTGATGACCTCAGCCGCGCGCGCAACATTCTTGTCGGCAATTCCTTGCGTGGAATGATCCGCGCGCAACTGGTCACGATGTAAATTCGTTAAACACGTATTCATGTCATAGGCTTGTGACGTTTCTTTCTTTCTATGAACCTGTGCTATCGTGGCAAATTAGCATTGTCCAACTCGTGACAATGCCAAGCGCTGCACCTTGCAGCAGGAGAGAGAAAAAATGGCGAAAGCGAAATGGCCAGTCTATGGCGAAATTACCGGCCCTCTTATCATGATCGGCTTTGGCTCGATCGGGCGCGGTACCCTGCCACTGATCGAACGCCACTTCAAATTCGACAAATCCCGCATGGTCGTTATCGACCCATCGGAGAAGAACCGTAAAATTCTCGATGAGAAGAATATCCGCTTCATCAATGAAGCAATCACCCCTAAAAATTACAAGGACGTGCTTGGCCCGCTTTTGAAGGACGGAGGCGGTCAGCCATTCATCGTCAACCTGTCGATTGATACCGGCTCGCTTGATTTGCTGCGATTTAGCCGCGAACAGGGCGCGCTTTACATCGATACAGTCGTCGAACCTTGGCTGGGCTTTTATTTCGACGAAAAGGCCGACAATGCCTCGCGCACAAACTATGCATTGCGCGAAACTGTACGTGCCGAAAAGCGCAAGCACCCCGGTGGACCGACAGCTGTTTCCTGCTGCGGAGCCAATCCCGGCATGGTTTCCTGGTTTGTGAAGAAAGCGCTGATCGATCTCGCGACCGAACTCAAGCTCGACTTTGAAGAACCTGCGACTGATGATCGTCAGGGCTGGGCCAAACTCATGAAAAAGGCCGGAGTGAAGGGTATTCACATTGCCGAACGCGATACCCAGCGCGCCAAAGAGCCAAAGCCGTTCGATACGTTCTGGAACACCTGGTCCGTCGAAGGTTTCATCGCGGAAGGTTTGCAGCCCGCCGAACTTGGCTGGGGCAGTCATGAAAACTGGAAGCCCAAGAATGCGCGCAAGCAGAAGAAGGGCAACAAGGCAGCAATCTTCCTTGAGCAGCCCGGCGGCAGCACTCGCATTCGTACATGGTGCCCCACGCATGGTGCGCAATTTGGTCTGCTCGTAACGCACAATGAAGCCATTTCGATCGCGGATTTCTTCACTGTTCGCAACAAGAAGGGCAAGCTCGAGTACCGCCCGACCTGCAACTATGCCTATCACCCTTGCAACGACGCCATCCTGTCACTGGATGAAATGTTTGGTGCCAATGGCAAGGCACAGCCAGCACAGCATGTGTTGGACGAATCTGAAATCCTCGACGGCTCGGATGAGCTTGGCGTACTGCTCTATGGTCACGACAAGAATGCCTACTGGTACGGCTCGCAGCTGAGCGTCGAAGAAGCACGCAAACTTGCTCCTTACCAGAATGCAACGGGATTGCAGGTCTCATCCTCAGTGCTGGCCGGCATGGTCTGGGCGCTGGAAAATCCTGAGAGCGGTATCGTTGAAACTGACGAAATCGATTACCGCCGCTGCCTCGAAGTGCAGTTGCCTTATCTCGGCCCGGTCAAAGGCTATTACACCGACTGGACGCCGCTTGAAGGTCGTGGCAAGCTGTTTGAAGAAGATATCGACACCAAGGACCCTTGGCAGTTTCGCAACATTCTGGTGCGCTAATCGCAAAGACCAATCATTGGTCTTTGGTTAAGTCCGGGTGGCAATTGAACTTTTTCAAGGCTGATGCGTCAGCATCTCAACGCCTTGATATGAAATAGCCAGATTGCCCGGCCATGGTCGGGTAATCGCGAATGCGGCAGTTTCGCAACATTCCTGCTATCCTCTTCAAAGGGGCTTGTATTCGTGTAAATTTCCATCCATCACACGGTAAACACTCGAACGGAGAAGATGGACATGAAACGCTTCCGCATCATTGGCTCTACGGCAATCGTATCGCTCGCGCTTGCAGGATGTGTTGCTACCGGCCCTGGCGGTGGTGGCAATGTCCCTGTCGTTAATCGTGCGCCATCCGGTATCGACGGCAAATGGGTCGATCCTAACGGCATCGTGTCGTCCTTCAATGGCGGCATTTTTGAAACCCGCTCAACCGACACCAATGAAAAGCTGGCAGAAGGTAACTACCGTTACCAGTCGCCTCAGCTTGTTGAGATCGATATGCGTTCGATCGTACGTGGCACCTCTTCACGCGTGAATTGTGCGCTCGTTTCACAGAACCAGCTCAACTGCACGTCGTCGGCAGGCTCGCGCTTCTCGCTGACCCGCCGCGCTTAAAATACGCCAAAACAGCATTCCAAACGGCATACGCTTTTAGCGTGTGCCGTTTTTTTATGGGTTGTTTGATCGATTACCCGACAATTCGACTGTCGCCCCTATTGTTAGGATTGTAATTTGCCTGTTTTTGTCTAGTTTTCCGGCAAAGCAGGAGACGGAATATGAGTGAGACGGAAAAAGTGACCGCCAATCTGAGCACCAGCGGAATAAAGCAACCTAAAGTGGGTGTTCTGCTTGTTAATCTCGGCACGCCCGATGGTACAAGCTACGCTCCGATGCGGCGTTATCTGGCTGAGTTCCTTTCCGACCGTCGTGTCATCGAATGGCCGCGCCTTTTGTGGTATCCGATCCTCTACGGCATCGTGCTCAACACACGCCCAAAGCGTTCCGGCGCGCTCTATGACCGTATCTGGAACCGCGAGAAGAATGAATCGCCCTTACGCACCTATACCCGTGCACAAGGCGAAAAACTCGCCGTTGCGCTCAAAGATCATCCGAACGTCATCGTGGACTGGGCCATGCGTTATGGCCAGCCTTCGATTGAAGAAGTGACGGATCGCCTGTTGAAGCAGGGTTGCGAACGCATCGTCATGTTCCCGCTCTATCCGCAATATTCAGCGACCACCACGGCCACGGTGAATGACAAATTCTTCGAAGTGCTGATGAAAAAGCGCTTTATGCCAGCGGTCCGCACGATCCCTTCCTATGAAGTGGAACCTGTCTATATTGAGGCGCTTGCGCGCTCGATTGAGAAGCATCTTGCGACGCTCGATTTCAAGCCGGAAGTGATCCTCGCTTCCTATCACGGCATCCCCAAAAGCTATTCGGACAAGGGCGACCCTTATCGCTCTCAATGTCTTGAAACATCACGGCTTTTGCGTGCGCGCCTCGGCATGGATGACAAACAGTTCCGCTCCACCTTCCAGTCTCGTTTCGGCCCGGAAGAATGGCTCCAGCCTTATACGGACGAGACACTGGAAGAATTAGCCAAGCAGGGCGTCAAGTCAGTTGCCGTACTCAATCCCGGCTTTGTGGTAGACTGCCTGGAAACCGTCGACGAAATCGGTCACGAAGCGGCTGAGGCTTTCCACGAGGCCGGCGGCGAGAATTTCAGCCACATTCCATGCCTCAACGATAGCGAAGAAGGCATGAAAGTTATTGAGACGCTCGTTCGCCGCGAGTTGCAGGGTTGGGTCTAAGGCCATGGCGCAAAGGGGCATCATATTCGCCCTGCCCCCACTGCCTTACCGCCTTTACTAAGGGGACTACATAATGACTGGCTTTGATATCACGCTACTGATTTTGGCCGCACTTGTTCTGGCAACGCTATTTGCCGGGATCAAGACTGTGCCGCAGGGTTATAACTACACCGTGGAGCGCTTTGGCCGTTACACCCGCACTCTTATGCCTGGCCTCAATCTGATCGTTCCATTCTTCGACAGGATCGGCGCACGGCTTAATATGATGGAGCAGGTGCTTGACGTTCCTACACAGGAAGTTATCACCCGCGACAACGCCATCGTCGGTGTTGACGGTGTCGCCTTTTATCAGGTGCTGAACGCGGCTCAGGCCGCCTATCAGGTTTCCAACCTGCAATATGCAATCCTGAACCTCACCATGACCAACATCCGTACCGTCATGGGTTCGATGGACCTTGATGAACTGCTCTCCAACCGCGATGCCATCAACGATCGTCTGTTGCGTGTTGTCGATGAAGCCGCGCATCCATGGGGCCTCAAGATGACCCGCGTGGAAATCAAGGACATCAATCCACCTGCAGACATCGTCACTTCCATGGCACGCCAGATGAAGGCTGAGCGCGACAAACGTGCGCAGGTTCTGGAAGCGGAAGGCGACCGCAATGCACAAATTCTGCGTGCGGAAGGCCAGAAGCAATCGCAGATTCTGGAAGCAGAAGGCAAGCTTGAAGCCGCCAAGCGCGAAGCAGAAGCCCGTGAACGTCTGGCCGAAGCGGAAGCCAAGGCAACCACACTCGTTTCTGACGCCGTGTCTGCCGGTAACGTTCAGGCGCTCAATTACTTCGTGGCGCAAAAATACACCGAAGCGCTCGGCAACATTGCCAGCGCCAAGAACCAGAAAGTGGTTCTCATGCCGCTTGAAGCAAGTTCGCTGATCGGTTCGCTGGCTGGTATTGGTGCAATTGCCAAAGAAGTTTTTGGCGATAGCAGCTCCACGGTTGAGCCAACCCCGACTACACCAAACCCGCGCACCCGCAGCGTACCCACCACCAATCGTTAAAGAGGCAGGGCGTCATGATCATTCATTTCCTGTCACAGCTTGGGCTTTGGGGCTGGTTCGTTCTAGGACTTGTCCTGCTCATCCTGGAAATTATGGCGCCCGGCTTCTTCTTCATCTGGTTTGGCCTTGCAGCCCTTGTCACGGGCGGCCTCGCCTTCCTGCTCGGCTCATTAATCGGTTTTGGCTGGCAAGTGCAGACCGTGCTGTTTCTGGTTCTCGCCATTGCGTTCGTGCTGGCGGGCCGTCGCTTTTTCGGCGTCAACGATCAGCAGGACGAGCCGTTGCTCAACCGTCGAGGAGAGCAGCTTGTCGGGCAGCGCGCCACTTTGAATGAGCCTATCGTCAACGGGCGCGGACGTATCCATATCAACGACACAACATGGCGCATCAAAGGCCCCGACCTCCCTGCAGGCACGGAAGTGCGTGTGGTGTCCTTTGACCCAATCACTCTGGAAGTAGAAGTGGAAGTATAGGTGGCTTGTAGGGAATAAGCGTTCTTAAAACCCTATCCCCCTGATCCTATTCTATGCCTCAGGCAACCCCAATGCGCAGCAGATCGTGGAAATGCACGAGGCCGATCGGTCGATCGTCCTCAACCACGATCAATGCCCCGATATGTTTCTCATTGAGGATGCTCAAAGCAGCGCTGGCGAGCAGATTCTGATCTACCGTCTTGGGCTTGCGTGTCATGATATCATCGACAGCAAGTTCAGACAGATTACGGCTCAGATTACGTGAAATATCACCGTCCGTGATAATTCCAGCCAATGTGCCATCGTCATTGACGACAATCACGCAGCCGAAGCTCTTCTGAGCCTGAACCTTCATGGCATCCGGCATCAATGTGCCCGCCCTGACCAGCGGCAGACGTTCACCCCTATGCATGATCTCGCGAACATGGGTAAGGCTCGCACCAAGCGAACCGCCTGGATGGAAAGTCTTGAAATCTGTCGGGCTGAAGCCACGCGCTTCCAGAAGAGCGATTGCAAGCGCATCGCCAATAGCAAGCTGCATCATTGTCGATGTCGTAGGCGCTAACCCATGCGGACAGGCTTCCTGTGCCTTTGGCAGAATCAAAGCGATGCTTGCTGCCCTTCCAAGGGCCGATTCTTCGCCTGCCGTAATAGCAATCAGCGGAATGCGGAAGCGCTGCGAATAATTGACAATACCTTTGAGTTCAGCCGTTTCACCCGACCATGAAAGGGCGAGGATCACATCATCGCAGCCGACCATGCCAAGATCGCCATGATTGGCTTCAGCAGAATGCACAAAGAAGGCCGATGTTCCGGTTGAGGCAAAAGTCGCTGCAAGCTTGGTGCCGATATGGCCACTTTTGCCAACGCCCGTAACAACCAGCCGGCCTTTTGAAGCAACAATCGTCCTGACTGCTTCTGCGAATGGAGCCGAAAGGCCATTATTCAAGGCTTCTTCAAGCGCCACAAGGCCAGCATTTTCGGTCTTGATCGTGCGCAGAGCCGAGGCAATCAAATCCTCCGCGCGTGCGGTTTCATTTGTGGTGTCGAGCTTTGTCATATCGGACTGGGTCATGGCGCACAGGGTTAGCGCCTTAAAAGCCGGTTGTCCAAGCATTTGTTGCCGCACAATCCAGGCACTTCGAAAGCAATAATTAGTAAACAATTAACCATGTCCGTTTACCGTTCAATTACCACGTTGCAACGGTTTGAAGACAATATGCTTTTTGCCAATTCCTCATCCGGCGGATCATCGCCTTTTGCCCGCAGGTTGAGATGCCTGTTGCTGGCAGGGTGCGCCTTGGCAATCAGTCACTCGCCAGCCTTTTCTCAGGATGCCCAGCTGCGCGGCAGTGTGGATGAAGATAACCTCTCCGTTTCTTCACCTGACCAGACCGCCAATAGCGATACTGATCCGACAGATCCGAATGCGCCCGCATCAGTTGATTTCGCAGATAGTTCCTACACGCCGCCTGCCGACAGCACTTCCCAGTCACAGCCTACCGAACCGGCGCAGGCAGCACCAACTGTGGAGGAGGACGCTCAGCCCTTCCTTTCGACAGACAACATGCGCGTTGGTGCGATCACAACTGAAGATCAGGATGACACTGGTCGCGTACGTCGCGAAAACCTTCCCGCCATTCCTGAACAGGGTCGCCGCGCCACACCGGAAGCTGATCCCTTTGCGCCACTAGGCGTTCGCGTAGGCTCATTCATGCTGCGTCCGACGCTTGAGCAAGGCATTCGCGCTACAACGAATGGCGATAACAGTTCGACCGGCTCGAGCGCCATCCTCTCGGAAACGACGCTGCGCCTCAATGCAGAATCCGATTGGGGACGCCATCAGGCAACATTGGATGCCTCAGGCACACTCAGCAAATCGATTTCCGGCCAGGACGTGTCGGAACCACGCGCCGATATTCAGGGCAACCTGCGCTTTGATCTCAGTGACCAGACAACCATCAATGCCGGTGCCGGCTACAAACTGCGCCGCGAAAGTGCATCAAGTCCCAACGGCGTAACCGATGCTCTCAAACGCCCGCTTGTTCACACCCTCAATGGCAGCCTTGGCATCGAACGCGACACTGGCCTGCTTTTCGGTCGCGCAACGGGCCGCGTCGAGCATGAAATCTATGGCGATGCAGAACTGTCTTCAGGCGGCACTGTCAGCCAGAAAGATCGCGATAACACCTATGCCAGCATAACACTGCGTGGTGGTTTTGCCATTTCACCCGCACTCAAGCCTTTTGCCGAAGTTGAACTGGGCCAGCGCATGTTCGATGAGCGGGTGGACAGCAACGGTTATGAGCGCAGCGGCTCGCAATATGCGGTGCGTGGTGGCCTGATGTTTGATCGCGGAGAAAAATTCAACGGTGAATTCTCCGCTGGCTTCATGCGCGCCAATAGTGATGATTCCCGTCTGAGCGATGTCAGTGGACCATCACTTGCAGCTGCCATCAACTGGTCGCCGCTACGCGGAACCGATATGCAGCTCTATGCACAAACCATGGTCGACACCTCGACAACACCCGGCGTTTCCGGCGCGCTTCTGCATTTTGCGAGCCTCGAGGTCACGCGGCGCGTGCGCTCGGATCTGAGCCTCAACGGTAAGCTCGACCTCAATGTCCGTGACAATAAGGATGGCACCGGAACCGACTACACAATCGGGGCGCAGATCGGTGGAACATATTGGATCAATCGCTATGTCGGCATTGACGCGCGACTGCGTCATGAATTCCAGACCAGCCAAATCTCGGATCGAGAATATCGCGCCAACAGTGTCTATGTCGGCATGAAAGTGCAGCGTTAAACCAAACAAGAAAAAGGACGGCTTTCGCCGTCCTTCTTATTTTCAGTCCCACTGAGGGGCTAGCCCATCCGGACTGACAATACGGCCATCGGGTTTGACAAGCGCGTGGATTGCCTGCATTTCGGTCTCACTTAATGCAAAGTCGAAAATGGCCAGGTTTTCCAGAATTCGTGCCTCACTAACTGTTTTGGATAGTGCAATCACATTATCCTGCTGTACCAGCCAGCGAAGAACCACCTGCGCAACCGACTTGCCGTGGGCTGCGGCGATATCCTTGAGAACCGCATCGCTGAACACTTTTCCGTCGGCCATCGCATAATAACCAGTGATCGACATGCCAGCCGCATGAGCTGCTTCAATCACGCTGCGCTGGCTCAAATATGGATGATATTCGATTTGGTTCGTCACCAGCGGCAGATCGGAAAGCGCCTTTGCTTCTGCCATCAATGCCGTGTTGAAGTTCGACACACCAATGTGACGAACCTTGCCAGCTTTTGCCACTTCATTCAGTGCACCGATCTGTTCGGCAAGCGACACAGCTTCATTCGGCCAATGCAGAAGCAGCAGATCGACATACTCGGTCTTAAGCTTGGTAAGGCTTTCATCGACAGATGCGATGAAAGCATCATGCTTATAATTATCTACCCAGACTTTTGTGGTCAGAAAGATGTCGCCACGCTGAACGCCGGAAGTCGCAATTGCTTCACCGACCTCGGCTTCATTGCCATAAATCTGCGCGGTATCGACATGGCGAAAACCAGCCTTGAGCGCGTAAGGGACGATGCGAAGCACATCTTCGCCGGGCATACGGAAAGTGCCAAGGCCAAGGGCGGGAATGGAGGCACTATTTGTTGTTACGTTATGCATGCTAGTTCCTTTGATTTTATGCGGTAGCGACACGGGTTTCGGTACGGCGATCAAGCACGCCGCTTAGGACTGTGAGAACCAGAGCGCCACCGACGAGAATTGCACCGACCCAAGGGGTTGCGATGAGACCAAGCTGGCTTTCAACGACCACACCACCGAGCCAGGCGCCGAGCGCAATACCGAGATTAAAGGCTGCAATATTGAGCGCGGAGGCGACATCGACAGCGCCCGGACGGTATTCCTTGGCGAGCTGTACGACATAGAGCTGCAGGCCGGGTACATTCGCGAATTGCAGGAAGCCAAGCGCTGCAAGTGTGATCAGTGTGAAGAATGGCGACACCGCACTGAAGCTGAACAGCACAAGCACAATGGCCTGCAACACGAACAGCACCGTCAGGGCACGAACTGGATTGTCGTTAGAAATGCGGCCACCAACGATGTTGCCAATAGCGATCGCAATGCCATAGAGCACCAGAATGTAGCTGACGGATCCTTCCGCAAAGCCGGTAATGTCCTGCAGGATCGGTGTGAGATAGGTGAAGGCAACGAAAGTGCCACCATAACCGAGCGCTGTCATACCATAGACGATCAGCAGGCGTCCGGAGCCAAGCACACGCAACTGATCCATGAGCGATGCAGGTTCAGCCTTTTGAAGGCTGCGCGGCAGGAGAGCAGCAATACCGACAAGTGCGACGAGGCCGATTGCCGAGACAGCCCAGAAGGTTGCGCGCCAGCCGAAATTCTGACCAATCCAGGTACCAAGCGGCACGCCGGTTACGATTGCAACCGTCAGGCCCATGAACATCATGGCGATGGCAGAACCGCGTTTGTTTTCAGGCACGAGATCGGCGGCAATCGTTGCACCGACCGAGAAGAAGACGCCATGGGCAAAGGCCGAAAGCACACGTCCAATCATGAGGATTTCATAGCTTGGTGCTGAGGCTGCCACCATATTGCCTGCAATGAACAGCGCCATGAGGCCAAGCAACAATGGCTTGCGTTCAAGACGACCGGTCAGAGCAGTGAGGATAGGAGCGCCGAAGGTAACGCCAAGCGCATAAACGCTGACGATCAGTCCGGCGAGTGGAAGAGTAATATGCAAATCCGAAGCAACCGTCGGCAGGAGACCAACGATCACAAATTCGGTTGTCCCGATCGCATAGGCCGCGATCGTAAGAGCGATAAGAGCGACAGGCATGGCAGGAGTTCCTGTTGTTTAATGTTGCCCTCATATCGCTCTCTGGATATCAAATGATAAGACTGATAATATTGTATATAGCTGTTCATTAGATTCACAGGTGATGTTTTGGATAATCGTTTCGGTGAAATGGAAGTTTTCGCGCGTGCCGTGGCGACGGGCAGTTTTTCCGCTGCCGCGCGTCAACTCAACATGACGCCTTCAGCAATCAGCCGCCTTGTCTCGCGGCTGGAAGATCGCCTGCAGGTGCGATTGCTGGTGCGGTCCACACGCAGTCTGACCCCAACACCGGAAGGCGAGTTCTATCTGGCGGAAGCACGCAGCCTGCTCGACAAACTCACAGAAATGGAAGCTCGGATTACCGATGGTGCACAGGCAGCCGTGCGCGGTCCGTTGCGGGTCAGTTCAACAGTTGGCTTCGGTGCAACGGTGATCATGCCGCTGGTGCCGGAGTTTCTGAAGCTTTATCCAGAGGTCGAACTCGACATAACGCTCAACGACAGCATTATCGATCTCTGGCAGGAGCGCACCGATCTGGCAATCCGCTCAGGTGCGTTGAAGGATTCGGCTTTAAAAGCCCGCCCCATCACACTGATGCGACGGCTGGTGGTGGCCTCGCCCGGCTATCTGGAAAAACATGGTACGCCTCAAAGGCCCGAGGATCTGAAAACGCATAATTGCCTGCGCTATAATTTCCAGCCAAGTGAATGGGAGTTTGCTGATCCCGAAACAGGTGAGAGCGTTCGACAGGTGGTTTCCGGCAATTTTCTTGGCAGTGACGGCACCATCCTCAGACGTATTTGCATCGAAGACGGCGGTTTGATGAAGACCGGCGAACATACTGTTGCCAACGATCTGGCAACCGGGCGACTGGTAGAGGTGCTTGCGGAATGGTCACCTGCGGAGCCCGAGAAAATCCATGCAGTTTTCCCCGGCCACCCTCACCTTGCCGCACGCATTCGCGCCTTTATCGACTTCCTTGCGGCAAAACTTTAAGCATGGAGCGACATCCTTTCCGAAAATCATTCACGATTTCCGGGCCGATGCGAGAGCCCAGGCCAGGTAGGGCGCACCAACGAGTGCTGCAAAAAGGCCCAGAGGCAATTCATAGGGGAAAGTCACATTGCGCGAACCAAGATCGGCAATCACCATAAAAAGCGCTCCGAGCACGGCTGATGCAATCACATGCGATTGTGCCTGATCAAAGCCCATACGGCGCGTCATATGCGGTGCCATCAGCCCCACGAAGCTCAAAGGTCCGACCAGCAGCGATGCGGCGGCACTGGCGATTGCGGCAAGCAGGATCGTCAGTATTCGCGCAGCCCGCACCGGCAAGCCTAGCGAGACCGGAATCGTCTGCCCCAACGGCAGGATCGTCAGCCAGCGGGAAGCAAGCAATGCCAGCCCAATCACACCGAACGTCAGCACGACAAGGAAAAGCGAGCTTTCCGGCGTTGCCGTCGCCGATGACCCACTGAGCCATGCAAGGATTTGCCATGAGCGCTGATCGCCTATGGACAGGAAGATACTCAATATGGCTGAAGCGAGCGAACCCACCGAGATACCGGCAAGCAGCAGGCGTGCGGATGACAATCTTCTGCTGCTCGCAAAGCTCAAGACCACAAGCACGGCAATCAATGCGCCAATGCCCGCGCAAAGCAGCAGTTGCGCATTGTTCGGTGCCGCAAAAATCGTGAGTGCCATCGCAAAGCCTATGCCCGCTCCGCCACTGACGCCTATCACTTCAGGGCTTGCAAGGGGATTACCAGTCAGACGCTGCAGGACGGCTCCCGCCAGCGCAAGCAGGCTACCGGCAGCAGCGGCGGCCAAAAGGCGCGGCCAGCGCAGAGGCAAAATATCGCGGAGATTTTCACCCATCAGAAGCAGCCAGCCTTGCGGCGTTCGCGCCAGTGCGAGAGCAAAAAATGCTGCAACCAGCAACGCCGCGAGCAGCGCAGCTAGTTTCACATTGGATGCACGCTTGATGACATGTACAGGCGAAGACTGTTGCGATGTGGCTGTGCGAACACGCGGAATGAGCCACAGCAGCAAAGGCCCGCCTATCAGTGCTGTGACGGCACCTGTCGGGAACGTTTCGCCAAGATTGGCACCGAAAAACTGTACCGCTCCATCGCAGATCCAGAGCAGCACGGCACCAGCAAAGGGCGACGCCAGCAGGATTGAACCCGGCTTTCTGACGCCGAAGCCACGCACGATTGCAGGGGCCGCCAGACCGATGAAACTGACAAGACCGACATTGGCCGCAACGCCAGCGCTCAGCACCACCGCAACGGCAACGACCGCCACACGCAGCCATGCCAGCGGAACACCCAGCGAGCGAGCGCTGCTATCGCCAAGGCCTGCAAGCGTCAGCGGACGGCTCAGCATGATTGCGGCAATGAGGCAGGCAAGGAATTGCAGGGCAAGCGCCACCGTAGACGACCAGTCCTGCTGGCTCAGCGAGCCACCATTCCATGTCACAAGCGACATGAGATACTGGCCCTGCGATAGCGTCATTGCAGCGGAGAGTGCGCTGCAGGTTACGCCGATCAGAAGGCCTGAAACGACCATCGTGACCGGCTCAAGCCGGTTGCGCCAGCCAAGCAGAAAGACGATTGCAGTCGCAATACCGGCACCTGAAAGCGCCACCACCCAACGAAACTGATCCAGCACAGCAGGGAAGAAAAGCGTTGCCGTAACGATCGCCAGCTGTGCACCCGACGACACGCCAAGCGTCGATGGGTCGGCAATCGGATTGTTCAGAAGCCTCTGCAACAAGGCACCGGCCAATCCGAGTGCTGCGCCGGCAAAAATCGCAACCGAGGCACGCGGAAACAGCGCATAGGCCAGAATGACCTGTTCGGTGGTCATATTTTGCGGATTAAACGGCAGCGCAGGCCACTCGCCAAATGGCAGAAATGCGTTGGCGTTCCAGAGGAACAGCACAAGAGCAATTACAACGCCGATTAAAGCGCTCGAAATGAGTTTGCCAGTGGTCACAGGGATGTCTCCCCGCTTGCCTGCAAGGCATCTTTCAGAAGCCGGGCAAACCGCAATCCCGCAGTTATGCCGCCATAGGGATTGATGTTATCAAGCATATAAACCCGGCCTTCCCGAACGGGCTTAAGCGACCGCCATATCACGCTGTTGCGCAGACCATTGCGCGATTCAACCGGAATATCCGAGATGATTATGATGCGTGCATCAGGATTTGCCGCCAGATTTTCCAGCGGAACTGGTGCCGCAAATGTAAAGCGCGAACGATCCGTCCAGGCATTCGGCAAGCCTAGCCTTTCCAGCACATCACCGAACATGCTGTCATTGCCGAAAGCACGGAAGTGGCGCGCGTCGCCAATGTTGATGAGATAGGTCGGGCGGGATGCAAAAGGCTTTAACGCTTCTTTGGTCTCGGCGATAAACTTCGCCTGAACCTCAATGACATTTGCTGCTTTGGCGCTGAGTTCAAGCTTTTCACCGAGCGCCGTTACAGCTTCCAGCGACTTCGCATAAGGCCCCTCGCCATGCACATAAAACGGCAACGACATGATCGGTGCTATCGATTTCAACGCATCCTCATGCTGCGTGTAAAAAGGAGAACTCAGGATCAAGTCTGGCTTGAGCAGATAGAGAAGCTCGAAATTTGGTGAACCGCGCAAACCAAGATCGACGACAGAAGAGGGTATTGGTGGCTCAACTGCATCTTCGCGAAACCGGATAAGCTCAGTTGCCGCTATTGGTGTAACGCCCAATGCCATCAGGCATTCCAGCATAGCCCAGTCGATGGCCGCAATGCGCGAAAATGGGTTGGCGCGCGCCACATTTGGCAAAGCCAAAGCCGCCAGAACGCCAAGGGCTTTCCGGCGGCTTATTTTCAGATCAGAGAATATCGATCCGCGCTGCGGGTCTGTTACCATGTAAATGTCAGCTTGCTCATATAGGTTCTGCCGTCACCATAGTCGCATCCGAAAGAACTGCAACGTGCGATATACTTGGGCGAAGCTCACAGGCGGTTAACAGCTTCATCGCCATGGGCTGACATAGGACGCTCTAACCGTTTGTTTTAACGCGCATCTTTTCCGAAAGCCGTTTCACACTTTTCGGGATACACCCTAAAGATTACCGTTCTCCAGGATGAAATCCACAACCTCCTGCACGCCTTTACCGCGATGGAGGTCGGTAAATCCAAAAGGACGCTTGCCGCGCATCCGCGCTGCGTCACCCTCCATGACATCGAGATCCACATGGACATAGGGTGCGAGATCACTCTTGTTGATGACGAGAAAGTCGGACCGCGTAATACCCGGCCCGCCCTTACGTGGTATTTCCTCGCCCTGACAGACCGAAATTACATAGAGCGTCAGATCAGCCAGATCAGGCGAGAATGTTGCGGCAAGATTGTCACCACCCGATTCGATGAAGACGATATCAAGATCGGGAAACCGCTTGTTCATCTCGGCAATTGCCTGAAGATTGATCGAAGCATCTTCGCGGATTGCCGTGTGCGGACAGCCGCCGGTTTCGACGCCCATGATGCGGTCTTCGGACAAAGCCTGATGCTTTGCGAGGATAAGCGCGTCCTCACGCGTATAGATGTCGTTGGTGATGACCGCGACGGAATATTTATCGCGCAGCGCCTTGCAGAGTTTCTCCGTCAACGTCGTCTTGCCTGAGCCGACAGGGCCGCCAATACCAATACGCAAAGGTCCGTTTTTCTGTGTCATGAGCGGAAAAGCCTCGAATGCTGAGTTTCATGTTTCATGGCCGTGATATCGGCAAGGAACGTTGCAGAGCCAAGGTCATCAAGTGTGGATTGAGCAGCCCGTGCAGCCGTTATTATGAGAGCATTTTCCAAAGCGGCCATCAAGTCGGTCACGCCGCTCTGCCCGGTGACTGACAGCCGGATAGATGCTTGCAGAAGATTAATGCAGTAAGCCTGAAGATAGGCGCTCAACGCTGATGTCAATGGAATGCCATGCACACCAGCGACGGCCCCAACTGCAACGGGGTAAGCACATTCGGACGGCAAGCGCTCGAAAGCCACATGACCCCAGCTTCCGGCAGCGACCATAAATGCAGAGCCTTGCAACATGGTTTCCATATGCCGCTCGCGTGAACCAGCAAGCGCCTCGGCAAGCTCTGCGACCTCCCGCAAATCGCCGCCTGAAACGGCCTGTCGCCAGCTTTCGGCAAACAGCACCGCATCATTCCAGCCGGAGCCATAGGTAACAAGCGATCGCAGCCACGCCTGCAGGCTTTCGACATCGGTGACCAGATCATCATGCACCGCGCGCTCCAGCCCATTGCTGTAGCTGAAAGAACCCACCGGAAAGACCGGCGACAGCCAGGCCATCAGACGTAGCAGTGCAATGTTCTGATCAGTCGTGATCGTGGTGGTGATGGTCATGATGATGATCGTGGTGGTGATGATCATGCGACGAATGCCCGCCGGAATAGGCACCTCGCAATGGGCTGAAGATTTCATTCGTATCCGTGACTTTCGCGCCAAGCCCTTCGAGCATGGCCTTGATCACATGGTCACGCAGAATGAAGATGCGATCAGGTTCGATCTGTGCAGCCAGGTGCCGATTTCCAATGTGCCATGCAAGTTCAGCAATATGGAGCGCATCGCGGCCGCGGACTTCATAAAGCGCTTCGCGGGCAGCACGGATTTCGATTTCGCGCCCATCTTCCAGCACCAACCGGTCGCCATGGTCGAGAACCACAGGCTCGGCAAAATCGACGAAGATTTTCTCTCCATCCTCAAGCGCAATGGCTTTGCGGCGCAGATGACGCTCGTCGCGCTCAAGAATTGCGTGACCAGCAGGCACAGCATCTATCACTTCGTGAGCACGGATTATCGATTTTACTTTTATCATTTCAAACCTTCAATACAGGAAGTAGCGTTGTGCCATCGGGACGACATCGACCGGTTCGCAGGTCAAAAGCTCGCCATTGGCACGCACTTCATAGGTTTCTGGATCGACTTCCATTTGTGGCATCGCATCGTTCAAAATCATCGAGTGTTTGCCAATGCCATCGCGCGTATTCTTCACTGCAATCATTTGTTTGTCGACACCAATCATCTCACGCAATCCCGCATTCATCGCAGCATCAGATACGAATGTAACCGAGCTGTTGGTGCGTGCCTTGCCGAACGAACCGAACATCGGCCTGTAATGCATGGGTTGTGGCGTCGGGATGGATGCATTCGGGTCGCCCATCGGCGCGGTCGCGATCCAACCACCAAGCAAAACGAAGTCCGGCTTCACGCCAAAGAATGCCGGATTCCACAACACCAGATCAGCGCGCTTTCCAACTTCCACCGAGCCTATCTCATGCGACATGCCATGAGCGATTGCCGGATTGATCGTATATTTCGCCACATAACGGCGAACGCGATAATTATCATTACCCGGTGCATCGTCGGAAAGAGAACCACGTTGTCGTTTCATTTTATCGGCAGTTTGCCAACAGCGGATGACCATTTCGCCAACACGACCCATTGCCTGACTGTCGGACGAAATAATCGAGAAAGCTCCCATGTCGTGCAGAATATCTTCCGCCGCGATTGTCTCCTTACGGATACGACTTTCAGCAAAGGCAATGTCTTCAGGAATGGATGGCGACAGGTGATGGCAAACCATCAGCATGTCGAGATGCTCGGAAATCGTATTAACCGTATAAGGCCGCGTCGGGTTGGTCGATGCTGGCAACACATTCGGATATTGGCAGACGCGGATGATATCTGGCGCGTGCCCACCACCTGCACCTTCCGTGTGAAATGAGTGGATCGTGCGGCCTTTGAAAGCCGCAAGCGTGTCTTCGACAAAGCCCGATTCATTGAGCGTATCAGTGTGAATTGCCACCTGCACATCAAAACGATCTGCGACTGCAAGGCAATTATCGATAGATGACGGTGTTGTGCCCCAGTCCTCATGCAGTTTCAGACCACAGGCGCCAGCAAGCACCATTTCCTCAAGCGCGCCCGGTAGCGAAGCATTGCCCTTACCAAAGACACCGAAATTCATCGCCATGCCGTCAAAGGACTGAATAAGACGGGCAATATTCCACGGCCCCGGCGTGCAGGTGGTTGCAAGCGTGCCATGCGCAGGACCCGTACCCCCGCCGATCATACAAGTGACGCCGGAAGTAAGTGCTTCTTCCACCTGCTGCGGCGAAATGAAGTGAATGTGCGAATCTATTGCGCCCGCCGTCAGAATACGGCCTTCGCCTGCAATAATCTCCGTACCCGGCCCGATGATAATCGTCACACCTGGCTGAGTGTCGGGATTCCCTGCTTTACCGATGCCCGCAATGCGCCCATCAAGCAGCCCGACGTCAGCCTTGTAGATGCCAGTGTGATCGAGGATCAGCGCATTGGTGATGACGGTATCCATCGCACCTTGCGCGCGTGACAACTGGCTTTGTCCCATGCCGTCACGGATCACCTTGCCGCCCCCGAACTTAACCTCCTCACCATAAACAGTCAGGTCTTTCTCAACTTCGATGAACAGCTCCGTATCAGCAAGCCGAACCTTGTCGCCGGTCGTTGGCCCGAACATTTGCGCATAGGTTGCGCGACTAATTCTGGCAGGCATGAAATTCCCCTTTTCCCGAGGTTAGAGCTTGCCCATGACAAGCTGACGGAAACCATAAATCTCGCGCTTCCCGCAGATCGGCACCAGCGTCACGTCACGCTCCTGCCCCGGCTCGAAGCGCACAGCCGTGCCCGCTGCAATATCGAGTCTTAAACCCCGTGCCTGTTCGCGATCAAAAGACAGCGCCGCATTGACCTCATAGAAATGATAATGGCTGCCCACCTGGATCGGCCGATCCCCCGTATTGGCGACTTTGATAGTTACAATCGGCTGCCCCTGATTAAGCTCCATCTCGCCATCAACCGTAATGATTTCTCCGGGTATCATCGCTCACCTCATCCAGCCATCAGCATGAGACCGCCAAGTGCCGTCGCACCACCTGCAACGCGCAGTGCAAGACGTCCGTTTTGCCCGGCCATCAAACGCCCGGCAGCAAGGCCCATGCCAATGCCTGCGGCATGAAGCAGGATCGTCGCCAATGCGAAACCAGCACCATAGGAGAGGAAAGCCGCCCCACCGATTTCGCCGCCATGAGCATGACCGTGGAAGAATGCGAAGAAGCCGACAATCATGGCACTGGCAACCGCCGAGACTGGAAGCGCCAAAGCGACCAGCAGACCAATCACAACCACCGAAGCGAGGATAACAGGTTCAACGAATGGCACTGGAAGGCCAGCGAGTGCCGCAACAAAGCCGAGCAGCATTAGGCCGACAAAGGCCGCAGGCACGGCGAACAGCGCCCGCCCACCGAGCATTGCAGCCCATAGACCAACTGCTACCATCGCTAGTATATGATCAGCACCCGAAAGAGGATGCGTGAAGCCCGCAGCAAATGAGCCATGCTCTGCAGGGTTCAAATGCGCGAAAGCCGGACTTGCGGTGAGCGCCATTACTGCCGCAGGAAATATTGATTTCTTCATTTTCATTCCCTCTTTTGTGTCTTCTCGCTCTAGTATGGCGCACCCGAAATTCGTACAAACGGTTGCTTTATAGTGTGACGAATTTCGGGTTCGCCATACTGGTATGATATTGAATCTAGTGTGGTTTACGGATCTGAACTTCAAATCCACCACACTAGAGTATTTCCTGTTTTTCTTGAATCATTGGAAATGCTCTATCTCTTTGTTTTTCTCGCATTAGCCGACGCAAAACCGCTTCGCACTTTTGCTGGAAATGCTCTAGCGAATTGGTTCGTGCACGGTGACTAGCTTGGTGCCGTCAGGGAAGGTCGCTTCGACCTGAATGTCGTGGATCATCTCGGCCACACCTCCCATCACCTGTTCACGCGTAATGACATGCGCTCCAGCTTCCATGAGATCCGCGACGGAACGCCCATCACGCGCGCCCTCCACCACGAAATCGCTGATCAGCGCGATTGCCTCAGGATGATTGAGCTTCACACCGCGTTCCAGACGACGGCGTGCGACCGAGGCGGCCATGGCGATCAGAAGCTTGTCTTTTTCTCTTGGCGTCAAATTCATAACTTTGTTCCAAATCGTTTTTCATGAAAGGCGGCACAGCCGCACCCATCTTAAAGTGACCAAACTTTAGGCAGCCCTGCCTTTCCATTAAGCAGCGCCAACAACGGCACCAATCGCTTACGCAGCTCATAGCTATCCGGGGCAATGAGCCGAACAATCAGCTTGGGCGCTTGGTTCGCATCCACAAGGCTGCAACCGCCATCCTCACTCACAATCGTCAGCGCCGTATCAAGATGCCGTTCGGCCTGCTCCGAAACCATCAAAACCGTGGCAATTGCCAACGCCTTATTTGCCACCGCCCGCGCCTGCAATTGCTCTGCAACGTCCGGCCCAAGGCGCAATTCCTCCGCATGGATCAATCGCCCCTCCTGCCGCACACGCCAGCGATCATGAAACAAGGCGCGCTCAACCGTTTCGCCCATGGCAAGACGCCCAAACACATTTGCTTCCACCACCAGAAGCTCCGCACCTTTCTCCATCTCGATATCGAGCCTGCGCGTGAGCGCAGACTGGTTGAACAGAATGGTCTCCTGTGGGAGCCATGCAAGACGTGTGCCTTTTGCAAGTTTAAGACTTGTTGCAATGCGGGCCTCGCCGCCGCCAGAACGATAGATCCGCTCGCAAGCTTGTGTGGTAACGACAGCAGATGCATTTCCGCTCAGTTCCACATCCCATCTCAGACGGTCGCCGCCGGTCAAACCACCCGATGTATTGATGAGGATAGCCTCAAGTGGATCAGTTGCCGTTCGCGGCATACGGATCTTGGCTGCACCCTCCTGATAAAGTCCTGCAACACGCGTGCGCCCTTCCTTGAACTGAAGCGACAATTGCCCCAGCCCATTAGCGCGTTGCGTTGAAAGCGCTTTCAGATGATCATTTGCTATTGTCATGTTCCGATGATGCTCTCGCCTTCTCGCTCTCAGGAAGCGAATTTCATGCCAAAGGAACTGCCGTCCATTTTGAACCAAAAAACCCGCCTTCATTTCTGAAAGCGGGTTTCATTTGGTTTTGAATGACGGTTAGAGCACCGTGCGTCCTTTCGGACACACGGTGCTCTAAATTATTGAATCTATGCATCGTGCTTTCCAAAAATCGTTTTCGATTTCTGGACCGATGCTCCAGGCCTATTCTGGCTTGATCGTCTTGAGAAGATCGGCAATCGAAACTTCGACCGTTGGGCGAATATCCTTCCGCCACAGGGCAAAAGCCACATTGGCTTCAATGAAGCCGGACTTTGAGCCGCAGTCGAATGTCCGACCATGATAATCGAAGCCAAAGAACTTCTGTGCATCGGCAAGCTTCAGCATCGCATCAGTCAGCTGAATTTCATTGCCAGCCCCCTTCTCCTGCTTGCTCAGCAGCTCGAAGATTTCCGGCTGAAGGATATAGCGGCCATTGATATAGAGATTGGAAGGTGCCGTGCCCTTGGCAGGCTTTTCAACCATCTGGTTGATTTCAAAGCCGTTGCCAATGGCATTGCCCTTGCCGACAATACCGTATTTATGCGCTTCTTCAGGGTCGCACTCCTGAACCGCGATGACATTGCCTCCGGTCTGCTCATAAAGCTCGACCATTTCCTTGAGACAACCCTTCTTCGACTGCATGACCATATCCGGCAGAAGCAGTGCAAAAGGCTCGTCGCCAACCAGTTCGCGCGCGCACCAGACCGCATGGCCAAGACCGAGCGGAACCTGCTGGCGGGTAAAGCTGGTGGTGCCGGGCTGTGGCTGCAATTCCTGCAGGTGCTCCAGCTCTGCCTTCTTGCCACGTTCGGCAAGCGTGGAATAGAGCTCCACCTGTGCATCGAAATAATCTTCGATCACAGCCTTGTTGCGTCCGGTGACGAAAATCAGATGTTCGATACCCGCTTCGCGTGCCTCATCCACCACATATTGGATGACGGGTTTGTCGACAACGGTGAGCATTTCCTTGGGGATGGACTTGGTCGCTGGAAGAAAGCGGGTCCCAAGACCGGCGACGGGGAAAACTGCCTTACGGATTTTGCGGATCGAACTCATTCGTCTCCTCGATTTGTTACAAACAGCGTTGCGCTATCAAAGCATTGAAACCATTGCATTTCAAATACGGCGTTTTCATTAAGGAATGGCGAAGTTCTGTCTTTTCCCCCATCACATTCGATGACCTTACCTTAATCTTACTTGATTCAAAAATTCCTTGAAACTTTCTGCAATTTTTCCGCCAATCTCGCCATGGTAAACCAAATGCTAACCTGAAGCCTCTAATGTGAACCTGAAAAGGGTCGGCCCCAAATTCAACACTGGATAGTATTAACAACTTGATGCAATCTGATTGAAGCAGGCCCGGCATGACAGGCAACTCGCCGTTCGACACGGCAGAAACATGATTGCAGAAGGGAAACACAGAATGCTGCGATTTCCATTCACTCTGGGACGAGGAATGCGCGCCAGGATTACAGCGACCGTTGCGGTGGCAATGCTCGTATCTGGCCTGACGACAGGCAGCGCTTTTGCTGATGCCAATTTCCGAAAATGGGTTTCCAGTTTCCGCACCACAGCTATCCAGAATGGCGTATCACCATCGACATTCGACCGCGCCTTCAGAGGTGTCGATTCGCCCGATCCGGAAGTACTGCGCAAAGCGCGCTTTCAGCCGGAGTTCAGCGAGCCTGTCTGGAACTATATCGACAATCGCGTGAATGAGCATTCCGTGGCTGTCGGCCAGAGCATGGCGAAAAAATGGGGCCCATGGCTCCAGCGCATCGAACAGCGCTTTTCTGTTGACCGCAATATCCTGCTGGCCATCTGGTCGATGGAAAGCAATTACGGTGAGATTCTCAAGCGTGACGATGTCATGATGGACACGATCCGTTCGCTTGCCACGCTGGCCTATGCTGATCAGCGCCGTGCCAAGTTTGGTCGCACACAGCTCATTGCCGCGATGAAAATTCTCCAGACCGGCGATATTGACCGCGGCCACCTGACCGGCTCCTGGGCAGGTGCGATGGGCCACACGCAGTTCATTCCGACAAGCTATCAGGCGTATGCCGTCGACATGGATGGCAACGGCAAGCGCGACATCTGGAACTCGGTTCCCGATGCGCTTGGTACTGCCGCAAATCTTCTGCACCGCAATGGCTGGCAGCCGGGCCGCACATGGGGCTACGAAGTTGTCCTTCCTGCCGGTCGCAAATTCCCATCTGGTTCGCTCTCGGCCGCCGAATGGCAACGACTTGGTGTCGTTCGTGCCAATGGCCGTCCTTTCCCGGATGCCAATGAGAAGGTTACACTGAAAGTTCTCGACGGACGCCAGGGACCGGCTTTCCTGATGGCCAAGAACTTCTCCGTCATCAAGCGCTATAACAATGCCGATAAATATGCTCTTGCCGTCGGCCTGCTTGCGGATCGAATCGGTGGTTATCAGGGTCTGCGTCAGGACTGGAACCGCCCGTTCACCCCAATCACCATGAACGAGCGCGAAGAATTACAGACGCATCTCAAGGCGCTCGGCTATTACGATGGCAATATTGACGGCAAGATTGGTGCTACATCGCGCAAGGCAATTGAAGCCTTCCAGCAGCGCAATGGCCTGCAGCCTGACGGACATCCAAGCAAGGAAGTGCTGACAGTTCTTCGTCGCCGTTAAGCGTTTTGCGATACAATCGGGAGCGCACATCAGATGTGCTCTCCTTTTTCTTCTTGGCAAAGGGCGGTACAATCCTCAACGCAGGAAGGTGAAACCAATGCAGGCAAGCCAGTTCAAAAGCAAAGCAAGCGGCGTTCTGATGACGATGCTCGTTGCCTTTGCGATGATGCTGACTGCCATGTCTTCCGCATCGGCACAAGAACGCCCACGCACGCTTTTCGATCTTCTCTTCGGCTCAAAACAAGCGCAGCCACAACGCCAATATGAACAGCCGAAACCCAAAAGAACACGCCCGGCCAAACCTAAGCGCACAGCAAAGCCTGTAAATGCCGCCGCCCGGTCAGCAAGCATTCCGGACATAAAACCCGAAGTGAATTTCGTTGAAAAGAATCCCAACGCCAAAAAGGTTCTGGTCGTCGGCGATTTTATCGGCAACGGTCTTGCGGAAGGGCTCGACGTTGCCTTTGCGCCCAGTGCAGGCATACGGATCGTGAGCCGCATCAATGGCTCATCCGGCTTTGTGCGCGATGACCATTTCGACTGGCCCGCAAATATCGGAAAAATTCTCGATGAGGAAAAGCCTGCAGCCGTGGTCGTGATGATTGGCTCAAACGACCGGCAGGCGATCACCGCAAAAGGGCAGAGTTTGGCCGCCCGCTCCCCAGAATGGACAGCGGAATATCAAAGCCGCGTTTCCAAATTCATGAAGGAAATCACGGATAAAAACTACCCACTGATCTGGGTTGGACAGCCGCCATTTCGTCCTCGTGGCATGTCGCAGGATATGCTGGCACTCAATGAAATCTACCGCTCAACATCTGAAAAAGCTGGCGCAAAATTTGTTGATGTATGGGACGGTTTTGTTGATGAAGAAGGCAATTTCAGCCAAACCGGCTTTGATATCAACGGCCAGACAGCGCGTCTGCGCGGCAATGACGGGATAAACACTACATCCGCAGGCAAACGCAAACTCGCTTTCTATGCGGAAAAGCCTTTGAAAGCGCTCTTCGGCGATGTTCGGGACAATGAGCAACTGTTGCCAACCGCTGGAAAACAGGACCCTTTAAAACCCGTGGATCGGATTGCTCCGGTGAGTCTGCGCGACATCGACCGCGACGATAGCGGGGTTTTGCTGGGTGGAGCACTGGCTTCTCGCAAGAAAGATGACAAAAAACCGTCCAACGAGCAAAAACCGACCCATGGTCGTGCCGATGATTTCTCGTGGCCGCCGAAAAACGTAAATCCCTGAATAATAAGATTAATAGCAATGAAGCAGCCCGCAATAGCCCGATAATACCGGGAAATATGCGGCATTTATCAGCCTAAATGCTATATTTCTCGTGGTTCACATTTCAGGTTTCCTCGTTTATCAGAAAGTCGCGCGGCCCGACCGGGTCTTCAGCGCGCATCGCTGCATTGCATAAGAGGCATCTGAATGAATATTGCATCGAAGCCTCCCGTTGATAAAAACCGGGAGGAGGAAACCCATCTTGCACGCAATCTGTCCAATCGACATCTCCAGCTGATCGCCATTGGCGGCGCTATCGGCACCGGCCTTTTCATGGGCTCCGGCAAGACCATCTCACTGGCCGGACCATCCATTCTGCTGGTTTATGCGATCATCGGTTTCATGCTGTTCTTCGTGATGCGTGCGCTGGGTGAAATCCTTCTGTCCAATCTGGAATATCGGTCTTTTGCCGATTTCGCAGGTGATTATCTTGGCCCTTGGGCGCAATTTTTTACCGGCTGGACCTACTGGTTGTGCTGGATTGTCACCGGCATCGCCGATGTGGTGGCCGTTTCGGGCTATGTATCCTTCTGGTATCCGGAATTGGCCCTTTGGGTCCCTGCACTTGGTCTGATCGGAGTGTTATTGCTGCTCAACCTGCCAAATGTGCGCAACTTCGGTGAAATTGAATTCTGGTTCGCGCTGATCAAGATCGTCGCCATCGTTGCCCTGATAATTGCGGGCGTTTACATGCTTTCTACGAGTTTCATGCTGCCAAATGGCACAAGGGCATCGGTTGAACATCTGTGGGCACATGGCGGGTTCTTCCCTAACGGGTTCTTCGGCTTTGTCGCTGGTTTTCAGATCGCAGTTTTCGCATTTGTCGGTATCGAGCTGGTCGGCACAGCTGCCGCCGAAACCGAAAATCCGATGCGCAATCTACCAAAGGCGATCAACTCTATCCCGATCCGCGTCGTACTTTTCTATGTTGGTGCGTTGTTCGTGATCATCACGGTCATTCCGTGGGATCAGGTCGATCCAAACTCCAGCCCGTTTGTGGCCATGTTCTCGCTGGCGGGTCTTGGCATTGCCGCTCATGTCGTGAATTTCGTGGTGCTGACTTCGGCAACATCGAGCGCCAATTCCGGCATCTACTCGACCTCGCGCATGATCTATGGTCTGGCAACATCACGCCTCGCACCGCAGACACTCGGCAAGCTTAACAGCCGCAAGGTGCCGGTGAATGCGCTGTTCTTCTCCTGCATCTTCCTGCTTGCAGGCGTTGTGCTGCTTTATGCAGGCCAGAGCATCATTGAAGCCTTTACCATCGTCACGACGATTTCAGCGCTTCTTTTCATCTTCATCTGGTCGATCATTCTTGCGTCCTATCTTCAGTATCGCCGCAAGCGTCCTGATCTGCATGAAAAGTCGACCTTCAAGCTACCAGGCGGACGCGCTTCCGTTGTCATGGTCTTTGCCTTCTTCGCCTTCATCCTTTGGGCGCTGGCACAAGAACCGGATACCGCTGTTGCTCTGAAAGTAACGCCTGTTTGGTTTGTGCTTCTGGGCATTATCTATCTGGCAATTCGCAAAAAGCGCCAGCAGAGCTAACATAAAAAGCAAAAAGCCCGGCTTAAAGCCGGGCTTTTTATTGAGACGACGTTTTAATTACCGAGGCAATACGGACGATCCCATCAGATCCGCATCAATTGCGTGGGCTGCCTGACGGCCTTCGCGAATTGCCCAGACAACAAGCGACTGACCACGGCGCACATCGCCTGCTGCATAGAGCTTGTCGACATTGGTGCGGTAGTCTTGCTCATTGGCTTTCACCGAAGTTCCGCCGCGGCGATCCGTTGCGATCTCCAGCTTCTCGCCAAGTTCTTTCACCACGCTGTTTTCAGCCGGACCGAAAAAGCCGATTGCGATGAACGCAAGATCAGCCTTGATGTAGAACTCAGAGCCAGTAATCGGCTTGCGCTTCTCGTCAACCTGACAGCACTTCACATGGGTAAGCTTGCCGTCTTCGCCGATGAACTCAAGCGTTGCCACCTGAAACTCGCGATTTGCACCTTCTGCCTGACTGGAAGACGTACGCATCTTGGTTGCCCAATAAGGCCAGACGCTGAGCTTGTCTTCTCTTTCAGGCGGCTGCGGACGAATATCGAGCTGCGTGACATTGACCGCGCCCTGACGGAAAGCCGTACCAACGCAGTCAGATGCCGTATCACCACCGCCGACAACGACGATGTGCTTGCCACCAGCAAGGATTGGTGCTTCGTGCCATGCGACTGATTCAATGTTTTCGCGCCCAACACGACGGTTCTGCTGGACGAGATAAGGCATGGCATCATGCACGCCTTCAAGGTCCGCACCCGGAATACCCGCTGGGCGCGGCTTTTCCGAACCGCCCGAATAAAGCACGGCGTCATAGGTATCGAGCAGACCGCGCAGCGGCTTGTCGACGCCGATATTGACGCCACACAGGAAACGAACGCCCTCGCCTTCCATCTGCGTGACGCGACGGTCGATCAGGTGCTTTTCCATCTTGAAGTCAGGAATGCCATAACGCAGCAGACCGCCCGGACGGCTTTCGCGTTCATAGACATCGACCATGTGACCAGCACGTGCCAACTGCTGCGCTGCTGCAAGGCCAGCCGGGCCAGAACCGATGATTGCGACCGACTTGCCCGTCTTCTGTGCTGCTGGCTGCGGCACGACATGACCAAGCTCATAGGCCTTGTCACCCAGTGCCTGTTCAACGGTCTTGATCGCAACAGGTGTGTCTTCAAGGTTCAGCGTGCAGGCTTCTTCACAAGGCGCAGGGCAGACGCGACCCGTAAATTCCGGGAAGTTGTTGGTCAGATGCAGGTTGCGGATCGCCTGATCCCAGTTGTTGTTATAGACGAGATCATTCCAGTCCGGGATCTGATTGTGCACAGGACAGCCCGTTGGGCCATGGCAGAACGGAATGCCGCAATCCATGCAGCGCGCCGCCTGCTTTTGCACTTCACCATCCGTCATTGGCAGCGTGAATTCGCGGAAGTGACGAATGCGATCCGATGCAGGCTGGTACTTTGCTACCTGCCGGTCGATCTCAAGAAAACCAGTAACCTTACCCATTATTCTATGCTCCTCTCGCATCACCGTGCGCCATTTCAGGCGCACAAGTTCCGCGTTTCGATATAAAGTTTACTCAGCTGCTACACCGATCTGCATGCGCTCCATCTCTTCCAGAGCGCGGCGATATTCGACCGGCATGACCTTCACGAATTTCGGGCGATAGCTCTCCCAGTTATCGAGAATGTCCTTGGCGCGCGTGGAGCCCGTGTAATGCAGATGGTTGGCAATCAGCTGCACCAGACGTTCTTCGTCGTGGCGCGTCATGTTTGCCGAGACATCCACACGGCCCTTGTGCATCAGGTCACCGCCGTGATGGTGCAGTTTTTCGAGGATATCATCCTCTTCCGGCACCGGTTCCAGCTCGACCATCGCCATATTGCAGCGCTGTGCGAAGTCACCGACTTCATCAAGCACATAGGCGACGCCGCCCGACATGCCGGCTGCAAAGTTACGGCCAGTCTGGCCGATAACCACGACGACACCGCCAGTCATATATTCGCAGCCGTGGTCGCCCACGCCTTCGACAACCGTAACCGCACCGGAGTTACGCACTGCGAAACGCTCGCCTGCCACACCGCGGAAATAGCACTCGCCTTCAAGCGCACCATAAAGCACGGTATTGCCTGCGATGATCGAGTCTTCAGCCACAATACGCGTATCTTCTGGCGGACGTATGACAATGCGGCCACCCGAAAGACCCTTGCCGATATAATCGTTACCATCGCCGATCAGTTCAAACGAGATACCGCGCGCAAGGAACGCACCAAACGACTGGCCAGCCGTACCGCGCAGGGTAACGGCAATGGTGTCTTCCGGCAGACCCTTGTGGCGGAAACGCTTGGCCACTTCGCCCGAAAGCATCGCACCTGCAGAACGATCAACGTTCTTGATGTCGACATCGATCTTGACCGGCGTCTTGTTTTCCAGCGCAGGCATGGCCTGAGCAATCAGCGTGCGATCAAGAACATCTTCAATCGGATGATGCTGACGTTCAGTCCAGTAGATTTCGTGCTTCTCGGCTTCCGGCTTGTAGAAGATACGGCTGAAGTCGAGACCCTTGGCCTTCCAGTGATCGATCATGGTCTGCTTTTCGAGCAGTTCCGTTTCGCCGACGATCTGCTCAAGCTTGGTGAAGCCCATGAGCGCCAGCAATGCGCGCACTTCTTCTGCCAGATAGAAGAAGAAGTTGATGACATGCTCAGGCGTGCCCTTGAAGCGCTTGCGCAGAACAGGGTCCTGCGTGGCAACGCCCACAGGGCAGGTGTTGAGATGGCACTTGCGCATCATGATACAGCCAGCGGCAATCAGCGGAGCCGTCGAGAAACCGAACTCGTCGGCACCGAGCAGTGCACCGATAATCACGTCACGGCCGGTACGAAGACCGCCATCGACCTGAAGCGCGATGCGTGAGCGAAGACCGTTCAGCACCAGCGTCTGATGGGTTTCGGCAAGACCGATTTCCCATGGCGAACCGGCATGCTTGAGCGAAGTCAGCGGAGACGCACCTGTGCCGCCATCATAGCCGGACACAGTGATGTGGTCAGCACGCGCTTTCGCAACACCGGCCGCAACCGTACCAACACCCACTTCCGACACCAGCTTGACCGAAATATCAGCCGCCGGATTGACGTTCTTCAGATCGTAGATCAGCTGTGCCAGATCTTCGATCGAGTAGATGTCATGGTGTGGCGGAGGCGAAATGAGGCCAACGCCCGGCGTCGAGTGACGGGTCTTGGCAATCGTCGCATCAACCTTATGGCCCGGCAGCTGACCGCCTTCACCCGGCTTTGCACCCTGAGCGACCTTGATCTGGATAAGATCGGAGTTAACCAGATATTCCGTCGTCACACCGAAACGGCCCGATGCCACCTGCTTGATCGCAGAGCGCTCAGGGTTCGGTGTACCATCCGGCAGCGGATAGAAACGATCCGGCTCTTCACCGCCCTCACCCGTGTTCGACTTGCCGCCAATGGCGTTCATCGCACGCGCAAGCGTGGTATGCGCTTCACGCGAGATAGAACCGAAGGACATAGCGCCTGTCGAGAAGCGCTTGACGATATCGACAGCCGATTCAACCTCTTCGATTGCAACCGGCTTGCGACCGCTGGTTTCCGCAAAGCGAATATCGAACAGGCCACGAATGGTCTTTGCCTGCGCCGACTTGGAGTCGAGCATGGAAGTATATTCGGTGAACGTTTCCGGGTTTGATGTGCGAACGGCATGCTGCAGCTTTGCAACCGCATCGGGCGACCAGAGATGCGCTTCGCCACGCATACGGTAGGCATATTCGCCACCGACTTCGAGTGCGGTCAGCAGAACCGGATCGTTGCCGAATGCATCGGTATGACGCCGCACGGTTTCTTCCGCGATTTCTTCCAGACCAACGCCTTCGATGCTGGTTGCTGTGCCGAAGAAGAACTGATCGACAAAGCGGGTCTGCAAGCCGACGGCATCGAAAATCTGCGCGCCGCAATAGGACTGGTAGGTCGAGATGCCCATCTTGGACATGACCTTGAGAATGCCCTTGCCGATCGACTTGATGTAGCGCTTGACCACTTCATATTCGTCAACTTCCGGCGGAAATTCGCGGCGGCGATGCATGTCGAGAAGCGTGTCGAAGGCAAGATATGGGTTGATTGCTTCCGCACCATAGCCTGCAAGGCACGCGAAATGATGCACTTCGCGCGGCTCACCCGATTCAACAACCAGACCGACCGACGTGCGCAGACCCTTGCGGATCAGGTGATGGTGGACAGCAGCCGTTGCCAGCAGAGCCGGGATCGGAATGCGGTCCGGACCAACCTGACGATCCGACAGGATGACGATGTTGTAGCCGCCATGAACAGCTGCTTCCGCACGGTCGCACAGGCGTTCAATCGCTCCATGCATACCGGCAGCGCCTTCACCCGTATTATAGGTGATGTCGAGCGTCTTGGTGTCGAAGCGATCTTCCGTATGACCGATGGAGCGGATCTTTTCGAGATCACCATTGGTCAGGATCGGCTGGCGTACTTCCAGACGCTTGCGGCGCGAGGTGCCAACCAGATCGAAGATGTTCGGGCGCGGACCGATGAAGGAGACAAGGCTCATCACCAGCTCTTCGCGGATCGGATCGATCGGTGGGTTCGTGACCTGTGCGAAGTTCTGCTTGAAATAGGTGTAAAGCAGCTTCGACTTGTCGGACATGGCCGAAATCGGCGTATCCGTGCCCATCGAACCGATGGCTTCCTGACCGGTGGTGGCCATTGGCGACATCAGAAGCTTGGTGTCTTCCTGGCTGTAACCGAATGACTGCTGACGGTCGAGGAGACTTACATCCTTGCGTAGCGCGCGAGGTTCAACCGGGTTCAGGTCTTCCAGAATGAGCTGCGTGTTGGCAAGCCACTGCTTGTATGGATGCTTCTGCGCAATCTGGGACTTGATTTCCTCGTCCGAGACAATGCGGCCTTCTTCCATATCGATCAGCAGCATACGGCCCGGCTGAAGACGCCACTTCTTGACGACCTTCTTTTCCTCGACCGGCAATACACCTGCTTCGGAAGCCAGAATGACGAAATCATCATCCGTCACAAGATAGCGGGCGGGACGCAGACCATTACGATCAAGCGTCGCACCAATCTGGCGACCGTCGGTGAAAGCAACGGCAGCAGGACCATCCCATGGCTCCATGAGCGCTGCATGATATTCGTAGAACGCGCGGCGTTCGTCCGACATCAGCTTGTTGCCCGACCATGCTTCCGGGATCAGCATCATCATTGCATGCGCAAGGCTATAGCCACCCTGATGCAAGAATTCGAGTGCATTGTCGAAGCAGGCCGTATCCGACTGGCCTTCATAGGAAATCGGCCAGAGCTTGGAAATATCGTTACCGAATAGCTCCGAATCCACCGATGCCTGACGGGCAGCCATCCAGTTGACGTTGCCGCGCAGCGTGTTGATTTCACCGTTATGCGCAACCATGCGATAAGGATGCGCCAGACGCCATGAAGGGAACGTGTTGGTCGAAAAGCGCTGGTGAACGAGCGCCACAGCACTTTCAAAGCGTGGGTCTTTCAGGTCGTTGTAATAAGCGCCGACCTGATAGGCCAGAAACATGCCCTTATAAACAACGGTGCGTGCCGACATAGAGACGATATAGAAGCCCTTATCGTCGCCGTCGTTTTCCTGATAGATGCGATTGGAAATGACCTTACGTAGCACGAACAGGCGGCGTTCAAAATCATCGTCGGTTTCAATGGTCGCACTGCGGCCGATGAAAACCTGCATATGAAATGGTTCGGTCGCGGCAATATCCGGCGCCTTTGACAGCGAAGAGTTATCGACCGGCACCTGACGGAAACCGATGAAAGTCTGGCCTTCAGCGGCGATGACTTCCTTGATGATCTCTTCGATATGTGCGCGCAGTTCAGCATCGCGCGGCATGAAGAGGTAACCTACGGCATAGTGGCCCGGCTGTGGCAGGTCGATGCCCTGACGCGCCATTTCTTCGCGAAAGAAGCGATCTGGAATCTGCACAAGCATGCCCGCACCGTCGCCCATCAAAGGGTCGGCGCCAACCGCACCGCGATGGGTGAGGTTTTCAAGCATCTTAAGACCGTTCTCTACGATCTGATGGGACTTCTGGCCCTTCATATGTGCGATAAAGCCAACGCCGCAGGCGTCACGCTCGTTACGCGGATCATAGAGGCCTTGGGCGGGGGGAGTGCCCGCCGAAGTTCGCGTTTTTCGGGTTGCTGTGGTGGAATTGGTCGCAGCTTTGACCGATCCGTTCTGACCGTTGTGTAAATCCACATGCGATACAGATGGCGTCAAATGCGGCATCGTCATTCCCTCCAGTGAGCGCGCAACCCTGCACGCGATACGATAATGAATCGGAACGGCTATTCGTTCCTTAAGTGAACTTTTTGTGTGTGGGAGCCTTATCGAAAAGGCGTTGGACGACGTTCCGTGACCGATGGCTCAGCCATCGAAAGGAATATTGTTTTGGCGCCTTAGTCTTTCAGGCTCGGACAAGCGACCTCAGCCCGCCATATGGCGCACCAAACTCCCCTGCCTCTTTAAGTGCCGCATTCCGCCGGGTTATCCCGATCTGCACGGCACCTTCTTTCTGCAACTGACGGAAGCTTTGACAAGAAACCTGACGATCACAGTGATGAATTGGACAGCAAGGGTGAATTAGTCAGCATTGCTGTCCTAATCACGTATGACAGAATTCAAATTCGCTCACAAGATGGAAACATGATTTTTTCGAGCCAATTGCGAAACAAAGTGTCGCATACATTCACCATTGCATCATTTAATTACGTTTGATGCTAGTTGCGTCAGTTTGGCGCGCCTGGCGCTCCTCACGGGAAGCTCTAAAAAGTGACACTGGCCTCTCGCTTTTTAACGCCCGCAGGCCTTACACCTGTAGCCGAGTCCGGCTATAGACCTCTCCTATAAGGTCCCACTGCTGGCGGAGAACAACGTGTATTTTGCTTCAGACAACTGGGCAGGCGCCCATCCGAAAATCGCTGAAAGTCTTTCACTTCATGCCAACGGCTTTGCAGCCGCCTATGGTGCCAGCGAGATCGACAAGCGTGTAGAGCAGCGTTTTAACGAGTTGTTCGAACGGGAAGTCGCTGTCTTCTTCGTCGGCACAGGCACAGCGGCCAACTCACTGGCGCTTGCAAGTGTCAATCGTCCCGGCGGCGTTTCGCTTGTACATAGAGAAGCCCATGTGATCGAAGATGAATGCGGTGCGCCTGAATATTTCACCGGCGGCGCACGTCTGCACCCGATTGATGGCGCGATGGGACGTATCGATCCTGAATTGCTCAAGCGCGAACTCAAGCGTTTCAATCCGGCTTTCGTCCATGCCGGTCAGCCGATGGCGGTCAGCATCACGCAGGCCACAGAAGTCGGCACGCTGTACCAGCCTGAACATATCGCGACGATCTCGCAGATTTGCCGCGATGCGGGCCTGCCCCTGCATATGGACGGCGCACGTTTTGCAAACGCGCTTGTATCCCTTGATATGACGCCTGCCGAAATGACATGGAAACAGGGCGTCGATATTGTTTCCTTTGGCGGCACCAAGAATGGTTGCTGGTGTGCGGAAGCGCTGGTCTTTATGGACCCTGCCCGCGCACGCGACCTTCCTTTCATTCGCAAGCGTGCCGCACAGCTTTTCTCAAAAACACGCTTCATTGCAGCGCAGTTTGATGCCTATCTCGAAAATGGTCTGTGGATTGAGCTGGCAAAGCATTCCAATGCGCTTTCCGCACGCCTTGCCCGCCATATCGATGCATCAAGCCAGATGCGGCTTGCATGGAAGCCGGAAGCCAACGAGGTTTTCGCGATCATGAAGCAGTCGGTCTATGATCGCCTGCGCGATGCGGGCGCGATTTTCTACGACTGGAACCCTCCGCATTCGGAAGTCAATCGCATCAGCGAAGGCGAGATTTTCGCACGTTTCGTGACAAGCTTTGCCAACACGGAAGAAGAAGTCGATCAGTTCGGCAAGCTTATCGCTTAAAGCATGCCTCCCAAAAGTCAAAAAAAGCGGCGCTGAATGCGCCGCTTTCTTTATATGTCAGTCTCAACAGAGATTAGTGGGCGGTTTTCGCCTCAATCTGCTGGGCATCAGCCGTCGATGCCTGGCTTACTTCGATCTTGCGTGGCTTCATCTGTTCGGGGATTTCGCGCTTGAGATCGATATGGAGCAAGCCGTTTTTAAGGCTGGCACCGGCCACTTCAACAAAGTCTGCAAGCTGGAAGCGGCGCTCAAAAGCACGCGAAGCAATGCCGCGATAAAGCACTTCACCGGTTTCAGAAGCATCGTTCTCGGCCTTCTGGCCCTTGACGGTCAACTGATTGCGATGTGCTTCGATTTCGAGTTCGCTTTCCGAAAAGCCTGCAACAGCCATGGTGATGCGATAGGTGTTCTCACCGGTCCGCTCAATATTATATGGCGGATAGGACTGCGTACCTTCTGGAGATGCGAGTGTATCAAGCATCGAAGAGAAGAGACGGTCGAAACCAACGGTGGAACGATAGAGCGGGGAAAAATCAACGTGACGCATATGTAAGCCCTCCTTAAGAGCGACAAGAATGCATTATATTGGCGGCAGAATTCCCATTCTGGCGAATTCCTCGTGCCGGCGATCCCGTATTCGGCGACCGCAAAACTCATTTGGGAATGCCGCTTTTTCATTTCAAGGCTGATTTGAAAGTGCATTGCAGAAAACACTGCCAGCCATCCTCGTATAACCAGAGAATAGCGTTACACGGCTTATCACCTGACGTAACAACTCCTGATCGTTTGGGGCCTGCAAATTGGGGGATTCGCCACGCAATGAACCCAAAATGAACATCATCTTCGGCGAGCGTTCAGGTGCTTGGGAATAATCTTCCCCTATGCCTGCTGAGAGGCGGGTTCATCAAAGGATTACGGTTATGAAAAAAGCTTTTCTTGCTTTTGCCGCACTTGCCACCGTCGCGACAGGGATCGCGACGACATCCCACGCAGCCGACAATGGGCTGCGCGTTCAGGTTCAATATTACGACGATGATGGCTATCGTCCGCCTATGCCGCCACGCGGCGGACCACGCCCGGATTGGGATGGACCAGATCGCGGATATGACCGTGGACCCAATCATGGACGGGGTCGCGGACCCGACTGGGGTGGCGACTATGGACGACGCGATACGCTTGGCCCCCGCCAGGTTGCCCGTTCATTGCAACGCCGCGGCTATGATGTTGGCGATATACGCCGTGATCGCGGTGCCTATTTCGTTAAGGCTACACGTCCGAGCGGTCGTCGCGTGATTGTGGTGGTTGACGCTTTCAGCGGCCGCATCATCGATGAGCGTCGGGCCGGTCGCGGCTGGTAATTCCAGCCAGAACCAACAGATCAACCTGTGTAACGTCCCTTGCACGGGTTGTTTCCTGAACCGGAAGTTTGCTCGCAAACTTCCGGTTACTTTTTATCATCCTTTATCCCATTATATTGCGGTGCAGAATGTAACTTGGGACAAAAGCTTGAATGCCAGATTTTCTTTTTGAGACCGATGCGAACCCCATACCGCCGGGAACGCGATCTGGCATGCTTGAAACACGGGACGGCAAGAGCTTGCGCTATGCGCTCCTCAAGTCGCAAACCAAGCCGTCACGCGGCACGGTCGTACTGCTGCAAGGTCGCAACGAGTTTATCGAGAAATATTTCGAGACCATGTCCGACCTTTCAGATCGGGGCTTCACCGTCGCCACCCTCGACTGGCGTGGTCAGGGCGGTTCGCACAGGCTGCTCAAGGATCGCCTGCGCGGCTATGTCGGTCGTTTCAGCGATTACACCGGCGATCTCGACCAGTTTCTGACAGATGTTGTTCTGCCCGACTGCCCGCCGCCCTTCTATATCTTTGCCCACTCCGCGGGGGCTTTGATTGCTTATTCGTCGATACCGAAGCTTGCTTCGCGAATTACCCGTATGGTGCTCTGTGCACCATTGATGGGGCTTGGGGGATCGAAGTCCAGCGATGACAAGATGCGCCGCATCACGACAGGTCTGCGCTGGTTCGGCTTCGGCAGGCTTTATGCTGCAGCAGGGCGAAAGATGATTGACCGGCCTTTCGCCAACAATCCACTGACCAGCGATCCGGCGCGCTTTACACGCAATATGGAAGTTGTTCGCAACAATCCTGATCTGGCACTTGGTGGTCCCACAGTGCGTTGGCTTGCGGGTGCACTTGAAACCGCATCCCTCATCAACCGGCCCGATTTTTATAAGGGTCCGGCAATCCCTGTGCTGATAATCGCGGCGGGTGCCGATCGGGTGGTTTCCACTCCGGCAATCGAGCGATTTGCTGCAAGCACGCGCAATATCTCATTGGTCGTCGTCGATGGCGGACGCCATGAATTATTGCAGGAAGCCGACTTCTACCGGGAGCAGGTTCTGGCGGCTTTTGATGCTTTCATTCCCGGAACCTCGGAAATTGATGCGCCACCAGAAACCACAGAACCTGCAAATCCCGATCAGACGTAGTTACCCGTTTATAAGTTCAAGCGCCGCCTGATGCAGCGCGGGAGATGCAGCGGCAACAATATCGCCGCCCCTTTCTGCCGGACCACCATCGCGTTGCGTAACAATACCACCTGCCTGCTCGATAATCGGGATCAGTGCCACGATGTCATAAGGCTGGAGGCCCGCTTCCACCACGATATCGGCAAAGCCACCTGCAAGCATGGCAAAAGCGTAGCAATCGACACCATAACGCGACAGGCGCACCGAGCTTTCCAGTCGGTCAAAACCTTTACGCAGATCCCCCTTGAAGAGCGCGGGCGTTGTCGTGAACATGGTCGCGTCTTCAAGCTTTGCCTGAGAACGCACTGCCAGTCGACGTTGCTCTCCACCATCACGCACCAGATAAGAACCGTCACCGTCGCTGTAGAACAGCTCACCCGTAAAAGGCTGTGACATCATCCCAGCCTTGGCATCCCCCTCGACTGTCAGGCCAACCAACGTTCCCCACACTGGCAGGCCGGATATGAAGGCACGCGTGCCGTCAACCGGATCGATGACCCATACATGACTGCGATCAATGTTTTCCGGGCCATATTCTTCGCCAAGAATGCCATGGTCTGGAAACTCGCGCCCGATCACCGCACGAATCGCACGCTCCGCTGCGCGATCAGCTTCCGTCACCGGATCAAATCCAGAGGTATATTTATTGTCGATCGCCGTGAACTGGCGGAATCGCGGCAAGGTTTCAGCTGCAGCCACCGAAGCGACTTCGGAAAAAAATGCCCTATCGATCAGCAATCCCAATCTCCCATTTCCATAAGATGATGCATTAATATGCAACCCGTACTAATATTGCCCATAATTTGAGCCGTCTATTTTTTAGCTCAAAATTTATGCGTAATTCCTTGACGCATAAGGCTTTGCAGCGTAGCTTAAAGGTCAGACAGGCTGTCCTGTCGGTGCCTTTCGGGGCATTTCCTCCCTAGTCTTTGGCCGCGCTTTCTTCATAGGAGCGCGGCTCTTTTTATCAGCATTTTATGTGAGATGTTCCGCAACCTTCGGCGATTGAAAAGCGTGAATTGTTATTCAGCTGCAAGCGGCGGCACGACCAGAAGCTCATCCGGCAACGATGTCAGATCGCTCAGAAACTGATAGAGGTCGGCACAAAGCGCATCGAAACCAACCAGCTTCTGCAAGCTCTGCTCATTCATATAGAGGCTGCGATTGATCTCGATCTGCAAAGCATAGCAAGCCGCTGCTGGTCTGCCATAATGCTCGGTGATGAAGCCGCCGGCATAGGGCTTGTTATGCGCAACCGTATAGCCAAGCCCCTGAAGCAGTTCGATAGCAGCTTGCGTCAACTGTTCACTGCAAGAGCGGCCAAAACGATCACCAATGATGAAATCGGGCCGCCCGCCGATATCACCTGATCGCGTGCCGCCCGGCATGGAATGGCAATCGATAAGCACCGAATAGCCAAAACGTTCATGGGTCGTCTGCAACAGAGTATCGAGCGTATTGTGATATGGCTTATAGAGGTCTTCAATCCGATAGAAGGCTTCCTGCAGCGATATGCGCCCCGGATAAATGAGCTGCCCCTCGCCAACCAGACGCGGAATGGTTCCAAGACCACCTGCCACGCGTGCAGACTGGCTGTTCGCAAAAGGCGGCAGCGGCTCCACGAACATACGCGGATCAAGTTCAAAGGGTTCGCGATTCACATCGAGAAATGCGCGGGGGAAATGCGCTTTAAGCAAAGGCGCACCCAAACGCGGCACGTCTGCAAAAAGCTCATCAACATAGCAATCTTCTGAGAACCGAATCGCCAGTGAGTCGAGCCGTGATTCTTCAAGAAACGACTTGGGGTAGGCGCGTCCGCTATGAGGCGAATTAAAAACGAAGGGAATTCGCTGCTGCGCAGGCGCGCAGACCTCATAAGGGGGTATCAGATGAAAATCACGTTCCAGACTCATACTTCAACCCGTCTTGACTGCTTTTTTCGACCGGCCAAATGATAGTTTTGCTTTAAAAGCAGCATCTTATGTCAGTCCGGCCAGATACAATACCCGAAATTGCAAAACCCGCCTCTCCCTCTATGGACTGGCTCGCAAAACTATAAAAAGCTGTAACACATAACAGCTTGTTGCCAAACAGTGGCCATAACAATTAACATTTGCGCGAGCATTCATTTCATATTTACCAAAAACGCGTTTTCTAGTGCGAGAGCTGAGTCGTTACCTGCGCCGAAATGCGCGAACGAACGACATGAAATTCGGACGGACCAATGAAAAGAATTCTGCTAGCTGAAGACGACAACGATATGCGTCGCTTCCTCGTGAAAGCACTGGAAAAAGCGGGCTATCACGTCACCCATTTCGACAATGGCGCCAGCGCCTATGAAAGGCTGCGCGAAGAACCATTCTCGCTGCTGCTGACCGATATCGTCATGCCGGAGATGGATGGCATCGAGCTCGCACGCCGCGCGACCGAAATAGACCCAGACCTCAAGATCATGTTCATTACCGGCTTCGCAGCAGTCGCACTCAACCCCGATTCGGACGCGCCGCGCGATGCGAAAGTGCTTTCCAAGCCTTTCCACCTGCGTGACCTGGTGAATGAAATCGAAAAAATGCTGATCGCCGCCTAAGGCGATCAGCGGCTTTCCCGGCCTCGATAAGCTATTCAACAACAAAGACGAATAAACTTCAAAAAAGAGCATTGACGGGCGCAGCGTGATATGGTGTATGCGCCACATCGAATGGGCGTATAGCTCAGCGGGAGAGCACTACATTGACATTGTAGGGGTCACAGGTTCAATCCCTGTTACGCCCACCATTCGATCCCCCAAACATTACAACATGTTGGATAGAACCAGAGAGACTAACGAATGGTCCTCTTCAGGTTCACTGAACCTCACTTGTGGAACAGGCCCAAATCTTCAGAGTGTTTTCGTATAGCGACGATGACCGGGAGAATGGTTATCGCCATTTGTTTCAAGACGTGCTCCATGCTTCGCTCCGTTGCATAAAACTTGATCGCATATTCCAGATTATCGATATCGTCATCATCAGGTTTGCAGGGAAAATCGTTCGGTGGTCCAGGCAACTCAACCATCCGCTGAGCGGTTGATGTTTCAATACCCCCCGCGAGAGCTTGTTGTGTAGAATCGGAATCAAGCTATGGTGAGGATCAGTCATCGAAAAATGGGAGGAAGTATGAAACCTCTGGCTATAGCCATTTGCATGATCCTGATTGCAAGCGCTGTTTCAGGATGCGCCAACCGTTCATGCCGGGATTGGCCCGGGTTATGCATTATTCAGTGAACCGAGGGTGACGCTGGAAAATGAAGCGCCTTTGAAAAGCGCAGCGATGGAAGAACTCGACGGCAATCCTGGTATGAAGGTCACAGTGACCAGGCCTATCGCGCATAGGCTCAAATGGCTGGAATGATCCAGCCATTTGATTTTCTCATTTGAAACAGATCAGAATTGTGTCGTGAGGCCGACCATAAAGGTACGGCCGCGACCAGTCTTTTCTGCCATTTCGCCCGATACTGCCGGGCTGTAAGCCACATCCGTCAGGTTCTCGACATTCATGAAAGCAGTCGCGTGCTTATTGAACTTGTAGGAGGCATAGAGGTTGTAAAGCGTATAGGCTTCCTTTTTCTCAGTATCGCCAAATCCAACAGCATAACGGCTACCGCCGACATGGTTCATTGTCCCGCCAACCGTTAAGGCTTCTTCAAGTGCCCGGACGCCGACATCGACGGTGACATAATCTTCAGGCAGAAATGTCGAGTCGCCATTGCCGATGCCTGCACCCCAGCCAACCGGTTGATCATTGCTTGCGTGGGTATAAGAGAGGTTCACATAGGCAAATCGCGCATCGTATCCGCCTTCGATCTCGAAGCCCCGCGACTTCGTGGTCCCGGGTACATTGACCCAGATCGCCCTTTCATAAGGATCGCCTGGCAAGGTCATGAGATTGTTCACGATGTAATTTTCGATATCATATCGGAAGTAATTGACCTTTAACCGCAACGCGTCGCCTGCGATCAGCAGATCGTCTTTGATGACATTAGTCCCAAATTCCCATCCCTTGGATTTTTCGGGATCGAGATAGAAATTGGAAAACTGGCCACCACCGATGCCAGCGCCAATCGGAACCAGTGCCCAAAGCGCTTCTCGCGCTGATGGCGGCCTGAAAGTATGGGCATAGGTCACATAGGGCTGCAGCCAGTCGACCGGCTTTGCAGACAGAGTGATCTTAGGGTTGAGCGCATTTTCATTGCGCGAAACATCCACATTACCGCCTGTTGGCGGGCAGAAACCAACATTGGCCGTGCATGGGCTTTGATGCCCGCTCAGCGTCCAATAATCGTAATTCAGCCCTGTGCTCAATTCGAAAATACCTTGCGACAAGGTAATATCAGTAAAAGCACGCGCCTTCTGCATTCTGCCGGGAGGATTTGCACCGCGGTAGTTGTTGACTTTGTAGTCGTCGGAGGAATAGGCCGCACCGTATTCCCACCGGACACTAAGCTCGTCCGTAATGTCGAAGCGGCTCGTATTGGTCACATCGAACCCATAGCCGTTGTCCCGCGTCTGACGCTGCCGGTATGAGCCACCAGTTGTGGGGTCATAAGACATGTCCGTGCGATTATAATAAGCGTTGATCTTCAGATCGATCCAGTCATTGTCAGGGTTATAGGTATAGTTGGCGGTGTAAGTGGAATTCGTTACACCCCACTCATAACCTGAAACCAGGAAGTTGTTCTTGTACCAGCGCGCACCAAGCTTCAGATCATGCACATCGTCAGGCTGGAAATGGAACTTCAGCAATCCTGAACCCGGCTTATTGCTGGCGTCAGGCGTATTATAGACACCATCGCCTCTTCGGTAATTCTCATGGTCGCTATAGCTGAACGCACCCATGATCGACGCCGTTCCAGACCCCGGAATATTTGTCCGCGCTCCACCGGCAATCATCCCCGAAAGGCCATAGCCATTATTCCCAGCCTTCATGATAGTCTTGACGCCCTGATCCTGTCCTTCAAGAACAACGTCTTCGAAATCAATGGTTCTGAAGTTGACGGCACCTGCAAGGGAACCCATGCCATGCGCGCCATTGACGGCACCACGCTCTGCACCCACGCCTGCCAAAAGGTTCGTATCGATGTAAAGCAATTCGCCGCCCGTTGACGCGTGGCCCGCCGTATTTCTGAACATTTGCGGGACACCATCGATCATGGTGTTGACGCGACCATCCGATTCAAAGCCACGAATGTTGACCGCCACACCCGGCTGGCTTGATGATATGCGTGTGAATGTGCCCGGCATGGAACGAACAATCGCGTTCGCATCACCGCCATATTTTTCCTGAACGATATTGCCATCGATAACACTGACACCGCCCGGCGTCAGATAAGGTGCGTCCATATCGATACCAGCGCTGATGATGATCGGCTGAAGTTCGACTGCGCCCGGCGCCTTCTTTTCCTGAGGCTTGTCGCTCGCTTCTGCATTCCGCTGAGTAGCGCTGACTGATTGCGCATGAGACGCGATCGTGCCCATCATGAACGCGCTGTACGCCACGCCGATTAAAAGAATGCCGTAGTGTTTGGAGTGTATTTTCTTCACTGTTTCCTCGCAAAAGTGGAAATCAGTGGCTGGCTACCTGAGAGCTATTGCTTGCTGCTGATATGCGTGGTCGGCCTGCAAACATTGCAGTTTACAGACTGACAATTTTCAAAGGTAAAGATTTGCGACGATGACAATCACCGCAAATAAACCAGCATAGGCTACCCAGAATCCGTCCCCTTCGACAAAACGATGGAGCGCCGACTTCTGACTATCTTTGTTATACATGACATTACCCGCCGTCAGGGATTTCCCCCGCCGCAACTTCTAGTTAACATGATAGTTTTAGTCAAGTTAAATTCGGATACAAAAGCTGTGAAATATTCAGCCTCAACAGACCACAAATAATATCCCGCTTTGTCAAAATTCGTTGCGGCCCGCCCCCCACTTATGAAATGAGTTAGAAACACATCCCGAAAAGGGTGAAACGATTTTCGAACAAGATGCGTATTATAAAGAGCGCGGGATTTGATGCTTTGCAGCATTCTCTCACAAGGGTATTCTGCCGCACGCGTGATTGTTAAGGGCCAGTGAATGAACGAGAATTTCGTGTCAGTCGATGAAGAACAGGAGCGCGCGCGCGTCGCCTGGCTTTACTTCATCGGTGGCCAGACCCAGCAGGAAATTGCGCAGCGGCTCAACATTACCCGGCTAAAGGTCAATAAAATCATTGGACAGGTGCGGGAGTCCGGCCAGATCCAGATCAGCGTCAGCCTGCCACTGTCGGATTGTGTTGAACTGGCAGAAAAAGTCGCAGCGCGCTATGGCCTCGCAGATGCAGTGGTTGTTCCTGATCTTGACGATTTTCTGGAGCAAAAGCGCGTTATTGGTGAAGCTGCCGGAACCATGGCTGGCGAGCTGATTGATGGGCGCGACATGGGTGTAGGAATAGCGTCCGGGCGAACACTGAGCTTTGCTGTGCGGAGTTTGCGTGCGAAACCCAAGCCCGAAAGCTGGGTGGTTGGGCTGACCGGTGGCGTCACCAGCGGCTCATCAACCAACACATTTGAAGTTGCGACAGATTTTGCCCGTGCGCTTGGCGTCGAGTGTCACTATCTGACCGCACCGATTTACTGCGCCAATCGCGAAAGCCGCAATGCGATCCTGTTGAGCGACGAGCTGACGGACGTGCTCGCCAGAACTGAAATCGCCGACATCGGCCTCGTATCCTGCGGACCGCTGACCTCGGAAACATCGCTCACGCATATTCGCGTCGTAAAGGACAATCTTGATGCGGTGCTGAAACTTGGAGCCGTTGGAGAGTTTCTGGGATATTTTCTTGATGCTCAGGGGCGCCCGATCGACCATTTCCTCAATGATTCAATCATTGCCCTCCCGCCGGACAAGCTCAAGCTTAAACCAGCATCCGTTCTGGTTTCGGGCGGGCTGAATAAAATCCCGATTATCCGTGCCATTCTGCGCGGTGGTTATGTCAATCGCCTCGTCACCAATGAAGGCGTGGCGCGCGCGCTATTACAGGGGCCGCTTTAAGATACGGCCCCTGTTCTATTTGATTAAGCCTTGGCTTGAAGCGTTTCGGTCATGGCGCGCAACGTGACGAATGTCGAGGCCGCACCCGGATCGATGTGGCCGATTGAACGCTCGCCAAGCTTCGCTGAACGTCCGCGTCGAGATTCCATTGCAGCTGTCGCCTTCATGCCAGCTTCGGCACCATCGCGTGCCGCAATCAGCACTTCCAGCGTCGATTTACCGTTTCCGGCCGCCGCAGTTGCAGCTTCAACAGCTGGCACCCACGCATCAATCATCGTCTTGTCGCCCGGCTCGGCTCGGCCCCGATCCTGGATGCCTTGCGAGGCCGCTGCAAGCCATTCGGTCATGCCGTTCCCGTCAAGGTTCAGACGGTTGCTGACGGCCGTGCCTGCGCGCAGGAACGCTGTCGCATAAAGCGGACCCGACGAAGCGCCAACGGCATCCAGAAACGCCTTGGCCATGCGCTTGCAAATGGCTTCAATGGTTTCGTCGCCCTGCTCATCTTCGAGCGCATGCTGAACAGCCTTCCAGCCGATTTCCATGGTGATGCCGTGATCACCGTCACCAATTACGCCGTCGAGTTCCGATAGCCAGTTCTTCTCGGCAATGATCTGGTTGCCGACATTCATCATCATCGCCTTGAAAAGCGCGGGCGTCACATCACCATCGGTGATGAGTGCGCGCGGCGCGTCCGATGCCGTTTCCTTGTGTTCGGCTGCGCGTGCAGCCTTGCGGTGCGACGTCGGCTCGCGGTCGCCTGCCTGCACAGCACCAACGGTCAGCGCTGGCGTATGACATGGATGATCCAGAAGCGCCTGCAAGGTTGCATCGAGCTTCATCAGCGTCACCGACGCACCAGCCATTTCGAGCGACGTCGCATATTCACCGACCCATGAGGCATGGATCTGAACGTCCTTACCATCCAGAATCTGTTTCACGCGACGGAAGATCAGGTAAAGTTCAATATGCGTGGTCGCACCAAGGCCATTGACCAAAACCGCAACGCGGTTCCCCGCCTTGAGCGCCAGTTCTTCCACAACCGAGGCCATCAGTTCGTCGGTCACTTCATCGGCAGGCGCGAGCTTCTGGCGGCGGATGCCCGGTTCGCCGTGCAGGCCCATGCCGATTTCCATCTCATCGTCGCCGATGGTGAAATTCGGCTTTCCCGTCTGTGGCAGCGAGCAAGGGCTCAATGCCACGCCCATCGACCGGGTGGCCTCGTTGGCTGCCTGCGCCAGCGCTTCAACACGCGACAGAGGTTCACCCAGATCAGCAGCAGCACCTGCAACCTTGAACACGAAGAAATCACCGGCAATGCCGCGACGCTCCGACTTGCGATCAAGCGGAGCCGACGCCACGTCGTCCGCAACAGCGACATGGCGCACGTCCATGCCATCCTGCGCGAGTTCTTCCGCAGCCATGGTGAAATTGAGAACGTCACCGGTGTAATTGCCATAGAGCATCAGCACGCCAGCGCCGCCATCCGCAGCCCGTGCCGCTTCTGCAATATGGGCAGGCGATGGCGAAGCAAACACATTGCCCACCGCCGCTGCATCCGCAAGACCGCGACCGACATAACCCGCAAAGGCTGGTTCGTGACCAGAACCGCCGCCCACAACGATGCCAACCTTGCCTTCACGCGGACCATCGACTGCAACAACCGCGCGGCCCGTTTCGCCTTCAACGCGCAGAATGTCGGGATGCGCGCCGACCATGCCTTCGATCATTTCTGCAATGATGTTTTCCGGCGCGTTGATCAGCTTTTTGGTTTTGACTTGTTCACTCATAGTTTTAACTTTCTTAAACGCGTCGCTTGATCAATGGGCATCCCGGCGCAGATAACGACGCGATATGGCATCAAACGAGATTGCCAGCACGACGATTGCACCCGAAACAATGCCCTGCCAATAGGGAGAGACACCAAACAGAACGATAATGTTTTCAATAATAGCGATGATACCTGCACCGAGGATCGCGCCAATCGGGCTACCGATACCACCTGTTGTGGCAACGCCACCAATGACGGAAGCAGCAATTGGAGCCAGAACCCAGCTGTCGCCAATCGACGGCTGTGCCGTACCAAGACGCGCAACCATCAGCACACCTGCAAGACCTGCAATAGCACCGGCAGCGCCGAACACCATGAGACGTACACGATCCACACGAATACCCAGCATACGGGCGCCGTCGCGGTTGTTGCCGATGGCATACATGTAACGACCGAACGGTGTTTTCAGCATCACGAAGGTCGCTATCAACAGTACAAAAAACATGATGATGAATGGCACCGGAATGCCAAAGAGATCGCCACGACCAAGGAAATGCACTTCACGTGGGATACCAGTGATGGCAACGCCGCGCGTCAGCACCAGATTGGCGCCGCCAAAGATGCCCGCCGTACCGATAGTCAGCACCAGCGAATGTAGGCGGAGGAAGGTGACGAGGAAGCCGTTGAAAAGTCCAAGGCAAAGCCCAAGCAAAATCGCGAGGAACATTGCGCTATAGGGTTCAAAACCCATCCGCATCATTAAAATACCGGAAACAACGCCGCTCAGCCCACCAATCACGCCGAGTGACAGATCAAGCTCACCCAGCACCATCAGCATCGACTGGGCAATCGTGATGAGGCCAACAAAGGCCAGACCACGAGCAACAACTGACAGATTGTAAGGCGTCAGGAAGTATGGCGACAGGATTGCCGAAAGGGCAAAGATCACCAGCAGGGCAATAAAGACACCGGCAAGCGGCGTACGAATGAGATTGGAAAGGGGGTTAGTTTGCATCGGCTTTTACCTCTGTTCCAAAGATCGCGCCCACGAGTGTTTCATTGTTGGTATCGGTGGTGGAGAACTCACCGGTGATATGGCCGTTATGCATTGTGATGATACGGCTTGCGCATTTCTGCAATTCGTTGAGTTCCGAGGAGACGAGGATGACGCCCACGCCTTCTTCGGCGAGATTTTTCATGATGCGATAAATCTCGGATTTGGTACGGATATCGATGCCCTTGGTCGGCTCATCAAAGATCAGCACGCGCGGGCGCGTGGCCATTGAGCGGCCGATAATCGCCTTCTGCTGATTACCGCCGGAAAGCTGCGAGATGCGCTTGCCCATTCCGGACGTGCGGATACCGTAATCATCGATGATCTTCTGCACGATATTGCGCTCACGACTATCGCTGATGCCCAGCTTGCCGCTGGTCAGCGACAGCACCGAAATACCAATATTCTCGCGCAGCGACAGTAACGGCAGAATGCCGTGATGTTTTCGCTCTTCGGAAAGATAGAGCATGCCGCTTGAAACCGAGCGCGATGTATCGTTGAGTGTCCAGCTTTCGCCTTCGACCTTCACGGTGCCTGCTTTGGCTTTGAGAAAACCGAAGATCGTCTGCATCACTTCGGAGCGTCCTGCTCCGACCAGACCGGCGAAGCCGAGAATCTCACCTTTGCGAAGATCAAAACTGATGTCTTCAAAACGCGATCCCGAAAGCCCGCGCACTTCCATAATGGTTTCAGTGGTAGGCTTGGACGGGCGGAAATGTTCGTCAAAGGAAAGATCGCGGCCAGACATGGCGCGGATCAGATCGGATTCGGTGACGTTTTTGATATGGCCGCTTTCAATCTTCGTACCATTACGAAGAACCGTATAATCATCGCCGATCTGAAAGACTTCTTCCATTTTGTGGCTGATGAAAACAATCGCATGATCGCGGTCAAGAAGACCACGAATGACCTTGAAGACACGCTCGACTTCAACACGCGTCAGCGATGAAGTCGGTTCATCAAGGATCAGTACCTTCATCTGTTCATTGGTGCAGGCACGTGCAATCTGCAGAAGCTGCTGATCAGACACGGAAATATTCGCAACCAGATCGTCTGGTCGCGCCTCAATGCCGAAACGGTCGAGATAGGATTTCGCTTCTTCCATCAACGCCTTGCGGTTGACGATAAAGCCGCCATGGCCTGTTCGGTTAAACGGCATGAACAGGTTTTCCGCAACGCTCATCTGTGGGAACAGCGTCAGCTCCTGCGGAACATAAGCGACATTCTTATAGAGCGAAGGATCGGCAACCGGATCGCGGCCATCGATCAGCACCTGACCGCGCGAAGCGCTGTCGGTTCCGGTCAGAATTTTTACAAGTGTGGATTTACCGGCGCCGTTTTCGCCAGCAAGAATATGCGTGCGACCCAGCTCGATTTTCAGGTCAACACCATCCAGCGCGGTTACGCCCGGAAAGTCCCGGCCTAATCCGCTTGTTTCAAGATAAGCCATGATGGACACCTTGGAAAACTATCGGTGCGTGTCCGGCATGCTGCCGGTCAAAGCCGATAGGACAGGAAAGAATGGAGCACGGGAGAACCCGTGCTCCTGCAACAAGATCGGACCTGAACGGGATCAGATCAGTTGCCTACATTTTCCTTGGTCAGGAATGCATTGCCGGTGTCGATATAACCCGGAACCGGAGCACCGGTTGCCTGTGCCCAGAGCGTCATCACCGACCAGTAACCCTGAAGTTCAGGCTGCGAAGCGGACGAACTGTCAGCCACACCATTGCGGATCATTTCGAGCATTTCCGGCAGATTGTCGAGACCGACCAGCGTAACCTTGCCCTGCTTGCCAGCTTCAACGATTGCCTGACCGATACCAATCGGGCCAGCCGCATCCGAAGCAACCCAGCCCTTGAGGTTCGGGTTGGCCTGCATAATGGCCGCTGCCTGCTGCTGCGCGATTTCGATGCTGTCATTGTCGATGCCTTCAGCAACGACCTTGATGCCCGGATGTTCTTTGAACACTTCGCGATGGCAATCAGCGCGGATCGAATGGTTTGGTGCAGTTGGCACGCCCATCATGATTGCGACTTCGCCTTCACCGCCCAGCACTTCGACCAGACGACGGGCAGCAATCTTGGCCTGCTCGCAGAAATCTGAACCGATATGGGTGATGCTCATGCCTTCAGGCGGCACGGAATCAAACAGCACCAGCGGAACTTTCTGGTTCTGCGCTTCTTCAAGCGAGGCGCGATTGCCCGATGGATCGAGCAGATCGAGTGCGAGACCGTCCGGACGGGTTGCAAGTGCACTGTCGATAATCTGGTTCTGCTGAACAACGTCTGCGCTCTGTGGTGCTGAGTAGACGATTTCAACATTGGCGCCGGTCTGCGCCTTAAGGGCGGCAGCGGCCTGCTGCGCGCCTTCATTCACCTTATCGAACCAGGGATGAACAACCTTTGGCACGATGACGAAGCGATAGCTGTCTTTTTTGACAGTACCCGGCGCGTCCTGCGCCATGACCGAAACAGGTAACGAAAAGGCAGCAACAGCCGCCAGCAAAGCAAGCTTTTTCATATATTCCTCCCTTGGAAATCAGACGAAACTTCCTCCCGTCTGACTGCTTGAAAGATCACCCGGGAAGGCTCCTCTGCCTCCAGCCCATAGCGAACTCGACTCTTGAATACAGATGTATAATTAGAATTACAAGAGTAATTATCTACTCGATGGGGAGGTGTGGATAGCCGCCCACGCGGCACTTTGAACAAAGCGCCGGAGGAGTTGATTGATCTCAAGGAGCAAAGAGAGACAAAAAGACGTGCGAAATCAGCGGTCGGCTTGCGCCCACCACCGATCAAAATTCATGGACTATTTTTACGGGATTAGCTCGTAAACGCGTCTGCTTTTGGGGTCACGGCCTTTACAGCAACGCCGGAATCGCTCGATCTGATAACCAGGTTCGCACCCACCAGGATTTTGACAGGCGGCTGCGTTTCAGCTGTGTTGATCAGATCGTCCAGAACAGTCACAGCAAGATTGCCGATCTTGCGCTTGGAGACTTCAACGGTTGTGAGACCCGGCTCCATGGTCGCACTTTGCGGCAAATTATCGAAGCCGATGACAGAAACGTCGTCTGGAATACGAAGGCCTTTGCCCTTCAACGCCCGAATGAAGCCATAGGCGATGATATCATTCGTGCAGAAATAGCACTCGGCCAGATCGAGCCCCGAATGCAGCATCGCACAGGTATCACGATGCGCACCCTCATAAGTCGATTCGACCGAGAGAATGTCACGCTCCTGAACGTTCAGGTCCAGACGTTGCATATTCTTGAAAAACGCATCGCGGCGAAGACGGAAATTCGTCGTTTCAGTATGACTGGCAACAAAACCAATCCGCGAAAAGCCAAGTTGCTTGAAACGTGACAGAACCTTGAAGACGGCATCCTCATTGTTCATGTCGACGAAGTTGGCTTCAATGACTTCATAAAACGTATCGATGAAAACCGTGGGCAGACCGAGCCCCTGAATCATGTGGATATCTGCCGCCGAAAGCTCGGTCCCAAGCGCGATCACGCCTCGGATCGGTGCACCAGCCAGCGATTCAGCAACCGCACTGATCGGCTGCCCTTCAAAACTGACCACTTCAAGCGTGTAGTTGCGGCGCGTCGCTTCCGACGACATGCCATCAATATAATCAGAGACGAAAATGCTGTGATCGCGATTAACTGTTTCACCATGCTTGGCAATCTTCAGAAAGCGGATGGTCTCCCCACCGCCCGTCCCGGTTTTGGCCGCGCGCGGCACATAATTGAGGCGGGATACCGACTCAAGAACGCGCGCTCGCGTTTCTCCTGAAATCTCGCCTTTGCCATTCAGAACAAGCGAAACCGTTGCGGGCGAAACACCTGCGTTCTCGGCAATATCTCTGATCGTAAAGGACTTTTTCTTTTTCATGTTTTCCGGGTGACACTTCGATATTGGGGGCAAACTGAGTTGTCGTTTAGTAAACAGAAGCGCTGTGATTTAAAACGATTAGGGTAATTCCCTGTGTTAGGCAACCATAATTCCCCGACAATGCGCTTGACAACCCCCAAGCTTATGTTCATTTATTTAGTGAATAACAGTTTTGTTTACTAAACATGGGAGGAGGAGACCATGCAGAAAACAAGCAATCAGCTTGCTATGCTTGTTGTCATCAATCTCGGATTGCTCGTGCTTGGCGCGTATATTTCGGGAGGATCTTTCCTATCCCTGTTCAATCTGCAGTCGATGGCGGGTCAGGTGCCTGAACTCGGGTTGCTGGCAATCGGCGTCATGCTGGCTATGTGCGCTGGCAATGGCGGGATCGATCTTTCGGGTATTGCGCTGGCCAACCTTTCCGGTGTGCTTTCAGCCGTCATCGTTTCGATGTTCATCTCAAGCGCCGAAAACCAGCTTGGCTTCAGCCTTGCCTTCATTGGACTGGCACTGGTGATCGGTCTTGCGGGCGGCATCGTCAATGGAATCCTGATTGCGCGCTTCAACATCACCCCGATCCTCTGCACGCTTGGCACGCAGATGGCGTTTACGGGTCTTGCCGTTGTTGTCTCTGGCGGTCGCGCTGTCATGGTCGGCAGCCCGGACCTGCTGTCGCGCATCGGCAACGACATGTTTCTGGCGGTTCCTATCAGCTTCCTGATCTTTATCGCAGTCGCGTTGCTGATCGCAGCGGTCGTGCGCTTTACCCCATACGGCTACTGGCTGATGCTGATGGGCACCAATCCGAAAGCCGCTGTCTTCGCTGGTTTCCCGCGCAATGGCGTGCTGATTGCGACCTATGCAACGAGCGGATTTCTGGCAGCGATTGCAGGCATCATCATTGCAGCACGCAACGTCAACGTGAAGTTCGACTATGGCAGCTCGTATCTGCTGGTCGCCATTCTCATCGCCGTCATGGCGGGCGTGAAGCCTGAAGGTGGTTATGGCCGTGTCATCTGCGTGGTGCTGAGCGCTATTGCTTTGCAGCTTATGTCCAGCCTGCTCAACTTCGGCGGCCTTTCCAACTTCGTCCGCGATTTCGCCTGGGGCTTGCTGCTGCTCGCCTTCCTTGCAATCGGCAAATACGACATCGCGGGATTCTTTACCCTCGGCAATCGCCAAAAGGGAAACATCGGTGCTCAACCCTCAGGCACCCGAACATAGACATTGGGGGAATGTTAGCGTGGAGGAAATCATGAAATCAGTAACGAAGAAACTGCTCGCTGGAACCGTCATTGGCGCAGCGATTGTCGCTGGCAGCGCAAGTGCGCTCGTCGCACAGGAAAAGCCGGTTATCGCAACGGTCGTCAAGATCAGTGGCATTCCTTGGTTCGACCGTATGAACACAGGCGTTGAAGCCTACCAGAAGGCCAATCCTGATGTGGTCGCTACGCAGAGCGGACCAGCAACGGCAGACGCCGCACAGCAGCTTCAGATTGTACAGGACCTCGTTGCCAAGGGCGTTAACGCACTTGCAGTCGTCCCAATGGATCCGGCTGTTCTTGAAGGCACCTTCAAGCGCGCCATGGAACGTGGCATCATTGTTGTGACGCACGAAGCTGACAACCAGGTCAACACGATGGCTGACGTCGAAGCCTTCGATAATGCCGATTACGGCACAGCACTCAATGAGCGTCTCGCAGAATGCATGGGCAAGAGTGGCAAGTGGACCACTTTCGTTGGCTCGCTCGGTAGCCGTACGCATATGCAGTGGGTTGGCTCGGCTGAAGAAAATGCCAAGAAATATGCTGACATGCAGCTCGTCGATCCGAACAACGAATCCTTCGACGATGCCAACGGCACCTATGAAAAGGCCAAGGAAATCCTGCGCAAGCATCCTGACCTGAAGGGCTTCCAGACTTCTGCCGGTAACGACGTTCTCGGCGTTGGCCGTGCAATCGACGAAGCCGGCTTGAGCGGCAAGGTTTGCCTCGTCGGCACCGGCCTTCCGAACCCGTCGGCAGATCTTCTTGAATCCGGCGCCATCACCGCAATCGGCTTCTGGGATCCGCAGAAGGCTGGCATGGCGATGAATGCGGTTGCCAAGCTACTGCTCGAAAAGAAGGAAGTTACGGAAGGCACCGATCTCGGCGTTGAAGGCTATAATAAAGTCAGCGTTAAGAAGGGTGCCGGTGAAGGCCTTCTCGTGATCGGCAACGGCATGGTGATTGCTGACAAGGCGACCTACAAGGAACACCTGTTCTAGTCGTTTCGCACAGGTTGCCTGACCATCGTGTGCGGACATCGTTCAGCCTCGCGCGATGGTTTCAAAAACCCGGATGCAGCCCCCGCTGCATCCGGGCACCTGGACCAAACAAACCATCAAAAAATCAAGACATTAGCGCGTGGCGAACGAAAGCCAACCGGTCCTACAGCCAGCCCAATCGCTTTGGCGAGCGGTGCGGCGACAAAGGAATTTAACGTGTCAACTACGACGAAGAATGGGACGAGCAACGACCGGTCTCCGGATCGTTTTCTCGAACTGCGCAACATCCATAAGCGGTTTGGCGGCGTTCACGCGCTGCGCGGCATTGATCTGACAATCGATCTTGGCCAGGCCTACCACCTGTTGGGTGAAAATGGCTGCGGCAAGAGCACGGTCATCAAGATCATGTCCGGCGCACACGCTCCCAGCGAAGGCGAGATCATTCTCGATGGCAAAACCTATACTTCGCTGAACCCGATCCAGTCGCTGGCAGCCGGTATCGAAACCGTCTATCAGGATCTGTCGCTTATCCCCAATCTGACTGTCGCTGAAAACGTTGCGCTGAATGAGCAGCTCGTTGAAGGCAATGGCCGACTGTTCCGTAGCGTCAAGCTTTCGCAGCTCCGCGAGACTGCAGAACGGGCATTGAGCACGGTTGGCCTGCCAACCGACAAAGCCTTTCTGAACACAATCGTTTCCGAGCTGCCGCTTGCCATGCGCCAGCTGGTTGCCATTTCCCGCGCCATTGCAACGCGCGCCAAGCTTGTCATCATGGATGAGCCGACCACATCGCTGACCCGTCGCGAAGTGGATAATCTGATTGAAGTCGTTGAACGCCTGCGCGCTGAGCGCGTCGCCGTACTTTTCGTCACCCACAAGCTTGATGAATGCTATCGCATCGGCGGTAATGCGGTTGTCTTCCGCGATGGCCAGTGCGTTGCACAGGGCCCGATCGAAAACTACACCAAAAAGCAGCTCTCCGAGCTGATGATCGGCAGAGAAATTGATGCCGAGCGCTATCGCACGGCACAGCCCGGCGATGCCGAACTGCTTAAACTCGACAGCCTTACCGCATCGGGCTTCAAGGACATTGGCTTTACCCTTCGTAAGGGTGAAATCCTCGGCATTACCGGCCTTGCAGATTCCGGACGCAACGAGCTGGCCATGGCAATCACCGGCGTAGCGCCTGCGCATTCCGGCTCAATCCGCCTCGAAGGTCAGAAGACCGAAGTTAAAAGCCCGGCGGAAGCCATCGAGCGTGGCATTGGCTATGTGCCGGAAGACCGGCTTGCGGAAGGTCTGTTCCTTGACAAGTCGATCTTTCAAAACGAGATCGCTCTGATCTTCAGAAAGCTCTGCAACAGCCTTGGCATCGTCGATCAGAAACAGGGCCGCAACATCGCCGCCTCGCTCATGAAAGAGATGCGGCTGAATACAACCAATCTCGACCTGCCGGTTGGTGCGCTTTCGGGCGGCAATCAGCAGCGCGTTTTGATTGGTCGCTGGCTGAGCATTGGCCCGAAGCTGCTCGTGCTGCACGGTCCGACCGTCGGCGTCGATGTGGGATCAAAAGACACGATTTACCGCGCAATTCAGGCGCTGGCCGAAGCTGGCATGGGCCTCATCATCGTCAGCGATGACCTGCCGGAGCTTCTGCAGAATGCCGACCGCATTCTCGTCATGAACTCAGGCAGCATCGTCGCAGAACTGGATGCTGCACAGGCCACCGAAGATCAGCTCTATCAAGCCATGATGTCGTCGCAGAAGGAAGTTGCCTAATGAGTGCGTCGCAGTATCAACAGGATCTGGGTCGAGTCCAATCCTTCAGGTTGGGTGACTTCATTCGCAGGCGCCCGGAATCGATCACTTTCTTCCTGCTCGTGGCAATCTGCACGATTGTCTCGATCATCAACCCTGCATTCCTGCAAGCCTCGACGCTGATCGATATTGGCCGTGCCAGTGTGGTGATGGGCCTGTTTGCGCTTGGCGTCTTCATCATTCTCGCCGCTGGCGGCATTGATGTTTCCTTTACGGCGATTGCCGCCACGACAGTCTATTCGCTGACGCTTCTGGTGCAGTCCTATATGCCGGAACTGCCGATCATCTTCATCATTCTGATGGCGATTGCTGGTGGCATTTTCCTTGGTGTTCTCAACGGTCTGCTGGTGCATTACCTCAATGTGCCGTCATTGATCGTCACCATCGGCACGCAGTATCTCTTCCGTGGCTTCCTGCTGGCTTTCGTCGGCACGGTCTGGATCATGTCCCTGCCTCCGACAATGGGTGCTTTCGGTCGCCTCCCACTGTTCCAGTTTGAATCGGCAACCGGCGCCACCATCACCATGCCATTCTACTTTCTGGTGCTGCCTGCGGCTGCAATCCTGACCTGGTGGATATTGAACCGCACTTTGATGGGCCGCGCGATTTTTGCGATGGGTGGTAACAGCCAGATCGCAAGCCGTCTCGGCTATAATCTGCGCACCATCCATATCTTCCTGTTCGGCTATGCAGGTGGTCTGGCCGGACTTGCAGGCATCATCCATGTCTGCGCCAATCGCCAGTCGAGCCCGTTCGACTTCGTTGGAACCGAAATCGCCGTTATCGCCGCCGTGGTTCTCGGTGGTGCACGCATCACCGGCGGCACCGGCACCGTCTTCGGCACCCTTCTCGGTGTTCTGCTCATCACCGTCATCAACAGTGTTCTGGTGCTCGTCGGCATCCCCAGCACATGGCAGCGTCTCGTCGTCGGCTGCTTCATCCTGCTGGCTGCTGCCTTCTTCGTCACCCGCCAACGCAAGAAATAACCCGATACTCTCAAGAGGAAATCATGAAGAAATTCCTGAACGATCCCGTCAATTTCGTGGATGAGATGCTCGAAGGCATCTATCGGGCACATCCCGAGCTTACCTTTGTCGATAATGACAAGCGTTGCATGGTCACAGCCAATACCAAATCCGGCAAGGTCGGCATTGCAACAGGCGGCGGCTCCGGCCACCTGCCGCTGTTCTTGGGCTATATCGGCGAAGGCATGATCGATGGCGCGGCTGTCGGCGGCGTCTTCCAGTCGCCAAGCTCGGAACAGATGTATCAGGTCACCAAGGCTATCGATCAGGGCGCTGGCGTTCTCTACATCTATGGCAATTACAGCGGCGACATTATCAATTTCGATATGGCTGCAGAACTTGCCGATCTTGATGGCATTACCGTCAAGCAGGTTGTCGGCAATGATGATGTGGCGTCCTCGGTTGTCGGTGAGGAACACAAGCGTCGTGGCGTTGCCGGTATCTTCTTTGTCTATAAGGCAGCTGGTGCCGCCGCCGCCAACGGCCTGTCGCTTGATGAAGTGACGCGTCTTGCCGACAAGGCACGTTTGCGCACCCGCACCATGGGTGTTGCTCTTTCGAGCTGCGTTGTGCCGGAAATCGGTCACGCAACCTTCTCCATCGGCGAAGATGAAATGGAAATCGGCATGGGCATCCATGGCGAACCCGGCATCAGCCGCAAGAAGCTTGCCAGTGCAGATGCGGTTATCGACGAACTGATGGAACGCATTTTCGCCGAACAGACCTATGCCAAGGGCGATGAAGTAGCCGTGCTGGTCAATGGTCTCGGCGGCACGCCACTGGAAGAACTTTACATCATGTTCCGCCGCGTTTCGCAGCTGTTTGATGAGCGTGACGTCAAGGTCAAGCATGTCTGGATCGGCGAGTTTGCCACGTCCATGGAAATGGCTGGCGCATCGGTTTCCGTGCTGCATCTGGATGAAGAACTGGAGCCGTTGGTTGCTGCTTCCGCTAACACCCCATTCTTCAAGCATTTTGCAGGTTGAGGTGCAGTCATGAACGTCATTAAAGCATCTGATCTGATCAATCTCTTCGACAGCTGGAAGCAGCTTTTTGCAGAACAGCGCGAATTCCTTATCGCGCTGGACGGCAAGGTTGGCGATAGCGATCTCGGCATCACCATGAGCAAAGCCTTTGCAGCGGCTGCGGAAGCAGCCCATGCGGAAGGCGAAGCCGCTGGTGTTTCCAAGCTGTTGCGCACGGCTGGAACCACCATGGCGCGCGTTGCGCCATCGACCATGGGTACGCTGACCGCAACCGGTTTCCTGCGTGCAAGCAAGGCCTGTGACGGTATCGACGAGCTGGGCACCGCGGAGATCGCCGCTTTCTGGCGCGCCTATCGTGATGGTATTGCCGAACGCGGCAAGGCAAAGGTTGGCGACAAGACACTTCTCGATGTGCTTGATCCAATCGCTGTAACGCTTGAAGCACAAGCTGCAGCTGGTGCATCACTTACTGATGCGCTTGCAGCCGCCGCCAAAGCTGCCGAAGATGCGCTTGAAGCGACTAAAACGATGGTTGCCCAACACGGCAAGGCCGCAGCTTTTCAGGAAAAGACCATCGGTCTTCAGGACGCAGGCGCAACCGTCGGCATGCTGCTGATTACCAGCATGTCGGCTTTTGTTTCGGCACACTAATTAACCGAGAGCAGTTGATGCAGAATGAGGCCCCGATCTTACGAGCTCGGGGCTTCTTTCATTCCATTACGGATTCGCTTGATGACGGTGAGGATCAAAAGCGCACAAATCACAGGCTGCAACCAGAACATCCATTGTGGCAGAATGCCATCAATGGCAATCCAGGCACCAAGCACACCAAAGACCACAGCGCGGTCGCTCTTGCCCATCGGACCATCATAGCGGCGACTTGATCCAAGCGAGGCTGCCGTCACACCGACAAATTCGGTCAAGGTTGCGATAAAGATAATCGCGAAAATCCAGAGCGCCGAAAACGGTGCGATGATTGCAAAAGGCGCATAGAGCGCCGCGTCGGAAATCACATCGCCGATCTCGTTGAGATAGGCACCAAGCATAGACTTCTGACCATGTTCGCGCGCCAGCATACCATCAACTGCATTGAGCGCCATGCGCAGAAATAGCCAGACCGGCACCAGCGCAAACCAGATCGCATTCCCGTTCAGCCCAAGAAAAGCACCAAGAACAATTGAGACCAGTGCAGCTCCAATCGTGACCTGATTGGCCGTCACACCTTTTGCTGCAAGCTGCACGACAAGAGGTCTCAACAAGTTCTGGAAACGGGACTTAAGTTGATAAACAGACATAAGAAACTTTCGGGAAACTTTTGGAAATGACGATTATGTAGAAATCAGCTATTTGCGACCGGCCTTAGCTCGTTTATTCAAACATTCTATTCTACTCAATAGTAATTGGGTCGAATAACCTGGAGTTCATCCCGAAAAATGGGAGAAGGCCTGTTGAGAGGAGAAATGATGAGCCAGCGCACAGAATTGCCGGGGCATGAAGCGGCGTCACATCGTGAGCCGCAAGAATCCCATTTCGTCACCCATGACGGCACTTCGCTGTTCTATCGTTTCTGGCCTGCCCGCTCTGAAAAGCCGAAGGGCGTTATCGTTCTCCTGCATCGTGGCCACGAGCATAGCGGACGTGTGAGCCATCTCGTCGATGAGCTTGGCCTTGATGATTATGCGTTCTATGCCTGGGATGCGCGCGGCCACGGAAACTCTCCGGGCGTGCGCGGCTTTTCGCCGTCCTTCGGCGCGTCGATCCGCGATCTTGATAGTTTCGTTGCCCATATCCGCAATGAAACCGGCGTAAGAAACGAAGACGTCGCGCTGATTGCGCAGAGCGTCGGCGCTGTTCTGGCGAGCGCTTGGGTGCATGACTATGCGCCCAATATCCGTGCGCTTGTCATGGCGTCGCCGGCCTTCGACATCAAGCTTTATGTGCCTTTCGCCAAAGAGGGCATCGCGCTTTGGCAAAAACTCAAAGGCACGTTCTTCGTCAATTCCTACGTCAAACCGCAGTTTCTGACCCATGATCGGGAGCGCATTGAATCCTATCGCACCGATCCGTTGATTACACGGCCAATCGCCTCGCATATTCTGCTTCAGCTTTATGAGGCGGCAAAGCGCGTGGTGGATGATGCGCGGGCGATTACCGTTCCGACACAGCTTCTCATTTCCGGCAGCGATTTTGTCGTGCGACCAACGCCACAGCATCGCTTTTTTGAGAACCTCGGCAGCCGCATTAAAGAGCGCCATGTGCTCAAAGGTTTTTACCATGACACGCTGGGTGAACGGGATCGCAAACCGGCTCTCGCGCTGATCCACGATTTCATCGAGGCGCGTTTTGCGGAAGCACCACAACGCGCCGATCTGACGGATGCGCATATTGCAGGCCATACGCGCGATGAGGCTGACAAACTATCAAGCCCGCTACCGCTGCTTTCACCGCGCGGGCTTTATTGGGCGTCGACGCGCGCGTCTATCGGCTTTGGCTCGCTTTTGTCGGAAGGTCTGAAAGTTGGTCGCCGCACCGGTTTCGATTCAGGCTCCACGCTTGATTATGTCTATGAGAATGAAGCACGAGGCTTGGGCCCCGGCGGCAAGCTCATCGACAAGCAGTTTCTGGAAGCCATCGGCTGGCGCGGCATTCGCCAGCGCAAAGTGCATCTTGAGGAATTAATCAGACACGCCATCAGGCGGCTTGAAAGCGAAGGTCGATCGACCAATATCCTCGACATTGCATGCGGTCATGGCCGCTATGTGATTGATGCGGTGGTGCGTGCAGGCGAATTGCCAGACAGCATTCATCTTCGCGATTACTCGCCGATCAATGTGCTGGCTGGCCGTAAGCTCATCAAGGATCGCGGTCTTGAAGCAATCGCTCATATGGAAGAAGGCGATGCGTTCAATGAAGAAAGTCTGGCAACGGTCACACCACAGCCAGACCTCGCCATCGTGTCCGGTCTTTATGAACTTTTCCCGGACAATGCGCTCATTAACCGGTCGCTTTCGGGCCTCGCCCGTGTGCAGAAACCCGGCTCACTGCTGATCTACACCAACCAGCCATGGCATCCGCAGCTTGAAATGATCGCGCGTGCGCTCACGTCACATCGCGGCGGACAGGCATGGGTGATGCGCCGCCGCACACAGGGCGAAATGGATCAACTTGTCGAAAAGGCGGGCTATCGCAAGATCGAACAGCGCACCGATCAATGGGGCATCTTTACCGTATCGATTGCCGAACGCATCGGAGACGCTGAAGCGTGACCACGCAATTGACGGAGCTTGATGGTTTCTCGCGGCGGCCTGTGATCCGCCGCGCAATCGCTTGGCTTCTGTTTCTTGGACCGTTTTTCTATCTGACCTATGGCACGGCCAACTGGCTCGCATCGCGGCAAGGTCATGTGCCGAACCTTGCTTTCGGATGGGAAAGCCAAGTTCCGTTCATCGCGTGGAGCATAGTTCCCTATTGGTCAGTGAATCTGTTTTATGTGATAGCGCTCTTCGTCAATGACAGTCCGGAACAAGTGGACCGGCTGGCAAAGCGTTATCTCACCGCACAGATTATCGCGGTTCTTTGCTTCGTCGCTTTTCCGTTGACCGCAACCTTCGTAAAACCGGCAACAGCCGGTCTTCCGGGTTTTATGTTCGATGTGCTTGGTGGCTTCGACAAACCCTTTAATCAGGCGCCCTCGCTGCATATCGCGCTCTTGATCATCATCTGGGATCAGATGCGCCGCGTGATGGGCGATGTAATGCTTGTGGTCTGGCATTTGTGGTGTCTGCTGATCGGATTGTCGGTGCTGACCACCTATCAGCATCATGCCGTCGATATTCCGGCAGGCGCGTTGCTTGGCCTGTTTGCCTTGTGGCTTTTCCCGCGCAGCGGTCCTTCGCCGCTGGCAGAGTTTCAGTTCACATCAGACCCCAAAGCCAGAAGGATCGGGTTCTGTTATCTGGCAGGCGCAATCCTGTTTCTGGTACTCGCCATCCAAGGCCTGACCATCACCGGCTATGCAATTTTCTGGCTCTGGCCAGCAACGGCACTGACCATTGTAGCGCTTGGCTATTTCGGTGCAGGTGCTGGCATTTTCCAGAAGCAGACAGATGGATCGGTCAGTCTCGCAAGCCGTTGGCTGCTTTGGCCTTACCGCTTCTTTGCCCGGCTGAATGTACGGTTCTGGACACGCAAGCTGCCGCCGCATGTCGAGTTGGCCGACGGGGTGTTTCTCGGACGTTTTCCAAAAGCCGCAGAACTTTCTTCCTTTGCTACGGTCATTGATCTTGCCGCTGAAATGGTGCCGCCACCCCATTCTATAGAATGGAAGAGTCTCGGCACGATTGATCTGGTCGCGCCGTCATCGGAAAAGGTGCAACTGGCCTCCGATGCCGTTGAAGCAGCACGCCATCACGGCCCGGTTCTTGTCTGTTGCGCGCTTGGTTTTCAGCGCAGCGCAACGGTTGCGGTGGCGTGGCTCGTCTCTACTGGCCGTGTCGCCAATGCGCGAGAAGCCGAAGTGCTGATCCGTTCCAGAGGCTGGCCGGTCCGTCTGCATCTGACCGAGGAGCTGGCATGAATACGCCTGCAGCGTCCATAGCGATTATCCTGCGCCGCAATGCCTTTCTCGGCATCGTTGTCGCCGTGGCTTTGCTTGCGGTCGTGCCCTTCATGCGCCCGGTGCATGATCTGGCCTTCTGGCTGATCTGGCCGCTTTTGTTGGTAAGCGCATTGATCGTGCTGGGTATCGCTGCGCACCTCCTGTTCGATGCAGCACTTTTCAAGCTGATCGCCGGTTCCGGTGAAACGGGCTTGGGTGAGGTAGACAGCATTCTTGAGCGCATGGGTTTGCGCTCCAATGACGGCGTGGTCCGTCCACTTGCGAAAAGGATAGAAGGCTCGCGACGCATCATGGGGCGTCTGCGGTTCTTCATGGGGCTGGGTATCGTACTTTTCATTCTGCTGGCCACGGTGCCATTGGGTCAGGGGCTGTAACATGCGGGAACTGATCCGCCATCAGGTGCAATCGACTTTCGGCTCGTTTCTGGCAATCCTGTCGCGCGGGATTACCGGCGTGCGGCCCATCTGGAGCGGCACCGGTCCGTCGCGCAATCAGCGTATCTATTTTGCCAATCACACAAGCCACGGCGATTTCATCCTGCTTTCTTCCTGTCTTGATCAGGAAGAACGCGCGCGTACCCGTGCTGTTGCTGGCGCCGATTACTGGCGGGGCAACCGCGTGCGTCAGTTCATGGCCGAAGTTCTGTTGCGCACCGTGCTTGTCGAACGCAACTGGGTGGAACGCACGCAAGACCCGATGGAAGTGATGCTGAAAGCGCTGGCCGATGGTCATTCACTCATCATCTTTCCCGAAGGCACACGCAACATGACCGATGAAGCGCTGCTACGCTTTCGTTCCGGCATCTACAATCTGGCGCTGGCGCGCCCCGATGTCGAACTGGTGCCGTGCTGGATCGAAAACATGTCGCGCGTGCTGCCCAAGGGCGCCATGCTGCCGGTGCCGCTTCTTTGCCGTGTCATTTTCGGTGCGCCGGTGCAGCTTGGCGAGGGTGAGGACCGCAAGGAATTTCTCGCCCGCGCCCGTCAGAGCCTTCTCGATATTCAGCCCCAGAATGGTAATCACTCATGAGTGAAACGACCCGATTATTCCTTGGCCTCATGAGCGTTCTGATAACGGCAAGCGCCGTTGCCGGTGTTCTTTCATGGCGCGCGCCGAAGCCGCTTTCATCCACGCTGGTCAATCTCAATGCCCGCATCAAGGCATGGTGGATTATGGTCGGCGCTATGTGTATCGCCTTCCTGTTCGGGAAGGGTGGCGTGATCGTGCTGTTTGCACTGATATCGTTTGCCGCCTTGCGCGAATATGCGACGCTGACGCAGACACGACGCGCCGACCATCGCGTGCTGCTCGGCATGTTCCTGCTGGTCATTCCGGTGCAATATTATCTGATCTGGATTGATTGGTATGGGCTCTATTCCATCTTCATCCCGGTCTATTGCTTCCTCGCCATGCCGGTTCTGACAGCCCTTTCCGGGGACACGTCGCGCTTTCTGGAGCGTATCAGCGAGCAGCAATGGGGCATCATGCTCTCGGTCTATTGCATCAGCCATGTGCCAGCGCTGATGACACTGGACATTCCGGGCTTTGAAGGCAAAAAATTGCTGCTGATCGCGTTTCTGGTGGCCACCGTGCAGGGCAGCGATGTGCTGCAGTATATTTTCGGAAAGCTGTTTGGAAAACATCGCATCGCGCCCAGCATATCACCGTCCAAAACCTGGGAAGGGTTTGTCGGCGGTGTCGCGAGCGCCTCTCTTCTGGGAGCCGGTCTAGCCTGGCTGACGCCGTTTTCCCCTGTGCAGGCTGGCGCCCTTGCGGCCACATCATGCATCATGGGTTTCTTCGGTGGGCTTGTTGCCTCCGCCATCAAGCGCGATCGCGGCGTCAAGGACTGGGGCCATATGATCGAAGGACATGGCGGAATGCTCGACCGTGCCGACAGTCTCGTCTTCTCGGCGCCAGTGTTCTTCCACATTGTGCGCTACTTCTGGGCGTAACTCTCACATTCCCGAATGTGACGAAACAAAGCCGCTGAAACCCCGGCAGTAGTAAAAACTTGTTACCCCGGTTAGCAGGTCTTTATTTCGCGATGCCTTTTATGACCTTTAAGCCTTTCAGGGCGGGTTCCGTTTCGCCGGACTCGCTCTATCTGTTTGCCCGGATGGGAAATGCAAAAGAATTGAAAGGTTGAAACGATGAAAAATGCAGGTATCTGCGCTTTTATTCTGGCATCGGTCACCGCAGGCAGCGCCATGGCGCAAGGCCAGGCCACACAGCAGATGACACCGGAAGCGCTCTATAAAGCAGCACAGAACCAGCTGGGTATCGTCGAATATTGCAGGGACAAAGGCTTCGCGACACAGGACGACATCGACAGCCAGCAGTCCATCATGAAGGTTATGCAGGCACCAGCCGACAAGTCTGGCCTTGAAGAAGCACAGGCGGCCGGCAAAAAGGGCGTTGTCCAGTCAATGGGTCAGGAAACCGACGTTGAGGACTATGCCAAGACGTCTGGCAAAAGCGTCGAGCCTTTCTGCCAGCAGATCACAACGGCCATCAAGCAGGCCGCGGCTCAGTTGCCGAAATAAGGCTTTGCTCCTTTTGTCGCTGCGGTGGAGTGCTCTCCATCGTTGCGGCAAAACGGGAGTTGTAGGCGAAATGCAACAGCCCCCACTTAAGATGAGTTTATTGCTCATATATTATTGCGTTTAAATAAGCGCGTAACTATGGTGCCGCCACGAAAATGTGGTGCCCGCCGTGAACCAATCTGACAAATCCAATCTGACTTCGGCCTTTCCTCTGCAGGAAATCGCTGACATCGATGCCGCCATTACAGATTATTATGACGAACTGTGTCGTGCAGTCCGTCGGCGCGGACACGTATCTTCAAACGCCAACGAAATTGTTCATGATCTCTATGTAAGGCTCAAAGAGCGCAGGACCGACCTGGAAGGCAAGTCGTCGTTACGCGCCTTTCTAACACGCGCTGCGATTAATCTCGGTCTCGATCGGTTCCGGCGCGAACATTTTGAAGCGAAGCTGTTTTCCGGCACGGAAGAAGAGGCCGCAAACATTGTTAGCAGGGACGCAGACCCCGATCTGACATTGGATATGCCGCGACGCCTCGCCTGTCTGCGCGATGCGATCATGGAGTTGCCATTGCGCCAGCGCCGCGTTTTCATCGCAAACCGGATTGGCAACCTGCAACCCGACGAAATAGCCATACGCTTTGGAATTACTCGCAATATGGTGGACAGGCATCTCCGGAAAGCGCTTATATACTGCCTCATACGGCTCGACGAACTGGATCAGGCATGAAGCGCGCGACCGTAAAAAAACTGGATAAGGCCGAGCGCCTCATCCAGGAACAGGCTGTCGATTGGCTGATGCAGCTTCAGGCTTCGCCCAAAGATACGGCAATCGTCGAAGCTTGCGCACTCTGGCGCGCCAGCGATGCACGGCATGAGCTGGCATTTGCCAAAGCTTCACGCGTTTTCAGCGACACGCGCTTTCTGCTCCTTCAAGATACAGATTTCGCCCGAACCGCTGCCCGAAAGCCGCGTTATCCGGTGCGCGCGGCTTTAAGTTCCATGCTTTTATTTGGTGCTCTCGCAGGTGGTTTTATCGCTTACGACGGCCCGATGCGGCTGCGCGCAGATGCCATGTCGGCCAGCAACGAAATGCCGATCATCAAACTTGAGGATGGCTCGACCGTCCAGCTTAATGCAGGCTCGGCAATCGCTTTCGATATAACGGACAGCGAACGTCAGGTTCAGCTGCTTCGCGGTGAAGCCTATTTCATCGTCGCGCCAGATCCACAGAGGCCATTCACGGTCAGAGCCGCCAATGGTGAGGTAACCGCGCTTGGCACCGAGTTTGACGTGAAGCTGAAAGACGGCGGTGCCGATGTGGTTGTCACGGAACATGCTGTTCAGGTACAGACCAGCGCCACGTCATCCGCCCTGAATCCGCTCGACATGCTTCAGCTTGAGCAGGGACACAGTGTCTTTTACGACAATAAAAATGGCATTGGGCAGGTCGCCATGATCGATCCAGAACTCGCTGCATCGTGGCGTCGTGGCCGTCTGGTTTTTGAGAACCAACCTCTGGAACATGTAGTCGAAGATATTGCACGCCACCTTCCCGGTCGGGTGATGATTGCGAGCAGCGATCTGGCCGAACGCCGGATTACCGGCACCTTCGATCTCTCTGCCCCATCGACAGCACTTGATGACTTTATCACAGCTTTCGATTTGAAGGTGGTGCGCGTGGGTTCATTGCTCACAGTGCTGCATAATTAATTTTCTGCCGAATGTCCCAAACATCTAATTTCATTCGTCCAGTCCATGAAAGGCAATTTGCGCAACCCGCGCGAGAGCCTCGGCACCAAAACGCCCAACGCCTTGAACGTTGAGACTGGAAACAACATGAAAAGCCCCGCTTCGCGCATTCTCACTGGCTGCGCACACCCCTTGTTTGCATCACTGCTTTTAAGCGGTACGGTTTTAAGCCCCATCCTGACCACACCTGCATTTGCACAGGCTGCAGCGCAATCCGTCGCTGTCAACATTCCGGCCGGTGCGCTTTCAACCGCGCTCAATCGTCTTGCTGTGCAAACGGGTCTGCAGATTGCATTTGATGCATCCGTGACCAGCGGGCTCAACACCTCGGGCGTTAGCGGAACCATGGCACCAGCCGACGCGCTTTCCACTTTGCTGCGCAACACCGATATCCAGTATCGCTTCACCGGCAACCGCACGGTGCGGCTGGAACGAGAAGCAACGGGAAACAACGCGGCTTTACCCGCTGTCGATGGTGCCGTGCAGCTCGACACGATCAGCTTTTCGCAGATCACCGGCGTAAATTTTTCTGATCTGGACCCACGCGTCTCTCAGATTACCCCTGAACAGATGCAGCAGGCACAGGCCTCGACAATTCCGGAACTTATCAAAAAGACACCCGGTGTCGCAATGCTGGGCGGGGTACGCACCGAAGGTCAGTCGATTTCGATCCGCGGCTTTTCGCGCCAAAGTGATGTTCGCGTTCTCCTCGACGGTGCCCCAAAGAACTTCGAAAAATACGATCAGGGCACCATCTTCGTCGAACCTGAACTGCTCAAGCGCGTCGAGATTGAAAAGGGTGCGACCTCGGTTCGTTATGGCAATGGTGGCTTCGGCGGCACCGTGAAACTTGAGAGCAAGGACGCAGCCGATATGCTGCGCGATGGCGAAAGCTGGGGCGCATGGGGGAAAACCGCCTACCAGACGGCCAACAAGCAGTTTCTGGAAACCGGTGCAGTTTATGGTCGCTCCAATCTCGGCACGGGCATGACTTTCGATGGCATTGCCAGTCTGACCTGGCGCAAGGGCGACAACATGCGCGTTGGCGGCGGTGAGACTTATAATTATTCAAGTTCCGAGTTGACTTCCTTCTCTGGCAAACTTTCCGGCGAGTATGGCGGACACAAGCTAAAGGCTTCGGTTCTTTATGGTGAAAGTGCCAATTGGGGTCCACTCGCTGCCATTCGCGGCCAGCTTCAGCCGACTAGCAACAGTCTCGTTCCGGGTACGCCCGCCTATAAGGAAGCAATGCGCAGGCTGCTTGCATGGCGTGAGCTGAAAGACTTCACTTCGGTATTCGAGCACACCTATGATGGCGATAGCGACCTCGTAAACACGCGTATCATGGCAAGCTATTCCTCAACCGACATGCATGCAGAACGTGCTACTGGTGTGAATGGGACAGCCTCTCTTGGCGGCACCGAGAATGATGCGAAATATTCGGATTTTCATATTGAGGCCGAAAACACCTCCAACTTCGAACTTGGCGGCATCGATCACAGCCTGAACTACGGTGTGCAATATAATCACCACGTTCGCGACGTGACGATGTTCGACATCACCAAGAAGAACGACAAGAGTTATAATTACGGCTATTACGCGCCGTGGATCATGCCAGGCGGCAAACAGGATGTGACGTCCTTCTTCATGCGTGATCGCATGGCTATTACTGACAAGCTGACCATCACGCCCGGCATCCGCTATGACTATGTTCGCTCCGAAGGCGAGCCAAATGCTGCTGCGATCTATAACGATCCAAAAGCCGGACACGACTATTCGTCGGCATCTCATCATGGTTTCACACCAGCCATCAGCGCATCGTATCAGATAACGCCGAGCACCCGGCTTTTTGCCGATTGGGCTTACGCCATGCGCGCTCCCAATATCGATGAAATCTACTCGGTACAGAGCGGGCGCACCCAGACATCAGGAACCAGCAGGGATCTTGCAGTCGAGCGCAACAACACGATCAACATCGGCGCGGATACTTCGTTCAGCGGTATCTTTACCAGTACCGATATGCTGATGGTGCGCGGTTCCTTCTTTAACAACCACGTCACCAATCCTGTGGCGCGGCGTGTGGGCAGCGCAAACAAGGTTGGCCTGAAAGACGGCGAAGTGCCATTTTACTGGAACATGCCGTCCTACTATTCGCGCGGTGTGGAACTGGAAGCCCATTATGAGAACGATTTCATGTTCGCAGACGCCAGCCTCACTTACATGATCGGCAGACGTCAGGGCACGGTCAACAATATCCATGGACCAGACAGCTATATCAATGACATCATGCCGACGACGGTTGTAACGACACTCGGCTATAAACTTCCCGATCAGGATATCAATTTTGGCTGGACGGGAACCTTTGTCGACAAGCAGGACAGAACCTCATACGTCAAAGGTGACCTCAGCTACAATCGACCAAAGACTCCCGGATATGCCGTACACGACCTGTTCTTCAACTGGACCCCGACGCAAGGTTTCATGAAGGATTCCGAACTGCGTCTCGCATTGGAAAACGTATTCGACAAAGAATACGAACCATATCTGACGGATGGCATTACAGCCATGCCGGGCCGCAATCTGAAAGTTTCTTTCAGCCGTAAGTTCTGAAAATGAAGATGCGCTGGAAAGTTTTCCGGCGCATCTTCTTATCGTCTGCTGAATTTTACAGGTGCCGTGATCGTCTTGTTGACGTCCGGTGGCGGAGTGGGAACGGGAGAGGCACGCTGGACCAGCGACAGCACCTCATTGTCAAGTTCTGGCCAGCCTGATGATCGTGCAAGTGAAGCGGACAGCACTTTGCCGGTATCGTCGATGCGGAAGCGGACATAGACAACGCCTTCTTCCCGACGAGACTTCGCACCAGAAGGATATTTCTTGCGGCGCTCAAGATGCGCCATCAGGCGCGACTGCCACCGCGCTGGCGTCATTGATGAGGCGAACAGACCCGATGCCGATTGCCGTGCCGCATTGCGGTTCGTTTGCGCAGCCTGAGCCTGTGCTTTGACGGCCTGTTTGGAAGATGCCTGTTCCTGCTGCCGCTGCTTGACCGGCTGCTTCTTCTGCTCTTTCGTCTTAACGATCTCTTTTTTGGGTTCCGGAGGTTTTGGCTTGGCCACTGGCAGCGGAACCTCGACCTTGTCGAGTTGTGTCAGTTCTTCCTGCTGCTCCTCTTCAACAGGCTCCGGTTCGTCCTGAACCACTTCCTGCTCAACTTCTGGCTCATCGACCGGCTCTTCAACTTTCTCAGCCGCAGCACTCGCGTCCGACATCACCTCATCGGGCGTTATTTCATTTTCTTCGGTCTCAATTGCTTCCGGTGTTTCAGCCAGTTCGATCATGATGGCGGCTGGCGGCGCGTTGTCGGCCGCTATCATTTCCGGCTCACGCAGAAGCCAAATCGCAGCTCCTACATGCAAGGATAGTACGATAAGGCTTGCCCCCGCCCAAAGTGCAAGCTCACTTACGCCTCCACGCAGACCGTTGCTATCGGTAGCGCCGTTCATGATGCGCCTGCCCAGACAGGTGCACCTGCGTGATCGCTTCTGCGACGCAGCTCAGACAGCATCTGCCCGTGATGGATCAAACTGCGCAGATCGCAATCAAGACAGGCCAATCGTCCATCGCTGTTCTCAATCGCAAGATCGGCAATGGTGAAATCATCGAACGCCGCCACGAAGGAACGCATCGCAGCCTGTAGCAACATGCCGAATGCGGAGCCTGATCCCGATTGCTTTGTCGATTGCTCGTCGAAGCCCGGCTGCATCAGCCGCAAAACCGTTCCTACGTTGATCATCTTTGCTGGACGCACAAGGCGAATACCGCCACCGCGCCCGCGTGAACCAACCAGAAAACCATGATGGATAAGTTCAGATACAATCTGCGCAGCGTGATCTTTCGTGGTACCCGTTGCTTCTGCCGCTGTGCGTGTCGTCACGGCACTCTCTGCCGATGCCCGGGCACAAAGAACGAGAAACTCAATCGAAAGCTCAGCCTGTCGGGTAAATCGCATGACAACAATCTTTATTCTGAAACATGTTTAAGTTGTCGGCGTTGAGGCCCCACAAAGAGCAACAGGCCCGCACAAAATATTCCGTTGATCGCAAATTCCAGACACAGCGCACGAGGGACAAACATGAGCGTCGCCAGACAGACCACGGCGAAGACGGCAAGCAGATAGACCCGATACAATCGCGGCCATGCATTGAGCCTTCGCCAGGCACCGATAAGACGGCGTGTGATCCTGTTCGTTTCCAGCCAGCACAAAGCTTTGGACGAAAGCTGCACGAAGCAAAGCAAGGCACCAAAGACAAACAAGGCTGATGGCATCAACCGTACCTGACAACCGACCAGGGCTGCAGCAATCAGCAAAAGCCCCAGTGCGAGATAGCCCGCCCGCTGACGTTCATCCGGATAGATGCTCTGTCGCGAAGACGAGGTAGCCCTGCCGCTCTCCGAAGCTACGTCAGAGACGGTCATGAAAGATTGTCCGCACCAGTGCATGAACGCGGCGAAAGGCAGCTTCCGCACCAGCAACAACCCGCTCCTCTTCCGCATCCGTCAGCTCGATCTCATCAAGGGCTGCGGTAAAAGTGCGCCAGTGGAGACCACGGCCCTCCGGCGCACCAGCCAGATGACGTGCGCCGAGTTCTTCCGACAAGCCGAGTTTCAGCGCTTCCTTGAGCAAAAAGGCCGCGCCAAGGTTGGAGCCTTCCGCGACATAGAGCCAGCCGAGAGCGGTTGGCAGATCAACATCGCTACCAGCTGGGAAAGCAGGCACTCCGTCTGCGACTGGCAGGTCGAAACCGAGATCAATCAGGTCCTGCCCCACCAGCGCGAAGCGACGACGACCAGCCAAATCGGGCAGCAATCTATCCAGCACCGCAGCATCGTAGAGCGCATCAATATCGCGATGGAACTGATACTGAACCTCAACAAACAAAGCATAGCGCTCACGGCTGGCAAACGGATCGCCTGCCATAATACTCTGATCAAGGCGTTCATGCGTTCCGGTCGTGCGCGCCTTCAAGCGCTTCGAACGAGGAAGAGCAACCGGTTGCTCAAGGACAGTGGCGTCAGTCATGTGGTGTATCCCTATTGGCAAGCGGGGTCTGATCAATATGAGCAAGACGCTAGTGGATTGAATTTGACGTTTGATTCCCGACTGACACAAGTGTTGTTTCAAACGTCAAACTCGAAAAATCCACTAGATTCAAATGCTTGCTGGTGGTCTGGTTCCGACATTTGTTGAATGCCTGTATCGAGGGATGCAAATGTCGGAACCAGACCACCAGCCTCTCTCATTACTAAGACGTTTGAGGGAGCTGCTTTTTGCAATGCAAAGGCAAAAAAATCTGCCTTTGCACAAAATGCCGCACCTCAAATGAGTTAGAAGTGGAAGTTGAGGCCGAGCTTAACCGTGTGCGTATCCAGCGAATTGGAAGCTTTACGGCCATTCACGACACTCGAACCGCCCGAATGATTGATGTTTCCGTAGATTGGGACTTCATAGGGAATGCAAGCATCGGGATCAAAGTCGCATATCCAGGACATATTCGGGTCTTTACTGTAATCGATGATTTCAACACCAACTTGCTCCCGCGTTGTATAGTCAGCTCCTGTTCCCCCGCGTGCATTTTCGAAATTGAAGCTGCGGTTGCCGAAACGGCTATAGGTATAGTCAGCATTCAACGACCAGCGATCATTGATTGCATATTCCACACCGCCGCCAACCGTTACACCCGCACGCATTCCAGATTGTTTATCAACGAAGAAGAGGCTCGAGTTCGGCTGACCCATGATATCTTCCGCATAGCGATACTGGTCGCGGGTCTGTTTTTCATGGGCGAAGGCGATACCTGCCGTACCATAGACGAGCCAGCGATTATCCAATGCATAGCCAAGGCGCCCACGAACAGATCCGGTCCAGTCGATATCGTAGTGCGTATTGGCCTGAATACCGGCAATATCCTTCTGTGCGGCGATCCAGTCTTCCTGCATGAACGCTGCCTGCGCACCCTTCATTCGGGTCTTGCTCACATCGGCTTCAATACCCACCACCACGCGGTTGCTGAGCTGATAATTATAACCAGCCTGCACACCGAAGAGCGCAGAGTTACCAAAGCCACGGTCGGCAGATTCACTGTTTGAAATCGGATCAGTGGAGCCGTCCAACGCTGTCGTGGTGCCCCATGTGCGGCCTGATGTCATGCCTGCATGAACACCGCCATAGAAACCGGTCCAGTCGATGCCGGGCGCCCCGCCCTGCGAGCGCGAAAATGGCGAAAGCTGCGGCAAACGCTGATCGCCACCAAAGTTACTCGTCAGCCCAGCATAGAACGTGCGGCCTGGTCCCGGCTGGTTCACCAGACCAAGCGGGTCGACATAATACTGATCCGTCAGGTTCTCGATGCGCGCGGTCGCCGTCAGGCTGTCAGTGATCTTGTATTCGGCGAAAACATCGACCAGCGTATAAGGCTTCCAGCGGGTCAGCGAGATAAATTCACCTGCACCAACGGCCGTAACATCGCCATGACCGATAGCGCGTGGACCGATATAAGAAACACGCCCGCCAAGGGTCAGTCTGTCTTCCAGCATCTTCTGCGAAACTGTGAGATCCACGCTATATTTTGGCGGCACCTGATTGGTTGCGTAGTCACCATAAAGCGATTTGGCACCGCAAGTATCAGCGGTACGGCAGAACTCTACATCAAGATAATAGTTTGCCGAAAAATCGGCTGCGAACCCACCCGCCTCATAACGACTTGAGAATTCAAGACCTGAGAAGCGTGCGCGGTCGATATTATAGACCTGCATGCCGGAGAACGAAAATTTGCCGCTATCGTCGTAAAAGTCGCGGAATGCGCGTGCAACGTAGTCTTTGACGTCCCAATTGAAGTAACTGAACTTGACCATGCCTCGGTCGTCGTCATTGAGCAGACCGTCTTTGGTGAAATTGGCACCCACTTCCCAATTGCTGGAACGTTCCGGCTGCAAAGCAGCATTCGGAACGATGGTGAATGCCGAGACGGATTCAAACAGGCTCGGATAGCGCAGCGCATTGGAATAGTTCACATAAAGCTGGCTGCCATCGAACGGTTCAACCGTCACGCCAACCGATGGGCTAAAGCCACCTGAATCGCGATTTGGCTCGGGGTTGAGCTGCACTGCATCGTTGGCCTGAGTGCGCCGGTCATGCGACCAGTAATGCGAGTAACGCAGGCCTGCATTCAGCGTCAGCCAGTCGACCGGCTTATAGGCCGCCTTGGTGAAGACACCCAATTCATCGCGATAAGCATCACGCAGATTAAGCCAGCCTTCCAGTTCATTCGTATAGGCGCTGGGTCGCGTATCCTCCCTGAGATAGGAAATGCCGTAGTTGAGATCGAGATCGCCATAATCACCAAATGAAAACTTCGATGTATTGGCAACGTCACCGCCCCACATGATCGTATTGGACCCCGTGCGGAAATCCGGCGAAAGACCGAGCGACTCCGATGTCGGTATCATGTTGCCGCGCCGTGGATTGCGCAGTTCCAGTTTTGTTACCCAAAGATTGGCTTTCAGATCAATCAGCTCATTGTCATCCGGGTTCCAATAGTAACGCATGGTGCCCGTATCGAGCTTGGAACCGGATGTCAGCTCCTGTTGCACCGGCTGACTACGATCCCCTGTGAAGCGGGATGCCAGCAGATCGCCAGCCTCGCCACGGAAACCCGTATATCCTAGCTTGAGCGTGTGACCGCCATCAAAGCGCAGCGTCGCTTTTGTCAGGAAGGATTTTGTCTCAAGCTGCGTATTGAGAATTTCTTCGCCTGCACGGTAATTCGTAAGTCCGCCGTTTTCGATATATTCGGGCCAGTTCTGGCACCAAGAGCCGGAGGTATTACAGGTTCTCGCAGGTCCGATATTCACGGGATCAGCCGATGGACCATGCTTGCCTGCATGATAATTGCCGCGCTTGCGATAGGCATAGCCTGCGAAGATGTCGTAATTCTCTTCCTTTATCGCGGCAACAACACTCGCAGAACCATTGGTCGGCGTCAGGAAAGACGGGCGATCCATTCCGTCTGGCGATCCAACAACTTCCGGGACGTCGCGTGGCGAATAAGGCCATGCATATCCGCCTTTTGCACCCGCATGAGGCGAGGAGGAATTCGATCCATACTCACCTTTCACGCGCATACCCCAATTATCGCCTTCCTTGACGATATCGTCAGCATCAAGAGTTCGAATAGCGACGTTGCCAGCAATACCGCGTGAGGACGCATCCGAACCTTTATTGATATCAATGCCTGCAATCAGATCAGGATCAATATAGGTACGGTTGGAAAGGCCCTGATACCCCTGATAGACCGTCACACTGTTTTCAGCACCATCAATGGTAGTCACAACACGACCCATGCCCTGCATGCCGCGAATATTGACATCTACAGAACCTGCACCATTGCGCGCTTCACCTGACATAACACCCGGTGTGCCACGGAATATATCGGCTGGGCTTGAGCCACGAAAACGCTCGATGGTTTCCGAGGAAATATAGGATGTCGGAGCCGGAGTATAATATGGAGCATCGGCACCCACCACACCGCTTCCACCTGTGACGGTGATCGTATCAAGCAATGTTGTGCCGTCAGCTGCCAAAGGAACTTGCGGGGCTTGCATGGCTGCCGATGGTTCGGAAAGTGCTACCGTATTGCTTCCGGTGAAACGATAGGAAAGTCCTGATCCGGAAAGAATGCGCGACAAAGCATCTTGCGGCGACATTGTTCCCGATACAGCCTGCGCCTGCTTGGCAGCGGCGATTTGCGGCTGATAAGTAACCTGCATTCCGGCCTGACGACCAAAGCTTGCCAGTGCCGAAGCGAGTGAACCTGCAGGAATATTGAATGAAACCTGTCTTTGGGCCTGTGCCTGAGCATTTATTGTCACCGAAAGTGACAAGGCATAAATGCATGTCGACCCCAAAAGCGTAGCGGTCAGAACCCGCATTCCCAGCCGCTGCACAACATTATTCCCGACACGAAGCCCCATCGCTCAACCACTCCATCAATTGGTGAAAAGGCGGTTGTATGGCAGCAGCTAACGTCCGACCCTGATGCTTAAAACGAATGGAGCGCGGCGATTTTCTCCCCCGGACCAAAAAAATCAGGAAAAAATACAATTCTCAAATTGATGATATGACAGTCAGCCAAGGCGATATCTGGCGGACCTTACCGCCATAGGGTTCGACAACAGCTTCAAGTGCGGAAACAGGATTTTTGAGATCAAAAACGCCACTGATCCTCTGCGCCCCAAAGCCCGGTTGAGCGAGAAGCACACGCCCCTGCTGCCAGCGCGCAATACGTGCCACAACAGAGGCTATCGTATCGCGTTCGGCAACGATAATGCCCTGACGCCAGGCCGCGATTTGCGATGTATCGCGATTGCCGCGTTCAAAATCATGGTTTCCTTCATTGAAAGTGAGCCAGTCACCCTCGCCAAGCGGTGTCAGCGTATCGTGCGCACCGGTTGGCCGGACCGCAACAAGCCCATGATCCACGGACACTGTGAGATAGCCCGCATCACTGCTGACATCAAAGGCAGTTCCCAAAGCGGTCGCAACGAGATTTCCGGTTTCGACCCTGAAAGGGCGATCTGGATCGGGCTTCACGTCGAAAAACGCCATACCTGCAAGCAGCTCGACATGACGAGCGTTTGTATAGAACTTCAAGCGAATGGCGCTATCAGGGCCAAGGGTTACTTTGCTGCCATCTGAGAGTGAGACATCCTGCAATTGAGCGGAAGCGGTCATGTAATCGGCTTGCGCTTGCAAAATAAGCTGTGGTCCGAAAAGCGCTCCACTGGCGACAACGGCAAGCCCTGCCGCCCCGCCAGTCAAAATCGAGCGCCGCGTCATCTTCGGACGAACCGCACGGCGCTGAGCCTGCATGACCTTGCCAGCCATGCCGTAAATCTCCATTGCCTCACGCCAAGCTGTTTCATGCTCAGGACTGCGTGCACGCCAGCGACTGACAAGATCATGCGCGACCGGATTGTCGGGGTCATCCTGAATGCGGATGACAAGATCCAGAGCTTCCTCGAACAGCTTTTCGCTTTTCGATAGTTTGTCATCCATTCAGCGTCTATCCTCGTAATTCAGCCGTTTCACACAGCCGAACAGCTTCTCATAAAGCAGGTCTTATTGATTATAACGAATGAAGGGCGAGAATTTTCTCCCTCATAAGCCGGAAGAAACCTCCAGCAAACGTGCTCTTAAATGCACATAGCCGCGTTTGATAAGCGTCCATGTCCGCGACACGGAAAGCCCCAATTCACGCGCCACCTCGGCAATCGTCTTTTCTTCGAGACGATGAAGCTCGAAAGCCCGACGTGTCTGTTCAGGCAGCTCAAGCAGCGCTTTTTCGATAATCATAAGACGCTGCCTGTCATAGACGATTGTTTCTGGCGTCGGTGTTGCATCGGCAACGCGACCCCATTCCTCATCGGGCATATCAACATATTCGACAATACGTTCACGGCGATAAAGGTCGATGGACAGATTTCGCGCGATCTGGTGGAGATAGGCACGAGGATTGTTATCTTTGTCCGATGACCCGGATGACGTTGCAGACATAACCCGGACGAAAGTGTCCTGCGTCAGATCCGCGGCCGTTTCTGCATTATGTCCTCTACGCCGGAAAAAGCGGTTCAATTCCCGCGCATGGTTCTGGAAAAGGCGTTGCAGATTCCACATTAGAGCGCATCCCGAAAAGTGTGAAACGGTTTTCGGAAAAGATGCGCGTTAAAACAAATAGTTAGAGCGCCGATCTGTTTCAATCAGATCGAAACGCGCTCTAATCGAAACTCATTCGAAACGCGCAAATTTCTCGGCATCGGTCCGGCATGGGCCGATTACAAAACCCACTGGCAGGCCTGTTGCGGCAGTGTTCACCCTTACTGTTATATATGATTAAAATAGTCAACTTAATATTGCTATATTCCTGCCCGTAAGCGTTCAGGCAGCCGGGGGGAGCCCCCAGGCAGGCACTGGACGACCAAAGTGCCAACCTTGCCCCACCGCCTCTGGATGCAGTGCAAGAACGTAAGCCGCCTGCTCCTGCGTTTCCACGCCTTCAACGATCAGCTTAAGCTCCATTCGCCGCGCTATGTTGCAAATGTTCTCAACAATCTCGGCGCTGACTGCTTCGGTTCCGATGGCCTGCGTGAACATGCGGTCGATTTTAATGCCACTGATCGGCAGCTTTGCAAGATAGGCAAGGTTGGAATAACCGGTCCCGAAATCATCAATGAAGAACTCGTAGCCCCGTGCCCGAAATGATTTCATGCTCTCAATGAGGCGCTCATGATGGGCGGTCGAGCGCTCGGTGATTTCCAGCACGATTTGTCGTGACGAAAGACCGTGTTTTTTGACCTCTTCATCCAGGAACTCAAGCGTGTTCGGATCAATCACATCATCCACCGACAAATTCAGGCTGAGATAAAAGTCCCCGCTTTTCTGCAGTCGCATCTGCATGTCGTCCAGCGCTTTGCGCACAACGATACGCGTAATGTCTTTGATGACGCCGTGTTCCTCTGCAATCATAATGAACACATCGGGCGCGATCGGGTCTCCGTGATCATCCGACAAACGTGCCAGCACCTCCGCACCATTCACGTGCCCGTCACGCAATCGCACCAATGGCTGATAGACGACGCTTACCCGCCCTTCCGCGATAGACCGCTTAACCTGTTGAGGAAGCGAGGAATGACCGCGCCGCCACTGGACGGCTGCCACGCCTAACCCGCTGCCCGCGAGGCCACCAAAAGCAACAAGTGCCAGTAAAACACCTGGCGCCTGTTGCAATATGCTGACGCCTGTGAGCGCTGCTATCACACATATATCAAGATCATTGGAGCAGCTTGACGCAAGTCGATGTGAGCGCAAATCATACCAGGCGAGTTTTTCTGGCCGCTGCGTCGTTAACTGGCTCGCATCACCAAATGTCCTATAGATATATTGGCCATCCTGACTGATGACATGCGCACTCAGATTGGATTGCGGGCGTTCGTATAAGGCAAAGGCGACCGGCGATGTGAAGACCACAGCTGTGCCATGCATGACCATATCGACCGCAGTCAGGTGGCTACCTATGCCTACGACCTGCCCCCATAAACGATGACCACCGTCCACTTCCCTGTCTGCAGTGGGTAGTTCAGCAGGTGGAGACAATCGTCCCCAAAGCGCAGTGCAGACGATATGATTGTTCAACACTCGTCCGATATCGCGCAAGTAGTGTGCTTTGAATGTGAGAAGGCGCAACTCTTTCAGATTGTCATCGGAGCACAAGGTTTGGCTCGTATCATTCACAACACTCAGAGTATCACGGCCAGATTTCGCAACATTCACTGAGTGGGACAAAAGATTGTCCCGATAGTCGTTAAGCCGGATATATGAAAGCCGGACAAGTTCCATCTGTCCTAAGAGAATGGTTATTGCGACGCCGATACACGCGACGAATGCAACAAACCACCGATCCCCGTTGGTACGCAGCTTTATCATTAGGATGAATGTCCCCAAGCAGCAAATCAACGCTCCCCGTTGTTTTAGCAAAGCTACACAAGTCCTGGTGCGAAGCCAATGCATAAGGCATCTAATTTATCAAGAAAATCAAACCAATCGGCAAACCTGTCCTACGAATAATATCGGCCTATTCTCGGGATTTCAGTTTAAATCCACGCCTGAGGTTGACGTTGCATATCCGGACCGTAGATTAACTGACCATGACAAATATTGTGATTGATCAAGATTATCTGCTCGAAAAACTAGGCGCCCTGCTGGCAATTCCAAGTCCAACGGGCTTTACAGATGAAGCAGTGCACTATGTTGCACGCGAACTGGAGAGGCTCGGTCTCGAGGTGATGCTGACACGGCGCGGTGCTATCCGTGCCCGCCGCAGCGGCGATTCCCGCAAACCAGCACGCGGCATCGTTTCCCATCTCGATACGCTTGGCGCACAGGTCAAATATCTCAAATCGAACGGGCGGCTGGAGCTTGTTTCAATCGGCAACTGGTCAGCACGTTTTGCCGAAGGTGCGCGCGTTTCGATCTTCTCATCCAAAGGCACTTATCGCGGTTCGATCCTGCCGCTGAAAGCCTCCGGCCATACTTTCAATGAAGAGGTGGATACGCTTCCCGTTGGCTGGACTTATATCGAGTTGCGCGTCGACGCTCTGGCCCGCAACAAGGAAGATCTGATCGAACTGGGCATCGATGTTGGCGATATCGTTGCCATCGATCCAATGCCGGAATTCATCGATAACGGTTTCATCGTTTCCAGACATCTGGATGACAAGGCAGGGGTTGCCATCATGCTGGCTTCTCTTGAAGCCATGCAACGCCTCAAAATCAAAACACCGGTCGATACATACTGGCTTTTCACTATCGGCGAGGAGGTCGGCGTCGGCGCTTCTGCTGTTGTGGTGCCAGACATAGCCTCACTCGTGGCTATCGACAATGGCACCACCGCACCCGGCCAGAATTCGTCTGAATTTGGCGTAACCCTCGCCATGGCTGACCAGACCGGCCCCTTCGATTATCACCTGACCAAGAAGCTTTACGAGCTTTGCGGTGAGCATGAAATACCCGTTCAAAAAGACGTTTTCCGCTATTACCGCTCTGATGCAGCCTCAGCCGTGGAAGCTGGTCACGATGTTCGCACGGCACTTCTCACATTCGGTGTCGATGCCTCGCACGGCTATGAGCGTATTCATTTGAGTGCTCTCACATCCATTGCAAAGCTCACTGTTCACTATGCAATGAGCGACGTTGAGATCAAGCGAGACGCCGAGGAAACAGCCAGGGGCATCAAGGGTTTTACGCATCAGAAGTCGACAACCGCCGAACAGGATCTGAAGCCGGAAGACACGCCGACGGAATAGCCGAAAACGGCACCGGCAATTTGAAGGCGGGTTCATCCCGCCTTTATTTCATTCAAATTAATTATGATAATTTATTGATATAGTGAATTTCTCCCTATAAATTAAAGTCTGACAGATTTGGCCTAAACGAAAGGAACCGCTGATGAAGAGGTTATTTCGCGCCGTTTTGACAGCGGCCACTCTGGTTCTGGGTTCAGCGACATTTCACGCTGGCGCGCAGACACCGCCCGATGTTCTGATTGTCGGGCAGATTGCCGAACCGCAATCGCTTGACCCGCACACGGTCACGGCAACCAATGATTTCCGCATCCTTGTGAACATCTATGACGGTCTGGTCCGCTATAAGGATGGCACGCTGGAAATCGAACCGGCACTCGCTGAAAGCTGGACCATTTCGGATGACGGCAAGACCTATACATTCAAGCTGAGACAGGGCGTGAAGTTCCATGACGGTTCGGATTTCAACGCGGAAGCGGTCAAATTCAATTTCGAGCGGATGCTGAACAAGAATCATCCGTTCTATAATACCGGCCCGTTCCCCCTCTCCTTCAACTTTGAATCCATTGAAAGCGTCAATGCGGTCGATGCAAACACCGTCGAGTTCAAACTGAAAGAGCCGTTCGCGCCCTTCCTGTCAAACCTCGCCTATCCCACCGGCCTCATCGTTTCGCCAGCCGCCGTCGAACAGTATGGCGCTGAATTTGGTCGCCATCCGTCGGGCACCGGCCCATTCAAATTTGCCGAATGGCAGTCTGGCCAGCGCGTGGTGGTCGAGCGCAATCCCGACTATTGGGATAAGGCTCCGACCTTGAACGCGATTGTTTTCCGTCCCATCACCGACGCCAATACCCGCGTTGCTGAAATGATGGCAGGTGGCATCGACATCATGGTCGAGGTGCCACCGGATAATCTCGCAACCTTCAAGCAGGATGCAAATTTCGCTGTCGCAGAACAGGCGGGACCGCATGTCTGGTTCAGCATTCTCAACACCAAAAGCGGACCGTTCGCCGACAAGAAAGTCCGTCAGGCTGCAAATTATGCAGTCAACAAACAGGGTCTGGTCGATAATGTCCTGCAAGGTTCGGCTACTGTCGCGGCCGGTCCCGTGCCACCTGCATTCAACTGGGTTGATGATAAAACCGAGCCTTATCCTTACGATCCGGAAAAAGCCAAGGCGCTGTTAAAGGAAGCAGGCGCCACCAATCCTGAACTCACTTTCTATGTGACAGAAGGTGGCTCGGGGATGCTTGACCCGATCAATATGGGCGCAGCTATTCAGGCTGATCTTCAGGCCGTCGGCTTCAAGGTGAAGATTGAAACCTACGAGTGGAACACCTTTCTTGGTCGTGTGAATTCCGGCCTCGATGGCAAGGCAGACATGGCTGAAATGGCGTGGATGACCAATGATCCAGACACAGTTCCATATCTCACGCTTCGCACCGAAGCCCTGCCGGACAAGGGCGGCTTTAACTCAGGCTATTATTCCAATCCGAAAGTCGATGAATTGCTGACCAAGGCGCGCACATCGACCGATCAGGCAGAGCGCGGCAAGCTCTACGGCGAGATTCAATCTATCGTTCACGACGATGCGCCATGGCTCTTCGTGGCCAACTGGAAGCAGAATGCTGTCACAACAGCGGCGGTTCAGGGCTTCAAACTGCAGCCGTCATTCCTGCTGCATCTCAAAGATGTGACCAAGCAATAAAACATTGCGCCAGCATTAAAACCGCTGGCGCGGTTCTGCCAAAACGAAGCGAGGGAGGGCCAATGCCAGCCTATATCTTCAAGCGGCTCATCGCGGTCGTTCCCGTACTTTTCGGGCTGTCCATCATCGTTTTTCTGGTGATGGCATCAATTCCCGGCGATACCGCCACAGCGCTGCTCGGCTCTTATGCGACGCCGGAAAATGTCGAGCGTATCAATCGCGATCTCGGCCTCGACAAGCCACTGGTCCAGCAATATTTCATCTGGATCGGCAATCTGTTGCAGGGCGATTTCGGCCGCTCCTTCGTGCTCAATCGCCCCGTTCTCGATGAGGTGCTGGAACGCTTTCAGGCCACGCTCATTCTGGCAGGCGTTGCACTCGTACTTTGCTCTATCTTCGGACTTTTCGCAGGTATTGTCTCAGCCGTGCGCCAGTTCGGCTGGGCGGACCGCACGATCACATTCATTGTATTGGCTGGCATTTCGATCCCGTCATTCTGGCTTGGCCTTCTGCTGATTTATCTCTTCGCCGTTCATTGGCGTATCCTTCCGGCATCGGGCATGTATGCGGTCTATGGCGGCGGTGATCTCAAAGACCTGATCTGGCATCTGATCCTGCCTGCATCGACACTTGCAGTGGTTGCAGCTGGCGTAATTGCCCGGCTGACGCGCGGCGCAATGCTTGAAGTGCTGCGTCAGGATTATATCCGCACCGCGCGCGCCAAAGGGCTCAATGAGCGTCGCGTGACTTACGGCCACGCCTTCCGTGCAGCCCTTGTCAGTGTCATTCCCGTCATCGGCATTCAGGCAGGCTTTGTGCTGGGCGGTGCGGTCTATATCGAGACCGTGTTTCAATGGCCCGGCATCGGCGCCATGCTTGTAAAGGCAATTTCGACCCGCGACATCCTGCTTGTGCAGGGCGGTGTGCTGATCGTAGCAGCCAGCTATGTGCTGTTCAATCTGCTTGCCGATGTCCTTCAGACCATGCTTGATCCGAGGATACGCACATGAGTGCCGTTTCGGAAACCTACACCCCAGCCACTCTTGCACGCCTGTCGTCATGGCGTCTGCTGATGAGCAATCGTCTGGCAGCTTTTGGCTTTTTCCTGCTCGCGCTCATCTGCGTGCTGATAATACTCGTGCCAATTCTGCCATTGCCAAACCCGGATGCGACAGCACCCGCAAACCGGCTACAACCGGTCTTCTCTGCAGGTCATCTGCTGGGCACCGACCAGCTTGGACGCGATATTCTGAGCCGCCTTCTCTGGGGCGCACGCGTCTCGGTCGCGGTTGGCTTTGCAGCCACGCTGATTGCCGCCGTGATCGGCTCGGCTATCGGTGTCGTCGCAGGCTATGCGGGCGGGCGCACCGACAACCTTATGATGCGCAGCATCGATATGCTGATGGCCTTCCCCTATATCCTGCTGGCTCTTGCAATCGTGGCCGCGCTCGGACCGGGATTGATGAATGCGCTTTATGCAATTGCCGTGGTCAATATCCCGTTCTTTGCACGTAATGTGCGCGGCACAACACTCGGCCTTGCCAATCGCGAATTTGTCGATGCCGCCCGGCTTTCCGGTAAAGGGCACATTTCAATCCTGCTTACCGAAGTGTTGCCCAATGTGTTGCCGGTTATCGTCATCACCATGTCGACAACGGCAGGCTGGATGATCCTTGAAACGGCAGGCCTCAGCTTTCTGGGTCTTGGCGCGCAGCCGCCACAGGCTGATCTTGGCTCGATGCTCGGCGAAGGCCGCGCGCAGATGTTCACGGCACCGCATGTTTCCATCGTGCCGGGCCTGATGATCTTTCTGATTGTCATCAGCCTCAATGTGCTGGGCGACGGCATCCGCGATGTGCTTGACCCCCGTTTGCGCTCCGGTGCTCTTGCCCGCCCCGGCTCTGTAACGGCAGTCGCCAAAAACAGAACCACCCCTAAAACCAAGACGCTGGATGCAGCCTTGGCCGTTGAGACACTTGAGACAGGCTTCGTCAACAATGGCAGCTACACGCCTGCGGTGAGTAATGTTTCGTTGCATCTCAATCGCGGCGAATGTCTTGGCCTGATTGGTGAAAGCGGCTCAGGCAAAAGCGTGACTGCGCTTTCCATCATGGGGCTGGTCGCCTCCCCGCCCGGCTTGATCCGCAGCGGCGCTATCTATCTGGACGGTAAAGACGTGCTCGACATGACGGAAACCGAACTGACCGCCACGCGCGGCAGCAAGGTCGCCTATGTATTTCAGGACCCGCTGACCACGCTGCACCCGATGTACTCAATCGGCAAACAGGTGGAAGAGGCAATCGCTGCGCATAAGTCGATCAGCGCATCCGAACGCCGGGCAGAAGCCATCGCCTTGCTGGAAAAAGTGGGTATTCCGGATGCAAAGGAGCGTGCAGATCATTACCCGCACCAGCTTTCCGGTGGTCAGCGTCAGCGTGTCGGCATCGCCATGGCACTTGCAAATGATCCCGACATCATCATCGCAGATGAGCCGACCACTGCACTTGATGTGACCGTACAGGCGCGCATTCTTGAGCTGTTACGCGATCTCCAGCGCGAACGCGGCATGGCGCTTTTGTTCATCACCCATGACTTCGGCGTCGTTTCCGAAATCTGCGATCGCGTTGCCGTCATGAAAGACGGGGTGATCGTCGAGACCGGGACCGCCAGAGAGGTGCTCGCCAATCCGCAACACAGCTATACCAAGCGGCTGATTGCCTGCGTGCCAGAACTTGGCCACGGCAAAGATTTCTATGAGCGCGTGGCAAAGCTGTTCAGCCGCAAACAGACGGAGGCCGCCACATGAGCCAGGCTGCAATCAGCGTCCATAATCTGAGCAAAACTTTTGGTGGCGGGCGCACGTTTTTCGGTAAACAGCGCCATGCTGTTGAAGCGGTCAAGTCCGTGTCGCTCAATCTCGCGCGCGGTGAAACACTGGCAATCGTAGGCGAAAGCGGCTCGGGAAAAAGCACTCTGGCGCGAATGCTGGTTGGGCTGACAGAGCCGAGCGAGGGCACGATGAAAATCGCCGGACAGGATGCCAGCGCGCTTCGCCGCTCTGGTCCGCGGGCTTTTGGCAAAGTAGTCCAGTATGTGTTTCAGGACCCTGTGGCCTCGCTCAACCCGCGCAAGACCATCCGGCAGATATTGGAAACACCACTGAAGCTGCTTGGTCAACATGATCGTAACCAGCGCCAGAAGCGCATGGAAGAACTGCTCGATGCCGTGCAGATGCCAAAAGATACCCTGCTGCGCTATCCGCATGAGTTTTCCGGCGGGCAGGCCCAGCGCATCGCCATTGCCCGCACACTTGCGGCAGATGCCGAAATCATCGTGCTGGATGAGCCGGTGAGCGCGCTTGATGTCTCTGTTCAGGCGCAAGTGCTGCTGCTGCTTGATGAACTCAAACAGCAGTTCGGCCTGTCCTATCTCTTTATCAGCCATGATCTTGCGGTGGTGGAAGCCATCAGCGACCGCGTCGCCGTCATGTATTATGGGGAAATCGTCGAGGAAGCCACAGCGGAGGCTCTTTTTGCCAAGCCGCAACATGCCTATACACGTCAGCTGATAGACAGCGCACCGCGTATGAAAAGAGAGTAGGCATGGCCCGGAACAGCCGCAGCAAATCGGAAACTGCATCGCTGACCAAATCAAAGCGACGGCCTGAGGTCATTGCGGACCGTATCAAGGACGTTATCCAGACGGATCATCTCAAACCCGGCGACCGGCTGCCGCAAGAAAAAGACCTGATCGACCAGTTCAAAGCCGCCAAGGGCACCGTGCGCGAGGCGATGAAGGCACTTGAAACCCAAGGCTTGCTATTCACGCGCACCGGCCCCGGTGGCGGCGTCTTCGTAGCCGAACCATCCGCGCAACATGCAATGGAAATGCTCGGCAATTATTTCTTCTTCGACCAGCCGGGTCTTCAGGAAATCTATTCCATCCGCAAGCTGCTTGAGCCGGAAGTCGCGGCCTCCCTTGCGGGCAAACTGAGCCAGGACGATCTGGAGAAGTTAGACAATACGATGCGGTTTTATGATCGCCCACCGACCAATCTGGACGACCAGTTTCAGCAACGCGTGGCAGAGCTGGACTTTCATACACAGCTCGCGCAACTCTGCCCAAACCGGCTCTTGGGCTTCATGTGCGGCCTCACACATAATCTGCTGCGCAATATGCCGGTCGCCCGCTCAATTTATGCCGATCCGACGCCTGCAACGCGTGAAGAAGGTCTGCTCTTTCAGCATCGGCTTTTAACCGCTTTGATGGAGAATAGATCCGAAGATGCGCGCAAAATCGCGCTGGAACATATGATTTCTGCCGAAAAATATATGATTTCCAAGGAAAATGAGCTGAAAAAGGCTGCAACCACATAAAAATCAGAAATTTCGGAACCATCCCGGCGCGCATGCATTAGCCAATATGCAGGCCGCCGCCAGAACTCACGCGACGGCCTTGCTTGTTGTGAATGACAATGGAGGTTTCGACCCTTTTTATGTGTGGAATTTGCGGAGAAGTCAGGTTCGATGGCGGTATGCCATCGGTTACGGCAATCTCGAAAATGGCAGATATTCTTGCCCCCAGAGGGCCAGACGCGTCTGGCATCGTTGTGCGTGGTAATGTCGGCTTCGGACACCGGCGATTGAGAATTCTCGATCTATCTGAAAAATCCCAGCAGCCCATGATCGACGCCGATCTGGGTATCAGCGTTGTCTTCAACGGCTGTATTTACAATTTCCGCGAATTACGCGCTGAGCTCGAAGCCAAAGGCTACCGCTTCTTTTCCGATGGTGACACCGAAGTCATCATCAAGGCTTGGCACGCCTGGGGCGAGGAATGCGTTTCCCGCTTTTATGGCATGTTCGCTTTTGCCATCCATGAGCGCGATACAGGCAGACTGATTTTTGCCCGCGACCGTTTTGGCATCAAGCCGCTTTATCTGGCAGAGGTTAGTGGCGCGCTGCGTTTTGCCTCGTCTTTGCCTGCGCTGGTAAAGGCTGGCGGTGTCGATACATCAATCGACCGCGCAGCATTGCATAATTATATGAGCTTTCATGCTGTGGTTCCGCCGCCGCGCACCATTTACAATGGCGTGCGGAAGCTGCCCGCTGCCACCATTCGTGTCTATCAGGCCAATGGCGAGTTTCGTGATCGCATCTATTGGCAGCCGCCGCATAGCCGTCTGGCTGGTGACAGCGTATTGAGCCGTGAAGACTGGCAGGAGCAGCTGCTCGACATGCTGCGCGTTGCCGTCAAACGCCGCATGATCTCCGACGTTCCGGTTGGCGTTCTGCTGTCGGGCGGCGTCGATTCAAGCCTCATCGTCGGTCTTTTGGCAGAAGCCGGCCAGACCGGCCTTATGAGTTTTTCGGTCGGGTTTGAAGAAGCCAATGGCGAAAAGGGCGACGAATTCGTCTATTCCGACCTGATTGCCAAGCATTTCGGCACCGACCATCACAAGATTTTCGTGCCCTCATCCGATCTGATGGATGCACTTCCCGGCACAATTGCCGCCATGTCGGAACCAATGGTTTCCTATGACAATGTCGGCTTTTATCTGCTGTCGAAGGAAGTTTCCAAGCATATCAAGGTCGTGCAATCCGGTCAGGGTGCCGACGAGGTCTTTGCCGGTTATCACTGGTATCCGCCGTTGGTCGATTCCAACGATGTGGTCAGCGATTACGCGAAGGCTTTCTGCGACCGCTCGCATGAAGTACTGAAAACCCAGCTTTCGTCTGATTGGATGCCGGATCGCGACTATAGCCGCGAACTCATCGAAGAGCATTTGTTGCGCGACGGCGCGGATACACCCGTTGATCGCGCGCTTCGTCTCGACAGCAACATCATGCTGGTCGATGACCCTGTCAAACGCGTCGATAACATGACCATGGCCTGGGGACTGGAAGCCCGCGTGCCGTTTCTGGATCACGAACTCGTCGAGCTGGCCGCCCGTATGCCACCAGAGGAAAAGCTGCGCGATGGCGGCAAAGGTATTCTGAAGGATGTGGCGCGCAAGATCGTTCCAAGCGCTGTGATCGACCGCAAGAAGGGTTACTTCCCGGTGCCGCAGCTCAAATATATCGCTGGCCCCTATCTCGACATGTTGCGCGATGCGTTGTCATCACAGAAAGCGCGTGAACGAGGACTATTCCAGCGCGATTATCTTGATCGCCTGTTCGCAAATCCTTCCGAACACATCACACCTCTGCGCGGTTCAGAACTCTGGCAGGCCGGACTTCTGGAAATGTGGCTTCAGACTCAGGAAGCCTGAGGTGGGGAGGAATAAAATGAAAAAGACAAGTGAGGTTGAAAGGACCCGGCAGAAAGCAAGGGGCAAAAACGCTTTCTCGCACAGGCTCACGAGGTTGCGTACGCCGGAAAGCGCGGGCTTTTATCAAGAGCATTTGCATGGGGGTAATCAGGAAGAAGGTAGCTCCGCCAACCGCAATGTGGTTCTGGATTGCGGTTGGGGGCGGCTGCTTTTCGCGCAAACCTTTGAGAATAATGAAGCGATCATCGAAGCTTTGCGGGCAGAAGCCCCGGCCAGCCGCGATATCCTGTTCTATGTCAGCGATCCGCATGTGCTGCTGTCGCAGGCACCACAGGAAATCTTCCTTGATCCGTCACACACTTTTCGGCTTGAACTTTCCAACTATCGCGCCGGTGGCCGTCGCACACGCGGGATCAGCATTCGCCGTGCGGTATCCGAAATAGATGCAGACGGCATCAATGCCGTCTATGCGGCTTGCGGTATGGTGCAACTGCGTGCTGATTTCTTTTCCAGCGAGCGCGATAATCGCGCCGTCACTTATTTTGTGGCACAGGATGATGCAACAGGCGAAATTGTTGGTACAGTCACCGGCATTAATCACCAACGCCTGTTCAATGATCCTGATCAGGGCGGTTCGCTCTGGTGTCTGGCGGTGCATCCGCAGGCACGCCAGCCCGGCATTGGTGAGAAGCTGGTTCGCAAACTGGCCGAGCATTTTCAGGCGCGTGGGCTCAATCACGTCGATCTGTCGGTTCTCTATGACAATGACAATGCGATCAGGCTTTATGAAAAGCTGAAGTTTCGCCGCGTTCCGCTTTTTGCCATAAAACGCAAGAATGCAATAAACGAGAAGTTCTTCGCACTTCCAATCAGTTCCGTCGATGCACTCAACCCTTATGCGCGCATCATCGTCGATGAAGCGTTGCGGCGCGGCGTGCATGTGGACATCACCGATGCCAAGGGAGGCTTTTTCCGCCTCTCCCATGGCGGACGGTCGATCCATTGCCGCGAGAGCCTGTCTGAAATGACCTCCGGCGTCGCCATGTCGATCTGCGACGACAAGGCGGTCACACGACGCACGGTCGCCAAGGCAGGACTTGTCGTGCCTGAACAAATTCCAGCTGACGGCTCAGACGAAACGCTCGACGCTTTTCTTGAAAAACATGGAAAGCTGGTTGTGAAACCTGCCCGTGGTGAACAAGGGCGCGGCATTTCCGTTGGCATTTCAACGATGAAAGACCTGCGGGCAGCGATCAGGCAGGCGCGCGAGGTCTGCGATAATGTTCTGCTCGAAGCCTGTTTCGAGGGCGAAGATCTGCGGCTGGTGATTATCGATTACAAGCTGGTTGCAGCCGCCGTGCGCAGACCTCCACGCGTGATTGGCGATGGAAAATCGACCATACGTAAGCTTATCGAAACGCAGTCTCGTCGCCGCCTTGCCGCCACGGGTGGCGAGAGCCGTATTCCGATAGATGCTGAAACCAAGCGTTGTCTTGAGCAGCAAGGTCTGATACTTGATGATGTACTTGCAGACAGACGCGAAATTACCGTTCGTAAAGCGGCTAACCTTCACACCGGCGGCACGATTCACGATGTGACGGCGACCGTGGACAAAACATTGGTAGATGCTGCATGCAAGGCAGCGCGCGCAATTGAAATTCCGGTAGTCGGCATCGATTTCATGGTGAAGTCACCCGAGACACCGGAATATGTGTTCATTGAAGCCAATGAGCGGCCTGGCTTGGCCAATCATGAACCGCAGCCCACAGCTGCGCGTTTTGTTGAATGTTTGTTTCCGCAATTGGGAACCAACATTCCATAACAAAAGTTTGTTTGTACTGAAAATGCCATTCACATTCCGGTAGCACAAACGTGACATCGGATTGTCGCGGATTTGGTCTATATTGCGACCTTCGCCCAAGATTCATCATTCGTGGAGCAAAATATATGCTGGCAGAAGCCAAAGTAGAACAGCTGGGTATTACGATCGATGTGTATCAGCGAGAAGCACGCCACTGGATTGCATCGGGTGTATTTGATGGAAAGCATATTGTTGTAGAAAATGCGACGCAGGGAACTGCAGTCAGTGCGTGGAGAGACTGCGCCCTGGCACTTTCGAACCAGACGGCCTAATCACTTATCTTCAAATTACTGAGCTAAATTATTGCGCGGCTTCTGTGATGATGGGTATCACAGGGGTCTTTTTCTCAAGCGTCATGGTCTTGAGATTACCTGAAAAAAGAATGCCGGTGATCGGCAGAACTGGTTCCGCAGGCAGCGCTTCATGATGGGTGCTGTCTTTCGGAACATGCAGCTTGTGTTCGGTTCCGTCTTCAGCACCCGACATGACAAGCGACACATTCCCGCGTGCTTCCAAAAGTTTCGCTCCATACAGAAACTCAAAGCTCAGCATTGAAACGAGGAATTTATAGGTTCCATCGCGCACGCCACCCTTCATCATGGCGGCGCGATGCACCTCCCCGCCCATCGCCACATCAAGCGGTGGAATGCGGGGGTCGCAGACATAGCCAAGCGCCAGCAGTTGTCCGTTATCAACCTCAAAATGCATTCTGTCTGAACCGAGATCAAGCGCCGAGATCGAGAATCGGCGATTGCTGTATTGGACCGGCACGCGCCCCAGCCGCTTGCAAAGCTGCTCGCCGCTCAAGGCACGCGCATTGGCGAAATGGTCCGGATCGATGGCGAATGGCAGCGCCTTCGGACGATGCGGAACAGACAAGGCCGGTTCGAGAACATCTGCAATCAAGTTCGCAACGATGGTTGTCGAAACTGGGCGCGCATAATGGCCCTGATCGAGATAGAAAGCCGGATTGCTTACGACATCACGGCCATATTGCTGCATCAGCATTCGCGAGACATCGGCTGAGATCGTTCCATACCATTGCGAAATGTAATTGATGCCTGCATCAATCGAGGGAACGGAATTCAGAAATGAGCCATTGCGTGCGCCGAACACGAGCGTTGCGACCCGCAGGTTTGGATTGCGTTCAAGCGCGTAACGAATGATCCCTTCGTAAAACCGCGCCCAATGACGGAATGGACGCCGTTCATCGCCATAAACGAAGGCATCATTGATCGCATATTCGATCAGCAACAGTTCACAATCTTCGAGCTGCTCAAACTGCTTGAGCTGATAAAGCCCGAGCGCGCTTGTTGTACCACCGACGGCCAGATCGGCCACGATATCCAGTTCCGCCCCGCGTTTTGCCATCGTCGACAGAAGCGTCGGCAGATAGCCGGGCAGCATGACGGTGTTTGAACCACCGATGATTACAGTCTTGAGTTTCATTTCGTCACCGTTGCAGCTTTACCGGCTGGCGTCAGCGAACCGCAACGCCACACACCGTAAGTGCTTGCATCCCAATCAAAATAATAAGCGGCTGCTATCTGGCCGCTGTCCATCATCTGCCGAAAACGGTCGCGTGCCTTCTCGACCAGTTGTTCACGATTATTGTCATTGGCCGGACAGGCTTTTGAGGTATTTGCGAAGCCCCATTCGGTGATCCAGCAAGGCTTGCCATCTGCTCCACCGCAGAAAGAAAGTGCGCTGCTGATATGCTTCGCGCGCGCAGCCCGCGTGCCGCTGCTGCCGGGATAGATGTGAATGCCGTAGCCATCAGCAGCGTCATTAAGACCATACTTCTTGAGGAGGTCGGTAAAGACGGCGGGGTCAACAGTGTCTATTCCGCGCCGGTCGGCATCAATGAAGGGGATATCGGACAAGCCCGCAGATACGACCTTTGCCTTGGTGCTGTGCCTGGTTTTCGCCAACTCTGTCCGAACAATACGCAGAAGTTCGACGTATTTCTCTGCACCTTTTTCGACCAGAGGAAGCTCCTCCATCTCGCTTAAAGAGCGGGCAGTCTTCATCTTTTCCTTGGGCAGAATGGCAAGATCGCCATTATAAGCACCCCAATTGATCTCATTACCGGGTTCAACGGCGACCAGCGGCACCCCCAGTGCATCGATCTTCTGCAAGGCATCGCCTATTGCCTGCTGAAAGCGCTCGGGAGATGTGTCGGAAAGCCGATACATATCCCAGATGCGCCCGCGACCGGAACGAGGCTTCGTTCCTTCGGGATAAAAATCCGCATTGTTGAGCGAAATTTCGAGCAGGATCGCGAGACCTTTTTCATGGGCAAGACGCACGGCATCTATACTCTGATCAACCGGTCGTGTGAGTGACAGCCGAACCGCCACCACACCGTTTTCGACCATCTGATCGAAGATTTTCTCGCGCTCTGCCGGCTTGAGCCAGGCCATGTTGACCCTGTTGACGCCAAAGCGCGTATCCGCAAGGGCACCAATGGGGGCGATGGCAAGCAGGGCAGCGCCAAGCAAGGCTGCGACTGCCTGTTTCCCACTCCCGATGCTCTTGCGCGTTTCCATCATCGGATACCGATATCCTTCAGCGCGCCGTTAAAATTGGCTTCACATTCCGAATAGCGATTGATGGCTGCGGGCACATCGATCTTGGAAAGGAAGTCGCGCAGATAGGCTTTTTTCTGCGGCTCGCGGTTCCAGACGCTCGCATCGATATGCGGAAAGCCGACAAAGCCCAACATTTCGCGCATACGGTCATCGACCGCGATCATCAGCCCCGGAACACCCGATTGCATTCCGATGATCGTGCCGTGGAAGCGGCGGCTCAGACCGAAATCCTGACTGGAAATCCAGCTGCGCCATTTGTGCGTATCAAAGAACACCAGCAGCTCGTTCTTGCGCTGCCATTTTTCCATGTGCTTGTAATCGACCGGTGCCGTGATGCGGCTTGCGGCCTGATCATAGGCTTCGGAATGATCTTCACCCGCCATGTTCATGTTGTAGACGATCACCTCGTCCTGAATGACATAGCTTGCAACACTATCTTTTTCGAGCAGCGCGTGGGCGTCGACAATCGTATCTGCAACGCTGCCGAGATAACCGCCAAACGAGATCTTCTGCGCGTCTGCAAGGCTTGGATCGGCAAGGCGGCTTAGCGAGAGCTTCATCTGATCAGGTGCATAGTAAAGCGACGGGCAGCCCGTCGGGCGGACATATTTCATGCCCGCATCTTTCAGGAACTCTTCGGTGAAATGTCCGCGCGTGAGAAAGAAGCTTTCCTTGCGGCGCAGAATTTCGAGGAACCGGCGCGTGCCTTCCGGCAACTCCGCCTTCAGATTTTCCTTCTTCTGAATTCCGATGCCCATGACCACAATCGGCATATTCAGCTTTTCAAAGACGAAGGATTCCGTCGTTGCCGCATAGCCGGGCCGCAGAAGATTGGCTGAGGCAAACAGGCAAAGATCAAAGCTTTCGTTGAGCTTCGCATAGGTATCCGGTGAATTGAGGCTGTTGGCCAGATGCCAGAACGGGACATAGGTTACATCATGGCCGCGCACGGCATTGGCAGCACCTTCACCAATGAGGTAATTGCCCGTATTGGCAATCTTCTTGACCTGATCGATCACATCCTTCTTCGTACGGATGGGCTCGAAATAGGGGCGATGTTTTACGCTCGCCCCGGACACACTTTCGACTGTCCGCATCAAATAGGACGGGATGCCGGTGATCATTATGCGCATGGTGATCCATCTTCGCTGGAGTTAAAGCATGTCTCCCAAAAGTGGGAACGGTTTTGGGAGACATGCGAACAAATAAATTCTGAAGCCTGCTTCAGAACGGCTGTCAGATATGGGAGTTATCCAACGCCAATCTCTGAAAGCACGCTTCGGAAATTGCGTTCGCGTGCGGAATATTTCTCGATCACGTCAGGAATGTTCATTGCCGCGATATGATCGCTGACGAAGGCCCGGCGATCATTGGCAGCGTTGAGATCGCGCGCATCGATTTTTGGAAGGCCTGAGAAATTCAGCATCTCACGCATACGATCATCAACCGCGACCATCAGGCTTGGAACACCTGCCTGCATCGAGATGATATTGCCGTGGAAGCGACGACCAAACGAGAAGTCCATCGTCGAACACCAGGCGCGCCATTGATTGGTATCAAGGAAGGCGTGAACACCGATCTTCTTCTTAAGATCACCTGATCCCTTATAAGTGAGTGGACCAACCAGTTCGCCGGTTGTGGAATCGTAAGCGCGGCCGTTTGCGTCCTCTTCGATCTGCATGTCAAAGTGCAGAAGCTCATCCTGAATGACGTAGGCTGAACGCCCGTCGTCAGCACTCAGCGCGTTCATATCGCCAATTGTTTCAAGCTCCGCACCCATATAGCCGGTGAAAACGGTACGGCCCTCGCCCACCTTCACATCCGGCAAACGACTGATGGCCTTGCGCATGTTGTCCGGGCGGAAATAAAGCGACGGACAGCCGACAGGACGGACATAGGAAAAGCCTTGATCGCGAAGATATCCGGCTGCATTTTCTCCGCGCGTGAGGAAATAATGCTCGCGGGATTTAAGCACTTCCAAAAGCTTCTTTGTACCCTCAGGCAGACCGTCTTCTCCTTCGATGTCAGGGCGGTTCTGGATGCCGATACCGAGCATCACGACGGGCATATCAAGCTTGGACAGAACAAGCGCTTCCGCATCCGCAGACAAGCCCTTGCGCAAGAGATTGGCGCAGGTGAAGACGCAGATATCGAATTCCTTGTTGATCTCCTCCATGCCGGTGCCGTTGTTGACACAATTATACAGGTGCCAGAAGGGAACATGCTTCGCCGATGGCAGAAGGGCTGTCATCGCACCCTCGCCGATCAGATAATTTCCAGTATTGCTGATGTTTTTCAGCTCCTGAATAAACTTATCCTTTGGCTCCGAGTTCGGCTGCTTTTCGGAATAGTAAATTTGCGCCTTGTCCGCGCGCTGAATAAAACGCGTCAGATAGCTTGGAATACCGGTGACAAGAATACGTGGGCTCTTGCTCATGAGGCGGCCTTTCTGAATTTCAATTAAATGCACTTAGGCAACTGCGCGACCTGGGAGGATGGCGACAGAGCGTGCATCATTGGGTGTCTCCGGCTGGGAGGGCCGGGATTGCGGGTAAACCGGGCTGATTTCATTGGCCCAGTCCGTGAATTCGGAAAATGCGGAAGACCATGTGCGATGCGCTGCCGAAGCGAGTGCACCCTCCGCAGTTCGCTTCAAAGCCTCACGGTCCTGCGCAAGGATGGTCAGGATGCGGGTCATATCGGCCACGATCTGCGCATCATTGCCATTGCGTATGAGAATACCGTCGCGACCATGATTGATGAGTTCATCGACAGCACCCACCGCAGTTGCAACCGGCACACAGCCGAGTTGTTGCGCTTCAGCGATCATCAAAGGCGCGCCTTCCCATCGCGACGGCATCAAGAGAACATCAGCCCATGCGAGATGGTTCGCGATGTCTCTGCCGTCGAAAACCGGTGGTGAAACCTTCACACCTGCATCCTTGAGACGTGTCATCCATGAGGCACTTGGATCGTCAGAGAGAATTTCGCCACCGATGGCCTGCGCCTCAAACGGGATGCCTTGTTCTTTCAGCTTCACAATCGCATCATGCAGACGGTCGATACCTTTCTGGCGATCAAGGCGACCCATATAGAGCATGCGTATCGGCTTACCCTTGCGCTCTTCCTTGCGCGCCGATGTGACTTGCGCACGCAGCTTCGCATCAATGGAGAAGCTTGCACCATTGGGCACCGAAAACACCTTCTCGAACGGCACACCAAAGCTGTGCAGATAGATTTTGAGCTGGTCCGAACAGGTGAGAAAAGCGTCATAGGCGTGTTCAAAGGCAATCGCCGCATAGGGTTGCCCTGCCTGACGGCGGAAAACCGTTTCGTCCACCACATGAAGATAACAGGCAGTTCTTGTGCCTTCGGAGCGAAGCTTGCCCATCAGAGGATGCGCTGCCATCACGTGATTGTTCACCACCAGATCAAAGCCTGAAAGCTGGCCGCGCAGAATGCCCCAATCAAGCGGATGATCGTCTGTGATAAAATCCTGTCCCAAAAAGCGATTGGTATCGCCCCATGCCGGAATGCCATCTTTCCAGAAATGCAGGTAGTCGAAGGACTGGTCGAACTCGTCCAACACATCCATGCGTTCATTGCCGAGCACAAAAAGGTGGGTTTCAAAACCCTGGTTCTTCAACTCGCGACCGGCGGCATAGGCGACCTTTTCGGCCCCCCCGAAGGAAGCGTTCGGCACCAGAACGGCTGCTGTCTTTTTCCTTGCTGCATTATGCGCAAGCGGCAGCACCGGCCCGCCGCCAAGTTCGTTGCGCAGCACCTGATACATTTCACAAAGAGCGGGCAGACGACGTGGGCGCCATGTCCAGCGCATGGCTGCACTTTGCTTGAGCGGGCTTGTGGCAATCGACGTCACCAGATTGAGCATCGATTGTTCAGGCCGTGACAAAGCTCTGCGTTGACGCACGCGTGGAAACGGGAACCGCACCTTCATGCGCGCGGATGTCGGCCACAATTGCTGCGTGCCGAGCGAGGCAAACCAGCTCAAAGCATCGTTTTCGATAATCTCGCGCATGAGCCGCGTTGAAACAAAAATCAGATCGGCAGGTGCCTGCCGCGCACCTGATGGCATGATTTCTGTATCGATGCGCCGCTCGTCCTCGACATTGATTAGTTCGACGAAAACGATATTGGCCTCCTCGGCCAGTTTCTCCAGTCGCGATAAAATATTTGGCAGCAATCGCGAGCGCGCCAGAAGCTTCAAGGTCTCCGTGTTCGAGGAGGCCAGAAACGGTGGGAAGTGAAAATTGTCTGGTTCGGAAACACTGCCCCAGAAGGCGCGAATTGCGTCATCAAACTTGAGATCACTCGTACCAAGGCTGAGATCGCTGAAAAGACTGACAGTCCCTTCACCTGCGCGGATCACACCGTAGCGCGGGCATTCCTCGTGCTCAAAGCCCACGAGCGTCGGACGGCGAAACAATGCTTTGTGCCGTTTGCGCAGAAAGTTGATTGAGCCTGAACGGTCGCGATTAGCTTCCTTGAAGCGGCTCTCGGCGCGCAGACGATATTCAAATCCGGTATCGTGGCAAGGTGTCCCGACAAAGCCCGCCTCAATGGCAGAAAGCCAGAATTCCCAATCCTCGAATCCGTTTTGGCGATCATCGTCAAAGCGTACACCGCTTCTGAAAACCTCCGCCGAGATCATCGATCCGGTATCGCAGATATTGTCGGTGATGCAGTGGATCAGGCGCGAATAGCTGTCGCCATAATGCGCACGCCAGTTGACCGAGAAAGTGTCGATATTGGTGTAGACCCAGCCCGCATTCGACGCCAGAAGCTTACGATAAAGCGTATCGATGGTGTGCGGCTGCACCCGATTGTCGGCATCCACGAAATAGACCGCTTTAACATCCGGCATCTCTTCGAGAATATAGTCGACAGCACGATTGCGAGCGCCCCCCGGACCAGCATTCTCTCCGAAGATAACGTGGATATTGGGATGCGCTGCCGCATAAAGCGCGAGGCTATCAAAGACCTCGCGGCGTGGATCTCCATCCACCGAAACCACGATCTGTGTGCGGAATACCGTTTCCGATGCCAGAAGAGTTTCCAGCGCCTCAAGTGCGAGTGCCGCGTGGCCGTAAAGCGGCATTGCGACAACGATCAAATCCCTGGACCTATCGTACATTCGCAACCTCTTTGACTATTGTCTGAACAGGGCGGGCTTCAACATGTTTCACGAGACGGAAATTGAAGATTTTCAGCCAGGAGAAGTCGACAGAATCTCCTGCAGCCTTGCTCAGCACGATCAAATCCATCGTTCGATCAATCGGCTCTTCAAGCATGAAGTTGATATCAATCGGACGGTTGGGTGCCACTTCCGACCAGCCACTGAACAGGACCTGCTGGCGGCGGCGATCAAGACTGGAAATCGCGTCGATTTCCTCTTTCACATCGGAAGCAAGGTTGACCAGCAGCAGCCCCGCCACACAGGGCTGGCCTTCCGGATGATCAATGACTGCACGCGCGGAAATACGCACTGTTCCAGGTGCTACGACCCTGCGGATCGCCGCTGCGGTAATGCCCTCCTCGAGCGGATGGCAACCGATGGCATCTTCATGCTCCAGAAACCGCACAGTCGGAAAATCCGGTGTAAGTGGGGTAACGGATACATTGGCCACATTGCGCAGCAGCTCGATGGGCATGCGATAATCATCGACCTTGCGGCCATTGATGAGCGAGGTCGGCACGATTGCGTTGGGCAATGATGCTGGCCGAACGCCCGGAAGCCCCGTAAAAATACGAAGTGCCAGCGGACGCATATCAAGATCGCCATGCGGGATGCGGGCACGTGCCGCATAGCGTTCATTGGCAATCACATTGCCCAACGAGAGTTCTGGTGGCACACCGCCGGTCGCCGAAATGCGCAGACGCAGGGTACGGTGGCTACCATCGCAAGCCTTAGGCAGCGAGAAGAAATTCCATTCTGAATGTAGCGTGGCATAAGGTACGAGCCATTCGGCAATGCCCTCGCCATTTTCAAGATAGTCGAGCGTTACGATCAACTGACCGTTGCGATTGGCGGGCAGATCACGAAAATGGAGTGCAAAGCCGGAGACGGCATAGCTCGAAACCGGAAACAGCTGTTCAATTTCCGATTCGCGCAGCAACTTGGCAAAGCCCTCATCCTTCGGATCAACCAAAGGCGCATGAGAGAAAAGCTCTGTCGAAGAGTCCCAGTTGCGCGCGTGAAATGCATCTTCGATGGCCCGGTAATTCTCGAACATCGTTTCGCGCTCACGCCGCAACATGGCAAGCTCGGTATGAACTTTGCTGACATGGCTGACGAGACGATCAAGGCTGCTCTCAAGCAATTGCGAAACCAGCAAAGGAATGCTTTCCGGTGATGCCTCATCAACACGTATGACAGGCACCTCAGGAATGGTGCGCATCCGGTAGAGCTGCTGCAAGACGGAACTCAGATCTTTTGCACCTTCATCAGAGGCCGCGACAGCAACAAGGGGAAACGTGTTCGCCATCCGCAGCAACTTGCCGTCATTTTCGACAAAAGTAGTCAATGCGCCAAGAGCAGTCGATTCCAGCGCTTCACGATCACGCATCGAAGCAATGGCATAACGGCGGGCTTTCCGCGCCGAGATCGCAGGAAGTGGTGTGCTCAACATAGTCATCCATTGTGTAAGAGCCAACTTGGGAGGTTCGGCTTCTATGCACAATCAGAAAATACAGACCATGTATTGTCAACAGTAATATAACGAAGACTATATGATAATATTACGAATATTTGGAACTGGTTTAATTCAAAATTTGAAACAATATGAATGCATATTGGATATATGCCATAAACACGCAGAAATACGGGCTTTTATATTATATCATCAGGCCTTGTATGCCCGATTGTCGCCACATACTACTTATCTGCCGTTCAATACTGCATCGATCAAGGTTTTTTGCTGCTGTAAACATTCCGACAACCGAAAGCGTTTTTCGACCGTTCTGCGTGCCGCTGCGCGCATCTGAAGGCAAGCATCAGGATCTCTGAGGACATTCAGAATAGTTTCTGCCAGCACATCCGTATCATAGAAAGGCACAAGCAGACCGTTCTGACCCGACCGGATGACTTCACGCACCGGCGGTGTGTCCGAGCCGATAATGAGTGCCCCACAGGCCATGGCTTCCACCACAGACCACGACAGAACAAACGGATATGTCAGATAAATATGTGCAGTGGATATCTGGTAGAGTTTGCGCAATTGCGCATGGGACACGGTGCCGGGAAACACAATGCGATCAGCTCGATCAGGTGGCAAATCCATCTTGCTCAGCAGATGCTCCCGCCATGAGCCGCCTCCGGGCGGTGGCGTGCCGTAGCTTACGCCATCGCCACCAACGAAAACGAAGATCGCATCGTCATTTTGCCGGATAACCTTTGCTGCAGCCTCAAGCGCTTGCGGAAATCCTCTGTAGGGTTCGAGATCACGAGCGACGAAGGTGATGACGCGTGAAGAACCTGCCTTCAACGTCCGCCCGTCTGGCAACAGGATTGAAGCATGCTTGTCTGGATAGAACAGCTTTGTATCGACGCCTTCATGCACAACAGCAATCCGGTTTTGAACGGCTTTTGGATAAAGGCTCTTCTGCCAATGTGTCGGGCTGAAACCGCCATCCATACCATCAAGTGTCACCAGTTGAGCCATATTGCGAAGACGCAGCCGCTTGCGCGTTTCGGCATCTGGCCGGTCATCCGGTGCAAAACCGACATCGGCACCGTGAGCACGATAGAAGAACTCGCAATAGCCCAGTGCGGGCGTTGTGGGCAGTACATCTTTGACGAACATCATACTGCCCCAACCTATGTGACCGATTACAATGTCAGGCGCTTGTCCATGCTGTGCCATGGTTTCAAATGTTTCAGCCACCCGATGCCCGATCCTTGTGTGATGATCGGGCACCTCCAGATATCTGGCCATCGCACCTTTGGTGCGAGGCGCAGATTCTACTCGGTGGCGGATGACGCGGACCGCTGGGAGGCGACGGTCCACTGTCTCGCAAATCAGGCTGACATCATGTCCACTGGTAGCCAGATGCTCGGCCAACGCAGCAAACTGACCAAAACCGCGCCTGTGCACAAAAGCTATACGCATGTCACAAAATGTGTCCGGTTATTGGCCAAAAACCTGCCGCTATGCATCAGATGCCATAACGAGCAGCATTGCCCCACACGAGCTCAAGCCGGTGCAAGGTCTGGTAAGCAATCTCCAGATTTCGGAGATCATCGTCATCACGGGCAAGCACATGGCTGTAGGTTCTGCTCGCATTTCGCAAGCTTGTGCACAGCCGTTCACCCTTGTCCGTCAGGCGAATTCGCGCTGATCGTTTGTCCCTCTGAGAGGCAACACGATCGACATATCCGCCATCCGTAAGTTGTTTAAGATAATAGGAAATGTTGGATCCGACATAATGCCCGCGATCCAGTAGTTCACCCACAGTGAGCTCGACATCACCAATAGCCATCAGAACCAATGTCTGAGCAGGCCCGATGTCTTCCACGCCTAACTTGGTAAGCTCCGTTTTCAGAAGGCTTACAAAGCGGCGGTTCACTCGCTCTATCATCCGCGCCAGTTCGAAATGCGTAATTACGACAGTATGGACTGGATGTCTGCGTTCCTGTTTTTCGGCGGTAACTTCAGGAAAGTCAACGGAAGTAAATCCATCAACTGATGTTTCGACTTCCACTCCCTCGTGCAGAAGTTTTTGCATCTCTTGCTCTCCATTTTTCAATTTTACTTCAAATTTTGAAGAAATTTGCAGTTATATTTATTTGTCTCCTTTCGCATTTCCCCGCCGCAAAAACTTTTTTCTGTCACATTCTCTGCAGTATTACTTTACTGAACTTGAGAACTAGACCACACTTTTTAGGGATATCCGCCACCTGTGACCATTACAAGGCAGATCGCGTATGAATGATACTCGCGAAAACAATCCAATTGGCAAGAGCCCAGCGGATAAAAAAAGGCCAGACGATTCTGTAACTACGTCCAAAAGCCTTATTTTCAAGGCCCGGCGCGTTTTCCTGTCAGGTCTTCTTTATGCAGTGCTTTTGAGTGCCTGTATCAATTTGCTACAACTCACTGTGCCCCTCTATATGTTGCAGGTGCATGATAGGGTGTTGAACAGCCGAAGCATGGACACACTGACCATGCTGACGATTCTTGCGATCGGGGCCATGCTGGTGTTTGGTGTGCTGGAATACATCCGGGCCCTGTCATTTCAGGCCATGGGCAGTGCATTGGTTCGCCGGCTAAACCTCGCAGTTCTCACCGCAGCCGTTCAGGCTTCCGTCAATCAGGGACTGCCAAAAGCGACCCAGACACTGCGCGATCTGACGGAACTGCGCAGCTTTCTGACCTCGCCTGCAATCAATGCGCCGCTCGACGCTGCCTGGTCACCAATCTTCCTTGGTGTGCTGTTCATGTTGCATCCGATGCTCGGTCTGATCGGGCTTGTTGCAGTGATCATCCTGGTAGCTTGTGGCGTGTTGACCGATCTTCTGACCCGCAATCTCATTCAGGAAGCCAATCAGGCCAATGTCGAAGCTGTTGCAAAAATCGGCAGCAGTCTGCGACATGCGGAAGCGATTGAAGCTATGGGCATGCTTCCCGCACTGGCCCGGCGCTGGCGTACGATGCAGGTACAGGCGCTTGACGTGCTTGATCTCGGCGGAACACGCGCCCGCGCCATGTCGTCCATCGCACGAACCGCACGTTTCATTGTCCAGATCGGCTCACTTGGAGCTGGCACACTTCTCGCCATGCAGCAGGAAATCACGGCTGGCGCAATGATCGCAACCAGTATCATCATTGGCCGCTTGCTGATGCCTTTCGACCGCATTGTCGAAAACTGGCGCCAATGGGTGAGCGCAATCGCAAGCTGGAAACGTGTTCAGTCGTTGCTTTCCGAAAATCTTGCTGTCCGTCAGACCATGCCAACCCCGCGCCCCAACGGCGATCTGGTCGTCGACAAGCTGATTTATGCCGCCCCCGGCGTCGATGTGCCGATCATCAAGGGGATTTCTTTCGCCATTTCGCCCGGCGAGGTTCTCGGGATCGTTGGGCCTTCTGCTGCGGGCAAATCCACCTTGGCACGACTGCTGATCGGTATCGTCAAACCAACCTCAGGCGGCGTCTTTCTGGACGGCAACAATGTCTATCTCTGGGAACGAGGCTCATTCGGCGAGATTGCTGGCTATCTTCCGCAATCGGTTTCTCTGCTGGACGGAACGATCAAGGACAATATCGCACGCATGGGCGACAGCGATCCGCAACGGGTTCTCGAAGCAGCGCGCCTTGCCGATGTGCATGAAATGATCGGGCGAATGCCGCTCGGTTATGACACCCCGGTTGGCGATGGTCGCTTGACACTCTCAGGCGGTCAGCGTCAGCGCATCGGACTGGCACGCTGCCTTTACAATCGACCCCGACTGATCGTTTTAGATGAGCCGAATTCCAATCTCGATGCGGTCGGTGAACGTGCGTTGATGCGCGCCATCGAACATGCGCGCGACGATGGAGCTATCGTCATCATGATTGCACATCGCCCATCTATCATGCAGGTCGCAGACAAGCTTCTCGTGCTCGACAATGGGCGCATCACGCAGTTCGGTCCACGAACGGACGTGGTCTCCTCACTCACTCCGGCCGGTACTGGCCCTCAAATGGGAGCGGCAAGCGCATGATAGGCAAGTCCGTTATTCCGCGTCGTGTTTCCAGCCTGCTCGCGCCGCGTGCAGAATCATCCGATCACAAGTCGCTCACCCGATTTGGTTCCGTAAAGCCTGAATGGGCACATGACATTGAACAGGAAGATTCCAAATCACCCTTGCGGAGTCTCATCATTGCAGGCCTTGCCACGATAGGCGTTGCTTTTGGCGGCTTCTTCGCCTGGGCTTATTCGGCAAATCTCGGCAGTGCCGCAGTAGCGCTTGGCACGGTAATCGTTGATTCCAAGCGCAAGACGATCAGCCATCTCGAAGGCGGAATTCTCGATCGATTGCTGGTGCAGGAAGGCGACATCGTTACCGTTAACCAGCCGCTGCTCCAGCTTGATGCAACCAAAGCACGCTCCGAACTGCAATCGCTGGAAAGCCGTCGTATTGGACTGATTGCCAAGCTCGCACGCCTTCGGGCCGAACAATCGGGCGACAAGGAAATCACCTTTCCGGACCAGTTTTCCGAGGGTGGGGAAAATGCGGAAAACGCAATACGAGCCGAGAATATCTTCTTTCAAAAGCGCCTTGCTCAGAAGCTGAGCAAAATCGACATTCAACAAAAAACCATTGAGCAATATACCGAACAGGAGAAGGCCTCGACCTCGCAGATTGCCGCCACAGATCGTCAGATTGAGCTGATCAGCGAACAGCGTCGGGCGATTGCAAGCCTTGTTGAAAAAGGCTTCGCTCAAAAGTCGAAGCTCACTGAAATCGATACACGCTTGAGCCAGCTTGCAGGTGATCGCGGCGAATATGCTGGTGACAAGGCCAAAGCCGGACAGGCAAAAGCCGGTGCAGAATTTGCACTCACTGGCATCGAGAGCGACCTGCAGTCAGAAATTGCCGGCGAAATCACCTCAAGTCAGGTCGAGCTTTCAGACGTGCAAGAGAGGATCGTTGCAGCCAGGGATGTCATGCGCCGTGTCGAAGTTCGATCCCCACAGCAAGGCATTGTCGCCAATATCAGGCTGCGCACACCGGGTGGCGTTGTAGCTCCGGGCGAACCGATTATGGATATCGTGCCTGAAAACGAACCAATGGTCGTCGAAATGAAAATAAGCCCACGAGATATCGACAGCATCTCGGTGGGAGCAGGCGCACAAATTCGGCTAACCGCATATAATCAGCGCTCAATGCCACCTCTGGATGGCAGGCTTACCTATATTGCGGCCGATCAATCGCTCGATGAAAAGACAGATTCAGCCTATTTCGTGGCGCGCGCCGAGATTACACCCGAAGCAATCGCCGCCAATCCAACGGCAAGGCTTTATCCGGGGATGCCTGCTGAAATCATCATCGTTCACAAAGAACGCAGAGCAATCGACTACCTCGTTTCGCCTATTACAGACAGCCTCAACAGGGCCTTCCGCGAAGACTAACTTCAACCAGGCTACTGATTTGAGCTTCAGATCAGTAGCCTGCCAGAAAGAGTATTTCGCAATATAGATCATCCATAGGTTGAAATTCTCCAACAGGTTCATTTAACGCGAGGCACGATGTGCCTGCTGCCATACCATTGAAATATATTAATTATTATTTCTCATGGGCGATGTTTCAAATTTGGAATTAATTTGCAGTCAAATAAAATTTAAATAGAAATTATAATGATTATAAATATATATTATATTTCTGTTTATAAAACTGTAATATAAATTATTCGTAATAATTTGTTACTTATTGCTGCCAAATTTATACCAACTAATAATGTTGCAATTGTAATTGATGCGGCGCAGACTACTACAAGCATAATGGTCGGACCATTTTCCGGCCTTTTTGTAAATCCATACAGGAACACCCCATACAGGAACACAAGGAGAAGCAGATGGCCACTTTAGAAGGCGGCGCCTACGACGACGTGTTGTTCGGTTCCCGCTTTGACGATTTCATCCGCGCTCATGGCGGTGATGATCTCGTATTCGGAGGTGATGGCAATGACACCATCTTCGGCGATAACGGGAATGACATCCTTTTCGGCGGAAACGGTGATGACCTCCTTTTCGGCGGAAATGGAAATGACGTTCTGTTCGGTGATGCAGGAAACGACGTCCTAAGCGGCGGCAATGGGAACGATGTGCTGTTTGGCGGCGCTGGAGACGATGTTCTCCAGGGCGGCAATGGCTCAGACCTTCTCTTTGGCGGCGATGGGAACGATATCCTGCAAGGTGGAAACGGCAATGACATCCTCGATGGCGGCGCCGGCGATGACATCCTTATCGGCGGTGCCGGTAGTGACGTCTTCTTGTTCAATGGCGGCGGCGGAAACGACGTCATCCTTGATTTCAACCCAGGTGAAGACATCCTCCAGATTCAGCAGGGCATTAACGGCCTTGATGTCAATTCGGCGGATGACCTTGCAGATCGTGTCACGCAGGTTGGTGGAAATGTTGTTGTCGACCTCGGCAACGGCGACACCGTTACCCTCGTGAATACCAGTGCAGACGACGTAACGGCCCATCCCGACCAGTACTTCACTGTTCACTGATTGAACGATTGAGTGCGTGCCCGACATCCTCCCGTCGGGCACGTTCCTTCTTCAACTGCCTTTTGACCTCAATCTTTGGCCTGCCGCATTCTGCTTAGCAATGCGTCCGGGTTTGCATTTCCAACAAGAATGAAAGGGCGCTCACATTGAACCTCGACCATTCGGCGGACACTGAAAGCAAAACTGAGAACCTCTCCATTTGCCGTCTTTGCGCCGATGTGGCTGTGGTCATCTGGGATATTCCCGGCCCGGCTCGCTCAACGACCAAATGCACGCTGGACATGCCTGTCCAGCCCGTCCCCCTGCTCAGCATCAGCATTCCGCTCGAAAGTGGTGGCGTGCGCATGTTCTGGGCCATGCGGACCGGCATCGAACCAATCGAATTATCGCTGTCCGCAGGCTCACTCGGACCTACGGCGCAAGCAATCCTTTATCCGGCGAACGAACTTGCGGCTTTCGACGTGCATCACGTCGTCAGCGATCTCACTTTGCCCGGTCATATCAAGCTTCTGACCAATATCCTCACGACATGGCGCAGCACATTCAGGCTCTCGCGCAATCAGACATTTGCATCCCTCGTGCGTGATCTGACTTTCGCGTTAACACCAGAACCGCGTGAAGCGCAATATTGCGGCGAACCCGTTCAAGGCCATCATCTGCTGGAGACCGCCGTCGATCCGATGCTCGGCGACGTTTCAGCTATTTACGGCGTCACACCGGGCAGTGTGATGGTGATCCCTCCGCGTTTCGTCGCAGGCAAGCAAGCGCGCAACGCGTGGCAACCGTGCCACTTGCTGGTGGAAGCCCCGCAGGATCTGCCATCTTCCCTGTTACTAATCTTAGCCGGTCAAAAAGGCGTCGCTGTCCGCAAACTGGCGGCGCGCTCACCTGAACAGACGGACTTCGCCAAATGGTGGAGCAAATGGCAGGGAAATGGCGATTTACGCGAGTTCCTTGTTCGCCAATTGGGAAAACTCAGTGCTGCAGGCACTGCCGTGGCGATTGATTTGCAGACACGCTCTCCGCTCCCCGTTCGTCAAATCGCACAATCAGCCACCCATCCGGCAGCCGAAATCGACCTCGCACTGGCACTGGATGGCGGGCTGATCGTTGGTGGCTGGATGCACGATCCTGCCAATTTGCTTGCTGATATCGAGCATCTGCCCGAAAGTGGCAGCGCAGTTTCCCTGAAGCCGCATTTTCATAAATTTGCAGGCAAGGTCGCAAAGCGTGAAGATACGCCACAGCAAGATGTAACGGGTTTTGTTGCCTGGCTGCCATCGGCAAAAAACCTCGGACCGCTACTACAGCCGCGGTTTCAGATGCGCCTTTCGTCCGGCACAACAGCACCTCTGGTGCCAGCGCCGCAACCTTTTGAACCATCCGCGCAACGCATGCGAATCTTACGATCTGTTCCGCCACAGCAAGCGCGGCCGCATGTGTTTGAGCAAATATTGGCTCCAGCCCTGACAGAAGTTGAAAAGAAGCTCGGCGCGACAGTGCGAATTTCTGAGATCAAAGAGTTTGGAGAGACGCCCGCCTCTCCGCTCGCTTCCATCGTCATCCCACTTTATCGCAATCTCGATTTTCTGCGGTTTCAGTTCTCATCAATGGCAACCGATCCCTGGCTGATGGAAAACGCCGAGTTCATCTTCGTGCTCGATTCTCCTGAAATTCAGGACGACACAGAGCATATGCTGGGTGGCCTGCACATCCTTCATGATATGCCCTTCAAGCTCGCGATCATGAACCGCAATAGCGGTTATGCCCGCGCCTGCAATGCGGGTGCAAGCCTTGCAACCGGCGCCACCATCGTCATGCTGAACTCCGATGTGGTGCCGTCTGAACATGGCTGGTTGCAGCAGCTCATCCAGCCCTTGTTTGATGAACCGAAGCTTGGCGCGATCGGACCGCGTCTTCTGTTCGAAGATGGCTCTCTGCAACATGCCGGGCTCTATTTCGCCCGTGATCGTCAGGGTATCTGGCTTAACCATCATTATCACAAGGGCATGCCCGGTAATTACGCACCGGCGCGCCGTGCCCGCGACGTTCCGGGTGTCACCGGCGCATGCCTGATCACCCGCAAGGATATCTTCGATCTCGTGGGCGGCTATAGCGAGGATTATGTCATCGGTGACTACGAAGACAGCGATCTGTGTCTGAAGATCCGCCAGCTTGGCTTCCAGATATTCTACGAACCAGATGTCGCCCTTTACCATTTCGAGCGCCGCTCAATCCGCCGCAGTGCGGATTATATGCGCGGTCTCGCCAGCCAATATAATTCCTGGCTGCACACGCAGCGCTGGGATGAAGAAATCACAGAACTGATGACGCCACCCCAAGAAGAGAACCCAATGATGGCTCCTTCGAATGTGATCGTGGCCAAATCTGAAAGGAGCGCCGCTTGACCGAAGTGGTAATGCTGAAACAGCCAGAACTTAAAGCCAAACCAGCAATACCCGAAGAACAGATTGACTGGCTGACACAATCTGTTTTGAAGAACCGCTTTCTGCCTTCGCCCGACCCGAACAGCGTTTTTGTCGGCGATGGAGATTATCGTGCGGTTGGCGCTGAGTTTCTCGGCCATTTCATCCGCAAAGGCGGCCTGAAACCCGATGCACGCGTGCTTGATATTGGATCGGGCATTGGCCGCATGGCGGTGCCGCTGACACAATATCTCGATATGGCGAAAGCGCGCTATGCCGGTATCGATCCGGTATCAGGCGGCGTCAATTGGTGCCGACAGAATATCACCGCGCGTTACCCGAATTTCGAATTCCGTCATATTGATATCGCGCATGACCTCTACAATCCGAAAGGCACTGTGAACGGCTTGAGCCTGACACTTCCCTTTGCCGACAAAAGCTTTGACTTTGTCATCATGACGTCTGTGGTCACGCATCTGCCATCGGATGAAGTGAAGACCTATCTTGAGCAGGTATCACGCGTGCTTGCACCGGGCGGAAAACTCTTCATGACAGCATTTGTTGTTGATGATGTTGCAGCCCGCGACCGCTTTGGCAAACGCGACAAGCGCCTCGCCTTTGAACGTCATGGAGCCGGGCCATGCTGGTTTGTGCCGGAACTTCCACCCCTTGCAGCTGTTGGTTTTGAGAACGGATTTCTCGACCGTGCTCTTGCAGGCGCCAGGCTGGAACTTGAGACCAAATCCTTCGGTCATTGGCGTGGCATCAATGCCGATCATTATCAGGATATCTTCATCGCTTCGCGCGGAGGTGTCGCCTGATGGCTCCTCGTGTGCTCATTGCAGCTCATAATCATCCATCGCTTCATCCGGGCGGAACGGAAATTTTCGCCCATGACCTGTTTCGTGCCTACCAGCGCGCGGGATGCGAAGCGATGTTCATGGGTGCTACCAACAAGGTGCATCGTGAAGCACGTCCCGGCACAAGCTTCCAGAGCATCGGCAATGGCGGCGACGAAATTCTGCTGTGGTCGGGGCACTTTGATCGCTTCTATATGAGCCAGATCGATCTTTACGGCATTGTGCCGGATATCGTCGAACTGCTGCGCGATTTCAGGCCCGATGTCGTGCATCTGCATCATCTGTTGCTTTTGGGCGCAGAATTCCCACATATCGTGCGCCGCACACTGCCCGATTGCCGCATCGTCCTGACACTGCATGATTATTATCCCATCTGCCACCATGACGGCCTGATGGTTCGCACCACCGGCAAGGAACTTTGCTATGGTGCAAGCCCTGACCGTTGCCATGCCTGCTTCAAAGACATTGCGCTCGATAAATTCGTATTGCGTGAAAGGCACATCAAATCGCTGCTCAGCGCCGTCGATGCCTTTGTCTCACCGAGCGAATTTCTCAAACAACGCTATGTCGAATGGGGCCTTGCAGAAGATCGCATTGAGGTCATTCCCAATGGGCAGCCCGAACGGCCAGCAGTCGAATTTCGACAGCAGGAACGGACAAAGCCAACCTTCGGCTATTTCGGCAATCTCAATCCATGGAAGGGCGCAACAGTCCTGCTTGAGGCGGCCCAACAACTCATTTCCGAAGGCTTTGATTTCGAGCTGCGTGTTCACGGAGCAGCACCTTTTCAGAGCGAAAGCTTTGTCAACGAAATCGACCAGCTTTTTACGAATACATGGCCGGTCGTGCAGCGTCGCGGCGCTTATCGCCGCGAAGACATCGCTCAACTCATCCAGTCTGTCGATTGCGCAATCATGCCTTCGATCTGGTGGGAGAATGCGCCGCTCGTCATTCAGGAAGCACAGGGGCAGAACCGCCCTGTCATTTGCAGCAATATTGGCGGAATGGCCGAAATGATCACTGATGGCATCAATGGCCTCACCGTTCCGCCCAATGATCCGCTGGCGCTTGCTCAAGCAATGCGACGCATGGCGGAAAACCCGGACCTGCGCCAATCGCTTGGCGAAAACGCACGACACCCGGACACCATCGACACCACAGCAGCCCGCTATCTCGACATGATCGGGTCATTGCGCGCGGCTCGTGTCGAGGCAGCATAAGAGGTAGATCATGAACATCGCGACCAAAATTCCATCCGAGGGGGCACAAAAGCCGGCTGAAGCGCAGAGCGCTTCGCCGACACCTCAAAGGGCTGAAGCCATGAAAGGACGCGTTGACGCCATCGAAGAAGGCCGCCTTTACGGCTGGGCGTTCGATCCTTCCTACCCGACAGAGCGGCTCATTATTCGCGTTCTGCTCGATGACAAGCCAATTGCCGAAGCGCCTGCAGATAAGGACAGACCCGATCTGAAGCGCAATGGCATCGGCGACGGCATGCATGCGTTTGAGGTGATGCTGCCGCAATTTGCAGTCGCTCGCGCAGGCGAACTGGTCGTGGTTGCCGCCAATGCAGCAGGCATAGAACAGAAACTGCGCGTGCCAAAACCCGATGAACAGGCCGCCGAAGCGCTGATCGCAGCGCCGATGACCCGCATCCTCGACAAGCTCGACATGCTGATGGCATCCCAGCGTCAGTTGCAGGTGAACCAGCGTTCGCTGCAGCGCGCGGCCCCCACCATCGACAGCACTGGCAACGCTTCGCCCACGGACCTGCTCGACATTGCCGGTTCGGTCGATAACCTGCGCACAGACCTGCACCAGCGCATGACCGAGCTTGATGTGCATATCATGCGTATGGACGGCGTGGTGGCCGGTCTTGAACAGCGTATGGAAGACGTACGCAAGCGGAGCAGCGGCGACATCAAAGTTCTCTTCGTGCTCGCCGCCGTCTTGACCGGCTTTGTCGCTGGCGCTCTCCTCACACTCGCCGTCATGCCCTGAGGGTCGCCGCATGACACAGGATGAAAGGCCGAATATACAATCCGCAGCCAGAAATGGCCGCACGACCGAGCGCCCTCCCATGATCATGGAAGGCGAAATGGTGGTGGGGTGCGTGATTGAGGACACGCTCGTCCTGGTGCTCGGCATTGGAAGTGCCACCACTGATCAGGTTACAGCGTTTCTCAATGGCGACCCGGCGATGAGCGTGAAAACGAACCTCATAACCTGGCCCTTGAAAGAACCGTCACCCGCCGGAACACATGGCTTTGTCGCCATCGTGCCGACGAATGTGTTGCGTCGCGGTATCCTCAAGACCATCATGTTCCAGCATCGGGCAAAGGTTGCGCGCTATAATTTTGCATCGCGCTCGGCGTCTGTTCCGGATTTCGTGGCGATGATCGGAGATTTATCCGGACCGAGCCTTTCAGGCGTCATCGATGAACTCGTTGAGGGTTTGATATCGGGGCCGATCAGTCGAAAAAAACTGTCCGCGATCACCGTTCTGCTGCAGGCGGGTGCGCGTTCGGATGGATGCATTGAACTGATTGGCGGCAGCGACGAAGGCGATATTTTCGTCCAGGGCTGGGCGCAGGATTTAACGCCTGCGGTAACACGGCTTCTGATCAGCGGTAAAAACTCATCACTCGCCGAATGCTCCATCAGTGTTTTTGCGCGCCCTGATCTTGAAGAACAAGCCTCTGGCTTTGCCGGGCTTCTTCTCGCCAATGAGCCGGTCGAGGCCAATGATATTGAGCGTATTTTGTTTCGCGGCCGTCGCGGCTGGCGCTTTACGGAAGTTTATGATCGCAGACTTCTCTCAGGCTCGCGCGAAACACCGGCCCATATCCGCGCTATCCTGCCGCGCGTACGCAGTTCCACCGATATTCTTCTGCGCCTGCGTTCTGCCGCCAATCGTTTCGATGGTGCTGATACCGTCTCCGCCCTGCCTTTTCCCGTTCGCATGGGCATCGACAATGTCTTTCGGGTTGAAGGCAGTGGCATATTGATCTCGGGCTGGCTGCTTGATCCCGACAATCACGTTGAAAGCGTGCGGCTTCGGCGCCATCGCGGCGACATCCAGATCGACACGACGTGGACGCGCATCGACCGCTCCGATGTGACGCGCGAGTTTGACAATCATCCGCCCTTCAATGCGGGCCTTGATCCAAGCCGCCATGCCCATGGTTTTGTAGCTTTTGCGCCGGAGCTTGCAGGCGACAGCACGTCTCCTTTCTATCTGGAACTGGCAATCAGCGATGGTCGCCGCGCATTCTTTCCGCTCACCCCAACCCGTGTAACGTCGCGCGATGCCATCGTTCGGCAACTGCGTGCTACCGATCCGAATGCATGGGCGTTGCGCCACATCGTCGATCAGCAGCTCGTGCCATTGTTGCGCGGCGTCAACCGTCCGGCGCCGGAAGTATTCGGTGTGGTTGACCTTGGCCCCTTTGAGGATGCAATCGGCCCGGCTATTATCATTGGTATTGACGAACGCGTCGAAGAAATCGAACCGCTGCTTGCTCTGCTGGCACTTGATCCTGAAACGCGGATCGCGCCAATTGTGATTGCGGCTGCGACCGAAATCATCGACCGTATCGGCGTACAGATCAGGCGGCTTGCTGACTTTTATCGACTACGTATCCGACTGGTTTCGGCCAACGGCTCGGAAGATCTTTATGATGCGTTTGAAGTTGGCGCACGAACAGTTTCCACTGATCAGGTCATCTTTCTCGCTGGCTCTTTGTTGCCGCGCCGTTCGGGCTGGCTCAACAAACTCGTGAGCGCCTATGAAACGCATAAGGATTGCGTACTTTCGCCGACACTTGCCTATGAAGATGACTCGATCCGCTGGGCGGGAACATGGGTGGCAGGCCCGCAATCGGATCGCGCCCTTATCAGCCGCTATGCTGGTTATCCGATTGATGCCATATCGGGCATGCAATTGACGGAAGTGGCAACTGCAACCTTCGAATGCTGCATCATGCCCCGCGAAGCTTTATTCACCGCTGGTGGTTTTACCCGCGGTTATCTCGGCACCCATGAAAAGGGTCTCGACCTCGGCTTGAAACTCAAGCAATCCGGCCTGCGCTCCTATTGGCTGCCTTCCGCACAGATGCTCGGCGCGGATGACGTTTCGGTAACGGATAAAGCATCCACCATCGCGCTTATTGAGCGCATAGATCGTCAGGTTTTTGATGCACGCTGGTCTGCAATTCTTGCAGGCAAGCGCAAGGTCGCGCTGGAGGAGCCCGCATGAGCGAAAAACTCCGTGTTCTCGTCATTTCCCATGCCCACCCATCGATCTCACTCGGCGGCGGTGAAATCGCATCCTACAATCTGCACAAGGGATTGAATGCGACACCGGGCGTGCAGTCGGTTTATCTGGCACGAGCCAGCCACCCTATCCCCCGCCACGGCACCACAGCACTGATGAGCATGCGGCGTGCCAGTGACGAGATTCTGTTTCACGCCGACGAATATGATCACTTTTATCTGTCCAACAAGAACACCGACGAAATCCGCCGCGATCTTTTGCGGTTCGTGCGCGATTTCGACCCGGATATCGTTCACTTCCATCATGTGCTCGGTCTCGGTCTCGAAACGCTTTATGCCATCCGCGAGACTTTGCCGGATCGCATCATTCTGGTGACTTTTCACGAGTTCCTTTCCATCTGCAACAATGACGGGCAGATGGTGAAAGCGGGCACATCAAAGCTCTGCAATGAAGCTTCTCCGATTGATTGCCACGCCTGCTTTCCGCAGATACCGCCTGCCCGCTTTTTGAAGCGCGAGCGCTTTGTGCGCGGCATGCTGGAACTCGCTGATGCTTTTGTGTCACCCAGTGAATTTCTGGCAAATCGCTATCGCGAATGGGGGATCAATCCCGAAAAGATGACGGTCATCGAAAATGGCATCGCAATCACGCAGACAACGCCACCGCGGGAACTGACCGGCCCTGACCCGCGGCGCAGCCGCTTTGCATTCTTCGGACAGATCAATCCATTCAAGGGTATCGATGTACTTATCGATGCAGTGTCGCGCGTCCCCGAACAGGTTTGGGGCGAGGATTCCCGCCTGATGATCTTTGGCGGCAATCTCGAAAAGCAACCGCCAGCCTTTCAGGAACGCATGCAGAAGCTGATTGAGGAGGCAGGTCCGCGCGTTCGCTTCTATGGCGCTTATCAGAATGCCGAAATGCCACGTCTCATGCAGTCGGTAGATTGGGTAGTTATGCCGTCGATCTGGTGGGAAAACTCACCCATCGTCATTCAGGAAGCGCTGCATCATCGGCGACCCGTCATCTGCTCCAACATTGGCGGCATGGCTGAAAAAATTCGCGATGGAGAGGATGGTCTTCATTTCCGCGTCCGCAGTGCGGAAGATCTGGCTGACCGTTTCACCGAAGTGCTGAGCGATCAGAATATCTGGAACCGCTTGCACCAATCCATCCGCAAACCGGTTCATTATGTCGATTGTGCAAGCGCGCATCTCGAACTTTACAGCCAATTGCGCGAGGCCAAACCTCGCAGACTGAAACCAGCGGTCACAGAAACCGAACTTTCTCAGGCAAGCTGAACCTGGCTTGTTTGCATTTACTTATAAAAGAAGGAATAGCCTATGGCACGCGCCCTCGTCATGATCCCGGCAGGAGAAGTGTACGATCACGACAATGTCCGCTGGTATCGTCATACTGACGTGCAGGGCAGCATCAACCACTATCACAATATTGGCGATGCTTTCGTTTTTGAATCCTCATTGAAACTCATGAATTACGAGAAGGCGTCCGAGCTGCCGATCACCAATTTCTCACCCGAAAAGATTGATCAGCTGCGGGAAGAATATGATTATGTGATCCTTCGCGGCTCGAACTACATCAACAAAGATATGAACTGGCGCGACACGATCCCGGTGCTCCAGCGGTTGAAACTGCCTGTTATTGCCTTTGGCGTTGGTGCGCAGGCGCCGGTGCGCGGCGAAATCCAGCTTTCTGAAGAAACGAAGGCCGTGTTGCGCATGATCTCCGATTCAGCTGTTTCTGTCGGTGTACGCGGAGCTTATACAGCGCAAGTGCTCAACGATATCGGCATTCAGAATGTCCGTATCATTGGCTGTCCGACCGCGTTTCGTCGCAACAATCAACATCTGCGCATCAAACTGCCACCGCTCGAAGATGTGAAACAGGTCGGCGTTACGGTCCGCCGCGAAGTTTCGCCAGCCTACGCACAGGATATCGAGCATTATCTGACCCGCCATCGCGATCTTATCCGCACAATGGCTGGACGCTTCGATGTGACATTAATGGCTCAGGGCGAGATTGAAGAGAAGAAACTGGTGTTTGGAACGCCCGAACAGAAGGAAGAAGCGATAGCGGCACTCAAAGCACATCGCTGGACGGCTGACTGGTATTTCGATGACGATATCGAGAACCTCTATCGCCATCGCATGTTTTATTCCGATGTCGTGGCGGATTACGAAAATCTCGTGCGTGAGCAGCAACTAGTCCTTGGCTATCGCCTGCATGGCAACTTGATGGCGCTCGCCAATGGCATTCCGTCTATCTATTTCACCTATGACAGCCGCACGGCTGAGTTTGCCGAAACCTACAAAATCCCGAGCTATGATGTCTTCAGCGAAAAGCCATTTCGTCTGGAAGACTATTGGGATCAATCGCTGTTCGATAAATACAACCGCGCATGGTTTGAAACCTATGCCGAAATGAAGCAGTTTCTTGATGAAAACGGTGTCGATAACAAGATGACTGACACCGGCCTGCCAATTGGAGAGCTGAAAGTCGCTTAGTCCTATTTCGCCTTCGCGGGATTGCTTGTTGTTTCTGGCTCGGGCTTGTGGAGACGAACCTCGAACGGGGCAATAAGCTTTTTAGGTTTGTCACCCGCCATGTCTGGAGTGTAGGGTGGGAAGGCCGCACCAGCAGTCGGAACTTTCAAAGCCGCCGCGTCAACCAGATCGTCGCCCGAACTTTCGACAAGTTTGACATCCGACACAGTACCGTCTGGAGAAAGAAAGAAGCTGATTTTCGGCTTGAAAACACCGTCCAGCTCCAGAGGAGCAAGCTCGCGCGCCAAAAGCTGACCATAGCGTTGAAGAATAAGCACGACAGCATTCTGCCATTCTGCCTGATTGGTAATGGACGGCACGTCTGCGGTTTCAGATGCGGCGGGCGTCATTGTAACACGCGGTCCAGTCTGCGCAACTGACGGCATGGTGTATGCCGTCACCGCCAGTACAGAACCGAGCATCATGATAAGGCGGAAACTGGTACGATCTTGCATTCTCATGATCCTCAAATTCTCAATCATTCGATGTTTTATGGTCAGCGACAACCATGCTCTCCAGCAATGATGGTCGCAATATTCCATCAGGAATCGGCCAACCCAAAAACTGCATCAGCGATAGCCGGAATTTCCGCGACTTTCAGCGTCGATGCCGCATCCCCCACATCTTCTGTCAGGAGAACACCAACCTGATTGATGCCAAGGTCATCAAGTTGATCGGGCGTGCCAAAGCCATATTCCATATGCCCGCGTCCGATGATACCGACAACCAGTGCTTCCGGCTTTTCATTGAGATAAGCCGCAATATTACAGGCGAAGGCACGATCCCATGTCTGCTGGGCGCGGACAAAGCGGTCAAACTCAGGTGCGTCAGCAGATTTTCCCTGCATGACCGGCGGCCCGCCATTGGTCAGACGCAGAAGATGTTCGCGATGCGCAAGGCTCGCAGGACGTGCCGGGGTCAAACCGTCGCGATCTTCTTCCACAATCGCTTCCCAGCCTTCTTTGCCTACACGAGTTACGAGGTCGCGACGACAATTGAGCGCCAACATTTTAACGCGAAACTCGCGGCAGAAGTGGAAAAGCGGCCAGTAAAGATCTGCATCAAAGCCCCAAACCTTGCCCCATTCAGCTTTCTCCAGAAACTGCTCGGCCTCAAGCTTGCCTGCCACCCATTCATCAAGCACTGGCTGAATTCTTCTCGGAAACATCTCAAAGCCGACGGCAAGCTCATCGCGAAGGGCAAGAAGAGAAGCAGAAACATTCACCTGCCAGCGATGAATATCGTGCCGATCATGCTGTTCGCCGAGAAGCACAACGCGCTTCTTGGCCATTTCAAGCATGATCGATTGATGCGTGCGAACTTCTGGCGATTTTGAATCAATCCATTGCCCGGCTTGTACCGATAAAGACTCTAAGCTCATCGAAACGCATCCTTTTTCCCCGACACGACGAGACCCGTTTGCTGACCTGTCTCATTGAGAGCGTAGAAGCGATACTCATCCCCTTCTTCTACCTCATGCCACGAAGCAACGTGGCCCGCTTTGAGATGTAGATGGAAATCAGGCTTCATCACATTGATAAAACCGCGGGATGGCCGTACCTCTGGCATCTCACCGCTCCACTCCTGTTTGAAAGCAGGCAATTCGAGCGCGACGCGTATCTCGGCCTTATTGCGCTGAGCTGCCGCAAAAGGCTTCAAACCGGGTTCATCATCACCGACTTCCAGCGCTTTGCCAGTGCTGCGATCTTTGTCTTTGGGTGGAAGAGCCAAGAACGCAAAGCCATTCAGAGCTTGGTCGAACGGCTCCGCGCCATCAAAGCCGATCACGCTGCCGATTACACTCTCATCTTCAGCAAGCAGGTCGATACGCGGATAGACTTTTTCCTGCATCACACTGCTGCGATCAGCGATAAGCGACGCAATTGCTGAAAGATCGATGCGCGAATGGTGCTCGCTACCGCAGAAGTAAATCCAGCCGTCACGAACCTCAACCTGCTCCACGACACCGATACGCTCATGTGTCGCGCCGCCACTTTTGGAGTTGATCATGAGCTTTCCCATGGAGGGCAGCGTCTCCAGAACATCAGCCGCATCGGCCAGAAGTTTTACGCGGATTGGTTGTTCGCTCATAATTTCCTCATGCTGTTTGGAGATCAGACATCTCGGACCGCTTTTGCGTAGTGCTAAAAGTTTCAAGGTCGATGACGCTGTCTATGACAAGATTTGCAGGCTCGTGATGAGCCAGAATGACGATGGTTGAAGTGGGCAGTTCCTTCCGCAAAAGCTCCAGCAACTCGGCCTCGGCAATCTTGTCCAGTGCACTGGTGGCTTCATCGAGAAACAGCCAGTCAGGCTTAATCAGGATTGCCCGCGCAAGAGACAGCCTTTGCATCTCACCGCCAGAGAGTGTTCCCGGCGCGATATGTTCGTCTGAACGCGCATGCGGCGACAGTTTCGAAAGCCCGACCTTTTCAAGTGCTTCAGCGATTTGAGTCTGATCAAAGTTCTCTGCTGGGAGCGGATAGGAAACCGCATCATATAGACCCGAGTTTGGCATGTAAGGCTTTTGCGAAAGCACCAGCATTGAGGCATCAGGTCGGTGAATTGTTCCACCTGCAAAATGCCAGGCACCCGCAATCAAACGGAGCAATGTCGTCTTTCCAAGGCCTGAGCGGCCACGCAGCCACACAGTTTTGCCGCGTTCGATTTCAAGCTCGGATATGTTCAGGAGGTTCTGCCCATCAGGCGTTTTCAATGAAACATCGCGCAATTGCAGCGATGGTTGTGTGGGCTGGGCGATGGAGACGCTGCCCTCGTCGCCGACGCTCTGGATGGCAGTGATAAATCCCGACAAGCGCGAAACCGCCGACACAAGCTCAGCCAACGTTCTATAGTTGAAAATGAACCAAGAGAGATTTGTAGAAACTTGCGAAAAGGCTTGCCCAAGCTGCATAAGGCCACCGAAGGTCAATGCACCTCCAAAATATGCTGGCAAGCCGAAAAATGTAGGAATACGAAAAATACTATGACGATAAGGGAAGGTGAACAAGCCCAATTGTACCTGTCGCGCCACCAGACGGAACCAGTTTTGCCGCACTGCGGAAAACCTGTCTGCCAGGATCTGCTTCTCACGCGATTCACCATTCATCACGGCAATATCGCCGGCATGCTGCCGCACATGCGCCATAGCGAAGCGAAAGTCTGCTTCTTTCTTCTGTTGCTGAACGAAGGTTGCTTTCAGTCGCCGCCCAAAGAAATGCGTCATGAATGACGAGATGAACACATACAGGAAGGCTGCCCAGAGCATGTAACGTGGAATGGTGAGATCAATGCCAAAAACACTGAAGCTCAGCGCATAAGTGGAAAGTCCCCAGAGCACGATGATATAGGAAAACAGCGCGATAATCGTCGTGATCAGCCCCATACCTTCCATCAAGGTATGTTTGACAAACAGCTCGCAATCTTCGGCGATACGCTGATCCGGATTATCTGGTGTCTGTCCCTCCTTGCGGATTGCCAGATGCCAATAGGCTTTGTTCGCCATCCACGCGGAAATAACGGTCTCTGTAAGTTTCTGCCGCCAGCGGATTTTCAATGTGCCCTGCAAGTATTCGCCGCTGAGGCTAATACATGTGTTGATGAGGACGATAAGCCAGAAAATTCCGACTTGATTTATGGCACCCGCAACATTTCGCTGTTCCAGAGCATTATAAAAATCTGCTGTCCATTTGATGAGCCACAAACCTGTATAAATGCCCACCAGTTCCAAAGCGAAAATTACGGCGAGCAGCGACCAACTGAGCACCCTTCCCGGCCCTGCATTGCAATATTTGAGTAGCTGCCAAAACTGTCTGAGAACAATAAGCATAATCAACCGATACTGACATGAGAAAGCCGGAGCCGTTTTCCAACCGCTCCGGCATGTTGATCATCGATGACGATCAGAAGCGCATCGTTGCACCCACCTTGAAGGTACGGCCCGGTGCAACCTGCATTTCGAGCGGATTGACATTCGCCACCGACGACGTCTCAGGCGTGTTGGCATAGCCCGTCAGCGTATTAGGGAAGTAACGCTTGTCGAAAATGTTCTCGACACCGAAATTCACATCAATATGCTTGGTTGGAGACCATTTCGCATAGGCATCAAACACCGTGTAGCTTGACGGTTTGAAAGCATTTTCGTCAGCGCGGCGTTTTACACCAGATGCGAAAGTTCCAATGAACTCGGTTTCAAGGTTCCAGTCTGGAATGATGTATCGCAGTCCAAGAACCGTGGTCAGCGGCGAAGCACCATCAAACGGCGTCTTCTCGGAACCGGCATCCACGCGCTGATCGCCACGCATATAAGAAAGCGCCGCATTGGCGAAAACGTTGTTGTAGACCTCGTATTCGCCCCCGAACTCAATACCCCAGACCTTCACACTTTCCACATTGTCGGAGGTGTATTTATCTGCTTCCCCCGGAACGGGCTGCAGACCACGGATAAAGTCCTTGTAGTCCGAATAGAATGTGGAAGCACTGAAATAGCCGCGCTTAAATTCGCCACGCAGACCAACTTCATAGCTACGAACGAATTCCGGCTTCAGGTTAGGGTTTGGAATGACCTCAACCATGCTCGTCGCACCGATCGAGGTGGACGATACGAACAGCTGTTGGGCCGTCGGCATCTTGAAACCTTCGCCATAGGAGGCGAAAACCGAATAAGTATCGTCGAGCTTATAGATCGCACCGAGGCGCTTGATCAAACGGGTCTTGTCCGTCTTCTCAGGATCAAAACCTTCGAGCGGGACATAGTCACCATCCTGGGTCGGATCGATTGAGTAAGTTGCAAGACGCAGGCCCGGCGTAAGCGTCAGACGCTCATCCAACAGCTTGATTTCATCCTGAACATAGAAATCGGCGCGGATTGTATCGACTTTTGGGAAATTGAACCCCTGTCGTGGCGTAACGGTCGTAACGCCGGTATTAAGATTGGTGGTGATATTTTCACCATCATAATTGCTCTTGGTGATATCGCCCGCGAAGCCATAAATGAGTTTGTGGCTTGTCTGACCAAGATCAAATGACGATGTCAGCTGAACATCAGCCTGCAGAAAATCTTCGCTGTAATTGCGGATCTGGATGCGCCTTTCGCGACGCGGAGTGGCAAGAAGCGAATAATTGCGGATCTGAGTGCTGGTCGTATCGCGCTTTTGCGGTGAATAGGAAATGTTCCATTTCACCTCATCCAGCCACGATGCGCCCACCGTCCAGCGATGATCAAGGGCAAACCGTGCCCGCTGCATTTTCAGCGAACGGTCCCAGCTCTCGTTCTCATAATAAAAGCCATAGTAAGCAGGCATGCTCGCATAGAGCGGATTGGCTGCACCGGAATCATATTTCTGATCCACATCAGTGTTGCGCTCGAACCATTCGCCGGTCAGCTTGAACTCATGATCGGCAGAAGGATTCCACTGAAGTTTCATCAGGCTGTTATAGGAATCCGTATCCATGGGAGAGGCTTTATTGCATGGCCAGATGGATTCACGCGGACAACCCCAGATGCCGCCGTCGGCGCGCGCCTTACGCATGTCCGGTTCTGACGCACTCATATGTCCGAAACTACCCAGGACCTTGAAATCTCCAGCCTCAGCCGCGCCGGTAATCTGCTTACGGAACGACTTGTCGAAACTGTCATAGCTGAACTTGGTTTCGACGGCCCAAGGCTTGGTACCATCAAGCAAATCTTCAGGGTCCAGTGTCCGGAAGAACACAACGCCACCCAGAGCATCAGCTCCCCACAGAACTGAATTCGGGCCACGTGTGATTTCTACAGACTTCATATTGAAGGGATCAACGAAATCTCGGCTACCATCGGTAATGCGCTCTTGAACGCGTGCGCCGTCGACCAGAATTTGCACACGGTTGCCACCAACACCACGAATATTGAAGCCGTTGAGCTGTCCAAAAGGATTGGTGAGCGATGTCTGACGATCAACGCTCACGCCCGGCTCATACCGCACCATATCCTGAATATCGCGCACTTGGTGTCGGTCGAGCGTATCACGATCAATCACACTGATGGACATTGGAACATCAAGCAGGTTTTTGGCAGCGCGCTCGGCAGAAAGTGTAATTGTCTTGAGCTTGATAGGCTCAGAACTTTCGCCATCGGCGTGCTGGTTCTGCTGAACAGCTTCCACTTTCTGGGCTGTTTGAGCATGTGCCTGCGAGGCCACGCAGAGCGCGACAGAGGCAGAAAGCATCTTCAACCAACGACGGTTGGCGGTTTTTTGGAAAGACGAAGTCCCCAGCATGATGTCCCCGAGATAAGCATTGCATGATCGCTGGCTTGCCTATCGGGACTTGCTGGCTAAAAGTTGAGTAAATCGCTCAATATATTATTTGGTGCCGTATTCAACTGTTATTGGATATTGCTAACAGAAATTGGAGATTTTGGAGGGAGTTTAGGGGCTCAGGTCACGGGACCGGATTTGAAATTACAAGATGTGGTTACTCGAATAAGCTCGGCCTCTAATTCTGAGCAATTACAGTCTGATATTTTGTATTGAACCATTATTACTACGCGTTTCCAATGTGGCCTAAACCTCTAACATGTATCTCTGCAAGTAGAGAAAAACGCAGTCATTTGTTCTATAGGTGTTTCAATAAAATTTTGGATTGGCTTCGACCGACCCACTCCTGTTCCCCTATTCTGCAGGCCTTCTGATCGAAATCCCAAAACCACGACCGTCTTCGTCAGAAGTGAATTCTATTCCGGCCGCTTGAAAAGCCGCTACGATTCCAGCGAGATTATTATAAATGGGTACGTGCGCGCCACGCTCAAAATCTGCAATTGTTTGTCGAGAAACGTTTGCGGCTCTCGCAAGTTCCGCTTGGCTCCAACCGAGAATCGCACGCGCCCCACGACACTGCTCCATTAGAAGAATAATTTCCAAGGCATACTTTCCGATTGACTTCTATCATTTTGTAGTGACTATATATAAAAAATCGGTCGAACAGGTGCGCGAACACCTGAACGACCTGACCACAACCAAGCTTATAGGAGCTCGGATCATGGCTGATTCTGAGAATAGCAGAACTTTGCCTTCACGTACCCATAGAAACCTTCTTTCCTCAGTGGAAGAATTCCTCTCCCGCAAGTCATTACCGAACAGACCTGATCGCGATACTGACCCCGCAGTGCAAAAATGGGAAATCTGGCAGCACGCCTACGCGGAATTCTGCCAGCTCTGTCGGCTGCAGCAATTTCTTGAGAGAAAAATGCTCGCTGAAGTTGGCGAGCCCTATATCCAGATTGATGCGCCTGGGCATGGACTGGTTTCTGTATCCAGCGACACACACATTGAAATGTTTCTTGCTGGTCCAGAGCAGGCTGTGGCCTGCGCGGAAGCAAAGGATCGACTGAAAGAGCACTTCTCCCTGCGCAATGCGGCGGACATTCTTTCTGGCTATAGTCGCGCACTTCGAGCAGAAAGTGAAGCTTCCGATCGTGAACAGGCAACAGCGCGGGAGCTTTGGAATACGCCGTCGTTGTCCGTACTGGGCGCGATGGCAAAACTGCACGTTCTGATAACGCTGGGCGTGCTTGCCCCTGATTGTGACGAGTTCCCCTGGCCACCACTGCGTTCCGTGCTTGCTGATCTGATGAGGATGGCTGAGGAAACAAACGCCGGTTCTCCTAACGATCTTTGATCAGTTCATCGACGGTGACTTCAAGCGCAGCTGCCAGCTTGACGAGGTTCTTCAAAGTAGGCGAGTGCTTGCTGTTTTCCAGTTTTTGGATCGTTGAGCGATGTAGATCGGCGCGAAAACCCAGCTCTTCCTGAGAGAGTTCTCGGTCGCTTCTCAACTGAAACAGGTTCCTGGCAAAGATATCACGCTCTTTCATCCGTGAACTTATTGCGCTATGTCGAGTATTCCACTACAGAGTAAACTCTACAATCGTACATGAGCACTAGTCGACCGGGAAAAAGATGCCCGGTCTAGGAGGAAAATTTATTCGCGGGAGATGCATTGCCCCAAGTGAGGGCGTGTAGCGAAACACCTAAGGGAGCAATCCGATGACATTTTTTGACATTATTGGCCGCGCGCTGTTTAGCGCGGGTATGGGCATTTCTATGCTTGGAGGTCTGGCAGTCACTGCAGCGGACGCGCAGACACTAAAAGTCGCGACGGCATACAAACTGATGACTCTGGACCCGCATTATGCGGATCTCAACGAAAACACTTCACTTCTTTCCCATATTTTCGAGCGTCTGGTCTATCAGGACGAAACTATGGAACCAAAGCCAGGGCTTGCAACGTCCTGGAAACGACTTTCAGACAAAAAATGGGAATTCAGGCTTCGCGAGGGCGTGAAGTTTCATGATGGATCGCGGTTTACGTCGCAGGATGTCATCGCAACTATTGAGCGGGTTCAGCAGTTTCTGAAGCCGCCAAGCGGAGGATTAGCGGCCTACACGCAGGCAATCAGCAAGGTCACAGCACCTGATCCCCATACGGTCGTGTTCGAAACAAATGAAGCCTCTCCGACCCTACCGCTGTCACTTGCTTCCATCTTCATCGTCCAACATGACGACAACCGCTTCAAAACCACCGATGAAATGAACCGTGGAGCGGCGGTGATTGGTACCGGGCCTTATAAGTTCGACAGCTGGCAGTCCGGAGAAACACTGAAACTCGTTCGTAACGATGATTATTGGGGCAAGCGACCGGCCTGGTCTGATGTTACGCTCAGGATTGTCGAAAGCCCTGCTGCTCGCGTTGCAGCACTCACCACAGGTGACGTTGATCTTGCCGATTTTATCCCGGCGCGCGATGTGAAAATGCTTAAGCGGCGCGGCGCCAGAATTGAGAGCACCAGTGCCGCCCGTTCCAACTTCCTGCAATTTGATATTGGTCGGCAGAAACTGCCTGGCGTGACAGACAAATCCGGCGAGCCTATCGCGAACCCGTTTCGTGATGTGCGCGTCCGGAAAGCTCTCACAATTGCAACTGATCGCGATTTCCTCGCGGAGAAGATATTGATGGGCTACGGCAGCCCCGCGTCGCAACTGTTTCCAACCGGCATGCCCGGCACCTCTGAGAAGCTCTTGGCAACACAACCTGATTATGACGGTGCCAGAGAATTGCTGACACAAGCGGGTTTCGGGGACGGCTTCAATCTTGAGCTCGGCGGTCCCGGAGGCCGTTACCCCGGAGACAGTGAATCCCTGCAGTCGGTAGCACAAAACTGGGCGCGTATAGGCGTCAGAGTGAAACCAGTCGTCGCGCCTTATTCGGTTTACGCAAACAAGCTCACCCAGGGTGATTATCCCGTCTGGTATGCCGGCTGTTCCGGTGATGCAGTAACAATCTGTCTTGATGCGGTAGTGGCATCAAAGAATGATGAACGAAAAACCGGCTCGTTGAACTATGGCGATTATCGCAACACCGAGTTCGATGACACCCTTGCCAAAGCAGAAATGATCGAAGTTGGGCCAGATCGGGACGAAGCTGTCGCCCGGGCAACAGAACTGGTGATGAGTGAGTATCCAATCATTCCGCTCTACCATTTCCATCATATTGCCGGATACGGACAGCGTGTCGCCTCATATCATGTTCATCCCCGCGGATGGACGACGGCCATGCAAGCCGTTCCGGCGGGAGAGTGACCATGAGCCTGATCGCTGCCATCACCGGTCGTCTTGGACAAGCTATTATATTGCTGTTCGTTATGTCCCTCATAGGTTTCGTCGGAATACACAGCATTGGAAACCCGGTCTTCAATATTGTGAATATGGAGACCGCTACCGCGGAAGATATTCGTAACGCTACAATCGCGCTCGGACTCGATCAGCCCATGTGGCAACAATACCTCATTTTTCTGAAGTCCCTGCTCACGGGGGCATTCGGAACCTCATACATCTATCATCTGCCGGCACTTCAGCTGGTGATGATCAAGCTTCCTGCTACGCTTGAACTTGCTTCGACTGCCATGCTGATTGCAGCACCTACAGGAGTTCTGCTTGGCCTCCTTGCCGGTCGCATGCAGGGATCGCTCATCGACCGAACCGTTCTGAGGGCAAGTGTCTTTGCCCTCAGTATACCTGCCTTTTGGCTGAGCATGGTTCTGATCCTTGCAGGTGCGGTCATGATGGGCTGGTTTCCTTCCGGCGGCCGCGGCGACACAGCACGATTATTGGGGATAGAATGGAGCGTTCTGACCGGCAACGGTTTGAAGCATCTCATCCTCCCCGCTCTTTCGTTGGCAATTCCCAACATTGCGCTGATTGCCCGGCTGACGCGCGCCGGTACAGTAGAAGTGGAAAGCCTCGACTTCATAAGGTTCTGCCGGGCGAAGGGTCTCTCACCCAAACGGATTCTGTTTCAACATACGCTGCCCAATATCAGTGTGCCGATCGTAACCGTGATAGGCCTGCAATTTGGCGCATTGCTAGCCTTCGCAGTGGTGGTCGAGACGATCTTCGCATGGCCCGGTGTTGGCAAGCTGCTCATCGACTCGATCCAACTTCTCGACCGACCTGTCGTGATGGCCACCCTGACATTTGTATCCGTCACATTCGTCGTTCTCAACGCACTCGTTGATCTGTTCCACGCGATTATTGATCCACGCATACGCCATTCTTCACAAAGGTAAACTGCCATGAAAACCGAAACTCTCCGGAAATTATGGAAGAGCCCTTCCTGGCTTCCGCGAACGCCGTCGACAGTTATTTTCGCGATCTTTGTCCTTTTCGCAATTGCAGCGCCGCTCATTGCGTCACAAAACCCCTATGATCCCCTACAGATTTTCGGCTGGGAGGCTTCTTCTCAGCCTGGTACGACGGGAAGTGGTGGCTATGTCTATCTTCTTGGCACCGACGGTCTGGGACGTGATATTGCGAGCACCATCCTTTACGGCTTGCGCGTCAGTCTCATCGTATCGCTTGTCAGTACTGGGATCGCCGGAATGATCGGACTGACAGCAGGCGTGATGTCGGCTTATTTCGGCAACAAAGTCGACGTCGTCATCATGCGGACGGTTGATCTGTTTTTGAGCCTGCCCTCGATCCTGATCGCTCTGATAGCCATCGTTACACTCGGCCCTGGCATCGACCGTATTATACTGGCTCTTATCATTGTCCAATGGGCCAATTATGCGCGTGTCGCCCGCGCTGTGGCGCTGAGTGAACGAGGCAAATCCTATATCGACGCCGCCCATCTGCTGCGATTGCCGACCTTCACGGTCATATTCCGGCATCTTCTGCCCAACAGCATAGCTCCAGCACTCACGCTGGTACCGATCGAGGTTGGTCACGCCATCGCACTTGAAGCGACATTGTCTTTTCTCGGACTTGGCGTCCCAGTCGATCAACCCTCGCTTGGCTCCGCCGTTGCAAACGGTTTCCAGTATCTGATGACCGGCCAGTACTGGATCAGTTTCTTTCCGGGTCTTGCCCTGTTCGGGCTGATCGCAAGCGTCAACTTCGTCGGTGAGGATATTCGACGCCGCTTTGATCCAAGGAACACAACACGATGATTAAAAATATGAGCACTGACCTTCTTGAGATTGAGAACCTCTCTTTGCAATTTTGTGCAGCAAACGGTCCTGTACCAATCCTGGACAATGTCAGCACATCACTCGGAAAAGGCCAAATCCTGGGCGTTATTGGAGAATCAGGCGCTGGGAAATCGACCCTCGGTAATGCTGTGATTGGATTGTTGGGACCACAGTTCAAACGCACATCCGGCTCCATCCGATTTGCCGGGGAGCCCCTTGACGGGATCAATGCGCACGAAGAAAAACATATCAGAGGACGCCGGATATCGGCAATCTTCCAGGATCACACCGCCTCGCTTGATCCTCTGATGAGTATTGGTGCACAGCTCGGTGAAACCATCAGTTTGTTTCAAAAGGGTCTTTCACGTGGAGCACTTCGAAAACGCGGCATCGAAATTCTCGAGCGGGTTGGAATTCCGCATCCAGAACTACGATATAACGACTATCCGCACCAGTTTTCGGGTGGTCAGCGTCAGCGTATCGTTATTGCTATCGCATTGGCGGGATCCCCTGAAATCATCATCGCCGATGAGCCAACTTCTGCTCTTGACGCCACCGTACAAAAACAGATTCTTGCACTGTTGCGGAAGCTAGTTGATGAAACCGAGGTGTCAATTATTCTGGTTACCCATGATATGGGCGTTATCGCAGAAATTGCCGACAAAGTTCTGGTGATGCGCCACGGCAGGGTCGTCGAACAGAACCAGACGAGCGCCATCCTTGAGGCACCCCAAGATGACTATACGCGCAAATTGTTGGCGGCAGTCCCAAGACTTCATGTTTCCGGTGGCGAGCATCGGGGTAATGGGGCGACGACAAGCGAGGGGAATGAGGCACAGAATAAAGGGATTAGGCGCTCTGCCGATATTCTTGTTGCCACAGATATCTCGAAAAGCTTTCGTTCAGGGGGCGCGCCATGGCCTATAGCAAGTGCGGTACCGCAGCAAGCACTTAAGAATGTATCGATCCGCCTAAAGCGCGGCACAATCACAGGCATTGTCGGTGAAAGTGGAAGCGGCAAAAGCACTATCGGTCGGATCATCGCGGGGCTGGAAACCGCAAGCGATGGCGAGGTTTCGATCAGTGAGAAAAAATACGACGTCACGAAGAAAGGGCGAACCAGTGGCATCCTCGGGCGAGTGCAGATGATCTTTCAGGATCCGTCTGTCTCACTGAACCCGCGCATGACCATCGGTGATGCTTTGAACGAAGCCGTTCAGTCGATTAACAATGTTACTGGACAACGGACAATACTCGGTATTGGCCCGATGATGGACAGGCTCAATCTCGCCAGAAGCTTTCTCACCCGGTACCCACATCAGCTCTCAGGTGGACAGAAACAACGTGTCTGCATTGCAAGGGCACTCCTTGCTCAGCCGCAAATCATCGTCGCCGATGAGCCAACCTCAGCACTCGACGTCTCCGTTCAGGCGGAGATTGTTGAACTACTGAAGGAACGGATTATTGAAGATGATATTTCAATGATCTTCATCTCCCACGACCTCGCCGTCGTTCAGGATATTTGCAGCCACATCTATATTTTCCGAAACGGGCGTGTCGAAGATAGCGGCCCATCGATATCAATCTTTTCGCAATCGAAAAATGCTTACACGCGAAGCCTGGTCGAGGCACGGTCGAAGCGATTTATCCAGTAAGAACAGTCCACCAAATCCATAAGGGCGGCCGACCGGCCTGGGCGGAATGACACCGCGCCAGATTGCCGGAGGTCAGTCGCTATTCCAAAAATGAGGACAATCATGAGCGGTAGCTTCACCATCACGGTAACCGGACAGTCTCTGATCAAGCAGGATACACGTGGCGTTTCCAATCCCGGATTTCAGGATGTCTCTACACTAATCAAAAACACCGACCTGGCTTTTACGAACTTTGAAGGCACCATTTTGGGCCGTTATGGCGGCTGGCCCCTGAAGGGATCATTTTTTGACTGCAGCAAGCCGATGGTTCTGGATGCATTACAGGATATTGGCTTTCGTGCGCTGTCGTTGTCCAACAATCACGCATTTGACCTGGGGCCGTCGGGCATACTGTCAACGATCGAGGAGGTCGATCAGCGGGGCTTTTTGCACGCCGGCATTGGACGCAACCACCGCGAAGCGGCCTGCCCCGGCCTTGGTCAAATTGGTCAGCGTAAAGTCGCTATCGTCGCTATGGATGGCGGCCCTGGCCCCGATTTCATGTATGCCGATGATTCAGGGATTGGACGTCCGGAACGCCCCGGTATCAATCGGCTGGGCATCTCCCAGATCATCGATGTCGACAACGATACATTCCAGGAGCTTCGTTCGATACGCGACAAGGTTGGTTATACAGAGCTTGCCCTGACCAATGACAGTCAGCCGAACGATCCATATCCCGTCGACGAGACAAAAGAGGTTTGCATCGGACGGGCAGTATTCCGTCGATCAAAAGAATTCAGGCGCAGCGTTAAGATCAACGAAACCGACCTTGCCCGCAACCTTGCTTCGATCCGCGATGCCGCTAAGGATGGCCGATTTGTAATTGCCTATCTGCATCATCACCATTGGGCAACCGATTGGCTTGAGGTGCCTGAATGGGTCAGCAGCGTAGCAAAACAATGTATCGATGCGGGGGCGGCGGTTTTTGTCAGCCACGGCGCTCCTGTTCTGCAAGGGATGGAAATCTATCAGAAACGTCCGATATTCTATAGCCTTGGGAACTTCATCTTTCATGTGCCGTCCGAGGAAGGCACATGGCGTGCACCGGAAGTATGGGAGAGCATCATCGGCGCTTGCTCATTTGATGATGACAATAACCTGACGCAAGCTCTTCTTCATCCCGTAATTATTGGTGGTGAGCATGCGCTGAACGGTTCAACCTTTGAACAACGCCTTGTCCCTGAACTTGCTAGGGGCAAGAACGCCAATCGAATTCTGCGTCAACTCGCAGATCGGTCGTCTGCTTTTGGCACCAACACCGCGATTTGCGACGGTTACGGACTCGTCCGGCCCTAAAGGCCGAGAACGTTCCGCGCCTATCCTCTCCACCGCTTGTTGATCGGGAAATTATAAATATGGCTATCAGTCAGGAATTAACAGAACGCTTTTTCCGTTACGCCGCAATCGCAAGTCAAAGCGATGTCAAATCATCGCAATTACCATCATCTTCAGGCCAACTCACCTTGGCTCGTCTTCTGGCGAAAGAAATGGTCGGACTGGGGGTCAGTGACGTTGTTGTTGATGATAGCGCAATTGTCACAGGCGTGTGGCGCGGTACGCGATCAGATGCACCGCGAATTGGCTTCATCGCTCATCTCGATACAGCAGATGTTGGGCTTTCAGCATCTGTTCGCCCTCAGATCCACCGCTTTTCGGGCGACGATCTCTGCCTGAACCGCGAGGAAAATATCTGGCTGCGGGTGGAACAATTTCCCGAGATCCGCCAATGGCTAAACCAGGACATCATTACAAGTGATGGCACAAGCGTGCTTGGGGCAGATAATAAAGCCGCCATAGCTTTGATAATGACACTCCTTGCCAGATTGGACGAGACTGGAACTTATGGTGACATTGCAATCGCCTTCGTTCCCGATGAGGAAATCGGCTTAAGAGGCGCCAGGGCACTCGATCTTGAACGGTTTTCCTGCGACTTCGCCTACACTATCGATTGCTGCGAATTGGGTGAAGTGGTCACCGAAAACTTCAATGCTGCGTCCTGCGAGGTGGTCTTCGAGGGGATCAGCGCGCACCCTATGTCAGCAAAAGACAAATTGGTAAATCCAATTCTTATGGCACAGGATTTCATCAGTCAGTTCGACCGGGCGGATACACCTGAACATACCGAAGACAGGGCGGGCTTTTTCTGGATGACCGATCTTGTTGCAAACGACAGCAAAGCAACATTGCAGGTTCTTATACGTGATTTCGACAATGCTTCTTTTATCGCTCGCAAAGAGAAAATTACGGCAGCTGTAGTCACGACACGAAACCGATACCCTTCAAGCGATATCCAACATTCATTTGCTGACGGTTACCGCAACGTCGGTGATTATCTTTCAGATGATCCAAGGGCGATGTCTCTCCTCCTGAGGGCATTTGACAGTGTGAAGGTCAAGCCGAAACTTATCTCTATGCGCGGAGGCACTGATGGTGCGGTTCTGTCAGAGCGCGGAATCCCAACCCCGAATATGTTTACGGGTGCATACAACTTTCATTCAAGGTTTGAGTTCTTGCCGATACCAGCCTTCGTCAAATCCTTCGAGGTTGTAGCCACGATTTGCCAGCTAGCGGCCAATCAGCGTTAGTTGAAATTGGGAACACAGCTCAATAATTGTCAGCTTCTGCTCGGTTGTCCACCGCCTGCGGCGGACATCTCCTGTCAGCAATTCGACGTGTCGATACTCGTTAGACATAAGCATGTGCTTGAGCCTCTCTGCTTATGCCGACTGTCCGATCGAAACGGGGTGCAGTTCAGGCACGACATAGCTGAAACTTAGATTCGGTGGATGGAGTGCATATATAATCGTGTCACCAACCGCTCAACAATCAATCCTGACCAAGTGACCTGAGGCTTTGCTGAGCTTGTGGCTATAAAAAGCAGTTAGGCGTAAGCGAACCGATGTAGACAATGATCGCGCCCAGAGATTTTCCATAAACCCATTCTATGACGCCTATATAACCACGCTTACCATAGCACAAGAAGACGGTGTCGATGGCAGCGATTGGCGCTGAGGTTCTATGTAGGTGCCCCACACCGTTGCTGAAGAACTACTAACTCTCCTGCCGGTCCGGGATGCCTACGGATGCAAATCTTTGTTATCTGCCTCCAATAGATCAGCTGGTGCAACTTCGAGGATTTCCGCAAGTGTCGCAACCATATCAATGGTGGGACTATAGATGCACCTCTCCAGCGAACTAACATAGGTCCGGTCAATACCGGCCAAATGTGCAAGTTTCTCTTGCGACAGCCCCCTGGCGTGTCGCAACAATCTGAGGTTGCGCGCAAAAATCTCACGAATATTCATTATCGCAGTCATGCGCACTGCGGTGCATTCCTCTACGGAGTAAACTCCACAAATCGGTCAAAACGCACGCGTTCGGTAGAACTAATAATCGTCAGGCAAGCTTATCAGCCTTGCTGTTTCTGTTGACCGTAACCGTCTATGACGGCAGATGTGAACCCGTTTCAATTTTTCTTGGAGTATTACAAAATCTGTCTCGACGGAATATCCTCGGAAACGTTAAACTGGAAGGCGGCGTACCATTAAAACTTCATCAATTTCTTTACTTTTGTATATAAAACCACTAGGAATTCGGTCGATCTCTATAAAGCCTTCCCTGAGATAAAAGCTTATTGCCACAGAGTTCTCAGCGCTTACAGTTAATTCCAGCTGCGTCACTCCGATATCCCGTGCATAATTTTCGACCGTACTGAAGAGGTCGCTCGCTACACCACGCCCGCGAAGACTTTTTCGGACATAAACCATGACAACTGTTGCTCGATGAGCCGATCTGGAGCCTTTTTCCCACAGCAGACCGATAAGAGCGACAGGTTCTTCACTTAGAAACGCAATGAACACCGGATTGTTCAATCGTCGATGCCAGGCTTTGTCAGGCAAAGTGTCCCAATCGTCAAATGTGCTTGCAAAGAAAGCCGGCTCTGAGCGAAGTGTCTCCAGCCGAATACGCCGAAACGCATTTATATCGGCGGGTCCGGCTCGAAGGATGGTTATCTTTTGTTCTGCCAATGACCCGGCTCCCGATTTGCAGACGCTATCATTTCGCCGAAACCTTTAAGGCGTTCGAGGAAATCTTCGCCGGCACATTGTGACCAGAGCTCATCGTTCACAAATCCAGGAAACCCGCCGCTTGTTTCAGTTAAAGTCTGGGTTGCGAATGATTGGGACAATGACGCACATGTGGCAGGATCATTAGCTATAAAAAGCCGCCACGGATCAGCGCAGATTGGAACGATTGTCCGATGCCCCCAAACGTTCATGATGTGATCTGATCGGATATCTTTTGCCAGTTCTTTGTCTATCAGAGCCGATGAACGATCCAGTGCCCTAAGCAAGGCGTGGCGCATGAGGGGATAGTATACAACTTGCCGACTGCCTCCCATTGCACGCAGTCCCGGAAGGATGGCAATAACAAGAAAAACGAGAAAGAGGCCCGGCACGATTCCTCCAGCTTCCACCGAATTTGCCAGAGAGCTGGGATTGAACCCCATTTTAAACGAGCCGGTGGCATCGCTTAATGTGTTGCCCTCCAATCTTAACGGCCTGAGCCGTCCTTCCGACATGAACCAGAAAAAATCCGTGTTGAATTTGAACCAACCGTCCCAAGGGCCGTCGTTGAGTTCTCGCACAGATTGTAGAAGCATTGAAACCATATCAGGTGCATCGATAAAATAGCGTGACAGCCAGGAATTGCGGTCCCTTAGATGATCAATGATAAGCAAAGCTACATCGGCGTCGTCGAGTTGCAGAGACTTAACTGTCTCACCAAAGCAATGTCGCCAGAGATCGTGGTTTGCGGATTTAATCGCCTCAGCTGCTGAGCTGAATTCCTGCACCGGAAGAACGGCTCGCAATAGATCGAGTGCAGGGTGACTAATCTGATCATCGGTCGGCTTCAACGCAAAATGGCAAGGAACGTAACGTCCACAAATGCTATAAGGTTCCATTCTTCGACGGGACAATCCGAACACGTTTACATGCTGCCCATCAAGCCAAAGCCAGCCCGGACCTTTTTTGGATTTTTCAGTGAATTTCACGGTCGAGACAGAATAATTGATGTACCAGCCTTCAGAATGCGCGTTTAACCCCATCAGAGCGAACAGGTGGGTGTCGTTTAATCGCATCTCCGTCAAGCCTGTTTTAATCATTACTTTCATTTCGTGAATGTGCCTTGCGCTTCGGAGTGCGGCGATACCGTTTGTCGGGTACAGGGTCGTTTACGCGGTCGGGACAGGCTCGCCGCAGGATGGTTCTTCGTGGAGCGGATCTTCCAATGTAAAAGACGCACTTTGCTGCGAGAATGGCCTCAAGTGCAGCCCACGTAACGGAATGATCCTGTCCGCGTCCCGACAGGGACGATCGTCGCGTCTGCAGCGCGGACGCAAACGTCATTAATAGTTAGATCACAAGAGCATTTGCTCCTCTTGGCAGCTTGTTGTGCATGTCAGGCTTCAGCATTGATGGAAGGCTCGAAGAGTTCGCCGGTCTGGAGCATGGCATGCATGATCACGGCAAGCTTGCGCGCGACTGCAACGGCAGCTCGCTTGAACCCGATCTTCTCCCTGAGCTTCAAACCCCATCTGAGCAGCGCGCTGTCGGTCCTGGTGCGCGTGAGGATCACGGTCGCCGCTTCATATAACAACCCGCGAAGATGGTTGTCGCCCCGTCGGGATATATGGCCGTCGTAATCGACTTCTCCCGATTGATAGCTTCTGGTGGTCAGGCCGATCCAGGCGCCAACCGAGCGCGACTTTCTGAAGTTTGCCGGATCCTCGATCGCTGCAACGAAAGAGGAAACCGTCACCGCACCAACACCCGGGATCGATGCAAGAAGTCGGCATTGCTCACTGGCGCGCGCAGAAGCGACAAGCTGCCTGCTCAATTCGGCTGTGCGGGCCCGCATGGCTTTCCAGGCATGAAGCAAGGGCCTGATAATCTGTTCCAGCCCCGCATTCGTCGCCAGCAGGCTACACACATTCTCCTCGAACACGCGTCCAGCACCCTTCGGAACCACCAGACCGAAGGTCTTCATCAGGCCGCGGATCTGGTTCGACATCTGGGTTGTCATCTTGAGCAGCTGGCTGCGCGCTGCAATCAGCGTACGAACCAGCATGCTGTCAAAACTCTTCACCCGGACCTCACGATAAAAGCCGACCTCGGCCAGATGCGCGAGCCCATCGGCATCATTGGCATCGGTCTTGTTCGGCGCCATATCCAGTGCTGCCTTGGCATGGCGGGCATCAATGCAGACTGCCGGCAACCCCTCCGCCGTCAGCCCATGATAGAACCAGGTCGACAGAGGCCCCGTTTCGAACACGACGCGCTCAGCATTCACCGCTCGCTTGCGAATGACATCTGCTATCAGCTTCGGCTCAGATGCGCACTTTCCGCGCCAAACCCGTCGCCCTTCTTCACGCACCGAGATGAATGTATCTTTCAATGAGACATCAAGACCGATAAACTGTTTCATGGTTGCCTCCTGTTTGATGCTGGGCCCGGCGTCCAGTCGTGAGCCCGTATTTCATCTTATCGGGAGGCAACCACCTTTCCAATGCGAAGCAAAAAACCCGCCGGTATTCCCAACCCGCGATTACACTATGTAAAAGGCATCCGGTTCAATAATAAGATGGCAATGTGGTCCGGTCTGTATTACAGGCCTACGCCGGATTAATCCGATCAATTGTTGAACATCAGTTTCACTATGTCCGGATCTGATCGCCCTATCCCGGAGAAGCTTACACAGTTTGATAAACGCATCTCGCCTGACTTCAGCATCGCTCAGTTCGAACCTGTCATAAAGAGCAGACGCATAGGCTTGTACTGGCCGCTCCCAGTACCGCTTCACCAGAGGAACCAGACAATCCAATGCGCGGCGGATCTCACGAGGGGGCGTCAACATTCGTCGCTCTCGTCTGAACCATGGTATCGGAACCTGATGCTCGAAGCCACTATCAGTAAAACGGTAACGCCGACGACGAACAAGCCATAACATGCAAAAAGACTGGAGGATGTCAGCCTGTCACTAACGAACCCAAGCAAGGTAAAGATGACTAAGCCGCCCCCTGTGGCTACGGTATTAATGGTGCCCTTGGTACGTCCAATCAATGAAGCGTTGACAGTTTGCTGAACCTGAACGTCCAGACTTATTCGGCCCAAATTGTAAATTCCCCCAAGCGCAACCAGCGTGATCACTCCGCCCTCGAAAGGCGAACCTGAGAGAAGTGGGGGACGGCACTCTTTTAAATCGCTTCTCCCGCCAAAGACTTTTACTGATCAAATCGCTGCCAATTTCAAACTTTGGCATTAGCTTCGGCACACATGTATTGACGGCGGATACGCGAAAGCAAAGCTGAATTGCAGGCTAGAAAAGTCAGTAAGTGTATACTTTGTATGTAGAAGGGCTTCGCTCTCGATGTGGGTTATTAGTCTCTGCGTGGAAATGTATTGCCGAACGCTGAATTCCTTCGCTCTAACGTTGTCAGAAATGGCTCAAGTAATTCGAGAAAACCGTCGTTTTAATCAAAAACGTGAATCTATACCAGAATTATCCGCTCCACTGCGCCGAAGATTGTGAGTGAAATCGATAGATCCGACATGTTTCAATCTGCCGGGTATTGAATCACCGATCTTTAGCGATTAAAAGTTCGAATATTGTTAAATCAAAATCTCAGGGCGCTGAAGGTAATTCCATGGTAATGAGTGATCAGAAAATATTTATTGGCAGCGACCCTATCGCAACAAAGGAAAAGGAGCAGTTTTCAAATCGCCGATGGTTGAAAGACGTGTTAGAACGTCCGATCTTTGCTGCATCGAACATTCGCGCAAATAATTTCACGTCATCATTAACGCAGAATAACTTGTTTGATAGACGTAAGTTTTTTGAATTGAGTGGCATTAAACTGGATATAGATAGCACACATTTTTATTATAATCCAGATAATATTTCTAAGGATTCAATTGTTTATTTAAAAGAATTTATACCGATGGGAACCATCTACATAGGGTATGAGTTGTCTGAGCAGACAAGATCTATATTCGATAGGGCGGATATAAGATATGTTGATATTTGGCTTCACCCGATCCGCTATCTGGACGATATTATTTTCGGCATTGGCTCCAATGTTAAAGAAATACGAAGCAGCTTACTTGAGTACGATACTGATGAATATCAATATTATATGTATGCTGACAGGTTAAGAGTACAAGCTTATAAAGGTTGGGCGCGAAGCGAAATTAATGTGCCTGCAAACTCTGCACTTTTTGTCGGTCAGATGCTAAACGATAAATCCATCTGCTGTGACGGGAGGATGTTATCAGTACTCGATTTCCAAGATGAATTCACCAATTTAGTCAAAACCCATGAGAATGTTTTGTACAGTAGGCATCCTTATATTCGGCGCGGAGATGAAGATATACTTAAGTATGTACTTTCATTTCCTAACGTTACAACTACTGATTTACCAACTTATTCGTTATTGTCTCATAAAAACATTAAAACTGTTATGGGCGTATCGTCATCAGTTCTAATTGAAGCAAAATATTTTGGTAAAAAAAGCAAGATTTTGTATAAACCGGTCATCAATATCAACAAGCCTGTCGAAAAAAGTGACTATTACGCTAGTATATATAACGATCTAGTTAATCCAGCCTTTTGGTCAGATTTGTTATCTTCAGTTATTGAAACCAACGATTGTACACAAAGTTTATTCTTATCGGGGAAGGATAAAATTCGTGATATGCTTGGATTTTACTGGAGTTATAAAGAAATTGACAAAATCGAAGAAATGCGAGTGGGTACTGATAAAAGGCGGGCAGTTATGCCTGCTTCTCCTGTGGCGACAGTAAAGCAGAAGGTTTCTGAACGTCCAGAATTTAGGCAAACGATAGAGCATACTGATGAGATACTAAAGAGTTTTAGGAAGTACGAGGTGATATCGTTCGATATATTTGAAACACTTATTGAGCGCATTATTGATAAGCCGTCTGATATATTTGATTATATGGAATTAGACTTTCAAGAGATTTTTTATGGTAAATATCAGGGGTTTTCTCAAATAAGGGCTAATGCGAGAGGCTGGGCCTTTTCCAAGGGATCTTATATTGATGAGGTTCCTTTGGCAGACCGATATCAGGCGATTAAAGAACGGTTGGGGCTGAGCCAAGCGGACATAACCGAACTGATGCTTCGTGAATTAGATTATGAGCGCAAATTGTGTAGATCAAAATTTATGGGTCAACATATGTATAAGCACGCTCGAGAGGTTGGTAAGAGGATTATTTTTACATCTGATACTTATTTTGATAGAAATTTCATTGAAGAAATTCTTTTAAGGAATGGATACGCGCACTGGGATCATCTATACCTTTCGTCTGAACACAATTCCACAAAATCTTCAGGTCGGTTGTTTGACATTGTTTTAAAGAATGAAAAATTTAAAGCTAAGAAGATTTTACACATCGGAGATAATTTGATATCCGATATAAAGAATGCAGCCGCAAAAGGTATTTCTACTTTACACGTTCCTGAGCGAGCGGAAATAGTTGACAGCTATGTTCCTTTAAATTCTTCTTATAAAGATATCGCTAACGGCTTGCTACGCAGTGCAACTCAAGGTCTCGTTGGAACCGAGTTTACAAAAGACATGGTTGGGAGTTCGAAATCTTTCACTGGCGGTGATGTAGATAAGTTTGGCTATTGTATCGCCGGGCCAATATTCTTTGGATTTGCTAAGTGGATCCTCGATAACGCACGCGAACAAGGAATTGATAAGTTATTTTTTCTATCGAGAGATGGGCACATCATTAAAAGGTGCTACGATATAATCGCTAAGCATTGCCCGGATGCTCCGCCGAGCCAATATGTTTACGCGTCTCGTCGCTCTACCCGCGTGGCCGAATTGTTTGCGTCGGAAGATATCCAAAAGACGCTCGAGACGAGCTTTAGTCCTTCGCCTATTGGTGACTTGCTTAAGAACCGATTCGGAATTGATGCGTCCGTTATCAGTGATGATATTTTTTTAAAACATGGGTTTAATGACGAAAGATCCATTGCGGATTGGAAGGTTGCTGAAGAGAGGATACGCGAATTTTTCAGCGAGAAGGCTGTAGTAAGTTCCATCTTGAAAAACTCCAAGAAGGAACGTGCGCATTTAATTGATTACTATAAAGAGTCCGGAATGGACGCGACAAAATTTGTAGGCTTAGTCGATATTGGCCATTCAGGGACGATCCAGTCTGCGATTATTAGAATAATGGGATTGCAACGATCCCTCGGTCTGTATTTCGCGACTTTTGACGATATTCGTCAAAAGCTACCAGTCAATGGCCATGACTCGAATGGCTATCTCTTAAAGGATGCGAGTTCAACAAATAAGAAGCTTCCATATGTAAAAAATATTTTGATGTATGAGCTTTTATTTTTAAACTCGGAGGAGTCGTTCTCGCACATTACGTCAATCGGCAGTGAAAGAAGTTTCTCATTTGTCGACTCAGTAAATGATGAAAAACGCAAGCAGTTTGCTGATGATTTACACGATAACATAGTGAGGTTTATAGAAGATCTCACGAGTGCGTTTCCAAATCATATAGAGCTTATGAATGCCGCAGGATCGGATGTCACAAAAAGTTACAATGAGCTTTTGAATTGCGCGTTTATGAATGATATTCAAATATTCTCCGGTTTGTCATTCGAGAATACGTATAGTGGTAGGGTCTCCCGCTGGATCGTGCCGCCATTCGATCATCGAATTAGCGAACCGGGAATATGGAATGAAGCGATGAAGCGTATCCGTACCCAAAATGAAACCCCGTTAAGGCATTTAACCGGTTGGAGGAAGCAAGCTCACTCGGTGCTGAACACTGTCATAACTGCTAAAGATGATCGAAAAGCAGTTAAATTCCAACAAGATGCGGGTCGATATTTTTCTGATAGCAAATGGAGACTTATGCGAAACGTCGGCCATATAGTCTACAATAGAAAATCAAAGTGATTTTAGGGTTGGGTATATAGAATGATATTATTTATTGGAAATAGTCACCTCGCGGCGATTGAAAGGGCTTACAAAGCATTATCGAATGATGAGGCACAAGAATTAGGAGAGGCAAGTTTCATACAAATGGATGGTAGGCATGTGCCGCCATTTAGGAGAACCGCGAATGGTCCAGCTTTAAATTCAGCATTAGAAGAATTATTAGATGATCAGTTGAAACCAGCGGAACTCGTTGTCTCAGTGATTGGGGGAAATGGCCACAATATACTGGGCCTGGTAAACATGTCTCCACCTATCGACTTTTTCGATTCGAATGATCAGGGTTTTGCACCGAACCATATGATCATACCGAGGCCTTTGGTAAAAGCAGCATTGAACCGTCGGATCGAAGATTGGTTACGTCTAATGCTCGTGGTTCGGGAAAGGGTGCCAGTATCTCGCATGTTGCACATCTCACCGCCGCCCCCCATAGCAGATCCGGACTATATTTTAAATAATCCGGGACCATTCAAACAACAGTTTGAGGATCATGGGTTGGCAGATGCGAGAGTTCGGCTCAAACTCTGGCGATTACATGAAGAACTTCTCATTGAGATTTGTACAAAGCATGGCATAACATTCATTAGTGCTCCTAACGATGGAGTAACGGACGAAGGATATTTATTGCCAGAATACTATGGAGGCGACCCTTCGCATGCAAACACACTATATGGTAAAAAAGTACTCGAAATTATAAAAGGCTCGCGCTAAAATGCACCCATACAACGATATTAAAGATTATCAGCACTGGGTCCGGTCATTTCGAGGTGTGGAAATACGGGATGTCGATCCAACAGTAGATAGCAATATCAAGATTGGAAAAGCAGATGCAATTGTTACGGCAGGCAGCTGCTTTGCTCAGCATATTTCACGTCGTTTGGCTAAAAGTGGTTATAATTATTTAGTAACGGAAAAATTACCAGAAACATTAAATAAGTTCGCTCCAAAAGATATAATTGATAAACATAATTATGGTACTTATACCGCCCGCTACGGAAATATTTATACGCCGCGACAGCTTTTGCAACTGTTCTTGCGAGCTTACGGTATTTTTAATCCGGTAGAGAACTATTGGTTAGACAAAAAGCAACGGTTTATCGACCCCTTTCGGCCACAGATTCAACCAGGTGGCTTCAATAGCTTAGAGGAGTTAGTTGCTGATCGAGAAGTTCACTACAATGCGGTCCGTACCGCTTTCGAGCGTGCAGATTGGTTTGTTTTCACTCTTGGGTTAACAGAAACTTTCGTTAATAAATTTGATGGTAGTGTCTATCCTGTAGCTCCCGGTGTCGCTGGGGGAGAGTTTGATAAAGATCAACACGAATTTGTCAATTTCGATGTAGCTGCGGTTTATCACGACTTAGAAGAGTTCTATAAACTTCTTAAAACGGTCAACAGGAACTGCCGCGTACTGGTTACTGTCTCTCCAGTTCCATTGATGGCTACTAAAGAGGACAGACATGTTTTAGTCTCAACCACTTATTCAAAATCCGTTTTACGTGTTTGCTGTGATATGTTCGAGCGAGCATATAAAGACGTAATGTACTTTCCTTCCTATGAGATAATAACTGGGAATTTCACGAAAGGCGAATACTACGAGGGAGACCTCAGACTAGTGAAAGACGCTGGCGTTGACCATGTGATGCGTCTATTTCTGAAACGTATGACTAATTCTAGTACTGATGGTAGCGAAAGCGAACGATCGATAGATGATGTCACTGAATCTAACAAGGATGAGATTGAAGACCTTTCTCAAATCGCGTGCGATGAGGAGTTACTAAGAAATATTTAGCTTTACGCGCTTGGTTAAATGGAGTTTCTGAGACACCGTATAAAATGGTTATTATAGAAGAAGATAGCTGGCTTCGGTGTAAGTCCCAACATCGAATCGCCGTTGATTTTAATTTTCCGGCTACAACCTCAATGACTGGCTGAATATGCCACCGGAGTTATGCAAGGCAATCGGTAATTAATATCCGATAGCCTAATGAGGGCTGTCCTCATTGTGCAAAATGACGACAAAAGACCCTCCGCACAGAGGTTCGAGAGCGTTGGTATCGGTGGCATACCAAGTCTGGGCTCCTTGTTAATGTTATAGCGGCGCGGTCCAAGGAGCCCCATATGTTCTTCCGTAGCCGCTCCGGCTCACTTCTACGTAAAAATCAACATGCGGGGTTTGCCGCGCCATTCAAAGGTCTGGCGTAACGGCCCGATTGCTACCGCCTGTTTAAGGTGAGCGTCCGGTGAGTGGGTTTTGCTAATGGAGCCATTTGGGCGATGTTCTGGCATTAGAACCAGCATTAGTGCTGACATTAATACCAGAACTTAGAGGTTGGCATGGCTCGCATTGAGATTATTTCGGGCGTTGAGCGCAGACGGCGATGGTCTAAAGCAGCCAAGCTGGAGATCTTGGCTGAAGCGGATCAGCCAGGAGTGCGTATTGGGGATGTTGCCCGCCGCCATGATATTTACCCGGCCCAGATCCGCGTATGGCGCAGAGTATTCAGTCCATTCGATGCACCGTCATCATTCGTCCCTGTGCAACTGCTTGAAGAGGAAGCTCAGGAGCAGCCGACTTCGGCTGAGGCGAGACGCGTATCTATCGAGATTGTGCTGCGCAACGGTCGAGTTTTGAAAGTTCCTTCGGATATTGAGCGGAAGACACTGGCATCGTTTATTGCCTGTGTGGAAGCATCATGATCGGGCCTTCAGGAAATGTACGGGTCTATCTGGCTTGTGGGGTGACCGATATGCGGCGCGGAATTGATGGCCTGTTTGCACTGGTCGAAGGTGTTATCAAGGAGGCACCGGGCTCTGGCGCGCTCTTCGGCTTTCGCGGAAGACGTGCCGACCGGATCAAGCTTTTATGGTGGGATGGTCAGGGCTTTTGCTTGTTCTACAAGGTCCTTGAGCGCGGATACTTCCCCTGGCCAACGGCAAAAGAGGGCGTTGCACATCTGACGCAGGCACAGCTTTCGATGTTGGTAGAAGGGATTGATTGGCGTCGACCGGCATGGACTTCCGCTCCTGGGAGGGCGGGCTAAAAGCTACTGTTTTTGTTAGGAAAATTTAGAAATTTTCTAGCGCTTGCGGTGCAAATCGGCTATGTTTTTGGGTATGGAAACAACGCCGTTGGACACTCAGGATGAGCTATTGGCATTGCGTGCGCTCGTCGCTGAACAGGCGGCGAAACTGAGCGCACAACAAGTCGAAGTTACAAAGCGTGATACCATTATCGACCTTCTGCGTGCACAGCTGGAGCTGCTCCGGCATCGCCAGCATGGTGCTTCTTCTGAAAAAATTGCTCGCAAGATCGAGCAATTCGAACTGATGCTGGAGGAGATCGAGGCTTCACGCGCTGAGGCTGAAGCGCAGTCTGGAAAACCTCCGTTGCCAGAGCTGGACGACACATCCGAAAAGCCGAAGCGCAAACCATTGCCGGATGGCCTTCCGACTGAAGAGCGGATTTATTCAGCGCCCTGCAATTGTCCGGCCTGTGGCGGAACTTCATTCCTGAAGGCGGCTGACAAGGTCGTACAGGTGATGGAGCACGTTCCGGCATCCGTGAAGATTGTGCGGCATGTTGAAAAGCGCATGGTCTGCAAAGATTGCGATACAACAGTGTCTGGCGAAATGCCAACCTTGCCCATCGAGCGCGGCAAGCCCGGACCGGGATTGCTCGCGCACATCATGGTCGCCAAGTTCGACGATCATATCCCGCTCTATCGCCTGTCGGAGATGTATGCCCGGCTGGGAATAGACATCTCGCGCTCCGTCATGGCGGATTGGGTTGGCCGCGCATCGGTTTTGCTTACGCCACTTATATTGCTGATCAGAGCACATATTGCAGCAGTCGATCGAATACACACGGATGATACCCCCGTCGATGTTCTCGACCCTGGGCGAGGAAAGACCAAAACAGGCAGGGTGTGGGTCTACGTCTTCGATGGTAGCGGCTATCGGGATACCAATCCCGGAGCTATTGCTTATTATTATAGTCCTGATCGCAAAGGCGCACATCCGGCCGATCATCTCGCCAATTTTAGTGGCGTGATGCATGCGGATGGTTATGGCGGCTATAAGAAGCTTTACGGCAACCAGATCATCGAGGCAGCTTGCATGGCGCATGTACGCCGTAAGATCCATGATGTGATCAAGCTGAAGCCATCACCAATCGCCGAAGAGGCGCTGGCACGTATTGGAACGCTCTACGATATTGAGGATCGTATCCGAGGCATGCTGCCAGAAGAGCGGCGAGCGCTGCGCCAGCAACACGCCAAACCTATTCTGGCTGATTTGAAGGTATGGATCGAGGGTGTGCAGCAGACATTGCCGCAAAAGCAAAAGCTGGCGGAAGCAATGCGATACGCCCTGTCACGGTGGACAGCACTAAGCGTTTACATTGATGACGGACGCGTTGAAATCGATAACAATATAGCTGAGCGGGCCATGAGACCGCTGGGGATTGGCCGCAAGAACTGGCTCTTTGCGGGCTCGGACAAAGGCGGGGAGTGCATCGCCAATATCCTCACCATCATTGAGACTACAAAGCTTCATGGTCATAATCCTGAGGTCTATCTGACAGATGTCCTGACCAGAATCCAGGGTCATCCAAAGGATCGCCTGGAGGAACTACTGCCATGGAAATGGGCGGTAAACGATCTGCAGAAGACTGGCTGATGGCGCGCTCGAGATTCATCTATACGCTTAAAGAAGTCGCACTCAGGATCAGTGAAAACCTCGAATTAATCGAAGAGGTGACCGCCAACTCCGACAATATTGCTGAGGGTGAACTCGTTTATGTCCTTGATGGCAGCGAAGATGGTACAAGAGGCCTAACCGAAAATGGTATTGATGACCTTAAAAGCCTCCTCGCAGATATACGGACATGGGACGGTGGGATACACCACTTCCTCCTCGATCAACTATGCGATCCCAAAATGATTGAGCGTGTCATGGCAGACGAGGCTAAGCGAAGCATATAGCTGCACCTCTCGACCAAGCGAAAATCCCTTCACCGGACGCTCACAGAACATCGCCCAAATGGCTCCATTAGCAAAACCCACTCACCGGACGCTCACAAATCTCCTGACCTTGGTCAACAATCGCTTCGATTATTGAGCCACAGCAAATTTACTTGTAAAATCTAGACATCGCAGGGAGATTACCTAATGGAATAAGAGATCGGGTGCATCATAACTAGAGCACGTCCATTGAACGCGGAATCGCGTTGAAGATTCCCCTGGCCGCCGAATTATGATTCTATCGCTTCGACTGGTGATTTGGTCGGAGGCAATATGACCCGGGCTTTCAGTGATGATCTGCGTAGCCGCGTTCTGGCTGCGTCACGGGATGGCATGTCGGCGCGTTCAGCGGCAGCCCGATTTGGAATTGGCATTTCAACGGCCATCGCCTGGATTGCCAGCGCACGGGCGGGCCAGTTTACGCCTGCCAAGCAGGGCCGACGTGGTGGTTCACGCCTTGATGCTCACGAGGACTTCATCATCCGCATAATCGAAGAGGAAAAGGATATCACGCTCAACGAGATGGTTCTGCGATTGCGTGAGGACAGAGCCGTATCGATCGGCCGCAGCGCGCTTGACGTCTGGCTGCGAAAGCGCGGCTGGACTTTCAAAAAAAGACCGCGCATGCACTGGAGCAGGAGCGTCCTGACCTGCTGAAACGTCGTCAGGATTGGTTCGACGACCAACTCGATCTCGATCCGGCGCGGCTCGTCTTCATCGATGAAACCGGCCTGAGCACGAAGATGTCCCGGCTTCGTGGACGAGCTCCTTGCGGAGATAGATGCCGCTCACCGGTCCCGCACGGCCATTGGAAGACGACGACGTTTACCGGAGCCCTCAGGCTATCTGGAATGACCGCACCCATGGTTTTGGACGGCGCGATGAACGGGGCAGCATTCCAGGCCTATGTCCAGCAGGTTCTCATTCCAACCTTAGTGCCGGGCGACATCGTCATCATGGATAATCTGCCTGCACACAAAGCGGAAGGAGTACGTCACGCAATCGAAGACGCCGGATGCCGGTTGCTTTACCTTCCTCCATACAGTCCCGACTTCAACCCCATCGAGAAGGCATTCGCGAAGCTCAAGGCCGTCTTGCGCGCAAAAGCCGAGCGAACGGTCGACGGCTTATGGAATACCGTTGGCCAAATCGTCACGCTGTTCGAACCACAAGAATGCGCTAACTACTTCAAATCGTGCGGATATGACTCCGAGTAAAGCGGACACGCTCTAATTAATAAGCATTTGTTTTAAACATTAATATCCAAAGGTCGCATGTAGTTACGTATCAGTTCTACATTCTGTAAAATTTCATCGTCATAAAGAGCCCTAGAATATAAAGCCCACATTGCAATGTCTACACTAAGACTCGATGGGGTCGAACTATAGTCATTGCCAATCCGAAATGTTTTTGGCGAAGGAGATCTATCATTATCATTGCTCTTTGACAAAAATCTATTATTACTAGTAAAATTAAACAGTTCATTAGTTTTAAGCTCGACACGCCCAACTATTAGTGACCAACTCGCCATGTTTATATCGGCGAGTTGTAAGTAAGCTGGCATGCCTGTCTGCCGTGATTTTTGATCGTCTAAAAAATGCGAGCCGGTATGCCAAAGTTGCGAAGATGCTTGCCTGATAAAAAGACCGCAACCCGACGCACCAATATCTCTATTGCTATAAAAAATAGGGCCATCCCCATCAACTGGAAAGCCACCCTGATATCTTATAACAGAAAAAATTGTCATTTCGTTTGTCTCGTGGGCATCAGTTTGAAGGTAACTGTTAGCGCCAAACGAGATATAGCCCTTATTTACACATGGATTTCCATATAGTTTTGAACTCGATTTCTTTTTTGCATAATTACGCATAGCCTTCCGTTCATTCATATTAAGGAAATGCCAGCTCGATAAGCCATTTATTACCGGTTTTGAATGGGCAACACTAGCCCCATGGTTTAGGTGCATCATACTCTCTACACTTCTGGGATAGAACGCGCTTCAATGCTTTGGGTAGCGCTGAACTATAAGCAATACTACTTATCAAAACAATAGAATATACCGATTTTAAACGTCTCCACTCATTATCCGTTCGAAAACTGTATACGCTCATGTATTTGTATTGCCTCGCTTATCGACGTTAAGCTTGACAATGCTCCATTATTTAGAACGGCCCCTGTGTCGCAAAACTCGCGTAGTATACTATTGCTATGTGAGATCATTATAATGGTTGATCTCCTTCGCTTTTGATCCAACATTTCCTTGCATTTTTTACGGAATGCAGCGTCCCCTACAGCAATCACTTCATCGATTAAATAGAAGTCAAAATCAATAGCCATACTTAAACCGAATGCTAAACGTGCCCTCATTCCACTCGAATACGATCGGACTGGCATATCTAAATATTTTCCCAAATCTGAGAAATCTGAAACGAAATTAAATATCGAAGCACTATTTTGACCGTAAATTTTAGAAACAAACCTGACGTTTTCTCTACCGGACAACGAACCGTGGAATCCCCCACTGAAACCTAAAGGCCAAGACACAGTTCCATTTCTTTCTATCGTACCAGAGTCACATGGTTCGCTGCCTGCTAACAACCGAAAAAGGGTGGATTTACCGGCACCATTTTTACCGAGCAACCCAACATTTACGCCTTTGTCGAATTCGATATTTAGGTCGTCCAATATGAGCCGTTTTCCGAAACGCGTAGGATAATACTTGAAAACATTTTGGAATTTAATCATTGTCGGACCAAACTATATCTAAATGCACGTTCTATTAACAGCGCTACAGCTAATAATACCAATGAAAACCAAATTACATACGACTGATTTAACAGCGGATCATAGTCTAAGTATGCTCCATAACGAAACCATTCGACACAATGGAGGACAGGATTCCAACTTATGATCTCTTGAACTAATGGCGGCATTCCTTTGGGGATGTAAAAAACTCCCGAAAGAAATAAAATTGGAAATTTAAGCAATCCCCAAAGCCTTTCCCAAGCAGGTAACACAGCAGCTACTACTGCATTGAACGCTCCAACGCTAGCCCCTAATAACATTACAGCCATTATCGCCTGAAAAAATATATGAGGAAAGTGTATAATAGTGCTATCGGAAAAAGTGGACAAAAGCATAAAAAATACTACCAATACTACCAACATTGTAATTATTTCGAGAATAATACGAGCAGCTATTGTATCTATGGGCTTTACAATTGGATATGTCAAAAGTGCTTGATTGGCACTGATAGAATTAGTCGCCCTACTACCAATCGATATGAAAATTCTGTAAACTAATATACCTGTTAAAATAAATAAATATAGATTTTCTCCGAATGGCACAGAAGAATGCATTTCGTTTCTTATAAACAAAAGAATTCCAACATATACCGATGGTTCGATAAAGGCCCATAAGTAACCCAATTTGTTATTTCCGAAACGCGTTTTAGTTTCGCGCAGCATCAGCGCAACTATAACTCGCTTCATTGTACCTAAACCTCTAAAGAGGTTTAACGTTGTCATTTTTTTATCAAATAGCATGATCACGAACCGATTGGATAATTAGGTAAAAAATAATCCATATAATTGACAAGCCGACCAACGTTAAAAAAGTATTTATGAAGGAAAGAGGATATAATGCGGCATCAGGATGAGTAGGATCAACGACAACTGCAAAATATCGCTCTTGTTTACGGGCCTCAACCAGCGCCTGTTCTAGCGCTGTTAATGCAGCGGTATAGGCTTTCTCAGCGAATTCTTGTTCTAAAAGTAAGCCGCTATAGGCAGTATAAATTCTACTTAAATTCGGCTGCTGTTTCGCCGAATCATTAACACCTGATACGTTCGCGCCTGAACCGACTCTTTTCCTTTGTTCTTCAATTTGCTTTTCAATTGCACTAATCTGCCTATCTAGTACTCGTAGCGTAGGACTATCCTTTGTAGTTTGCCCTAACGCTGAACGGCGCGCTTGAACTTCGACTAATGACACCTGCAACTCTTTTATAATTGCCTGTTCCGATTGAGCAACCAACTGAGGATCAAGAGCTTGTTCTTTATTCCTAAAATCTTCTACAGAGCTACGGGCGCTCTTTAACCGCGCTTCTGTGCGCGACACTTCATCTTGAGCGGTAGATATCAATTGCTTGCGTGCACTGTCTGAGAGACGATTTACTAGTTTCTCAGCTACCGAAATTACTATTTGTGATATATCGTGGGCATCCTTAGCCGAGAATGCCTTCACCGTGAATGTGGTGATGCCGGTAGTTGAGTTAAATTCGACAGCCGATCGATTACGCCAATACTTGACAAATTCTTCAAAAGGCATCTTTGGATCGATCCTGTAGAAAAAGTCTACTTGATCATTAGAAAAATATTCTCTTAAGTCGACGCCGACTTGATTAAGCGCATCGAGTACAATCTGGGTGGATCTTATGTAATCAGAAACTATATAAGAGTCGCCAGACTGAACATTCGCTCCAGGCAAGGCGGCGAGGCCTAAGGCCGAAAGAGGTGAAGTGGTCGTTCCGCGTACTGCGAACAATGTTTCCGAACGATACTGATCACTCGCGACAAAGGTATAATACAACCCCACCAAAACAGTGGGAATAACAACCATCAAGACGAAAGATGCGGCAGTGATCGACATATGCCATCGAAGTTTTTTCTTCGTAGCGAGTGTTCTGATTTTTTTGATAACGTGATTCAAAGGAACTCTCTGCCTCGTAAATTAAGCATATTTATATGGTCTCATACATGAAACAGTGGCGTACGGACAACAACTTCCTGAATTTGACAGCTAACTGATCGTTAACTCTTTCAACGCATTCAAAAATATGCCACGTCATTGCGGTCAGTTATGCCTGAGTTTGCAAGCTCTTGTTAATAATCTACAGGCTAATTGTGGCTTATTCAGTTTTGGTATTAGGTAGGGACGCACTATATGATGAAAGCTAGCGCAAAAAGTGGCGTTATTGCGCTTATGCTCAGTTTAGCTGGTTGCGGTGCCGTTCCGACCGATGGTCCTTTAAAATCCGACGTTATAAAAGATGCAACGAAAGATATTTCCACGAATTCGTTTGTCTATGACGTCGTGGATGTCGACCTGAGAATTGCCAATTATGTAGCAAGTTATAAGCCTGTTGCCCTCGAAAAAATGTTCGGCTTTGGCGGGCCTGCGTCCACACCCGTTATCGGTGTTGGCGACGGACTAAGCATAAACATTTTTGAAGCTGGTCCTGACGGTCTGTTCTCATCGGCAGAACAGAAACAGGTAACTATTGGCGTAGTCGTCCAACCTGATGGTTATGCTGCGATCCCGTATGTTGGATCATTTAAGTTCGCTGGAAAGACCTTAGAAACCGCTCGCAGGGGCATCAAAGCTGCTCTTGAAGGGAAGGCGGTCGAGCCTGACGTTATTATCACGCTTGCTGGTAATTCGTCGCGAACCGTATCAATAAATGGTTCAGTTGCAACTGCATCCGTTGTATCACTCGGTTTGCAAGGCGAGCAATTGACTGAAGTAATAGCGAAAGCTGGTGGCCCTACGAAGGCGCCTTACGATTCGTATGTATCGCTGACGCGCGGGAAGTCTACTAGCAAGGTGCTTTTTCAGACGCTTATCGATAATCCTCGCGAGAATATTTACGTTAAACCTGGCGATCAGATCTATGTAAGTTATGATCCCCAGTCATTTACTGCGTTGGGATCTGTTGGGAAGGTGGGTCAGGTGCACTTTAATGCGGCTGATCTGAGCTTGATTGAAGCTGCCGCTTTGGCTGGAGGTAGCGATGGGAACCTCGCCGATCCGCAAGGCTATTTCGTATTTCGTTATGAAAATGAACGTATTGCGAGATTAGTTTTGGGCGAAGCTCGTTTCAATCATAGCCTTCAGCGAGGAATGTATCCTAATCGTGATGGCCACTATCCGATCGTATATCGGATAGATATGACAAAACCTCAAAGCTATTTGCTCGGTCAGACGTTTCCAGTGAACAATAAAGATGTCGTGTACCTTTCGCGGCACCCTGCTACCGATTTGCTGAAGTTCCTTCGAATGGTTTCAACACCTCTTGGCGTGGCCCGTAGCGCCAGTTCTTTCTAAGTGACCTTACGTCGCCTTTTACAGTTGGCATCAAATTTCAGCGATCGTGGCTATGCCCGCGAACCACTGATGGATGAGCAAAAGGTCATTAATCTCCATAGCGGTATACGAAAGCAAAGACAGCTCTGCCGCATACTTGAGCTACGGGGTTGGACAGCAAGTTCCGCGAAATCTGGGGTAGACGCTTATGGTGGATGGGGAAGAAAGCCGTCCGGACTGAATGCTCTGAGACTAGCCAATCAAAAAAATCGACCGTTTTTTGCTCTCGAGGATGGTTTCGTTCGTTCAGTTGGTTTAGGCCAATATGGCGAACCGCCTCTCAGTATCATTATGGATGCGAACGGCATTTATTATGATGCCACGCAACCTTCCGATCTTGAGTTACGCTTGAACGATTCAAATCGCGCGGAGAGCTTCGACGCTCAACGCGCCAGTGCAGCCATGAACGTTTTGAAAGCTGAACGGATATCTAAATACAACCAGACGGGTAAGAATGCCGGTTTAGGCGTGAAACAAGAAGGTTATGTTCTGGTTATCGATCAGACCAAAGATGATCCCTCGATCACTTATGGATTAGCATCCTCCAGAACGTTCACCGATATGCTAATCGCAGCGAAGCATGAAAATCCGGGTCAAAAAATTGTTATAAAGACCCACCCAGGGGTGTTGGCGGGAGTAGCCAAAGGACACTATTCTCCCGACGTGGACCAAGTTGAATTCCTGGTCGACGATATTAATCCGTGGATCCTTCTGGAAGGCGCGTCGAAAGTTTATACGGTCACATCCGGCATGGGTATGGAAGCATTGATAGCTGGAAAGCCTGTTAGATGCTTTGGAGCTCCATATTATGCGGGTTATGGGCTCACGCATGACGAGCTTGAACTCCATCGAAGATCCAAGAACGTTTCACTGGAAAGCCTGTTCTCTGCTGCCTATCTGGAATATCCGATTTATTATGACCCTTACAAAGACAGAATTACCACGTTCGAGCAAACGATTGAGACGCTTGCATTTCTACGTGACGAAAATGAGCAGAACCGAGCAAAGACCTATTGTTTGGGAATGAGCAAATGGAAGCAACCGAGCGTTGCTGCGTTTTTGCGTTCCACACATCAAGAGCCTATATTTTTGCGATCGCCATCAAAAGCTTTAGAAAAAGCCAAAGCCAGCAATGGCAGGTTGGTGATATGGGCATCCAAAAGTCAGGATTCTTTTGCAGAGCAGTGCCAAGCTGAGGGCGTCAGCCTGCTAAAGATGGAAGATGGTTTCTTACGTTCGAAGGGATTGGGTTCCAATCTCATCCCGCCACTTTCACTCGTTCTTGATGGTGATGGTATTTATTATGACCCGACCCGACCTTCGGAATTAGAAACCATTATCCAGCAGGGGCATTTTAAAGAAAGTTCGCTCATTTCTGCTGCCGAAATACAGCGTGAGATTATCCGATCTGGTTTGACGAAGTATAATGTTGGAGAAGGTCGAGTAATTGAAAACCTGCCTTTGGAAGGCGAAAAATCTATTATTCTGGTACCGGGGCAGGTGAGTGATGATGCATCGATCCGCCTTGGGGCATCCTTGGGTCTGGTTAGAACCAACTTGGAATTGTTAAAGGCTACTCGCCTCGCTAATCCGGATGCTTTTATTATCTATAAACCGCATCCCGATGTCGAGGCGGGAAACCGTTATGGCCGCATCTCATCTCACAACATCTTGGAATATGCCGACTATATAGCTAGCGAAATATCAACTAGTTACGTTCTGGATATATGTGACGAGGTTTGGACACTGACATCGCTAATGGGTCTAGAAGCTCTAATTCGCAAGAAAAAGGTCGTATGCTTCGGTTTACCATTCTATGCGGGATGGGGACTGACCGACGATAAAATTGTATGTAATCGTCGAACACGCAAAGCATCTTTAAACGAAATCTTTGCGGCTGCTTACCTAGTATATTCGAAATATATTTTCCGTGGATTAGATGGTTATATGCGGATGCCAGCTGAGATGGCACCCGCTATTCTCAAAAAATAAGTCGTAAATCCGGGGACGGATTAACTAGTAACCTTTCACGCACCGATCAATCGCACGGATATCACCCAATAGAGCGCTCAAGTTGTTGATTGGTATCATATTTGGGCCATCACTTGGCGCATTTTCGGGATCTTCGTGAGTTTCGATGAAAACGGAGGCTACTCCAATCGCAACAGCCGCTTTGGCCAGTGATCCTACAAACTTTCTTTCACCACCACTCGACGTGCCGCGTCCGCCCGGTTGCTGCACGGAGTGTGTTGCATCAAAGACTGTTGGATACCCCATCTCCGCCATGATCGGGAGGGCTCTGAAATCGTTTACAAGCGTGTTGTAGCCAAACGAGGTGCCTCGCTCGCATAAGAGAATTCTTTCATTGCCTGTTGAAGCAATCTTTGCTGCAACATTTGACATATCCCATGGAGCCAAAAACTGTCCTTTTTTGACGTTGATTGCTCTCTGGGTTTCACCAGCTGCTAAAAGAAGATCCGTTTGACGGCACAAAAACGCTGGAATTTGCAAAACATCTACAACTTCAGCAACAGTTTTACACTGAACAGCATCGTGAATATCTGTTAAAATAGGGCAGCCGAACTCAGCCTTGACGCGCGCGAGAATTTCGAGGCCTTTATCTATACCGATACCGCGTGCCGATGCCCCAGAGGAGCGATTGGCTTTGTCGAAGCTAGATTTGAAAATGAACTCAATTTTCAAATCTTGGCAAATCTTTGAAATTCTTTCGGCCAGCATCAGGGAATGATCCAGCCCTTCGATCTGGCATGGCCCAGCTATCAAAACGAAGGGTAGATCATTAGAAATTGTTATGTCGTCAATTTTTACCGGTTTCATTACGCTAACTTTCACGCTTTCGATTACAATGCGGCTTCAACCCGTTCGATATCCCAAGGGTTATTGACTTCCCAAAACTCCTGCTTATCGTCTTGCATTTCGACACACAGTATAGGAAGTCCGTTTTCAAGGAACCGAAGCTGTTCCAGTCCTTCAAGCTTTTCCAGAATACCTTCACCAAGTCCCGTGTATCTTTGGAGGGCATCATACCGATATGCGTAGACGCCTACATGGTGAAAGACGGGAATAGGATCAAAAGTCTGCCCTGGATTTCTGTAAGGAATAACTTCTTTGGAGAAATAAAGAGCGCGCCCATTCCGATCAAAAACGCCGGTTGTTCCGCCGACAGACCCGTTTGCCCTGTCTTCAACAAAACGCGATAGCGTTTCGGAATTGCACCTCAGAACAGGAGTGGCGACGTCCGATGCGCTATCGTCCTTTAATCCTTTGATTAGACGATCTAAGAAGAAAGAAGGCGTGAGTGGAGCATCCCCTTGAAGGTTAACAATGATTTCCGGGGTGATAGCAAGGTTCTTAATAGCTTCGGCACAACGCTCAGTGCCGTTCTTGCAACTGCTGCTAGTCATAACGACCTCAGCTCCAAAGCTTTTTGCGGCATCTGCAATACGATCATCGTCAGTGGCAACATAAACGGCGCTAATGTCTTCTACCGCCAAGGCTTTTTCCCAGGTGCGATGAATGAGTGATTTAACTACTCCATCCTTGCCACGCAACCCGATAAGCGGCTTTCCCGGAAATCTTGAAGATTCGTATCTAGCTGGGATTATGATAACGTTTTCAGACATTACTGCACTCGCGCTCTCAAGCAATCATGAATATGGATAATTCCGGGACGATCGTCAGTCCCATTTTCTACAACAAGACACGTCACGCTCTTGGCCGTCATTAATTCCAGCGCTTCAAAAGCATAGCAGTCTTGCGAAATAGTCAGGGGCTTACCGAGAATCATATCTCGCGCGCGACTGGTCCACAATTCACCGGCACGTCGCCGCATATCCCCGTCCGTGATTACGCCGGCAATTCCATCAGCAGATGTAACAATAGCGATACCAAAGCCTTTTTCAGACATTTTAATCACGACTTCATTCATGGGCGTGTCAACATCAACCAAAGGCAAAGCATCACCCAAGTGCATCAAGTTACGCACTCGCAAAAGTTTTGCCCCAAGTTTGCCACCTGGATGATATCTGCGAAAATCTTCGGACGTAGCCCCTAAAAACTCGGCAATCCCCACAGCTAATCCATCACCTATCGCAAGTGACAGAGTTGTCGAGGTAGTTGGAGCCAAGCCATTTGGGCACACTTCTTCGACTTTCCCATAGGCGATTGTGTACTTGGCGCACTTTCCCAGGGTACTTTCTTTTGAGGCCGTCACAGCAACGATCGGGATACTATGCGCTTCGCAATAAAAGATCAGATCTGACAGCTCCGACGTTTCACCGGAATTCGAAAAAACCAGACAAGTACTATCAGAGCCCACTAATCCCAGATCACCGTGACTCGCTTCGGAAGCATGAAGAAAAACTGATGGTTTTCCAATTGAGCGCAAAGTGGATGCAACCTTACGAGCGATGTGTCCTGACTTACCTATCCCTGCGACAACTACATGCCCATTTGCACTGGCCATCAATTCAACTGCTTTTGAAAAGTCACCGTTGATTTGGTCTGCAAAATTGCAGACAGCTAGTCCTTCAGCCTTAATAGCATTCTTGCAAACATTCAGTAGAGAGTCTTTTGAAGATTCTTCTACGCTCAAAGTAATCAGGTTCTCCACGTTCATCCTCGTAAGATTTTCAATTGCGCTTTGTTCTTATCGTAGTAGCTTCTTTGATTAGGAAATTTAACAATATCTTTGTTGTCTATTGTTTCAACATCAAGAAGCTTATTTTCGGATATCGTATCTCCAATTATTTTTTTCACTTCGTGAACTGCCATTGGAAGTCCTTCACGTGCATAGAAATCACCCTTTTTTAAAGAGTTCGTCTTCAACCATGAAAGATACCGCGAGCACAACACTCTGTCTGGATTAACGCTCTCTTCCCAGAAGGCGTCGAAATCATCCGTTGTCTTAGCAGTTCTTGTAAGAACTGTACCAGAATAGATAGCTTCTCCAGTTACCAGTAGCGGTATAGCATGCGCAATGGCAGATAGACCTGAGGTACTGTTGATTGTGATCATTCCGACTGAATGCCTGACCAGCAAACCCAGAGAGCCGGTATCAATAACATCAATACGATCCGAGACTCCATGAAGCGCCGAAAGAGATTCAATTAGCTTTTTATGATTGCTATGCCCCCGAGCCAACGGATGAACTTTGAACACCAGCCGCTTGTCATCATTAGCTTTTTTTGCAAACGACGAAATCGTTGCTATTATCAGCTTTTCGTTAGTCCAGCCTTTTGCAGCACCTCGCAGCTGGCTATCGTCAGCTACTTGAAGTGGTACAACAAAGAAGTTTCGATCATGATGTTCAAGGAGTCGTTCGATCGTCGCGAAATTCCGTCCCTGATGCAGGATTTTACGGACCAAATTACGACTCCAATAAAACGCTTCTCCTCCCAGGGATCGCTTTTTATGAAATGTTCCACGCTGACTAAAGCCGCTAAGAAGATTTAGCGAGTAGTATTTAAATCCATACCAGCACATTCGTGAAAATGAGTCAGAAAAGTTCTTTTGGTTCTTAATAACGGGGGGGGTGTCGAATTTTGCAGGCGGCAGCTTTCCCGCTAAAGGCGAGTGGCGATTATTGCCTTCTCGCTCGATCGTTACATAACCAGGTCTGATGTATCCCTCTTCCAAAGAAATGACAGGGATATTCCTCTTTTTTGCTACTTCACGCGCGACAGAATGAACTGGCCTTTCACATCCAAACAATACGATACAGTCGAAATCTGAGTATGCTAAAAATTGATCTAACCAACCCGGCCACTGATCCAATCCTTGGCCAAAGTTAATTCTTTTAGTTCTTTTCGAAAAATAGCGATCCCCTGCGGTAAAACAAATCCGCCAGGTGTCGTAACCATCTTGTCCTAATGACGATTGCAATTCATTAAAGAACGGCCCCACAGGCCCTTGGAGCAGAAGTACGCGCAAAGATGATTTTGATCCAAGCTTACGTACTTTCCTGCCGAAACGTGCAGAAATAACTTTCCGTGGCAGTCCGATGACCTCATCGGGCAACTTGGAGTTATTATTCCTGGACAAAAGCACCCCCTGGCAGAATATAAAATCGTCACTTATTTAGCATTACATCATGTGGTAACGCAGACTACAGAAGTGACAAACAAACTGAATCAAAGTGACTGGTAGTCATTGTATGACTGCGGCGCAACTTATATTTTAGTCGCAATTGCCCTGCCAAAGTGTTCAGATTCTAGCATTCCCACTTAAATTAACGACACAACGCAAAGACACAAGAAACTAGATAGTCAGAGAATAATCTATCGCTATTTTTCCCTCAATTTCCGACAGATCCGTAAGACCGCTTATAATTATCTTGAACTCATGTTTCCCGATGCCAATTCTTAAAGGCTTTGGAAAGCGAAATACCTTCGAATTTCCTATCCAACCTTTTGACAAAAGTTCTCCTAAATCGCTCAATTCAAAACCATATTCACTTCCGTCAGGCAGGCTCGTTGTATCAACAATCAACGAATTCACTTTTACTGGAAATGGCAAAAATGGTCGTGAATTGTAAATCATAACTCCATGCTTAACTTTTTTCTCGAAAGTACGATAATACTTCAATTATTTACCCCGTTTTCCACATCTCCAACGAAGTGAAACTATGATCACGATTGCCACAAAAAATGTTAAGGCCAACGCCATTATTTCATTGTTGAACATCAGCCTCGGCCCTAGAATATTTTTCAAATTGTTTTCTGATATCAAGTGCAGACGATTGCGAAAGCGCTCACTAGCGACATAAATCAGAAAGAATAGCCACTGAATTCTTTTACCAAAAAAGCCCCGGAGGCGTCCGGGGCTTTAAAGCAGATCTTACAGACAATTAGAATTTATAACCAATACCGATTTTGAGTGTATGCGTCTTTGTTTCGAACTTATACTTCGCAACGTCAGTCGAAATAGACTTATCACCGTAATCACTGAAGGCGTATTCCGTGCGCAAAAGCAGATTATCAGTTACAGCATACTCAACGCCACCGCCAACGGTATAGCCAGCTTCAGTCGACGACTTCTTAGCCGTTCCACTGATATCGCGTGCCTTATATTCAATGTCAGCCACAGCAAGACCACCGGCTGCGTAAATCAATGCACGGTCGATAGAATAACCCAAACGAGCACGTAGCGCACCGTTGAAGCCAATGTCAGAATGAGTTGTTGCTGCACCACGGAAAGTATCGCGGCTATTCTTGCTGTCAGCGTAGTCGATATTCGCTTCTAGACCGTATACAAAATTATCTGATGCGAAGTTGTAGCCGCCAAAGATACCACCGACGAAACCGTCTGTGCCTTTAATATAACGACGAGAAAACTGGTCACCGCCCAGATCGGAAGCTGTGGCTCTGGTTGTGTTGTCAAACATATAACCAGCCGACACACCCAGATAGCCGCCAGTCCAGCTGAAAGGTACAACTTCAACCACAGGAGCAGGTGGTGCATAATCCTGGATGGCATCAGCAGCAAACGCTGCAACTGGCATTGACAGAACTACTGCGGCTGCGATGGGCGCGATTAATTTCATCTAACCATTCCTTATTTAATTTCAGTCGCGAATTTCTTAAGTCAAAAATAGTCAACAAACTCTTATAGGCAAAGCTTACAATGACAAATAATGAAATAGAATTGACACTGTGGCCTAATCGCCACACACCGAATTCGTCAGCCAAAAATCATTACATTTTTGAAACTTAAGAGTCTAGTTCAAGTCCCTATCAAAGGCATTTTGATTCATTCTATTTCTAGGTGCATCACTATATAGCCATAACAGGCAACAAGGACTATCGACCCACCGATAACAGCTAAGGAAACATTAATCCAAAACATAACTACCCCGCAAATTGCAGGTAATTCTTACACAACCGGCACCTGCATGAAAAGACTGCGTTAAAGATAAAAAGTTTTGAAAATTAGTATATAGATGCTCAGTTCTCGCCTAGAAATTAAATTATTTTAGTCTAGTTTATTCGTGATCATCATTCCTTTTTACGAAAAATCAGAAAGATGACATTTTTTCGACTATGTCCTATTCAGGGAGGGGATAGCATGTCGAGTAGCGAGCATATGAATTGGGAGAACGGAATAATAGCTGCCATTGAAGAGCAACCAATCGCAGCCGAAATCCAGGCCGTTCATGATATAAATGACGTTGACAACATCCTTTACGGCGACGTCTTACCGGTGATTCACAATACATCATCCCAACTCATTCCTGTCGAAGACGTTAAATCTTTTTTGGAACTCACTGGAAAATGTCCCATTCTTGATTTGAAGGTTATCGAAAGAATATTCGAGGAACTTAAGAATGATCGCTTTGCTGTGTTAGGCTATAATATATCTTCCGATTGCTTGGTTGAAACGGCTCCCTGGCAAAAGCTCTATAGATATTTAATAAAGAACGAACCTTATATTGACAGATTGTTTCTGGAAGTTTCTGAAACACGCCCACTTGGCAACGCATTCGGGTTAAAAAGAAAAATTCACCAGCTACGGCGCATGGTGGTCTGCCCCCTGAAAAGTGATCCTTCATGAAGTATGGCTTATGAGCCGTAGAAGGACATTGAAATGGCAGCGAAAAGACATAAGGCAGAAGAGATCGTCACGAAGCTTCGTCAGGTTGACGTTCTACATGCGCAAGGAAAATCGATGGCGGAAGCGATCCGGTCGATAGGCGTTACAGAAGTTACATATTACCGATGGCGTTCCGAATACGGTGGCTTGAAGGGCGATCAGGTAAAGCGGCTGAAGGAACTGGAGGCAGAGAATGCCCGGCTGAGGCGGGCTGTTTCTGATCTCACGCTGGATAAGATGATTCTTGCCGAGGCTGCCAAGGGAAACTTCTGAGCCCCTCCCGTCGCCGCGCTTGCGTGGACCATGTGATCAATGAACTGAAGGTGTCCGAGAGACGGGCGTGCCGAGTTTTGGGTCAGCATCGTTCCACGCAGCGCAAGATCGCCAAGACCCCGGATGATGAAGCAGCGTTGACTGCGGACATCACAGCGCTCGCCCTCCAATATGGTCGCTATGGCTATCGTCGCATCACGGCGATGCTGCACCAGGCTGGCTGGATCGTGAACGTCAAGCGGGTTGAGCGCATCTGGCGGCGGGAGGGGCTGAAAGTGCCGCACAAGCAACCGAAACGCAGCCGTTTGTGGCTGAACGACAGCTCGTGCATTCGGCTTCGACCGGAATACCCAAATCATGTCTGGTCCTACGACTTTGTCGAGGACCGGACGCACAACGGCAGGAGAATCCGCATGCTCAACGTGATTGATGAGTTCACGCGGGAATGCATCGCCATCAGGGTCGAGAGAAAGCTGAAGGCAGTCGATGTTATCGACGTGCTTTCCGACCTCTTCATCCTACGCGGCATCCCCACCCATATTCGTTCGGACAATGGCCCGGAGTTCATCGCCAAAGCACTTCGGGAGTGGATCGCAGCAGTCGGTGCCAAAACCGCCTACATCATGCCGGGCAGTCCATGGGAAAACGGCTATTGCGAGAGCTTCAACTCGAAACTCCGTGACGAACTGCTCAACGGCGAAATCTTCTACACGCTCAAGGAAGCGAAGATCATCATAGAAAACTGGAGACAGCATTACAACACAGTGCGGCCACATTCATCACTGGGCTACAAGCCACCGGCACCCGAAACAGTCGTCTGGCCTAAACAAAATGGCCCAGCGTCAACACCAACAGTGGCAAGTCGACCCAGCATGCACTAACAGTAAACCCGGATCACCCGATGGGGGCAGACCAATGGGCGTTCGCATCGGAATTAAAAACTTCGGAAGCGGATACATTACGCCGTTGAGATTATGAGATTTGGATATCGAATTCATAAAGATCGACCCGTCATTTGTCAAAAATCATCTTCAAAAGGTGGCATCTCTGGAAAGTATAATAAAATTCGCGACCAGTGTCGCTCCTATTGTGGTTGTGAATGGAATAGAGACTGAACAGCAATATTCGCTGATTAAAGAACTGAAAGCATCACACGGACAGGGTTCGTATTTTTCCCAACCAATACGTTTCGACAGCGTAGATGCATATCCGGAAAAAATTTATATCAAATCCTGACAGGATTATTGAGGCTTTTATCAAAGAGTCATTTTAACGCTACGCGTAAGATCGCTTCCAATGTTGAGTGCGTATACCGGATGTAAATGCGAGGGACACCAAACACATCATCATTGGAAGTAGCTCGTCTACTTGCTGTTATCGTCGCGCTTTTATATCCGGCCTCTCGGGCAATTTGCCTATGCACTGGATCATTTCCACCGTACGGATAGCAAAAATTTGATACTTCTGACCCCAGAATATCTTCTAGGGCGCCCTTGCAGTCAGAAATCTGCCGACGCGCTTCTCGGAAAGATAATTGAGGGAGAAGGCAGTGATCCAATGTATGCGCTCCAACCTCGTGACCTAAGGCGTGCCACTGACGAAGTTGGTAAGCGGGTAGGCTACCCCACGTATCTTTCGTCGGTGTGATGGCAGGAATTGCGGAACCAAAGCATGAGGACAAGCTAAAAAAGTTGGGAATTCTCCAGCTGGAGATCGTCAAATGGTTCAACCAGGATAGCGGCTTCGAGTTTCTACCACGCAGACGAACCGTCGAGCGCACCGGCGCAAGATCAGGCGATGTAGCAGACTAACAAACGACTTTCGAAAAAACTGTCTTCTTATCTGAAAAATAGAAATACACTGCAAACATCGACCGCATTACGACAGGCTTATGTCTTTGTATTCATTATGATTCAGGAATCAACATAGCAGTTTAAATATATATTACTCCTGACATTACTGTCACATTTATGCTTGCATCGAATCTGCTGTTCTTTATTCTGAAAAAATTTTGTGGATCTCAGTAATGCTGACTCAGTTATCCTGCCTCTCTTCTTGCAGTGAAATTAGATCCGGATCGTTCTCTGCGGAGAGTTTTGATGGAGCCGCGTGAAATGCTTTCTAGATATCAAAACATAGCCATCAGCATCCAGATGGCCTCGTCTGTTCTCGAGGCGTTACAGGCAATCCAGGTCGCCTATGACGTCGACTTCGCGACCTACCATCTTACCTTGACCGTAGCAGACGCCGTGGACACGCCGTATGTTCGTACAACTTACCCGGACAGGTGGGTTTCTCACTATCTCCTGAGTGGATATGTGAAGATCGACCCCGTGCTTCGGGAAGGCCTCGTCAGACAAATGCCATTCGATTGGCGTGACCTTGAAGCCTCGGAGAATGCGGTCAATTTTCTGCTCGAAGCTAGGGAGTATGGTCTCGGTGCCAACGGTTATTCAATCCCCGTCGTTGACAAAAAGCGGCGCGCGCTCTTCTCTTTGAATTCCAAAAAACCGTCCGCTGGATGGAGAAAAATGGTCGATCAGTTCCGGGGTGAATGGCTGGAACTTGCGCTCCTTATTCACAGGAAAGCAATCTTCGAATTGCATGGCGAGTACGATCCAGTGCCAAATCTTGGCAAACGGGAATTAGAGTGCCTTTACTGGACTGCCCTCGGCAACAATAGCAAGGACATAGCGGCCATACTGAGGCTTTCTGAGCATACTACGCAATCTTATTTGACTTCTGCGAGAAACAAACTCGGCGCGGCGACAATCGCCTCCGCAGCATCCCTCGCGATTCAACTTCGCCTTATTAATCCCTACAGCAATACCCATAAGTAAGGGGGCCTATCTCAGGAGATTTATCGGGCACTTACCAAATTGCATGCTGCTTTCGATCAACAGATGGAAGCAGGCATGTATCTCCTTATTCAAGCACACCAATATCAGCAGTACGCCGGGTTGCTCGACCAGTCGTTCCGACTCAGAAAGAAGATTTTCGCAGACCGGCTCGGCTGGAACGTATCCGTTTCCGGATTCCGCGAGCGAGACCATTACGACGACCTCCACCCTGCTTACCTCTTGTGGTGTGACGAAAGCCGTACCCAGCTTTACGGCTCCGTCCGGTTGATGCCAACAACCGGCCCTACACTCCTCTACGACATCTTTCGTGAAACTTTCCCTGATACTTGCAACCTGGTCGCACCCGACATATGGGAGGGAACACGCATGTGTGTCGACGAAGATGCAATCGTGCGCGACTTCCAGGATATGCACCCAAATCGAGCATTTTGTTTACTCCTATTGGCCGTGTGCGAAGTAGCACTCGACAATGGTATAAACACTATGATTTCAAACTATGAACCATATATGAAGCGCATCTATCAGAAAGTCGGTGCCGAATTCGACGAACTCGGTCGCTCCCACAGATTTGGCCGAGTTCCCGTCTGCTGCGGTGCCTTCGAAGTTTCAAAACGTGTTCTCGTCACGATGCGCCACAAAATCAAGGTTGTTGCCCCCCTTTATCGACGCCCTGTTTTTACGCAGTGTATCACCCCTGAGCCTAGGAAGCTCTCGGCTTGACCAATACTCCGTTCGACCCAGCAGAAGAGCTGTCGGTCTGTGCATTTCGATGCTTGAGAGTTATTGCAAAGTTCAAACACGTTGCCGAAGCATTAGTGCCGGTCCCCGACGCCGCATGCGTAGCCGAAAAGCTCAGCATCCGATGCCGCGACCATTGCCTGTCGAGCGGAGCAGTTGGCGCTGACAAGCTTCTAGCCTTCGATCATGCCCGTGCGATCCTGAGGCCAACCAAAAAACAATTAACGATCCGCGTCGAGGCTCAAGATCTCGCCATGTTCTATGGCATTCGAATGGTCTTGCAGGCAAATCTTTCCACAATCATAACAGTCTCGGGCGAAGGTATCGAATGGCAAAGGCGAAAACTATTCCTCCCGGCCCAAACATAGTGTTGAGGTAAAAACGAACCAATTCCCATATTCAGGCGTTGGACAGCAAGAAACTAAGAGTAGTAGGAGCATCGTCGCTGTCGACGCGGTTCGTCGGTTGGAGTTGATAGTGCTCCGTACAGCTTCAGATCAGAGCAGTTGGCTTATTGGCATGCAGCTGATCACCGAGAAGGTCTGATGCAGGAGCCCCACTGGTTTCGCAATTTGCGACAAACAATTGCGCAGATTGTAGTTACAAAAGATGCTTTATTGTGATCCATCTCTTTTAATGCGACTAGTACTGTGCCAGTTGCAATAACGAAAGAACTCAAGCCAAATGCTAGAGATTGCGAACTGAACGACAGATCGTATTAAGGCGTCACGAACCTCGTGATGCTAACCTGTACCCGACTGCAAAAAGTCGGGTTTCCCGCGTCACCAAAGCAAGGCTGTCTGGCGCATGAAAAAAGCAAACACGCTTTCCGTTTAGTTCCTCCGAAATGGCTATTGGTTGAGACTGCGCGAGCGTTCCACGACCCGGCGCTGACGCTCCGCTACAATTTGCTCAGCGCTTTCCATGCGAACGACCTGTTGCAAAGTTTTAAGTCGCTTTTGCATGGCCTCGAATGCTTGGCGCTGCTGCGGTGGTACGACGTTGACGACCGACTTCTCACCGCGCAAGATCGCATCGCGTCCAAACCTGAGATCGAGCGCCCGGCTTACCCGGGTAAATTCCTGCCAGGTTCTGGCATCGAGTGAGCTTGCGGCAATATCTAGCTTGGTCTCCTTCGTTTTGATCCCCGCTGTAAGCTCACGCAGCGCATCTTCAGCCGCAGGCGACAATCCTGGAATAGCAATTCCCATACGCTGGCGCTCCCCGGTGATTGCTTTGGTCTCGTTACTGAGCGCCGTCACGTAAGCTGCCCCCATTGACCGGATGCGGCTTTCTGCGTCCGGCACAGCCAGAAGCGCTTCCTTTCGTTCACGCCCGGATGCCAGAAACTTATCCATGATGCGGCCAGAGCCACGCAATGCGCCATAGGCTGCGGGATCGTTGGCGACTGCCGCAGCGATGCGCTCAGCCGCAAAACCTTTGATGATCAAGGCTTCAATCTTGTCGACGACATCTGCTGGATCACGCCAGATGCTGGATGCTGTTTGGGCAAGAGCTGCACGATTGTGCTTATAAAGGTTGGCGGCAAGCGCCCTCGTTTGAGCGTCATCTTCAGCGCGCGTTTTGAACTCTGTCACGGCTGCAAGCATCGGAAGACGGAGAGTGCTCTCCTTGCCAGGCTCAACGCTGGCAGCTGCAACTATTTTCGAGCAGTCCTTCGTTTCCGCAAGATGCTGCTCGTCTGCAAAGCGGCGCACAACAGCAAACAGACGCGCCAGTTTCTCGCGCCGATCTGGATCGAAGTTCTCCGGCATGCGCTCGAGGATACTACGTTCAGCCACGGCATCAGCATTATTCGTAAAGGCCGACCAGCCAAAGCGTGCTGTCAGCGCCTCATTGACTGCCTTCACTTCCTGAACCAGCAGACGATCTTCCGCAGCATGGGCAAAAGCCGTCTTATAGGCATCGGGTCCACCGCTTTCGCGCACGTTCTCGATTTCGACAAGGCGGGCCATTGCTGATTCAGAGAGCGCAGGGATCGATAGGGCCATATAGACGCGGCGTTGCTCTTCGCGCTTGCTAAAGCGTTCTGCCTGACGCCGGAATTCTGTCGCATGCGCACGCGCCAGAGGACCAAGTTCCGAAAGAGCGCCAAGCGCAGCCTTGCGTTCATCGCGGGCAGCACCGTCGTCAAAAAGGCGATCCGATCCCCGGAGCTGGCCAAGACGTTCTGGTTTAGCGGCAATATCTTCGGCAAGGCCACGCGGCTCTATTTGGCCGTTCGAAGCAAGGGCATTGAGCCTGGCCAGCGCCCTGTCAGGCTTCGAATAGATCTTCTCCAGCACAGGGCGAAGAATGACTTCACGTTCCTTCCAGCGATCCGAATGTAATTGCGCACGTCTGGCATCTTCTTCGAGGCTACGGCCAAACCGGATGGTCGGCGCAATGAGATAGGACCCGTTGTCGTCGCCTTGCTCTGATGTTTCCGGTGATCGTGCTGCAAGGTGTTTCGAACGTTCTTCGTTATAGGAAACGCTTTTCTCGCGTTCGATCATGATATCGAGCGCCACACCGGCCCGTTCCCAAAGCTTTGCCACCTGCCCGCGCTTGTCATCAAGCCACGTCAGCTTTTGTCCGACACGCTCTTCTATGCTCGCGACAACTCCGGCAAGCGTGTCGATACCACGCCGGCGGGCAAAGTCATGCGCATGCGCCCGATAACCAGCTTCACTTTCAAAATCGAGCGTCGTGGTTTTTGCACCTGAACGGCCAAGACGTTCAACCAGTTGCCCGAACAGTTCCGGACGGTGGCTTTCACGCTCAATCCGCTCACTTCGTATAATGGCAGTTTCGCGCTGTTTTGCTGTCCAGACGTTTCGCTCGACCTCGCGTTCCTTAAAACTCTTCCGGCCAGTTTCCTTATCTGTGACAGGGATTTTGACCTTGACGATTTCAACGCCATCTTTTTTCAAAAGAACAGTATCGCCTTCCGATACGCCTCCGTCGGACAGTGCCTGGGGCAGACTGACGCCCCAGAGCCGATGCACTGTCCCGTCATTCGTCTTCACATCAGCATAGGGACTTTCATCCGCATCCTTATCTTGTGGCCGGAACTTCGCCATTCCGGTTTCAACCAATTCCCCGGAAACGCCTGCGGCATGATCGATACGCGATTTCCTGCCCCATTGCGGTTTTGGTTCAAAGTCCTCACGCGCTGCATAAAGATCAGCCCGATCACGATGGCGGGTCATCGACACATAGGTCAGATGCTGATCCATCATGCCGCTGGCGAGCACAAAGGTCCGATCAACGGTCGACCCTTGCGATTTATGGATCGTCGCCGCATAGCCATGGTCAATGTTGCGATAACTGTCCTCACTAAGGACCACATCGTTTCCATTGTCGAGACGGATTGAAAGCAGTGGGCCACCGCGCTTGCTACCGGTGGAAACGACCGTGCCGAGCATGCCGTTCTTGACATAGTGTGGACCAGGGCGGGTTGCACGCTTTTCAACAAAACGAGCATTTTCAAGGAAGATGATCCGATCACCAGAGCCAAATTCGCGGACACCCCGCTTGGTCCGGAATTCTCGAACCTCTGTTAACGCGCCTTCCCTGTTCATCACAGTACGAAGGGAGGAATTGAGCCGCTTTACATCTTCATTGGTATGGGCAAGCACGAGCATCTCATCGCCGCGCAGTCGTCCGCCGTTTCGCGCGGCAACACAGGTCGCAATTGCCTGTTGGCGCGCCTTGCTCCAGTCAGCGACAATACGCTCTATGGCCTCGCTACGCCGCTCAGCTTCGAATATATGCCCGTGTTGCGCATAGGCATCCAACCCCTCCCCGACCTTGCCCTGGGCCAACATTCGTGAGGCATCACGTGCCCATGTTTCTCGCTGACGGCGAACACCGGCGAGCTCAGCGAAGCCAATGCGCTCCGCTATGGCCCGGAAAGCAGCACCCGCCTGGATGGGCTGAAGCTGCATCGCGTCACCGACCAAAACCACCTTCGCACCAGCATTCTCTGCCGCCGTCAACACGCGCGCCATTTGTTGCGAGGACACCATACCGGCTTCATCAACGATCATCACGTCGCCCTGTTTGAGCAGATCACGACCATTTTCCCAGGCAAGTTCCCACGAGGCAAGGGTTCGCGATTTGATACCAGAACTCTCCTTCAGTCCTTCAGCCGCTTTGCCAGCGAGTGCCGCGCCAAAAACACGATGATGTCCACGTTCCCAAGCGTTGCGTGCAGCGCAAAGCAATGTCGACTTGCCAGCCCCGGCAAGCCCCACCACGGCCGCAATGCCGTTCTCCCCCAAAATATGACGGACGGCTTCAACCTGTTCACGATCAAGCACCAAAGACTTGTTCGGATCAGCCGTTTCAAAACTCCGGACAGCCCTCGCAATCTTTGCGTCCGCAATCCCAAACCCCTTCCGCTGTGACAAAACTTCCGCCGAGCGCGCCATGTCATATTCGATGCGCAAAATTTCGCGCGTGGTGAATATTGCGGGTTCAGTCACCTTGCCAGTTTGCCAATCCACTTGCTGCGCCTTTAACAAGACAAGATCGTCCGATGCCATTAACCGCGCACGGATATTGGCAAAATCGGATGGATCGTCGACATAGCGGTGCAGAGCTCTCGCCATATCCTTTTCATCAAAGGTCGAGCGCTCGTTGCCAAGTTGTTTCAGCAGCAAGCCGGGATCGGCCAGGAGGCGATCAGCCATCTCCTGTCGATGGGCAAGGGCCGCCGGTGCAAAATACATCTCAATACCCTTGCGTGCCAACGCTGCTTTCTCCGGCCCAAGATGTTTCTGGGCAATTCCATCGAGGCCCTGCTCAGCATAGGAGCGTCCATCAAGACGAATGTCATGGCCAGCAAGTGTCAGATGCCGATTGGCTGTTTGCGCCCAGGCGATCTTCCAGGCTTTCATCGTCTCCTTGTCGCCAGCCCACTGCTTGTAAACGATCTTCCCATTCTGTCGATCCGGTCTCATAACACGCAGCGGCTGGCCATCACGCCCAGGCACCTGGACATTCTTTCGCCCGAACCCTTCTTCGGTCAGCGGCCGCAAGGCCGTCATCAGGTGGATGTGAGGATTGCCGTCCTTGTCGTGATAAACCCAGTCAGCAATCATCCCCTTTGAAGTCAGATTGTCCCGAACAAATTCCTGGACAAGGGCTATGTTCTCCCCCCACGTCAGTTCCTCCGGCAGCGCAATAATAAGTTCACGCGCAAGCTGTGCATCCACCCGCGTCTCGAACGCATCAACCGCGTTCCATAATGCCTCACTTGCTCCAGCGACACTTCTGCCGTCGATTGCGGATCTCAGCCACGCTGGGACCTGGTCCGGAAGCGCTAATTCTTCATGCTTCAGTTCACTGGCGCCACCACGATAGCTGAACGCAGTTCCAGACTGTTCGTCAAACATCCGAGCGCGATGACGATAAGCGGCCGCCGAGACGACGCTGCGTCCCGCCCCCCGACTTATCACCTGTGCTCGTAAGAACATGATCGCCACGACTGTCTCCAATCTGCCAAGCGAGTCGCGTGAGCGACATTTATTGCATCCTCAAATCGATCAGGCTTTCAGCCCGATGCTGCTTTTTAGGAAGACGGCTCAGCTAAGAATTCCGACATCACCAATTTGGAGAGTTGCATAATGTACCTTATTTTACTATCTTTTTCTAATTAGTTAAATACCTGTTGGATAAAATCGATATATGGAGGACGAAACGTCATGGCATCCAAATCATCAATCATCGATATCGACACACAAATCGAGAAGCTGCGTGAACATCGAAAACTCTTGATAGTCAAATCGGCTGACCGCTCTGCGCGTGCTGCAACAAAGGCAGGATTAGCAGAAATGGAACTGAGCGATGAGGACATCGATCGCATCTTCGAAAAGATCGCCGCGCGATTTCGTAAAGCGCCAACAAAGAAGACCAATGGGGAAACAACTTGGCCGCGTAAACAGACAAATGGCGAGATTGGAGCGGCGGCGGAGGCTCCTCATGGCAACTGATCGCAAAAAAGTGGCCCGAGAGAAATTCCTGCTCGGTAGTATCGTCATTCGTGCGGGTTTATCAAATGTCGATCGGGCATTCCTGCTGGGCGGACTTCTGGAACTGGCGAGATTGTCACCCGCAACATCAGAATATCAACGCTTGCAGGATTTGGGCGAGATCGCTTTCCGATCCCCTATGTCTGAGCGCGGAGATGTTACAGATGCAGATGCAGCCCAATGACGGTACGAGGAAAACGCTGTTTGAGTGTATTACTCATTCTCGTTCCAATCGTCCTTTCCTGCTTTTTCTTTTATGTTGCAAACTGGCGTTGGTCTGAACTGGCCAATGGCATGTCAGGCAGAGTGCAATACTGGTTCTTGCGCGCGTCCCCCATGCCGGCGCTTGTTTTTGGATCACTCACCGGCCTCTTGATCGTCTGGGTGCTCCCGCTGCACCGACGCAGACCCATTGCCCTGGCAAACGTCCTTTGCTTTTTGCTCGTGGCTGGCTTTTACGCACTGCGCGAGTTCACTCGTCTCTTCCCCTTTGTGAAGAGTGGAGCGGTGAGATGGGAAGAAGCACTATCCTTCCTCGATATGATTGCAGTCATAAGTGCGGCAATGGGCTTTCTCGCAGTCGCGGTATCAGCCCGCATCGCAAACGTGGTACCTGAACCGGTCAGACGCGCAAGGCGTGCAGTCTTTGGGAATGCAGGCTGGCTAACCCTGTCGGCGGCAGCACGGCTTTTTCCCCAAGATGGCGAAATCGTCATCGATGAACGCTATCGCGTCGACAAGCAACTCGTCCATGGACTGCCGTTTGATCCCAATGACCGCTCCACATGGGGACATGGCGGAAAAGCCCATATGCTGTTGTCGGAAAGCGCGCGCTTTGAAAGTTCAACCGCCTCCTACTTCCAGAACCAGGCACATAATCTTCTAACTGGGCTTCTGGCCCATGTGATGTTGTCACCAGAATTTTCTGGCCAGCGTAATCTGCGCAGCCTGCGTCAGATCGTTTCTCAACCAGAGCCATCAGTGCTTGCAATGCTCCGAGAGGTTCAAGAACATTCAGGCTCGGCCTTCATTCGCGAAACGCTTGGCGTGTTCGTTAATATGACAGAGCAGACATTCTCAGGCGTCTATTCCTCCACCGCATCCAAAGACACCCAGTGGCTCTCGCTCGACAATTAGGCAGCCCTCGTCTGTGGCGACAGCTTCAAATACCCCCACACCATCACTTCTACGTGGAAATCAACACCAATAAGTCATACTTCCACTAAGACCACTTTGCAGAGGGCAGACCAGCATATTTGGCGACCGCTCAACCCCAACGAGATAGACGGAAGTAGTTGTAAAAGCGACAAATTCTGATTGGCAATTGATCATACCCGCCCATAAATATCGTCGAAACGCACTATGTCGTCTTCTCCAAGATATTCGCCGCTTTGCACTTCGATCAGAACCAAGGGTAGAATGCCCGGATTTTCCAGTCGATGTTTAAAACCGCATGGAATGTAGGTGGACTGATTGTTGGTGAGCAGGATTTCTTGTTCACCATTAACAACTTTCGCGGTGCCCGAAACCACTATCCAATGTTCTGAACGATGGTGATGCGCCTGCAAGCTGAGGCGGCTTCCCGGTTTTACTTCTATCCGCTTAATCTTAAAGCCATCACCCTCTTCAAGAACAGTATAAGTACCCCATGGGCGATGCGCGGTGCGGTGCAGCTTTGCCGCTTCATGACCCTGCCCACGTAGTTTGTTAAAGACCTTGCGTACATCCTGAGCCTTGTCGCGATGCGTAACCAAAAGTGCATCTGGTGTATCGACGACCAGCAGATCATGAACGCCGACGAGGCTCACGAGACGGGTTTCAGAAAGAACAAAGCTGTTGGTCGTGTCTTCAAGCAAGGTTTCACCGCGCAGACGATTGCCTTTCGCGTCAGGTTCGACAAGATCAGCCATTGCGGCCCAAGAGCCCATATCCGACCATCCACAGGAAACCGGAACACAAGCGATGTTGTCTGCTTTTTCCATGACGGCATAATCAATTGAGATTGCTGGCGTTGCTGCAAACTGGTCTTTAGCAATTTCAAGCGTTTTGGTTTCGCCATTAACGCCGCGGCGCGAATGCTCCAGTGCTGCTTTTGCGCCGGCTAGAACTTCCGGCGCGTGACGCTGCATGGCATAAATCATGGTTGCTGCTTTGAAGCAGAACATGCCGGAGTTCCAGTAATAGCTGCCACTCTCGACATAAGTCCGCGCCGTAGCGGCATCTGGCTTTTCAACAAAGCGTAGGACATCGTCACCACTGACTTCAATATATCCAAAGCCCGTCTTTGGATGATCGGGAATAATGCCAAAAGTCACAATGCGGCCAGCATCTGCAAGCTTACGCGCTTTCACAACAGCTTCACCGAAAGCAGCTTCATCTTCAATCAGATGATCCGCAGGCATCACCAACAAAGTCGCCCCAGGCCCATAGGTTGATACAGATTGAAGTGCTGCAAGTGCGATGGCGGGTGCTGTATCGCGACCCAGAGGCTCCAGCAGGAACGTGTTGTTGATCTTGCGTGCGTCTGTAGCTGCATAGGCGTCAAGCGTCAGGAACAGGAAATCACGATTCGTAACGGTGAGGACCTGCTCAACTTCCTCGAGATGCGATGCGCGGGCATAGGTCTTGCCGATCAGCGTGCCGCCGCCCTCAGTCAATTCTATAAACGGCTTGGGGTGAGCGTCGCGTGAAAGCGGCCAAAGTCTGGAGCCAGAGCCGCCGCTGATGATAACCGGAATAAAGCTCATTTTCTGTTAGCATCCTTCGTTGCGTTACGAGCGATTTCAAGTCCCAAGGTCAATAGTTTTGTCGCTTCATCTGCGTTGTTGCTTCGACATAGCATCGCAGTTCGGGCGCATTGCCTGATGCGCGATAGTGGACGGCGTTGCCGGAGGCGAAAAGCAGTTTCACGCCATCAATTGTTTCAAGTCGCACAATGGCATCACTGATTGGAGAAAGCTGTAGCCGAGCATTTTCCTGCGTAATGACAGAAAGAAAGCCAGCCGTTTTTTCTTGCGGCACGTTCTGTAAACGGTCTCCATTGAGAATATTCTCAACTTTGGAAAAGGAGTACATGAACAACTAAATACTGCGCTGCACATGGTTAGTGATGCAAGTAAAATTTGGTTCGATGAAACGTATGGCTCCGCATCTTATCTTAAGGTTTTCTGTTTACACAGCCGCGCTGATAATCTTTCCCGGAGAGTTAGATAAAATCGAGCCACTAAGCGCATCTCTTATCAGTGGATCGCCAAATATATCAAGGAGAACCGCTTCAAAGGCGGAAATGTTTTCCGCAGAAGCGAAAAACGCGACACCGATCTTTGAACGATGTCGCGTTAGATCTCATGCCATTTGGATGCTAAGCCAGTCTGGTTACGACATCTCTTAGTGACACCCGCCAATTGGGTGCAGACCAGTTGAACACTTCCTGAAATTTCTTAGTCGACAGACGGGAATTGGCAGGACGCACAGCTTTTGTGGGGTAATCGACCGTTGCAATATCGGAAACAGTTGCTGACGGTCCCCCAAGCTCGGAACTTTCATCGAATATAGCGCGTGCAAAGCCACTCCAGTTCGTATCGCCCGTACCGGCGAAGTGATAAACACCATAAGCGGAAAAGTCTGACGTTACCGCCAGTTGAGCCGCTATCTGGACAATCGCATCGGCAATATCGAGTGCACTGGTTGGATTGCCCCATTGATCAGAAACAACGGAAAGACCATCTCGCGTCTCCGCCAGCTTCAGCATCGTCTTGACGAAATTCTTGCCGAAGGGGCTATAGACCCAAGCCGTTCTTAGAATGATGTGTTTTGGATTGGCTTGCGCAACCAGACGCTCGCCTTCAAGCTTGGTGCTTCCATAGACGCTGCGAGGTTCAGTGACATCCGATTCAACATACGGTTCGCCAGCGTCGCCCGCAAAAACATAATCCGTCGAGATGTGGATGACCGGAACACCGCTAGCGTTTGCTGCTTCAGCAACTGCTTGCGCGCCAGTTGCATTTACAGCGAGCGCCAACTCAGGCTCATCCTCAGCCAGATCCACTGCCGTATAGGCGGCAGCGGAGACTACGAGGTCGGGCTTGATCGCGCCAATGGCGCTGCGCACGGTTTCCGGCTTCGCTAAATCCAGTTCCGGGCGACCCAGTGCAATCACTTGCAGATTGGGTTGTCGCGCTGCCCTCTCCAAAAGGCTCTGGACAAGTTGTCCTTCCCGTCCCGTGACAACGATTTTCATGCCTTGGCCTCTTTTGCCACCACACTGCCAAGCCGTTCACCCGCGTAATTGCCACTGCGGATCGGCTCCCACCACCAACCATTATCGAGATACCATTGAATGGTTTTTTCCAAACCTGTCTCGAAGGTTTCCTTTGGCTTCCAGCCCAATTCACGCTCAATCTTTGACGCGTCAATCGCATAACGGCGGTCGTGACCGGGACGATCCGTTACGAAAGTGATCAGATCCGCATAGCTCTTGCCGTTTGCGCGAGGCCGTTTCTTATCGAGAATGGCGCAGATCGTTTGCACTACATTCAGGTTGGTGCGTTCTGCACGTCCGCCGATATTGTAGCTTTCACCAAATTTGCCCGTTGTTGCAACCAATGCCAACGCACGTGCATGATCCTCGACAAACAACCAGTCACGCACATTCGCTCCTGCACCATAAACGGGCAGAGGTTTCTCATCGAGTGCGTTGAGAATGACCAATGGGATTAGTTTTTCCGGGAAATGGAACGGCCCATAATTGTTCGAGCAATTGGACAGCACGACCGGCAGGTCATAGGTCTCATGCCAGGCACGCACCAGATGATCGGATGCGGCTTTCGATGCGGAATAAGGTGACGATGGCTGATACGGGGTTTCCTCCGTGAAGATACCGCTATCGAAAGGCAGATCGCCAAACACTTCATCCGTTGAAATGTGATGAAAACGGAAAGCCGATTTGCGCGGCTCCGGCAACTCGCGCCAATAGGCGAGTGCTGCATTCAAAAGACGGAACGTGCCGACAATATTCGTTTCGATGAATGCGCCAGGACCATCGATTGAACGGTCGACATGGCTTTCCGCCGCCAGATGCATGACGATGTCGATTTCGTTGGCGCGCAAGGCTTCCAGAACGCCAGTGTCATCGCAGATATCAGCTTGAAAAAAGCTATAATTAGGATAGTTTTCAATCTGGCGCAGAGAAGCTAGGTTCCCCGCATAAGTCAGCTTATCCAGATTAACGACATTCACTTTCGGGTCGGCAGCGAGATGGCGGCACACTGCAGAACCTATGAAACCTGCTCCACCCGTAACAAGAATGTTCATATGATTCCTCAATCAAAAACGTCTGCATTGGCAAGCAGCGGGGCTTTCTCGTCCTTATCGGACAATTGCACACCAGTTGCTGCAATAGGCCATTCGACACCAATAGCTGGGTCATCAAAGCGGATTGAGCGGTCGTGCTCCGGAGAGTAATAATCCGTCACCTTGTAAATCACTTCGGTATTTTCAACGAGCGTGATAAAGCCGTGCGCGAATCCCTTCGGTACCAGAATCTGGTTCCACTTGTCAGCCGAGACTTCGAGTGCCACCCACTTGCCAAAATTTGGTGAGCTTTTGCGAATATCGACGGCAACATCCAGGATCGCACCGCGTGTCACACGAACCAGCTTATCCTGTGCAAAGGGTGGCAACTGATAATGCAGACCTCGCACCACGCTTTTTGCAGCGGAATAAGAATGGTTGTCCTGAACGAAATTCAGGTCGATGCCAGCCTCTACGAGTGCCTTGACCTTATAAGTTTCGGAAAAAAAACCACGGTCATCGCCGAATTTACGCGGAATGATCTCAAAAACACCGTCTAAATGTAACGCGCGGACTTCCATTAATCTTTTCCTAGTTCATCGACACGTCGACGAAGGTAAGCTGCATATTCAGTTTTACCAAGCTTGGCTGCACGCTCCAATACGGCTTCGCTACTCAACCAACCTTTGTCCAGCCCAATTTCCTCTGGGCAAGCTATCTTGATACCCTGCCGTTTTTCAATGGTTTGAACAAATGAGGATGCTTCATGGAGGCTGTCATGAGTACCCGTATCCAGCCAGGCATATCCCCGTCCGAAACGCTGAACATTCAGTTCACCTCGTTCGAGATACACATTATTAACAGTAGTGATCTCAAGCTCCCCGCGTGCTGATGGTTTGATCGAACTTGCAATGTCGACGACTTGATTGTCGTAGAAATAAAGACCCGTCACAGCCCAGTGTGACTTGGGTTTTTCCGGCTTTTCTTCAATCGATATTGCTTGGCCGGTCGTGTTGTCAAACTCCACGACACCATAACGTTGCGGATCATCGACGCGATAAGCAAAAACGGTCCCGCCCTTCATTGGCTCGGAAGAAAGCTGAGACAGCTTCGAAAGGCCATCACCAAAATAAATATTATCCCCAAGGATCATGGCTACGCTGTCATCGCCGATGAATTCTCGACCAATGATGAATGCTTCAGCCAGACCATTAGGATGTGCCTGCTCGGCGTACGAGAAATTAATGCCAAATTCACTTCCATCACCGAGTAGCTTTTTGAAAAGCGGTAGATCATGTGGAGTGGAGATGACAAGAATGTCTCGAATTCCGGCTAGCATCAGAACGCTAAGCGGGTAATAGATCATTGGCTTGTCGTAGATCGGCAGAATCTGTTTCGAGACCGCGATTGTCAGAGGGTACAGCCTTGTACCACTGCCACCGGCGAGAATAATCCCCTTCATACGAATTCATTTCCTAACATCTTACTTCTCTCACATCGTTAATATAGATAGACATAATGCTCAAGATAATGGCTTCGTTTTGGCCATAACCAGACTATAACGCGGAGATAAACGAAACCACACGGCGAACAGAAACTTCAACTTATCGAATTAATTTAAAGCCGATCCCTGCCTTGTGAATCGAGAATTAACAGAATGAATAATAGTGTTTCAGCTACATATCAACCAACCAATAAGCAATCATTGCTGACAATATCAATTGTGACGTTTAATCCGAATTTTGTTGAACTCAAAAAAACGTTAAATAGCCTGAAAATTGCACTCAATGGTATCGCAGATGAAACTTTCTCGATCACAGTCGTAGACAACTCCGACAGTAATGAGGTTGCATTATTTTTAATGCGCAATTATGCAGAATTGCCGGTCAAATTAATCCATGGGCAAGGTAATATTGGTTTTGGCAGAGCTCACAATATAGCTATGCGACAGATAGGTGAATTTCATCTCATTCTCAATCCAGACATTCAACTCGCCCCAGATGCACTAGTAAACGCTCTCGCTTTCATGCGCGAAAACGAAAACTGCGGTATATTAAGCCCCCATGCCTCTTGGCCAAATGGACAAAGACAATACCTTTGTAAGCGCTATCCAGCTGTCTTTGATTTAATTCTAAGAGGATTTGCACCAAGAAGTATACGTTCGCTTTTCTCCGCTCGATTGGCACGATACGAGATGCAAGCTGAAACACAAGACGTCGTTTATTGGAACCCTCCAATTGTCAGCGGGTGCTTCATGTTTTTCAAAGGTGCTACTTTAAAAAATTTAGGCGGTTTTAGTGATAAGTTCTTCTTATATTTTGAAGATTTTGATCTGGCTTTGAGATCGCGTAAAATTGCCGATACGGCTTATCTTCCCACAATACGAGTAGTGCATGCAGGTGGTCACGCCTCCAAAAAAGGATTCTGGCATATCAATGTCTTCATGCGGTCTGCAATTAAGTTTTTTAGCATACATGGTCTTAAAATATTTTAATATTCTGCTTGGACTGTGTCATAAACTTTACGAAAAGCAGGGGCTCGGAATTAGGGTCGCGATGATGGTGAAGACCCCCGCAACAAAGAAGCAGGCGACCAGAAGTTACGATCCGCCGGTAGTCTAGCTATTCTTAGTGGCCACGATAACAATCTGTGGATCACCTAGGTAACAAAATTCCTCCGACCAGTAGCTTAAAACAGCACTTTTCTCAAAGCCCGCAGCTCTAAGATCGTCTAGAACTTGCCACCCAAAATAGCGGTAACATAAAGATCCCGCCTCCATATCGACCGGGTTTCCATGATATTCTGGCTTCTCAAAATGAACTATAGACCCATCCGCCTCTAAACGAGCTCTTATCAAATGATCTTGCTTTGTTGAGCTGAACGGAACTGTGAAAAGCAAACTGCCACCTGGTCGTAAAACCCTGTAAAATTCGCAGAATGCCGCCTCAGGTTCAGGAACATGCTCCAAAACATCAAAAGACAAAACATAATCAAATGTGTCGTTTTGGAACGAAAGATTCTGTACATCTTGATGTAGAATTCCATTGTTCAAATCTCCAGATTTGAAGTCACCGACGAAATACTCGCTCCCTTGGAGATGTGGATACCTCTGAGCTAGCCAGTTGTAATTTTGAGTTACATTCTCTGTAAGATAAATTTTATGGGACTGATCGACATTAAATACCTGTTGGAATAAATGAAGCGATCCTCGAACCCTATTTACTACGGAACACTGCATGCAATTCAGGTGCTCACGCCAATTCGGGATGTAACGGCCGTCATCATATGAACGGCTTGAATACATTGAACTAACTTGAAAAGTTCTCGGTTCACCACAACAAACACAAAAGCCATCCAAAGTGAAAGCGTCAACATTTTCAGGCACTAATTGTCTTTCTCTGTGAGTCCGATTTTGTATAACTCCTTCTGTTTTTAAACGAGCAATATCGAATTCGTTTTTGGACTCAGAACGCAAATAGGGGAGAAACGGCAACCCATCAAATTTTGAACTCAAACGAGTCAACATTTCCGCTTTTGGGGTATGCTCATTCCGCCCGCTGCTACCATTCCAATCAAAACCATACGGAATTCTGGAATAGTAATCATGACCGTTCGACCTGATGTTCTTTCTATAGCCATCAAGCAATTCTGTTAAATGACGAGTGTTGCTAAGTCGAAACTGCTGACTGTGGCGAGAAAAGATCGTTTCATCTTCGATCTTATTACCGCTAAAATGGAAAAACCTTAGAGGTTCAGAATTCACAGTCCAACCAGCATCATCTTTCGAAATCCGCCTTTGCGAAAGATTCCAATATGCCACATTGTACCCAGGATGTCTGAGTATTGCTATGTTTGATATCAAAGATGGAAACAAGTCCCCCCATTTTTGATCAACGAACAGCCCTCCCTCCAAATCAATTACGCAGTATTTTTCTAACCGCCTACCCCACCACGATACGACACGCCTCACCTCTGGAGTATCCCGGAAAGCGCAAAAGCCAAAATTATATACGCCGTAACGAAGAAACTGCTTATCTTCCATTTCGGCGAACTCAGCAGGTTCCAGTATGTGGGGCGTCAGTACACAGTTTGCGCCAGAGGAAAATGCCTCCTCAAGTTCCACCATCTTAGTGTACACGTATATATCTGGGTCAAAATACGCGATCTCTTCACCCGCATGCTTTTCAAACAAATAAGAAAAAACAAAAGGCTTAATCGACGTATTGAGTTCGGTAATATTATACCGCTCTTGCATTTCTTGGAAATTTGGAATTCCAAGCTGATTAAGTGTCAACACTTCAAATTCAAACCCGTTTAACTCTGGCTCGTACGCGGTATCGCAGAGAGCAACATAGAATTTAGTGGGTCCATGGTTTTCTTGTAGTGAGCGATAAAGTGTGAGCGCGTAACTCAGAAAGTTTCTCGAACAAATTGTAAATACGATCATACTCAAGCCACCTTGTTCGCATCAACCTTCGAGGAAAAGTCTTCAGTCACAGGCGCTCCAATTTCAGCTAAAAGTTTAACCAACAAGTTATGGCATCGATCAAAAGAATAATTTGTAGAAATATGCGCGATACCAGCGTCAGACGCACGAGTCCATTTTTGCTGATCCTTATATAAGTCGACTATCAGCTGAGCAAACTCTTCCGGCGTCTTTCCTACCGCGATCGTTTCGCCATTATTTAGCCCCATCCCCTCGGCAGCTAGCTCTGTGGCGACACATGGGACACCGTGTGCGAGACTTGAGGCCACTTTTCCTTTAACTCCCGCACCAAACCTTAACGGCGCTACCGTTAATCTTAAGCGCTCCAATTGCTCAGTTAAGTCATCAACATATCCGACGCATACTAAGCCAGAATCAGTTCGCTCGCGAAGCTCGTCCGGCATACTGGCTCCAATTACATAAAAATCCACATCAGGCAGGCCCGACCTTACGAGAGGCCAGATAAAATCAAGAAAATATTTTACGGCGTCGAGATTTGGTGCATGCTGAAAGCTTCCAACAAATCCAATGCCTGCTCTATGGAGGTATGGATTTATACGACCGGGACAATCACGCGCAAGCGGAATCATCTCCACCAGCGCACCTGGTCGCTCGTATGCGAGTATCTTTTGCTCTTCCTCAGAAACCACGATCGAAGCGTCTGCCAACGCAATGACGGCATATTCACGCTCTCGGGTCGCTAGTGCTCTATTTATGCCCACTCGATCACCAGCAAGCCGCGCCTGACGTTCCTCACGAATATGATGAAGATCAACAGTATTAAAGATTATTTTGGCGTGATCAAAAGTTCTCTTGAGAGTTTCAATATATGCGCCGCCCACATCGACACGCGATAGGAAACAAAGATCAACTATATGACTGATGCGCCGGAAAAATGCGTCAATAGGCTGATGCTCATTCTGTGAAACACAAATGACGCCCATTTTTTCTAAAGACGTTTTGTAATGAGCGTCTTCGGGGGCATTCGACGCGAGAAATATAACTTGATATCCAATTCTCTGAAATGACTTTACAAAATTCAAGGCATCAATCGATCCAGAATCTTTGTCAGGACGAGGGAAAATGCTATCAATTATTAAAACGACTGGTTTCGACCAATCTCCTCCAGCCATTATGCGGCTAAATGGATCTTCAGAAGACAGGGGCACCGCATGTGAAACCGAGGGCAGTTCCTGCAGAGCGTTCGTATCAACAACAGCCGATGCTGCGACCTGTCCGCTATTGTTTGAAAATACGCGTTTCGCGAGCCTCCTAAACTGCAGGGTAGCTATCCACCATACCGCAGTCGCAGATTTTCTAAAGAATCGTCTTACAGACTCAGGAGACCGCATCATCACGGATCGAATGGGAGACGTAATCTTCCATGAGGTGCTGTTATAAAGCGACAGAATTTGGGCATCTTTTTCGTTCAGCTGACTTCTAATGACTTCAATTTCAGAAGCCTTCACTGCAGACTGTCGGAGCGCGGATGCAACATCCTTATCAGCTCTTGCTTCCAACGCGCTATTTTTCAACTTCAAATCTGATATCTGTAGGCGAAGTTCTTCCAACTCGTTTTTAAATTTAAAGACTCTATCGATAAATTCTTTTTCTGAAGAAATAGTTTTCTTTTGAAGACTTTTTATCAAATCACTATCATATGTTATTTTATTGCTTATAATACCCGCTATTCTGTCACTAGAAGCTAAATTGGACGAATATCCAGCAATAAGCTCATCAAAACTACTGATAACCTCCTTACTAGCTAACTCACTAAGTTCATACTTAGCGACCTTCAAAAGTGCGCTAGGTCTTACTAAAAGAGGCGATAATGCTAGAGCCCCCCACAATGATGGTATTTTTATTGATGGTGCAATTTGTTCTTTGTAATGTTTCTTAGCAGACTTAATATCTTTACAAAAAGCTGTTTGAATACCCAAAGAGTCGGAAAGATCTTGCCACTTGAACGGGAGATCTACCTTCTCCGAATCCCAATAGGCGAACTGTTTTTTATAAGCAGCTGCAATAATTGCTCCATGCATAGCCCCTGCTAGTACAAACTCGCAGGAATATATCGCGTCAATAAAACGCCGAATTTCAGCAGTGTTATTTGGAATATTTGGGCGCAATACAACATCGCATCCAGTTAGATTCTTTATTTCTTCATCTTTTCGATTATCGTGGAAGTGCGGGATACAAACCGACTTTCCTTTAAATTGAGGCTTTATTTTCGGCGTATATAATGCAGGAATCAGAAATGCTGGATCCCCGATCGGAACCGAGTCGCCTAATCTTAATTCTGATGCGCTCAATCGACCGCGAACACTCAAAATCGAAGCCAGGTTTTGATATTCTTGAGTAACGGCGTCTTTTTCCCTTACACCAGCCCCCCAAAACCACACGCGCTCATGTTGATCACCGTCTGGACCCGGTATAAATAAATTATCAATCACGCTGCCAACAATATGAATGCGTCCGGGGAATCCTAAAGGGTAGAATAATTCCTCTAAAAAGAACTCCGATAAAAAATCTCCGAAATTCTGAATATTTTCGGATTTCAGCCAGTAGGAAATTTCAACCGCCAAAGTGCAACCCACCTTATTAAACGAACCCGCTTGCAACGGTTAGCATCCTGACTGTTCGGTTTCAACTATGCAACATCAGTCGTTATCAGCTCAGACGGACTTAACGATTAGGCTGTCTTTCTAGCAAAAGTGAAATGACAAAAACCACACCGGGGCGAGCTTTTTTCACTTCTTATCTTGCGCCAGAACGACCAGCATCTGATCAAGACGTTTATTTGTCTCTTTCAAACCTTCGCGCGTTTCATCACCCATTTCTGGCTTGGTAAAGCGGGTATCTCGATCGACGCCATCGATGACGATGTTGTTCGTTGTTTTGCCAAACATCGGTGTGAATGTCCTGGTGGGCGACAATGGCTGCGGGTCTCGCCAAAATACTCGCGTCGTGCCGGGAGGTTCGTTGTTTTCCTGCAACGGGCAGGTGTCGTATGTCCGCCTTTGAAGGTCGCGTCGCCATATCCCTTGTTTGATGGATATCAGAGCTGGTTGCGCCTCCACCGAGGACTGGCGGAACGAACGATCGCCCGCCACCTTCGCGACCTCCATAAGTTGTTGCCGTTGCTCGGCACGACGACCCTCGACTATGATGCTGGCCTGATCCGTAATGTCGTCCGAGAGTGGCGCGAGCGCACCGGGCCGGCTAATCTGAGGACCATGACAAGCGCCTTGCGTAGTTATCTTCGCTACCTCGCGGGTGCTGGCTTGTGCCGCCCCAACCTTGATAACGCCATTCCGCCGGTATTGCAGTGGCGCCTTTCGTCGTTGCCGCGGTATCTGGCAGCCGCCGACGTCGAACGCGTCATTGCATCATGCGATCGACTGGCCAAAGGCCGCCTGCGGGACCGTGCAGTGCTGCTCCTGTTGGCTCGTCTGGGACTGCGGGCCGGCGACGTGGCCGGGCTGAGGCTCGACGATATCGAATGGACGTCTGGTATGCTGCGCCTGAGCGGCAAAGCGCGCCGGCAAGTTCGGCTGCCATTACCGCAAGACGTCGGCGATGCACTTCTAGCATACATTGAGCAGGAACGACCGTGCGTGCCTCAAGAGGCGGTTTTTCTTACAATGATTGCCCCCTACCGGTCGTTTGCGCATTCCGGTCATGTCTCCACGATCGTGGCGCTGGCGCTAAAACGTGCGGGCATTTCCGATTCTCCGTCGTCTGGAGCGTGCTTGCTGCGCCACTCCGCGGCAACCTCAATGCTCCGTTCGGGGGCCACACTCGAAGCTATTGGCGCGGTGCTGCGTCACCGTTCGCTCGATATGACCGCACATTACGCTAAGGTCGATGTCGCGATGCTGGAGCAGGTTGCTCAGCCCTGGCCGGGAGAGCTCCCATGCTGAGTGAGCTCCTCGCCGATCATGCGGCGCTGCACCAAGCTCTGGGGTTCAAGTTTCGGACGCCAGGCATTCTATTGCGCAACTTCGTCGCGTTTGCTGAGCATCGCGGTGAGAATGTTATAACGACGGCAACTGTGCACGAGTGGGCGCTACAGGCACCTTCACGCGAACAAAGTCGCAACCGCCTGTTGGCGGTCCGTCGTTTCGCGCTCTCGCTGCATGCCGAAGATCCGCGCCACGAAGTTCCCTCTGCTGATCTTTTCGGTGGCGCCAGTTGCAAACGCCGCACGCCGTATATTTATAGTCCCGGAGAGATTAGAGGGTTGATTGACGCTGCTCAGCGACTTGGCTCCGACAATTCAATCCGATCTCTCACCTACGCTACGATGTTCGAGATGATTGCAGCGACCGGCATGCGTGTTTCGGAGGCGATTCGATTACCCGACGTGACAGACGACGGGTTGATCATTGCTCAGACTAAGTTCAAGAAGAGTCGGTTGCTGCCGCTACACACGACGACCCGACGCGCCTTGGACAGGTACCTCGCGACCCGCCTGAATGCGGCAAGTCAGAGCGATGCGCTTTTCATTTCGCATCAGGGAACGCCGCTCGCTTATCCGACGGTAATAACAGTCTTCCTGCAGATCATGCGATCAATCGGCTTGCGAGGCGCGGCAGGATCGCGAGGGCCGCGGATCCACGATCTTCGCCACACGTTCGCCGTCCGCTCTCTCGAACGCTGTGCGCACGATTCCAAGGCGGTGGCGCGGCATATTGCTGCTCTGAGCGCCTATTTGGGACATGCCCATGTGACCGATACATACTGGTATCTTCAGTCAACGCCGGAACTGATGGCGCATATGTCGGCAGCCGGCGAGGCATTGCATCGAGGAGTAACAGCATGACCCAGCTTGCCCAGCACCTCACCGCTTTCCTGCAAGAGCATCTTCCCGGGAACGACGCGCAAGCGTTCACACTTGCGATGCATATGCCTATAGCTTCCAACTGCTGGTGACGTTCGCCGCAAGAAGATTAAACAAGCGACCGTGTCTGCTGCAGATCGAAGATATCGACGTACCGATAATTCTCGCCTTTCTAGAGCACATCGAAGAGACGCGCGGCAATAAGGCCCGATCGCGCAACGCCAGGCTGGCTGCTGTGAAGTCCTTCTTCCGCTATCTCGAACATCGCGCACCCGCGGTGCTGGATCAGGCCCTTCGGGTGCACGCCATTCCGATGAAGAAGATTGACGAGGCGCTCGTCGCTTCGCTTTCGCGTACCGAAGTGCAGGCGCTGCTCAATGCTCCGGATGGGCGAACCTCCTCAGGCATTCGCGATCGGGCCATGTTACATCTGGCTTTCGCCGGCGGGCTGCGCGTCTCCGAACTCGTCGGTCTCACCCTCGAACAGTTCGACGGGCGGCCACCGGCCAGCATCCGTATCATCGGCAAAGGAAGACGAGAGCGCGTGCTTCCGCTCTGGCAGGAGACTGCTGCCGCGATCCGCGCCTGGATCGCGGTTAGACCCAAGGATGGTGACACAGCGCTCTTCCTGAACAACGCTGGCAGGATGATGACAAGATCCGGCTTCGAATACATCCTCGAAAAGCACGCGGCCGCCGCCACAAATGCTGAACCCTCGCTGGCGACAAAGTCAATATCGCCCCATGTCCTGCGCCACAGCTGCGCAATGCACATGCTTCAGGCAACGCGCGACATTCGCAAGGTAGCGCTGTGGCTGGGCCACTCCAGCCTTCAAAGCACAGAGATTTACCTGCGTGCAGATCCTACCGAAAAACTCGAGATGCTCGACGCTTTGGTGCCGCTTGGTATCAAGCCAGGAAAATTCCGCCCGCCTGATAAACTGATCGCTATGCTTGCCACGCGATAGCGCCTGGTTATGTGGAGTCGATCGATGTCGAAATGCCGACCGCTGCGCCAATCGGCGTCTCCGACTCCGCATAGTAATCGTCGGCGCATAATTGCGGAAGTCGATGGACTTCGTCGCAACCATGATCCGTACCCGGTTGGAAGGAAATATCATGGGCAGTTAGCCAAGGCGTGCACCATCGATACGATCCGATCCGCCGAAGCGCCAGCCTCCAGACGAATGACTACTGCGCCTGCGACGATTTCCGGGCGTGAGGGAACATCAACATCAATGCACGCTGCTTTAGTGGTCGACCCAACCATTAAGGTTGCAAACTCCACCGGATCCTCTGGCGCAGGCAACACCAGCTGCCCCTTTTTCGCAAGAGTCCGCCACGTCGATACATGATTTGCAAGCAAACCGTGCCGACGCGCAACAGAACTCACCGTAGCGCCAGGCAGCAGCGTTTCTGCCACTATACGCGCCTTCACCTCATCCGGCCACTTTCGGTTCCCGCAGCTTCCGCCACCAACTCGTAGAACCTCCAATGTAGTGTCCATGGAGAAACTCCGTCCTGATCATCTCAAAAGTCTAATGCGACAATCAGAACTGTAATTGGAAGGTGGGGATCAGGGTACGCTTACGGCTTAAATGATTTAAACTTCTAAAAATTTTTGAGGAAGGGGTTTCTTGGCGACATATCGTGTTCTCTAATCCCCGACAAAGCCGTAACCAGTGACTTTTGATAGGCTTGCAGAGTAGGCTTTACTGTTATGGCGAGAATGGGCAAGGTCGATCAGAGCTTTAGTACGTGCCTCCGCTTCGTCTTTGTTTGAATAGATGTAGGTTAACGCATCAGCATAATGCTGTGCTGAACCAAACCTATCAATCAGCCATCCTGTTTCACTAGTCACCAACTCCGAAACCCCGCCAACATCTGCAGCAACAACCGGATAGCCAAGATAAGAAGCTTCAATCAACGTGTTAGGCATACCTTCCCATATTGACGTAAACAAAAAGGCGTTACCTCGAACTTGTTCGTCCCATTCCAAAGGTGTTTTATACGGGCCACATAGAAACAGATTTTTTGTCTGCTCGAGATGAGATTCATAATCTTTGTCGACCACTGAACTTCCAAAGACATAAAAGTCACAAAAATCCACAGTAAGTTTTGCAATCTCTAACAGAAGGTCAACACGCTTTTCCTTATCCAAGCGGCCAGCCCAGACAACATTAAGTCGCGGATGTCCTTTTAAATTCTTTAGGCGGGCGCGCAAAAGCGCTAAAGACTCTTCAAGGCTGACGGCAGTGTCGAGTTTAGACTTGTTATAAACAGTCAAAAACTTGCTCGCGTGCTCTGTAATTTTGAGTTTAATCGGTGCCTCGATAGCAAAGCGGGCATTATCCGTCACGACTGTTTGGATTTTTTCAATTGTTGGTGGAAGAAAATCTTGCGCGTATCCAATGATTTTCGTGTTGTCCGCTGGGTCGAACTGCAACGCGTACACACTCGCCACAATATTAATGTCGTCAAGAAACCTAATCGGAATTTTTTGTAGAAGATTGTAAGCGAGGATCGAATTAACGATATGGATCATTTTGAGCGAAATAGACCTTATAATTAAATATAAAATACTTTCGCGGACTAAAGGGTCAGCAGCATCAATATCTTTTAGATCAATAACGATGATGTTATTTGGTAAATCAGGCAATCTGCTCCTCGGTCCATTATCAGTCATCAATACTAAAACTGATTGCTCTGGCTTCTTCTCTGCATAAGTCTTTACATATTCTAAGGCGGCGGATTCTGCACCGCCACCCGCATAAAAATTAATCGCCATTAAAAGTTCAATAGGGCCATTTGACCTCATGAAAGACATGATTTTATCCAGCAAAGGAAGCGGGAGTGCGTTCCTCTTGGATATGTACGCCGACGGTGGAGCAGCTGTATTTTCATCGTCTATGCCACTTTTTTCCAAAAATTTTCGAGCGGACCTGTATTGGCGAACTTTGAATAGTAGCTGACCATTAGCAGTCCATTTGGCGACTTTTAAGCTTCGAAAAATAAGCTTTTTTAATATTGGAACTTTATTTAGCCTATTTGTGAGAGCGTTCACGACCCGCCATGCTTGGCTGTTCTCAAAAGCATTTAACTTCGTCTGGGCCTCACGCGCTCTACGTTCATACACTGTTGCCAAAGCGGTTGCTTTCGAAAGAGCAATTCTGTAGTCGGCGTTCTGATCCGACATCCTTTTTATAATATTCTCAACCGTGAGTTTTAACGCGGCGTTTTCCATGACTAATTCATCAGTCGATGGCTGCGATGTTTTTGCTTTAGTAGCACCATTGCTGCTGGCCATTGCGCTTTCCCTTATTCACACAGTATAACTTAGCGATCACAGGCGGCCGACAATGGACGATATAGTCGTGCTGTGAGGCGCGCATGGATTTCTTATACTAACCCGATGCGAAGATAAGCAACAATCTGGACGGTATAATTTATGAGGCTCGTGTCCCCTGAAATTCGCGGCATCTCCGAGATGTAGGAAATCGAACTCTATTCCGCCGAAAAATATCTTGCCGCAAAGTCGCGATCAATCTCCGGAAGGTCAAGCGCTCGGCCGTTCCGGTAGAGGGTTCGGAACCAAAATCCATCTGAAAACCGTAATGGCCCGATTGCTACCGCCTGTTTAAGCAAGGCCTCGTGACGTAAGACACGTCTTTAGCGACGTCGTTAATGACGTGTCTTGAGATTGAGGTAGACGATGCGGATGGAGATACTGGGCCACGAACGCCGACGTCGGTGGCGGGCCGAAGAGAAGCTTGCGATAGTCAATTCGGTTGGGGTTGATGGCGCGACCGTAACAGAAGTTGCGCTACGTCACGATGTATCGCGTCCGCAGATTTATATGTGGCGTAGCGAGTTGAAGAGGAAGGGGCTTCTGCCTCGCTCGCCGGAGCCCTTGTTTGTTCCCGTTGACATGACTGCCGCTCCGTCCGGCTCTGAGGCGAACAGTTCCGTCGATGCTTCATCCTCAATGGTTGAATTGCAATTGCGCTGCGGCCGCCGTCTTTGTTTTGACAGCCAAGTGGAAGGCGCGGTGCTGACGCGGCTCATCCGGGCGGTGGAACAGGCATGATTGGACCGGGCACCGGCGTTCGGGTTTACCTTGCCTGCGGCGTCACAGATATGAGGAAGGGCATTGAGGGCCTTTCGATGTTGGCACAGGATGTCTTGCGCCAGAAGCCGACAGGTGGAGCTGTCTTCGCCTTTCGCGGGCGGCGTGGTGATCGGGTGAAGCTCCTGTATTTTGATGGCCAGGGATTTTGCCTTTACTATAAAATTCTGCAGAAAGGCCGTTTCCCCTGGCCTTCAGCGGCCGATGGGACGGCTCGACTGACAGCCGCGCAACTGGCGATGCTATGGGAAGGAATAGACTGGAGGCGTTCGGACTGGGGTGCTCCGCCGGCACGTGTCGGTTGATTTTTATCTTACTGAAACTACTTGTTTTTATGGCGTTCTGCCCTGACTTATGCTAGTCAGGATCATGTCGAATGCGAGCTCAATTCTTCCTGACGATCCAGCCTTTCTGAAGGCGATGATCACCGCCTTGCAGGCGGAGAATGCGAAGATGTCGGCGGCGTTGAAAGCGCATGATCACCTGATCCAGGGTTTGAGGCTGCGCATTGCCCGGCTGAAGAAACAGGTCTTCGGCAAGTCTTCTGAAAAGATTGAGCGGGAAATTGCGCAACTGGAGCTGGCGCTGGAGGATCTGTTGATCGCCAGTGCCGAACACGAGGCTGCGCCCGTTGAAGAGCTTGAAGACGAGATGGCTTGCGTCCCGGAGGAGACTTCACAGCCCCGGCCTCTGCGTCGACGTCCGCGCGTATCGGAAAATGCCGTTCGCGAACGCCGGGAACTTGATCCCGGTCATTGTTGTCCTGCCTGTGGCGGAGAATTGCGCCTTGTCGGAGAGGATGTCAGCGAAATCCTCGACATGATCGCAGCGACGATGAAGGTCATTGAGATCGCCCGACCAAAGAGGTCGTGCCGTTGCTGCGAGAAAATGGTGCAAGTTCCTGCGCCCAGCCGCCCAATACCCGGCAGTATGGCGGGTGCCGGGCTTCTGGCCTATATCCTGGTCTCGAAGTTCGATGATCCCCTGCCGCTCTATCGCCTCAACGAGATCTTCGCGCGGATGGGTGCCGATATACCTGACAGCACATTGGTGGACTGGTGCGGTCGTGCCATGCAAGTGCTTCGGCCGCTGATCGAGCGAATTGAGAAGGAGATCATGAAAAGTGATCTCCTCCATGCTGACGATACCCCGATCCGGGTGCTGGATCGCTCACTGCGCGACAAGGAACTGGGCAAAGGTGTGAAGAAGGGCAGGATCTGGACATATGTCCGCGATCAGCGTCCATGGGCAGGCGGCGCACCGCCGGGTGCGGTTTATTACTTCGCTCCCGACTGGAAGGAAGAGCACGTCCATCATCATCTGCGAGAAGCGAGCGGCATCCTCCAGGCTGATGGTTATAAAGGCTACGCAAAACTATACGAACCTGATGCGGGTGGGAACTGCCGCTTCCGCGAGGCTTCCTGCTGGGCGCATTGGCGGCGTGACTTTCATGATATCTGGGTCGCGAACAAATCCGGGATTGCGCGCGAAGCTCTCGACTGGATCGGAGTGCTGTATGATATCGAACGGGATATTGCAGGCCGGCCCGCCGATGTACGGCTCGCCACGCGTCAAAAGCACAGCAAGCCAAAGGTCGAGGAACTGCGCGCATGGGCGGAAAAGCAGTTGCTTAGCATTCCGGGCAAAAGCGAACTGGCGAAGGCTTTGCGCTATGGGCTGAGCAGATGGCCGTCATTATCCCTGTTCCTGGAGGACGGGCGTGTGGCCATAGACAACAACGCTGCGGAGCGAGCCCTGAGGCCAATAGGAGTAGGACGCCGCAACTGGTTATTCGCAGGCGCTGATACTGGCGCGGAAACTCTGGCACGCGCCATGACGATCATTGAAACGGCGAAGATGAGCGGTCTCAATCCGCAAGCTTATCTGGCCGATGTGCTCGACCGCATTCACGATCACAAAATCAATCGGCTCGATGAATTGCTGCCATGGAATTGGATGCCTCTCGCAGCAGAACATGCAAAGGCAGCATGATGGCGACGGTCACGTTTGTCTACAACACAGACTATGTCGCCGAAATGCTCAACGAGGATGCTGACCTTCTGTATGCGATCATCCGCAATGACGATAACCTGACCTATGGAAATATAGTCACTGTCGTAACCGGCGAGGATCAAACCACTTCCGCTCTAACGGACGACGGTATCGATGAACTCAGACAGATACTCGCCGACGCGCGTCAATCAGCCGAAAAATGGCAAGAATTCCTCGAATGCTTTGTCGATGACCAAGAAGTCGTCGAACGTGTCAAGACATATTCCCCACGGTAACAATCGGGCGGTTACCAGGCGGAATATTCCGAAACATTTTACCGTGGCACTTTACCGAGGTCGCGCACGTATCGGTAATCCCCACATGGGCTCCGTAGGTGCCCATGTGGACGAAAGTGGACAAATTTATGGCAAAATCAATCTAACCCAAGCTCGCAAAATATAAATACTCAAGATTTACAATGTATCATCGATTCTCTATTATAGTTGTTTGAGCTTCCAGAGATTATCCGATGGTCCCATAAATAACCCATCAATGAGGCAGCATCTCCCGGTGATACTAAAATCCGGTCGAAGTATGTATTAAACTCGCGCAGCATGTCTATCTGTCTATTTGAAAGGGAGTCTCGGTTGGTTCGATAAGTGTAGCGTACACCTTCTTTGAAAAGTTCAGATATATGTGAGATGTCTTTTGTATCGATGTTGTTTAATTCAATCATCATCGACAGCTTTTTCTCACTACTGAATTTTTCCAGATATTTTCTACGCAACACATTTGTCATCCAGAATTGTGTAACAGATCCGGAGCTCGTGACAGAGTTTTTATGGATACGGTGTCGATACAATGCGCTGTTAAGGTAATGGAATTTACCTTTGCCAATGGTGCGTAATGCAAGGTCCCAATCTTGGACACCAGAATAATTATGATCACTTCCTCCAAGCTTCAAATAAAGCTGGCGCCGGATAACCTTTAGATGGGAAGCGACCATTCCAAGTAAAACATCATTTTCGATTGACGCTGAGGGCGTAATCCACGGATACCCGCCGTAATTAAAGCGAGATATAAGTTTTCCGTTTTCGTCTATATGGTCCTTATCGGTAAAAATATAATCTGCAGATGTTTCTGCTATCACCTCGGATATTCTATCAATAGCTGTATCCAAAACATAATCATCGCAGTCCACAAAGGCGATGTATTCACCTCTACACTGCTGCACCGCCAAATTTTGTGTTACTGAAATACCATAGTTTTCATCATTCTGAAAAACTTTATACGGTATTAAACCAGTATCCATGCCGCACAGAGTGTCAACTACCCCAACCTCATTAGATCGGTCATCGACAACAATGATTTCATATGGAATTTCGGTCTTTTGATTGGCAAGGGAGTCTATACACTGCTTCAGGTAAGCTCGGTGATTGAAGACCGGGACGACAAACGACACAAGGGGCGCGACATCGTTTAACGATCCGTGTTCCTTTTTCGAGGTAACGGTGGGATCAGAGTCAGCTACAGAGCTTTTTCGTTTCTGGCTTTCGCCCGAAACATATCTGCTGGCAGAGAGCTCGATTTTTTCTTCGTTGGACAGTTTGCGACCTTGATAGAATTTCTTATGCCAATCGGTTGAGGCGTTTGCAAATTTTGGAAATTGGGTAGCGAAGCGTTTGTCCAGTATTTGGGAAGCCTGTAGCCAAGATTCTCCCATTTTATTGAGCGATCTTGTCATGCCGCTATCGTGTAAGCGATAAATTACTCCTATAAACGGACTGTAAATGAAACCATTCCGCCGTTTGCCGGCTAGAGTAGACCAGAACACCCAATCTTCTTTTCCATAAAGCTCTTCTTCAAAAAGCAGCTCCTCAAAAACAGAACGATGAAATAACCCGCAATGAATCGGTATTGAAAAACCGCGTTCCCACACAAATAGGAAGCTTTCGAGTGTGAATGGAAATCGGTTTATCGAATGGGTGTCATCCCGCAGCCCTCTCATCCACTCGTTCGAAATATAATATCCGCATATAGAAACGATTTTGTCTCTGGAATACTTTAGCTGAGCTACCTGACGTTGGATTTTTCCAGGTAACACAACATCATCGCAGTCGAGAAGTTGTATATATGTACCCTTAGCTTCACGAATACCAACATTTCTTGCTGAAGAAAGTCCACCATTCTCTTTGTGAATAACCCGAACTCGGGGATCAAGATTTTCGGCTTGATTGCAATAATGTTTAGCATGGCCCTCAGTACTGCCATCATTGACAACAAGCACCTCAATATCCCCTTCATAAGAGGACAGCGCTGACTGCACAGCAGATTGAAGATATTTTCCTTGATTATAATAAGGAATAATCACGCTAACGGTGGTCATTTTATTACTACACTCTTTCATACCAAGGAGCTTCTGCAAAATCTTTAAGATAGGATTGCTTATTATGTCGGCTATATACCAATTTAATAAGTCGCTCCGCAATTTTCTGAATCAAGACATCTAAGGCGGACTGTAGGCTTTGATTTTGGAGTGCTAACCTAGCATAGTCGGACCTGTCATTTGAGACTTGTCTTTCTGCATGGACAATCATCCCGTGTCCTTGCTCTAATATCTTCACCACCATTGCCAAAACCTAAATTCTTCGTTTTTTTGACAACCAACAGCTACTGCCTTGTTCGTTTTGCATCTCCCATGTCATATGATTATGGATGTATAACATTGCGCTCGGTGAAAGATGCTCTCAAAAAGTCACCAATCAGAAAGAGAATTGAAATGGATGAAACACTACCTGTCTAATACAGCAGGAACGACGTCCCCGCATTTGCTACTGTGAAAGTCGCCAATCGTGCACCAAAGCTTCTATCTTCTTCTGTGCTTCTGCAATCATTGGGGTGTAACGCGTGTTCTCGAAGCCCCAAAGAGTTGATGTCGCATCTTCCTTGTGGCCCGCAATAAACGGTAAGGCGACAACAACTCGCAAATTTTCCTGACGCTCCAGATATCTGTCTATTGTATTTGTGACAGCATCGGCATCGAGGGGATTCCATCGTGACAAAATTTTCAGTGCACTTGTATTATATATATTGAAAACGGTACTCGTCATTTTGTCGATGGTGACATAGGTGCGTCCACCAACCTTCTCAACAGATAAAATTTTTGCTTTGGGGTGTAAGTCGGCCATCAAACCCGAAAAAATATCCCAGCTTTCTTTTCGTGTTTCGAGGTATCCGTTCACCTCATGAAGTACGCTATTAAAATCTACAGGAAGGTCGACGTCATCTTCAATAACGGTCAACCTATTTATACTATTTGCAAGTGAATAACGCGATAAGGCGCTAAAACTGCTACCACAGCCGATCCAGCCCAAATTGTTTCGAATGCCATCAAATAATTCGCAACCATCCGGTAGTGACTTAGATATAGCCCTGCGTCGTTCAATCGTTTCTGGCAACGACAGAGCAAAAAAATCACTTTTACGAGCCAAATATATTTGCTCATCAAGAATAATGTTGGCCGGAACGACTCCAACTGCCACCAGAAAGCGGTCAAACATAAAGTTGAAACGTGCCGCGCTCAGTGAGACCGCACCTGTGATGGTTTCATTTATGGCTTCAATGTTATTCAGCATCTCAGACGCTGCAGCCAACATGCTGTCAATTGAGCCCTCATCGAAAAATGCTACAGCACCTTCGAGTTCTGGATACTCGTTCTGGTCACTCGTGCCTTCAGAAAGAACTGGTACACCTAATGAAATACACTCGCATATGCGAGGCATTTCTAATAAAGCGCCTTCATAGTAATGAATATTGATAACAGCTTTGGCTTCCTGAATAGCCGCGTAAAGTTCACGACCAAACAAATCATTGCATATTTTTACGGTATATTTTTCTTGCAGCTTTTCGATAAATTTGCGTCTCCTTTCACTGCTCAAACTATCGCCATAAAAAATAAAATCATATTTTTTTGTCACTGCATTATCTGTAAATGTCTCATCTTTAGAAGAACCTATAGGCAGATAATGTACGTTAGGATACTTAAGTTCATTCTTTGAAAGGAAAGCGATATTAGTTAGAGAGTACTCCAAAACACCCAGAGAACCCGTAAGTGTCTTCATATATTCTTGCGTAAACCATCTTGAACTGACGGATTGCTCGAGCTGAAATATAACACGTTTGTTTGCGGGGGGAAGACGTTTGAACATCTGTGCGCACAGAACGACATAAAGATCATGATTAAAACTCTTCACAGAGCCCATCATGATTTCACTTTCGATTCCATGGAACGCCAAACGATCAGCTATTGTTCGTGCAATAAACAGGGTATGAGGGGTGCAAAGAATACCCCAAACAATGCCGTTTCCATTTGCAAGCCGTCGACGCAATTTTACATGAGAGTATTCTCGTCCATACCACTTCAGACGGTTCGCCAGTCCTGAAAAGTCTCCGCGAGCCAGATAGCGCAATGCATTTGTTAACTGTCTGAAACGACTAGCGAATTTTGGCATAGTTGTAAAACATCCTGCAATGGAAACGAAAACTGACACACTGGTAGTTTTCAGTGTTAACAGCTACCCGCGCACTCCACATATAAAAAGGGCTAGTGATTCCGACCTTAAACGCCAAACGAATTTTTGGCATTTAACATGTGATATACAAAGGCGTATTGTGTTCTTAATCTATTTCAATACGCTTTTGATTTTTAGAAATACAGACGCAATTCTGTTATTCGCCGAAGTAGGTTTGGAGGACCTCGTCAGGTGGGCCATCCATTTTAACTCTTCCGTGTTCAAGCCAGATTATTCTGTTACAGTTCTTTTTCATCAAATCTTTTGAGTGGCTTGCCAGAACGAGTATTTTTGTTGAATCAACGAGTTCGCGCATACGTGCATTGGCTCGCTCCTTAAAATCCTCGTCACCGGTTGAAAGCCATTCATCCATTATCAGGATTTCAGGTCGAACAGCAGTTGAAGTCGCAAACGCCAACCTTAACTGCATGCCAGAAGAGTAGGTGCGGAACGGAACATCCAAGAATTCGCCAAGACCCGAAAAATCAGCAATTTGTTCAAATTTTTCAGCAACTTCCTCAGGCGGCATACCCATCATTGCGGAGCGCAGACGAATATTCTCTTTCCCCGTTGCATCTGGATCTATTCCAAGATTGATGTTAATCAACGAGACACAGTTGCCATTGATGACGGAACTTCCATGCGTTGGCGTATAAATTCCCGACAAAACGCGAAGTAATGTGGTTTTTCCCGACCCATTATGGCCGATCAGCCCGACTCGGTCCCCATCCCTAAATGTCAGGGAAATATTGTCGAGACCACGTACAATCACCAGACGATCGCTGCGCCTTTCGATCTTCCCGCCCGTCGCGATGCTAAGAACACGGTTTTTAAGCGAACGGCTTGTCGAGTTATAGATCGGAAACTCGACGCTAACATTTTGAAGCTGAATTAGACTCATTTTCTACAACCAATACGCTACGCGCCAACGATACCGCCCGAAAAATATAATTGCGACGATCCAACCGATTATCGCGCACGCAAACCCAAAGGCCCAATCCAGCGGTGATGGTGGTGAGCCGAATAACGGCGCTCTTACAAGTTCGATAAAATGATAAAACGGATTCAACTCAATGAATACGCGTGAAACATGATCAGGTAGAATTTTAACCATCCACATAATTGGCGTAGCATAGAACAGAACTTGCAGAATATTCGTTACAACCTGAGTCATATCGCGAAATCTAGCACAGAGAATAGCCAAAATAAGCATCATCCACGATAGATTGAGGCACAATAATATGAATCCAGGAACAGCCCAAAGCGCATTCAGACTAATCATTTTACCTAGGATTAAAAGAAGAACAGGAAAAATAACGATATTATGAGCGAATATTATTACATTCCTCCATATAGCACGCATTACGTGCGTAAATAGAGGCATTCGAACTTGCAGAATTATGCCATCCGAAGAAGTGAATGTTGTGCATCCCTCATTTAAACAGGTTGAGATAAAACCCCACGTAATAACACCAGCACACAGATAGGGCAGAAACTCTCGCATCTCACTTTGAAAAAGTGTTCCAAAGATCAGTCCGAGCGCGCCAATAAATACGGCCATGTTCAACGTTAACCAGAAAGCGCCGACACGCGATCGGCGATATCGTTGAGCGACATCTTGCCATCCGAATATCAAAGCCAATCGATATTTCGATAGAGCTTCTGAGATATCACGAACGGCAACCCCTGCACCTTTTGTTGGCTCGGCGATTACAACCTCATGGGTTACGTTTGCTGCTGAAATGTCGGTACTCATGATCTTATCTGGGCCAATCTTCTATTTGTCACGACTGCCACTTTCTCGAATATTTTTATGAATGCGTTATAGCGTAATTGAAGAAATAGCGCTTCTAAGTCAACTGCGTGGTTATCATTGAATCAGGCTCTTTTGGGGTCTATTGCTGCATTTGTGCTTGTCCACAATGTGAAAACTCGACAAAGATCATTAAACGTGCTTTCATTTTTATATTTAGATCGTCATCCCTACGCTCATCTGAGTCAATGATCACAAGGTTCCATCGAGAGCAATGTCTGTCCTCCTCCCACGTCAACCTGTTCAGCAGGAAACTCGATTAGGTAAAGCTCTTGCTTATTCAGCAGCAGATCGCCGTGGGGCTTTAAAATACTGAGCTTTGGCGTTCTCCAGATTAAAAATCGAATATGCCAATCCGTGCTTTTCCGTGATAACGCGGATATCTCTCCCGCGAAACTTCCGCGTCAACGCGTTCCTGATGATATGTTGTGACCATATCCTGACGGTGACTATGTGGCACATTTGATTGCTTAAGGAAACGCCAGCCCTGACAGGTTTCGCTTTCAAACAGAACATGCAGGGTACCAAATTTTTCAATTCACCTGTATGCCCAGCCCACTTCCAGATCAGCGCCAATATTATCGATTTGGTGAAAGCCTGCCTCTGCGCGTTGGCCAGCGAACTGAAGATTTTCCACATGATCGTTCATCCGCACAATTTCGGGCTGGAACAATCGTTGAAGGGCTCTTTCGACATCAATGCACTTCGCTGGTTTTCTGCGATTTCAAACAGCATCAGATTGAGCTTGCGGACCATGTAGCCTGCCTGCTGATGATCAGATTGTTTGAGACTGACAACAAGGTGACGCACGCCAATATTACATCCCAAATGTGCGGGGAGACGCGGACGCCAATAGAAAATATTTCCGCGCCGCTGAAGATTCTGAACCTGATGTCTGACTGTCATGTCATATCCGCGGTCTGGAGCTGACACGAAACCGAAATTCACAAGAATCGGCATGTGTGATTGCTCTGTGCCGCAGTTAAGGGCACATCCGGCGAGTATGAGAAAACTGAAGAGTTTCACCTAAGCGGAAAGATAAGCAGAATCAATAGGCCTTTGATTTTGATTGCTATTCATGGCTGGGGCGCCTGGATTCGAACCAGGGGATGCCGGTACCAAAAACCGGTGCCTTACCGCTTGGCTACGCCCCAACAAATCAGATCTATGCGATCGATTGGGCGGGCTTATAGCCGCTCCCCGCGCCAAGTGCAATCGCCTATCGACGAAATCTGACAAGCTTTACAAGGACTGGGGATAAAGAATTTCCTCAGAGTATGATCAGTGACGCAAATCAGCCAAGCACAGGGATTTGCCTTCGCATCCAAAGCTGGTAATTCGATGATAGAGTCATTTTTTATTGGTTGTTGCAATGATCTTGTTGCTGGTCTCCTTTCTTGCAAGCGCCATTCTTTGCGGCGTCGGTCTTTATGTTTTATCCGCACTTCTGCCAGCAAGCTTTCTTGCGGCAAAATTCAACGCGCGCTCCAACCATAGCGTAGCTGCCCGGCAAATCGGCGGCCTTGCGCTCATACCGGCGATTATTGTCTCGCTTTTAATGTTCGGCACAGATCTTGGGCTGACTATTGATCTGGTTCTCAGTCTCAGCGGTGCCTGTTTATTGCTTTGGGTTATCGGTGGACTGGATGATCGTTTTGAGCTTTCCGTCACAACACGCTTTGGCTCGCAGTTTGTAGCCGCATGCCTGGTGGTTTATGGGCTCGGCCCCGATTTCCGACTATTGCCAGAGCTTTTGCCTCATTGGGCTGAGATCACGCTGATCGTCATCACGCTTGTCGCTGCAATCAATGTCACAAACTTTATGGATGGCCTGGATTGCATGACTGTCGCAGGCATCGGCGTACCCATGGCTGGAATTGCGCTGCTGGCAGCGTTTCAGCTCGCAGGCGTTGAAAGCGGCACAATTGCCGCGATCATAGCAGGCGGCCTTCTCGGGTTTGCTTTTTACAACCGTCCACCCGCAATCGTTTTTTTGGGCGATTCCGGCAGCTTTCCGCTGGGGCTGCTTGCCGGAACCGCGCTTCTGCTTCTGGCACGGGAAACGCATATAGCGGTCGCGCTTATTCTGCCGCTCTATTACGTGCTTGATGCTGGCACGACGATCATCTTACGCGGTCTGGCAGGCGAGAACATTCTGAAAGCACATTCAAAACATGCCTATCAGGTCGCCAAACGGGCCGGGTGGAGCGTGTCGAAGGTGGTGAGCCACGTCGCACTGCTCAATATCATTCTGATAACATGTGCGGCTGCAATTATGGTTTTCGACCATATGCTTTCGCAGATTATATTCGTGCTCACCGCCGCGGTCGCAGTGCTTTTGCTGCTGCTCGATTTTCGCGGACGCTTCAGGAAGTTATGACGTCAAACAGAACCTTGCGGGCAGCGTTGGCATCTTCTGTCTCCATCGCAGCCCGAAGAGTATCAAGGCTTTTAGGGACGTCCACAGCAACCTTCTGACCCTTTGGTGCACGCATAATTTTGGGGTGGCGCGTCGTCTGAGCTTGAGAAGGATCGTAGAAAAGCTCTTCATACATCTTCTCGCCTTCGCGAATACCCGTCACCTCAATGGCAATGTCTCCATCAGGATTCTCTGCGTTGCGTACAGTCAATCCAGCAAGCAGGATCATGTTCTCGGCCAAATCTCGAACTTTGACTGGATCGCCCATCTCAAGAAGCACGGTATCACCGGATTTGGCAATCGCGCCGGACTGCACGATGAGCTCGGCCGCTTCCTTGATCGACATGAAATAACGCGTCATGTCTTCGTGCGTGAGCGTGACGGGTCCACCATTGGCGATCTGTTCGCGGAAAAGCGGAACCACTGAACCGTTAGAGCCCAGAACATTGCCGAAGCGGACGGAATAGAACGATTTATGATGACCCGCCTTTTCGGCGAGTGTCCCGTAGTAATAAACGACAAGTTCGGCCCAACGCTTTGTTGCGCCCATAACATTTGTTGGCCTCACGGCCTTGTCGGATGAAATCAGCACCATCCGTTCGACATCGGTCGCAAAAGCTGCGGCAGCCACGTTCAGCGTGCCGAACACGTTGTTATAGATACCGACAAGCGGGTTCTTTTCGACAAGCGGCACATGCTTATAAGCTGCGCAATGATAAACCGTGTCAACGGTGTGGGCGCGGATAGCTTTTTCAACACATTGCCGATGAGCCACCGTGCCAAGCACCGGAATGACATCGCATTGCGCAATCTGCCGTAACTGTCGCTCGATCTGATAAAGCGCGAATTCGCTCGATTCAAAAAGCACGATGCAGCTTGGGTTCCACTGCGCAATCGTGCGGCAGAGCTGGCTGCCAATCGACCCGCCAGCGCCCGTAACCATAATGCGTCGCCCTTCAACAACTTCGCGGAGCAAATCGACATCTGGCGGCACAGGCGAACGCCCAAGCAAATCGTCAATCTCGACATTGCGCAGAGCACTGACAAGATATTTGCCAGCCGTCAGATCAGCAATAGGCGGCAGAATGCGGGTGCTAACCGGCAGACGCCCGAGCAGACGTGCAAGTTCCTGCCGCTGCTTCTGATCGATTTCCGGTTCGGATATGACAACCTGACGAACGCCAAAATTCTCGATCAAACGCGGGATCGCTGCAATGTCATAGACCCGGAGACCAATGATATCCATGCCGCCAAGCTGGCCAGTTGGATCAACGAAACCGACCACATGTGTATCACTGTGGCTGCGAAGTGCGGTTGCCAGCTGACGTCCTGGCTCACCAACACCAATGATGAGGGCTGTGCTCGAATAGGTCTTATTGGATTCAGCACTGCGCAGCAGCCATTTCGCACCAAAGCGGCTGGCAGAGATAAGCACCGTACTCAAAAGCCAGTAGAGAAGAGGAACCGAACGCGGCAAACCAGCACCGCCGTATGATTCCATAAGAAAGACCAGCGCCACCCAGAATAGGGCTGCAATAGCGGTCGCCTGAAAGATTGGCCAGATGGCTCGCTCGGCCAGATAGCGAATAATTGCCCGATAAAGACCAAAACGAATAAAGACGGGGATTGCGAGAGCCGGAGCGATGGCGATCAGGAAAATCTGCGTCTGCGTCGGGACAAAAACAAAGCCAAGCCGCATGACAAAGGCGAGATAGGCGCTGAGCAGCAACAACAGGCAGTCGCTCAGCAGCAGTATGATCTGCTTACCAATACGCGGTAACAAAGCCAGCCTCTGCCAGGGATATCTGAAACTCATACGAACATATCCTGCCCCCTCAAGGCGAAAATGCGAATAATCGCCGTTGAGGATTCGGCTAAACCCAACTCTTTTTTAATCAGTGAAATCAGATATCTAGCTCAGATATCCGACCATATAACCAGCCCAATAGTGGCACCGTTAGCACGAGTCCCCGCGCAGGGCCATATCAATTGATATTTCCCACGCTCACGAAGATTACGCGCTGATCCCTTAATTATCTGTTTTTATTCAATTTCTCTCACACAAGCCATCCGATCTTCGTTCTGAGCACTTAGTACTTTCGGCTAAGCAATAAGTGCGGGCATTTTCTAGACATAAACACATAAACATTTCTTTATATAATATTGACAAGCAGTGAAGCTTCCGGCAGACTGAGCGGCGTTATGGTTCTTTCGTCAGACTTCAGATGAAAGCTAAGAGGGAAACCGGTGCGTTGAAGACAAAACCGGTGCTGCCCCCGCAACTGTAAGCGGCGAGCCTTGATCCATCATGCCACTGGAACGAAACATTCCGGGAAGGCGGATCGAGGCGCTGACCCGCGAGCCAGGAGACCTGCCATGACAAAACAACGTCCACGGGCGGGGTGTCCCGGAGTGTTGCAGGTCTGGTTGCCAGAAGCAGCCTTTTCGCGCACGTCTGTGAACCCGCGCCCCCATCTATATCGGGGTATATATAGCCATGTCACAAACCACCGTCGCTACCGCCACCCTTGGTGTACCGCGCATCGGCCGTCATCGCGAACTGAAATTTGCACTCGAAGCTTTCTGGGCAGGTAAATCGTCTGAAGCAGAACTGCTCACTATTGCCAGCGCTTTGCGCGCGGCCAATTGGGCCGAACAGCGCGATCACGGCATCACGAAAATTCCATCAAACGACTTCTCTCTTTACGATCATGTGCTTGATACGGCTGTAATGGTCGGCGCCATCCCTGCCCGTTACGGCTGGTCAAGCGGCGACGTATCGCTCCAGACTTATTTCGCCATGGCGCGTGGCAGCGAAGGCAAAACAAGCAACAATTGCGGTTGTGGCAATCAAGAACATGGGCATGGTCATGGTGTGACTGCGCTTGAAATGACCAAGTGGTTCGACACCAATTATCACTATATGGTGCCAGAACTCACCGATGATCAGGAGTTCAGGCTTTCGTCCCGCAAGCCGGTCGAACACTTCCTCGAAGCCAAGGCACTGGGTATCCACACACGTCCAGTTATTCTTGGCCCGGTTACATTCCTGAAGCTGGCTAAATCCACCGCTGAAGGCTTCAATCCTGTAGCCTTGCTGCCAAAGCTGCTGCCTGTTTATGAAGAGTTGCTGCGTGAACTTGCAAATGCCGGTGCCGACTGGGTGCAGATTGACGAACCAGCGCTGGCTCTCGATCTCATCCCAAATGAACAAGCTGCATTTGAACTTGCTTACCAGCGTCTTGCCACTGCTTCCGACGCGAAAATCCTGCTTGCTACCTATTTCGGTGAGCTGGGCCACAATCTCGACACTGCATTGGCTTTGCCGGTCGCGGGTCTTCACGTCGATCTGGTACGCGGCGCAGATCAGCTTAACGACATTGTAGCGAAAGCACGCCCCGATCAGCATCTTTCTCTCGGTGTAATTGATGGCCGCAATATCTGGCGCGCCGATCTCAATGCCATCATCGACCGCATTCAGCCCATCGTTGAAAAGCGCGGGCTGGAACGCATCGAAATTGCCCCATCCTGCTCGCTCCTGCATGTACCGATTGATCTTGAACTGGAAACCGGGCTCGATGCAGAACTTAAAAACTGGCTCGCTTTTGCAGCACAAAAGATCGATGAGATTGCTATCCTCGGACGTGCGCTTTCGTCAGGCAAAAGCACGGTTCTTTCAGAACTGAAAGCCGCAAGTGAGGCCATTGCAGCCCGCCGCACATCGCCAAAGGTCCACAGTCCGGCTGTTGAACAGCGCGTTGCCGCTGTCACGGAAGCTCAAAAGAAGCGCAACAGCGTGTTCACCGAGCGACGCAAAATTCAAAGCGACAAGCTCGGCTTGCCCGCTTTCCCCACCACGACAATCGGATCTTTTCCGCAGACCCCTGAAGTGCGCAAAGCACGCGCAGCGGTCAACAAAGGTGAGATCACCGATGCGCAATATGAGAGCTTCATCCAGCGCGAAACTGAAGCCGCTATTCGCTGGCAGGAAGAAATCGGCCTCGATGTACTGGTGCATGGCGAGTTCGAGCGTAACGACATGGTTCAGTATTTTGGCGAGCAGCTCTCGGGCTTCTCTTTCACAAAATACGCCTGGGTGCAGAGTTATGGCTCGCGCTATGTCCGCCCTCCGATCATTTTCGGTGACGTTTCCCGTCCTGAGCCGATGACGGTTGCCTGGTGGAAATACGCGCAGTCACTGACGGATAAGCCTATGAAGGGCATGTTGACCGGGCCTGTGACGATCCTCAACTGGTCGTTTGTTCGTGATGACATTCCGCGCGCCGCAACCTGCCGACAGATCGCGCTCGCCATCCGTGACGAAGTGAGCGATCTGGAAGGTGCCGGTGCAATCATGATCCAGATCGACGAGGCCGCCTTGCGCGAAGGCTTGCCGCTGCGTCGCGCTGACTGGTCGACCTACCTCGATTGGGCTGTCGAAAGCTTCCGTCTGTGTTCAAGCGGTGTAGCCGACCAAACACAGATCCACACCCATATGTGCTATTCGGAGTTCAATGACATCATCGACGCCATTGCTCATATGGATGCCGACGTGATTTCGATTGAAACCTCACGCTCACGCATGGAGCTTCTCGATGCGTTCAAGTCGTTCAAATATCCGAATGATATCGGACCGGGCGTTTATGACATCCACTCACCACGCGTGCCGGAAGTCAGTGAAATGACTGACCTGCTGGCGCTTGCCCGCAAACAGCTTTCCGATGGACAGCTCTGGGTCAATCCCGATTGCGGTTTGAAAACCCGCAAATGGGACGAGGTGCGCCCTGCCCTCGTCAACATGGTGGCGGCAGCGAAAGCGCTACGCGCCGAACTCATTTAAACACAAAAGCCCATGCCGGATTGCTGGCACGGGCCAGAGCGGCTCCAATTGGGAACCGCTCTATCTTTTTCATAACGCATTATCCGACGCAAAAGGCTCACGCACTTTTGCTGGAAATTCTAGCCTCCATTCACCAACGCCAGAATGAGCTGCTCGACATTGCCGCCGGACCCCATTTCAACACGGTCGAAATCACGGCCTTGCTGGCGCTGAACCTCGACCAGCGCAGTAATGCGATTGATCAGTTCCCGGCGCATTTTCTGGCACTTTGGATCATTCGGGATCGAAAGCCCAACCGTTGTGCGGACGATTTCACGCGTCATGTCCTTGGCGGTGTCGCCATGAACAAGCTCGTGCTTGTAGATGCCATCATAGAAGCGTTCCCAGTTCTCTCTCACCGGAGAGGACAGCTTCTGTGAAGGCTTGGGCAGCGTATAGGTGATTTTCAGCTTGGGCTTGGCCGAAACAATTGTGCAGCCATTGTTGGAATTGTCGAACTTGCGGTCCCAGGTCAACACAAAGGTCGTGTGCGCGATCACGCGGGATTTGCCGGCTTTAGGGCCGCGCTCGCCGATGGATTCATAAAGCTCAGCGCCGGTGCGGCCAGTAATTGCATAGGGTTTTATAACTTCGACGGCTTTCCAGTCATCTTCCGCATGTGCCTGACCAGACAATAAAACTCCAAACACAACCCACAAGACCGATATACGCACGACGACTCCAACCCAAAAAATAGCGCGACCCAAAAACAGCAAGGCGTCAACGCTACAATATCATTGCTGCAGACAGAAGCGCTTTCACCACCGCTTACAGTTTGAAACGGAAATCGGAATGAAATTTCCTGATACCCGCTTTTCAGTAAGATTGACTATATCTTCATAGTTTCGTAGATACGAAGACATGAATAAGCCTAACCCAATCGACCCCGGCGTAAAAACCCATCTTGCGGCCGACGAGGCAAGTGAATTCCTCAAGGCAATCGCCAACAATCACCGGCTCATGATCCTCTGCCGGTTGCATGGTGGTGAGAAGTCAGTGGGGCAGCTTGCCGAACTGATCGGCTTGCGTGCCTCCACGGTCTCGCAGCATCTGGCTTTGCTGCGACGTGATGGCATCATTGCCGGGCGTCGCGACGGGCAAACGATCTGGTATCGCGTTGAAAGCGATATAGCGCGGCAGGTGATGGCGGTGATTTGCACACATTTCCAGGTGCCAGCTGAATAGGCCCGGCACGATTATCAAGGCAACTTTGAAGAAGTGCAGACATGACCGACCAGACAATCGCCAGACGCAATATACTCGTGCTGACTGCGGCACAGGCTCTGGGTGCAGCAAGCCCACCGATCATCATTTCGCTGGGTGGATTGGTCGGGCAGCAGCTTTCTTCTGATCCGGCACTGGTCACACTTCCTGTCAGCCTGTTCAATCTTGGTCTGGCGCTGGGAACTCTGCCCGCGGCGTTTATCATGCGATCCTTCGGACGTCGCAATGGCTATCTGCTCGGCGCTGGCTTTGGCATGACGGCCGGTCTGGTCGCCGCTTTCGGCATCTTCTCGGCGTCCTTTATCATTTTCTGCTTCGGCACTTTCATCGCGGGCTTTTATGCCGCTTATGTGCAGAGCTATCGCTTTGCTGCAACTGATGCCGCAACAGGACCGCTCAGGGCCCGCGCCATTTCCTGGGTTATGGTCGGCGGTCTGATCGCAGCCATCATCGGCCCGCAACTTGTCATCTGGACGCGGGATGCACTGCCCAACACGCCCTATGCTGGCAGCTTTCTGAGTCAGGCCGCTCTCGCGCTGATGGCAATACCTGTCTTGATGCTTTTGCGCTCACCCAAAGCCGCAAAATCTGCCAATAGCGGAAGCAACGGACGCCCGCTCAAGGAGATCTTGCTAAGCCCGCGTTACATGCTGGCGGTGGCTTCTGGTGTCGTCTCCTATGGCCTGATGACCTTCGTGATGACCGCAGCGCCGATTGCCATGGTTGGCCACGGTCATTCCGTCAATCACGCAGCGCTGGGTATTCAGTGGCATGTGCTAGCTATGTTCGGGCCAAGCTTCTTCACAGGATTGCTGATTACCCGCTTTGGCAAGGAACGTGTAACAGCTGTTGGCTTGCTGATCATCGCTCTATCGGCAATTGTTGCATTATCGGGGCTTGATCTCACGCATTTTTGGATTTCGCTGATCCTGCTCGGCATCGGCTGGAATTTTGGCTTCATTGGTGCGACCGCTATGGTTGCCGAATGCCATACGCCAGAAGAACGCGGCAAGGCGCAGGGTGCAAACGACTTTCTCGTCTTCGGCACGGTCGCCTGCGCATCTTTCTTTGCCGGTTCACTGCTACATTCGTCCGGCTGGCAGACGATCAACTGGCTGATCTTCCCGGCAGTTGCGCTCATTCTTGTGCCGCTGGTCTGGCAATCCGCCAGAAAACAGAGAGCCAAAGTCGCAGCATAACAAAAAGCCCGCCTTGATTTCTCAAGGCGGGCTTTTCTTTAAATCAGAGTGCATCCCGAAAAGTGTGAAACGGTTTTCGGAAAAAGATGCGCGTCAAAACAGGAAGACGATCTTACTGTTCGATTGTGCGGTTCCAGCGGTTGTTGAGCTGCTGGCGACCTTCGTTCACTGCATCCCAGTCAAGCGTATTGGCTGTTTTCATGTAACCATTGAAAGCATCGAGCTTGGCCTGCGCTTCAGGCGAGCCGGCCGTGGCCTTCTGGTTCGATGGGATCACATTGCCATGATCAAGCGCCTTGCTCTGTGCATCAGCCGAAAGCAGATAATGCGCAAGCTTCTGGCTCAGTTCTGGTTCGTTGTTGCCAGCCAGCACACATTCGGTCACAGCGAGAACGACTGAGCCTTCCTTCGGCTGAGCGTATTCAACCGGAATGCCCTTGTCCTTGAGGTTGTTCACACCGGTTGGTGTCAGCGGGAAGATTGCAGCTTCACCGGTCTGAACCATTTCCGAAATCTTTGCCGATGACGGGATGAATTCCAGAACGTTCTTGCCGATCAGGTCCGGGAACTTCTCGAAGCCCGGCTCAAGGTTCTTGTCGTCGCCGCCCTGAATACGGTTAAACATAAGGAATGCATGAAGGCCGAAGGTCGAAGCGGACGCAGACTGGAAAACAACAGCCTTGTTGTATTTCTCGTCGGCGAAATCCATCCATGACGTTGGAGCGGTCCAGCCTTTTTCGTCGAACAGCTTCTTGTTATAAGCGATGCCGGTCATACCCATATCCACGCCGATTGCCATGTCGTCCTTGAGACGTGCCGCAGGCTGAATGTCGGCGAGAACCGGATCATCAGAGATTTTCTGGCAAAGGCCTGCATTGATTGCGCGCACCATCACACCATCATCGAGCAGCATAACGTGCATCTGCGGATTGTCTTTCTGCGCGGTCGCCTTGGCGAGAATATCGGCAGATGTACCCGGCACGACAACGACCTTCACATTGTTGGCCTTCTCGAATTCCGGTAGCACGTTCTCGGTATAAGCGCGCTCCATATTGCCACCATTCATGCCAATATAAAGCGTCTTAGTCTGAGCGGACGCGCCCGAAACGAAAGCTGCGGACAGGCCAAGCGCCAGTGCGGACATTGCAGTCATGTGTTGCTTTTTCATGCTAGTTCCCTTTGTGATTTGAGGTTGGATGGTTAAATCGATTGATCGAGAAAGCCTCGATCGGTGTTTCTGTCTCGCCTTTGACGGCCAGATCGCACAGCACAGCGCCGACGGCAGGTCCGGTCTGAAAACCCGCACCGTTAAAGCCGAAGCCATGAAAGAGGTTTTTGACGCGGCCACTTGGCCCAATAACCGGATTATCATCCGGCATCTCTGCTTCCGTCCCCGACCAGAAGCGGATGACCTGTGCATGTTGAAGATGCGGAAACAGTTCGATGGCACGCAGCATCACGGACGATGCGGCATTGACCGAAGGACGCGAGAAATCCGGGTTTTCAAGCGGTGTTCCGCGCCCGCCGCCCATGATATAATTGCCACGCGTCACCTGACGACCATAGAAACCGCCGCCCTCTTCGCCGAGGCTCATGGGCAGACGCAGCGGCATCGGCTCTGTCACCACCATCGAGGGATAAATCCGCTTCAATGGAACCGGCTCGCCAAAGGATGCTGCAAAGCGATCCGACCAGGCACCTGCGCAATTAAAGACCATGCCCGCACGAATTTCGATGCCGTCACCCGCCAGCGCCGCGAAACCATCACCTGTTGTCTGCACTTCGTGGACAGGCGTATTTTCCAGTACCGTTGCACCCAGAGCCTTTGCAGCGCGCGCAAAGGCAGGCGAAACAAGACGCGGATTTGCGTGACCGTCTTCCGCACAAAGCGAGGCGCCAGCCACATCACCCGTCAGCCATGGAAAGCGCTCTTTCACGGCATTGCCACCGATCAGTTCCAGCTCAAGTCCAAGCGGCCTGACCCGTTCCGCATAGGCTTCAAGAGACGCAAAGCTCTCTGGCGTGCGTGCAAGTTTCAAATGACCACTGCGAATATACTCGCCGTCGATGCCAATGAGTTCAGGCAGACGCGCCCAGATATCAAACGAGCGCTGCGACAAGGCGATTTGCTCAGGTTCGCGACCCTGCCTGCGCACGCCGCCATAATTGACGCCGCTTGCCTGCGCGCCGCAGAAGCCTTTGTCGAGAAGGATAACCGACAACCCGGCTTGACGCATGAAAAGCGCCGCTGAACCGCCAACAATTCCACCGCCGATAATCAAAGCATCAGCCTGAAGGCGCTTTGTCATGACCGCACCTCGTGCGCAGATTTTGCGCCGAAGCCAAGCGGGATCGGTTTGACCGGTGCCTGCGCACGAATGCGGCCTGCTTCCGATGGAGATTTATCCTGCATTGCTGCCAGAAGTTCGGCCGCAGCAGCCGCGCACATACGGCCCTGACAACGCCCCATACCCACACGGCTCAACGCTTTCAGTCGATTGATCTCACTTGTATTGCCGTCACTGATGACCGCTCGGGCTTCGCTGAGCTTAATCTCTTCGCAACGGCAGAGCGTGACATCCTGTCCGACGGTTTCAAACCAGTCATGCGGGAAGGGAAATGCCTTCTCCAAAATCAGACGCTGACGATAGATCGCATCCAGTTCACTGATAAGACGCTGTTCGAGCGCCGGATCCGCCGTGCCACCAAGATCGCGGATCATGGCAATTGCCGCCAGCTTCCCACGAATTTCAGCTGCATCCGCACCTGCAATTCCGGCACCATCGCCCGCCACATAAACACCATTGGCACTCGTACGGCCAAGAGCATCCGCCACCGGCAACCATGCCCGGTCACGTTCGTTAAAACTAAAATCACAGCCCGCAAGATCGGCAAGCTGGGTTTCAGGCCGCAGCGCAAAACCGTAAGCCAGTGCATCGCATTCAATCTCGCGCTGACGCTTGCCTGAGCGATAGCGAACGCCTTCAACATGGCCCGCGCCCAGTACTTCATCTGGCCGAACATTATAATGGATCGGCACGCCGCCAAGCTTCAGCCGCAAGCCATAATAAGCGCCGAGTGCCACAATGCGCGACGCATGAAGGGCCAAATGCGCCAGATGAAATTTTGAACTGAAGGATGCCGTGTCGAGAACCGCTGCAACCTTCGCGCCGGCATGATGATATTGCCATGCCACCAGATAAAGCAGCGGGCCGGAACCCATGAACACCACGCGTTCGCCAATGGTGCAGTCCTGTGCTTTCAATGCCGTCTGCGAGGCTCCAAGCGTATAGACGCCGGGCTTTGTCCAGCCGGAAAACGGCAACACACGGTCCGTCGCCCCCGTTGCAAGCAGCAGATGGCTGTAAGGCAATTGCACATGAACACCGCCCGACATCAGATCAAGGCGGTTGGTCTCATCGCGTGAAATGTTCCAGACCAGCGTTTCCGGACGATAATCAATCGCATCGCGTAAGTGATCAAACGTCTTATGCAGCGCTTCCGCCTTATGGGCTTCCGAACCATAACGCGCTTTATAGCTGCGGCCATCGTCGAACGGCGGACGGCGATAAATCTGCCCACCAGCGCGCATGCCTTCATCAAGCACAATCGGACGATGACCGGCTTTGATCAGCATTTCAGCCGCGCGAATGCCTGCGGGACCAGCGCCCACAATCACCGGATTGAGAAACGTACTCATGCGAACGGCTCCGTCACAAATTCCATGCCGTCTTCAAGCAGCGTTGTGCAAGCGCGCAGGCGTTTGCCTTCCACCGTCATGACATGACAATCCTGACACGCACCAATGAGGCAGAAGCCTGCACGCGGCTCACCGGTAAATTCTGTATGACGCACTTTACCCTGCACCGAGAGAATAGCTGTCAGCACCGTGTCTCCACGGCGTCCCTCAAAGGGGACGCCATCGAGCAGGAAGCCAACCGGCTGTTCATTGAGACGATACCGCCTGCGGAACTGAGCCGTTAAAGGCGAAACTGTAACCGCCATGATATGTGCGCCCCTATCAGCCCTTGCCCACGAGGACGCGGTCGAGACCAAACAGGCGGTCGATAATCACCATGGTCACAGTCGCAACCAGGATCATCAGCGCCGACACCGCAGCCATCATCGGATCGATGGATTCGCTTGCATACATATACATGCGCACCGGCAATGTGACGGTTGATGGCGAGGTGACGAAGATCGACATGGTCAGTTCATCGAACGAATTGATGAAGGCAAGCAACCAGCCGCCCGACAATCCCGGCAGCAAAAGTGGCAGCGTAACGCGGCGGAACACTGTCCATTCACCAGCACCCAAAGTGCGGGCTGCATTTTCCGCATTGCGATCCATACCGCTCAGCGATGCCAGGATCAGACGCAACGCATAAGGTGTGACGACGATCACGTGGGTTGCGACCAGCCAGGCGAACGAGCCGGTCAGGCCCATCAGCGAGAACAGGCGCAAAAACGCGACGCCCAGCACCAGATGCGGGATGATCAGCGGCGAGAGAAACAACGCATTGAGCGCATCACGGCCCCGAAACTTGTACTGAGCGATTGCAAGGCCGGAAGGAACAGCAAGCAGTGTTGAAATCGTCGCCGAGAAGATTGCAAGCTTCAGGCTGTTGGAGAACGAGGTCATAAAGTCATTGTGCGCAAAGACTGCCTCAAACCAGCGCAGCGACAAGCCATTCCATGGCATGGACAGCGTGTTTTCCGGCGTGAACGCCACGAGGCAGACCACAACCATCGGCGCCAGCATGAATATGACGACCAGCGTGTGAAAGAAGAGTGCGAAAGGACCGTTCTTTGTCATTGCGGTTACCCCAGCTTCTTTCTCGCTTGCCCTTCGAGCATGCGATTATAGGCAATCATGATGATGAGATTGGCGAGGAGAACGATGATCGCGATGGCAGCACCAAGCGGCCAGTTGAGCTCGATCAGGAACTCATCATAGACAACTGTTGCCGCCATCTTGAGACGGCGACCACCCAACAGACCGGGGATTGCGAACGAGCTTGCCGAGAGCGCGAAGACGATCAGGCTACCCGACAAAATGCCAAGAACGGCCTGTGGGAACACCACGCGACGCAGTGCTGTAAAACGCGAGGCACCCAGTGTCAGCGCCGCAGCTTCAACCGTCGGATCAAGCTTTTGCAGCACGGTCCAGACCGGGATCACCATGAATGGAAGCATGATATGCACAAGACCAATCACGATTGCCGTTTCGGTATAAAGGATCTGCGCTGCGGGCAGGCCCAGCAGTTCAAGCGTGCTGTTGACGAGACCGTTGCGGCCTAAAAGCATGCTCCAGCCGAATGTACGCACCACAACCGAAACCAGAAGCGGCCCGATGATGACCAGCAGGAAGATCGAGCGCCAAGGCGCGCGCATGTTCGAGAGAATATAGGCTTCCGGCACACCGATAATGACTGCAATCACCGTGGTAATCAGCGCAAGCCGCAATGTGCGCCAGAAAATGTTCAGGTAATAGGGGTCCTGAAGCACCTGCGTGTAATTGGCGACGGTGAAGACGTCCTGAATGCCCTTGTCATAGCTGTACGAGTTGAACGACAACATGACGGTCAGCGCCAGGGGCAAAAGCACCAACGCGAAGAACAAAAGGGTGGAAGGTCCGGTCAGGAATAACGGCAAATAATTCCGCCGCTCTTTTGTTTCCCCGGTCGTTGTCTGCGAAACGGCACTCATGATCAGTTCGCTCCCGCATTCAGGATGCGGCAATCTTCATGGTTCCAGGCAAGGCCAACCGTTGTGCCTTCCGCAGGCGGTGGATTGCCCAGATTTGGCAAAGCCACGGAAAGCTGACCAGCCTTGGTCGATACACCGAGCAGCCACTGGCTGCCCATGAAGTAGCGTGTTGTCACCTCGCCGCTGATCTGGCCTTCGCCGGCATCAACGAGATGGACTTTTTCCGGGCGAATGAATACTGAAACTTCACCCGAAACGCTCTGGTCAGCTGACGGAAAGCGAATATCGGTTTCGGCAACCGAAACAGTCGCACCATCGGCCTGCGCCTTCAGGAAGTTCGACTTGCCAACAAAGTTGGAAATAAAGTGGTTATGCGGGTGCTCATAGAGCTTGTAAGGCGCATCAACCTGCGTAATCACACCCTTTTCCATCACCACGATGCGGTCGCTGATCGACAGCGCTTCGGCCTGATCGTGGGTCACCATGATAGTGGTTATGCCAACCGTGCGCTGGATGCGACGCAGTTCAAACTGCATTTCTTCACGCAGCTGCGCATCAAGATTGGACAGAGGTTCATCGAGCAACAGCACCGGCGGGTTGATGACCAGCGCGCGCGCAATGGCGACGCGCTGACGCTGACCGCCCGACATTTCGCGCGGATAGCGCTCGGCCAATGCGCTGAGGCGAACCAGTTCCAGCACATCGCGTACACGCTTTTCGCGTTCCGCCTTTGGCACTTTGCGCATTTCCAGACCGAAGCTGACATTCTGCGCAACCGTCATATGCGGAAACAGCGCATAACTCTGGAACACCACACCCAATTCACGCTTGGCAGGAGCCAGCCGGGTGATATCGCTTCCATCGAGCGTAATCGCACCCGACGATGGTGGCACAAGACCGGCGATCATCTGCAAGGTCGTGGTTTTGCCGCAACCCGACGGGCCGAGAAGTGAAATGAACTCTCCCTTTTCAATCTCCAGATTGAAGTTATCAACGGCTGCGAACTTGCCGTAGTAACGGGAAATATTGGAAAGGGTCAAAAAGCTCATTGCGTCTCCCTCTCGGCAAGACTTCCGCCAGTCAAAGTGGGGGAACGGAAGCGCCGCGATATTGGTTCACGTCGCCTCTTCATAGGACTGGCTGAGGGGAGCGGCTTGATCGCGCATTTGAGCGCTTATCGGACCTGATTGTTTGAACGCATGACCGTTCGACCGCTTGTGCAGCCGCAGCGTTCCCCAAGTCTGAAGCAAATACCGCCGATCCGCTCGGCATCCATTCAATGCCTTGCCTGACCTTCCCATTGGCGACGATTTCAAATGGCAGAAAATTTTGAACGATTACAAATTATAATTTTCAATTTCGGAATAAATTATATATTTCTTTCAAAATACAGAATTTGGAAGCAACTTTATGGATGATATATCAGAGAATACGAAATCTGGTGCCTCGCTTAACTCAAGTCTGGTGAAGGCAATTCATATTTTGAAGGGTTTGGCGGCAAGCACGGAAGACGGAGTTCGGCTCATCGATCTGGCGCGGGATCTCGAATTGAGCCAGCCATCGGCACATCGATTGTTGAAGACGCTGATTGCCGAGGACCTTGTCGAGCAGCTTCCCGACAAGAAAGCCTATCGCCTGTCGCTGGACTTTTTCGCCATGGCAGCACAGGCCCGTCAGCGTGATGGCATTCTGAGCCTTGCGCGCCCATCGCTCTTAAGGCTTTCAACGACGTTCAACGATACGGTCTTCTTGCTGGTGCGCAGCAATTTCGATGCCGTCTGTCTTGATCGCGTGGAAGGTCCTTTTCCGATCCGCTCCTATACCGGCGATATCGGCGGTAAAGTGCCGCTCGGCATCGGTCAGGGCAGTCTCGCCATTCTGTCCTTTCTGCCGGAAGAAGAGCGCGAAGCCATCATTCGCTTCAACATGCCCCGCATTCTGGACAAGGCCACCATTGACGAAGTTGATCTTCGCATCATGATCGCGGAAGTGCGCGAAACCGGTGCATCCACGTTCAACTTCAACATGATCGATGGCATGGCAGGCCTCGGCGTTCCTGTGCTCAATCGCAATGGCGAAGCAGTAGCGGCGCTCAGTATCGGCACTTTGGCTTCACGATTAACAGAAAAACGTCAGCACACGATCACCGAGCTTTTGCGCAAGGAAGCAGCCATTATTACCGAGAAACTCAATCCTTTTGATCCCACTCTGCGCCATCCAAGCCAGGCATTTGTGAAATAATCGAAAGCTTTAACAGGTTTCGACGCAATAGCCTTACCTTGTCCACAGCGGGCCCCTAAATTGGAGATTGACTTGCACCATGCGCCGTCGTTTGATCGGGCAAGTGTGGGGGATCTGTAGAACGAGGCGATAAGCCCAAAGCAGAAATTCCATCTCTATAGTGTTATAAAAATGGAGTTCTGTTGTGTTCAAGTCCACCAGACGGGGAATGTTTCATCTTGCTTTTGCGCTCGCTGCGTCAACAGCGATGAGCACTGTTGCCACCACGGCAGCGCAAGCGCAGGACAAGATCCTGCTCATCGTCAATGGCGCGCTCGGCGATAAATCCTTCTTCGATTCCGCTGCCAATGGCATGAAGATGATCAAGGACAAATATGGCGACGACGTCGAGACCAAGATTTTGGAAATCGGCGACGATCCGACCAAATGGGAGCCGGTTTTCCTCGATGCGTCCGAACAGGACTGGGACCTGATCATCGGCGGCACCTATCAGATGTCGGAAACCGTAGGCTCGGTCGCGCAGCAGTATCCTGACAAGAAATATGTCCTTTATGACGCAAGCGTGCCCTATGAAGAAGGCGGCTACGACAACGTCTATTCGATCCAGTACAAGCAGAACGAAGGTTCTTACCTCGGCGGTATGCTTGCGGCAGAGCTTCTCAAGCAAGGCAAGCTTGGTGATGTTGGCAAGAATCTCGGCTTCCTCGGCGGCATGGACATTCCGGTTATCAACGACTTCCTCGTCGGCTATGTTGCCGGTGCTCAGGCAATTTCGCCAGACGTGAAAATCGCCATTTCCTATGCAGGCTCCTTCATGGATGCGGCAAAGGGCAAGGAACTCGGCCTCGCACAATATCGCTCCGATGTGGCGCTCGGCTTCGTCGTTGCCTCGCAGACCGGCCTTGGCCAGCTTTCAGCAGCGAAAGAAACCGGCAAATATGTTCTGGGTGTGGATTCCGATCAGGAAGGCATCTTCAAGGACAGCGATCCGGCGATGGCCAAGCAGGTTGTCAGCTCCGTTCTGAAGAACGTCGATGTCAGTCTTTTGCAGGCCTATGACCGCTTCAAGGAGGGCAATCTGCCATTCGGCAAAGCGGAAGCGCTCGGCCTGAAGGAAGGCGCTGTGGGCATCGTACAGGACGGCAATATGGCGTCCATGGCCTCGCAGGACATGAAGGATGCCATCAAGAAGGCTTCCGACGAGATTTCCGAAGGCAAGATCACGGTTCCAACCGCATTTGGCATGAGCACCGAGGATCTCAACGCGATCCGCAACAAGGTTCGTCCCTGATCGTGGAAAAACAAGCTGAAAACAATGAAGGCGGCGATGCAATCGTCGCCTTCCGCCCAATCGTTGCCTTCCGCGATGTGAGCAAGGTCTATCCGAACGGCACGCAGGCTTTACGTGATGTGTCGTTCTCGATCCGCGCAGGCTCCATCCACGCCATTTGCGGCGAGAACGGCGCTGGCAAATCCACACTCATGAAAATCCTGTTCGGCATCGAGAACGCCACCGCAGGCGAAATCATCATCGATGGCCAGCATATTACTTCCTGGTCGCCGGAAGATGCCAGCGCCAAGGGCATTGGCATGGTGCACCAGCATTTCTCGCTTGTGCCGACGCTGACCGTCACTGAAAATATCATCCTCGGCCATGAGCCGGTGAAGAACGGCTTTATTGACCGTGTAAGCGCACGTAAAATGGTCGAAGAGCTGATGCAGCATTATGATCTGCATGCCGACCCGGACGCGATCACAGGTACGCTATCTGTTGCTGCACAACAGAAGATCGAGATTCTCAAGGCGCTGTCGCGGCGCACGCGCCTGTTGATCCTTGACGAACCGACCGCTGTTCTCTCGCCACCGGAAATCGAAGAGCTGATGCGCAGGCTGAAAGCGCTACGCGACGAAGGCATCACCATTCTCTTCATTTCGCACAAGCTCAACGAAGTGCGCGAACTTGCTGAAAGCGTCACTGTGTTGCGTGCGGGCATGGTCACTGGCACCGAAAAGCTCGCCGACGTGCCTGATGATGCCATCATGGAAATGGTCATGGGTCACGCTGTCGATATTCCTGAGCGCGCCCATAAGCAGGGGCCGACGGAAACAGTTCTCGAAATGCAGGGCGTTACCACACTGGCGCTCGACCCTGCCGACCGTATCCGCGATGTAAGCCTGACGATCGGCGCGGGCGAAATCGTTGGCGTTGCAGGCGTTGATGGCAGCGGACAGCGCGGACTTGTTTCGGTCCTTTCAGGTCTTATGGAAGCGAGCAGCGGGGCTATTCGTCTGAATGGCGCAGACATGCTTGCTGCCAAAACCGCAAGCTGGCGCAAAAAGGGTCTCGCCTATCTGCCAGCCGATCGCTTTTCGCAGGGCGGTGCGCCCGGTCTTTCGCTGGCGGAAAACGCAATTGCCGGAACCGGTCGTCACAACAAGACCGCAGGTCCCCCAATCTATTGGGGTCCTTTCCTGCGCTGGAATGCGATCAAGGCACGCGTCAGCGGCATGATCAAACAATATTCGGTGCGTGCAGGCGCAATCACCGAACGGCTCGACTCGTTGTCGGGCGGCAATGCTCAGAAGCTCATCGCTGCACGCGAACTCGCCACCAATCCGAAATTTCTGATCGCCGACCAGCCTACACGTGGCATCGACGTTTCAGCAGCAGCCTTCCTGCATCGTCGTATTGATGAGGTTGCGCAGGGTGGCTGTGCTGTGCTTCTCGTCAGTGCTGATCTTGATGAATTGCTGCGGCTCAGCGACCGTATCGTCGTGCTTTTCAATGGTCGCATTGTTGCCGTTCTCAAGAATGGACCAGACATCACTCCAGCGGTTCTCGGCCCGTATATGCTTGGCACGAGGAATGTTGCCTGATGCGTAGATTTATATCCTATCTTATTCCCTTCTTTCTGACCGTGCTGGTAATCGGCGTCATCATGGCGGCCCTGCTGGTGCCTCTGGCATTGATGCAGGATAATCCGGCAGGCGTTCTCAGAACCTTCTTCCTCGGCCCCTTCGGCAGCATTCGCCATATGGGTAATGTGGTTGAAGCCGCAACGCCGATCATGCTTACAGGTCTTGCTATCACCATTCTGTTCCGCTCTGGCTTGTTTAATCTCGGCGCAGAAAGCGGCTTTTACCTCGGTGGTCTGGGTGCGGTTGCGGGTGCGGTTCTGCTGCCTTCGCTTGGCTGGTTCTCGCTGCCTGTCGCCATTTTATGCGGTGCGGTTGCGGGTAGCTTTGCCTGCACCATTCCAGCGGCATTGCGCCTGCGCTTTGGCGCATCCGAAATGGTGACATCACTGGTTCTGAACTATGCCTTCCTGTTTTTGGGGCTGTTCGTGCTCAATTACGTGATCCGTGATCCGGCAGCCGGCGGTATGATGTCCATGCGCATTCCGCCTGACGCCAAGCTCGAACGACTTCTGGCAGGCACGCGCCTTAACAGCGGCTCGATCATTGCGATCCTCGCCTGCATCGCAGGCGGCATCTGGCTCTACTGGACGCGCTCGGGCCTCAATATCCGTATTGCAGGGTCCAGCCCCGGCCTCGCCAACCATCTTGGCCTGCCACTCAAGGGAATAGTCATGCGTGCGCAGATCATTGGCGGTCTAGTGGCAGGCATGGCTGGTGCGCTCGAAGTTCTGGGCCTGCACAATCGTTTCGCATGGCTCGATCTGCCCGGTTATGGCTGGACTGGTCTTGTCGTTGCAATTCTCGCACGCGAAAACCCGTTTCTGGTCGTTCCGGCAGCATTGTTCTTAGGCTTTGTTCAGGTAGGTGGCGATCTTCTGGCACGGAACATGAATATTCCGACCGAAGTCGTGGGACTTGTCACCGCCGCCATCATGGTGGGTGCAACGGCCAGTGTCATTCACAATCATCCAACTGTGCTGCGTCTGATCCGAAACTTGCGCAACCGGGAAGGAGAACAGTCATGAGCGCCGTTCTTGCACAAATTCTCGATCCTTCCTTCATCGCAACAATTCTGCGTGTGGCCACGCCTCTTTTGTTGGCGGCATTGGGCGTGATGATCTCTGACCGCGCAGGCGTGCTCAATATCGGCATGGAAGGCATGATGCTGATTGCAGCATTGATTGCAGTTCTCGCAAGTGCTGCAACGGGCAGTCCTGCCATCGGCCTGCTCGCAGCTCTTATTGTGGGGGCGTTCCTTGGCTGGCTGATGTCCTTGTCGGTCAACCGGCTCGGTACTGACCTCATCATGACCGGTATCGCGCTCAACATTGCGGCAGCAGCAGGCACCACGCTGGGGCTTTTTCTTGCCACCGGCGACAAGGGCATGTCAGGCGCGTTGAAAAGCGGCGCACTGCCAAGCTTTGCCATACCTTATATCGGCAATATCCACATACTGAGCTTTGCAGCATTGCTCGCTGTGCCTGCTGTTAGCCTCATGATGATGCGTACACGCTTCGGCCTTCATGTGCGTGCAACGGGCGTTGATCCCAAATCCGCACGTGCGGCAGGCATTCACGTCAAGCGTGTGCAAATGCAGGCGCTGGTGCTTTCGGGCATATTTGGCGGTGCTGCGGGTGCTTATCTTTCGCTCGGCTATGTCACATGGTTTGGCCAGAACATGACGGCCGGTCGCGGCTTCATTGCCATTGCAGCGGAGGTTATGGGACAGGGAACTGCGTGGGGGACACTGGCCGCAAGCCTTGTACTGGCCGCAGCAGAATCTCTTGCCATTACGCTGCAAAGCCTCGGACTTCCGTTCGAGCTGATGCAGATGATCCCCTATCTCGTGCCCGTCGTGGTGCTGACAGTGCATGCCGCCAGAAGACAGCGGCGTGCAAGACAATTGAAGAAATCCTGACATGCATAAGAATGAGAAAAACATGAAAGCCTGGGAGCTTACACGCGATCTGTTGCGCGACACCAAACCTGTCATACGCACAGCAGAAGAACAGACATGGGATGCAAGTGCAGTCATGAAGGCGCAGGACGACCTCATGGCAATGTTCTGGAAAAGCAATGTGCCGGGATCGGCAGCGCCTGAATGTCTGATGGCTGGCGCGCTGCAATCGCTGGAGAACAAGGGCTATGTGCTTGCACCATATGCGGAGCTTCTGCGCGATGGGCTTGCAGCGCTGGAGCGCGGCGACTTTGAAACGCTTTATCGCATCGATATGCGTTTGCGCGTGCTGATGCGGGCGGCAAAGCCGGACCCGAACCACCCATCGCAAAAGACTACGCGTTTTGCATCATGGGAAGGTTTTGACGCAACGGTCAAATGGCCGGAAGACGTGGCTTATGATCTTAGCTCCGATGATTTCCGCGCGCGCACCTCGGGTGCGTGGATGGCACAGCTGGTGGGGGCAGCCGCTGGCACGGCCCTTGAAGGCTATACAGCCGAAAACATCGCCGAAGTCTTCGGCCCAATCCGCGATTATGTACGCGAACCCAACACCTATAATGACGATATCACCTTCGAGATCGCCTTTCTCGAAGCCTTTGGCGACAAGGGGGCTGCCGTTACCAGTACCGACATTGCTGAACGCTGGACGTCGCTCATCCCGCTTGGCTGGTCTGCGGAGGCAATCGCACTTTCCAACATGCGTCGGGGGCTTACAGCGCCTGAAACCGGCACATCTGACAATCCATTCGATGAATGGATCGGCGCACAGATGCGCGGCACAATCTGCGGCATGGTCGTGCCGGGCCGGGCACGCGAAGCAGCCCGCCTCGCGTGGATGGACGCGGAAATTTCGCACGCCGGAAACGGAATCTTGGGCGAAGTTTTCAATGCCGTCATGGCCGCACGCGCCTTTGCAGTGAGCGATACACGCGAATTGCTCGTCTCCACGGCAGCGCTTTTCTCGAACGATACCGAATATGGTGCGGTGCTGGCGTTTGCGCTGAATGCCTGCCGCTCTGCCGATAAATGGCAGGATGCATGGGCAAAATGCGATGCGGAATATGCCGAGTATAACTGGATTCACGTCACACCAAACGCCGCAGCACAAGTGGTGGCACTTTGGTTTGGCGAAGGTGATTTTGATCGCACGCTCGAAATCGTCTGCGGCATAGGCCACGATGTCGACTGCAATGCAGCACAGATTCTAAGCATGATCGCCATCCAGCACGGCCCCGGCATCATTGCGGAACGCTGGTCAAAACCGCTTCTGGCCGACGACATTGTCACCTATATGCGCCGTCCGGCGAAAATCTCCTTCAAAGCGCTCGTCGACCAGACCGTTGATGCAGCGCGCAACGCAGTTTAAATCTTTTTCACGCTTTTCCGAACGCAAAATCGCTTCCCACTTTTGCAGGAAAAGCTTTAACGCAGGAACCCTTCATGGCCCGTAAAATCATTATCGACACCGATCCAGGTCAGGACGATGCAGTCGCCATTCTTCTGGCACTCGCAAGCCCGGAACTCGATATTCTTGGCATCACAGCCGTGGCTGGCAACGGCCCGCTGGCGCGTACAGAGATCAACACCCGCACCATTTGCGAAGTGGCAAAAAAGCCGGACACAAAAGTCTTCGCCGGTTCGATCCGCCCTCTGGTGCGTCCGCTGGTAACGGCTGAAAACGTCCATGGCAAAACCGGTCTAGATGGCTATGATCTGCCACAGCCAACCATGCCGCTTCAGGCGCAACATGGCGTTGATTTCATTATTGAAACGCTGATGAAGGAAGAAGCTGGCACCGTTACGCTCTGCCCGCTTGGCCCTCTCACAAATATCGCATCTGCGCTGATCCGCGAGCCGAAGATTGCCGAACGCGTCAAGGAAATCGTGCTGATGGGCGGCGGCTATTTTGAAGGTGGTAACATCACGCCATCGGCAGAATTCAACATCTATGTTGATCCACATGCTGCTGCGGTTGTCTTCAAATCGGGCATCCAGATCACCATGATGCCGCTCGATGTCACCCACAAGGTACTGACGACCGAAAAGCGCATCGCCGCCATTCGCGGCATCGGCACGCATGTCAGCGAAGTGGTTGCAGCATGGCTCGAATTCTTCGAGCGCTATGACGAAGCGAAATACGGCACCGATGGCGGCCCGCTGCACGATCCGAACGTCATCGCCTATCTGCTGAAGCCTGAACTTTACTCGGGCCGTCATTGCAACGTGGAAATCGAGATCAATTCGGAGCTGACCATCGGCGAAACAGTCGTCGACTGGTGGGAAGTGACCGATCGTCCGAAGAACGCACTCTTCATTAAGGACGTCGATGCTGATGGCTTCTTCGCGCTACTCACAGAACGCCTCGCCACGCTTTAAATTTTTACGCGCATCCTGAAAACCGTTACACACTTTTCGGGATGTGCCCAAAATCACAAGGAAACCCGAAAAGAAGCCGCAAGATTATGAATCTTGCGGCTTCTTTGCTTCAATATTTCGTGATTTTTTCGCAGTTTTACCGATTATTTTGCAGAAGTTGCGTCACTTCCTGAGCCGTTGGCGCAGCTGAACCAGCACCAACACGGGTAACAGCAATCGCACCGGAAGCAGACGCAAAGCGCACGCAATCATGCAGCGACTGACCTTGCGAATAAGCAACGGCAAAACCGCCATTGAAACTGTCACCGGCAGCAACCGTATCGACCACCTTCACCTTGAACGGTTCAAAGTGCTTGACCTCGTCAGCAGTGACAAGCAATGAGCCACGCCCGCCAAGCTTGACGATCACGATCTTCGGGCCACGTTCAAGAAGCTTGCGCGCAGCAGCTTCTGCCGATGCAATATCGGTGGGTTCAATGCCAGTAATTTCAGCCGCTTCCGTTTCATTGGGCGAAATGATCTCGCTCAAGGAAATCAAGTCAGCCATGCGGCTTGCATCACCCACAGGTGCGGGGTCGAGCAGCACGGTGCCACCAGCAGCTTTCACAGCCTTTGCAACAGCCAGATTGGCTTCATGCGGGACTTCGCGCTGTAACAGCGTGATCTTTGCCTTGGCGATATCAGACGCATAGGCATCGACATCGGAAGCCGACCAATGTGCATTGGCACCTGCGCAAACAACAATCGTGTTCTGCCCTGCTTCTTCGACCTGAATGATCGCAATGCCGGTATCGACACCATCAATCATGCGGACACCGTCGGTATTCAGCCCAAACTGCTGCATCTCTTTGACAGCCATCTCGCCAAAAGCATCGTTACCAACCGCACCGACAAAGCGAATGTCACCGCCAAGCTTTGCCACAGCTACCGCCTGATTGGCACCCTTACCGCCAAGGCCAATGCCATAGCCCGACGCATTGAGTGTCTGGCCGGGACGCGGCAGTGCTGCCATTCTGGCGCTTACATCCACGTTCACACTGCCGAAAATGAATATCTTCAATGGAATTCTCCACGATTGCAATTACCGCCGAACATAGCGTCGGTTGTGGCAAACTTCCATGCCATGGCGCAAGGGTTCCGCTGCAAAAATTAGTTTGGCACAGAACACGGCTTAACTTTGGACGTAGTTATGCTGCGAGCGCTGTAAACTGCTGCTTGAGAGAAAGTGGTGTCGCTGAGGCGAGGCCCATTGTTGCTGGCTGTGTTGCAAACTTTTCGTCAATGAACACGATATAAGTTTCTAGGTTTCAAAACGCTGGGTTGTTCGATGTTCAAAGGCCGCCATTTCGATAAGTCCGTCATCCTTCTGTGTGTTCGGTGGTATTTGGCTTACAATCTGAGCCTGCGCAATCTGAATGAAATGATGGCTGAGCGCGGTATCGCGATGGACCATTCGAAGGTACAGGTTATGTGCAATTTTTTTACATCTGATGAGTTATCACATGAAACTATGTAGAACTTGAGTGAGGCGGAAGCGGATGGCGGTCGATTTCAAAGGCGCACATTTCCCCAAAAGCGTCATTATGCACGCGGTGTTCTTTTACGTACGATATCCGGTTTCCTATCGTGACCTTCAGGAAATTCTGGCCGAACGCGGAGTAGCCGTTGATCGTGCAACCTTGAACCGTTGGGTCACTCGTTATGCACCGCAGATCGCGGAGCAAGCTCAATTGCACAAACGCCGCACGGCCAGTTCCTGGCGAGTTGACGAGACCTATCTCAAAGTTCGGGGAAAAGACCTGGCATCCAGCGGTCTGCAAATTTTGCAGGAAAAGCAAGGTAGAGCGGCGCGCGTGTGCTTTCCGATGTCACCGCGCCGATGTCGATCAGGGCTGACGTAACCCGACGCGCTGCGCGGTCGCTTAATCCCAATAGCGGCGCGATCTCGCTACGTTGCAATTCGCCTTGGTACAGAATGGCCTTGAGGACGATATCGGACTTGGGCGGCAATGCATCGGCCCTAATTTGCTCTTCTGTCCAAATCATGATCCGATCACGCAGCCTTTCCGGCTTCATCAGTTCTTCCATAAAACTGACCTGATCGATACAGGCTTCCAGAAAGAAGGCTGTAAATTCCGCTAGCGTCTCTTCGCTCAACGTGCCGCGCCCATCCATGTCGTTGCGCCGTTTCATATCGCACGTGGCAAGATGCTGCTTGTAGCGGGATTCTCGGCGAGCGAGCCCCCGTGCTACGGACCAAAGGCCGCGCGTATCCAGCGATTTAAGCAGCATGGCATAGGACATCAAACGCGCAACGCGTCCGTTCCCGTCAATAAACGGGTGAACCCATAGCAATCGATGATGAGCAGAGGCAGCGGCCAGGATTGCATCAACCCTGCCAAGCTTGGAGTAGGCGGCATCCATGCGCGCCAGAAAACGCGGCACCGCGCCGGCGCTGATAGCAATGTGCCGTCCGACCTGCACATCGCGCTCGCGTAGCGCGCCGGGAATGACCTCGACATCCTCTACGGTGGTCAGGTCATTCACAAACAACAGCTCTTTGGGCAAAAGCGCACAAAAGCGCCGGTGTATCTCCCGAATAACATCTGGATTAGTCGGGGACGCGATAATGCCGCCATCATCAATCCACTTTTGAACAGTGATATGGGCCTTGGCTTCGAGCTGAAGATTGCGCTTTTCGGGGTCGGCGCTGTAGTCATTATGCAGCGCGCGCTCGATATCGACCGGATGGGTATTATGCCCCTCGATCAGATTGCTGTAATAGGAGTTCATCGACCGCACGAGATCGGCCAGCGCCGTTGCTATGGAGACGGGCAGGCTCCGGCGGAATCCTTCGGAGCGCGTAGCAAGCTCTAACGCAAGATCGGCCAGCTTCCCGCGGTGTTTCGAGCTTTCTGAAACCAGCAGCGGCTCGAATAGTCCTGTTGTTTCGCCATCGTCTCGGATTGGCATAGTAAGGCTGGCTTTCTGGCCGCTTTAATGGCCGCATTCTTATCGTTCAATTCGCTAATGATATCATAGGCGTAATTAAATTGACAGCGGAAGATATACCGCAGAAATGGCCGGTTTGATGGCCGGTGGGTCAGCCGCCTCGGACTTAGGGGCGTAGCGTACGCCGCGTCAACTCGCGAGTTAAGAGTTGCTGGCCGCTTGGCGGGGCGCGGCCGCTGGCGTCATCTTTGGGTATGCACGCGGTATTCTTTTACGTACGATATCCGGTTTCCTATCGTGACCTTCAGGAAATTCTGAACGAACGCGGAGTAGCCGTTGATCATGCAACCTTGAACCGTTGGGTCACTCGTTATGCACCGCAGATCGAGGAGCAAGCTCAATTACGCAAACGCCGCATGGCCAGTTCCTGGCGTGTCGATGAAACTTATCTCAAGGTTCGGGGTAAATGGACCTATCTGTATCGAGCTGTCGACCGCGATGGCCAAACGCTTGATTTCATGCTGTCTGAACGTCGGGATCTGGCTGCGACGCGGCGCTTTTTCAAGAAAGCCATTGCAACTAACGGCGTTCCCGAGAAGGTTGTCATTGACAAAAGCGGCACCAATCTGGCTGGCCTTCAAGCTGTTAACACCATCCTGAAATTCACCGGAACAGGTGATATTATCGAAATCAGGCAGATAAAATACCTCAATAATATCCTTGAGCAAGACCACCGCTCTATCAAACGGATCACCAAGCCAATGATGGGCTTCAAGGCATTCCATTCCGCCTCGGCCACCATCGCAGGAATCGAAGTAGCCCACATGATCCGCAAGAACCAATTCGCCAACCACAACCGTTCGCCATTTCAGGTCTTTGCGGACCTCGCAGCATAAGTGTGCCCAAGGATAAGCACGCTTTTAACTGACTGAAAAGTTTGCAACAGATCCGACCGTAACTGAATGGATGAGACAGGTTTACTCTGTCTAAATGACTTGATATATATAAAACAAGATATGGTATATATATCAAAAAGGATATACACATGGCTCTTTATATCAAGGATTCTAACGTAGAGAATCTACTCGATCAAATCATGAAACAGGGAGGCGTTAAAACAAAAGTTGATGCCGTTCGCATCGCCCTGCAGCATGAGGTTGAACGCATAAGCCGCAACACTCCATTGCGCGACAAGTTCGCTGCTATCAGAGATAAGCGTAGCGACCTCCTTGGTCGTCCTATAGCCGGTGTGGATCAAAAGAAGCTTATGGACGATCTTTGGGAGAACGGTGAATGAGCTTCGTTGATGCATCGGCTATCGTGGCTATTATTAATGAGGAACCCGGCTTTGAAGAGATTGAGAAGCGACTGAACGATACCAAGGCACGCTTTTACATAACCTCGCTTGTACGGTTTGAAGCTGTGATGGCCATCTCACGGATACACATCACAGCGGCTAATGATAAAATTGATCGCACCAAAGTTATTACTGCGGCGCGAGAAGTCGTGGACGATTTCATACAGGCGCTCGAAGCTAAAGAAATCGCGATCGATGCCGCGATTGGAAACCGCGCACTGGATGCTGCGGCCGAGTATGGGAAGGTTGCCGGTCATCCGGCGGCGTTGAATTTTGGGGACTGTTTTTCTTATGCTGCGGCCAAAGTCCACCGCTTACCGCTTATCTATAAAGGTAATGACTTTGCTAAAACTGATCTCGCTTAGAACGCGGGATCGGCAGAACAATCGTAATTGCCGTTTGCCCAATTATATCTACAATCTCGGAAACGCATGCCGAAAGATTTAAAAACACATTGGGAGATGCTGGCAAGGTATCAGACAAGCTGCAGAACATGATTTCGCGTGTTCATCTGGCAATTGAACGAGATATCCAGCCACTCAATGGGCAAACGCCTCCCTTTATTCTTTTCTTTTCTTTCACCGACACAAAATCCCGCGCACAAACACTGACCGCCACCGCCGGAAGCTTCAAAGACTGCTGGAATGCAGGCCTGGAGAAATTGCGACAGACCATCGCCAAGTCGAAAATCGATATAAAATGGCTGCGGTCGATTGGGTGGAAAGCGTTGAAGAGATCGATGACCAGGAACTGATCAAGCGTCTTGGTCAAGTCAAACGGAATTATTTCCGCTATGGCATCGCACTCGATGCGCGATTTCAGACGGCTTTTCTCGAAACTGAACTGAATGGCAACGCCATGCTTTACGGCGGTCCATCGATCCCGACCGCAATTCTCAATGAAGCGAACTTCAACCGCTATGCAAAGCGCTCGCGGGGATTTGAGAAAATCCCGGTGTCTGAAGTGGAGCAGTTTTATGTTTTCTCCACAAAAGCGCTGTTCACGACTGATGACGACGATACCGTCCATCTGATCCCCGGTTCGGGGCCGAACGCCGGACGCAGAGCAGTCGAAATGATGGATATCGCCGATGTCGGCGGGCTGATTGAACGCGGCAGTCGGTTTCTCACAAGCCAGTTGGGTGAGGACGGACGCTTTATCTATGGCTGGCATCCGTGCTTCGACAATCAGATCAAGACCTACAACACGCTCCGCCACACGAGCACGCTTTATGCAATGCTTGAATCCTGGGAAGTCACCCGAGACGTCGCGCTGAAAGATGCGATTGAGCGCGGGCTTATGCATCTCACCACCAAGCTCATCAAGACAGTCGATAACGATGATAAGGAACTGGCTTTTCTCACGGAAGAGAATGGCGAAATCAAACTTGGCGGCAATGCCGTTTGCCTGCTGGCTCTGGTCAAATACAGCGAGTTGACGGGAACCGACCGCTATCTGCCATTGCTGGAAAACTCGCGCTCGGCATTTTGCATATGCAGGATCGGGAAACGGGAAAATTCAACCACGTCCTCAATTATCCATCGCTGAGCGTCAAAGAACCTTTCCGCATCATCTATTACGATGGCGAAGCAGCATTCGGGCTGATGCGACTTTATTCGCTAACCCACGACGCCCGATGGCTGGACGCGGTGGAAAAAGCTTTTCAGCATTTCATCGAAGCCGATCACTGGAAGGCGCATGATCATTGGCTTTCCTATTCCGTCAATGAGTTGACCCGTTATCGACCACAACAGAAATATTACGAATTCGGCATCCGTAATTTTGCGGATTATCTGGATTTCGTCAGCAACCGCATCACAACTTTCCCGACTCTTCTCGAACTGATGATGGCAGCGCAGCAGATGGTCAAGAGGATTGAGGCCGATCCAAAGCTCGCACCACTTCTGGAAGATGTCGATCTCAAGAAGTTTTATTTCGCGCTGGAAAGACGAGCGCATCACTTACTCAATGGCCATTTCTGGCCAGAACTTGCGATGTTTTATGCAAACCCCGAGCGGATCAATGGCAGTTTTTTCATTTGTCACCACGCTTTTCGCGTGCGCATCGACGATGTCGAGCACTATCTCTCAGGCTTTGTCGCCTATCGCAAATATCGCCTTGGGATGCAGTCGGCAGAAAGCTTAACCGCTTCCCGCCAGACCGAATTGCAAGCTGCTCTCTCCTGAACAGATTATTCCGCAACGCCGGAACGCGTCGGATCAGCAACAGGGAAACTCTTGTCCGTCAGGCAGGTCTTGAGCCAGTCATAGTCGTCGCTATCGTTGACTTCGCCGTCAAGTTTCAGCTCTGGTGTTGAACTGTAGAGTGTGGGCTGCGGTTTCGGCTTCACATTCCAGCTTTGCTCTTCTCCGCTCGTCGTGGGGCAAGTGTTGTCATCGCCATTGAATGAACAGCTGGCGATCAGCTTTGGTTTGCCATCGATGATATTAGCGATAAAGCGCTTCATGTACCCGGTATTGGTCGCCCAATACTCCTCGACGCTGCACACGCGATCACCATTCTGATAATGGCGCGTTGGAAAACAGTTATAGGCCTGGTCAGGCGGCAGCATATCGCAGGATGTCTCATAGCCCGCATAGTCACCACCACTGAACTGATTGAGGAAAGCCCGCTGGGTGCGAGCAACTTCAATGAGGCTCCTCCTGCCCTTTTCCTCAAGCTGTGCTGTGCGTTCGGCAATCATGCTGTCGGCAATCTGCACCGCACTTTTACCATCCGAAGCGCTATCGGGTTCTTCAATGATGCCTTCCAGTGACTTATCTCGTGCTGCAATCCAGCGCTTCTGGCTCGTTACCAGCATAGCGCGGGTTTCCTCATCGAGAGCAGCCTTCAGCGTTGCTGCATAGGTTTTATTCAGCCTGCTATCGGCCTTCTGAAGCGATTTGCTGGAGCAGATCAGCTTTTCGCTTGGCGTTTGTGCCTTGCTGCAATCAATTGCCAATGCCGGTGCGGACAAAGCACACAGAGCAGCCAGAACGGAAAGGCGCAGAGCGGAGTGTTTCAAATTCATGTCAAATACCTGAAAGTTACTGATCAACTGACTTCATATCGCAGGTTGTTTCTGCATTGGAACACAGACCCCGAAACCAGGCGCGCCCGGCCAACTGTTCATCGCTGGCAAGTTCGACAAGCTCTTCACCCGCCATGCGCTTGCGCAGCACCGTGTAATCCAACAGAACCCAATTCTCGTGGCAGGCGAGGATGTTGTTGATCCTGCCCATTTCTGTCAGCCAGTCGCTGCCAATATCAAGCAGCCGCTCGCTTTCAGGATCTGGTTTGAGAAAGCCGCGCGCCGACTGAATGCCCACTCTGGCTTCGTCTGATTTTATCCAGCCTCCGCCCTTGTAGACCTCGCGCGGGACATAATCGTCGCTCTCTTCATTATAGGCGTCGCTGGCGTTGGCTATTTTCAGCCAACCGTCTTTCGCTTCAAGCACATCAAAGCTGATGCTGTAGGCATATTCAGCTTCTCCGGCAGCGGAAACCGTCGGTATCTGCCCCACAAGTTGAGCGTCGGCAGACGGCGCCGCGCGCACCTCAATCGAGGCCTTATCATTGTTGGTCCATGCATTGAACGCGCATGACGTTGCGCCTGCAGGAACCTCGGCCTGAGTGCCTGCACCGTTGGCCAATGACGTGGAAAAAAGCGCGATTGAAAGCGCAGGCACCAATACGAAAGGGATCAAAAGAGAACGAAAACGCATTAAAATCTCCAACTATCAATTCTCCCGCTTGAGCCGCCTGTATTGACTATCCTCATTCAATGAAAACCTTCACACTTGTAGCCCGTCCGCCTGCATCAACAACGGTCAATGTCGAATAGCCGGTGCCATCCGGCAACCATGTCGCCGTGCGGCGGCGATTTGGTTCGGAAATAGGTTTGCCATTGGCAAGCCAGCGGAACGGCGCGCGTCCGCCCTGTAATTTCAGCACCAGCGGCGATGCATTGTCAGTGAGCGCTTTCAGCTCCACATGCGCGCCATCAGGTGGAAACACGATGCGCGGCGCAGGTTCAATCGAGGCTTTGAGAACAGGCAGGGGGTCGCTCGCAGACGAAAAGCGTATCTGGGTCACCGGAAGATCGGCGCGCGCCGTGCGAAACGCACCAGCCGGTGCACGCGGCAGCGGCACTGACGCTACGCCCGAACGCACAAAGGCTTCAAACAGGATGGGAGCCGCTGAAACATAGCCAGCAAGGCCCGGCACAGAACCGCCATCGGCGCGACCGACCCAGACACCCAGCACATAGCGACCGTCGTAGCCGACCGACCATGCGTCGCGATAACCGTAGGACGTGCCGGTCTTGTAAGCGAGGCCGAGGCGTTTAGCACCCTGCGGCGGCACGACGCCGGCCAGAATATCGCCAATCTGCCACGATGCCTGCTCGCTCAGAACAGGAGCTGATGGCTGAACAGGTTCTGAGCCTTCGGTGCCGTCACGAAGGGCTGCCCCTCGCCCGCCATTGGCAAGGCCAGTATAAAGTTGCACCAGATCGCGCAGGCTGATGCCCGCGCCGCCAAGGCCGATGGCAAGGCCCGGCGCTTCGCCTTTCGGCAATTGCAGATTGACCGCCGCCTGACGAATGCGCGTGGTGAGCCGTGCAGGACCGACAGCATCAAGCAGGCTGATGGTCGGGACATTCAGCGACATTTGCAGCGCCTGACGAATGCTGACATCGCCCTGATAGCTCATATCGAAATTGCGTGGACGATAGCCCGCAAAATCCTGCGGGCGGTCCTCGATGATGGTCTCCTGCGCAATCAGTCCCTGCTCGAAGGCCAGCCCATAGATGAAAGGCTTGAGCGTAGAACCGGGCGAGCGTACGGCGCGGGTCATGTCAATCCAGCCCTGCCGCTTGCCATCGAAGTAATCAGCGGAGCCAACCTCACCCAGAATATTGCCATTGCGACTGTCGGCCAGCACCATGGCGACCGATACTTTTGGCCCAAGCTTGGCGGCGGCTTCCCGCGCCACCGTTTCCAGTCCCGCCTGTACCGATTTTTTAAGCGCCAGGTGATGCCGGGCCTCGGTCGGTGCCTGTTTCAATGCGAGATCGGCAAAGTGGGCAGCCAATGCGGGCAGAGGATGACGCGTAGCGGATATGCGCTCACGCGATGCACGCTCGGCTTCCTCGGCCGTGAACACAGCGGACGTTACCATGCGATTTAACACACGATCCCGCGCGGCAACCGCGTTCTTCATCTCGCGATCCGGGCGGCGGCGTTCTGGCAATTGCGGCAAAGCCACAAGCAATGCGGCCTCCGATGTGGTGAGGCGCAACGGCTCCTTGCCAAAATAGGCAAGTGATGCCGACCGCACACCTTCCAGATTGCCGCCATAGGGCGCGAGTGTCAGATAGCGTTCGAGAATTTCAAACTTGCTTAAGCGCCGTTCGATCTGGATTGCGCGTGCCAGCTGCCGGAACTTGGAGCCAAAACTACGGCTTTCGCGCGGCTCGATCAGGCGGGCAAGCTGCATAGAAAGGGTGGAGCCGCCAGACACAATGCGCCCACTGCTTGCAAGCTGTGTTGCCGCCCGCGCCAATGCCCAAAAATCAATGCCGCCGTGATCGTAAAAACGTTTGTCCTCATAGGCGATCAGCATTTTTACGAATTTCGGATCGACATCCTCGATCCGCGTATTGAGACGCCAATAGCCATCCGGCGTTGCATAGGCGCGCAGCAAAGCGCCATCGCGATCCATTACTTCGGTGGAAATGGTCGCCCGTTCAGGCAAAGGCGGAGGGAAAGCGCCGTCGAGCCAGTCAAGCCCGACCACGGTTCCGAGTGCGGCGATGCCATAGAATGCGGCACCGCCAATCGCTATTTTCCAACGCCTTTTCATTTGTTTAGCCATGATCTTGTCCGAAAACCGGTTCCCACTTTTCGGGATCATGGCTTACGGTGCCGCCACCTCCATCATGCCCGTTGCCGTGCGCGCCGCAAATTGCGGACGATACATGTCCTCAACGGTTGCTGCCGGATGGGTAAAGAGCCCCGGCGTCACCGCACGCACGACATAGGCCAGCGTGATCGGCTTCTTCTCGCCTGCGGAGCGGTCGAAAGCAGCCACAAAACGGTCGTTGCGGAATTCGAGATGCGCTGCCTGTGTGCTTTCAAGCCATGGGAAATTACCAAGATCAGCACTCGAAACAAGACCCGGATTGTCGATCTCGAAACCAGCTGGCAGCAGATCGGTCACAAGCAGACGCGACTGCCATTGCTGCAAATCGTCGATTTTCAGAACAACCACATAGCGTTCATTCTGATTGACGCCTGTGACATTGGCCGGTTCGCCATCAAGCGTATAGTAAGTGCGCTCGATGTTGAAACCCTCACCACCTGCTGGCAGCGATTGTGCAGGCGGTGCGACCGCCGTCACAACAGCATCGACCGAGCCTTTGCCGGTGTTGGTAACGACCAAAGGCTGTGCTTCAAGCGCTGAACCGTTCAGGCGCTCGGAGAACGCGCCCTGATGCGCTGTGCCATTGATGTCGAGGCTGATTGCGCCATTGTCATCCTGAAGCCCGCGTGCTGCAAGCAGCATCCATGCCTGATCCTGCGTGCTGAGGTAACGCGCCTTTTCACGCTGGAATTCGACCAGCGTAATAAGGGCGGGAAGCACTTTCGGCGCAGGCTTGGTTTCAGAAGCCAAGGCCAGCATGGCCGCGCCATCACGCAAAGGCGAACCATAATCGGAGCGATTATAATCGTAGCTGGACTGGCTGGTTGCGAGCTGGAGCGACGAATTGAACATGCGTTCCGAACGCGGCTGATCACCGTAAAGAGCAAGGGCCGCACCAAGCTGGGCAACGGCCATCGGGCTTGCAAAGTTTTCAAGCTGGGTATCGGCAAAGTAACGCAGATCGCCAACTGAAGCCTTCTTGTTGCGTGCCAGAACATAAAGCGCATAGGCAATGTCGTTGCCGCGTTCCTTGACGTCGGTGGTGTAGCCGAGCGCATTTTGCAGATTAGAAAGTGCGGACAGCATCGCCTGCTGCGGAACGTTATAGCCCTTTTCACGAGCACGCGTGAGGAAGTCGGTCACATAGGCGTCCATCCAGAGATCACCCGATCCCGGAGACCACAGGCCAAACGAACCGCTCGAAGACTGGTTGTTCAGCACGCGGAAGATGGAATCCTGTACGCGCTTTTTAAGTTCTTCCTGACTTTCCAGACCCGCTGCCGCTTCTGTGCCTGCCGCCATTTCGCTCAAATAAAGCAGCGGCAATGCGCGGCTCGTGGTCTGCTCGGTGCAACCATAAGGATAGCGGTCGAGCGCCATCAACAAAGCTGGCACATCAAAGGCTGCACTGCGCGTGACGCCAACGCTGACAAAAGCACCATCGAGCAGGCTTTCAGACAGAAGACCGCCATCAACCTTGAGGCTTCCGCCATTGGCCGCGAGATTGACGACATGACGGCTCGTGACCGGCAGATCGACCGGACGCACCGGCAATGCCAAGGCCTGTTCGACTGAGAGGCCTGCATCGTTGGAAAGCCGGATCGTCACACCACCGGCACCCGTGGCCACCGCATTGAGCGGCACGGCAATTGACTGCCGCTTGCCACCGGCAAGTGCGATTGTTTCGGGATAGGAGCCAACCTCGACACCGAGATTATCGGTAGTTTCAAGGCTCACACGATAATTGCCGTCTGGCGCATCGGTATTGGCAATATCGAAGCGGATATTGGCCTGATCGCCGGGGGCCATGAAGCGTGGCAGACCAGCGGTGATGACCACAGGATCGCGGATGATGACATCTGTAACCGCGTGGCCGACGGCCTTCTTGGTCCATGCCACCGCCATAACACGCGCGGTGCCGTTGAACTGCGGTATGTCGAAGTCTATGCTCGCCTTGCCATCGCTGTCGAGTTCAACCGGACCGGAGAACAGCGCGACCAGCTTCTCGGTGGGCGGGCTGCCTTCGGCTGCCATATTACCACCGTCGCCACCTGTGCGCAGCTTGCCGGTAACACCGAGCGAACCATCGATCAGGCGGCCATACATATCGCGCATTTCAAGGCCGAGCTGACGTTGACCGAAGAACCAGTTTTCAGGGTTCGGCGGCTGGTAACGCGTCAGATTGAGGATGCCAACATCGACCGCTGCTACCATCACATAGGCCTGCTCGCCACCCGCATTTTCAACTGAAACGGGGATGGAAAGTGTGGACCGCGGAACGATCTTTTCAGGCGGGGTCAGCTTGACAGCAAGCTGCTTGTCGGCAGGATCGACCTTCAGCCATTTAAGGCCAATCGCACGCGCAGGCATACGGCTTTCAATCGCCTCACCCGGACGGAACAGCGTTGCCGTAACATAGGCGCCCGCACCCCAATCCTCACCCACCGGAATTTCGATGGTCGTGCCACCTTCCGGCACGCTTGCGGTGATTGTCTTGAGCAACTTTTCCGCGCCAATGGTGATGAGCAGCTCACCGGCAAAACGCGGAGACACTTTCAGTTCAGCCGTATCGCCGACTGCATAATGTTCCTTGTCGAGCGCAATTTCGAGCCCGTCAGGTGTTTCGGTCGAGGTCGAGCTGACATACCAGCCGGCATCGAATTCATAGCTGGTGGTCGGCCCCGAAGCATCTGCAGTTTCGATTTCCAGACGATAACGACCCCAATCGACTGGCAGGCTGATTTCAGCCTCGCTATCGGTTTTGAGATCGATCTTGCCGTTGGAGATGGCCTTGGTGAATGTCACCGGCTCGTAATTCCAGCTGTTGCCGCTACGATACCACTGATAATTACGCTCGATCTTGACCAGCGACCATTGTGCGCCATCAAGCGCCTTGCGATCACCCTTGCTGTCGGATGCGATCAAGCTGAACTTCGCCGTTCCGCCCTGCGGGACTTCATCGCCGGAAAAATCGGGACGAATGCCGATGAGATCAGTTTCCGGCTGGATAGCGACATCGAGCTTGCGCTCAACGGCACGACCGCCGGTTTCACGCATACGAACGGTCACGGCTGCGTTGACGAGACGTGTCGTCGATGGCATCTCATCGACTGCAACCGGGAAAGTCGCCTTGCCGTTGTCATCGACTTTTGACAAGCCATCGAGCGGCAGGCGCATGGCTTCGCCCTGTTCTTCATCGGCGAGGCCGAAATAATAGCCCTTGAAGCGGTCCCACTGACGCTTGGTCGAAAGCGTGACTTCGCCTTCAAGCGCAAGACCGGCGGCAGGCGCACCATAGAGAAAACGACCGTCAACGGTGATATTCGCGGTTTCACCCACGGCGATTTCCGGTTTGTCAGACGCCAGATCGAACTCGATCCGGTCCGGTACAAAGTCTTCAACCAGGAACATCTGCGATGCGATGGCTGGCTGTTTTGGATCGGTATAGATCGAAACATTCCATGTGCCGCGCATGGCATTTGTCGGCAATGTCAGATCAATAGCACGACCACCGGCGAGCTTGCTGTCGGAAACAAGACGGCGATCTTCCACACCATCAGGACGCGTGAAGATAAAGGTAAGCGGCAGATCGTCAATTGCCTCAGCACGATCATCGCGCGCCAGCGCACCTACATGCACAACTTCGCCAGCGCGATAGATGCCACGCTCGGTCCATGCATAAAGATCAAGCGCCTTGGGCACTGCACGGCCTGTCACACCACGATCGGAAAGATCAAAACCAGCACGCGCCATATCGAGGAATGTGAAATCATCATCATTCTGACTGGCCATCAGTACCGCTGGCACCATGCCGTCCGTGCCGCGGGTCAGGCCCGGCGTGAACGTTGCACGGCCATCGCTGTCGGTGGTCGCTTCGCCCAGTATTTCATTGTTGCGGGCAAGCAGCGTCAGCTTAACGCCCTTAAGCGGGTCTGCGCTTTCCAGCGAACGGGCAAACACATTGATGCCGTCCTGTCCGGTATAGGTCGAAAGGCCGATGTCGGAGACAACAAACCACTGCGTTGCCTTGGTGCCGTATTCGTCATCGGACTTCTGGACCAGCGGCTCGGCGGTCAGCACATAAACGCCCGGTTTGCGTTCCGGCAGCGCTTCATCGACCGGGAAGCTGGTTGTCGCTTCCTTGTTCAGCTCGTTGCCTGCAACCTCGATCTCTCCTTGCCAGACAGGCGCGCCCATCTGTTCGGAAACCGTGCTGAGGTCGTAGCTGTCGAGCTGGCGCAGGAACTGATAACCGGAAAGAAGCTGTGCGAGCGAACGGTCGCCGACACGGTACAGCTTGACCTTGGCCGCATCGAGATTGACGCTGACCAGCGGAATGCCGCGACGTGCCTTGGCAGGCAGCACGAAGCTGTCGCCGGTAAAGCGTACGGATGGCGCACGATCCTGCACATAGATCGAGAGATTAACCGGGGCTGGCAGCACTTCGCCCACAGCCGATGGCAGACCCTGACGGAACGTCACTGTATAATTGCGGCCATGTTCCAGACCCTCAACGCAAATCTGGCGATCCTTGGCCTCAACCGCCTGCGGGGAACCATTGTCGAGCCTGACGAAGCTAGAATAATCGACACCGCTTTTCACCAGCTCTTCCGAGAATTGCGCGCAGATGCGTGGTGCTGCATTGTCATTATCAACAGTGTTGTTGACAATGCGGAAGCCTTTGCGGGCTTTCAGATCTTCATAGGCTGCACGAACGGATGCGGAATTGACGAGATCAAGGCTGGCTTCATAGGCCTGCAATGCCGGGCGCGATGCATCGCGCTTTTCCAGTGCCTGCGCCATGACGGCAAGCGCTTGCGCGCGCTCATCCTTGGTGCGTGAGGTCTGGTAGGCAAACCACGAGGCAGACGTCGCATCGCGCTGGAACTTGGAACGTTCCTGGCCATTGGACGGCTCGGTTGCAAGCGCTGAAAGCGCATATCCGGCCCAGATGTCGCTCTCATCGGGGGACATGCTGGAAGCGAGACGGAACTTTTCCATTGCCGTGCGCGGATCGCCATTCAGGCCCGCCGCACCTGCTTCATTTCGTAAAGTGCGTAGGCTGTCGGAGCTTTCAAGGCCGCTGATTTCGCGCTTCAGACGACGGGCTTCATCAATCAGATTGGCGGCGAAGAACGAGATTGCGGGTGCCGCGCCAAGATCTTTGCCCTTGGCGGCTTTCGCTTCCATCACAACATTGCCGGCAATTGAGCCGACAGATTCATTGAGCTTGTTGAAATCGGCTTTCAGAAAGCACCATTTGACCTTCGGGTTATAGGTGAAGGCCAGACAGGAATTATCGCCAAGGCAGATGCTTTTGCATTGCTCGAGCGAGACATTTTTCTCGGTTCTCAGATCAAAGCCGAAATAATCGGCATCCTGCGTGGTCTCTATGCGTCGTGTTTCGGCGGCATTCGCCCCAAAAGATGATCCGAATGATGTCGCCAAGCAGAACGCAGTCGTAAAGGCCAGTATCAGCCTATTAAACCGAACAGACATGAATGTCACTCTTCTGTAGTTGTCCCTCATCCCGTGCAGTTGTCGTCAACCCGGAACCGCACGCTCTCCAGAACAGACCTTATCAATTTATCCAGAGCTGGATAGTTGGATTCGTGTCTGAACTTCTGAATAGACTCTGATACAGGACTAACCTGACCAGACAAGGCTTCTTTTAGCTGTAGCTTAATCGGCAGACCAGAAATTCATGCCAATTTTCAGGAATATTAGAATGATATTCTAATTCAGTTTCCAGCAATGGAATTCCGTTCGTCGTAAAGAGGGTTCTCCTTCCTGTAAATTCGCGCCAGCTTAATCGAAGGAAGTCCCCCCATGATCCTCAGCGTCAAAAACCTCACCAAGACCCTTATTGCGGGCTCTCTCATGGCCCTTGCCGCGTCGGGTGCGGCCCATGCAGACGCAACACTGGATCGCATCAAAGCCAAAGGCAAACTGACCGTTGGCATCATCCTTTCAGGCGCACCATTCGGCTATATTGATTCCAAGACGCAGGAACAGAAGGGCCTCAATATTGATATCGCCAAGGAACTGGCGAAAGGCCTCGGCGTTGAACTTGCAACGCAGACCGTTACTCCGCCAAACCGCGTGCAGTTCCTCCAGCAGGGCAAGGTCGATATTCTGATCGCCAACATGCAATATACGGAAGAACGCGCCAAGTCGCTCGGCTATGTGAAGACGCCATATGATCGTATGGGTGGGGCAGCGATTGGCCGCAAGGATAGCGGCATCAAGGACTGGAAAGACCTCAAAGGTAAGATCGCCTGCGTTTCGCAGGGTTCTAACTACACCCAGCCGCTGATCGAAGAATATGGCGCAAACGTTAAGGCGCTGCCAAGCCAGCCGGAATCAATGCTGGCGCTCAAGGGCGGCAATTGCGACGTTTCCGTGCATGTCAGCGCAACACTCGGATTGATGCTTCAGGACCGTGCTGAGGAGTGGAAGGATTATGGTATCCTGATCCCGACCGACCTCATCCCTTCGGATTCAGTCATCTGGCTGAAAAAGGACGAGAACGACACGGAGGCCGCTCTCGACAAGATTGTCCGTGATCTGCACGCGTCAGGCAAGATGATCGAAATCGCGAAGGCAAACCGTCTGCCGAACCTGGGCTATCTCGAAGAAGAGCACAACAAGCTCAAGAGCCAGTAAACCTCAAAACGCTACCTTGTCAGAATATTTGCGGGCGGTTCATCCGTCCGCAATTTCAGAGCGCCGATCTTATGCAATCAGATCAACGCTCTAAAACGCAATCGGATCATTTCAATGAAAGAAGCTCTGATTTCGCGCTTCATCGAGCTCACCAGCGCAATCGGCCTCAATTATGAATTTCTCAATAGTGGCTATGAGCTTGATATGTGGCTCAATGGCATGGTCACGACGCTTGAGCTGGTCGCGATCACCATTCCGCTCAGCCTGTTTTTCGGCGTCTTGTTCGCAGGCGCTCTGACATCCGGCAAGCGCTGGCTGTCCGTGCCGGTACGCGGCTATGTCGAACTCACCCGCAATACGCCTACACTCGTTCAGCTGATGTGCGGCTTTCTCGTGCTCAATATGCTGATTTCCAACGCAATCGGCGGAGCACAGAACAATCCGCTCACACCATTCTTCTGGCTGGTTGCGATCACGGGTCTGCATATTGCAGCCCTGCATGCGGAAGCGCTGCGCGGCGGTATTGAAGCTGTTCCCGGCACCACGATCGAAGCAGCACGCGCCATCGGCTTCAATTCGTTTCAGGTGCTGATCTATGTCGAGCTGCCGCTGGCAATCCGCACGGCACTTCCGGCTGTTGTCAATAATCTCGTCAATCTGGTGAAGCTCACGACAGTTGGCTCGGCCATTGCGGTCGGTGAAATCACTTACGCTTCGATCCTGATCTGGACACAGCGCGATAATGTGGTCGAGCTGATGCTGGTCATTCTTCTGTTCTTCAGCATCATCAATCTCATCGTCGCGCGCGTTGGCTACTGGTTTGAAAAGCGTCTTGCAATTCCGGGATATGGCCAATGAACATCGCTATCGAACAAAAGCCCAGCATCTGGCTGTCGCCTGCGACCCTCACATTCACGACCATCATTCTGGCCACTGCACTCTGGTTCTATCTTGATCCGTCGCTTGGTCAGGTCTGGCTCGACTGGCTGCCCTATCTTGGCAAAGGCTTTGCCATGAACGTGCTGATCAGCGTTTTTGCGATTACGCTTGGCACCTTTGCGGGCGTGTTGCTCGGCATCATGGAGCTGGCACCTTACAAGATCATCCGCGCACCCGCTGTGACCTATGTGCAGATTTTCCGCAACGCACCGCATCTCGTGCTTATCTTTGCTGCAACCTATATTTTCCCGTTCGAGCTGGTGATCTTCGGCAATTACATCGCTTTCCCCGATTGGATCAAAGCGGTTGTCGGCCTTGCCATTCCGGCAAGCGCGCATATCGCGGAAATCACTCGCGGCTCCATCCAGTCGATCCCGACCGCACAGTGGGAAGCGGCGCAGGGCCTTGGCTTTTCGCGCCTGCAATCGCTGCGCTGGATCATCCTGCCGCAATGCGTCAAGCGTTCGCTGCCGCCCTGGATGAACCTTTATACGTCTATCACCATGGGTACGGCTTTGGCCTCGCTTGTGGGCGTGCATGAGTTGTTGCATTCGGCAACCGATGCAAGCACCGCAGTCCAGCGCAATGACTTCACCGTCATCATCTATCTGACCGTGCTGATGGCGTTCTTCCTCTTCTGCTATCCCGTGTCGCGCTTCACGCAGCGGCTCGAAAAGCGGCTCTCCTCCCGCTGACAAGGATCTGAAATTCACATGAGCGACACCACCAAAACTACACTGGTCGAACTGGAGAACGTTCATCTGTCTTTTGGACAGAATGAAGTGCTCAAGGGCATCGACCTCAAGATCAACAAGGGCGATGCAGTCTCGATCATCGGACCATCGGGTTCTGGAAAATCAACGATCCTGCGCTGCATCAACGGTTTGCTGATCCCGCAATCTGGCAAGATCACCGTGGGCTCAACCCGCGTGGACGAGCTTAAAACCGAAGCTGAACGCATTACGCTGCGCAAGCGCATCGGCATCGTGTTCCAGCAGTTCAACTTGTTTCCGCACCTGACGGTTCTGGAAAACATCACCATTGCACCGGTCAAAATCCTGCGTACGCCTAAAGCCGAAGCCGAGCGCCACGCAAAAGAACTGCTGAAAAAAGTGCGGCTTGAACACAAGACGGATGCCTATCCGGGTGAGCTTTCGGGCGGTCAGCAACAGCGCGTCGCCATTGCCCGCGCGCTCGCCATGCGGCCGGAACTGGTTCTGTTCGATGAAGTCACCTCCGCACTTGATCCAGAAACCGTCGGCGAAGTGCTGTCGGTCATTCGCGACCTCGTCAATGAAGGCATGACCAGCATTCTCGTGACCCACGAAATGCGCTTTGCCGAAGAAATCAGCGATACGATTGTCTTCACAGAAAACGGTCGCATCATCGAACAAGGCTCGCCAGAGCAGCTTTTTTATAAGTCAACGAACCCACGCATAAGCGCCTTCGTCAACGGGCTTGGCGGCAATGCAAGCCGCGTCAATGAAGGTGGCGAAGGGATCTGACATGACCGATCATGTAACCAAGACCCTAAGTCAGGCTATTATCGGCTCTGAGCCATCGCCAGAAGCAATCGCTCTTGCCCGCACGGCAATTGTTGATTTTCTTGCCTGTGCGCTTGGTGGAGCGAATGATCGCAGCACGCTTCTTGTCAGAAAGGTTCTGGGTGCCAGCGGCAATGTCGCGTTGATTGGAAGTAGCGGCACAGCCGATCCTTTCACGGCAGCGCTGATCAACGGCCATGCAGCCCATGTGCTTGATTATGACGATGTGCATGGCAGCGTGCGCGGACACCCGACAATTGCCATCGTCCCAGCCCTTCTGGCCGTTGCAGCTGAAAACAACGTTCGTGCAGACGCGTTTGTTGCTGCCTATATTGTCGGGCTTGAAACCATGGCCCGGCTCGGCCTTGCCATGGGCACCAAACATTATGAAACCGGCTTTCACGCAACCGCAACGCTCGGCACAATAGGAGCTGCAGCAGCCATCGCGCATCTTCTCAAATTCGATGCACCAACCACCGCCGTTGCGCTCGGTCTGGCCGCCACACAATCGGCAGGGCTTCGACTGCAATTTGGCTATGATGCAAAACCGCTTCATGCAGGATTTGCCGCGCGTGCAGGTCTCACTGCCGCCCGACTGGCCGAAGCCGGTTTCCTTGGTGCAGCGGATTTCGTCGACAGCGCAAACGGTTTTTTCAAAGCTTTTGCCTTTGGTGCGGAAGATCTGTCACGCGTCACGCAAGGCTGGGGCGCACCATGGCAGATCATCGTGCCGGGACTGACACTCAAAGCCTTCCCGTGTTGCACCGCCGCCCATCCGGTTGGCGTTGGCGCTTTGGCGTTGCGCAATGACAAGGCGCTGCAACCTGATCATGTCGCAGCCGTTTCCATCACCTTTCCGCCCGGCGGCGACGCTGCACTTGTGACGACCAGGCCTGTGACGGGGATCGATGCGCGGTTCAGCCCGGAATATATCTTTGCGGCTGCACTGCGCGACGGAAAGCTGGCGATTGCTCATTTCGATGATCGTCCGGTCGATGCCGATCTGGCACAACTTGCGGCGAAGGTAACACGACGCCATGACGAGAATGCGCCGCGGCTCTCGCCCGATCCTAAAACCCGCTTCATCATCATCGATGTAACGCTCAAGGACGGCTCAAGGCTTTCGCAGCGTGTCGATGGTCTGCCGAGCATCAGCGATCCAACCGACAAATTCAAGGACGCAACGAAGGATGATCCGCGCTTTGCAGGTATCCCGGACCTCGTCCAATCCATGACCAGCGCAGACGACTTGCAAAAGCTCATCTCGTGGCTCAACCAATCCCCGGAGTAAAAGACATGACCAAGAAACAAATGCATCTCGGCCTCTTCCTGCAAGGCGCAGGCCACCATATTTCAGGCTGGCGGCACCCGGATGCAGAAGCGGGCAGCGAGAATTTCGATCTGCTGCGCCGCGTGGCGAAAGAAGCGGAAGACGCGAAATTCGACATGATATTTCTGGCTGATGGCCTGACCAGCGGCGTTGACGCTCACCCATCGATGGTTGCGCGTTTTGAACCGCTGACCCTGCTTTCTGCACTTGCCATGGTCACAGACAAGATCGGCCTGGCTGCCACCGCTTCGACCACTTACGGCGAGCCCTATCATACCGCACGCGCATTCGCGTCTATCGACCATCTGAGCCACGGACGGGCTGCGTGGAACATCGTCACCACATCGTATGCCCGCACCGCCAACAACTTCTCGAAAAGCCATCCCGAACATGACGAGCGTTATGCCGTTGCCGAGGAATTCGTCGATGTCGTGCGCGGTCTTTGGGACAGCTGGGACGACGACGCTTTCCCGAAAGACAAGGAAAACGGCGTCTATGCCGATCCCAACAAAGTGCATGTGCTCAATCATGCGGGCAAATATTACTCGGTTCAGGGTCCGCTCAACATTCCGCGTTCTCCGCAGGGCCATCCCGTTCTCATTCAGGCAGGCTCGTCCGGCCCGGGGCAGGATCTCGCAGCGCGTATTGCAGATATTGTGTTTACAGCACAGCAAAGCCTTGCCGAAGCACAGGCCTTCTATGCAAGCCTGAAGGAACGCGTGGCGAAAGCCGGTCGCGACCCGGACAGCGTTGCAGTAATGCCCGGTTTCATGCCGGTGATCGGCGACAGTTTTGAAGATGCTGCGGAGAAGCTCAAGGAACTTAACCGCTGGACGGACATCAAGAGCGCCATGCCGCTTCTCGAAGAGCGCATTGGTCATAGCCTTGCCGAATACGATCTCGACGATCCGCTGCCTGATCTGCCAATTTCCGATCAGCTTCGCAGCCGTGCAGAACTTCTGCGCGATCTGGCACGCCGTGAGAATCTCACCATCCGTGATCTGGCGCTTCGCGTCGCTGCTGGCCGTGGCCACCATATCGTTCTTGGCACGCCTGAGCAGATCGCCGGCCGAATGCAGGAATGGTTTGAGGGCAAAGCTGCTGATGGCTTCAATGTGATGCCGCCTTATTTCCCGGGCGGTCTTGAAGACTTCAACACACAGGTTGTGCCGATCCTGCAGGAACGTGGTCTGTTCCGCACTGAATATACGGGCTCGACATTACGTGATCATCTCAATATTGCTCGGCCTGAAATAAAGCATACATAAAGAAAGTAGCCGCATCGTCCTCCTCCCCCAAGCATACGGTGCGGCTGCAATATTTATATCCCCCAAACAAAAGGCCGGAAGCGCTCCCAAGGTTTCCGGTTGGCATGATTGATGGCACACCCGAACAGACTGAACTCAGCAGCGCTTGATTTACGCCCCGATACGGCCACGGCGGATGAATTGAAAGCTGCGATGCGACAGCTTGCTGCCGGCATCAGCGTGTTGACCGCAGGAACCGGTGATAGCAAGACCGGCGCAACCGTCACGTCTGCGACCGCTCTTTCCGTCGAACCGCCGACAATCATCGTCAATATCAATCTGACCGCATCGGTGTGGCCGACAATTAATGCAGAACGTCATTTCTGCCTCAACATTCTTTCGGGCGAGCAGCAGGCAATCGCCGACCGTTTTGCAGGCCGGAATGGCGAAAAGGGTACGGCGCGCTATGAAGGTGCGGAATGGTATGCGCTTGAAAGCGGCGCGCTGGCACTGAAAGGCGCGCTTGCCTCTATCGATTGCGAGGTCGAAGAGATCATCGAGCGTCATACCCACGCCATCGTCATCGGTCGTGCGCTCAAGATCGTCACTGGCGAGGGAGAGCCGCTCGTCTATCATCACGGACGCTATCACGCCCTCAAACGCTAGCATGTCTCCCAAACCCGGTTCCCATTTTTGGGAGACATGGTCCAAGTTCCGCTTAAACCCACAACTTGCTTGAAACATTTGTTGCCCTGCTGTCATAAATTGCCTAGCTGTTAGACAAGTTGCATAGAAGTGGGAGAGTTCGGCGTCGTGATTGAATGGTTGGCCAATAGCAGCCCGGTAAATCGGAAAAGTGCGGCTGAAATCGTGTTCGAGGATATCCACTCTGCGATTACGACCGGACGGCTGATCGTTGGAACACGTCTGCCCTCCGAAGCCCAATTGGCCGAAAAATACAGTGTCAGCCGCCCCATCGTGCGCGAGGCGCTGCGTTCTCTGCAAACACTTGGCCTCACCCAGACACGCACCGGCAGCGGCACTTATGTACTCAAAGCTGCCCCCGGACCGGAACTGAGCTACGGCGGTTATTCCGCGCGCGATCTTATCGAAGCTCGCCCTTTCATCGAAGTGCCGGCAGCTGGCTGGGCAGCCCTACGCCATACTGAAGAGCAACTGGCCAAGCTGATCGATCTTTGCGACCGCATGGACAAGCAGACCGATCCGCATAAATGGGTGCTGCTCGATACCGAGTTTCACAGCATGATTGCTTTGGCGTCAGGCAACGCGATGTTTGCGAAGATCGTCGCAGATGCCCGCGTCGCACTTTCACGCCAGTCGGAACTCGTCAATCTGATGGCCGGTCGGCGTGAGGCTTCCAATATCGAGCATCGCCAGATTGCCGAGGCTATCAAGGCCGGTTCTGAGGAACAGGCACGTCTTGCGATGCAGAACCATCTCGGACAGGTGAAGCTGGCCGTCACCACGATCATCGCCAAAGAAAAAGGGTCGCCGGAATAAAGATCAGGCGAACCTTTCACACGGTTATCAGGCTTCAACCACCAGATTGGTGAGATGCTCAGGCTTGAGTGCCTGCTGCAATTGCTCAGCGGTCATATGTCCCTGCGCAAGCACGACCTCCGGCACCGTCTGACCGGTGGCAAGCGCTTCCTGCGCAACCTTGGTGGCAGCATAGTAGCCGATCAGCGGATTAAGTGCTGTGGCAAGACCGATGGATTCTTCCACGCGGCGCGCCATGATTTCCGGGTTCGCGGTAATGCCATCCACGCAGCGTTCTGCAAGAATGCGGCAGGCGGCACCAAGATGACTGATGCTTTCAGACAAAGAGCGCACGATGATCGGCTCAAATGCATTCAACTGCAACTGACCGCCTTCGGCTGCCATTGTGATCGTGATGTCGCTGCCGATAACCGCAAAAGCCACCTGATTGACCACTTCCGGGATTACCGGATTGATCTTGCCCGGCATGATGCTGGAGCCTGCCTGAACGGCGGGCAAGTTGATTTCGCCAATGCCAGCGCGCGGACCAGAGGACAATAGCCGCAGATCATTACAGGTCTTGGAAAGCTTGACTGCAACGCGCTTCAAAACACCCGAAAGATGCACGAAGGCGCCGGGGTCCTGAGTTGCTTCAATCAGATCGCTGGCCGTGACCAGCGGGCGACCTGTCAGACGCGAAAGGTGCTCACAGGCAAGCGCTGCATAGCCTTTCGGTGCATTGAGGCCGGTACCGATTGCCGTGGCACCAAGATTGATCTCGTGCAGAAGTTTGGCCGATTCCAGAAGCCGTAAGCGATCCTCGCCGAGCATCACCGCAAAGGTACGAAACTCCTGACCGAGCGTCATCGGAACAGCGTCCTGAAGCTGGGTGCGCCCGACCTTCAGCATCTTGTCGAATTCGCGCGCTTTACGCTCAAACGATGCCTGAAGAATTTCCATGCAATCGGCCAGTTCATCAATGGCTTCAATCAGACCGACATTAATCGCGGTCGGATAGGCATCATTGGTCGACTGGCTGAGATTGACATGGTCGTTGGGATGCAGATGCGCATAATCGCCCTTTTCATGCCCAAGCAATTCCAGCGCACGATTGGCGATAACCTCGTTGGCATTCATGTTGGTGGATGTGCCCGCACCGCCCTGAATGACATCAACGACGAAGTGATCATGCAGCGCGCCATCACGAATTTCGCGGCAGGCACTGACAATTGCATCGAGGTGCTGGCGGCTTAGAAGGCCCAGCTCATGATTGGCCAGCGCTGCGGCTTCTTTGACGAAAGTCAGGCCGCGGACCAGATAAGGATAACGCCCGATGCTTACACCTGTGATCTGAAAATTATCAACTGCTCGCGCCGTATGGACGCCCCAGTAAGCATCTGCGGGCACCTCCTTTGCACCAAGCAGATCATGTTCAACGCGCGTTCCGACCACTTTGTCCTCCTGAACTCGAAACGTTAAATCTGTCCGACAGCATGACAGATTTAACTCGGTTACTCCTCCTTACGGCAGCCGTCAACACAGTTGTGAACTTGACTCGTGTTTTCCGATATGCGTTAAAGCCGCAATCAAATCTGTCATGCAGCTTTACAGAAAATGCAACGGGAACGAATTGAAGCATGTTCAAAAGCCTGCTCCCCCTGGGGTGGTGAGGTTTCTTTTCTCAACAATGCTTTCAATTAAAACAAAAGATGCATTGCCGGGCCGTGCACGAGCTCCATGTATCTGACTGTTTCAAAAATGCCGTTCTTCGTTGCGGGTACTGCGTAAAGCTATAGCCTTTATTCAAAACTGAGCTCTCAGGGAGGAGCGATGACAACGGAATTTATCAAGGCCACACCGGCCGAACGCGAAGTCTTCACCGAAGAAGACCGCGGCTATCACAAGGCGCTGAAGCCGCGTCAGATTCAGATGATTGCCATCGGGGGAGCAATCGGTACGGGTCTGTTTCTGGGTGCAGGCGGACGTCTGGCACAGGCTGGTCCGTCACTTGTGTTCGTTTATGCCGTGTGTGGCTTTTTCGCATTTCTGGTGCTGCGCGCCCTTGGCGAGCTGATCATGCATCGCCCAAGCTCCGGCTCATTCGTCTCTTATGCCCGTGAGTTCTACGGGGAGAAGATGGCCTTTGCGGCAGGCTGGATGTACTGGCTCAACTGGGCCATGACATCGATTGCCGACGTGACCGCCGTCGCGCTTTATATGAATTTCTTCAAGCATTATGTTCCATGGCTCGAAGGTATCGACCAATGGATGTTTGCAATGACCGCGCTCATCCTCGTTCTTTCGATGAACCTGCTCTCGGTCAAGGTTTTCGGTGAGCTGGAATTCTGGTTCAGCCTCGTCAAAGTGCTGTCACTGGTGATCTTCCTGATCGTCGGCATTTATTTCGTCGTGTCCGGCACACCGATTGACGGTCATCAGCCCGGCTTCCATCTCATTCGTGAGAGCGGCGGTTTCTTCCCCAACGGCATCTTGCCCGCGCTCGTGATCATACAGGGCGTCGTCTTCGCCTATGCCTCGATCGAGCTGATCGGCACCACGGCTGGCGAAACAGAAGACCCGCGCAAGATCATGCCGGGCGCAATCCGCACCGTCGTTTTCCGCCTGATCGTCTTTTATGTTGGCTCGGTTCTGCTGCTCACCATGTTGCTACCGCATACACTTTATTCGGGTGGTGAAAGCCCGTTTGTGACCTTCTTCAGCAAGATCGGTGTTCAGGGTGCAGATATCATCATGAACCTCGTCGTGCTGACTGCGGTTCTGTCATCGCTGAATGCGGGTCTTTATTCGACCGGGCGCATTCTGCACTCAATGGCTGTCTCGGGTTCCGCACCCGCTGCACTTGCCAAGATGAACAAGAACGGCGTGCCTTATGGCGGTATTGCCGTTACCGCTGTCGTCACCGCAATCGGTGTTGCACTCAATGCCGTTGTGCCTGCCGCAGCTTTTGAAATTGCGCTCAATCTTGCTTCGCTCGGCATCATCACCGCCTGGGGTGTGATCATCCTTTGCCAGCTCAAACTCTGGCATCTGTCACGCAAGGGTGAAATTGCCCGTCCAGATTTCCGCATGTTCGGCGCACCTTACACCGGCATTCTGACGCTTCTGTTCCTCTTCGGCGTTCTGGTTCTGATGGCTGCGGATTACCCCGTTGGCTCCTATACGATTGGTTCGCTGATTATCATTATACCCGCACTGGTTATTGGCTGGTATTGTCTGCGAGACCGAATCTATCGTCTGGCGGAACAACGCGCGGCTGATACAAAGAAAAGCAGCTGAGTGGGGGGAAAGAGTGAATAACAGGCAATTCAAACCATTGGTGGCGGTCATCGCCACCGGTGGAACTATTGCAAGCAAACGCGGGGAAGATGGCGCAAGCACGCCGACGCTGAATGGCGACGATCTGCTTGCAACACTGGGCCATGTCGATGCACGATTGCGTCCGATCGATCTGATGGCGAAGGATTCATCCAGCCTGACGCTGATCGACATGCAGACCATCAGCGATGCTGTTGAAACGCAGATCGCGGACCCGGAAATCGATGGCGTTGTCGTGTTGCATGGCACTGACGCCATGGAAGAAACGGTGCTGCTCGTGCATCTGCAGCGCCATCTTTCCAAGCCGGTGATCTTCACCGGCGCACAGTTCACTGCAGATCACCCCGATGCCGATGGTCCATCCAATTTGACGACCGCAATCCATCTGGCTGCAGACCCGGCCAATGCGGAAAAAGGCGTGCTTATCGCCTTTGGCGGCCGGATTGTGCCTGCATGGGGCGCATTCAAGTTCAGCAGTGATCACGCCGATGCGTTCCGGTCGGTGCGCGATCTGGAAAGACCAGATGCTATCCGCCTGCCCGCATCTGTAAGCGCAACACGGGTCGATATTGTTGCCATTCATCCGGGTTGTGATGACGTGCATCTTCGGGCGAGCATTCAGGCGGGAAGCCATGGAATTGTGCTGGCAGCGCTCGGCTCCGGCAATGCCAATGCGACAATCGTTGAAGCCGTGAAGCAGTGCACGAAACGCAATATCCCGGTCGTGGTTTCAAGCCGCGTTCCAACGGGCGTGCTGGTGCCAGGTTATGGTGGCGGTGGTGGCGGTCATGATCTGGTTGCAGCCGGTGCTGTACATTCACAGACCCTGCGGCCCGGTCAGGCGCGTATTCTTCTGGCAAGCCTTATTGCCAGCAAAAGCCCGAAAGATGCGATCACAAAGGCTTTTGACGATCTGAACCCATAAAGCTCATCCGCAACCACGAGAGAATCTAAAGCGTGTCGTTCCCTACGGCGCGCTTTTTTGTTTTCACGCATATCTTGTTCCGAAAGCAGGTCGCCATTTTTCGGGATGCGCTCTGGCCCTCACCCGACGCCAAAACATATATGACTTTTTTATATTTCAGCCTTTTCCCCTCTCTCGAAACCCTATGCACAGCGGCAGCATAATACCCGCGTGAAACAGGGAGCCCCACAGGCAATCAGGCCGGGGGCAATAGAAATGACAATGGATATCGCCGTGCTTGGTATCGGCATCGCATTCTTCGCAATGCTGTTTGGCTATTTGCGTCTTTGCGAGAGGCTTTGAGGAACCCGCCATGCTGATTGAATATATCGCGGGCGCCTTGGTCGCGGCTTTTGTTGTCGCTTACCTTCTTTACGCGCTCATTCGTCCAGAACGGTTCTGAATAAGCAGCGGATTTGAGCCTAGAGCATAATTCCTTAAACCTAGATCAGTTTAAGGTAAAATTATGCTCTGATTTTAAAGTGTCAGAGCGACCTTTGGGCGTCCTATTGGACGCCCGGCGCTCTAAAGCGCGTCCCGAAAAGTGGGAACCGGTTTTCGGATGAGATGCGCGTTAAACCAAAGATTTATCGCGCCGATCTGTTTCAATCAGATCGAAACGCGCTCTGATCAGGCTTGGGAAAAACCATGACAATCAATGGATGGATACAGATCCTCATCTTTTGCGGGATCATCATCGCGCTCGTAAAGCCGCTTGGCAGCTATATGACGCGCGTTTTCACTGGCGAGCGCACGTTTCTATCGCCTGTCCTCGTTCCCATCGAACGGGGGCTTTTTCGCTTGGCGGGTACCAGCGAGCGCGAGGAACAGCACTGGACGAGCTATGCGGCCGCCATGCTGCTGTTCAATCTTGCGGGCTTCCTGCTTCTTTACTTTCTGCAGCGCGCGCAAGGTTCTCTGCCCTTCAACCCGATGGGCATGAGCAATGTGCCTGCGGACCTGGCCTTCAACACGGCAACAAGTTTTGTGACCAACACCAACTGGCAGAACTATGGCGGCGAAAGCACCATGTCCTACCTCACCCAGATGGCAGGCCTTACGGTCCAGAACTTCGTTTCGGCTGCAACGGGTGTGGCCATTGCGATTGCGCTCATTCGCGCTTTCTCGCGCAAATCTATGAAGACGCTCGGCAACTTCTGGGTCGATCTCACACGCTGCATTCTCTACATTCTGCTGCCGTTATGCATCGTCATGACACTGGCTTTTGTGGCGCTTGGTGTGCCGCAAACGCTCGGCTCCTATGTCGAAGCCACCACACTGGAAGGTGCGCGTCAGGTCATAGCGCTTGGGCCAGTTGCCTCGCAGCTCGCAATCAAAATGCTCGGCACCAATGGCGGTGGCTTCTTCAATGCCAACTCCGCACATCCGTTTGAAAATCCCGATGCCATCTCGAATATGATCCAGATGGTCGCGATCTTTGCCATCGGTGCAGGCCTTACCAATGTGTTTGGTCGAATGGTCGGCAATGAAAAGCAGGGCTGGGCGATCTTCGCTGCAATGGGCGTGCTCTTCGTGGCCGGTGTTGCTATTTGCTATTGGGCAGAAGCCGCGGGCAACCCGCTGATCCATGCGCTTGGCATTGATGGCGGCAATATGGAAGGCAAGGAAGCCCGCTTCGGCATAACCATGTCGGCATTGTTTGCTGTGGTCACAACGGCTGCGTCCTGCGGTGCGGTTATCGCCATGCATGACAGCATGATGGCGCTTGGCGGCATGATCCCGATGATCAACATGATGCTGGGCGAAATCATCATCGGCGGCGTGGGCGCAGGTTTCTACGGCATCATTCTGTTTGTGATCGTCGCAATCTTCGTTGCTGGTCTGATGGTCGGACGCACGCCGGAATATCTCGGTAAAAAGATCGAGGCCAAAGAAGTAAAGATGGCCATGCTTGCCGTCCTCTGCCTGCCGCTGTCGATCCTTGGCTTTACCGCTATTGCCTCGGTCATACCGACTGGCCTTGCATCCATCGCCAATCCCGGACCGCACGGCTTTTCGGAAATTCTTTATGCCTATACGTCAGGCACGGCCAATAATGGCTCGGCCTTTGGCGGCCTCTCGGGCAACACGCCCTGGTATAACATCACCATAGGTCTTGCGATGCTGATGGGCCGCTTTCTGGTCATCGTTCCGGCACTGGCAATTGCTGGTTCACTGGTTGCCAAGAAATCAGCGCCCGAATCTGCCGGGACATTCCCGACCCATGGACCGCTTTTTGTCGGCCTTCTGATCGGTGTCATTCTCGTTGTGGGTGGTCTGATCTTCTTCCCTGCGCTGGCGCTCGGACCTGTGGCTGAACATCTTGCGATGATTAACGGGCAGACATTTCAATGATTAGCCCCTCAAACCTCATTCTCCTCATCCTTGCAGCAGTGCTGATGATTGTCTTTGCTGCAGAATTTCTGGGTCCGCTTTTCTGGAGTTCCCTATGAGCAAGTCCCAATCCGCCAAAGTAGTTAAAACCGGCATGCTTGATGCCCGCATCCTCATTCCCGCTATCGGCGATGCTTTTCGCAAGCTCAACCCCAAGAGCCTTGCGCGCAATCCCGTCATGTTCGTCGTGGCAGTCGTCTCGCTGCTCACCACCGTTCTTCTGCTGAAGGACATTGCGACCGGCGGAGCCAATATCAGCTTTTCTTTCCAGATCGTGCTGTGGCTCTGGTTCACGGTGCTGTTTGCCAATTTTGCCGAAGCCGTTGCCGAAGGGCGCGGAAAGGCTCAGGCAGAATCCCTGCGCCGTACTCGCACGGAAACACAGGCCAAACTGCTTGGTGATATAGGCCAGAAAGACTTTACGACTGTGCCTGGCACAAGCCTCAAGATCGGCGATGTGGTGATCGTTGAAGCAGGCGATATCATTCCATCGGATGGCGAAGTCGTCGAAGGTGTAGCGTCCGTCAACGAAGCAGCCATTACAGGTGAATCCGCCCCGGTCATTCGTGAATCGGGTGGTGACCGCTCTGCAGTTACAGGCGGTACGCAGGTTTTGTCTGACTGGATCAAGGTTCGCATAACGGCAGCACAGGGCTCGACATTCATCGATAAAATGATCAGCCTTGTCGAAGGCGCTGAACGCCAGAAGACGCCAAACGAAATCGCCCTCAACATCCTGCTTGCAGGCATGACGCTGATCTTCGTTCTGGCAGTTGTGACAATCCCGAGCTTCACTTCTTATGCTGGCGGCTATATTCCCGTCATCGTGCTGGTGGCTCTTTTTGTAACATTGATCCCCACCACAATCGGCGCGCTTCTGTCAGCAATCGGCATTGCCGGCATGGACCGTCTGGTGCGCTTCAATGTGCTTGCGATGTCTGGTCGTGCGGTGGAAGCTGCCGGTGACGTTGACACCCTGCTGCTCGACAAAACCGGCACCATCACGCTCGGCAATCGTCAGGCAACCGCTTTCATGCCGGTCAGCGGTGTGAATGAACTGGCACTGGCCGATGCCGCACAATTGGCCTCGCTCGCAGATGAAACACCGGAAGGCCGTTCCATTGTCGTGCTGGCCAAGGAAAAATACGACATTCGCGGCCGCGATATGCAGAGTCTCAATGCCAGTTTCGTGCCTTTCACGGCACAAAGCCGGATGAGTGGTGTCGATATTGATGGATCGTCAATCCGCAAGGGCGCGGTTGATGCCGTACTCAAACATACAACGTCGGATGAGAAGACCGTCCATGAACTGCAAGCCCTTGCCGACACCATAGCCAAAACCGGCGGAACGCCGCTGGCCGTCACCAAGGATGGACGCCTGCTTGGCGTCATTCACCTCAAGGATATCGTCAAGGGTGGTATCCGCGAGCGTTTCACTGAATTGCGCCGTATGGGTATCCGCACGGTAATGATCACCGGCGATAATCCAATGACGGCAGCTGCAATTGCTGCGGAAGCCGGTGTCGATGATTTTCTGGCGCAGGCAACGCCTGAAAACAAGCTCGAACTCATCCGTGAGGAACAGGCCAAAGGCAAGCTCGTGGCCATGTGCGGCGACGGCACCAATGACGCGCCTGCCCTCGCACAGGCAGACGTCGGTGTTGCCATGAATACCGGCACGGTTGCCGCGCGAGAGGCCGGTAATATGGTCGATCTCGACAGCGATCCGACCAAGCTCATCGAGATTGTCGAGATCGGCAAGCAATTGCTGATGACGCGCGGCGCTCTCACGACCTTCTCGATTGCCAATGATATTGCCAAGTATTTTGCGATCATCCCGGCGATGTTCCTCGCCTTCTATCCGCAGCTTGGCGCGCTCAACATCATGGGGCTTGCAACGCCACAAAGCGCGATCCTCTCGGCGATCATCTTCAATGCACTCATCATTGTCGCGCTGATTCCACTGTCGCTGAAGGGCGTCACATACAAGCCCGTTGGAGCAGGTGCGCTGCTGTCTCGCAATCTGCTGATCTATGGACTTGGCGGTGTCGTTGTTCCGTTCATCGGCATCAAGGCCCTTGATGTGGCCATAGTTGCCCTCGGTCTGGTTTAAGGAACTAGAAAATGCTGAAACAACTTCGTCCAGCACTCGTCATAATCGTTGCTCTTACCGTCATCACCGGGTTGATCTATCCGCTTGGCATGACCGGTCTTGCACAAGCTATCTTTCCACAACAGGCCAATGGCAGCCTGATCGAGAAAGACGGCAAGGTAATCGGCTCCGAACTGATCGGGCAGAAATTTGCAGGCGACCGCTATTTCCATGGCCGTCCTTCTGCGGCAGGCAAGGAAAGCTATGATGCAGCCAGTTCCGGTGGCTCCAACCTTGGGCCAACCAATCCGGCACTGATCGAACGCATCAAAGCCGATGCGGATGCGCTCAAACAGGGCAACCCCAACGCTGAGGTGCCGATGGACCTCGTCACAACATCGGCAAGCGGGCTTGATCCGCATATCTCGCCGGAAGCAGTCCTTTTTCAGGTGCCACGTGTTGCCAACGCGCGCGGCCTTGATGAAGCAAGCCTTCGCGGTATCGTCGAACAGCAGATCGAACAGCGCGAACTTGGTTTTCTGGGCGAGCCGGTGGTCAATGTGCTGAAGCTCAATCTTGTTCTGGACAGAACGAGTAATAACTAGAGTAGAATAGCGGCGGGTTTTCCCGCCGCCTTCTTATTTTGAGGAAACAACGCTTGGTATCGGACGATCTTCGCCTTGGCGATATAAGGCCTTCCCCCGATGCGCTGCTTGAACAGGCAGAGCGCGAAACGCGTGGCCGTCTGAAGATATTTCTGGGAGCAGCTCCCGGCGTCGGCAAGACCTATGAAATGCTGATGTCCGGACGCGCGCGCAAGGCTGACGGCATTGATGTGGTGATCGGCATTGTCGAGACGCATGGGCGCAAGGAAACCGAAGCTCTCGTCGATGGGCTTGAAATCATCGACCGCACCGAAATTTCCTATCATGGCCATCGGCTCGATGAGATGGACATTGACGCGATCCTTAAAAGACAGCCCCAACTGGTTCTGGTGGATGAGCTGGCCCATACCAATGCGCCAGGCAGCCGTCACCCCAAGCGCTATCAGGATGTCGAGGAAATTCTCGCACGCGGGATCGATGTTTATACCACGCTCAATATCCAGCATGTCGAAAGCCTCAATGATGTGGTAGCTCAGATCACCCGCATCCGCGTTCGCGAAACCGTGCCAGACAGCATTATTGACCGGGCCGATGATATTGAACTGATCGATCTCACGCCGGATGATCTCATCAAGCGGCTCGATCAGGGCAAGATCTATCTGCCCAAAACCGCAAAACGCGCCATTCGCAACTATTTCTCTCCCGGCAATCTGACTGCCTTGCGAGAGCTGGCACTCCGCCGCACAGCCCAGCGGGTTGACGAGCAGTTGCTAACCCATATGCGCGCCAATGCCATACAGGGGCCATGGGCTGCCGGCGACAGGGTGCTTGTTGCGGTCGACCAGCGCGCAAACAGCGCTTCACTGGTCCGCTATGCGCGGCGGCTTGCCGACCGGATGCGTGCACCCTGGGCTGCCATCCACATCGAGACGCCGCGTTCCGCCAGTCTTTCCGATGAAGCCAAGGATCGGCTTGCGGCAACCATGCGACTTGCCGAGCAGCTTGGCGGCGAGACCATCATCATTCCCGGCCAAAGCATTGCCGAAGAGCTCGTGCGCTATGCTTCAACGCATAATTTTACGCATATCGTTGCCGGAAAATCGGCCAAACCGCGATGGCGTGAGGCAATCGAAGGCTCAGTCGGACATGCACTGATCCGCCAATCCGGCGCAATTGACGTTCATATCACTGCTGCCGCTGACCGCGACAATGCCGGTTCCGCCCGCAGCATTAAAACCGTCAGCCATTCAACCGGATACAACGTTAAGCCCTATCTCGCAGCATCTCTTGTTACAGCCTGCGCGCTTGGTGTCGGGCTTCTGCTCGACCAGTTTCTCGATGTGCGAAGCATCGCTCTGGTTTTCGTTGTGGGCGTTCTCGGCGTTGCGGTCACACTCGGCCTCTGGCCAGCGTTGTTTGTCTCGGTTTTAAGCGCATTTGCCTATAATTTCTTCTTCCTCTCCCCGCTCTACACACTATCCATCGCCGATCCCGAAAGCGTGGTGGCGCTTTCGTTCTTCCTGCTTGTCAGCTTCGTTGCCAGCAATCTGGCAAGCCGCGTCCAGAGACAGGCCACGGCCGCACGCCAGCGTGCACACATGACGGAAGACCTTTATCTGTTCAGCAAAAAGCTCGCGGGAACCGGCTCACTCGACGATGTACTTTGGGCGACCGCCTTTCAGATAGCCTCCATGCTCAAAGTGCGGGTCGTCATCCTGCTGCCGGAAGGCGAAAGCATCGCCGTTCGCGCGGGCTATCCGCCGGATGACAGCCTTGTCGACGCCGATATTGCAGCAGCTCACTGGGCCTGGGAGCATGAACTGCCGGCGGGACGCGGCGCAGATACCTTACCCGGCGCCAAGCGGCTTTATCTTCCGCTTAAAACCGCGCGAACCTCCGTGGGCGTGATCGGCCTCGACAATGATCGGCAGGGGCCAATTCTTACGCCGGAACAGCAAAGGCTTTTTGAAGCGCTCAGTGATCAGGCGGCCATTGCCATCGAGCGTGTGCAGCTTGTGGGCGATGTTGAACGCGCCAAGCTTGCAGCAGAGGCAGACAAGCTCCGCTCGGCGCTTCTCACCTCCATATCGCACGATCTTAAAACCCCGCTTGCGGGCATTATGGGTGCTGCCACCACATTGCGCGACTATTCTGGTTCACTGCCGGATAATGATCGCACCGAATTGCTCTCGACCATTGTCGAGCAATCCGAGCGGCTCAATCGTTTCATTGCCAATCTGCTCGACATGACGCGGATTGAATCGGGCGCTATGGAGCCCAATCTGTCGCTGTATTATCTCGGCGATATTGTGGGTACAGCGCTTCATCGTGCCACCAAGATTTTGGCGCATCATAAGGTTCAGGTGGCGGTGCCAACTGACCTTCCTATGGTGCGGCTCGATGCGGTTTTGTTCGAGCAGGTGCTGTTCAATCTTTTGGACAATGCCGCAAAATACGCGCCGCAAGGTTCAGAAATCGCCCTTGAAGCGCATGTCGAACGTGGTCGTGTGACGCTCGAAATCAGCGATCATGGCCCCGGCATTCCCAATGTCGATCTTGAACGGATTTTCGATACGTTCTATCGCGTGCGCAAGGGTGATCATGTGCAGGCAGGAACCGGACTTGGTCTTTCCATCGCACGTGGCTTTACTGAAGCAATGGGCGGAACCATTCGTGCCGGAAACAGAGCTGACGGTTCCGGTGCATGTTTCACATTAACCATACCGCTGCCGGTTCAAGAAACGGACAAGAACGCATGAACGACCCCAAGCCGAAAATTCTGGTGGTCGATGACGAGCCACCCATTCGCAAATTGCTGCGGGTTGGGCTTACGACCGAAGGTTATACGATCATTGAAGCGGCCACTGCGCGAGAAGCAGAAATGCTGCTCGAGAGCGAAAAGCCCGATCTCGTTCTGCTTGACCTTGGTCTGCCCGACACGGACGGCCACGAACTCCTTCGTCTATGGCGCGAGCGGGGACTGACGCTGCCAGTCCTCATCCTTTCAAGCCGTACCGATGAGGCAGGCATTGTGCGCGCACTTGAAACCGGTGCAGACGATTATGTAGCCAAGCCCTTCGGCATGAAGGAGCTGGCAGCAAGAACGCGGGTAGCACTGCGCCATAAACTGCACCAGCAGGGCGAGAAGCCGGTTTTTCAGAGCGATGGTCTGTCAGTCGATCTGGTGAGGCGCATCGTCAAGCTGGATGAGACAGAGATAAAGCTCTCGCCAAAAGAATATGAAATCCTGCGCCTGCTCGTGCAGCATGCGGGCAAGGTGCTGACGCATCAATATATTCTGAGCCATGTTTGGGGACCGGCAGCCGATGTGCAATATCTGCGTATCTATGTCCGCCAGCTGCGCCAGAAGATCGAGAAATCTCCCGATCAGCCGCATTATATTCTGACGGAAACAGGCGTCGGCTATCGCCTGCGCGAAGCCGACGCAATGGGCACCTGATCAGGCTTTCGTCGTTTTGGACTTTTTGAGCGCCTTGCCGTGATTGGAAATCCAGTCCATGGCCGCCAGAAGCACACCCGAAATTACGAAAACCAAATGGATGATGACCATCCACTTGATGTGGTCGGCGGAGTATTTGGCAACGTCCATGAAGACTTTGAGAAGATGGATACCTGAAATCGCCACGATGGAGGCGACCAGCTTCAGCTTGAGCGCTGAGAAATCGACTTCGCCCTGCCAATCAGGACGGTCCTTGTGATCGGCGAGATCCATGCGGCTGACGAAGTTTTCATAACCTGCAAAAATCACGATCATCAGGAGATTGGCAGCAAGGCTGAGATCGATCAGCGCCAACACGCCAAGAACAGCATCATTGACGGTCATCGACGGGATGATCAACGCCAAATGCCATAGCTCAACCATAAAAACCCACACCAGAATGACCAACGCCAAAGCGAGGCCAATATACATGGGTGCCATCAGCCAGCGACTGGCGAAAAGGCTGCGTTCGATCAGTCGTTCCATGGCATGCTCCTAAAATCTGGCAGGAGACGCCACTATCACGCGGGCGTGATCGCAGCAAGATAGTGTTTTCACCACTTCACGTTCAAACCGATATTGCCTTCCCATATGCGGTTGCGCTCACCACCGAGATTGGTGGTGTAATCGGCAGTCGCGTAAAGACTTGCTTTCTCGGTGATGTCGAGGGTGAGGCCGCCACCAACTTCCAGCGAAGTGCCTTTCAAGTCCGTCACAATCGGATCAGTGGCAAAACGCACAGTCTGATCGGATGAGAAATTCTGCCAGAGATTGGCTTTCAGATAGGGACGCAGCTTGCCGATGGATGTGTCCTCAGCGCCCTGTAAGCGCATCCCGATACGTCCGGTCCAGGCGTTGTCTGAATCAAAGGATACAGATGAATAACGGTCTGCCTGATCATCAAGCGAGAGGCTCTGCCAGATGAGCTGCGCCTGCGGCTCCAGCGTCCAGCTTTCGCTCAGCGCAATCGGGTATCCGCCTTCCAGCGAAGCCGTTACGCCATGACCATCGACATCGATGCTCTGCCCTTCATTCGAACTCGCATCGCCGCCATACCATGTGCCCATCAGCACGGCATCGAGATACCAGCCTTGCGGGCCGATATGCGTCCAGTAACCGCCAAAGCTGGTGCCGGTTATTTCGAGATCACCCACGGCAAGATCATTCCAGCCGAGCGCCTGACCTGTGATATCGCCGGTCACACGGGCATAGCCAAAAAACAGGCCGAAGCGGTCGGAATGGCCACTATCCGTTTCGCGGCCCCAAAGATCCTGACCAGCCTGAATGCCAAAAAGCTTGCCATCAAGGCCCGGTGCAACTGTACCCTTCCACTTTGTATCGATATCCTGCCCAAACAGACGCGCCCAGGTCGCAGGCAGATAACCGCCGCTTCTGAGAAGATCCTGTTCGCCACGGCGCTCGTGGAATGTTCCGAGTGTTGTGAGTGCCAGATGATGCGCTACCGGAGGCAAGGCGGAGTAAACGGGAACCTCGACACGATAAAGCGGAACGACATCGCCCTCGACACGTGTGGCACCCGGCGATGGCGGGACCGCACCCTCAAAGCCGATCTGCGGCGTTACCGCCTGTCCATTGGAGATAGCCGGTGGATTTGCAGCCTCAGCAGGAGGCGGTGCCGGAGGCGCTTCTGGTTGAGGTGAGCTTTCCGTCACTGGCGCAGACGTATCCTCAGGATCGGGGTCATTCGGATCGATCGGCAATGGTGCTGGCGGCTGTTCCAGTGCTGGTGGAGGCGCGGAAGTTTCAGGGGCTTCCGGTGTCAGTGCTTCCGGAATAACAGGCGCAGGTTGGCTACCGCTGACCAAGGTCGAACGCAAATACCAGTTTTCATTGGTGTTGGCGGAAACGCCACCTTTAAACAGGAAATATTCGTAAGCCCCGGCAGCCGCGCGTCCGTTGAGCGCGAAGGCCCCGCTTGTGGTTGTCGCACCGTTCCGTGCCTGCACAACCATGATGCCATCGGAAATCGTCGATGCGCCTGTGCCACCAACATTGTTGACGACAATACCGGTTGACCCGGATGCATTGCCGGTATCAATGACCAGTTTGTCTGATGGCGATGCATCGGCACCCAGCACGGTATCAACGAACAGATGACCATTATGACCGGTGTAATTACCCTTGATGGTGAATGTATCGCTTGTGCCTGAACCACCATTGGTCAGATCGATACGACCAGCGTTGAAAACCGAAGCAAGTTGACTGGCCGAAAAGGCATTGATGCCACTTTGTGCTGATCCACCGTAGATCGTGCTGGCAGCATCGATATTCAGCGTCCCGGTGCCTGTACCAGCATCGCCCAGGGTGAGGGTGGTGTCGAACGTCAGACGGGTGTCGTTGGTGAGATTGATCGTCTCCCAACTGTCAAACCGACCAACCTTGCCTGTTTTAACATTGTTGAACGTCAGCGCATCGACGCCCTCGCCGCCAGTCAGGCGCTTGGTTGCTCCAATATTAGCATCAGTCAGATTGGCAAGAACGACCGTATCACTGTCAGCGCCCATATCGATATTGCCATAGACAATGCCGCCGCCATTCCAGGTAAACTGGTCATTGCCGAAGCTCATAAGAACGTCGCCGGCCACCGTACCGCCAGTAATCGTGACACTATCCGTCCCGCCGCTGACGCTGATATTGCCTCCGATCATGCCATCGGAAATAATGATCGTGTCATTACCAAAACCTGCCACCAGATTACGATCAATGGTGCCGCCAGACATGTTGAAATAGTTGTCGTCGAGCTTCATGTTGACGCGGCCGATGCGGCCACCCGTCATCACGGCGTAATCGCCGTCATCAAAAGCATCGACAATGCGGCCGCCAGACATGAAGAACCTATCGAGCGCGTCGCCCTGATTAAGCGAGCCAATCTCGCCGCCCGTCATGCGAAAATCATCAATACCGAGGCCCTGCTGGATATTGCCGGTCACGGTTCCGCCAGAAATCACGAAAGCATCGGCACCGTCACCCTGAACGACATTGCCCGCGATCGTGCCGGAATGAACTTCAATCCGGTCGGTGCCTGCGCCAAATGTTACATTTCCATTGACTGTGCCACTTCCGCCGGAAGGCAACAGCAAGGTGTTATTGCCATTCGTATCGGTCAAACCGCCAATTGATGTACCACTATCGCAAATATAGGTATCGTCACCCAGCGTGGGAGAGAACGAACACGCCGCTAAAGCTGGACCTGCTTTCAGTATAAAACCGCTGATTGTAACAATGACTGCACTTGAAAGAAAAGTTACAAAGGCGGGACAAATTACACGATGCTTCATTGGCCCTCTCCATTTTGCAGCCAGCGGCGGCAAAGTGATAATGAGGTATTTTTTATATTAGGCAAGGTGGTTATTTGAATGTAATTAAGGAAATATGCCCTATATAATTTGTTTCTATTTCAATATTTTAAGAGAAATAGATATCAGGAAAGCAGTTAATCAGACATATTTAGTAGTAAATAGAATAAAGCATGTAAGACAAAATAATTCACTTTTCGGACGTCACAAAACTTGCATAGCCATCGCCAAGTGTCTTGTCGATAAAGCTGGAATACTGGCCATAAAACGGGTCAGCCGGGGCTATCCGACCAAAAACCGGTGTTTCGAACATCTTCATCGGGATAAGTGCCAAAGGTACGGATACAGGCGTCAGTTGTGCACCCTGCCCTGCACGCAAGGTCGTGAGAATTCCATACATTTCGCCCGCAATGCTTGGGCGCGAGAGAACCGCCATCCGGTATTGCCCGGATGTATTGGTCACAAGATAAACATGGCCTGAAAGATGTGGAACAGAAACCCGCCCATACTGCGAAAACGACGTATCAGTGCGTTCGCGCTCCTCGAATTTGAGATGTGTGTTCTCCGCATCCCAGCTGATATGAGTGCAATAAGCGAAGATGTCGTTTCGATTGCCGAATGACGGACGCAAAGTGAGAAACGTTCCCTCAAGCCAGGAAACGGCGGCGCGCGAATAAGCGCCAAGTTCTTCCGCAGCATGTCCGTGGGGAGCCGCTGGCTTTGGCTTCTCTGTTTCCACCTGATCGCGCAGTTCAAATCCCATGGCCTGCTCAAGCCGGATGATGGTGGCAAGCGTAAAGGGACGGTGTCCAGACAGCGCCTTTTCGAGCGTCGAGAGGCTGATACGTGCCTCATCGGCCAGATGCTGGCGCGAAATTCTGCGGCGCGCGATCTCCTCGCGGACCCGTTCAGCAACGCGGAGATTCAACTGATCGGGCAAAACCGCATCTTGCTGAGACATGAAAACTTCCTCAATCCGTACTTTCCTTCACAATTCCACACATAAGCGGAACCGGCAAGGTGGCTTGCGGCAAAGTCCGGACAAAACTTGGCAAAGCTTACGCTGGCGAGGAAACAGCACTCCGGCGCAAATTGTGTCCAGTTATCCGATAGATACAGGAGCGCACAATGTCGCCTGCCTTCAGACACTCTCATAACAACGCAAGGGCAATCAGCCTCTCGCAATTCTGCAAACTCATCTGGTTTGTAAATATGCTGATATTGCCAATCCTGGCCGTTGTTCTTTCACTTCTCAACGTGGCTGCGGCCCGTGCGGAAAAGCCAGCCTATGTAACACCGAATGCCGTGCAGAGCGGCAGCCTCCTGCTTCAGAGCAGTGAAGCTGGCCAATATGTCGAAGCGCCACGGCTTGCCACTGATTTCAACATTGATGTCAGTGGTCCTACCGCCCGCGCCCGTCTCAGTCAGGTTTTTGAAAACCCGACCAGCGGGTGGGTCGAAGGGCTTTATGTCTTCCCTCTGCCTGAAGACAGTGCGGTCTATTCCCTGAAGATGATTGTCGGTGACAAGGTTATCGTCGCCGATATCAAGGAAAAGCAGGCAGCGCGTGAAATCTATGAGAAGGCAAAAAGCGAAGGCAAGAAGGCAGCTCTCATCGAACAGCAGCGCCCCAACATCTTCACCAATGCAGTTGCAAATCTCGGTCCGAATGAAAAAGTCGTCATTCAGATTGAATATCAGCAGGCGGTTCGCCTGAGCGATAATCGTTTTTCTCTACGTGTGCCACTTGTTGTTGCACCGCGCTATAATCCTGAAAACAGCGACCCGATTATTGAAACCGCTGATATTCAGGGCGGCTGGGGACAGCAGAAAACGGAACCAACCCATGGTCCCGACAATGGCGCCATTGAAACGCCTCTCGTGATGCCGGGCGAAGACCGCACCAATCCAGTGACGATCACTGTCAATCTCAAGCCCGGTTTCCCGGCAACCGATATCAAGAGCCTTTATCACCCTGTCAAAATCGACCAGCAGGACGAGAAGACATCGAAGATTGTTCTGGATGGCAAGGCCACAGCTGATCGTGATTTCGTTCTCGAATGGCAGACTGCTGAAACCGCTATGCCCAATGTCGGCCTGTTTCGCGAAGGCGTGGGAAATGACGACTATGTGCTGGCCTATGTCACGCCGCCGGTTGTCAAAAGCTCTGCAAATCAGTCGCGAGAAATCGTGTTTGTCATCGACAATTCAGGTTCGATGGGCGGAACTTCGATCAAGCAGGCCAAAGCCAGTCTTGATTATGCCCTCTCTCGCTTAAAACCCACCGACCGTTTCAACGTCATTCGTTTCGATGACACTTTGACCAAGGTATTTGATGACTCTGTCCCTGCTACACCACTCAATATTACCGATGCCCGCGAATATGTGGCCACGCTTGACGCGGTCGGCGGAACAGAAATGCTGCCCGCATTGCATGCGGCTCTTGATGACAGCCACCAGAAGGATGGTTTGCGCCAGATCGTGTTCCTGACTGATGGCGAGATCAGCAACGAGCAGCAAATGCTTGATGTCATCGCATCGCGCCGGGATCGCTCGCGCCTCTTCATGGTCGGTATTGGTTCAGCTCCCAACACCTATCTGATGAACAAGGCATCTGAACTTGGCCGTGGCACCTTTACACATATCGGCTCTGTTGAAGAGGTCGACCAGCGCATGCGTGAACTGTTCGCTAAGCTCGAAAATCCGGTCGTAACAAACGTAAAAGCCAGCTTCTCGCAAGAGGGTGTCAATCTGACGCCAGGACTTCTTCCCGATCTTTATCAGGGCGAACCGTTGGTGATCGCTGCCCGCACAAAACAGGCAACTGGCACCATTACAATTGAAGGTACAGTTGGACGGCGCCCATGGACAGTGACCTTACCGCTTGATGCGGCAAGCCCCGCCGAAGGCATTTCCAAGATCTGGGCCCGTCGCAAGATCGATGATGCTGAGGTGGACATGAAGCTTGGCAAGATCACAGGACTGGCAGCCGACACGCGTATCCTCAACCTTGCGCTTGAGCATCATCTGGTAACGCGTCTTACAAGCCTTGTTGCAGTGGATCAGACGCCAACCCGCCCGGCGAATACCCCCCTCACCCGTGCAGACATTCCTTTGCAACTTCCTGCCGGATGGGATTTTGACGCGCTGTTTGGTATCCGTGCTGACCGTAATGTGCTTGATCATGCCGATGCAGGTCAGGAGCAGATACTGGCTCGAAGCAATGATCGTCCTGCATCGCCCGATGTTTCAGCCCCTGCAATGCCTCTGCCGCAAACCGCAACTCCGGCAACGCTTAATATGCTTCAGGGATCGGTCGCTCTGTCGATTGGGTTTCTCATCTTCTGGTTTTCACGCCGCAAGGAGAATGCATGATGAGTGTCATCGTAGCACAGAACTCAAAGGCAAAGGAGCGCGCTTGGTTGCGCTCCCCCCTCGCCCTTCTTTCGATCGCTGTTATGGTCTGCGGCCTCTTTCTTCTCGGTCAAGGCCTCTGGATTCACGCCAAAGCTTATGCGGCTCAAATTCTTCTTGAGCGCGCTTTCTCCGAGAGCATTGCGACAGGTGAAAAGGTTAAGCCCTGGGCATGGGCGGACACATGGCCGGTAGCGCGTATCGAGGCACCACGACTGGCTGCGTCAGCAATCGCTCTTAATGGTGCAAGTGGACAAGCACTGGCTTTTGGTCCGGGCCATCTGCAAAACACACCGCAAGCTGGTGAACAGGGAACCGCAGTCTATGCTGCGCATCGCGACACGCATTTTGCTTTTCTCAAAGATACTGAGCAAGGCGACCTTATCCGCGTTACCCGCAATGACGGCAAAACATATACATATCGCGCCACTCAGATGACTGTCACGCGCTGGGATGAAGCCCGGATCGATGTTCACGCGGCAGGCTCTCATCTGGTTCTTGCGACCTGCTATCCCTTTGATGCTGTTACGCAAGGTCCGCTTCGTTATCTCGTTTACGCAGATCTAGCAGAAGAGCCTTCTTTATAAGAATAAGCACGCCTCCTAGAGCACATGGAAACAAGTTCCTGCATTATCAGCGATAACGCAATGTGCCCGGAGGGTTCATGGTTAGCATTAGCCACCTGGCTGGCAGTTCATCTCGGTAAAGGCAGCGAGCTCGTTTTTATTCTCGCTAAAGCCGAAAGCTTTGATGGTGAGCTTGCCGATCATCATATCGTTACACAGCATTATGGAAGTGGGCTTTTTGCCCGAAATATTCATATCGCAAATCGCACCGAAGCTTTCGTGGCCAGATTCGCCCTGACTTCCAATGAGCAGATTGCAGTTCAGCTTTGCTGCAATACCAAGCTGATTGAGATCGTTCTCAAAATCAGCGGCACGTTCTGATATCTCTTGCTTATTGGTGATATCACGGACCTTCAAAGTTTCGGCAGCCACTGGCGCTGTCAAAAAAATCAAGCTTGCGCTTATCAAGCTACCCAATTGGAAATACATACTTTCTTCTCCTAAGCCATAACCAGATCTGCAATCTCAGAACAGATTATCAATACAATCACATTGCCTATGTCTAGACCTTATTTGGTACAAAACAATTCAATGGCCGGTGTTCGTATCGGCGTGTTCGTATCAGCCCCTATTCGCTTGGCCATCACCAGTTTGTGAAAGTTAACTCTTCGTTAAGTTTCCACACAGCGACGGAGCCAACATTCCCCTCAAATCCTGTTTCCAACTGCTATCAGGACATAGGAGCAAGTATCAATTCATTGCAGTTGCCTTTGTTGAATATGCAGAGCGCTGACCATGAGCGCCTTTACCGAAAACGCGTCTTCAGCAGCTTTTTCCGTGAGAATGCGAAGATAGCCACTCACAGAGCGAATATCGTTATAGCGCTGGAGCAGATAGGCAATTGTGATAGCGGTATTCTGCCTTCCAAGCATTTTCAGAGCCATTTCATAGAGTTTGGTATCGATGCCGATAAAGCTTCGCACCTTCTCTGCTGTGGCCATCAGATGTTCCCATTGGCTTATCGGAACTGATGCGTAAGTGCTGATCTCTGGACAGGCTCGCAGAACCATATCGAGAGAAATACCGGCATTAATCGCGCAATCGGTTATCGTCGTGATCGCAACTGTGTCTGACTTTGTGACGTTCCTATCAAAATGGGAATCTGGTTTTGATTCATTAAGCTGCCGCTCATTTTGGGATTCATTGTCGCTCAGATTTTGAACTTTTTGATTATTATTCAAAGCTTTATCAACAGAACCACGAATTTCATGCAGTTTTGTGACGAGTGTTGTCAGCTCGAGCATCTCTGCACGACGTGGAATGCTGTCGACAACTGCACGAAACTCGACCTTGAGTTCATCCCATGGACCAACAAGCGATGCTTCGATTGCATAATCGAGCAGCTTTGATATGTCGCGACGCAGCAAAGTCAGCTGTTCCCGGATTTCACGCAGAGCGAGTTTCTCGGATTTGACCTGCTCGGCAGCAGCCTCAAACTCATCTGCACGCGCCAAAAGTGGTGCAAGCGAGAAACCAAAGGCAACCTTTAACTCACCGGATTTGCTGCGACGAGCATAGCGTTTGCCATTCGGGCTATCCTGACGAGTGATGATACCGGCCTCGACCAGCGCTGCCAGATGACGACGCAATGTTGCATCGGCCATGCCATGCGCGCGCAAGGCCAGCTGCTTGTTGGACGGAAAAACCACCAGAGCGCCGGTTTCGACCAGCATATTCTCAGGATAAAATGACAGCAAAGCAGACAGAACCGCCAAAGAACGATCACTGATGCCGATGATATTTTTGCCTTCGCACAGCCAACGATGAAGCTGCCACTTATCAGCAGCAGCTCCCTGAGGGATTTTCCGAGCTTTTTGATGCACTGCTAACAAGGCATGCGTCATCCGCTGACTGCCAAAAGGCGTCAGTCCGAATTGAGACTCCATTTTCTTTCACCTTCCACAAGGCAAAAGAAATCCACCCGCCAAAATGACGCTAATTACACTTGACAGTGATTCGTAGATTTGCGATTCTCTAGCTGCTAAACCAATGAGAAGGGCTTCCACGCGGCGACGTTTGGGGGCCTTTTTCTTTTGCTGCTGTTTCCTCTTCGTCAAATTATGCAGATGACCACCACCTGCACTCTTCCACTTTTATACGATACGCTGATTAGGTGGGGGATAAGTGCCCTCACCCGATACGCTTACTCACTTCTCGTCGTCACTGAATGACGCATAAAGCGCATCCAGATTACGCGAAATCCATTCAGCAAAACGCGGACCATTGGCTGCACTGAGCGCCAGGGTTGCTGTTTTGCCATTCTGTTTGATGGTCGCACTGACGCTTTTGTCAGCTGCAGTCCAGCTCGAACCGGGGCGTAAAGCTGCCTTCGTAACGGGCTTCTTCTGGTTCGAACCTTTGAGATAACCATAGAGCTGCTCAAAGCGTGTGCCAGACTGTGCTGCCTTGAAGGCATCGGTTGCCATCAACTCACGCGCCGCATCAGCCTTACCAGGCATTTCAATCAGCTTGCGCAGTTCAAGCCAGCGGTCACGACCAATACCTTTCGCTGGTCCGATAGCAACGAGCATATCTTCGGAGATTGCGCGTGGAATGGTCAGCATCTTCGACAGGGTCTGGTAATCGATGGAAAGAGCGGCCTGAATAGCTTCACGGCTATACTGCAGTTCCTCAAGGCGTGCTGCAAACAGCACACGCTCAATGAAGCTGAGATTGGCACGAGCAGAGTTTTCCTGACCTTGGCTCAGAATATGTTCAAGATCAGCGAGAGGCTTGATGACGGCCTTGACCTTGATCCCAAGCTCACGCGCAACCTTTGCCCGACGATGACCGAATACGATCATGAAACGACCGCTGGTCTCGGGGTGAGGGCGCGCAAGAATAGGGCTATCCTGTCCACGTTCACGAACAGCTTCCAAAAGCTCAGCATATTCCTGATCATCAGCCTCAGGCAGACGATCAGCAATGAAAGATGCATCGAGAACTTGAGGATCGAGTTCGACGATGGTTTCACCATCAAGCTTCTGGGAAGCCTGCTTGGCTAGTTCATCGATTGACGCAGAGAGAGACTTTGCAGCACCAAAACGACGCGAAACATTTTCGACCGGAGAAACGGGCTTTTCTTCCGCTTCTTCTGTCTGCATTACGCTCTGAAAAATGTTCTTCCGTGCCATTCTTTTATCCTCAAACCAGTCATAAGCCTGATTTTATTTTATATTTTCCGAATTAGACTGCCGTCTAACGACCCCAGGCTTCATGAATAAGCCCGCGAATTTCCGAATTAACGCCCTCAAGAGCCTCCATAGCGCGATCATAAGTTCCGCGGTTCATGGAAGAACGCTCAACTTCATAGAGTGTCTGCTTTGTCAGACCTGCATCCGATACCGCAGTCGATTTAAGCATCTGATGCTTGAGCATGTGGGATGCCAGCATGCTTTGCATAAAACCAACCATCTGTGCCTGTGGTACGTCGGTCGGCTCATAGCGGGTGATCAGATAGCGGAACCAATCGAGTTGCACTGCACCGCCAGCCTGACGCACCGTCTTGAGGATATCGCCAAGCATAAGCAGGAACTGCGACATCGACATTAGATCGAGCATCTGCGGATGAACTGTGATGAGAACCGACGTTGCCGCTGAAAGGGCGGTCAGCGTCAGATAACCAAGCTGCGGCGGGCAATCGATGACGACCACATCATATTCCGCATCCACTTCAGCAAGTGCTGACGCAATACGATTCCAGAAGGTTTTGCCTTCGCCGCCGTTCTGCATCGCAAGCGGTGTGTCATATTCATATTCCTGCAGCTCAAGCATCGCAGGGATGATGTCGAGGCCGGGGAAATTGGTCTTGCGAATAACTTCGCGGATGGATTTGCGCTGCTCGTCATAGCGAACAGCTTCATAGAGCGATGGGAACTCATCAAGCTCCGGCTGGATGCCGTGGAGCGCTGAAAGGGACGCCTGCGGATCAAGATCGATTGCAAGCACGCGGTGGCCGGTCAGCGCCAGATGCTGCGCCAGATGCGCGGCGGTGGTCGTCTTGCCAGAGCCACCCTTGAAGTTCACAACACCGATAACCTGCAATTTATCATTGCCACGGCGATGCGGAACATAGCGCTTCACTTCGGCACGACCGTTCTGATCAAGCCAATGACGGAGTTCCTGAACCTGCTGGATCGTATAAGCACGGCGTCCGCCGGAAAGGATGATGGGATCAACCCCCTTTCCTTCGAGGTGCAGTTTCTTCAGATTGCTCGGCGATACACCAAGGAAGTAAGCCGCTTCAGCCATAGAAAACTGGCGCAAGTTTTTGCGCGCATCAGGCGGGAAGTTTTCATGACGCAGCAGATTGAGCTTACGCGAGATCTCTCGCCCTTGCGTCAATATCATGTCGTCAAACGACACTTGCTCTGCTTTATTTGCGATATTCATAGACTTGGGATCCCTAGTGACGGCACTGGAACTAATACCGTCTAAATACCGTCATTATGTCCGATTCTTATTTTGCCGCAAGGGGCGTATATTAACAAACAGTTAGCATCGCGGGCGGGCCGGTCTGGAATCTATGTCCATTGGAATCGAAATAACCCTATCTAACTGAATATAAAGAGAATTAAGGATAATAGACGGCAGTCTATTCAAGGCTGTGGTTTAAAATTATGAGATTCTCTTCGGCTTTCAAGCGAGATCGGCAATACGGGGAACAAAACTTGTGGGAGAATCGGTCTTCTATCCCGTTAACAGTAAAACAGCCCATTATGCATAGGACGCGCTGGTCGCGGCAGAGTTGGAAAGGTTCTTCTGTTGGCGTAGTCAGGGAGCTCAGAGCATGCCGCGTTCACTCGCACCCATAACGCTCGCTCCAGCTTCTTTGAGTTGTTGTATGTCCGCAAACGCTAAATGAATCCATTTGGGCGCGACATGCCTTAGCGGACAATTATCGTGTAGGCATCGTTCCTCAATGAGTAGCTTATTGCAAAGGAGTAAGTAGAAGTCTCTTGTTTAGATGCCCTTCAATAAGTGCTCTGCAATTTCCCGCACTCAGCATTCGTATCGAACAGACGGCTAAACTGAATATGCTGGCGGTGGCGCAAAATAGGATTGATGAGAAGCCGGTTGGAGCGCAACGCTATAGGATTGAAGTAGATCGATCCTCCAATGTTATATTCGAATGCGCAGCTTAGTTTCAAAACGGTCTCTTATTGTACAGGGCGCACAGATTGGCCGCGTCACGAGGCGATATCCCCGGCAAATGGCATTATTATTGCGGCAGGATGTTTTGAGCAATTTCCTGAAAAGCGTTCAAAGGCGGGGCAGTTATTAAGTGACGGTAGAGAGACAGCATTAGAACGAGCGAGGGGGGTGCGTGAAGTTATTCATGTTAGGCGTAGACATTCTTAACCAAATCGTCCTATATTACCCTTCAATGAAGACTGGCCATTTCCGAGACTTCTTCACGCGTATTCTGAGAAAAATAAGCCTCCCACCCACTTGTCGGAGTGGCTAAACAAAAATCTCATTTAGATTGATTAAAGCGCGATAGATTGTTCTTTTTCAAAAAGATAGCTCTATGACATATTGATCCGATGCGCACGCGTAACCGGGTAAGCGGGGCAGATTTGGGCTCTGAGTTACATTTGCTGCTGTTGCAGATGGTGCTTTGGCCAATTCATTGGAGGATCGGCTATGCAACGACGATTTCAACAGGCAAGCCTCGCTCCGTCTGACTTTGCAGTCGATGAGGTAACGGTTGTCGCAGAACGCGTTCAAGTTCGGATCGATCACGCCCGCTCTCGGGGACATGCCCGACATGCGGGCGACAGAGCCGCCGAGTTTAAAGCCGATATCTACGCCGGCCTGCTGACTTACCCTTTAGTGGTCAGCGAGTGGAGCTGCTAATCGTGGCGCGGCGCTTTTGGTGCGATGTCGTTCTGTGTTGTCGCATCTTCTTCGAACAGTTCGATAATGGTGTGTTGTCACGTTACGGTCGGTGCACCCAACGGCTGGAGTCCATCGTGCACCACCTTGGTTTGGTGCTCGGCGGCAGACCGGCAGCGGCATTTGCGGATTGTCTGAGGGTGCCAGTGAGCAACGATACACCGTTGCGAGTAATTCGCCGCCGTATCGCCGATCAGAGCGATGAGCTCAGCGTTATAGGCATTGATGATTTTGCCTTCAGGTCGGGCCAAACCTACAGGACGATCGTCTGCGATCTGGAAGTGAACATACCTGAACTGGTGATCGCTTGAACGTCTAGTGGCGACTTCCAATCCATGATCCGCTCGAAAACGGCAGGAAGGCTCGGCGAATGGCTCCAAGCTCAAAGGACAGCTTAGTGGAATCGTTTGCAGGCGGCGTCGCAAGAGACATCGCCGCGGTCAGAACCGCCATCATCTCACCTTGGTCAAACTAGATCACGCGACTGAAGCTCACCAAACGTCAGATGTATAGGAGAGTAAAACTCGATCTGCTCCAGGCACGTTTGATCGGCGTTTCGTAGGGGCTGTACATCAGCAAAAGTGCGTCAGAGCCACGTTTCGCCGAATGGACATTCTCAGTTCAAGAATGTTCACCATCTGGCAAGTCAGTGGTTAGAGGCTGAAAAGCGAGCTTCACAAGTGGGGAAAATTAGCAACGGAATCTCGTCCTACGGGTCGGATCCGTGCAACTTTGCCTGTTGGGCAGCTGCTCGCAAATGCGCTAACGAAGCTTTCACCTGGCCGCCGCCGAACAGATGCCTCTCGAATACACCTAAGAAGCTCGCAAAATGAATGATTCTTATAATGAGACATTCGTTCCAACGTGCAAACGGAGTGATTGCTTCCTGGGTTGTCCAAGCTGATGATGGCGACCTTAATTGCGGCCGTTTGTCGGAATTTTGATGTTTGACGTGGCAAAGACAGCGAAACCAAAACTTTACACGGCCCTCAAGCACCTGACGGAAAGAGAAATGATGCGGAAGTTTTCGATTATCCTCACTGCCATTGTCATGACGTATACGATCCCGGCTGAGGCTGATCGACTTGTTTGTTCTCAATTAGAGCATCTGCGCTACATGAAAATGGTCGGACAAGTTGGTGAAATGGGGATCGAACTTAACCCTGTGGGGCAGGATCGTGCGACTTTCGAGAGATTGATAGCCGCATATGAAAGCCTCGACCCAAAGGGTCCGAAGACCTCTCTTTTCGTCGCGTATGTTCCCACCGGTCAGATTTATAGTAAGGTATGTGCGCAGGAGCGCTGCACGATGGAAGAAATGGCAGCACCAGAGCAATCCTGTCTGATCGATCATATGAACCAATGCAGCTATGTTGCACTTCGCTTCCGGGGTGAAGAGTTCTGCCTGCTCCGTTCGCCGCAAAATTAGTTGTTTGATCCTGCCATCTGATGGATTTCTCACCGACATGATCGCCGAACTCCGTGCGGTATGCGGCTAACTTGTCTCGGAAATCCTGAACTTTGCATCGGGACGCGCTAACTTTGAATTCTCACGGGAACTTCTGTCGCGATAGTCGGACGTGAAAGTCCGACTTGCACGGCAGATTTTTGCGGCACTACATGCCGCTTCTGCCCTCCCTGCCTGCAAGCCGACTGACCGTTTCCCACCTCAACCCGGCGGTTTTAGTTAGTAATAGCTAAACTGGCTGGTTGCCTTTCGATCAGACACTCTCCTTTCCGATGACCGGAAACTTGCAGAGAATGGCATCGCATGAACGGATAAGTCCGGGCAGGTAGGACTGGTCTCCCTCCACGATGAAACGATGATATTGATTGATGTGATCAGCAGTAATTTCAATCACCGCTTCAACATGACCCAACTTCTGCATTGTCAGAACGACATTGATTTCCGGTTCCAAGCCCTTGAGTGTGGCTACGCCTGCCAAAGGGGTCGCCATCACATCTAGTTGATCGCAGAATTTCCTGATGTCCGTAGTCATCAGGATTGGCCCTGCACATTCGACATGTGCGCCCTTAGCCTCCATGCGCGCGCGAACCATCAGCCAATTCCCATCCCAGAAGTCCAACACATTCGGGAACTGGCGTCTATCTATCCAAAGCGAAAAGCCGCTAAAGTGCAAATTGGGTTCATCTGTCATAGCCGCGACAATGCCATGGCGTCCGTCCGTTTTCTACTCGCCAACGAAAAGACCACCGCTCCTCTTGCCATACTTTCCCTGTACCTGAAAATCCTCAAGAAGGCTTTCTTCGATTATTGCTTCGAGAGCATAGGTAATGGCCTGCGTTTTGGCCGCACCCTGATGAATGCCATCTCCGCGTTGGTGGGTGTTTCAGAAACTCAACGGCTTTTCTTTTGTCAACAAGGGGAGGGGGCACTGTTGTGAGCCCCCTTCCGGTCTGGTCTTCCTAATCGTGTTTCTATCGATTGGGCTGTCCCTGCTCCGTTTTGACGGCCTGTTCATGCATGGCCAGTCGCGCAGCCTCGATTGCCGCAGTAAAGGATTTGGCCCTAAAGCATCGGATTTTCAGTACCCCGTTAGCAAATTTGACGGTTATGGCGTCTGTAATCAGTCTGCGTTGAATTGAAATCCCGACGATGTCATTCAAATGTATTTCAACACGCAATTCGTCAGGATGAGCATGCAATGCCCGGTTCATGTCGTTTGGGCGGAAACTCAGAGTGGCGGCTGTCAGTTCGCACTTGCCCCCTACCCACAATCCACCTTGCCTATGACGACGCTCATCAATCTGACCAGAGATTGTATCCGGCAAAAGATCGGTTTCCGACAAGCTTGCATTATCAAGGAAAGCGTTGACGAGACGGCTATCGATAACGTTTGGCGTGGCATCCTACCGATAAAAGTCTGTTGCAACAGGTATCCAGATACTAGCGCATGGGAGAAGCTTTAGACAAATGCACCAGATTGCCTGACTTCAAAGCAGCCTTGAAAAACTGTGCCGACTGGCATTGTCGTATAGTCAAGAATGGTTGATCACTTGTATTCTCGACAGGAGATGCTCACCGACTTTCGCTTAAAGCGCATGTAATTACCCTTTGGCTCTTGTCGCCCGGGCAGAAATCTAAAAAGTATCGCAGTGGCTTGGAAATGTTGCGCACCAGTCGACAGAAAAACTCGTTCTCGACTTTAAAGCTAATCTTAGTATTGTAATTATTGTCCTACTACTCGATACTAATTCCGGCAATTGTTTTCTGGGGGTTAATTGATGGGGATTGAAGATGGCCTCGGACATGCAAGTCCATCCTGGTTTACTGCTCCGGGTGATGCGGACATGCTGGCGTGGGTGGCTTTGACACTGATATGCCTCGCTCTCTATGGGATTGTGACCCTTTATGCAGTGTTCGATCGCTGGGCCGAACACAGGTCGAAGGGCACCCCCCTGGCTAAGACAATCCCGACATTGTTGACGATTGCCCTGCTCTACGAGATCTTTCCGCTTGAGCATTTCCACGTTTTTCTTCCGTTAACCGCGATCCTTCTTGCCTTGTTGGCGGACTGGTCGCGCTTCCATCTGCCCAGTGTTCAGGAAGTAGCGTCCGACACAACTGCTTCGCCGGCGGTAGTCTCGCCGGAACTGACTGACGACGTTATTGGCCCCGCCACGCCGGAGGCCCCCCAGAATGTTTGAGCTTCTCTTTACTTCTTTTCCGGTCATTATCCGGTACTACCAATTGAGACGTCGTGGCGAATCCATGACGGTATGGAACATGCGGACCGCGGTGTTCTTGTGGGCCGTGCTTGCCTTTTTCCTTTTTGTCGTGATCTTCTACTTTCATCCCAAGTCATACTCTGGCCTGGTACCTTTTCGTACCGCGTCAATCGTGGCGCAAACTAGTGGTCCTGTAACAGAAATCGCCGTACGAAACTGGCAGAGGGTTTCTGCCGGTGACTTACTCTTCCGGATTGAAAACAGCGCCCAGAAAGCGACGCTAAAGCAAGTCGAAGCTGAACTCGACCGAATTGCTGCCGCAGAAGCGAAAGCAGTTGACGCCTTGAAGGTTGCGCAGGCAAGCGTGGTCGAGTCGAGAGCATCGCTCGAAAAGTTGAGAGGTGATCTCAAGAACGCGCAGGCCTTGTTCGCCAAGAACGCCGGCACGAAGGATACTGTGCGCATAGCAGAATCGGCTTTCCAGATTGGCGAGGCAGATCTGGCGGCGGCACAGGCCCAGCTGAGCCTGGCACAATTGGAAATCTCTCAATCGCTTCCCGCGCAACGCAAAGTAACCGAGACGGCAGTCGAAAGCGCCAGGGTCGCGCTAAGCATGACTGAGGTTCGCTCGTTCACCGGCGGTGTCGTAACCCAATTATCCTTGAGCGTAGGAAGTCCCGCGTCAACTCTCATATTGAGTCCAGCGATGGTGATTATTCCCGATCGTCCCGACGATTTGCCGCTCAGGATTACAGCGGGCTTTTCACAAGTGACACGCTCGACAATCTATGAGGGGATGCCCGCAGAAATCGCGTGTGACAGCAATATCGGCTTGTCCTTCAGCAACACAGTTCTGCCTGCAAGGGTCGTTCACATCCAGCCCGCAATCTCAACAGGTCAGATCGTGCCGGGAGGAAGACTGGTTGAACTTAATGCGCGAGCACCACGCGGATCGCTACTTGTTTACCTTGAGCTTGAGCATAAAGAACAAGAGAAGATTATGCTCGACGGCACTGGTTGCCTTGTTCAAACCTATACCAACAATCTTGGTGGATTTACAGGACACCTCATTGCGGCTACAGGCGTTATAAAGGCTGTTGGCCTGCGCCTGAAGGTGTGGGGCGCGCTGATTGCTGGAATTGGACTTGCAGGAAATGGTGGTCACTAGAAAGGCCTTTAGGATAGTCGCTCACTTGGGCAATCCTATGACCTGCACAATCGCTTTGTTTGAAGTCGTCTTGTCGGCGTTTAGGATCGGCTGCCGGAATCCTGCCAAACCGATAACAACTCAACTTCCGACATCTGCAAATCAATCTTGCTATGGTGCATTCGGGCTTCAGAGCAGCCTTGACGCCCGTCCGCTGCGCCGTTTGGCATTGTTATAGTAATCGGACGCCTGCTGCACAGAGCGATGGCGGGATTGTTCCATCGCTTCCGGCAGCGGAATGCCACGATTGGCCGCTTCGGTAAGATAGCCAGAGCGCAGCCCGTGCGCAGAGAATTCCCTTGCATCCAGGCCAGCCATTTGCGCGCGTTGCTTGACGATCCGGTTGATGGCGCTCGGTTCCAGCGCACGTGCGGAAACATTACCCCAGCGATCAATCTTTCGAAACACGCTGCCCTTGTCGATCCGTGCTGCTTTTAGCCAGCGGGTGAGGGCTTCAACAGGACGGCCAGTCAGATAGACGACTTCGTCTTGGTCGACGCCACTGGTTTTGGTGCGTCCAAGATGAATGGCGAGCGAGGGGAGGGGGGGCCATCCTCGTCGGTGACAGGCGACTGTTTGACGAGCTGTTCTATACGCAAACCGGCGATTTCGCTGCGGCGACGGCCGCCGGACGCAAAGGCCACCATCAGGATGGCTCGGTCACGCGAGGCGGTGAGATCCTCGCCGGAACAGGTGGCTAAGAGTTTGGTCAGAATATCGCCGGTAATGGCATTGGCACTCTTGCGGGCTCTAAGGCCGGTTGATCGCGCGCACTGCAAGGCGGATGGCTGATTTGACAGCTGGTGACGAAAACGCACCCTCCCGACCGCGCCAGCGGGTCAGTGTTGACCAGTTGGCCAGACGGCGTTGGACGGTTGCCGGTGCGTGCGGCCCGGATACGCGCAAGAATCCTTGTTGACGTAATTATTCTGCGACGCCGGAAGGCATACCATGATTAGGTTCGATCTCGCGTTGTTGTGGACGCCAAAGATGATGCGCGACGAATTTGAGTAGCAAGGCTTCGGGTGCGGGGAAGGGGAGGGGGCTGCCGGTTGCAGCTTGTGACCAGGCTTCAAGATAGGCCAGGTCTGAAGTCAGTGCGCGCAGGGTGTTTTCGCCCATGCCCTCATTGACGAGATGGCGGAGCGTTTCGACATCTTCATCGCTTAGAATACATGCCAGCATATCGCGCCGGTTCATCGGCAAGACGGCGGCAATTGTGTCGAGCGTTTCGGCGCGCTGTTCTTCAGAAGAAACTTTCGGTGATGACACGGGCAAAAAACTACTTGGTGGGCCTGAAAACGGGCCTTCAGCAACGCGGATTGGGCACGACTTTCACTGATCTGCGGCTTCAAATCAATAAGCTTCGATAAGCTATACTTATCGGATGCTAGAAGCGGCTGTGTCGCAAAATTTTCACTTCTGCTGAGCTATGTGAGCGTCAGTGCGCATAATTGAGTGAGGCGAATGCGAATGACGGTCGCTTTCAAAGGTACCCATTTTCCAAAAAGTATCATCCTGCATGCAGTCTTCTTTTACGTGCGTTACCCGGTTTCCTATCGTGACCTTCAGGAAATTCTGGCAGAACGCGGCATTGCTGTGGATCATGCGACCTTGAACCGATGGGTTGTCCGGTACTCACCGCTGATCGCTGCCCAGGCGCAATCGCGCAAGCGACCCACGGCCCGTTCCTGGCGTGTTGACGAGACCTATATCAAGGTTCGTGGTCAATGGACCTATCTGTACCGAGCCGTTGACCGAGATGGCCAAACACTGGATTTCATGCTCTCCGAACGCCGGAATCTGGCTGCAGCACGGCGTTTCTTCAAGAAAGCCATCGCAGCCAACGGTGTTCCAGACAAAATTGTCATTGATAAAAGCGGAGCCAATCTGGCCGGAGCACAAGCTGTAAACACAATCCTGAAAATCACCGGTCACAGCAAAATGATTGAAATCCTGCAGGTTAAATATCTCAACAACATCCTTGAGCAGGATCACCGGTTTATCAAGCGAATTACCAAACCGATGATGGGCTTTAAGGCGTTTCATTCAGCCGCAGCGACAATCGCGGGCATAGAAGTGGCGCATATGATCCGTAAGAAGCAGTTCGCAAATGACAACCGCTCGCCATTTAAAGTCTTTGCGGAGCTCGCAGCATAATTGCGTCTGAAGATCTGGCCGCTTCTAACATCATGATAAATTTGCGACATAACCCAACCTTACGCCTCTACGATGACGAATCTTCATTGATATGGTCGTCTTCGATGGGGAGCCGAAGAGGACCGGGGAGCCATGTCTTTCCGACCAGCGCCCTTTCGGCCGACGTCACGGCTTCCGCTTTGGTGGCTTTAAGTGCCGCCTTGATGGCGGTTTTTGCGCAACCAGCATCCTCCACGACCTCGGCAATCTGCGCCTTGGACAAGCGGGAGAGGAAGGGTGCTCTAGCCTCCCAATGCTTGTTCATGTCGATTTTCAAGGCTGCGGCCAGCTGATCGGCATGGGCCAGCCGCTCGCGGTCATGATCGTGCTTGGCCTCGACTGCGTTGATATTGGCGGCGGTGACGACCGCCAGCAGTTCGAGAAGATCGTGCAATGGCTGTTCCAGTAGCCATTCCCAAAGATCGCCCGGATTGCCGGAGAGCTTGTAGCCCCATGTTTCGTGGATGCGGGTCCATTCGTTAAGCGCATCGCAAGCGTCCGTTTCCTTGATTGAAGGGGCGAGGTCTTTCAACTGCCCGCCGATCTCGATGGCGGAGCCGATCCGCCAATAGCCGTTCCCGGTCAGGAAGGTTTTCAGGACGAGCGGATATACGACTACCCCAGCCGGAAAGCTGATGCTGACGGTTCTTGGGGGGCACGCCGAGTTTGAGCGGTCCTTGATTAAGGAGCGCACCAGCGAGGGCCGCGCCCGAGCTGTGAAGGCGGGAAAGCGGCTAGGCCGGCGTCCTCTTCTCACGCCCGCTCAGCAGACCGAGGTCCTGCGCCTGGCCGGCGAGGAAAAGAGCCATGCGGATATCGGCCAGGTGTTGCGGGTTTCGCGATCGACCATTTCGCGCTTTCTCGCCAAGGCTCGCAGTGCATAAATCTGATTTCGGCACCGCCTTAGGAGCTAGCAACACGGGCAATCGTACGATTGCGTCCAGTCCGCTTCGCCTCGTAGAGCCTTGCGTCGACCCGCTTGTATAAGCTCAACCAGGTATCCTTTGATTTGAGCGTCCCCACACCCAAGCTCGCGGTGAGTTGCTCTTTGCTTGCCACCCCGGAAAATCTGTTCCTCTCAATGGCGGTCCTCAGTCGTTCGGCGCATTCATAGGCTTCCCGGTGATCGGTGTCAGGAAGGAGCACAGAAAATTCCTCGCCGCCAAGCCGGCCAACGATATCGCCCCTGCGCGCCGATTTACGTAGCACATGTCCGACCTCTCTGAGGACACTGTCGCCGGTGGCATGACCGTATGTGTCGTTGATGCTTTTGAAATTGTCGATGTCGCACAGAACAAGCGATACGCCGCCTGTTTCATGCTTTTGTAGATGGGCAAAGACTCGTTCTTCGAACCCCCGCCGGTTCAGAATGCCGGTCAATGAGTCGATATCGCGCTCCTGGCGAAGATCGTCGATCACGTCAGCAATTGCGGCGGCGAGGATTGCCAAAGCAAGGCCTGTGCCGAGCACGGCGAGGGAAAGCTGAAGTGCCTGCCAGAACATCGAATTTCCAAAGGCGGCTTTGTCAAAAGGCGCCGAGAATCCGATCGTCAACAAGGTCCGTGGGAAAAAATGCACGGCAAAAGCAAGCAGAACCCAAAAGAGCACTCTGTCGACGTACCGGCCGCGTGCCAACGATAAGAGCCGTATTGCGGTAATGAAGAGGATGATGCCGTAGCCGAAATTCTGGATGTAGACACGGGCTAGAAGGTTGCGGTCAACATAGAAGAAATACGCCAGCAGAAGCGTGAACCCGACCACAACCGCCGCGTCCGTCGCTAGGCCAAGCATTTTTCCTGAGCGCAGGAGAAGACCCTCAACTGCCGCCAAGACGGCCGACGTATAGAGAGCGCTAGATATTATCGCATTCAACCCGGTGTCCGAGGGCCAGCCTAAAATTTGGGACACAGCGCCGGAGGCGAATAGGGCGCAGGCACTCGCCAAAAAAAGGAGGTAACTGTGCTTTCGTTCGATAAGCCACGCGCAGATGAAAGCGATCCCAAAGACCAGCAATATTCCAGGGCTTATCAGTGAGAGTGTGGTCCTTACGATCGACCCTTCCATCGGCTACAAACTTCCCGTTGCATTGAGGGACGAGTGATGCTGCCGTCCGCAAACAACGGGCACTATACTCAAAACCTTTACCCAATCTGACAGATTGGCTCGATTCGAACCGATCGATCCTAAGGCAACCTTGTGACTGCCTACTGAAGAGGACGAACAAGCTGGCCTTTGAGCCAGGCTCTAATCCGCTGACGCTGTCGGCTCCACGCAACCCCGCTCCGCAGCACGCGCGACCTGCTCAATGTCGTGCATAAGATCGAGCAGGCTGTCAATCGGCGTTTAAACGGGACCCCTTATCGGCGTCCAAAAAGTACCCCTCCTTTAGGTTGCAAGGTTTAGCGTGCGCGGGCCCGGAACTTTAAATTTAGTGCAGGGTCTGCGCGCGCGGGTCGTTAGCGTTCTTCGGCTTTAGATCCCATGAGGAGTGAACAGCGGCCGTCGCTCTGGCAGAGTGAGGTTGCATCAAAACACTCGCTCAGGAGGAGCAATTTATGGAACCCGCATCCATTCATCCGACCGCTGTCCGCACTGATCTTGGCGCAATTTTTGTGTCATTGGAACTAAGCCGATCGACTTGGTTGATCACTTCGTTGTCGCCGGGCAGTGGCGAGAAGATGTCGAAGCATGTAGTGGCCGGTGGCAATGTGGCAGAGCTGCTGGATCGATTTGAGCAGCTACAGCACAAAGCGCGGTTGAGAACAGGAACGTTGTTTCCTATCGTAACAATCCAAGAGGCAGGATTGGACGGCTTCTGGATACACCGGGTGCTGAAGGCCAATGGTATCGAGAGTCACGTCGTAGACGCAGCTTCGATCGCGACGTCTCGTCGACGTCGGCGTGCCAAGACCGACAAGATTGATGGAGAGGCTCTGACGCGCACATTGCTTGCGTTCAAGCGCGGCGAGCCACGCGTATGTGCGATGGTTAAAGCGCCAGATCCGAAGGACGAAGATCGGCGTCGGATATGCCGGGAACGCAAAGTTTTGATTGCTGAGCGGGTCAGGCATGTCAATCGCGTTAAGGGGCTACTCTTTGCTCAAGGCGTCAGCGGCTATCAACCGCTCCGTAAAGATCGCCGTCGGCGGCTGGAGGAGCTCCAGACCGGAGATGGGCGTGAGTTACCGAAACACCTGAAGGCTCAAATTAATCGCGAACTCGACCGTCTCGACTTGCTGCTGGAACAGATTGCTGCAGTGGAGAGCGAGCGGAATTCTCTCCTGTCAACGTATGAGCAGCCAGCGGTTGAGGCAACTTCGCCCGCGGCGATGCTGCTGTCCCTGAAGGGGATTGGCGCTGAGTTTGCCGCCGTCCTTTGGACCGAAGCCCTGTCCCGGCGTTTTGATAATAGGCGGCAGATTGCCGCCTATGCCGGTTTGACACCAACCCCATGGATGAGCGGGACCATCGATCACGAACAGGGTGTCTCAAAAGCAGGAAACCCTCGGCTGCGCACCACGATGATTCAACTGTCTTGGTTGTGGCTACGCAATCAGCCAGCATCAGCGCTCAGCCGTTGGTTTGTGGATCGGGTTCAGTCGAATGGTGGACGCTTAAAGAAAGCCGCGATAGTTGCCCTGGCGCGCAAACTCCTTATCGCGCTGTGGAAGTTTGTCACTGCGGGTGTTGTCATCGAGGGGGCTGTCATGAAGACTGCGTGACGACCAAAAAATTACCGAATACACAAATCTTCCAGGACTGATCACTCCTGGCGGATCCAGGTGAGCGAACCGCCTCAAAGTCGGGCTTCAAATGCCGCGCTTTAGATTGGTCCCGTTCTCCTGAGCCTTGCCGCTACGCAAGCGGGATGATGGTGCTGCCGGACAAAACGGCGACCGTATGTGAGTTTGAACCGGTGACGGAAACGTGCCGCGTCAAGCAAGATGGCTCAGACCATGGGTTCGATACAAAATCGAAGGGGACAAGCTATGGAACAATGATTGATCTTGACGACGAAATCCTCATGTGAGCTTTGAGAGCGGTTTTTGAAGCGCCACGATTCATTTCCCGTTTCAACGATCTCGCAATGATGGGTAAGCCGGTCGAGCAGAGCGGCGGTCATTTTTGCATCGCCGAAGACTGTCGGCCATTCGCCGAACGTCAGGTTTGTGGTGATGATGATTGAAGTCCGCTCGTAGAGCTTACTGATGAGGTGGAACAGCAACTGTCCGCCGGCCTGGGCGAACGGAAGATAGCCAAGCTCGTCCATAATGACGAAATCGAGCCTGGAGATAAAGTCGGCAAGACGCCCCTGCTTACCATTACGCGCTTCCGTTTCAAGACGATTGACGAGATCGACGACGTTGTAGAAGCGCGCGCGCGCGCCGTTGCGGATCAAGGCACGGGCAAGTGCGATGGACAAATGGGATTTTCCAGTGCCAGTTCCTCCAACGAAAACGATATTGTGCTGCTCGGCAAGGAAAGCTCCGCTCGCAAGCTGGCGCACCAGTCCTTCATTGACCGGCGTGTTGGTAAAGTCGAAGTCGTCGATGTCCTTGGCCAGCGGCAGCTTTGCGACGGTGATCTGGTATTTAATCGAGCGCGCCTGTTTCTCGGCGATCTCTGACTGCAACAGGTCGCCGACAATGCGCGGTGGTTCGTGCTGGCGCTTGATGCCAGAGGCCATGATCTCGTCATAGGCGCTTCGCATGCCGTAAAGCTTCAGCGTGCTCATCATGTCGAAGATTTGGGATCGTTCCATATCAGCTTGCCCTCCTGAGGCTGTCATAACGTGCGCAGTCTGCCACAGGCTCATGGGTCAGGCGCAGCGCATCGGGGATGGAAAGAATGGCGGCGGGCTGTGGGTCTCGCTTGCGAGCCAGAATGTTGATGATCACAGCGGCGGAGAATACGCCTTGATCAAGCGCCTCCTGGCAGGCCGCTTCGACTGCAGGAAGGCCGTCGATACTGACACATTCCAGGATCGACACCATCTGCCGGTCCCCATCATGCATGGCCTTGAGCTTTCGCCGAACATGCTCCATGGAGGCTGGCAGGACCCAATCAAGGAATGGTGCACCGTTCCTCAGTGCTCCCGGCTTGCGCGTCAGGACCGGAACATAATGCCATGGATTATAAATCGTCTCGCCACGGCCGAAGCAGCGTTCATGCTGGCCGATCTCGACACCATTTTGCCGTATGACGATGCGGTCGGCATAAGCATGTATCTCGGCCGGGCGGCCAACGGCAGTCGATAGCACCGAATATTTGTTGTTGTCGAAACGCACGAGGCAGGTCTTGCCGATCGAGGCCTGTATTGCGTGGAAGCCATCGAACTTGCCGGGATAACCGACCAGATGAGCCTTCTCCTCTTCGAATACCTCCCAGATCGTGCGCTCCGTCTGATCGACATGCTTATGAGCGCGCGCGTAGCTGATGCATTTATCCAGTAGCCAGCCGTTCAACTCATCGTAAGATTTGAAGCGTAGCCGTGGCGTGAAGAAGCGTTCCCGGACCAGATTAACCTGGTTCTCGACCTGACCCTTCTCCCAGCCCGACGCCGGTGTACAGGCCACCGGCTCGACCAGAAAATGACTGCACATTTGCTGAAAGCGTCGATTGTATTGCCGCTCTTTACCGACGAAGACCGTTTCCACTGCGGTCTTCATATTGTCGTAGATGCCGCGCGTGCAGGACCCGCCAAAAAAGGCGAATGCCCGGTCATGGGCGTCGAAGACCATCTCCTGCGTCTCGCGCGGATAGGCCCGCACATACATCATCCGGCTGTGGCAGAGCCGGACATGCGCAACCTTCACGGTCGTCGTCACACCGCCCAGAACAACAATCTCGTGGCTCCAGTCGAACTGGTAAGCTTCGCCCGGTGCGTAATAAAGTGGCACATAGGCTTCCGCCGTCACGGCCCCACGCTCTTTCGACCATGAGCGTGCATAACGCCGGACCGTATCATAGCCACCCGCGTAACCCAGATCGCGTAAATCTTCGATTATCCGGATCAGCGTCAGGCGTTCGCGCGAGGCCTTCGCCTCATTAGCTAGCAGTATTCCATCAAGATGGTGACGCCAGGGACCGAGCTTTGGCTGCGGTTGACGGGAGCGCTCGTATTTGAACTCAGTCTCTTCACTGCGCAGAACCTTCCGCACAACCTTGCGCGAAACGCCCAGTTCCCGACAGATCGCTTTGATCGTTTTGCCCTGCACATGAGCAAGACGTCGTATCTTCGAAATAGTCTCCACAATAAGCATCCAATAGAAAACCTCCGATTGAAATCGAAGGTCATGTTACCCTTTAAATAAGGGGTCCCGTTTGGATGCCGATAACCCCTTAAATGGGGTCCTTATTCCATGCTTAATCACAGTTTGACCGTCCGGGGGACAGGTTAAGCGGACCTTGAACTGCTTTAACGAGGCCGTCCACGTCTTTCTTGGCGGGCAGATCAAGGCCGGATTCGATCAAGATCGAGCGACATACCGCTTCAATGAGCGAGCAAGCAGCGGTTACGCTGTCCTCGGGGTCGTCTTCAACGCCTTTGAGCGCGCGGTCGATTTCATGGCTGACGGTATCGAAGTCCAAAGTCATCGTTTTGGACGATAGCTCCTGAAGAACCGAGCTGCTGGCTCCGATCTGGCGTAAGTTGGATCGACCATTGATGACGACAACTTCGTAGCCGTCCCCTTTGAGACTGATGTTCATCGACTCCAACACAGCTTCCGCTTTGTCTGGTTTGCCGACATACCCCCTCGGGTCGGTAACTTTCTCGATACAGCGGCTGATGCGGTCAAGACCGAGGCCGTTGTCCGTGCTTGCAGCCTTGGCAAGGTTGGCGCGTAGCTTTGGCAGTCGCGAACCCACTTCGTCGCCAGGATCGATCCCGCAGGACATAAGGAAGCCGTCAATTTCGGTGGCGGACCGGTAAATGCCGATGGGCGGTGGCTCTGTCGCAAAATTTTGACCTTTTCTTCGCTATTATACGTTTGATGCGGATATTCGAGCGAGGAGAATGGGGATGGCGATCGATTTCACAGGGGCACATTTCCCCAAAAGCGTCATCCTCTATGCTGTTTTCTTTTACGTCCGTTATTCTGTTTCCTATCGTGATCTGCAGGAAATCATGGCTGAACGAGGCGTAGACGTTGACCATGCAACACTGAACCGCTGGGTCGTTCGTTACGCGCCACAGATCGTAGATCAAGCACAGAAACGTAAACGCCCAACACGCGGTTCATGGCGTATTGACGAGACCTATATAAAGGTCAAAGGGAAATGGACATATTTATATCGGGCGGTTGATCGTGATGGTCAAACTCTGGACTTCATGCTCTCTGAACGCCGAAATCTCGGTGCTGCACGGCGTTTTTTCAAGAAGGCCATGGCAAGCAACGGCATCCCAACGAAGATTGTCATTGATAAAAGCGGCGCCAATCTCGCCGGAGCCCAGGCTGTAAACAATATCCTGAAAATCACGGGGCACAGCAAGATGATTGAAATTCTTCAGGTCAAATATCTCAATAACATCCTTGAGCAGGATCATCGGTTCATCAAGCGGATCACAAAGCCGATGATGGGCTTCAAAGCGTTGCATTCAGCTTCAGCAACAATCGCAGGCATCGAAGTCGCACATATGATCCGCAAGAACCAATTTGCAAATGACAACCGCTCGCCATTCGAGGTCTTTGCGGAACTCGCAGCATAAGTGTGTCCGCAGAGAAGGCCGACTATAACCCGCTAAAAAAATTGCGACAGAGCCACCTCAAGAACGTCTATTATTCGGCAACACCGGACCCACTGGCCGACCCGTCGACCAAGGGCGTTCAGGATGCGCTGAAGAAGGCGAATATCACGCCAGCCAACTACACGCTCTATGGCTATGCCAATGCGCAGGCCATCGTGGCTGCCTTGAAGGCGGGCGAAGACATCAAGACCCAGACTAACTGGCTGCGCAACAACACGGTTGATTCCGCCATTGGCAAGATCACCTGGGACGAGAAGGGCGACATCAAGGACTTCAAGTTCGTCTTCTATAATTTCGACGACAAGGGAACCCCAGTTCTCGTCAATTAAGGCTCTGCCAGCTCCAGCCAGACCCTGCTGTCTGGCTGGTTCCTCCTTGCCTGAACCGCATCCGCAGCACGTCACGCTGGTTGGCTGGATGCGTCGGACCAAGAGTTCAGATCGCATGTCGCTCTGAATGCAAAAGGGGTTGCCATGGACTTCTATATTCTGGCCCAGCAGCTGATCAACGGTGTCACGCTGGGCGCTATCTACGGACTGATCGCCGTCGGCTACACGATGGTCTATGGGGTCATCCGCATGATCAATTTCGCTCATGGCGACGTCTATATGGTGTCGGCCTATATTGCCGCGATCACGCTTGCGGTGCTGGGCTTCTTCGGCGTTCAGTCGGTTCCGTTCGCGCTGATTTCGATCCTGATCATCACCTGCGCCATCACGGCGGTCTATGGGTGGGTGATCGAGCGCGTGGCCTACAGGCCGTTGCGCGGCTCCACCAAGCTGGCACCGCTAATTTCGGCAATCGGCATATCGCTGATGCTGCAAAGCTATGTTCAGATTTCGCAAGGCGCGCGCGATCAGGGCGTGCCGACGCTGATCCAGGGCGCTTTCCGGTTCGGCACTGAACAGCATTTTGCCCAGATCACCTATATGCAGACCGTGATCCTGCTGGCCTCATTGGTCGCCATGGGCATTCTGACCTATGTGATCGGCTATACGCGCATTGGCCGTGAGTGCCGCGCGACCCAGCAGAATATCCGCATTTCTGCAATCCTCGGCGTCAATACGGACCGCACCATCTCCACGGTCTTCGTGATCGGTGCAGCAACAGCCGCCGTCGGCGGTGTGCTGGTGACCTTCAACTATGGCTCGTTCAATTTCTTTATCGGCTTCGTGATGGGCATCAAGGCCTTTACGGCGGCAGTGCTTGGCGGCATCGGCTCTCTGCCGGGCGCAGTGCTCGGCGGCATATTGCTCGGCCTCACCGAAGCGCTGTTCGCTGGCTATGTCAGCACGGACTACAAGGACGTCTTCGCCTTTGCCTTGCTGATTGTTCTTCTGTTCTTCCGGCCTTACGGCCTGCTCGGCCGTCCGGAAATCCAGAAAGTCTGAGGGGAGGCCGGAAACCATGCTGAACGACCGTCTTCTCGCGCTTTTCAAGGAAGCGCTGCTGACCTTCACCATTTCGCTGATCCTGCTTGGGCCGATCTCCGGTCTCGTGCTGGACGGCTTCTCCTTCCGCAATGAATTGATGCGGGCCGTCACGCTGGCCGCCATCGTCACAGCCGGGCGGCTGATATTCTCGCTGATCGGCATGAGCCCGCTCGGTGCGAGGCTGAAAGCCCTTCTGTCCAGCAATAGTGGCGGCGTAACCGTCAGGACCGGCAAGGAAAAATCCGCAGTCCCGCTGCTGGCGGTGATTTTTCTGGCAGGGCTGACGCTGCCTTTCGTAGCCGACAAATATTTCCTCGGCATCGCCATTCTGGCGCTGATCTATTGCCTCCTGGGTCTGGGGCTGAACATCGTTGTTGGGCTGGCTGGCCTGCTCGATCTCGGCTTTGTGGCCTTCTATGCGGTGGGTGCCTATCTTTTGGCGCTCGGCTCGCAATATCTGGGGCTGGGCTTCTGGAGCGCGCTGGTTATCGCGCCGTTTCTCGCGGGCCTTTGCGGCATGATCCTCGGCTTTCCGGTGCTCAAGATGCACGGCGATTATCTGGCTATCGTGACGCTGGGTTTCGGCGAGATTATCCGCCTTGTGCTCAACAACTGGCTGGACTTCACCGGAGGACCGAACGGCGCCCCCGCGCCCGCCCCCACGCTCTTCGGGCTGGAGTTCAGCCGGACCGCAAAGCAGGGCGGCACGCCTTTCCATGACTTCTTCGGCATCGCCTATAATTCCGATTACAAGTTCTGGTTCCTGTATTTTGTGCTGTTCCTCGTCGTATGCGGGGTGATCTACACGGTGGAGCGCCTGCGCGTCATGCCGCTGGGGCGCATGTGGGAAGCGTTGCGCGAGGACGAGATTGCCTGCCGGTCGCTTGGCGTCAATCATGTCTTCATCAAGCTTTCCGCCTTCATGCTTGGCGCATCGACGGGCGGGATTGCAGGCGTATTCTTCGCGGCGCATCAGAGCTTCGTGAACCCGACATCCTTCACCTTCTTCGAATCCGCGCTCATCCTCGCCATCGTGGTGCTGGGCGGTCTCGGCTCTACGGTGGGTGTCATTCTGGCCGCGCTGGTCCTGACCATCCTGCCGGAACTGCTGCGCGACTTCGCAGAATATCGCGTCTTCATTTTCGGCGTGCTGATGGTCGTCATGATGATCTGGAAGCCGCGCGGACTGGTGCGGGTCACACGCCCGGCGTTCTTCCCGTCCTCGGAGGCGGCGGTTTCGGTGGGGTTTTCCTCCAAGCCGGACCAATTGACCATGGAGGCCAGCCGATGAACGCGCCTATTCTCGAGGTTCAGAATGTTACCATGCGTTTTGGCGGCATCGTCGCCAATCGCGGCGTCAATTTCTCGGTGGCGAAAGGCGGTATCACAGCGCTGATCGGTCCCAACGGCGCTGGCAAGACGACGATGTTCAACTGCATCACCGGCTTTTATCGCGCTAGCGAAGGCCGCATCGTGCTCAACGGTCCGGAAGGCCTGCGCGACATCGGCGCTTATATGGACAAGCCGATCACTGGCGGCTCCCATCAGGTGACGCGGGCGGGCATCGCCCGCACATTCCAGAACATCCGACTGTTCAAGGAAATGTCGGTGGTGGAGAATCTGCTCGTTGCCCAGCATCTTGTCACCCGCAACGGGCTGTTGGGCGGCATCTTCAAAACATCGGCCTTCCGTAAGACGGAAACCGAGGCGGTGGACCGCGCCTATTACTGGCTCGGTCAGATGAACCTGCTTGACGACGCAAACCGGCTTGCGGGTGAGCTTCCCTACGGCCGGCAACGGCGACTGGAGATTGCCCGCGCCATGTGTACCGGGCCGCAGCTCATCTGTCTCGACGAACCGGCAGCGGGGCTCAACCCTTCCGAAACGCATGAGCTTTCCCAGATCATTCAGCGGCTTTGCGCCGAGCAGGAACTGACCGTGCTGGTGATCGAGCATGATATGAGCCTCGTGATGCGCATATCGAACCACATTGTTGTACTGGATCACGGCGAGGTCATTGCCGATGGAACGCCCGAACAGGTGGCCAACGATCCAGCGGTCATCGCCGCCTATCTCGGTGTCAGCGAAGAAGAGGTGCAATCGTGAGCCAAGCGACAGAACCAAACGGTCAGGGTACATCGGATAAGCTTCTCGAACTGGTGGATGTTCACGCGCAATATGGTGCGGTGGAAGCGCTGCGCTCGGTCAACGTGCATATTTCCAAGGGCGAGATTGTCAGCCTGATCGGTGCCAATGGCGCAGGAAAGACAACATTGCTTTCGACGATTTTCGGTACGCCGCGCGCGTCGAAAGGCAGGATCGTGCATCGAGGCGAGGACATTTCCCGTCTGGCGACAAGCCGTATTTCCAGGCGGGGTGTGGCGTTGGTGCCGGAAGGGCGGCAGATCTATCAGGAAATGTCGGTCGAGGAGAACATGATGATGGGCACCACACCTGTCGGCATGGCGCATTTTGATGCGGACCGCGCGACCATGTTCGAGTTGTTTCCCCGCCTCAAGGAGCGCCGCAATCAGGTTGCGGGCACCATGTCTGGCGGCGAGCAGCAGATGCTGGCCATTGCGCGCGCCATGATGGCGCGGCCTGAGTTGATCCTGCTCGATGAGCCTTCGCTGGGGCTTGCGCCGCTTGTGGTGAAGCGTGTCTTCGAGGTTCTGGGAGAAATTTCCGCGATGGGCAAGACTATTTTTCTGGTCGAGCAGAACGCCAATCATGCCCTTAGACTATCCCAACGTGCCTACGTGATGGTGAACGGTGAAATCCGCCTCTCAGGCGACAGCGCATCATTGCTCAATCATGAGGAAGTTCGCAAAGCCTATTTGGGGTATCAGTAACCACAAGAATTGTCGGCTAAGCTGACAAGATTTCATGCGGAAGATGATATTCAGTTGTGCCTCACATGTCGTGCTCTCGGACCAAGATGGAAAAACAGACAGATGAGATTACCAATACAGGTTCAGTTGATGACGAGACAGATGCTTCGTGCAGGAACATTGGAACCGAAGTTTTGGAGTATGAAGCAGATGGACCAAGAACTGGAATGCCCGGCTCTACAATCGCCAGTTGATAATGCTGGTTATCCAACCAAACAACGGTTCAAAACCACGGAATAGCCAACACGTCGAAGGGTAGCGTCGCCTTAACTTGGATTGAGCACAGGATGGCCAAGATGGGGTCGGTTTTGCTGCGATTGACATGTTGATTTCGCCCCACATGTTCATGGCAGCGTTTCGCAGTGTTCGATGTTCGGCAGTGGTCGTCTTATTGCGTTGAAGATGGAAGAGGTTAGCGATCGGGCCATGGATGGAGACGAAACGCTGGCATTGTTGTGTCGACTTGAAACAGCCAGGTGCGAATTCTCCACTCAGTTAATCAGCCCCTTATGCGAACGATGCTCGACACCGGGTATGGTTTCCCTTTTGGGTGCAGCCTAGGATCTGAGCTTATCGGTGACATGACACGCGGTGTGACGCACTGGCCCTTCAGTAACTTTCGCATCAGCCGAAGGGCTGCCTTCTTGTTGCGGTGGCTCTGGATCAAAGCATCAAGAACATAACCATCGGCATCGACGGCGCGTCACAGCCAGTATCTCTTGCCGTTGAAAGCAACCGCCATTTCGTCGAGATGCCATTTGTCGGCAAAATTCCCCTGGGTCGACGTCGGATGGACCGGGAATATTCTTGGCCGAACTTGGCAGCCCATTCCGCGACAGTCTGGAACGAGACTTCAATGCCGCGCTCCGCCAGCAGATTTTCTACATGACGCAGGCTTAGCGGAAAGCGGAAGTAGAACCACACCGCATGCGCTATGATCTCAGCGGGAAAACAATGACGCTTGTAGCGCTGCGTCGTAACATCGGTCAGTGGGGTCGGGCTAATGTCCGCAAATACCCCCGCAAATGTTAAGGCGACGCTACCCTTCAGTCTCCTAAATCCGCTCCAAATGGACAACCTCTTGAAAGCTCACAGCTAGTTGGATGGACGAAGCCCATTTATCTGGATATTCACGATCTCTTTGGCCAAGGCAATTTTGTCGTTCTCAGTTTGAATGCTTCTCGGCTGATACCAGATGGACAACCAGTTGATCGCGCCGAGTACGGCTTTGGCAGCTATCGATACATCGACCTCCCGAATACTGCCGTCATCGATCCCGTCGCGAATTATCTGCTTGAACAAATCCTCGAACCGGCGTCGGATGGAAATAAGCTCGTTGAGTGTGCGGCGTTGATCTGGCGTGGTTGCCGCCAGTTTGTGCATATGGACGCCTTGCACCACCACGGCTTCGAAAGCGACGTTGGTCATCATGGCTAGCGCATGCGCCATGAGCATCTCCTCAAGTCGGTGCAGGCCCGAGCCGTTCATCGTCATGACCGGTTCGACAGCCTTGAACAGTCGATCCATACCTTCACGATGCACGTCGAAGAACAAATCCGTCTTCGATGAGTAGTAGTGATAAATGCGCCCTTTGGTCGAACCCATCCTGCGCGCCACATCATCGATGCTTGTTGTGGCGAAGCCTTGCTCCATGAAGCACTGAGCGGCGGTTTCCAGGATTAAGACATTTCCGGTACTGTCCGTTCGGTTATTTCGGCGGCTGTCAGCCATCTTCTACTCCGATTTATGCATAGGTAAGCGGCAGCCTAGCCTAGCAAATTTCGATGCCAAAATGCCACTAGACAAAGCCATGTTCAAGTGCATACTACTCAGTATGTTGTTGATTAATGCGGCTACAGTCCATTTCTCGACGCCTGGAGGATGTAATTTTGGAAATTAGCCCTAATTCTGCTGCGTCAGCACTCATTGCAAACGCAGAACGCCAGCTCCTGTACTCGGACTGGATCAAGATCGATCAACAGCTTGTGGATCGGTTTGCGGACGTGATCGATGATCATCAATTCATTCACACAGACCCGGAACGCGCAGCGACGGAAAGTGTTTTTGGTGGCACTATTGCACACGGTTTTCTCGTGCTTGGCCTGTTGACCAAGCTCAGTCGCGAGGTTTTGCCGGAGGTTGCCGCGGGTACGGTTGAAATCAATTATGGCTTCGACAAAGTCCGCTTTCTCGCGCCGGTGAAGGTGGGTTCTTTCATTCGTGGTGCGTTCAATTCGAAATCTGTTCAGCCGAAGGGCAATGGCCAGCTCCAGATCCTTGGAGCGACTGTTGAAATCAAAGACGAAACCAAGCCAGCACTCGCCGCTGACTGGCTCATACTGACAGTAGGTTGAAGATCACATGGCCATTTCTTTTGAAAATCGTGTTGTAATTGTAACGGGTGCAGGCGGCGGGCTTGGGCGCGCTTATGCCCTCGAACTGGCAGCGCGCGGCGCAAAGGTCGTCGTGAACGATTTCGGTGGCAGCCGCGACGGCACCGGCGGGGCATCGGAGGCAGCCGAAAAGGTCGTTGCGGAAATTCGATCCAAGGGCGGTGTCGCCATTGCCGACGCTGGCAACGTCACGAAGTTCGAAGACATGCAGGCGCTGGCGAAGCACACGGTCGAAGAATTCGGTCGCATTGATATTCTCATCAACAATGCCGGGATTTTGCGCGACAAGAGCTTTGCGAAAATGGAAATGTGCGATTTTGGCGCCGTGGTAGACGTGCACCTTATTGGCTCGGCCAATGCCAGTCGCGCTGTGTGGGACATCATGAAAGGCCAGAACTATGGCCGCATCCTGATGACGACTTCCACGTCGGGCGTTTATGGGAATTTCGGCCAGTCCAACTATGGTGCGGCCAAGGCGGGACTCGTCGGCCTGATGAATGTGTTGCATTTTGAAGGCGACAAATACGACATCCATGTCAATGCAATTGCGCCCACGGCTGCAACGCGCATGACCGGTGACGTGCTGGATGAAGAAATGCTGGTGCGTCTCGCACCTGAAAATGTCGTTCCCGCTGCTCTCTTCCTTGTCAGCGAACAGGCGCCAAGCCGCACAGTGCTTCTGGCAGGGGCCGGAACTGTGGCCCGTATGGCGATTGTGGAAAGTGAAGGCGTTTATCTGCCGAAAAGCGAGCGGACACCGGAAGCCGTTGCTGCTGCGTTCACAAAGATTGACGACATGACCAATTTCATCGAGACTGACGCTGGTTTGGCGCATGTGGATCGCATCATCGCGACGTCGCGTGCTAATGAGGTTATCGAATGACGGCCTCCAAAGCGCGCCCGAAGGCTGAACCCCGGTCAGGCTACCGGGAGTTCTACAAGATGCAGACGCGCTGGAGCGATATGGACATTTATGGCCACGTCAACAATGTGGTCTATATGCAATATTGCGATGCAGCATTGAACCGGTCGCTTATTGCGTCTGGTGCTCTGGAGCTGAATGGCTCCAGCCCCATTGGTATCGTTGCACGCAATTCAACGAATTATTTCTCCGAGATTTCCTATCCTGACAATGTCGTTGTCGGGGTTCGTGTCGAGCATATCGGCAATACCAGTCTGCTGTGGGGATTTGGCATCTTCAAGGATAGCGAAGAGCTGACCGCTGCTGTAAGTGAATATGTGCATGTCTATGTAGACCGAGACACGCGACGGCCTGTTCCGCTGACCCCGGAACTGAGAGAATTAGCTGAAAGGCTTTACGTTCCAGCGTCAGTGGAGGAGCTCTGATGAGAGAAGCTGTAATCGTATCAACTGCGCGCACACCGATTGGCAAAGCCTATCGTGGAGCCTTCAACGACACGACTGCGCCAGCGCTGGCTGGCCATGCGATTGCCGCTGCCGTCAAGCGCGCGGGCATTGATGGCGCGGAAGTAGAGGATGTGGTTCTCGGTGCTGCGCTTCAGCAAGGCACGACCCACATGAATATCGCCCGCACGTCCTTGTTGCGGGCTGGCCTTCCGGTTTCAGTTCCTGGCCAGTCGATGGATCGTCAATGCGCGTCGGGGCTGATGGCTATCGCAACAGCCGCCAAGCAGATCACCGGCGATGGTATGACGATTGCCATTGGCGGTGGCGTGGAGCAGATCTCGCTCGTGCAGAACGAGCATATGAACGTCTATCGCTGGCGTGATCCCTGGCTGACGGAGCATCTGCCCGCCACCTATATGAGCATGATCGAGACGGCGGAGATCGTTTCGGCGCGGTATGGTATATCGCGCGAGGCGCAGGATGAATATGCGCTGCAATCGCAGCAGCGCACTGCGGCTGCACAGGCCGCAGGCCGCCTGAACGCCGAGATTGTCCCGATCCAATCCACGATGCTTGTCAAGGACAAGGCTACGGGCGAGGTCTCCGCGAAAACCGTTGAGCTGGCCATGGACGAAGGTAATCGCCCCGAAACCACACTGGAAGGCTTGCGCGGGTTGAAGCCGGTCTTTTCCGGGGGGCAAACAATATCGCAGGGTGGCTTTATTACCGCAGGTAACGCCTCGCAGCTGTCGGACGGTGCTTCCGCGTCCGTGCTGATGGAAGCGAAGGAAGCGGAAAAGCGTGGCCTGTCTCCGCTCGGTATTTGTCGCGGGATGGCCGTTGCGGGATGCGAGCCCGACGAGATGGGCATTGGTCCGGTTTATGCCGTGCCAAAGCTGCTAAAGCAGCATGGCCTGACGGTCGATGATATCGATCTGTGGGAGCTGAACGAGGCCTTCGCAGCACAGGTGCTTTATTGCCGCTATAAGCTTGGTATCGACAATGAGAAGCTCAACGTGAATGGCGGCGCTATTTCGATTGGCCATCCTTACGGAATGTCGGGTGCGCGTATGACAGGGCATGTCCTCATCGAAGGCAAGCGGCGCAATGGACGTTATGTGGTTGTGACCATGTGCGTTGGCGGCGGCATGGGCGCAGCAGGCCTGTTTGAGATTTGTTGATTGAAACGAAAAAAGGCCGCTTCAAGCGGCCTCAGACCGCTGACAAACCTCGTCATTTTTTTGGCGGGGTTTTATTTTGTGTTGAGCTGCGAGATGGATCGGCTGTTTTGACCAGGCCGTTCAGATGCCCCTTTTCTCATGTGGGGCTTGGTTGGCTGGCCTTGGTGAGGGCGATTGCGATCTTCTTGATGTTCTGGGCGGCTGCGGCCAGCAGGCACTGGCATTGGACGCGCACGAGACTTCGGAGGCGGCATAGCGGTGGCCATGCAGTTGCTTGGCATCGGCGAAGGAACGTTCGACGGTCTCCTTGCGGCGCTTGTAGATCGCTTTGCCCCAGGTGGTGAGGCGATGGCTATCGATGCGCTGGCGGGCATCGGCCCAGACATGACGGGTGATGGTGCGCACCGCCTTGCTGTTGGATGTGCACGACGCCAGAAGCGGGCAGCCGCCACAGATGGTGGGGTCGGATGTATAGTGCCTGTAGCCGTTGCGGTCGGTGGTGGCGTAGGTGAGAAGCTGGCCTTGCGGGCAACGATAGCCGTCCTGTTCGCTGTCATGGACGAACTTCGACTTACGCATCATGCCGGCTCTGGGTGAGGTCGGATTGCGGTAGCCGGTAACAACGAGAATATCCCTGTTCTCCAGGCCTTTGGCGATACCGGCCGTCGCATAGCCGGCATCCAGCCCGACAGCACCGACGTCGAAGCCGAACCGCTCACGCTGGCGGTCCAGCCGGTCGAGATAGACGATACTGTCATGCACGTTGGCCGGCGTCGCATGGGTGTCGGTGATGATCGCAAGACGGCCATCCACCGTGCGGTGATCCAGATAGAAGAAGCCCTTCGGCTTGCCGTCGCGTACCATGTAGCCGCTGTCGGGATCGGTTCGGCTGACCTTGGTCTGCTTGACCTCGGCTTCGCGCTCCTTTTCCTTCAATGGCTTCTGGCCGTGCAACACCCGCTCGGCTTCGATCGCCAGGTCGAGATCGGCCCAGTAGTCGGAGCGCGACTTGGCCACCATCTCCAGATCGTATTTGCCCTTGTTGGCATTGGCTTTCAGATGCGTCGAGTCGGTATAGAGAACCGTACCGTCGACCAGACCGTGATCTACCGTCTGCTCGACGATATGGTCAAAAATGTTCTGGGCGACCGAAGTGTCGTTGAAGCGCCGGCGGCGGTTCTGGGAAAGCGTCGAGGCATCGAACACGCCATCGGTCAACTTCATCCTCAGAAACCAGCGATAGGCGACATTCACCTCGATCTCGCGCGCCAGCTGACGTTCCGAGCGGATGCCGAACAGGTAGCCGATGAACAGCGCCTTGAACATCAAGGTCGGGTCGAGCGGCGGACGACCGTTGTCGGCGCAATAAAGCCCCGCAACCCGATCATGGATAAAGGAGAAGTCTATCACCGCATCGATCTTGCGAAGCAGATGATCCTTGGGCACCAGGCTGTCGAGCGTCACCATCTCGAGAGCCGTCTGTTCGGGAGCAGGTTTCTTCAACATGACCCAGTGAATCACAAACCCCTGGTTAGAGCCAGGGGTTTGTCAGCAGTCTGAGGGCGGTTTAACCGGCCTTTTTTTGATCCCAGTTGAGGCTTGATCAATATGCGGCCTTATAGATCGCGAGAGCGTCGGCCTCGGTTACCTTGCGCGGATTGTTGACCAGAAGGCGGGTCTGTTTCATGGCGTCGCGCGCAAGCAGGGGCAGATCATCTTCGGTAATATTCACCTCACGCAATGTCTGCGGTACGCCAAGCTCACGGCTGAGATCTGCGAGCTTTTCGACAAAGGCTTCAGCGCGCTTCTCCGCCGACACGGCGCCAAGTTCCGGGAAAACATCCGCTGCAATTTCCGCGTAGATATGGCTCGCTTCCGGCAGGTTGAAACGCAATACATGCGCAAGCACGAGCGCATTGGACAGGCCGTGCGGAACATGGAAATGCCCGCCAATTGGATAGGCGAGTGCATGAACCGCAGCCACCGGAGAATTGGCAAAGGCCTGACCGGCAAGCAACGAGCCAAGCAGCATGGCAGCCCGTGCATCGCGGTTTTGGCCATCAAAGACCGCTGTGCGGATATTGGAGCCAAGCAATTGCAGGGCGTTGCGTGCCAATGAGCGCGACAGGGGATTGTTGTTGGCAGACGCTGACGCATAGGCCTCGATGGCGTGCACCATCGCATCGATGCCGGTGGCGGCAGTTACCGCTGCTGGCAGACCCACGGTCAAATCCGCGTCGAGGATTGCCATGTCCGGCAGCAGGAGCGGAGAAACGACGCCCTTCTTTTCCGATGTACCCGTGGTGATGATCGAAATCGGTGTGACTTCTGACCCGGTGCCCGCTGTTGTCGGCACCAGAACAAGCGGGAGACGCGGACCGTGCGCTATGTTGACGCCGTAAATGTCGTTGAGCGTTTCACCGCTCTTTGCGATCAGGGCTGCAACCTTTGCAACATCCATTGAGGAGCCGCCGCCAATGGCGAGGACGCCTGTCGCTTCATGCGCCAGGATGTGATCTTTCAACGCGAGAACATTGCTTTCTGGCGGATCAGCCTGCACGTCGTCAAAGATCGAAACGGCAATGTCTGCCTGTTCCAGCGCATTGATTGCAGGGTCCAGAAGTCCGAGCTTGCGCAATCCCTTGTCAGTCACGATCACAACGCGCTTGCCCAACAGGTGCCCAGCAATATCGGCGATCTTCGCCAGACCACCGGTCTGCAGCACGATGGATGGCGTTGTGTTGAAAACGAAATTTTCCATGTGTTCAGTTCTTTCGATTTATCGGTGTCGCGCTTCTGCAAATCAACTTGCGCGCTTCACCTTCAGCTCGCGATCGATCGTGTTTCCGGTAACCCCTTCGCTGCGCAAAATATGCTTCTGGATTTTACCGCTCGATGTCTTCGGAAGAGATTCCAAAATCCGCACATAGCGCGGCACCATAAAGCGGGGTAGGCGGCCTGCAAGAAAATCCAGCAACTCTTCGGCGACAATTTCTTGTCCGTCCACCGGCGTCACGGCGATCAGGACTTCATCTTCGCTCAATTCACTTGGTACTGCGATAGCCGCGCATTCTTTGACGCTGTCGTGAAAAAGGACTTCGGCCTCCAACGCGAAAGACGAGATATTTTCGCCGCGTCGCCGAATGACATCTTTCAGACGATCAACGAAGAAATAAACGCCGTTTTCGTCCTTGCGAAAGCTGTCCCCGGTGTGAAACCAGCCATTGCGCATGGCTTCCACGGTGGCTTTCGGATTGTTGTAATAGCCTTTCATCAAAGCCCATGGACGGTCGGAGCGAATGACAAGTTCACCAGCTGTGCCATCCGGCACTTCGATGTCGTTTTCGTCGACGACACGCAACTGATACCAGGGGCGCGGCTTCCCCGCGATGCCCTTTTGGGTAATGCCGGGACCGGCAACAAGCGGACTGGCGATTTCGGTCATGTTGTAGATGGTCCATGCCTCCACGCCAAATCTCTCGGCGAATAATGGACCGTCTTCGCCAAATGGCGTGATGAAGGCACGACGCAGCGGGTGGTTGCGATCATCCGATGAAACCGGCTGTTTTAAGAGAAAACTGGCCATCACACCCAGCAACAGACAGTAGGTCGAGTTTGTTTCCCGCACTGCTTGCCAGAAGTGCTGTGTTTTGAACTCGCGCATGATACCAATCGATAGTCCGCGCGCCAGCATTGCATAGACATAGAGCGTGGAACCGCAATGAAAGATCGGACCGCAGATCATGCAACGGTCCGTTTCATCGACGCAATCAAAGGCGTCTGGCCCCATCGTATAAAGCTGCACATAAGAGGTCACGACACCCTTGGCATTGCCCGTCGTACCCGACGTGTACATGATGGCAAGCGTGTCCCATGGCTCAATCGGCGTGTCGAGAACGAGTTCGGTTTCGCTGACGGTTTCTACGTCAGTCAAAGGCAGGATTTCCACGCCAGAGATGGCGTGGTTTACGACACCTTCGACCACCAAGACTTTACGCAGTTTGCCCGGAGCGACCTCCTGCAATCGTTCTACCAGATCGGCGTGCGCGACCATCAGTGGCGCATCCGCGTCATCCAGAATATGTTCCAGCGGGCGACCGAGGGCTGCGGTGTTGATCGGCACATAGACCGCGCCGATGTAATTGATGGCGAACCAGGTGGTGAGTAGGTCCGGCCCGTTGCCCATAAAACAAAGGACGTGATCGCCGCGTTTCACGCCGTGGGATTTCAATGTCGCCGCACGCTGGCGAACGCGGTCCCGGGTCGTTTTGTAATCCCATTCGGTCGATGGCCAAAAATGCACGAATGGTGCTGTGGGGCGCTCCGCTGCATATTGATCGAGAAGATATCGCAACACGGAATGGTTGCGGTCGAGCGCACGCTGGTCTGGCGTCATATTCTGAATTCCTCCTACCCGGGCCGCAACTAAACCTCAAAAGAGGGCAGTTGCAAACCTATTTGGAATATGCAACATACTCGGTAGTATGTCAAAGCGAAAACAATTGGGAGGATGGAAATGGCCATAGTCGATATCCAGCGCGAAGGACCGATTGCGGTGGCGCGCTATGACCGTGGCGGCAAGGCCAATGCTCTCAATGAAGAAGCGATCAAGGCGCTCATAGAAGCGGCGGATGAGTTATCGGCGGATGACACGGTTCAGGTCGTTATTATTACTGGCACCGAAAGTCGCTTTTCGGGTGGTGTCGATCTGAAGGACGATAATCTGTGGCGCAACAATGCGGACGCCGTTTCTCGTCACGCGGCTATGTCGCTCGGCGGTGTCATGTGTGATCGATGGCGGTTGTTGCCGCAGATCACCATCGCAGCGGTCGAAGGCCCAGCTGTTGGTGGCGGCGGCATTCTCGCGTTGGCTGCTGATTTTCGCGTTATGGCTGACGGCGCATTCTTTCAGTTTCCCGAAGTCCGTCTGGGCATGACGCTGGGTTGGGGCGGTTTGCCCCTCCTGTCGTCGCTTATCGGTCCGACACGTGCCAAGCGCGCGCTTTTCGCCAATGAGCGGATCGGCGAGCAGGACGCGCTCAATATGGGGCTTTGCGACAAGATTGCGCCTGCGGGTGGCGCGGTCGAAGCTGCAAAACTCTTCGCGCAGACAATTGCGGAATGCCCGCCTTTAGCCCTGCGGATGACCAAGAGGGCCATTGATCAAGAACACCGCGCCAATTGGGCTGCGCCCTATGAAGCAGACCAGTTCTATCTGGCGAGGCTGATTGCAGAAAGTAACAGCCAGTCGGGCTGACACCGTTATTATTTGGGAGGAGGAAAACCATGACAATGAAATCAATGATGCTTTCGGGTGCATTTGCCGCAATGATGCTTGCGAGCCCGGCTTTGGCGGAGCCAGTTCGACTGGGTGTGCTGACGGACATGTCCGGCATGAATTTCGATCTTGCTGGCGAAGGCTCAGTCGTTGCGGCCAAGATGGCCGTCGAGGATTTCGGGGGCAAGTTGAATGGGGAGTCCATCGAAGTCATCGTCGGCGATCATCAGAACAAGCCGGATATCGGTTCCACGCTGGCGCGCAGCTGGATTGACGAGAAGAATGTCAAAGCCATTATCGATGTGCCGACATCGTCGGTCGCCATGGCAGTTCAAGAAATCACGCGCGACAAGGACGTAGCTTTTCTGGCATCCACCGCAGGTTCCTCGGACCTGACGGGCAAAGCCTGCTCGCCAACGACGGCGCAGTGGACTTGGGATACGTATTCGCTTGCCAATGGCACCGGTCGCGCGATGACGCAGGAAGGTGGCAAGAAGTGGTACTTCATTACCGTTGACTATACCTTCGGTCATGCCCTGGAACGGGATACGACAGAAGCTGTCAAGGCAAGCGGCGGTGAAGTTGTGGGCTCTGTTCGTCACCCACGTGAAACCACTGACTTCTCATCTTTCCTGCTTCAGGCGCAAGCATCGGGCGCTGACGTGATCGCTCTTGCCAACTCGTCGGGCGATACGATGACGGCTCTCAAGCAAGCCAATGAATATGGCATTACTCAGGGCGGCCAGAAGATCGCGGGCATGCTGCTGTTTCTCTCCGACGTCCATAGTGTCGGCCTTGAAACGGCAAAAGGCCTGACACTCACTACCGGCTTTTACTGGGATTATGATGATCAAACCCGCGCCTGGTCGAAGCGGTTCGGCGAACGAATGAACGGCAAAATGCCAACGATGGTTCATGCTGGCGTTTATTCGGCTGTCATGAATTATCTCAAGGCGTCGGAGGCGGCAAAGTCCACCAGTGGCAAGGTAGTGCTCGACAAGATGCGCACGATGGATATCAACGACTTCTTCGCCCGCAATGCGAAGCTGCGTGCAGACGGTCGTATGGTACACGACATGTATCTTGTTCAGGTCAAATCTCCTGAGGAATCCAAAGGACCATGGGACTATTACAAAGTTCTGCGCACCATTCCGGGCGACGAAGCGTTCCGTCCGCTCGATAAGGGCAGCTGTCCATTGGTAAAGCAGTAAGAGGCTGATTGGATGGAAGCTTCGACTGTGAGAGATGCGGCTCTGCGTGAGGCAGGGCCGTCTGGTTCGGATAATTCGCGGCAGGGTTCTGGGCGTCATGTTTTGTCGGCGCGGGGACTTGGCAAGTCGTTTGGCGGCTTTTACGCGGTGAAGAATGTCGATCTTGATGTGGAACATGCCCGTGTTCATGCGCTGATCGGCCCGAACGGGGCTGGCAAGACGACGGTGTTCAATCTCCTGACCAAGTTTTTGCAGCCGACAAGCGGCGAGATCACGCTTCTGGGCGAAACGATCACCAAAACCGATCCGGCCAAAGTAGCGCGGATGGGATTGGTGCGCTCGTTCCAGATTTCGGCCACCTTCCCGCATCTGACCGTATTGGAAAACGTCAAGGTGGCGTTGCAGCGCCCGAATGGCCTTGCCACGCAATTCTGGCGTGCGCTCTCGGCGCTGGACCGGCTGGACGCGAGAGCCATCGAGCTTCTGGAACGCGTCGGCCTTGCCGATGCCCGTCATGCACTGGCTGCCGATCTCTCCTATGGCCGCAAGCGCGCGCTGGAAATCGCCACCACACTGGCGCTCGATCCGAAAGTGCTGCTGCTCGATGAGCCGATGGCCGGCATGGGCCATGAAGACGTCCACACCATCGCCGCCCTCATTGCCGATGTCGCGAAGGATCGCGCCGTGCTGATGGTGGAACACAATCTCAAGGTGGTGGCCGATATCGCCCACCATGTCACGGTGCTGCAACGCGGCGAGATCCTCGCCTCCGGCAGCTATGCCGACGTCTCGAAGGACGAGCGCGTGCGCACCGCCTATATGGGAACCGAACATGAATAAAGGCCAACCGCTCCTGTCCGTGCGCGGACTGAATGCCTGGTATGGCGAAAGCCATGCCCTGCATGGCGTCGATCTCGACATCTGGCCGGGCGAAACCATCACGCTTCTGGGCCGCAACGGCGTCGGCAAGACGACAACCTTGCGCGCCATCATGGGCATCATCCGCAAGCGTACCGGCACGATCACGCTGGACGGTCGGGATATCATGCGCGTGCCCTTGCACCGCATCGCCCATGCGGGTCTGGGCTTCGTGCCGGAAGAACGCGGCATCTTCGCCTCGCTCAGCGTGCATGAGAACCTGCTGCTGCCGCCGGTCGTCGCAAAAGGCGAGCAGAGCCTGATGTCATTGGACGAGATTTACGCGCTTTTCCCGAACCTGCATGAACGGCGCAACAGCCCTGGCACCAAACTGTCGGGCGGCGAACAGCAGATGTTGGCCATTGCGCGCATCCTGCGCACCGGCGTGAAGGTGCTGCTGCTGGACGAGCCGACCGAAGGTCTGGCGCCTGTCATCGTGCAGCGCATCGGCGATGTGCTGGTGGAATTGAAGAAGCGCGGCATGACCATCCTTCTGGTCGAGCAGAACTTCCGCTTTGCCGCCAAGGTCGCAGACCGCTTCTATCTCATGGATCATGGCGTGGTGACGGAGAACTTCCCGACCGCCGAGCTGCCCGACCGCATGGCAGCCCTGAACGAAGCCTTGGGAGTCTGACATGACAATGATCTTCGGTATTCCCCTGCAGGCGCTTCTCGGGCAGTTGCTGGTTGGCCTCATCAATGGCTCGTTCTATGCCATGCTGAGCCTTGGCCTTGCCATCATCTTCGGGCTGTTGCGCATCATCAATTTTGCCCATGGCGCACAATATATGCTGGGCGCTTTTGTCGGCTATCTGCTGTTGAGCTGGCTTGGCATCGGCTATTGGCCAGCGCTTGTTCTGGCCCCGATCATCGTCGGTCTTGGCGGGGCGATCGTCGAGCGCGTGGCGCTGTCACGGCTTTATAATCTCGATCCGCTCTATGGCCTGCTCTTCACCTTCGGCCTTGCCCTCGTGATCGAAGGCACGTTCCGTTATTATTATGGCGCTGCCGGACAGCCCTATGCGGTGCCGCCATCGCTGGCTGGCGGGCATAATCTCGGCTTCATGTTCCTGCCGAACTATCGCGCCTGGGTGGTCGTGGCCTCGCTGATCATCTGCCTTGGCACCTGGCTTCTGATCGAAAAGACCAAGCTTGGCGCTTATTTGCGCGCCGCCACCGAAAACCCGACACTGGTCAAAGCCTTCGGCATCAATGTGCCGCTGCTTCTCACCTTCACCTATGCGCTGGGTGCGGGTCTTGCAGGCGTGGCCGGCATCATGGCAGCCCCGATCTATCAGGTCAGCCCGCTGATGGGCTCCAACATCATCATCGTGGTCTTTGCCGTGGTGGTTGTCGGCGGCATGGGATCGATCCTCGGCGCCATCATTACCGGCTATGTGCTGGGGCTGGCAGAAGGGCTCACCAAGGTCTTTTATCCGGAAGCCTCCAGCATCGTCATCTTCGTTATCATGGCTATCGTCCTTCTGGTGCGACCCGCCGGACTGTTCGGGAAGGAGGCCTGATATGGCTGATACCGCTCTTAAAGCAACGGCTGCAAGCCAAGGCACCGCTTCATCCCGCAAGCCTGCGATCAACAGCCTGTCGGCGGTCATTCTCGTCATCGCCATCATCGCACTGGCCGCCGCACCCTTCGTGGTCTATCCGATCTTCCTGATGAAGATGCTGTGTTTTGCGCTGTTTGCCTCTGCCTTCAATCTTCTGCTTGGCTATACCGGCATTCTCTCGTTCGGCCATGCGGCCTTCTTCGGGGGCGCTGCCTATATCACCGCGCATACGGTGAAGGAATGGGGCGTGACGCCGGAAGTGGGGCTGATCCTCGGCGTTCTTGCCGCCGCAGCGCTTGGCCTTGTCATCGGCTATCTGGCCATTCGCCGTCAGGGCATCTATTCGACCATGATCACGCTTGCGCTGTCGCAGATGTTCTTCTTCTTCTGCCTGCAGGCGGCCTTCACCCATGGCGAGGACGGCTTGCAGGGCGTGCCGCGCGGATATCTGTTCGGCTTCATTGATCTCAACAACCAGATGAACATGTATTACTTCGTGCTGGCCGTGTTCGTGCTTGGGGTCTTCGCCATCTGGCGCATCACCAACTCGCCCTTCGGCATGATCCTGAAATCGGTGCGCGAAAACGAAAGCCGCGCCATATCGCTCGGCTATTCCGTCAATCAGTACAAGCTGGCCGCATTCGTCATGTCGGCTGGCCTTGCGGGCCTTGCAGGCGGCATGAAGGCGCTCGTCTTCCAGTTTGCAACGCTGACCGATGTTGGCTGGCAGATGTCGGGCGAGGTCATCCTGATGACGCTGCTTGGCGGCATCGGCACGCTGATCGGACCCATCGTCGGCGCAGCCTTCGTCGTCGCCCTCCAGAACTATCTCGCAACATCCGACTTCCCAGTCACAATCGTCACTGGCCTCATCTTCATGGCATGCGTCATCCTCTTCCGTAAAGGTATCGTCGGAGAGTTCTATGCCTGGTTTGAACGGAGGAAGTGAGAATGAACGGCGCTTTATTCACCTATAGCACGACAGTCTCATCGAATTGGATCGACTATAATGGGCATATGGGGGACTATGCCTATGCCATTGTTTTTTCTGATGCGGCGACCGCTTATATGGATCGAATTGGCATCGATGCTACCTATCGCGAGGCAAATAAGGCCACGCTCTACACGCTCGACAGCCGTATCGGCTATCTGAAAGAGTGCCATGCAGATGAAACATTGCAGGTAGAGCTGACCCTGATCGATGCTGATTGTAAGCGTTTGCATGTGTTCATGAGATTGCTCAATGCGAATGGAGAAATATTGGCGCTCTGTGAACAGCTCCTGATGCACATAAGTCGACAGGGACAATATCCACGGGCTGCAGACATGCCGCAAGAGCTACGAGATATCGTATTGGCGGATCTACAAAGCTCGAAGTCTGTTGAGAAAGTGGAATGGATTGACGGTTGTATTGGCCTCAGAAGAAGGCAGCGATAGCTAACACATCATCCGACAAGCGTAATACGGGACAAGCGGTGTCCCGTCTGCACCATCTCCGCGTCTTTCGTCAAATTCACCGATGAGAAAGGCGCAACGCCCGCACAGATCACATCGGCCTGGCTTCTGAAAGAAAGCGATAGATTATAAGATTGTTGCGAGGTAGTCGGTCGAAGTTTTGCATGTTCGTTTCAGCGTTGGACCTACCATCCGAAGTGTCGAAAGCAGCCACTCCGTTTTAGGCATTGTCGGTGGGTGAACGTGCGTTCATCGATTCCGAGTGCGCTGTGACTAGCAGCAGGCAGCAGGGTCAGCCTGGTGGTCGGCTGCATCGACATGTTGCGCGAAGCACTCGAGGATTATCCTTCGGTCGCGGTTCCTGCTCTGATCATTGGCGGGCTTGGTTCAGATGCAGGCGAGCCTCCGCGTTTTCCCGAGAATATGCCAACTATAGCGCTTTCTTGCTGGTTTGCGGTGTCTATCTGCTCGACTTAAACTCCTTCTGTCTCAAGCGCGTTGATCCGGGATGTCGCAATTATAAAACCGTGACGGGCAAACCAAAGTTACGGGTTGTGAATATGGTTGATTTTCAGTCAGGTTCGGGAGCAAGATGGATATGAACGGCGGCTTTTTTCAGAACGGCTGATAGAGCAGGGGCAGGCATTTCATTGGTGATCACGGTCGTAATGTCGTGAACCGATCCAAGTCTGACCATCGCTCGTTTGCCAAATTTTGAGCTGTCAACTGCGAGCAGCTTGTGTGCCGCTTGTCGCAATGCGGCTGAAACGACAGCCACTTCCGTATGGTCGTCGTCACAAAGATCACCGTCATCATCAACGCCGCTGACGGAAATGATTGCATAGTCGAACTTGAAGCGTCGGATGAATTCCGGTGTATCTTCCTGAAACATCCCGCCATCGATGGGTCGAACAAAGCCACCAGGAACAGCGAGCGTGAAATCTGTTTTCTCACTGATAATGGCTGCTGATCGCAGGCTATATGTGACAACATGCAGGCGCTCTCTGCTGATAAGGGTATTGGCAATCGCTTCGCATGTTGTGCCGGTATCGAGGAAAACAGTGGCGCCATCGGGAATGAGCGCGACGACAGCTTCGGCAATTCGCACCTTCTCGTCGGCCCGATCATGTCTGCGCTGACGGTAGGTCACGGGATCGAGTGGCGTCAGTTGCGACACGCCGCCATGCAGTTTCCGGACTTTGCCCCTATGTTCCAGGTCCGCAATGTCGCGCCGCGCCGTCTGAGTGGTGACATGGAACCGTTCTGCGATCTCTTCAAGAGAAACATAATGGCTGTTTTCAATCCATTGCAACAACGCCTGCTGCCGGATTTCCTTCTTGTTGCCACCGGGACCGGAAAGTTCGCTCATGGTTGTCGTTATGTCCTTATGCGCCTGATCACTCAGATCCATCTCTCATTTCCAGGTTGAATGAGGCGAGGAAATCGTGGGGTTAAAATAGCAATATCTGGGTGAATCGATTAGCGAATAAAAATGTAATATTAATGACATTTACTATTAAGGACCGCAGGTTTTGGAGTCCTCGCATCCCGGTCGGGAGTAAAATGTAATAAAAGTGACATTGAACTCTGTCATTTCAGCATCGATTGAAGTTGGATGATCAATCCGGCTGTCACATTGATGAAATGGAAGCATCTTCCAGGAAAAGGACCGAGGGATGGTAACGGGGACGACCAAACGCAACGGAAAACTTTTGGCTCTGACTGCGCAGCTTTTATGCGGTGTCGCAGTCGCAGGAATTGCTGCCGCTCCGGCGCGCGCAGCCGATAGCTATGACATTCGCGTCATGACGATCAACATCTGGAACAAGTTCAAACAGAACCCGGAATTGACAGCGGACTTTATGGCAGCAGCCAATTTCGACGTGCTCGGGATGCAGGAAGTCAACGGTAGTACCTATGTTACGCGCATACCGGATTTCCTTCAAACTGCGGGTCGCGGCACTTACGGTAATGTGCAGGTCGGCGATGTGGGTATCATTTCCCGTTTGCCGGGCAAATTCGGCACGATCAATCTGGGCGGAAATACGCAAGGTCGCTATGTCAGCTATACTCAGCTGGACGCCCAGGGCTCCCGTCCGCAGACACTCATCGGCACGGTTCATCTCGATTATGCAGATGGATCGACCGGTCGCGTGAATGAAGCCCAAGCCCTCAACACATGGGCAAAAGGAGCCACCCAGCCGATCATGGTCATGGGCGACTTCAATGCGGGGGATGTTTCCGAGCGCGGCCTTCATCACATCGATGCGCAGATCAGACTGATGCAGCAATCTGACGGCAACACCTTTTATCGCGATCTGACGCGGCAATATGTTCTCAACGCCGATCAGCAGACGATGCGTTCGGTCATTCAGGAAGCATATGTCGGACAGGACATCGACACCCTGTCGTGGAAGCAATGGGGCGACGCTCTTTCCGCCGCCTACAAGGCCGGGAAGAATGTCGGGCTGCAAGACGAAACCTATGCGGTTGCCAACAACACGCCGGTTACGATGAATGTGCTCAAGAAGCAGTACATGCTGCTCCAGACGGATGCGGTCCGCGAAGACTTCAGGCCGCATGATCTCAACGATGGCAGCACCACATGGCCGTCGGCAGGCGAGGACGCAACCAATACCTGGGCGAGCTGGGACCGTGCCAAGATCGATCATTTCCTCGTCTCGCGGCCATTCGGAAAATGGTATGAGATTGTGGATGATCCCAATGATCCCTACACCGGAGTGATCAAGGACGTAAAAGTCACTCGGCCGGGCCGTCAGCCGGAAGCGATCTCCGACCATGAACCCGTTGCGCATGATTTTCGATGGGTTGGCCCGCAGCTCCAGACTTACTCGGAAAATGAAACGAGCAAAACGCGTCTCGTTTGGGGCGCCAATGCTTACGGCTTCGCGGAAAAGAACAAGGAATTTGTTCTAACCCGAAACAATCAACGCAGGGATCTCTATCTGGGCCAGATTTCGGATGCCAATGGCAAACCGATTCTGACCGATCTGACGCTTGACGAAAAGAAGACATTGCTGAACTGCGACAGCACGGATGCGCGCTTCCAGCAGGCCATCAAGGACTATTGTATCGACGATCATTCCTTTATCGGTGAAACGGCTGTCACCGACGGCGGGACGATCCTCGTCAGCGAAGATGCGGCTCTTGGCAATGCCGATGCTCGGCTGCGTCTCATTGATGGCGGTCTGCGTATAACGGGCAGCGACATGAAAACGCTGGATCGCACCGTGTCCCTTGAGGGACTTGGATGGATCGACATCGCGGATGCAGACAACCGCGTGACGCTGCTGCAGCAAGCCACAGGAGAGGGGGCGCTGCTCAAGCGCGGAGCCGGTACGCTCGTTCTGGGCCAGGCAAACAGCTACACGGGCGGAACCTTGGTGGAAGGCGGAGTGCTTCAGGCTGGCGTGGACGGGGCATTCGTCGACAATACGGCCTTCTCGGTGAATGGTGGCAAGCTCGATCTCAACAATTTCAATGTGAGCATGTCGTCGCTGATGGGCGAGGGCGGGACATTGAGCCTCGGCTCGGCAGCTCTGACCGTAGACCAGTCCGCCAATACCCGTTTCGACGGCAATATTGATGGTACTGGCAGTCTCACGAAGTCCGGCACTGGTGTTCTGGTCCTGAACGGTGCCAACACCTATACAGGCGGCACGACTGTGAAAGAAGGTGGGCTGGTCATTGGCGATGCATCCCATTCAGGTGCATTCCTTGTCGGCACAGCCAGCGTTGAAAACGGCGCATATCTGGCTGGCGCAGGTTCAGTCGGAGGCCTTTATGCCGGCGCTGGCAGTATCATCGCACCGGGCAATTCTATCGGCACGCTGAAGGTCGATGGCAATCTGGCCTTTGATGCGGGAGCCAATTACGTTGCGGAAATTGATGCTTCCGGTAAAAGCGATCGCATCGATGTGAGTGGAACGGCGACGCTTGGTGGCGCGAAGGTCTATATAGAAAAAGCCGCCGGCACCTATATGCCCGGCAAGAGCTACACCATTTTAAGTGCTGAAGGCGGCATCGTGGGTACGTTTGGCGATTTGAGCCAGAACATGCCTTTCGTCGATCTTGGCCTGGCCTATGATCCCAACGCAGTCTACCTCAACATCGCACGCAACGACATCGACTTCGCTGCTACGGCAAAGACAGGCAATCAGAAGTCGGTAGCTGTCGCTGTCGAAGCGCTTGGTGCTGGCAATGCTGTTTACGACACGGTCGTCATGCAGGACAACGAAGACAATGCGCGTCGCGCATTCAATGCACTCTCAGGTGAAGTTCATGCATCGATGCGAACTGCGATCATCAATGACAGCTCGATCATTCGCAATGCCGTCATGGAACGCGTTGACGCGGCGTTTGGCGGTAGTGGGCAGAGTGCTGCCTCATCATCCGTCGCAACAGACATGGCTTCATCGCAGGTTTCGGCACCGCGCGCCGCGATCTGGGGACAGGCACTTGGCCAGTGGAGTGAAACCGGCGCGGATGGAAATGCTGGCAAGCTGAAGCAATCAACGGGCGGCTTTGTTGCAGGCTATGACGCGGAAGTCGTCGAGAATTGGAGGCTGGGCGCTCTCGCGGGCTATAGCCGCACCAGTTTCGATGTGAATGATCGCAACTCGTCTGGCCACAGTGACAACTATCATCTGGGTATCTATGGGGGCACCCAGTGGAGCGCGACTGCGCTCAAGGCAGGTCTTGCCTATAGCTGGCACAAGATCGAAACTGATCGCCTTGTCGCTTTCCCGGGCTTTTCAGAAAGTCTTGATGCCGATTACAGCGCAGACACCTTTCAGGCATTCGGCGAACTCTCGCATCGTTTTGATGTGAACGGAACGGCGATTGAGCCATTTGCAAATGTTGCGGTGGTGCGCCTGCAAACTGGGCGGTTCGATGAACATGGGGGGAATGCCGCGCTCCGGATTGGAAAAGAAACGGCGACAACCACGTTTACCACAATTGGTCTTCGGGCTTCTGCTCCAGTCGTATTCGGCAGTATGAATGCAAGGCTTAACGGTACGGCTGGCTGGCAGCACGCCTATGGCGATACCATTCCGACGACAGCAGCCTCGTTCGATGCCGGAACGGTATTTGAATTGGCCGGTGCACCAATTGCGAAGGACACCGCGATTATCAAGGCTGGCCTTGATATTGATCTGGGCAATCAGACGACGCTGGGTCTTGAATATTCCGGCCAATATGGTTCGAGCTTTAATCAGAACTCGGGTAAGGCCAAGCTTAGCGTAAAGTTCTAAGCCCTATTGAGCAAAGTTGTGGCCGGTGAGACATTCATTTCTCACCGGCCATCTTGTTTTCGTAGACAGTTAATCCGTACACTAGCCCAAGCGTAAATCTACACGCGGCTTGCCGTGCACGTCGTTGGTAGCAAAGGCTCGATGCGAATTGGTCTGCCCCCTGAAAAGTGATCCTTCATGAAGTATGGCTTATGAGCCGTAGAAGGACATTGAAATGGCAGCGAAAAGACATAAGGCAGAAGAGATCGTCACGAAGCTTCGTCAGGTTGACGTTCTACATGCGCAAGGAAAATCGATGGCGGAAGCGATCCGGTCGATAGGCGTTACAGAAGTTACATATTACCGATGGCGTTCCGAATACGGTGGCTTGAAGGGCGATCAGGTAAAGCGGCTGAAGGAACTGGAGGCAGAGAATGCCCGGCTGAGGCGGGCTGTTTCTGATCTCACGCTGGATAAGATGATTCTTGCCGAGGCTGCCAAGGGAAACTTCTGAGCCCCTCCCGTCGCCGCGCTTGCGTGGACCATGTGATCAATGAACTGAAGGTGTCCGAGAGACGGGCGTGCCGAGTTTTGGGTCAGCATCGTTCCACGCAGCGCAAGATCGCCAAGACCCCGGATGATGAAGCAGCGTTGACTGCGGACATCACAGCGCTCGCCCTCCAATATGGTCGCTATGGCTATCGTCGCATCACGGCGATGCTGCACCAGGCTGGCTGGATCGTGAACGTCAAGCGGGTTGAGCGCATCTGGCGGCGGGAGGGGCTGAAAGTGCCGCACAAGCAACCGAAACGCAGCCGTTTGTGGCTGAACGACAGCTCGTGCATTCGGCTTCGACCGGAATACCCAAATCATGTCTGGTCCTACGACTTTGTCGAGGACCGGACGCACAACGGCAGGAGAATCCGCATGCTCAACGTGATTGATGAGTTCACGCGGGAATGCATCGCCATCAGGGTCGAGAGAAAGCTGAAGGCAGTCGATGTTATCGACGTGCTTTCCGACCTCTTCATCCTACGCGGCATCCCCACCCATATTCGTTCGGACAATGGCCCGGAGTTCATCGCCAAAGCACTTCGGGAGTGGATCGCAGCAGTCGGTGCCAAAACCGCCTACATCATGCCGGGCAGTCCATGGGAAAACGGCTATTGCGAGAGCTTCAACTCGAAACTCCGTGACGAACTGCTCAACGGCGAAATCTTCTACACGCTCAAGGAAGCGAAGATCATCATAGAAAACTGGAGACAGCATTACAACACAGTGCGGCCACATTCATCACTGGGCTACAAGCCACCGGCACCCGAAACAGTCGTCTGGCCTAAACAAAATGGCCCAGCGTCAACACCAACAGTGGCAAGTCGACCCAGCATGCACTAACAGTAAACCCGGATCACCCGATGGGGGCAGACCACACCGCCAAGCGCGAATGGCCCGACTGGCGTCCACCTGCATCAATGCGGGAACACAGGCCCGACCTGCCCGCTCATATGGCTGGCGGTCCCGATAATCCGCTTGGTGCAAGAGCGCTTTATCGCATCCATGGCTCCAATAAGCCGGAAACCATAGGGACTGCCGCGTCGTCCGGTTGCTTTCGCATAACCAATAGTGATGTGATTGATCTTTACAAGCGCGCCCGGGTTGGCGGTAAAGTGAGAGTTTTCTGACAGAAGCCGACAGATTTCATGAAACTGTCCTCGGGAAGCTAAGGTATTTTCCTAGACACCGGACCCAACAATTGATCTGGCTGTGTCGCAAATTTTTCACTTTTGGTGATCTATGTCATTATCAGTACGGGAAACTGCATGAGGTCTTAGCGGGTGACAGTGGATTTCAAGGGAGCTCATTTCCCCACAAGTGTCATTCTTTATGCTGTGTTCTTTTATGTCCGTTATCCAGTTTCCTATCGCGATCTTCAGGAAATCATGGCTGAACGTGGTGTCGATGTTGACCATGCAACACTGAACCGATGGGTTGTACGATATTCTCCACAGATTGCAGAGCAGGCACAGAAACGTAAGCGTTTAACTCTTGGCTCATGGCGTATTGACGAGACTTATATAAAGGTCAAAGGGAAATGGACCTATCTGTATAGGGCTGTTGATCGTGACGGCCAAACCTTGGAATTTATGCTCTCTGAGCGCCGAAATCTTAGTGCGGCAAGGCGTTTCTTTAAAAAAGCCATCGCAAGCAATGGTGTTCCGCACAAGGTTGTCATTGATAAAAGCGGGGCTAACCTGGCCGGTGCACAGGCTGCAAACACGATCCTGAAAATCACTGGTGTCGGCATGATGTTTGAAATTCTTCAGGTGAAATATCTCAACAATATTCTTGAGCAAGACCATCGGTTCATCAAGAAGATCACCAAGCCAATGATGGGCTTCAAGGCGTTTCACAGCGCATCAGCGACAATCGCGGGCATTGAAGTGGCACATATGATCCGCAAAGGCCAATTCGCAAACAACAACCATTCGCCTTTTCAGGTCTTTGCAGAGCTTGCAGCATAATTGTGCCCAGTGATAAGGCGCACTTAACCAGCACAAAATTTTGCGACAGAACCCGTATTGACGAGACCTATATAAAGGTCAAAGGGAAATGGACATATTTATATCGGGCGGTTGATCGTGATGGTCAAACTCTGGACTTCATGCTCTCTGAACGCCGAAATCTCGGTGCTGCACGGCGTTTTTTCAAGAAGGCCATGGCAAGCAACGGCATCCCAACGAAGATTGTCATTGATAAAAGCGGCGCCAATCTCGCCGGAGCCCAGGCTGTAAACAATATCCTGAAAATCACGGGGCACAGCAAGATGATTGAAATTCTTCAGGTCAAATATCTCAATAACATCCTTGAGCAGGATCATCGGTTCATCAAGCGGATCACAAAGCCGATGATGGGCTTCAAAGCGTTGCATTCAGCTTCAGCAACAATCGCAGGCATCGAAGTCGCACATATGATCCGCAAGAACCAATTTGCAAATGACAACCGCTCGCCATTCGAGGTCTTTGCGGAACTCGCAGCATAAGTGTGTCCGCAGAGAAGGCAGACTATAACCCGCTAAAAAATTTGCGACAGAGCCCCTCGCCTTCGGTCGCATGATGCAGAACGTGAAGGCGAATGAGGCCATTCAGCAGATATTGATGTTCCATATGCCCACATGATCCAATGCATCCATTCCATCGAGTATCGTTATCGAATTTCGATAATATCAAGTGACTATGTCACGGCGATGAACGAATTACACGCCCGGCAAACTGGCAGAAGCAGGCGATGTGGACATAGCAGAAAGTCCCTCGATGGTTTGGATGGGGGGTCTGCGGCTTGGCTTGGGCCTCGATTTTTACTGTATCGATCAGCTTGATGCTTCCGGGTTGGGCGAATTGCGCTTTACTGCCGTGGTTTCGTTCCAACCACATTTGCCTGTAAGCAGACATCAACGAAGCAACTTCAATCCTGTGAGAAACGCGACGCCTAAAGCGGCAGTAAGAGCCAGAATAGTAAGGCTCCAGCTCGCACCAACGTTCGTTATACTGGAAGCCATCGCGAATGGCGCAGTGGCCGAAATGATTAGTCTGGCTGACATGATCTTGCCTTGCATGGCACCGTAGCCGTCACTGCCGAATAGAGACAGCGGCAACGTTCCGGAGACAATACTGAATAGACCGTTTCCGAAGCCAAAAAGACAGGCAAACATCATCGTCGCAATAATGGATGGGGCTCCGAATAGCAGAACAATGAGGGCTAGCCCCATCAAGGAGGCAGAGATTACTGCCAGACTGATCGGAGCGAGGTTTTTGCCACCGAGCATGTTGATCAGGCGGCTGGCTACCTGAGAAGGTCCGAATATCGCGCCAATAAATGCTGCAGAACCTGCAAGACCGAGCGCGCTCAACATCGGCACCATATGGACCAGAATGGCCGCTGCAACGAGAGCCTGCGTCGAGAATGCCACGAGTACCAGTACGAAACCTTTGCGCCGTTGATGGGCAGGCAGATCACCTGAAAAGGCGGTTGTGACTGTTTCATTCGTTGATCGTTTCCGACCACTCTTTGCAATAGAACGCGCGAGCAAAAGGTGTACCGGCACGCAGAGAAACAAATGGAGGCAAGCGAACAGCAAATAGGTCTGTTGCCAGGTAAGCCAATGTTGAAGGGTTGTTGTAATGGGCCAGAAAATTGTCGAGGCAAAGCCTGCAATCAATGTCAGATAGGTGATGCTACGCTGGGCAACATTTGGAGCTAATTGCACCAATAATGCAAAGGCTGTTCCATATTGGACGAGGTTTGCGGCGATTTCGATGATCGTTAGCGCACCTGCAAACATCAAAGCATTTGGAGAAAGCGAACACAGTATGAGAGAGACGGCGGCCAGTATCGAGCCTATCGTCATCATGCGACCTGCGCCGTAACGATCAATCCATTTGCCTAACCAGGGAGCCAGAAAGCCCCCGGCTAGCAGAGCAACCGACAGCGCTCCGAAAATCCATTCGTTGGAAACGGAGAAGTCCCGCGCCATGGACGGCGCGAGAATGCTGAAGGAATAATATAAAGTGCCGTAACCGATATTCTGGGTCAATCCGAGACCGGCAAAGGCCGCAATGGGAAGCCGTTCAGCGCTCATATTGATTTCAACGAAACACGCTTTTCGAGTTTGGCCGCTTCTTCCTTGCGCTCGCTATAACGGTCTGTGAGATGATGCGAGATGCCGCGCGTCAGAAGTGTAAACTTCATTAGTTCTTCCATCACATCGACCACGCGATCATAGAACGACGAGGGTTTCATCCGTCCAGCGTCGTCAAATTCCTGCCATGCCTTTGCGACGGATGACTGGTTTGGAATGGTGATCATTCGCATCCAGCGCCCCAGAATGCGCATCTGATTGACGGCGTTGAAGCTCTGCGATCCGCCTGAAACTTGCATCAATGCCAAAGTTCGGCCTTGCGTCGGACGAATTGCTCCACCCGGCAAAGGAATCCAGTCGATCTGCGATTTCATGACAGCGCTCATGGCTCCATGACGTTCGGGACTGGTCCAGACTTGGCCTTCAGACCAAAGCATTGCCTCACGCAATTCCTGAACCTTCGAATGCTCTGCTGAACCATCGTCTGGCAAGGGAAGACCATTGGCATGAAAGACACGCGTTTCAGCGCCCATTGCATCGAGAAGGCGCTGCGCTTCCAGCGTCAGAAACCGACTATAGGAACGATCACGAAGTGAGCCATAGAGCAAAAGGATACGAGGCTTATGCTTTGGAAAGTCGGCGCGTAGTGCATCCAGGTTGGGCAATGCGAAGGAATTCTGATCGAGGTTCGGCAGGTCCATGTCAGCGCGACTTTCTTTCATAGATGATGACTTCTCCGTCCTCTTTGGTGAATGAAGACACCGGGTTTTCCAGAATGTCGAGAACCAGTTCTGACGGACGGCACAGATTGGTGCCAAGCGGCGTTTCCACGATTGGACGATTGATCAGGATAGGATGCGCCATCATGAAGTTGACCAGTTCATCATCGGTCCAGTTTAGATCGGACAACCCCAACTCGGCATATGGTGTGCCTTTCTCGCGAAGGAGTTGGCGAGGCGTCATCTGCATCGCAGTGAGCAGTTCGACCAGTTGTTCTCGCGAAGGCGGATGTTGTACATATTCGATGACAACAGGCTCTTCGCCGCTGGCACGGATCAAGGCCAATGTGTTGCGAGACGTGCCGCAGTTCGGATTGTGATAGATCGTAACTGACATCAGAGTTTTCCTGTTTCGGTGACTGGCTTTTGATTGGAACCGCGTTCGTACCAGCCCTTGGAACGGTTCACGATCCAGACAACGGAGAGCATGACAGGCACTTCAACAAGAACGCCAACAACTGTTGCAAGTGCTGCGCCAGATGAGAAGCCGAAAAGGCTGATTGCGGCTGCTACTGCCAGCTCGAAGAAGTTGGACGCGCCAATCAACGCTGAGGGACCGGCGACGCAATGTTGCTCGCCTGTAATGCGATTCAACAGATAAGCCAGGCCAGAGTTGAAATAGACCTGGATGAGGATCGGGACGGCTAGCATCGCAATGATCATGGGCTGTGCGATGATCTGCTCTCCTTGAAACCCGAATAGCAGAACAAGTGTCGTCAAAAGCGCAATCAGAGACAGCGGCTGTAGCGTTCTGAGCATTGCATCGAAAGCTCGTTCTCCCCCGCTGCCGAGAATGCTTCTGCGCAGGATTTGCGCGATAATCACCGGAATGACGATATAAAGGACAACCGACAAAACGAGCGTATCCCACGGGACGGTAATTGCCGACAATCCGAGCAGTAGCCCGACGATAGGAGCAAATGCCACAACCATGATCGCGTCGTTCAAGGCGACCTGCGACAGCGTGAAATGCGGCTCGCCCTTGGTCAGGTTGGACCAGACGAACACCATTGCCGTGCAAGGGGCGGCCGCCAGAATAATCAGCCCAGCAATGTAGGAGTCGATCTGGTCTGCAGGCAGATAAGGGCGAAATAACCAGCCAATGAACAACCAACCGAGAAGCGCCATAGAGAATGGTTTGACGGCCCAATTGATAAACAGCGTGACGCCGATGCCACGCCAGTGCTCAGTGACCTGTCTCAAGGCGTTGAAATCAATCTTGAGCAACATCGGAATGATCATGAGCCAGATGAGAATAGCGACTGGAATGTTGACCCTGGCGACTTCAGCAAATCCGATTGCATGGAATACTGTTGGAAAGAAATGGCCCAGAGCTACGCCAGCGACAATGCAAAGAGCCACCCAGACAGTCAGATAACGTTCGAATGTGGACATCAGTTATTCTCCACATTTGTCTGTGTGCTACCTTCCATGGTGCCGATTTCTTTCAGATGATTTTGAATCGCAATGCGGTCTATCGTGGCGTGGGGAAGGCTCAGGAATGCTGATATCCGGTTCTTCAGAAAACGGGCCGCCTGTGCAAAGGCGCGCTGCTTTTCTGCGTCGTTTCCTTCAACAGCGGCAGGGTCCTCAATGCCCCAGTGGGCTGTCATAGGATGGCCAATCCAGACAGGGCAGGCTTCTCCGGCTGCGTTATCACAGACGGTGAAAATGAAATCCATCTGAGGGGCGTCGCTAACTGAAAACACATCCCAGCTTTTTGAGCTCAGATTCTCGGTGGAATAGCCGAGAGCGTCCAGTTCCTTGATTGCGAGAGGATGAACGTCGCCTTTTGGCCGACTACCAGCCGAATAGGCGTGAAAACGTCCTTCGCCATCCTTGTTCAGAATTGCCTCGCCCAAAATTGAGCGTGCGGAATTGCCCGTGCACAAAAAGAGCACGTTGTAGATCCGGTCTTTCATTTTATCAGTCCGTTTATGGAAGGCCGAATTCAGCGGCCTTGTGTTACTGGGTGAGCGCTTTCGGTTCGCAACAGGGTGTCAGACTTTTTATAAGAGGTGCGCAGAGCTCGGCACTACCGCCACAGCAGTCCTTGATCATGAAAAGGGTCAGTTCTCGAAACCGGTCGAGATCAGCGCGATAGATGATCGAGCGGCTCTGACGTTCGCCATTCACGAGTCCAGCACGAGACAATGTCGCCAGATGCGCAGACATTGTATTCTGTGGCACATCCAGCATACGCGCCAGTTCACCGGCAGGAATACCGTCTGGTTCGTGTTTCACCAACAGTCGAAAGGTGTCGAGCCTTGTCGATTGGGCGAGGGCGGCCAACGCCGTAATTGCAGCTTCGTTTTCCATATATCGAGAATAACGGATATAACGATGCTGTCAATCAAAGATCTGGATGCTCAGCGGCATTTGGGTGCTTTCTGAAATTGGGCATTGCAGTTCCGTGGAACAGTCGCTCAAACCCATCTTCACCCAGGCTCTGGAAACACTGCGCACGAGCTGCTGTTGATAAACTCGATAATGACGAAGACGAATGTTGTTTAAGGCGAGCCGGCAGTTTTTGTAGGGAAAGTAGCAACTTGCCGAAATAGTCCGTGCTTTCTCGTGCCTTTAGTTGCGCATCGATCAAAGCGTCCAGCCAACGTGCTGCGGTATGAGACGCTTCTGAGCGAGGAGCGAAATTCCGCGCAGACAAGTGGGGCATCTATCACGCAGACGTTTTCTATGAAAAAAATATGAAATGCGTGTTGCAAGTCGCCATTCAGTGCGAAAATAGGGATCAATATCGTTTGCGAGGCAATCTGGACAAAACTGTAGCCAGGTGAAAATTTTGGGTCGACATTTGCTGACAGACAGATTTCGTCCATGTGCACCCGTTCACATTCTGGTGTACAATGACGTCCTTTAGCCAATGTTGGGTGAGGTTCTCAACGCCCGAAGCGCATTGAGGATGACAGCGACGTCAATCAGCTCCTGGAGCAATGCACCGTGAACAGGTTTTAGATAACCGAACGCTGCTGCGATCATGGCAATTACAGAGAGACCAATCCCCACCACAACACTTTCGACAGCAATGCGCCTTGATTGCTTGGCAATTTCTATCCCGGCGCGAAGTCTGTCTATTCTATCTACGAGAAGAACGACATCGGCCGCTTCTGCCGAGGCTGCCGCTCCCCTCGCACCCATGGCAACGCCAACATCAGCCGCTGCAAGTGCGGGCGCGTCGTTGACCCCGTCTCCGACCATCATCACGGGGCCGTTCTTACGCTCGCTGAGCACGGTCAGCACCTTTTGATCGGGTGAAAGTTCGGAGTAGATGGCATCAAGCCCCAAACCCTTGGCGATGCGTTTGGCCACTGCAGCACGATCACCTGTCGCCAGCACTATTCGCTTTACGCCGTCCTTGCGTATACCGCGTAACGTATCGATCACATCGGCTCGCAAGGGATCGGCCATAATGATATAGCCCGCAAGCCTGCCGTCTATTGCGACTGCAACCAGGACTGCGCCAGCTTCAGCATTGGGGATTTCGATAAGCTTTGCGTTGGCTTGTCTCTCAACGAAGCTGTGTCCGCCGACAATGACGCTTTTGCCATCGACGAAGCCAGTCACACCATCCCCGGCCAGTTCGCTCACGTCGGTCGGTATTACAATCTCTATACCCCGTTCCTGAGCGGCCACCACGAGAGCCTGTGCCATTGGGTGTTTGGACACCTGGTCAAGGGAGGCGGCGAAACGCAGTAGGTCATTTTCACTCAATCCTGGCTGCGCGTTGATTGAAGTAATTTGTGGGCGGCCATCTGTCAGTGTTCCAGTCTTGTCCAGCACCAACGTGTTGATACGAGCCATGTTCTCCAATGGACGAGCACCCTTTACCAGCACGCCGAAATGAGCGGAACGCGACAGTCCCGCAACAAGGGCGACGGGCACGGCCAGGATGAGAGGACATGGTGTCGCCACGACGAGAACGGCGACCGACCTTATCGGGTCTCCCGTGAACCACCATGCTCCGAAGGCGATTATGACGGTCACGATCAGAAAGCCGACAGACCACTGGTCTGCCAGTCTGGACATTGGAGCCTTGGAATGCTGTGCCTCTTCCACGAGGCGAACGATGCCAGCGTAGGTACTATCCTTCACTTCGTGCTTAGCAAGGATATCGAAAGCATCGCCGGCATTCATTGAACCGCTTAGCACTTCTGCTCCCGACGCAAGCGAAATCGGAAGTGACTCTCCCGTCAAAGCAGACATGTTTACGAAAGCTTTTACGGAAGTGATACTTCCGTCGACGGGGATGACATCTCCCTGACGGATCAGAAGGCGGTCACCGGGACGAATAGTTTCAACGGCAATCTCTTCGAGATGATCATCGACATATCGCATTGTTGTTCGCGGTGCGCGGGACAGCAAAGCATGCATCTCACGGCGTGCTCGTCCCTCGGCAAAGCTCTCAAGAAAGGCTCCGCCAGTATACATGAGGGCGACAATCGAAGCCGCCAGCATTTCCCCAAATGCCAGTGCGGCCGACATAGACATCGCGGCGACGATATCCAGCCCAAACTCCTTTCGGCATAAACTCCGGAGAATCTCGACGAGCAAAGATGCCAGCACTGGCAAAGTGGCAATTGCCCAGATTATCCGTGCTCCCGACGAGTAGCCGGAAAAGTGCAGGCCGAGCCCCATCACAAGTCCGCACAAGGCAAAAACCAGCAGGATTGTTTTTGATCGATCTTCAACCGAGAACAGCATCTTCATAGTCTTCCCGACCTACAGAATGAGTAAATTTTAGGTCCCGCCTCTCACCGACTACGATAATTCTTCTTTACATATGTATTCCCTTAATACTCAGATTGACGGTCAGACCGCTGTGCCGACCAGGGCCCCAATACCAGCCGTGATTGCCATCGCCAAAGCACCCCAAAAAGTAACACGAACGGTCGCCTTAAGCACATTAGCTCCTCCCGCCTTGGCGCCGATTGCACCTAGAAACGCCAGAAACAGCAAGGAAGAGATAGCAACCGCGTAAAGCAAGATCGAGGGAGGTGCGATGACCGCCATCAGTAAGGGTAGGGCGGCCCCGATCGAGAACGTGACCGCTGAGGTCAGCGCTGCTTGCACAGGCCGTGCTTCCATGTGTTCGACAATTCCCAGTTCGTCACGGGCATGTGCATCCAGAGCATTGCGTGAGGTCAGCTGTATTGCCACCTCCCGCGCCAGTTCCGGGGCTAGGCCGCGATCAATATAGGCTTGTATCAATTCATCGAGCTCTGCTTCGGGCTGAGTTTCGAGTTCCTTGCGCTCTCTGGAAAGATCTGCCAACTCCGTATCGGATTGAGAGCTGACAGAAACATACTCTCCCGCCGCCATGGACATCGCGCCTGCGACAAGGCCCGCGATGCCCGCGACCATTATCTGCGTCGTTCCCGTTGAAGCAGATGCGACGCCCATAATGAGGCTGGCCGTTGAGACAATGCCATCATTGGCGCCGAGTACCGCTGCGCGAAGCCATCCGATCCGGGATACGAGGTGGTTCTCTGTATGTAATCGGCTCATTGAGGTACCTCCGGACATTGTATACATATCATCATACCTCTATCGAGACCCTTTGCCAGTGGCCTGAAAATTAGAAGTATAGAATTCTTCTCCGGCGATCGGGCTTTTTGCCGTTTTTGTTAGAGCTCCTGCGCGGATTTTGAAAATCTGCATTTTCGAGGCAGGCTTGAAAACCTTCACATTATATATAATACATTATACATTATAATATATTATATATAATGTTAACGTCGGAGGCAAAGATGCCCGTCACGAAAATAACTGAGAAACTGTCGATATCAACGCAGCCAAACGCGCAAGAACTCAGTGTACTCGATCGAAGCGGCTTCAAAACGCTAATCAACAACCGTCCCGATAATGAAAGCGCAGACCAGCCCGGAAACCAGGCTGAACGAGATGTGGCTCACAAACGCGATCTTTCTTATGCATATATTCCGGTCACGATGAATACGATCACGGAAGCCGATGTGCATGCGTTTCAGACGGTGGTCAGAAAATCGGAGGGTCCCGTGCTTGCGCATTGCAAAACAGGTACGTGTTCGCTCACCCTTCATCTCATCGGTGAAGTATTGGACGGACGCATGTCTGTTGACGATATTGTACACTTCGGACATCAGATCGGCTTTGATACCAGTGTCGCTGCAGTATGGCTTAAACGCTTCGCTGACCGTCGCCCGCGGGTAAAAGGCTTTTTCGATAAGCGAACCTCCAGTGTTCAGTACGTGGTGTCCGATCCGATGACCGGTATGTGCGCAATTGTAGATCCCGTTCTCGACTTTGATGAAAAGTCGGGGTCAACGGCGACGATCAATGCAGACACAATTCTCGAATACGTCCGTGATAGTGGACTGACAGTCGAATGGATTCTCGACACCCATCCACACGCCGACCACTTTTCCGCAGCTCAGTACCTCAAGCAGAAAACCGGCGCCAAGACAGCGATAGGTGAGCATGTAACCGACGTTCAGAAGCTGTGGAAGGGGATATATAATTGGCCCGAGCTTGCCACCGATGGCTCACAATGGGATCGGCTGTTTGCCGATGGCGAGACGTTCAAGATCGGTTCCATTGATGCCAGGGTTCTGTTCTCGCCGGGGCATACGCTCGCCTCCATCACTTACGTGGTGGGCGATGCCGCCTTTGTGCATGACACAGTTTTTATGCCAGACAGCGGTACGGCGCGGGCCGATTTTCCCGGCGGCGATGCGCGAGCATTGTGGGAGTCAATCCAGAATATCATAGCACTTCCCGATGAGACGCGGCTATTCACCGGACATGATTACCAGCCGTGCGGTCGTGAGCCTCGGTGGGAAAGCACAGGGGCTGTTCAAAAGAAGCACAATCCGCACCTGGCGGGCGTATCGGAAGAAGCGTTCGTTGCCTTACGGACCAAGCGCGACAAAACGCTGCCAATGCCAAAGCTCATCCTGCATGCGCTGCAGGTGAACACACGTGGTGGGCGACTGCCTGAGCCAGAAGCCAACGGTAAGCGCTATCTGAAGTTTCCACTGGACGCGTTGGAAGGGGCCGCATGGGAATGATCGTGGACAGGATGGCAATAATGAAAGCGGGGCGATCTTCCATTGAACTATCTCTGCGCGCGGGCGAAGTGGCAGACCTGCTCAAGACACTGTCCCATCCAGCGCGTCTGATGATCGTTTGCAGCCTTGTGGAAGGCGAGTATTCCGTAGGTGAATTTGAAGAAAAAATCGGGGTTGGTCAACCGCACCTGTCGCAGCACCTGACAGTGTTGCGCAACTCCGGAATAGTCGAAACGCGACGCGATGGAAAACAGATTTTTTATCGCCTCACAGAAGACAAGGCAGCGAAACTGGTCGCCTCCCTTTATGACATTTTCTGCGAGGAGAACGTAGAATGATCGCTTATCTATCCTCGCTTATCGGCGGGACGCTAATCGGCATTTCAGCAGCGATGCTTCTGATCCTTAACGGCAGGATTGCTGGAGTAAGCGGAATCGTCGGGCGACTTTTACAGAGAAGCGCGTCGTTAACAAACCTTGCGTTCGTCGTGGGACTGGTAATCGGGCCGATTCTTTATCTGACCGTTTTCGGCACCTGGCCCACCGTTCAAATTACTACTGGGTGGCCACTGATCATCGTCGCCGGACTTCTTGTCGGCTTCGGTTCGCGCATGGGATCTGGCTGCACGAGCGGGCACGGTGTGATGGGGCTGGCTCGTCTGTCACCGCGATCAATTGCAGCGGTTGCTACCTTTCTGGGAACAGGAGTGATTGCTGTTACTGTGCTGCGAGGTCTGGGGCTATGAACCTAAAGTTTTATCAATTCTGCAGCGCTCTTGCCTCAGGTGCCATTTTCGGTTTTGGACTGTCTATGTCTGGAATGCTCGATCCCGTTCGTGTAAGAGGCTTTCTCGACATTTTCGGCGTATGGGATCCAAGTCTTGCCTTTGTTCTTGGTGGCGCGGTTATCGTCGCCTCCATTGGTGTTCAAATAACGAAGCGGATGCAGCATCCAACATTCGACGACAGTTTTCATGTGCCAACGCGTCGACGGATCGATGCCCCTCTTATCATTGGCTCGGCACTGTTCGGTCTGGGATGGGGTATTGGCGGCTTCTGTCCCGGTCCCGCTATCGCGTCATTGTCGATGGGGCTGCCTCAAACTGTTCTCTTCGTCATTGCCATGCTGGTCGGGATGATCGTGCACGACAGAATCTGGAGCAGGCAGAGTTGAGCAATTCTATCTTTTTGGCAATAGGTTCTGGCGGTATTGTCGGCTTTATGCTGGGATTGCTCGGTGGCGGCGGCTCCATTCTTGCGACACCGTTGCTCCTGTATGTTGTCGGTGTGAGCCGGCCCCATGTCGCCATCGGTAGGGGTGCACTTGCGGTTTCGTTCAACGCGTTCGCGAATTTTACGAGCCATGCCTTGAAGGGGCACGTCTGGTGGCGCTGTGGCGCTGTCTTCTCAGCACTAGGCGTTATCGGGGCACTTATCGGTTCCAGTCTTGGAAAAGCTTGAGACGGTGATCGTCTCATCTTTCTGTTCGGCATCCTCATGATCGTCATTGGGCTGTTCATGTTGAAGCCCAAAAAGAGATTGGACGTCGAGTGCCGCCCGATCGATTTAAGAATGTGTCTCGTTACAGCAGCTATAGCTCTTGCCTCTGGCGCAGCATCCGGATTCTTCGGTATCGGCGGGGGTTTCCTGATTGTGCTCGGTTTGATGTTGGCAACAGGTATGCCGATGATCAACGCAATCGGCACGTCCCTTCTCTCCGTGGGGGCCTTCGGACAGGCCACGGCTTTGAACTATGCCAGTTCCGGTCTAATCGACTGGTGGCTTGCAGCTGAGTTTATCGGAGGTGGCATCATAGGAGGGGTATTCGGAATGATGCTCGCCACGCGATTGAGTGCATACATGAACGCCTTCAATAGCATATTCGCAGGGATCATCTTCATCGTGGCGGCATATATCCTGTATCGCAACGGAGCCAGTTTCGACGAACCGTATGGCAATTCTCGAAGGTTGGCGAAAAAAATAAGGACTCTTTTGCGGCCAGCGCCATCACTTTTAAATGAAAATGAACAAATAACTCTAATCCCGGAGCCGCCGTGCTAGTCGTTGAAAGCCTTTTCGCGACTACCTAACAACGAGCACTGATGTTTTCGCTTGCGTAATGATTTCATTGGTTTGGCTGCCCAGAACAAGGCGTTGCACTCCCGAATAACCGTGAGTTGCAACCACAATTAGGTCACAGCGGAGCGAGTCAGCTGTCGTGCTTATTGCATCCGATGGAATGGGATTTATAAGGTGCACAACATCGGTTTCAACCTGTAGGTCGTTTGCCAAGTCCTTTGCGTGACCCAGAACCTTGGAGGCAAATTTTTCCCAGCTTTGATTATATCTAACGACAATATCGTCATCATCAAGCATACCTCCAAATATGCCTGAATTGCTATATGGTGCTGTTACAGTTACAATAGTTACCCTGCATCGCAGGAATTGGGCCAATGAGAGCCCTTGGCCAACACATCGTTCTGCAAGTTCGGATCCATCCGTCGCAATAAGAATATGCTTGAACATTCTGATCTCCTTTAAGAGCGTATGCTTGGCCGGCGTCCGTTCAGTGAAGAATTGCTTGAAGCCAATATAATAGATGCATTCAACGCTTTTCAACTCTATCAACCTGATAGGTTTTATTTTTGCCGAGTACGTTTATTCCAACATACTCGCCGATGCCGAAACAGCTCCAGCGCAGTTTGTCTCCCTTCTTAAGGGGCCAGAGGATTCAATCATTCGATACTGTTTTCGTGGGCCGTTTTGAGGTTTCCTGGTTCATCTGGTGTAAGGCCATTTCCAATCCCTGATTTCCGGCATGTCCTCGCCATGCTCGCAAACGTATTTCTTATGCAATGTCAGTTTTTCCTCGAAACTGGCAATCAGAGGTAGCGCAACGTCGTTATTCAATGGCAGACGTCTTATCGCCTCAATCGCCAGATGAAAGCGGTCCAGTTCGTTGAGAACCGCCATATCGAAAGGCGTTGTTGTTGTTCCCTGTTCGATGAAGCCTCGCACGTGGAAGTTAGGGTGGTTGACGCGCTTATAAATGAGCCTGTGAATGAGATAAGGATAGCCGTGATAAGCGAAGATAACCGGACGGTGGGTTGTGAAAATCTGATCAAAATGTTCATCACTAACACCGTGCGGGTGATGCTGCGGTGACTGTAAAACCATCAAGTCCACGACATTGATGACGCGGATTCGCAGATGTGGCAGTGACTGGCGTAGAAGATCAACAGCAGCAAGGGTTTCCATTGTCGGGACATCCCCCGCGCAAGCCATCAAGATGTCTGGCTCCAGACCGTCTTCCGTCCCAGCCCAGTCCCATATGCCCAGACCCGCTTCGCAATGGCGTATGGCGTCCTCCATTGCAAGCCATTGTAGTTCTGGCTGCTTCCCCGCCACTATCACGTTCACTCGGTTCCAAGTCTTCAGACAATGATCGCTAACCCACAGCAAAGTATTTGCGTCCGGTGGGAAATAAACTCGAACTACGTCCGCGCTTTTGTTTGCGACGAGATCAACGAAGCCTGGGTCCTGATGGGAAAAACCGTTATGATCCTGACGCCACACATGAGACGTCAGGAGATAATTGAGGGACGAGATAGGCTTTCGCCATTTTAATTTTTGCGCAACCTGCAACCATTTCGCATGCTGATTGAACATCGCATCCACGATATGGATAAAAGCCTCGTAGCAAGAAAAGAACCCGTGCCTGCCGGTCAGCAAATAGCCCTCGAGCCAACCTTGGCACAAGTTCTCGCTTAATACTTCCATTACCCGCCCGTCTGACGAAAGATGATCATCTGTATCAAGCGTTTCCGCCATCCAAACACGGTTGCTGACGTCAAAAACAGCGCTGAGACGATTGGAAGCTGTTTCATCTGGACCAAATATGCGAAAGTTCTTTTCATGCTCGTTGAGCTTTAAGACGTCCCGGAAATATTCACCAAGAATCTTGGTCGATTGTGCCTGGATCATGCCAGGTTGATCCACAGCCACAGCATAATCACGGATATCGGGTGTGTGAAGTTCGATGCGCAGCAATCCTCCGTTTGCATGTGGATTGGCAGCCATGCGTAGCTCGCCCTTTGGAGCGAGTTCGCGCAGTTCGGCTTTCAATGCACCTTTCTCGTCAAAGAGTTCCTCCGGAGCGTAACTTTTCAGCCAATCTTCGAGGATTTGTCTGTGTCCACTGTTTTCCCGGCAGTTAGCAACAGGCACCTGATGCGAGCGCCAGTAATTCTCTACAATTTGACCGTCGACTGTTTTGGGACCCGTCCAGCCTTTCGGGCTTCGCAGGATGATCATGGGCCAAAACGGACGTTCTGGTGATTTTACATCGGCATTCTTCTTGATCGTAGCAATACGTTCGAAGACCGTATCAAGTGTTTGCGCCATTTTCTGATGCATAGCTTCAGGCTCGCTGCCCTCGACGAAGAACGGTTCATAGCCATAACCGATGAACAAATTCGTCAGGTCATTATCTGCTAGCCTCGCGAGTATAGTGGGGTTAGCTATCTTGTAGCCATTGAGGTGCAGGATCGGCAGGACTGCGCCATCGCGCGAGGGATTGAGAAACTTGTTTGAATGCCATGAAGCAGCAAGCGTTGCTGTTTCTGCTTCGCCATCGCCTACGACACAAGCAACCACCAGATTTGGATTGTCGAAAGCGGCTCCGTAAGCGTGCACCAGAGAATATCCAAGCTCTCCGCCTTCATGAATTGAACCCGGTGTTTCAGGCGCGACGTGGCTTGGTATGCCGCCAGGAAATGAAAACTGGCGAAATAACTTGCCCATGCCTGCTTCGTCCTGACTTATCGCGGGATATATCTCCGAGTACACTCCTTCGAGATAGGTGTTCGCCACAATGCCCGGACCGCCGTGACCGGGGCCGCATATGTAGATTACATTGGCAGCCTGTTGCTTGATAATGCGATTAAGATGAGCATAAATGAAATTGAGGCCAGGTGTTGTACCCCAATGGCCGAGCAATCTGGGCTTAATATGTTCCGGTTCAAGCGGTTTGCGCAGGAGCGGGTTCTCCATCAGGTAGATCTGCCCTACCGATAGATAGTTGGCCGCGTGCCAATACCGGTCAATTAGCGAAAGCTGCGTGGAGTTAAGAGGGCCTTGAGGTGATGTACGACTCATGCTTTGTCTCCTTCACGATTGTTGGCAGTCATATCACATACGGTTTACATGGAGCTGTTCCCAAGAACCTGAAGCGTTTCCATGGCGATGATCCGTTCTTCGTCGGTAGCAAGAACAAACGCAGCTGCACGGCTCGAGTTGGTGGTGATCCGGAAAGCATTTCGATTGTTGGCACTGGTATTAAGATCGATGCCCAGCCAAGAGAGGCGTCGGCAAACCGAAGCGCGAATCTCTGGCTGGTGTTCCCCAATTCCGGCAGTGAAGATCAGGGCATCAAGACCACCAAGCGTGGAAACAAGACGGGCAATTTCACCAGCTATACGCAGAGTGAATACTTCAAGAGCCTCACGGGCCTGCGGTGCGTTGCTTTCAAGGAGATCGCGTGTATCTCCGCTTATTCCCGAAAGTCCGAAAAGGCCCGAGCGATGATAGAGCAAATCTGATAGCGCATCTGGAAGCATGTTCTCTTGTTGGAGAAAATAAAGAAGCAAGCCCGGGTCCAGTGTCCCGCAACGGGTCGCCATCGGAATACCGTCCAGTGTTGAGAAGCTCATGCTGGTATCCATACTTTTGCCTCCTTCGATAGCGCAAAGACTGGCTCCGCTACCCAAATGGGCAACAACGATCCTTCCAACAGAAAGCTTGGGCTCCTTTTGGGAAAAACTGCCGATTATCGATTTATAGGACAGGCCATGAAAGCCATATCTCTTTAAGCCACGCTCGTGGAATTCACGCGGAAGCGCGAAGCGGCGAATGACTTCCGGGATAGTTTGATGAAACGCGGTATCAAAGGATACGGTTTGCTTGACTTGCGGAAAGAGTTGCTGGATCGCTCTGATCAAAGCGACGCTTTTCGCTTGGTGCAACGGAGCAAAACTAGACAATCTTTCAATTGCGTTGATGTGCTTATCATCGACCAAGATTGGCTGGATGAATTGGTCACCGCCGAAAATCACCCGGTGGCCAACTGCCAGCATACGGGAGAGATTTGTATGCGTCGAGAGCCTCGAGAAAAGTTCTTCAACGATTACAGCGACCTCATCTGCACCAGATGTATCTAATACGATATCTAGGTTGCAAAGTTCTCCCCGTAAGCGAAAGGTTAAGGGTGAGCCGTTCAGATCGATCTCACCTCTGGAGAATTTTACGATCTGTTCCCCATCATAGGCGAAAAAACCGATTTTCACGCTGGAAGAACCGGCATTGAAAGTAATCAGCTGCTTATCCAAGCCGCATTTCCTTTGCTTCAGATCGATTACACTAGCACAATGCTATTTAGATTATTGTTCTCACGCTCCGTTTTAATAAATTTAGTCCGAAATTTCTGCCGACACCATAGGCAATAACAGCTCCGAAATTGCGGCACATTGTATGAGATCAAATTAAATCAGAGCTTTTAGATCTCAGGAGCGATATGCACATTCAGGCATGCTCGTGCCATCGCTTTCAATCGTGTGTGCAATGCCGTCCTTTGTGCGGATATACTGCAATAAAGCGGTGTTTCTGTGAGTTGATCGCTTCGTTCACGCTTAAGAGCGAGCTCGACGGCCCACGGATCCTTCGAAAAACGGATCTACCTTGAGTATGGTTGCCAGAACTATGCGCAAAGGTCTAGCTTAAACAGAATACAGTCGCGATGGTTTTTTCCTAAAGCGAAGCGGACTTTGACGTCTGTAATCTGGTAGAACTGATATTCGAAGAATACCCGAATTGGTTTTAGACTGATCTAGGGGCGGGCTCATGGCACTTGGCAGAGAAAGCATGAAGAAGCCTCAAACAGGGAGCCGGTTTGAGTTTCTTTGGTCACGATTAAAACAGCACCCCTTGTCGCGTGTAGGGCCGGGACTGATTACTGGGGTGGCGGACGATGACCCTAGTGGAATTGCAACCTATTCTCAGGCTGGCGCTCAGTTCGGTTTCAATATGCTGTGGACCATGCCTGTTGCCTTCCCGCTGATGGCGGCAATGCAATCCATGTGCGGTCGCATTGGCCGCGTGACAGGAAAGGGCTTGGCCGCCAATATCAAGCTGACCTATCCGCCGATTGTTGTCAGAAGCGTTGTCTTGCTGCTTTTAATCGCCAACGTACTTAATATAGCCTCCGATGTCGCAGCCATGGGTGAAGTTGCCGAACTGGTCAGTGGTGTCGACCGCCATCTGATGACAGCCTTATTTGTAGTTGCGACGCTCTTGCTTCAAATCTTCGTCCCGTATCATCGCTATGTCTATCTCCTTAAGTGGCTAACACTCTCCTTACTGGCGTATGCTGGTGTTTTATTCGCTGTGCACGTTCCGTGGGCGGAAGTGGCGCGGCGGACGATGTGGCCGACATTTGCCCTGAATTCTAATTCAGCTGCTATGATCGTCGCTGTTTTCGGCACTACGATCAGTCCTTATCTTTTTTTCTGGCAAGCTTCGGAGGAAGTGGAAGAAATGCATGGGAGAAATCACGCAGCTCCTCTTTCAAGGGATGCCGCCGCCGCCCCTAGGGAGCTTCGGCGCATCCGGTGGGATACTTGGAGTGGTATGCTATATTCCAACGTCACGGCCTTCTTTATCATACTGGCTACCGCGGTCACATTGAACGTACAGGGCATAACAAACATTGAAACCGCTGCCCAAGCGGCCTCTGCGCTTAAGCCGCTGGCGGGCAATTTTGCCTATATTCTGTTCGCACTCGGCATTCTTGGTGTCGGTCTCATTGGCGTGCCGGTGCTGGCCGGATCCGGTGCTTACGCATTATCTGAAGCTCTGGGTTGGAAATCCGGTCTTGAACTCAAAGCAACTGACGCACGGGGCTTTTACGGCGTTATCACAGTTAGTGTTTTGCTCGCTCTTGTAATTCAGTATTCGCCTATAAGTCCCATGAAGGCTTTGTTTTGGAGCGCGGTAATAAACGGGGTTGTGGCCGTTCCTTTGATGGTAGTGGTCATTCTGATTGCTTCAAATAAATCCGTGATGGGCGCCTACCGAGTAGGGTTACCGCTTATAATTTTGGGCTGGATCGCAACCCTGGTAATGGGAGTCGCCGCGGTGGCGATGTTTATACCTTGATGGCCATTTAAATCCAAGATTGTTGCCAAGCGGAGACACAATGTTTTCCCTGTTTTCATTCCAAGGCCGTATTGGACGGCTTTTTTATCTTGCGATAACAATCCCTCTCGCCTTCGTTTTCCTGAACTGGGTTGTTTGGTGGTTGTTTGCCACAACCCGCTCGGATGCATACGGCCCAATACATGTTTTGCGAATGAGCGCGTTGGGTTGGATTGCCTGCGCGTGGCCGTATTTGGCAGCTGGGATCAAGGGCTGTCATGATCGCGGAAAGTCAGGAATATGGTATTAATGCTGGACCGTTGGCTGCCTTGGCGCCTGGATACGCGAGTATTTATTTTCAATTGTGGTACGCAGGATTCGCCGGCAATCTGATCGCACTATGGACCATCATTGAGATGGGCCTCGTTAAAGGCGATCACTATGCAAATCGGTTTGGTCCGCCTGCTATAGAAATTGGAGAGGGAAGGTTTTGAGGCCAATTTGATGGACAGCGCGCGCACGCTGAACCTCAATATTCCCGTCGAATAAGGGCGAAGAACGTACGAAATGCGTTCTGCCCGCTGCGTCATCGGCGCCTTATCGACTTCTGTTAAGAGAACTGGTTTTCTTCGGACCGAGCCGCTTATAACGGTTTTGCACATACAATTCTAGATGTTTACCCAGTGATGATTTAGCGTTTGCGTGATCACCAGCCCAAACTTCACAATAAATAGCAATGTGCGAGCTCGATTCTTAATCTGCTGGACGCGTCCGTGGGATGATTATGCTAATATAAATATTGATGCATCGCGATGATGGTTCAGAATATGGCTTGAATGGATATGTATAGATAGCTGCAACAAAAAATTGTGCTAAACTCTTGCATAGTGGAGAAATTCGGCTTGTGAGCGTCATGAGATCTATCATCGATAAGCCGACTTTCTTGAGGAGGCTCTAGTGAGTGCACCGCCAGGAATGATATTCGGTCCCAAAAGGGATGGAGGATACCCAGACAGAGAGATAGACTGCCAAGTGTCGATTTCTGCCCGATTAGTCGAACTCATTGATATCGCTAAAAACGCCGGTTGGACGGCTCTCGAAGTGACGCGGGCAATTCGTAATCTCTCGGATGATTTGTTGCTTAGACTGGAGAATGAGCTGCCCGAAAATTAGCCCGGACGTTCGACAACGATTTGACGCTTTGATTGTGGCAATGTGTCGTCTGATTTGATTGAATTCACCCCTAAAATCGCTCCGCAATTATGCGTCTCATATCTTGTATGCATCAAGATGCAGAGAAAAATCGGAAATATCCTTTCAGTTTTTCTGTCCAAATGACAACGCAGCGTTACCCGACGTGACCGGTGTCGCAACTTTTTACCTTTGTTCAAATCGAGACCACTTTTTGAACGGGAGCCAACGCATTGAAGAATGCCACACTATGAAGAATTGCCGTGATCGCCGATATCTTGGTTACAGGTATTTCGCTAACAAGTTGCGCACGACACTCCTGCCGGGATTGGCCGGAAAGCTGCATTATTTAGTGAAATGACGTTGGGGCCAGCGACCAGAAGGACCCCAGTTCTCGGCGGCAAACTACCCGTGAACCTCTGAAGTAGGCGGGCGAAGTATGTTTGTTACGCTAAGATGTCGGCTCGATCAAAGCTTGAGGGGGAAACACATCGACGCTGTTCCAACTCTCTCCCGCATTCAGCAGTGAGTTTATGCCCGGCGATTATTGGTCGCCGTTTCCCTCCCAAAAAATGTTCAACCTTTGCAAGTTTCGCTTCGACTTGGCGATTCTTGACTGGCAATCATAGACTGGTCTGTCGCCGTCTTTCGTTTCTCGCGAAATCTGTCAATCACCTTTTCAGTAAGCCTTCTACAACATCGGAACCGAGTGCCTCTCTTAACGCTTCCACTCCGTTTTTGGGTAGTCTAGATAAGCCACTGACGATGCCCTTTTTCCACGCATCACCGCGCTCCCATGCTTCCTCCCAAGCATCGCTTAGCTCATTGCCGTGGCGCGTTTCCACGAGAGCTTCGAAGAGCAAAGCGGCTTGCGTTAGATCTTTGTCAGCCTTCAAACGCCCCAACGTGTCAGTGAGTCTTCGCGACGACACAATCAGCTTGTGGACGGCATACCGCTCGGGAGCAGGAACGAGAACGTTTATGCCTTCGCGGAAAAGAAGCACTGTGCGGATAGGCTCGTAGATCAGGTAATCAAGGAACCGCAGATTCTCCGCCGACGCGCCGCCGAGGGCGGGCATGGGCGATGGCTTGCCAGTGTATTCTTCTGATCCCCGATTTCCGGTCAGGAACTCCACCCGATAGCCTTTGGCGTTCACGAAGGCGACCACCTTAGCCTTATCGGCTTGGTGCGGAACCGCTCGGAATTCAGGGTCGACTGACTGGAGGATTTCGAGGATTGGCGGGAGACTATCTTGGACACTAGCCGATATTGCGAAGTCCTGAGCGAAGTCTGCGTCGCCTGTCTGCAGCGCGGCAGAGGGCAGCCGGACACCAAGCATTCCAGCATAGGTGCTGAATGCCACCGACCCAATCAAGATGGCGCGCAGCCGAAACAACCCAGCATCGGCTAAGGCTTTTGTGACGTCCCCAGCGAAGGGATCAGGACCGGGAAGACCGGCGCGTCGCAGCGTGCTAACCATGCGTCTGCGCTCTCGGATGTTGTCCTTGATCTCTTTGTGGGCTCTTACCCGCTTAGTGATAGCTTCGTCACTCGCGGGGCCGACGTAGCTTCGTTTGTCTTTGCCCTCGGGGGTGGGGAGATCGAAATACCAATAATCGCGATCTTTGACGGTTACGGTCACAAACCATCCTTCTAAAGGGAAGTCTGCTACGAATTGTGCATCCATTGTCCGCTGCGCCAACTCCGCGAACATCGTTCTATAGCTGATGTCGATCTCTTTCATCCTTGGCCTTTTCGAATGAGTTGGTCGTACCGGCGGCGAGTTGAACTATGTCGTTATAAGTTCTTGCCAAAAACCTTATAGCCAGTCTTACCGTTAGCAGCGTTATAAGTTTCTGCCAAAACCTTATAACAAGTTGACCGCGAATAAAAGCCTAGGAAACGGCGCAAGGTATGGTGCTTGCCTGTACCAGGGCTGTCACAGGCAAAACAGGCTAGAGGGCGGGAGCCGACCATTACCCCTCCAGTCGCAAATCACAAGCCCGTCTGAAAACCCAGGCGAGATTTTATGCATTCGGGGCTGGCGGCGTTATATCCTGACGGCAGCTATTCCAATTCACAGCAAAAAAGCTGAATGGCCGCCTCGGACCTTATTCCGGACGTCAGAATTGAAAGAGCATGGGTTCTTGACTGGCAATCTGGAGAAGCGGCAGAGCGCAACTACTGAAAATGGTCAATCCAGTGTTTGAGTCTTAGCCCAAGCACCAGTGGAACCGGCGAAAGAACTGCTGCTATGGTTGAAGCGTAGCAGCTTGCTGCTTATTTGGAAAATCGTCCCCATTTGAATGGTTCCATCGAATATTTCGGCTGGCGTAGCTCGACCAGATCGGCGACGATGCGAGCCATTCCAGGACCAATCCCGAACCCATGGCCACTCATTCCGGTTGCGATTGTTAAGCCGCCAATTGGTGTATAATCGACCACCGGTAAGGCATCAGGCATTGTATCGATCATACCTGCCCAGCTTCTTACAATACGTGGCTTGTCTGTTTGAGGGAACGCCTTTGTGAACTGGCTTAGCACACGGTTGAGTTCTCTATGGTTCGGTTTGGGGTTCAGTATCCGGCACCGTTCGAATGGTGTCTCATCGTTCTGTGACCAGTGTCTTGCTGTTCGCCACGCGTCAGGATAATTCTGCGGAGCAGCAAGCTTAAAACGCGTGCTCGTAAAGTCTTCACGCAGTTGCGGTATATAGGCGCAAAAGTTTCTGAAAGCGTCCGGTCCTATGAAGAAGTCATGTGTGGACCATGGCGTCAATGTGTATCCACCATCAGCCCGCCGACGAAACGCTATCTGGTCATCCCCGGCAGCGCCATCGTGCAGCGAGTTCATGGGTTCGGTCTGCATCACGGAAGAAAGGACAGAAAGCTGCGGAATACGTATATTATGCCGTTTAAGGAACAATGTACTCCAGGCGCCAGCCGCGACAAGTACGCGCTCGCATCTTACATAGCCTTTTTCGGTTACAACGCCCTGCACCTGATTGCTGGTGACATCCAATGTCCGGACAGCACAGTTCTCGCGAATAAGAACGCCATCTTCTGCCGCAACCTCTGCGATTGTTGGAACAGTCAGGAATGGTTCTGCTATCGCATCTGATGGCGTGGTCATTCCCCCCATCCAGGCCGTACTGTCCGGCACCATAGCTCTGACTTCCCGCTGAGACAGCATACACGTATCGATACCATAGGCGCGCGCGCCATCAAGCCATTGAGTGAAGTCTTCAAGCTTTGTTTGATTGCGCGCCAGATAAGTGATGCCGTTCTGACGAAAGCCAATTTTTTCGCGAATTTTCTCGTTAATGCCTTTCCAGAGATGAATTGAGTGCATCATAATTGGCAGCTCTGCGTAATCACGCCCCTGCTGGCGAATCCAGCCCCAGTTGCGGCTTGACTGCTCGCCGGCGATACGCCCTTTTTCACAAACAAGGACTTTTAATCCTCGCTTTTGAAGTTCCCAGGCTGTCATAATGCCGATAATGCCACCACCAATGATAGTGACATCGACAGCCTCGGGGAGAGGGCCGTCGAACTGCGCTGGATTGTTCATACTGATTGGGAATTCGGACATTTAAGTATCAAAATCTCTTGGGACTATAAGGAGCCAGATCGATAGCTGGCGTTTGTTCGCTGATGAGCTCACTGACGAGTCTGGCTGTTATTGCAGAAAGGGTGACCCCCAGATGCCCGTGGCCAAAAGCGTAAATGACATTCCGGCATTTGCCCGATCTGCCAAGGACGGGCAGTGTGTCAGGGGTCGATGGACGGTGTCCCATCCATTCGGTGGCGGGTTTCCATGACTTGAGAGCCGGCACGACTCCAATTGCTTCTGGCAGCAAACTGCGAATGCGTTTGTAATTCGGCTGCGCTTTAAGGCCTGCGAGTTCATCGCCGCTCACCAGGCGCAAACCGTCATGCATTGGTGATAGAACAAACCCCTTGCCGGGTAAGACCACCGGTCCGCGTAGCAATGTCTCCGACCCTGGACCAAAACTGATGTGGTATCCACGTTCGCTTTCAAGTGAGACACGATCACCGAGCTGTTTGGTCAGTGCGGTGGACCATGCACCCGATGCGATGACGATACGATCAAAGCGCTTATTCAGGGACTCTGATTTCAGCAACACATCGTGTTCTGCCGGTTGAACCGAGGTAATAGTGTCACGAATGAATACCGCGCCAAACTTCTGAGCCGTTTCCAGATAAATCTGAGCGATCTTCTGAGGAAAGCGGACATTACCAGCATTTGGCTGGTAGAGACCTTTGTAACAGGATGCCGGATCAAGCGCAGGTTCAAGGTCCAGAAGTGCTGAACGATCAAGAACTGTGTGAACGACACCATGACGGCTCATAAGTCTGCGCTCAAGAGCCGAATCTTCGAAATCCATGCTGTCACTATAGACTTTCAGCCAGCCTTCTTGCGTGAGCATGTCGCTTGCTGAGGCAATTGTAGCAAGTTCCCGATGCGCTTTAAGTGCTTCTGAAACAAGGGGATGCATTGCTGCAGCAATTCGATCGACAGCTTTCGCTGTACCAGCTGTGATGAAGCGTCCTATCCACGGCAATGCTGCGATCGTATGATGAAGCCGCAAGACTGCCGGTGAATTGCGGTTGAACATATAGCTGGGCAAAGACCTGATAACCGCGGGTGTCGCTGTCGGTGTTATTGACCCTGTGACAATGGCTCCAGCATTACCATAGGATGTTCCAGTGCCCGGTTCTTCATTGCCGAATATGGTGACACTATAGCCAGCTTTGCTAAGCGCAAGGGCCGTGCTGCAGCCAACAATTCCAGCGCCAATGATGGCAACAGAAAGCCGCTCACCGCTTTTTTGACGATGCTCCATGATAATCAATCTATCTTATTTGCGTGACTAATTGGGTCGCGTCAGTGGTGGAGAACTTTACTCAGGAAGTCGCGAGTACGCTCATTCTGAGGGTTTCTGAAGAAGTTCTCTGGCTCACCGCTTTCAAGGATTGCCCCACGATCCATGAAGACAACACGATTAGCAACACTTCTGGCGAAGCCCATTTCATGGGTGACCACCATCATCGTCATGCCTTCTTTGGCGAGACTAACCATAACATCGAGCACTTCATTGATCATCTCCGGATCCAGTGCCGAGGTGGGTTCATCAAACAACATAATTCTTGGCTGCATACAAAGAGAACGTGCAATAGCCACACGCTGCTGCTGGCCACCAGACAGCTGGCTTGGGTAATTGTTCATACGATCAGCGAGGCCGACTTTAGCCAGCAGTTCTTTGCCCCGCTTTTCCGCCTCAGCTTTTGACAATCCCCGCACGTGGATAGGTGCAAGTGTTACATTCTCCAGCGCAGTCTTATGGGGGTATAGATTGAATTGCTGGAAAACAAAGCCGACTTCCATTCGCAATTCACGCAAGGCTGCATTCTTCGCGCTGAGATCAATACCATCAACGATGAGTTTACCTGACTGGAAGGCTTCCAATCCATTAACGCATCGGATCAGTGTGCTTTTACCTGAACCGGAAGGACCGCAAACCACGACGACTTCGCCTTTGCTGACTGTCAGATCAATATTGTTAAGCACGTGAAGCGCGCTGCCGAACCATTTGTTCAGACCCTGAAATTCAATCATTACACCTGTCCAGTTACAAAATAGGAGACTGAGTGCCACGCTCTATACGGCGCGAGAGATAAATCATCGGATAGCAGACGGTGAAGTAGCCGATGCCAACGACGCCAAAGACCAGCAGGCCGTTGGGGATGTTCTGAACGATCATCCATCCTGAGCGTGTAAGATCCATAATCCCGATGGCCGAAACCACGGAGGAATCTTTCACCAGCAGAATGAACTGTCCCACCAGAGATGGTCTTACAATGCGTAATGCCTGTGGCATGACAATTAATCGAAGCTGCTGCGAATAAGTGAAGCCCGATGCCATCGCAGCTTCTGTTTGCCCACGCGGAACAGCCATAATGCCAGAGGCAATAATTTCGCCAATAAAGCAGGCCGACAGGTTCGAAAGCGCAATCACTCCAGCACTAAAGGCCGATAGTTCGATGCCGATTGATGGCAGAATGAAGAAACAGATGAAGACCTGTACCAGAAACGGCGTGCCGCGAAACAGGTCAATATAAAGCCCGGTTACGCCCGAAAGCCATCGATTGCCGCTGGCGCGAAGCACACCAAATATCAGGCCCACAATGACCCCGATGATCAGAGAGAGCAAGGATAGCGAAACGGTCATTCCGAGGCCCTTCAAAAGAATGGGCCAGAAATTCCATAAGCGTTCGACTTGAAACCAAAACATATGCTTCCCCTGTTATCTTTCCGGCATGCGGTTGAACCGCGACCATGTTCCGGCGAGCGCTTTGAGGAGATAATAGATCAACAGAAATCCGGCGGCAGTTGCGGCAAAGCCTTCGACAGGCATGAAGCGATCAAGCGCGATTTGTTGCCCGACACGTGTGAGTTCAACAACGGAAATCAGCGAAAGAAGCGAGGAGTCTTTCACCAGCACGATTGCCTGACCGATCATTGGTGAAATCGTTGGCCTGACCGCCTGGGGCAGAATAACGAGCCTCATCCGTTGTAGATAGGTAAATCCAGAGCTTAAAGCAGCTTCAAACTGACCACGCGGAATAGAGAGAATGCCTGAGCGAATGATCTCAGCCACATAAGCTCCGGAGTTCAGTGAGAGAGCTATAATGCCTATCACGATCTCCGGAAGGAGGATGCCAAGACGTGGCAGGCCAAAATAGAGGAAGTAGAGTTGTGCAAGCAAAGGCGTCGCGCGGACGAGGTCGATATAGGCAATGCCGATCCTGCGCAGCCAGCGCACAGGCTGAATGCTTAAAGCACAAGCGACGATGCCGATGATCAACGCGCCGGTAAACCCTGCGGCTGACAACATCAATGTATTCAGAAAACCCTGCCAGAGTTCAGGCAGATATTCCGATATGACTCTTATGTTCAGATTGCCAAACATGGTTCACCGGTAACATTCGGATTTTGATCGGAGGTGCAGAATGAACGGTTCCTGCACCTCCGTCGACATCAGTGATCAGCCTGCCACTTGTTTGAATTAACCCAGTAATCAAGGTTTTCTTTCAAGCGACCATCTAGTTTGATGTTGTCGAGGAACAGGTTTGTCCAGATCATCAGATCTTGCGAGTCATATCTGACGGCATAGGCAAGAGGTTCTGAGCTGAGCATTTCAGAAAATACTTCGAACGTACCTTCAGGGTAGTTTTGAACCTGTGCAGCGACGGCTGTGTTATCATTCACGCCACACTGGGCTTGACCGGATGCAACTGCATCGAGCACCACTGTTCCTCCACCCTTGAACGCCTTGACGGTGGCTTCAGGGAAAAACTTAGGCATATTTTTTTCGGCAGTTGATCCGAGAATGACCGCAATAGTCGTTCCTGGCTTTTTGCAGTCTTCAATGCTTTTGAAGTCACCACCAGCAGCAGTGAAAGCGACTGAACCAACGTGAATCCATGGCTGGGTAAAAGCTACCTTGGTTGCGCGGCTCATGGTGGCTGTCATATCGGCTGCCAGAATGTCAGCTTTTCCTGAAAGTAGTGCCGGAATGAGACCATCCCAATCGAAATCAAGATATGTAACCTTAACGCCCATCTCCTTGGCCATAAGCTCGGTCATATCAATTGCACTGCCTGCACGATTGCCGTTTTTGTCCATAAAGGAATAAGGAGGGCCCTGCGTCTGAACAGCTACGCGCAACTCGCCGCGGGCGACAATATCGTCAAGCATTCCAGCATACGCAGGAGTGGTCTGCGCAGTGGTTCCCATTAGCGCAATAAACATAGCTGACGCCATGAGTGCATTGATTTTTTTCATCATTTTTTGAGTTCTCCCTCATTTGAGCAGTAGTAGTCCATGTCCGCGCAAGGCGGCCAATTAGAATGGTCATTGTGTCGTTAGGCTAAGGAGCGGGTTTGTCGCTCTCTTCATCTTCCCATACGCCGCGTGGCAAACTCAGCCATTTGTTATGGGATTTCATGACAACAAAAGTTTCGCTGCCCTGAATGACACCAGGTTCAGCCAGGCCGGGAAGCAATTCGCTCGTCACCCGGTATAGTTCTTCCATGTCGCCTTCAAACAGCACTTCGCACAGAAGGTCGTATCGGCCGGTTACAATACTGACGGATGTGACGAATGGCAGTTCGGACATTTTCCGCGCAATTTCATTCAGGCGACCATGCCCATTGGCATGAATACCTAAAATTGCAACGATAAGCTCAGGACGCTCCGAAACATTAACGACGCCCGAAATCCGAAAAAGCTTATTCTCGATCAGGCTTTTGAGGCGTGCGCGGATCGTTGGCGGGCTAAGTTCCAGACGGTCAGCAATCTGATTGGCACCATCGCGTGCATCATCTGACAGAAGCTTAACAAGCTTCCGGTCAATTTTATCTAAAAGTGCACGCATTCAGTTGCCCCTTATTATTTTTGTGAGGTATTGATATTTCAATATTGCGCATATCGTCAACTGTAATTTTCGATTTGGAAAAAAGTATCGGATATAATTTGCCATTTGATTAATCCGGGTTGTCAAATTTATCGAAAAGACAAAATCGCTCTGGCGAGGGCTGATCCCCGGAATAGGGTTGCAATAGCGTATGAAACAGCTGAAGGTCGGATTGCTCGGTCCGGTTGCTCTCGACTAAGATTGAGCATCAACCTGCTTCACCAAGGTACGTTGTTGACTCGGAATAAGAACTTAAACCATCGAAGTATGCGTTCAGATCGCGTCACTGCGTCTTAACGCGGAAGAAGTGAAACATTTTTGAAAGATCCGTTTTCAGTCACAGTATGCCCATACAGGGAACAGGATTGAAACATCATTTAGTTCGCTGAACCTCCTCTTGACGATCGATTATTATGAGTAAATTGTGACCTGAGGCCACAAGATTAATGCTGATCATTTGCGATTGCGCGCGGTCCATACCATCCAGGCAAGAAGAGCGACGAATGCGGCGATCATTATCGCTTGAACCCACATATACCACTGCATGATAAAAGCCTCCCTGCATCATAATGTTGCAATAAGGACAAACATTCAACCCTAGGTCAGGAGCTCGCGCGGGCTATAGAGGGGCTGCGCTTGATCGACTGTCAAACCGAACCGCCGCCTAAACATAGCCTCAAAACTTTAGGAAACATCCAAGAACAATTGAGTAATGCGGACGACTACACCTGAAGTATGGTGGCTGGAAGTGTAGGAACATCCCGCCAGACAGATCCCAGAGGACTGTCGTGAGCAACCTTGGGGCGCAAAGTTTGTGGAACATGCGGTAGGAAATGTTAAAGAACTAGTGAAATTGTAAAATGAAGTGTGTTCGAGTAATCGCCCAGCTATGACGGATTGAACCGTGCGGAAATTGTTAGGAAGTTGGACAAGACACAGCTGGAAGCACTAACCAAGGATATATGAACGCCCGAAGAGACAAGCGGCGTTTACGCTCAGATGCTGCAACACATGATCAATCGCAGCCTGGATGCCGAACTGATGGCGCAACTTGGCGCTGACATGGCGAATTGGGCAGCCCGGCCAATAAGCGGCACGTGCGGCTGGCCGGAATGGAAGACAATATCCTGGCTCTTTACGCCAATGGCTGACCCCGCGCGATGTAGAGGAGGCATTGGTCGAGCTTTAGGGCGTGACGATCTCACAGCTGCGCCTGTGGCTTGCGGAAAATGAAGGCGCCAAGTTCTGGCTTCCGGTTTTGACGGAACTGTGCCATCGCGGTGTATGCGATATCTTCATTGCCTGCATGGAAGGACTGAATGGCTTGCCAGAGGCGTCAATGCGGTGTTCCCTAAGACGCTGACGCAATTTTGCGTCGTGCATCTGGTTCGCGCCAGCCTACGCTATATGACAACGGCAGACACGTGGCAGCTCTCAAGCGCATCTATCTGTCGGCAACAGCCGATGAGGCGATTTTGGAACTCGACGCTTTCGAGGCCAAGTGGGGCACCAAATACAAGTCTGTCGTGCGGCTTTGGCGTGGCAATTCGGATAACATCATCCAGTTCATGCCAGAGATCCGCAAGGTGATTTATACCATGAACGCTATTGAATCGCTTAACATGTCCATGCGGAAGCTCACCTGCCACTGAAGGATATTCCCAAACGACGTTCTCCGTGCTAAAACTGCTCTATCCAGCTATCAATTAAGCTGCGAGGAATTGGAAGGCCCTTCACTTCTGGAAGCCTGCTGTGCAAAGCTTCCACATCATGTTCGACGACGACAGAATGCCCATCGCTGAACTATGAAAAAATGCTCGGACACACTTCAATTTACAGTCTCGAATTGGTCGACAGTCCCCACTTGGTTGTCTTCAAGGGACCGAGACTGCCTGTTGCGATTGGACCTGCAACACACTGAACCTAATGCAATTTACACAGATGTAAAGCCGAAGCCCCGCTTGATTTTATCGAGTGGCAAGAATGCCAGCAATGAGGCCAGTTGCACCGGCAATGAGAAGATACTGATTGTCGACCTTTACCCAATGCTGGCCGCGACCAGGCTTGCGAAGGCCAAAACGCTTGTGATCCTTGATTTCCTGATGGCGGCGCCAGTCACTATAATGCTGCCCTTTGTTGAAATGTCTTGAAGGGGTCTGTTTGCGTTGAACAAACTTCTGAGGTGCTTTGGCCATACCAGCACGAGACGGTTCTATCTTATGGATGACCGGCTTACGTGGTGGATTGTAGTTTTGTGCCTGAGCAATAAGCGCGCCAACAAATGAAAAATGCAATGGCAGCAAGAATAGCTTTCTTAAACATGGAACACTCCTTTTGTGTTGATATGAACGTATGGTGGTAGGAGTGAATACTAGATGAATGAATAAGGATCCAAACATTAAATAAAATCAAGGTTAAGTTACCATGACGCTGCATATCAACAGATGTTTGCGCTAACACCAAAGCCGTGCGGCTGTTGAAGGTGGGGATATGCATCATTGGAAGTCACAACGATAGCTGGATATATTCATTCGTATTCTTTGATCCGCTGGTGCCGCTCGCTGAAGGTAACTTTTATGTGAAGCGCGCCACTTACATTTAGATCCGACGCATATTTGGTGGCGATTTTTATCTGTTTTCACCTTGAGTCGCGCCCGAAGCGGGGCAAGTTTGGTGCGACCATTCCAACAGGGCTTTTGGATGGCGACGGTTATGGCTGATCTATGTTTAGTACGGTGTTGGTGCCACATCTTTTAAGCGTGGTTGTCGCAGACTTGCTCCATGCCTTGTCGCCATTCTCTCACCACGCGCGCGTGGCAAAAGAATCTTCAGTCTTTTCTCACGCCAAATTCAGCAAGATTGTGCTGTAGCCGTGATTGCTTGGACAAGCCCATTCTTGGGCACCTGCACCGAATATCCTTAGACAGCGCGCATGTTGATCTGGTGGGGCAACGAAGGAAAGCAAAGGTCCTTAAATTCGCGTCACAGGTGAGCCTTCAGAATGAATATTTTCGAGCAGAATAAACCGCTTCCAGCAACAGTCATGGATCGACGCTGTTTTGATTTATCAACTCGGGGTTAACAGGTCAATTGATTTACTTGGCCAGTATGTATTTCCCTCTAGCAACTCGTACAAATAAAGCAGCATTTGGAGGCCGATTATCACTACAGTTGTTCGCAAGATAAGAAAAATATCTTGGGTAAGGCCACCCAGGCGCAACTCGCCTTACGTCTTTCGGTGTAAATGGCTCTTGTAGAGACCTGTTCACACGCACGGCATATAGGAGCACTAGATAAGTATTTTCCCCGTCCCGTTTCATTTCGGAACAATAACTCTAAAATTATAATTAATCAAATCAGTTCACGCTTGAGTGGAGTGTGGGATTTTCCCAGATCCGATAGTCGGCAATGTGTTCTGCTTTCTTCAGTTTGGCGCGCCAGCGACATAGACTATGTGGGACGGTATTCCGTCCGACTTCAAAGCATACGATTTTCGTTGGGAATGAGGTTTGGAAAAGCGGCCATTAAATGGCTGAAGCTACGATGTCCAGCGATTCTACGATGATAAGGCGAGGAGAATAGATGGAATTCGTTCATACGATCCGCATCATGCAAGCCGCTGGTTCGCGCTCCTATCCGTCAGACTTTCGCTCTAATCAGTAGTTTACAAGATGCGTTGGAGCGTAGCGGATATTGTTTTCCCGATTTGCAATGTTAGACTAAAGTAGTACAATTGTCGCTTCAGGCAGGGAGGGCATAATGGACCAGTTGATTTCCACTTTGGCCATCAGCGGCATCGGTTTCGTCATTGTACACAACCTAATCAGATTACTGTCTATACCGGCGTTCTGATATTTGTGCTGGTTGCTACTACCTAAGGGCGAGTTGCCCCATACGAAATGAAGCTACCTTCGAATTATCGCGCGATCACATGGAGTTCGCTCGACCTGCGTGAACAGGATCGTTTATCCTACAGAGCTGGTTTCCTTTCGAAAGGAAACAACTAGGAACCGTTTCTGGGACAAGACGATTATAGCGATGAGCGTTGTTGGATGGCTATCAATAATACGAAGCGCTCAGAAAGCCGCCGTCTTAATTCTTAATTTCTTCCCCCATAACATGGATCAGCAGACTTGGAGAAGCTATCCCAAGTGCATCCTACCGTTGATGAGGCTATCTGATTATGCTGCTTCCTGCAAAAGGGAGGCGAACACTTCAGCAAGTGTCTTGAATCCAAGACACTTGCGCGGGGTTGCGTTGAGATCATGGGCGAGGGCAGTCAACTGCGCCTGGTTGACCTGCGTCAGGTCAGTGTTGCTGGGTAAGTAGCGTCGGATGCGCTTGTTGATGTTCTCAATAGCACCTTTTTGCCATGGCGAGTTTGGATCACAAAACCAGCTTCTGGCCCCCATTCCATCCTCCAAAGCTTTATACCCCATAAACTCGGAACCGCGATCAAAAGTAAAACTGCGACGTGCATGATAAGGTAGAGCTGCAAAGGCCTGAATGATTTTGTTCATGATAGGTTTTGAATGCCGACTGTTGTTTTTGATGATGACGCAATAACGACTTTTGCGTTCAACAAGCGTCATGACATTGGCTTCTCCAAGGTCACGTTCAAAGATAATCAAATCACCTTCCCAATTGCCAAATTGCAACCGATTGCCAATAAAATCAGGACGTTGATGAATGCGAAACGCTTCTGGAATGCGGGAACTGCGCGATCGTCTGGTATCGCGTGGGCAGCGTTTTGTTCGCATCTCGGCAAGGTGTTCATACAGCTTCAGAGCGTATTCTTCCTTTGAATAGATGAAGCGATAGATTGTTTCGGCACACAGTCGTATCGCGCTCAGGCCATAGCTAACCAGTCGTCCGCAGATCTGTTCCGGCGACCAATGGGCTTCCAATTGTTCTATGACGAACTTGCGCAGCTCTGGGTGACGTCTGAGCTTGCGCAACCGTGTTCTGCGGTCTTTGCTGATGTTGTCGGCAACAACGCTATGATAGCCATTATAGTCTGGAATCTCAGTATCCCGAAAGCTGTTGCGTTTGATCTCGCGATAGATTGTTGAGCGATGACGACCCATCAGTCGCGCTATATCGCCGAGAGGGACTTTAAGCTGTTTAAGCTCAAATAACCGACGACGTTCCGGCAAGTGATCTGTGAATAGCAATTTGACATCCAATTTCCTCCATGGCTAACCACATGAATTCATTGGCATGTTGCAGTTTAAAATAGAATGTACCGATACGGATCGCCAATATCTCGAGACGCACTTTTACCATCAGTGAGACTCATAATTCCCTGCTCCAGTTTGTCTATGTAGCGACGGGTTTGCGTGTCTCCCCACTCTTTACGCGTATACCGAATAATACTTCTCAAATCGCCTTCGGCTTTCGCGGTCAGAAGATAGTTTTTCAAGTGCGGCCTTCGATCAGTTCTTCATCTAGAATCTCACGAATAGTCTTATTCGAAACTTTTCCCAAAAGTCCTTCTTCGACCCGGGTTTTCACTATGGCTCTTAATTCCTGCCAGGCTTTGTCGGCATCGTTGTCACCGGGAAACAACCGCTCTAAAGCATATTGTTTAATGGTTTTTCCTTGCAAGGCAGCAAGGGCCTTCAGGCTCTGATGCTGCTTATCGGAAATATCAATCGTCAGGCGGCTCATGGGCGATTTCCGTACAATTTTACAAACCCACATTAGCACACTTGTAGCGATTGCGCTATGCCGGGAATGTTCTGTCACCCGATCTAACTCGTCGAGGTAATTCGGTCATTAGAAAATTTGAAGTGTTCGCAGCAGTGTCAGGCCAACACGAATTAGGCACAGGATTATCGCATATCAAAGAACGCTTGATCAGACTGGCGTATAGCCCCGTTTTATTTTTTGAAGATGTAAGCGATCTAACGCAGCCTAGACATCTTGCGAGCTATCAAATGATTGGCACTTTGACTGGCCGGAGCTGCCTATTCGCCCCCAGTTACGAGTAAATACCCAGACACCAACCAGATCAGGCTCAACAGACAAGCCATAAAAACGCGCCATGTTTTGTGACGGATTTCTGCGTAGCAGATCGACGTGCAGATAATTTGAATTATTCATACACGGGAGTTTGATTTACCGCTCAGATCATATCCAATGAATGTTTTGAATCAGTCGGCGCTGAATGATTCAAAACTTTGTTGCATTCCAAAACTTTGAGGTCACGGCGAACAAGGAAAATCTCGGTCCTTTAATTGCGTCTCCTGATCAAAAAATCACACCCCCCATACTGGAACAATCAGCACCATCGGTGTCTCCCGGCTAAGGCGTAACGATCAAAAAACTCCTCGTAGAGACGCTATTTGCGCGATTCCCGAACGCTTACTTTCCGAGTTTCTGATAGCGTTTGATGAGCCGGTCGCGCTTGAGCTTTGACAGACGCTGTATCCAGAAAATGCCGTTAAGCTGGTCGATCTCATGTTGATGACAGACCGCGAGCAAACCGTCGGATTCTTCTGTCTGCTCATTGCCGTCCATGTCCTGATAGCGGATATGGATGCGGGCATGTCTTTCAACATTATCCACGACACCCGGCATGGACACGCTGCCTTCCTGATGGCGGATTTTCTCATCGGAAGCCCAGATGATTTCGGGGTTGATGTAGGTCCTGGCACTGTCGGGGCCAGAAAGCTCGAGCACCACCACGCGTGTCAGAACACCAATATGCGGGGCAGTGATACCGATGCCGGGAGCTGCCCGCAGCGTATCGAGCAGGTCCTGCGCGAGAATGCGCAGATCTTTATCAAAAACCGTGACGGGCGCGGCAATCGCCTTCAAACCTGCATCCGGATATTTGAGGATCTCTCTCACGCTCATTTTGCTTCTCTGCTCTTTGCGGTCCATCGGCTATGCGCTTGAGCAATGTCTTCATTTCGCAGAATGCGCAAGCGGGCACTGCAAGATGCAGTGCCCGTCAGCGATTTTAAAGTAGGATCAATTCGGCGCGATTATTTGGCGTTCAGAAAATCTGCGACTTCGAGCAGGATAAACTCGTTGTTCGCAGCTTCGCCGATCTGACGACCACCTGAGAATGGCAGGTTGTTGTCGTTGGCGATCAGGATATGCGTGTCATCAACGCGCATTACGTCTTCGATGGTGAAGAACGGGAAGGTGAACTTGCCCTTGAGGTCGCGTGCTGCTGCGGTCTTCAGGATCGCCTTGTTGTCCGGGTCCTGAATGTCCATCAGATTGATATGGCCGATGCGGTGGATATAGCCGTCTGCATCGATCTTGGATGTATCGACGAGAACGATGTTCTTGACCTTGGCTGGCAACGGATAGCAGGCCGAAAGGTCATCGGTCTTGCACTCAAGGCTCGGATCGCCTTCACCATTGTCACGCTCGATGACCAGCGCACGGGTGTCGTCGATGAAGTTGAAGTCGCCGATAGCAGTCGCACCTTCAGCGAGGCGGAAGCGGTAGCTGTTGCCGGTCCATTCACCCTTGTCGGTGTCGAAAGTAATCACACGCAGGAAATCGCCTTCCGGCTTGCCGTTCTCGTCAGAAAGCGGCTTTTCAAGCATGGCCCAGAGCTGATTGGTCTTTGGCTGTAGCGCCATGCCTTCATAACCGCCCGAACGCTGAACGCGATAATCCTTGCCGGCAACCGCAGGCACCACGATGCCCGGTGTATCCGGACCCATCAGCTGCTTGCCATCGAGCATGGTTGGGTAGACGGCTTTCACACGGCCATCGAGACCAGCGCGAATGATGTATGGGCCGAACTCGTCACCGATCCAGATCTCGTCATTGAGATACTGAATGCTTTCCGGATCGAAATCAGCACCGGTCAGGTAACGACCATCGGTGCCTTCATAAGCGATACGGAATGGCACCTTCTTATCGGGGTCGCGCAGGAATACCGATTCCACGCGCTCAACCTTGCCGGTTTCGAAATCTGGCTTCATGCGATGGAAGAACAAAAGCGCATCGGGGCTGTTTGCCTTGGTGCCGAAACCGTTGTCGGTCAGGGTAAAGATGCTACCATCGGCTGCACGGTTCATCGCAAAGCCCGACATGCCCTGCACAGGCTGGCCGATGAAGGGAAGGGAGATGCCGGTGGTGTGGCTGCCATAGGCCTTGCCGACATCACCCATGACGGTCATCGGCTTGTCGTTGCGGGTCTTGCCGGTGAACTTGCCGGAAACCCATGCATCACGGGGAGCATCTGCAGGCGGTGTAATCAGAGTCAGAGCTGGCAGATAGGCATGACCTGCCAGTTTTGCGGTAAATGTCTCTTCAGCCATTGCCGAAGATGTCATAGCAATTGTTGCAATGGAAGCAAGAAGATAGCCAAGGCGCATAGGGAACCCCTCAAATTGCGGAAACAAACGCAATGGTCCTTAAAGGTGCCCTGTGACGCGTGGTTATCATCACGATAAAGGTTTGATGACAGGTCCTATGGAATTCTGATTGCCACGAACTGCGTGAACTGACCGGCATTGAAATTATTGTCGGATGCAATCACCAGCGTTTTGGCACCATCAATTTCCGGGCCCCAAGTGATGGATTCGATATTGTCGATATCGAGACCGAACGTACCTTCATCGAGACGCAGAAGCAGTTCCTTCCTGAGCGGTGTTGCGGCGATCCCCTCAAGCGATGATTTGCCGTTCACATCAGTCGCACCATCGAAGGATGCGCGATAAATGCTGATGCGGTTGCCCACACCGTGAGCGTAGCTTCGTTCGACCGTGAGAAGGTTCGGGCCGTCCGTTACAAGTTCGCTCAATCCATTATCGTTCCAGAAAGGTGGAAGCGTTGCCTTTGCAAAAATGGGATCGGTTTCATAGACATGCTCGGCGGTTGCCTCACCTGTCGCAATATCGAACGAGATAATACGCGATTTGCTGCCCTGTTCGAGTGTGACAATGTCACCATCCTGAGCCAGCGCGTTTTCTGTGCCAGCCAGAAGCGTCTTACCGTCCGCAGTGATGGCAAGACCTTCAAAAGCCAGGTTGTTTCGGGTGCCGCGTGTTTTATTTTCATCCGGCAGATAGGCTTCCGGCAGTTTGAACTCGCGAACAAAAGTGCCGTCGAGTTTCATTGCACGGACAGACGGCTTTCCTGTGCGATCGCCTTCGCTGGACCAGTAAAGCGTCTGGCTCGCCGGATTAAAGCGGATGCTTTCCGCATCGACATCCTTGATTGCGAAAGGCTTTCCCTCTGGATCAAGCAGGGTATTCGTTTCCAGAATATCCAACCCATGAATGCCAGCTCCATCAATATCGAGCTTGAGCTTATAGAATCGGGCAGGAGCCTTCTCCGACCGGTCATCGGAAATCGCATAATAGACATTCTGGGCCGGATCATAATCAAGGCCGGAAATGCCGCCAAATTCAATGCCATTGAGTTTCAGCCCGGTCGGCAGAACAAACTCACCAATCAGAGCAGGGGTCTGGTCTTGTGCAAAGACAGGCATCGCTGTGCCGAACAGAAGTGCAGCCAAAGGAATGATCGAGAGCGTGTTGCGTATCATAATGTCACCAGTCTGATTGATCCGCAGACAAATAGCCGACGTTTTTTACACTGACATGAAAGGAGGCATGAAACTTCAGCATGAAACGCACGCTTAAAATTGTCGAGCGATCAAAATAGCCGGCAAACTAAAATTTACGAATAAAACAGCTGGCTGTTATACCAGTGTCATCTAATTTTCTTATTTGAGCCTCGCACACATTACACAGTGGGGATTTCTGATATGCGCAAACTGCTTCTTGATCTCGCCTCTGCAACTATGTTGACGACGGCAGCCGATGCTGCAACCGTCTATCCGATTGACCGGGCGACAATCCTTGTCAACTCGCCGTTCGATTTCAAGGTTGAGTTCGATAAGGTCGTCAAGCCAGAGGACGTGAAAGTTACCGTCAATGGCCAGGACTACGAAGCTGTATTTGGCAGCAAGGCCGAATTCACTGCTGAAGAAAAAGGCGCTGAAGACAAGGTTCTGGGTTCTGCCCTTATTCTGCGCGGTCTGAAAATCGGCAAGGCCGGCGATTACAAGGTTGAAGTCTCTGCTGGCGATGAAACAAAGTCGGTCAACTGGGATGTTTACTCGACCGGCAATGAAGCCAAGGCCAAGAACATCATCTTCCTGATTGCTGATGGTCTTTCGGTTGCCCACCGCACCGGTGCGCGCATCATGTCCAAGGGCATGAGCGAAGGTAAGGCCAATGGCCGTCTTGCTATGGATGACATCCCGCCAGTTGCTTTCATCGGCACCTCTTCGACCCATTCGATTGCGACCGACAGCGCCAACACCATGTCGGCTTACATGACCGGCCACAAGTCACGCGTGAATGCACTCGGCGTTTATGCCGACCGCACGCCTGACAGCCAGGACGACCCGAAGGTCGAAACAATTGCCGAAGCAATGCGCCGCGAAACCGGCAAGTCGATCGGTATCGTCTCGACCTCGGAGCTTCAGGATGCAACACCTGCAGCGCTGGTCTCTCATACGCGTAAGCGTTCCGATAAGGCTGATATTGTCGGCATGATCTATGATGTGAAGCCGGATGTTCTTTTGGGCGGCGGTTCCGCTTACTTCCTTGCAAAAGACGTTCCGGGCTCCAAGCGCAAGGACGACAAGGACTATATCCAGCTGTTCAAGGATGCAGGCTACGCGCTGGTCACAAGTAAGGACGAGCTTGCTGCATCAGGCACATCCAATCAGGACAAGCTGCTCGGTCTTTTCCATACCGGCAATATGGACGTGACGCTTGATCGCGAGTTCCTCAAGAAAGGCACGGTTGACAAGTTCCCGAACCAGCCGGGTCTGGTGGAAATGACCAAGACTGCTCTCGAAAAGCTCTCCAAGAACCCGGAAGGCTTCTTCCTGATGGTTGAAGGCGCATCGGTTGATAAGATGAGCCATCCGCTCGATTGGGATCGCGCGCTGGTCGAAACTATCGAGTTCGACAAGGCCGTTGGCGTTGCCCGCGAATTTGCCGAAAAGAACCCGGACACGATGATTATCGTCACCGGCGATCATACCCATGGCGTTGCCATCATTGGCACAGTTGATGATGAAAAGCCAGGCGAAGAAATGCGCGAAAAGGTTGGCACCTATGATGCCGCCGGATTCCCGAATTACGAAGACACCAATGGCGACGGTTATCCGGATCGCATCGATGTTTCGCGTCGTCTGTTCCTCGCCGCCAATAACGGCCCGGACCATTACGAAACCTTCCGTCCAAAGATGGATGGCGCTTTCGTACCGGCCGTTAAGAACGAAAAGGGCGAATATGTAGCCAATGAGGCTTACAAGGACGTTCCGGGTGCCGTCTTCGTTCAGGGCAACATCCCTAAGGAAGATGACACCGGCGTTCACGCGGTCGATGACGTTGTTCTGCAGGCAACGGGTCCGGGTTCCGAAGGTCTTCGCGGCTATATGGAACAGAGCGATGTTTATCGCGTGCTCGCTGACGCTTTTGCGCTCGGCAAGGCAAAGTCTGAGTAATCTTCGTTTGATTAAGGGCAGGCGGGTTTCTCGCCTGTCCACTTTTCCATCAGGAGCACAAAATGCGCGCAGGACAGCATTTCAATCGCAGGCAACTCATGCTTGGTGCATTGGCAACTGCGCCTTTGATGTGGATTGCAAACAGGGCACAAGCCGCAGAGCAGCTTGGCTTTGACAATCTGTATATAAGTTTTGGCGTGCTGGGTCTGGAGTTTTCCGATCAGGTCAAGAGTGCTTCCGGCAAGGAAGTGGCAATCAGCGGGTTCATGGCACCGCCACTCAAGGCTGAAGCCAATTTCTTCGTTTTGACCGAAATTCCGATGTCGATCTGCCCGTTCTGCTCGTCAGATTCCGATTGGCCCGACAATATCATGGTCGTTTATCTGGCATCCAAACAGACATTCGTGCAGTTCAATGCACCGATCCTTACGCGCGGCACGCTGGAATATGGTTCATGGACAGACCCTGAAACGGGCTTCGTCAGCCAGCTTCGCCTGCGTAATGCTTCTTTCAAAACGGTCTGATGATGATGCTTGCCAAGCCATCGGGCCTGTCGCTCGATATTGCCGATCTGGAAGTGCGCTTTCCGGGGTTGGCTCTCCCTGTGCTTTCCATTGAAAAGTTTAATCTGGTTGCTGGTGGTCATCTGGCAATTACCGGTGCCTCCGGCTCGGGGAAAAGCACGCTGGTCAACGCTATAACGGGTCTCGAACCTGTGAAAGCCGGCAAAGTAGTTTGGGGCGAAACGGCAATCAGCAGCCTGTCTTCTTTCAGGCGCGATGCGTTTCGTGCGCGCAACATCGGTCTGGTGATGCAGGATTTTCACTTGTTTCCCGGCCTTTCCGCACTGTCCAATGTGCTATTGCCGCTCAAACTGAGTTTTGGGGTGAAGGCTGATGATCGCGCACGCGCGCTTCAATTGCTTCAAACAGTCGGAATAACCCGCCCGGACCAACATATCGAAACGCTGTCGCGCGGTGAGATGCAGCGCGTTGCTATCGCGCGTGCGCTTCTTTCTAAGCCCGGCGTGATCGTGGCCGATGAACCGACTGCAAGTCTTGATCAGAAAACCGGTGCCGATGTTGCCGAGCTTCTGGTGCGGCTTGCGACCGAAGGAAAGGCGACATTGGTGGTCGTCACGCATGATCCGCAGCTGATGCAATATTTGCAGCGCCGCATTCGCCTTGAAGGTGGAAAAATTGCAAGCGACAGCGCGGAGATGGAATTGTCATGATCGCATTCATTCTTGCCGATCTGCGCCGTTTCTGGAGTGGTGCCGTCGCCATCATCGTTCTGCTGGCTTTGTCAGTTGCATTAAGTTCAGTCGTAACCTTGCAGGAACGGGCTGTGCGGCTTGGCACAGCGCGGGCATCTGACAAGTTTGACCTTGTGATCGGTGCTGCAGGAAGTGACACGCAGCTCACACTTTCGTCGGTCTTTTTGCAGCCATCGCCTCTGCCGCTGATGTCGGGTGCGATGCTGGAAAAACTTGCCAATGACAAGCGTGTGGCCTTCGCAGCACCCATAGGCTTTGGCGATAGCGCGATGGGCTTTCCCATTGTCGGCACGACAACCGAGCTTGTTTCCGCCCTGTCACCACAGCTCGCCGAAGGCACGATGTTCGCACGTCTGGGCGAGGCAATTATCGGTTCGGCAGTCGATCTAGCTGTCGGGGCTAAAGTCAATCCAATGCATGGTACGGTTGAAACCGGCGGACATGCACATACCGAGATCAGCTATCATGTAGCTGGCAAAATGGATCCGACCGGCACTGCATGGGATCGGTCCATTCTGGTTCCCATTCGCACGGTCTGGCAGCTGCATGGCATGGAAGCTCATGAAGAGCACGAGCATGACGACCATGCTGAAAAGCCGGGTAACGGATTTGGTGTGCTTATCAATGAAAAGCCGCATGATCATGATCACGAAATCGACGTCAATGCGCCGCTTGACGAGGCTTTCGATGCCGATAGCCCCGGTGTTCCGGCTATTCTTGTAAAGCCAAAGACCATTGCGGATGCCTATCGGTTGCGGCAGGAATATCGTTCTGATCGCACATTGGCGATCTTCCCGGCAGAAGTTCTCACAAGGCTCTACTCAACATTGGGTGATGCCCGCAGCCTGCTGCTTGGGATCGCCATTGCTACGCAGGTGATTGTGGTTTTCGCCTTGTTGCTGGTTGCGGTCATGCATATCGGCGCGCGAAAACGTCAGATCGGTGCGCTGCGGGCGCTTGGTACGCCGGTTCGCTCCATCATGGCGATTGTCTGGGGCGAGTTGTTTTTCCTGCTGCTGCTTGGAATCTTTCTTGGGCTGGCAATCGGCTATGCGGCAGCGCGGGCCATCACATCATGGCTCACAGCAACAACAGCAGTCAGGATGCCGGTGGAATTTGCGATGAGCGATGTCTGGCTTGCTATTGGCTTTATTGCTGTTGCAGCAGTGGTTTCACTGGTTCCGGCGTTGATGACGCTGCGCATGAGCCCGGCATCTGCTTTGCGTTCATGATCTAAAAAAGTGGCCGCAGCAACATTTCCAAACCAAGCAGCAGCAGACAGATCAGAAAGCCGCGTCTGAACATGACGGGACTGATTTTCCTGCGAATGACTTGTCCGGCCCACATTCCAGCGAGTGCCGGAACAATCGCCATGGTGGAGATCGCGAGTTGATCAAAAACCAGCGCTCCTTGAACCCCGAGCCCTAAAGCCAAAGCGATTGTCGATATGGTGAAGGACAGGCCGAGCGCTTGAACGAGTTCGTCTTTTTCAAGTCCAAGTGCTTGCAGATACGGTACTGCCGGAATCACAAACACGCCAGTCGCTCCGGCAATAAAGCCTGTGATCGCGCCCACGACCGGTGACAACCAGGTCTCAAGCTTCTGAGGGACCTTGAAGGGATGTGCCAGCAGTGTGAAGGCTGCATACAGGCTGAGACAGGCACCCAGTGTACCGGTCGTGATAGTGGTATCACCCTTCGTCAGCCAGGAAACACCGAGCATTGTGCCGACAATGATTGCGAGCATCATCGGCCATAACCGTCTGACCAGCGCGACCGAATTTGGTCCGGCAATCATCTGCCAGACATTGGTCGTGAAAGACGGCACCAGCAGCAGGCTTGCCGCTGCCAGTGGTGAGATGAGGCTGCCCAGCACGCCCATTGCCAGTGTCGGCAAGCCCATGCCGGTGATGCCTTTGACAATACCGGCAGCAAAGAACGTGGCTGCAATCGTCAATATCAGTGTCGTTGATAAATCAAACATGGCTTTGCATGGACCATCTCAGGCACTGGAACAATGTGGAAGTTCCGCAACATGGCTTCGGCTGGTCCGAAGCCTGATTATGCGATAGTCTTGCCTTATGCGCTTTGACCTGACTGATCTTCGTTTGTTTCTTGCTGTGGTAGATGCTGGAAGTATCACCCATGGTGCCGCCGATGTCGGCCTTTCTCTGGCGGCAGCCAGTGAGAGGCTTCGTGATATGGAAACGCTCAGCGAAGTGATGTTGCTTGAACGTGGACGACGCGGCATCACGACGACTGAAGCTGGCGATGCGCTGGTCCATCATGCGCGCGCGATCCTGCATCAGATCGCGCAGATGCGGGGCGAGCTTGGCGAATATGCAAAAGGCCTGCGCGGGACAATCCGCGTTCTGGCCAACACTGCTGCGATGACGGAGTTTCTTCCGGCGCGACTTGCTCCCTGGCTCGCACGCAACCCTCAGGCCGATATCGACCTGAAAGAGCGCCAGAGCATTCAAATTGCCAGAAGTATCGCCGGAGGTTTTGCTGAAATCGGTATTCTGTCCGATGCCGTCGATACCAGCGGATTGCATCTGCAACCCTTTGCCATTGATCGGCTGGTGCTGGTTAGCGCGCGGGATCATCCGCTCGCCCTACGCAACAGCGTCCGGCTCGACGAATTGCTCGACCAGCACTTTATCGCGCTCGGTACAGGCGCGTTACAGGATCACGTCGATGCACAGGCTCTAAAAATCGGCCTGCGGCTTAAAACACGTATCAGATTGCGGACCTTTGAGGGTATCTGCCAGATGGCGGGCGAGGGCGTGGGCGTTGCCATCATACCGGAAACGGCGGCGCGGCGTTTCCGGCGATCTTCTTCGATAGCGATCATCAAGCTTTCCGACAGTTGGGCAACACGCCAGCTGGCAGTCTGTGTGCGAGATGAGACGACGTTAACGCCTCTGGCAAGGAGCCTGTTTGCACATCTGACGTCAGACGAGCGACAGGCCTGATGTTCTCTGCGAAACAACCGGACTTGGGGCTGTAACCAACCGCTTGCCGGTGTCTGCGCTGAAAAAATGCAGCTTATCGGTGGCTGCCGTCAATTGCATATGATCGCTGATCGGGATGTGAGGCGGAAAGGCTGCAGTTATCCGCTGCTCACCAACCATACCATGAACGAGGCGCTGGGCGCCGAGTTCTTCGACATGATCGAGTGTGAAACTAAGTGCATTCACACCGTTCTGCGCCAAAACGAGATCCTCCGGTCTGATCCCCACTGTTAGCGGACCGGATGAGGGAAGACTGCCTGAAAGTTGCAGAACAGCTTCATCGATCATCAGACGGTTGCCGTCGAGCCGGGCATTGAGGAGGTTCATGGCTGGTGAGCCGATAAAGCTCGCGACAAAAGTGGAGGCTGGATTGTGATAAACCTCAAGCGGGGTTCCGATCTGCTCGATACTGCCCTTGTTCAACACGACAAGACGATGCGCGAGGGTCATGGCTTCGAGCTGGTCATGCGTTACATAGAGCGAGGTCGTGCCCAGCCGTCTTTGCAATCGCTTGATTTCACCGCGCATGGTAACGCGCAATTTGGCATCAAGATTGGATAGTGGTTCGTCAAAAAGGAACACGGAAGGCTTGCGCACGATTGCGCGCCCCATGGCAACGCGCTGGCGCTGACCGCCCGACAATGCTTTCGGTTTGCGATCAAGATAGGGCTCGATTTCAAGCATACGTGCTGCTTCTGCAACCCGCGCCTCGATTTCGGCTTTTGGCGTTTTGCGGTTACGCAAGCCATAGGCCATGTTGTTATAAACGCTCATATGCGGATAGAGCGCATAGTTCTGGAACACCATTGCGATGTCGCGATCAGCAGGTTCAACGTCGTTGACGATGCGCCCGCCGATGCTGACTTCACCACCTGAAATGTCTTCAAGACCAGCGACCATACGCAGCAGCGTTGATTTTCCGCAGCCTGACGGACCCACCAGAACGATAAATTCACCTGCACGGATATCGATGGATACGCCTTTCACGGCTTCCACTCCACCAGCATAGACCTTCTTGAGGTCCTTCATGATGATACCGGCCATTTTTCTCCATTTCCGCAAAGCAAAATGTCATGCGCTTTGCATCTTCAAATTTGAGATTTCAACACAGGACCAAAGCGCTTAATACTTTTCCTGATCCCGCTGTTCCAACCAATCGGCGGTTGCTTTGCTGGCATTGCGCGCAGCATCTTCAATCGCTGCTCCCGCAAGCAGCGCGGATACGAGATTGGCGCTGAAATGATCGCCCGCGCCGATCGTGTTTTTAACAACCGCGCGTTTTGTGGGCGTGACAATGCGTGCCTGTTTGCCATCATGAATGGTGATGGAGCGCGCACCGTCGGTCATGACGAGATGCTTCAGGCGGGGACCACAAAAATGGTGGGCTTTGCGCCAGAGCGCATCGTCATCAAGCTCTGGAAAATCGCCTTTTGAGCCAATCATCAAATCCGCTGGTCGCGGCACGGAGGTTTCAGACAAGGGAAACTGAGACGCCACCAAACCTATTGAATCGAGCGCTCTCAGGATCGTCGCATCTGGGTTGAAGCAATTGATATAGGCAGCATCGGCTTTGACATCGCCATCAAGCCGGAACAATCGCATCGGCCCCTGGCTCGGTGTTAAAATCGTGCGTTCGCCTGAAGGCTCAAGCAGAATATCCGTGATGTGAGTGCCGCTATCTCGCTTGCAAACATGCTGCATGTCGAAGCCGAGTTCTGAGAGCTCAGAGTGGGCTGTTTCAGCAAGCGCATCATTGCCAAGCGAGCTGACCAGCGCCACCTCATGCCCCAGCGCCAGAAATGGTGAGCCGGTGAAATACCCACCGCCACCGAGCCTTGTCTCACGCTTTCCCCACGAAATGCGTGAGCCGGACTTCAGCGGCCCGTCCAGCTCCCAGATCCGATCATGGTTGAGATGTGCGATTACCAGAACACGCGCCATTATTTCTCTCCTGTGCCAGCAGAGAATGCTTCAACGATGTAACGTTGCGCCAGAAGAAACATGCCGAGTACGGGCAATACGGAGAGAAGGCTGGTCGCCATCAGTGGTCCCCATGGGGTTTCAGCGCCGTCCACATCAGCAAACATGGCAATGCCCGTGGTGAGTGTCTTTCGGCCAGTATCTTCCAGTACAAGCTGCCCCCAAAGATAGATGTTCCAGGCACCCATGAAAGAAATCACGGAAAGGGCTGCAATGGCTGGCAGCACGTTGGGTATGGCCACATCCTTGAACTGTTTCCAGATACCGCAACCATCGATGCGCGCTGCTTCAAACATTTCGTCAGGAAGCGAGCGGAACGACTGTCTGAAATAGAAGACGTAAAAGCCGATATAGGGGATCGAAGGGATGATCATGGCCCAATAGGTATCGAAGGCCTGTATCTTCACCACCGCGATATAGGTGGGAATGATCGCGAGAACCGTCGGAAAGGACATGGTGGCAATCACCACCCAGAACAGGAAATGTTTGCCGCGAAATTCCATTCGGGCAAAGGCATAGCCCGCTGGAAGACTGATGATGAGCTTGCCCAGTGTGATGGCACCCGAGGTGATGACGGAATTAAACAACCACAACCAGATCGGATAACGATCCGCCGCAAGCTGGAAATTCGACAGGGTGATCTCTTCGGGCCAGAACCGCAGCGCCTTTTGCGCAATCAGCGCGTTCGGCGTGAACGCAGATGTTACCATCCATAGCAATGGAAACAGCGTGATAAGTGACAGGACGATGAGAAGAATGTGAAGTGTGCCACGCTGCAGTGTGGCGCTGAAAGAATTGGCGGTCATTGGTAATGCACCCGCTTTTCGCCGAAGCGGAACTGCGCACATGTGATGAGAAGAACCGCAACAATGATGACCATGGCGACGGCACTTGCTCTGCCGAATTGGAAGAACTGCAAGCCCTGTTGCCAGAGGAAGTAGAGAAGATTGGAGCTTCGGCCCGCTGGTCCGCCACCCGTTAGAACGTCAACAACGCCCACAATATCGTCGAGCACCGAAAATACCGTTGTGACCGAAATGAAAAACGCGGTCGGGGTAATCAGCGGCAGCTCAATGGTGAAGAAGCGCCGCCATGCGCCAGCGCCATCCAGCCGTGATGCCTCGCGCAAGGATTGCGGAACATTGGCAAGGGCTGCGATCCACAAAAGCATGTTGAGGCCAAAGCTCTTCCAGAAGGTGACGACCGAAACAGACAGAAGCGCAAGATCGGGGTCCATGTGCCACATTGATGTCGGCAAACCAAACCAGACGAGAACTTCATTGAAAAGCCCGTTGACGGGATTGAGCAACCACGACCAGGTCACGCCAGCGACCGAATAGGCCAATATGGTCGGCAGGAAGAAAGCCCCGCGATAGAAGCGTTCGAGTTTAGAGCCCTGCACAGCATGGATCATCACCGCGATGATGAGCGGCAGAATGATCTGTGCTGGAACCAGAATGATGCAGTAAAGCACCGTGTTCCAGGCTGCGAGCCGGAAATCAGCATCGGCAAATATGCTTTTGTAATTGTCGAGCCCAACGAAGCTGACATCGGTTGAAAGCAGGTTCCAGTCGACAACCGACAGAACCGCCGAGGCTACAATCGGGCCATAAAGGAAAACAATCACGGAAAGGACGGCTGGCCCCGCGAAAATCCACGGAGCCAGTTTTGCAAACAGAGGTTTCGACATTTCGCGTCAGGCATCCACCAGCACGGTTGCAAGTTCGTCGTGAGCCGATTTGAGACCGGTTTTGATATCTGTCTCTTTCGTCAACATGCGTGAAACCCATTTGCGCCAGATGTTCTGGCCTTCAAGACCGCGCTTGCCCGGCCAGATGGTTTCGGCAGTCAAACCATCGGTAAGCTGACCCGCAGCGGGTTTCATGAAGTCGTTGATGAGCGGAATATCGTGAACGGATGTGTTGAGATAGCCAACTTCCGACCAGATCTTCTGTCCTTCAGGCGAGGCGCAGAATTCAAGGAACGCAAGCGAAGCCTTGGCCTGTTCGTCGTTCTTTGCATAAACAGCGAGGAAATTTCCGCCGCTGTTCATGTTTCGGGCATGGCCCGGAATGCCAGGGAAGCGAGCGGTGATCGCTTTGGCATTGCCAAACGGGAAGCTGGCAGCGCGTGTCGAGCTTGTGGTGCAGATCGCAAGCGCGCCAGCTTCAAAAGCGGCATCCTGTTCTTTGCCGCTGACGGGTGTCCAGAGGCCCTGATGGGCTGGCTGGCAGAAAAGCTCCATGCCTTTTGCGGCCTCGTCGCTGTTCAGTGCAAGCTTGCCTGAAGGGTCGATGATGTATCCGCCCGCATTCTGGATGAAGGACTGGCTGGTCCATTCATTGTTGGAAAGAGCCAGTGCCGAACGGTAGGTCGCGTGTTTGCCTTTGAGCTTTTCATCGAGCGTGCGCGCAGCCTTATAGAGCCAATCTGTATCCGGATAATCCGGAAGGTTTGGATCAAGACCGGCTTCCGCCCAAAGAGCGCTGTTGATGAAAGTGATCGGCGTGGACATTGCCCATGGCAGGCCGATCACGGCGTCGTCGATGGTGACCAGCGGCATAAGCGAAGGAACGAAGTTCGCGATGATGGCCTTCGCCTTTGCTGCATCGATTTCGTTGAGATCGCGTGCGCCAAGGGTGCGACGTGCGAAATATCCGAACTTCCAGCCTGTCACCATGATTGCTGGCGGCTTGCCCGCCGCGATACCGGCGAGTGCCTTGGCAGTCGCTGTTTCGTAATCACCATCGAAACGGTTGGTGACGGTAACGCCGGTCTTCAGCGCATTGAAAGCATCAACGACTTTCTGAAACGGTTTGTCTGGCCCCCAGATGCTGGAGATTTCAATTTTGGCATCGGCGGAAAAAGCCGAAGAAATGCCAAAGGTACTTGTGGCTGCCAATGCAGCGGAGGCCGTCAGAAAACTGCGCCTTGAAAGTTCTACCATGTCCGTCACTCCTGTGTCCGATTTGGGCACAAACTATCGGGCATGAATGACATGCGAATTGTGGGTTTCGTCCGGATTTTGCGATAACTGACCGTTTAATGACCATTTGCGTGAAACTTTGTCGTATTCCTGTGAGATAAGCCCTGTAGGCCAGTCGCAGCGCAACAATGACAGGGCCACAGAATGGCACAACGACCTATCCGCCCCTCGGACCGGCAGGACCGGATTCGTGATCGTCTCATCAGACTTGGTGACGCTACCTGCGCAGAACTGGCCGATATGTTTTCGGTTTCAGAAGAAACGATAAGGCGTGATCTCGCTTCGCTGGAGGAAAAGGGGCAGGCGATGCGCGTCCATGGCGGCGCACGAGCAGTAACGGCGAAAGGGCTGCCGCATATCGACCTGCGTATCGGGGCAGACCGCGAAGCCAAAGAGCGCATCGCGCGGCTTGCTCATGGAATGCTTAAACCGGGAATGTCGGTGTTTTTCAGCGGCGGTTCCACCGCATTGGCGACGGCTTGGGAAGCACGTCATGAACCGCCAATCATCGCTACTTCTTTGATGGTCGATATCATGATCGTTCTCGCTATGGGTGGTCAGACGGACCTCACGCTTTGTGGCGGGCAGTTCGACAAGCATTCCCGCGCTTCGTTCGGCTTTGAAGCTATGGAGATTATCTCACGTCGCGTTTTTGATATCGCCTTTATGGGCGCAAGCGGCTTTGATGTGGAGCGTGGTCTGTTGGGGCCTTCAGATCGCCATTTGCAATTGGCGCAGGTTGTGCGGCGTCAGACGAGAAAATTTGTCGTCCTTGCCAGCCATACGGCTCTGCAACGCTCGGACAAGTTTTCCATCCTGCCGACCTCAAGCATCGATCTTGTCATTACAGATCAGCCACCGCCGAGTGCGGTCTATGCCGCGCTGGAGAGAGCAGGTGTAGAGATAATCTATTGATTTCATGAAAATGCCCGGACCTCTGTGGTCCGGGCAAATTCTTTACGACTGATAATGGCTCACCGGCTTCTCCGCATCCTTGGTTTTCACAAGCGAGACGATAACGCCTGTGCCAAGGATTGCGAAGGTAATGCCCAGCGACCATGCAGGCGGGAACTTTTCCCAACCCATAAGATCGGCAATGAACATCTTCGAGCCGATGAAGATCAGTAGGATCGACAGCGCATATTTAAGATAGGCAAAGCGATGCAAGATGGCCGATAGCGCAAAGAACAGCGCTCTGAGACCAAGAATTGCAAAGATATTCGACGTGTAAACGATGAAGGGATCGGTGGTGATGGTGAACACTGCCGGGACAGAGTCGACCGCAAAGATCAGATCCGCAACTTCGATCATGATGAGCGCCAGAAACAACGGCGTTGCGAAACGTACCATCTTGCCGGTTGCGCTGTCTTTCAATCGCACGAAGAAAGCATTGCCGCGCAGCTCATCCGTGACGCGCATGTGTTTGCGGGCAAAGCGCAGCAGCGGATTGCGGCTCATATCCGGCTCGTCATCTTCACGTGAAAACAGCATCTTGATGCCGGTGATGATGAGGAACACTGCGAAGAGATAGAGAACCCAGTGATAGTTAGCGACGATTGTGGCGCCAAGGCCGATCATGATGCCACGCAGAACGATGACACCGAGAATGCCCCAGAAAAGGACACGATGCTGGTATTTTCGCGGGATAGCGAAGAAGCTGAAAATCAGCGCGATGACAAAGATATTGTCGAGCGCCAGCGTCTTTTCGACCACGAAGGCGGTAAGATACTGCGCCGTCGCCTCGCTGCTTAACTGCCACCAGACGAAGCCGGAAAAAGCCAGTCCGAGTGTGATGTAGAAAGCCGACATTTTCAGGCTTTCAGCGATTCCGATCTCATGGTCTTCCTTGTTGAAGACGCCAAGATCAAGCACCAGCAAAGCCAGAACAATGCCGATAAACACCAGCCACATCCAGACCGGTGTTCCCATAAAAAGTGATGCAAAGAGTTCCATATCCGACCTCTGTTCAAAATATCACAAGGTCGGCTGGGAATTTCCGGGCTGACCTCGAGCGCGCTCGAAGTGGTCCGACATCACGGTTTGAAAAAACCGCCAGAGGGGCCCGGTCCACTCTCCAACAGTTAGTAAGCGAGATTTCAGTTTCAAGCCGGGTTTGGAATTTTTCTTTCAGCGGTCAGGATCGGGGTCTGCGACGGCTTCTGGATAGCCTGCAGCAGCTCATTTGGATCGATGGGTTTGTGAAGCAGCATGTATCCGCTTGCGGAGGCTTCGCGCAGCCGTTCGGGCGATGTGTCGCCGGTGAGGATAATCACTGGCAGCTTACGCCCAAGATGCCTGAACAATTTACTGGCTGCTTCTGTTCCGGTCATCCCGCCTTCAAGGCGATAGTCAACGATAATGAGATCCGCGGGCGAGTGTATGGCGGCCTCGTCAGTTTGCCAGGCGACAAATGTTTCATCCGCATTGCGTCCTGCATAGGCCTGATATCCCCAGACATCCACGAGACCGGACAGGGCATCCAATACGGTGCTCTCATCATCGACGATGAATATGTTTCCGCCGGTTTGAGGCAGGGTCTGTACAGTTTTTTCAGATCGGCGCTGGTCGGCGACGAGCGGAACCATGACCGAAAACATTGATCCCTTGCCCGGCTGTGACACCAGTCGAACCGGATGACCGAGCAGCTCTGCTGTTCGTTTCACGATGGACAAGCCAAGACCTAAGCCCTTGTCGCGATCCCGCTCAGGATTGTGAAGCTGCACGAACTCTTCGAAAACCGTGACCTGTTGGTTTGCCGAAATTCCCACGCCGGTATCAAATACCTGTATCTCGATACCATCGCCTCTGCGGCGACACCCGAAAAGGATCCGTCCGCTTTCGGTATAGCGAATGGCGTTGGTGATCAGATTGGCCAATATCTGCCGCAGCATCATCGGATCGCTGTCCGTATGATAGGCGCATTTCACCATCCTCCATTCCAGGCCCTTACTTTCAGCAAGGCCTGCGAACTCGTTGCGAAGGTTGTCGAACAGGTCGTTGATTGAAATGACATCCCGGTTGGGCGTTACGATCTGCGCGTCGAGACGCGAAACATCGAGCAGCGCATTGAGCAGATAGCTGAGATTGGCAACGACTTTTTTGATCTTTCCGGCAATATTGCCTGCGTCTGTTGCGTTGACATTTCCTCTGCTCGCAAGTGCCGCCAGTGTCGAATTGAAAAGGCCGAGCGCATGGACGGGCTGGCGTAAATCATGGCTGGCTGCTGCCAGAAAGCGTGTTTTGGCACGATCTGCCGCCGCCACTCTGTCTCGCTCGCTCTTGAGCTGATCGACAAGCGTCTCGTTTTCAAACCGTAACCGGATCGTTTCAGCCAGATCCCGGTGGGTTACACGACCGTGATGCAGGTTGATGATGACAAGGCAGGCGACGAGGAAAAGATAGGCATTGTAGACTTCGCCTTCCGCCAGAAGGCAATAGATTGTGCTCGGCAGCACTGTGGTAAACAGCGAACCGACAAGGACCGGCAGAAATGCAGACGAGGTGGGAACTGACCCGCATGTCAGCCCTGTCATGACGATCATCGCAAAGGCCAGCAGATGCGGCTCGTTCGACATGAAGCCGATCAATCCCAGCAAGCCCCAGTTCATGCCTGATAACCAGGAAAATCCGGCAGCGGTCCATGCCCATTTTGAATAGGAGCCCGACGTTTTGGGACGGCGAAAAAAGGCGCGTGTGACAATGACACGGGTAATTGTCAGCAGATAAACCGAAAGGCACCATGCAATGAGCCATGCATTGGGGACTTTGCCCCAGAAGATCAGAAGCGAGGGGATCGGTACGAAGATATTGGTCAGCAGCACCCCGGCCGAATGATTGTAAAGGATATTGACGAGCGCTTGCCTGATGCGCGCTTCATCGGCAGGATTAACGCTCGCAGATTTTTCGTCTTTTTCAGAGAGCGCTAATGCGACCATAATGCTATCCTGTATTCGCTTGTGGTTTTGAGGGGCATCTTTTCGATGAGGGTAAATTACCGGATTATCTTGGCTGACGATCACAGTATCGTCCGCGAAGGACTTAAACTGCTTCTTTCGACTATAAGCGAAACAGTTGTGGTTGGAGAAGTCGGAGATTGTTCTTCATTATTGGCTGTTCTGATGCAAACACCTTGTGATATGGTCTTGCTTGATCTTGGAATGCCGGGGTTTCATAGTTTCCAATTTATTGAGCAATTGCGGACTACTTATCCGAAACTGAAGATCGTCATTCTGTCGGCTAACAGCGAGTCTCGGTCCATCAGGGCAGCGCTTGCCTCAGGTGCCGATGCCTATCTCACCAAAGATGGCGATCCGAGTGAACTGCTGACTACGGTTACCAATCTTCAGAACGGAAACAGTGGCGGTGCCGCACGTCAAGCCACCGCACTCAATCGACCGAACGGTCATGAGCCGGAACCCAATATCGGTATCCTGTCCCCCGTTCCTCTCACCAGACGAGAGCTGCAATTTCTGGCGCTCATCCCGCAAGGCGCTAAAACAAAAGAAATTGCAGATCGGCTTGGGATAAGTGTTTTCACCGCCCGCAAGCACCGCGAAAACCTTATGCGTAAACTCAACCTACACAGCAGCGTTGAACTGACAGCCTATGCCGTGCGCCTCGGATTGCCCTCCGCATAATCATTCTATTTGCGGCGCTGGCGTAGCCACCCTAACTGCCAGAGCCGTTATTCAAGCCGGAACATGTCTCTCAAAAGTGGAAACGTTTTTGTTCTTGATCGAAAGCTATCAATCGACCTGACGGGATGAAATACGGCACATGCCGTATTTTAGCAGTCGCATCAGGGGATTATGGTCCCGCTCAATCCGCTGACGGGTCGTCGGTGATGGTGATTGGGGCGGCAACCATGTTTCGTAAAGTTCTGATCTCAGGTGCTGCAATGCTGCTTGGATCGTTATTGTTTTGGAGCGGACGAGCCGTGGCAGATCAGCCGGGGCACTCGGATCGTGTCGATGCTGCAATTGTCTTTGCCGTCGATCGATCATCCCTGCCGGATTCTGACACTGTGCAGATGGTGCGTGCTGGACATGTTACGGCATTGCGTTCCTTGCACAATGTCATGACCAGCGGTCCGAACCAGTGTGTGGCAGTCACCTATCGCGAATGGTCTGAGGTGCAAAGGGAAGAGGTTGTCTTGCCATGGTCGCAAATTTGCAGTGAAGCGGATGCCGATGCAGCCGCCAGAACAATTGCGCTTTATGGTTATGATCGTTCTGAAACTGACCTTCTTCGTGAAAGAAGGTCGTTTTCGCTTTCGATAGATGCGGCTTTAGCCGAGCTGAAAGCTGCTTCCTGGGGCTCTAACAGAAGAATAGTCAACATATCGGCTGGGGACATCGTTGATACTATCCGACCGTCCGCAGCGACCATCAATATAATTGCCGTACAAAATGAATTTTCCGGGAGAGGTGGGAACCTAATCGCAAAGATTGCGTCATCGCCGGATTACGTTGCGGCGATTGAACGGAGCTTGATGTTTGAAGTCGGCGGCGACAGGGCGTTTTTTATGAAGCCTGAAGAACAAAGCATACGAACAGCCAAAACGGACATCGTGCCTTAAGAATCGCCGTCCGCAAGCCGTTTGATGCCGGACATATTGATAACCGTGAGTTTTTGACGTCCGCCGCGAACGAACCCTTTTGTCTCCCAGCTGCTGAGAATACGCGAAACCGTGTGAAGGGTTGTTCCGGTCATTTCGGCAATGTCCTGACGGGTGATCGGAAAATCGATGCGGATGCCGTCGTCTTCCTTCTTACCCGCTTGCCGGGCAAGACGGAGAACAGCATGTGCAACGCGGCGTTCAACTTCCTCGGTCGACATTTCGCGAATGCGGGTGTGCGCTTCTTCAAGCCGCTTGCCGATGGTCTGGATCGCATTCATGGCGAGGCCGGGATTCTGCTCAACGAAATAGTCCCAAAGCTCCGTCGGCCAGGCCAGAACAATGCTTTCGGCAACGGCCATTGCAGTGCCGGGATAGTCGCTGCGTTGCAAAGCCTTAGCGAAGCCGAACAGATCGCCGGGATGAACCATGCGAACAATGATCTGCTGTCCGTCCGGTGTTACCTGATTGACCTTGAGGCGACCGTGAAGCAGCAAAAAGAACAGGACGGCATCGTCGCCCTGCTCAAAAATGGTTTCGCCAGCAATGACACGCCGCGTTGAGGCGTAAGATACAAGCTTGTCCAGCTCGTCATCGCTCATTTTAGCGAATAACGATAGTTTTCTGACAAGCCCGCGATCTATCGTGGCCATCACGCATCCCCTACTAAAAATCCCCATCGTCGCTTTAGCACAGCAAGAGGAAGAAGGGATAGTCTCGGGGGCATAAAATAGGGCATTCAGGCATAAACCATCATATTGAGAATTCTTTCAGCCGTTTCAGAACGGCCGCATACCAGCGACCGTCACGAACCAGACGAAAGCCCAGATTGTCGGGCGGTACACCCACGCTGCAGCCGCCTGTCTTGGGGTTGCGGATGAAAGAGCTCATGGCGGCGCGATGCTTGCCATTGACCACGTAAACACCGCAGACTGGTGTTTCCGCAACGACCTTGCCATAGGCATCGATATTCACACGACGATGGCAGGTCTGCGTCCATTCCCAGACATTACCGGCAACATCCGCAATGCCAAGTTCGTTTTCACCAAATGCCCCCGCAGAACGGACTTCAGGGCTGCGTTCGAGCTTGCGCGCGCTTTGCTGTTCGTAGTCTTTGAGCCATCTTAAAGCAGGATTGGTAGCATCATCATCCTCAATGCCAAGAGCGTTATCGGTAAAGCGGGAACCGGCAGCAAAAGCCCATTGCTCGTCGGTTGGCAGATGCCAGACTTCACCGGTCTTTTGCGACAGCCATTTTGCATAGTTTTCGGCGTCATCGTAGCTCACACCGACAATTGGTGCGTCCACGCTTAATCCGTCTCGATTATGCGGCAGCGCCTCAGCTGGCTGGCAACCGCCATCGGCAATGCAGCGCTCATAATCGGATGCGCTGACCTGATATTTCATGATCTCAAAAGACCGCGCGAGTTTACGCGTCGTCAGTGGCGCATCCACCGGATAGTTGTTTTTCTGAAAGTCACCATCGGCGCGATAGGTCATGCTGCGTGGAGCGACGATAACAGTCTGTGGGCGCTCAAATTTTGTATCCTGAGACGTGCGGTCCACTCGCCCTGCAGCATCGACTACAAACAGACCAGCCACCACTGCCAGCAGAACGGCGGGCACAGCTACGGCCAAATCGCGCAGGTGCTTTTTCTTGTTACCTTTGGTCATTCGGTATCAGGGAGCCGTGTCTTTTTACAGATACGGCCCCGAGCCTTTCCTCATTCGATAATCACCAAAGAAGTTTCAGTTCGGGAGAACGCGCCTTCCGCTTGGGGAAGGCGCGATCTCTTTGTTACATGCCCGACGGTGCCAGAACCGAGGTCATCAGATCGTCATTCCATTCGCCGGTGACTTTGAAGTGCGCAGCCGCACCCAGTTCAAAGGCTTCGATCAGATTGTGGTTCACATAGGCATAGATGCCCGGTTGCTGGAACGTGTAGAAGGCTGCTGCGGCTGCACCGCCCGGAATGAACCATGTTTCCTGATCGAGATCTGGCGGCGTGTTGAACTTGCCGGTTGACCAGACATAGTCGCCATGCCCGCCGATAAGATGCGGTCTGGTATCGCGATTGGCCTGCGAGTGAACGATCAGCACCTTCTCGCCAACCTTGGCGGTCATTGCCTTGTCGCCGGTCAATGCACCCACCGCACCGTTAAAGACAACATGTGTCGGGGTCAGGGTACGCATCACCTTTACGGTGTCCTCGTAGGAATCGCCCGGTGCGTCGTATTTCTTATACTGACCGGCCTCATCGCGCGGCACATAGAAGTCCTGCTCACCGACGTAATAAACCTTGTCGTATGAGAGCTTGTTGCCCTTGCCGTCGTGCAGTCCATCGCGTGGCAACACCATGATCGCCCCATTCATACCCGAGACAACGTGCCAAGGCACCATTCCGGGAGGTGCGCAGTGATAAACGAAGACGCCGGGCTTGGTTGCCTTGAAACGCAGGATCGTCTTTTCACCGGGGTTGATCTCGGTGAGCCCACCGCCACCCAATGCACCGGTTGCCGCATGGAAATCGATATTGTGCATGAGCGTGTTGGTTTCAGGATTGATGAGCGTCAGCTCAACATAGTCATCCTGATGCACCACCATCAGCGGGCCGGGAACCGTGCCATTGAAAGCCATGGCATGAACTTCAGTCCCCGCATCATCGATGACGATCTTCTTTTCTTCGATCACCATCGTAAACTCGATAACCTTCGGCCCACCCTCTGCGACCTGGCTGTGAGCGTGGACGAATGGCGGGTCCACCAGCTCCACTTTCTGCCGGGGAAGTGCTGCAATTTCCGCTGCACTGGCCTTCCGGATCGCGCCGTTACCCCAGGCGGATGTTGTTGCGAACACCGGCGCAAGCGCACCCGCGAGTGCTGCTCCTGCAAGTATTGTGCGGCGGTTGATCTGCATCTGGTCTGCCATCGATTCTCTCCTATACGATAGGACCGAGCGCTCTTTGCTCTGTCGTTGTATGTATAGGAGATCGGGCAGGTTCCTTCCTTGACCACAATCAACATAGATCATAAATCGACAAAATAATTATCGTTTATTTACAATGTGTTGAATGCAGTCAACCAAATTTGCGAGCGCTTATTTGCGATAGCACAAAGGACGATTACAGCCGACGCGTGTTGTCAGAAGTAAAACCAGCGATTGATAAATTTCAATCGCTGGTTTTCGTGAAGCGGTCGGAGCCGATGTTTATTATAAAGAGAGACCCGTGAAGCGAGACTGAACTTCCGGCAGTGCCATCTCCGGCATCCAGGGAGGTTCATATGTCAGCTCAATATTGGCACGTGAGACGCCGTCAACGGCTTCCACGCATGTTTGCACGGCTTCAATGAGAAATCCGGCAGCAGGACAGCCCGGTGTCGTCGTGGTCATCTGCACATTGACCGTTCCGTTGCCCACGATCTCAATGTGGTAGATCATGCCCAGATCAACCAGATTAACGCCCAGCTCCGGATCGAGTATCAGCCGCAGCGCATCAAGAATGGCATATTCGAGTTGGCCATCGTTCTCGCTTTGCATGGATTTGTCCTCACGCTTCACCAACACGGATCATGATGCGGTAGGCGCTGCCGGTTTCATCAAAATTGCCGACCCATTCATGGCCGCGTCTTTCAAGCTCCGGAAACAGGAAGAGCGGTTCGCGATGCAGCAGAGCGAACAAGACCTGACCGCCTGTCATGCGTTCGAGTTCTGCCAGAATATGAACCATCGGTTCTGGTGGCTGCATGTCTGAGCAATCGAGATAATGCGAAGGTTCGGGCCAGATATCGGGTGAACTCACATTGTTGGAAAGCTGTATTTCCAGCACAGTTTCCTGCGACGGAGAAAACAGCGTTTGCCAGTCGCCTTCGCCGATTGGCTGCGGCTCTGCAAGGAAGCCTTTGCGTTCCATGACCGCAAAGAGCGGAACCGGCTTGAACGGCGTTATGAGCAAAAGGCTTTGGCCGGGCAGCAGATTTTCCGCGGCATCCATGATTGCCTGAAACGGCTCCACCCCGCTTTTAAGCAAGGGCCGCACATCCAGCTCACGATGAGCAATTTCCTGAATGGATAATGTCATTTCGACCTCCTGAAGACGGGCGTACCGGCATGGATAAGGTTGGGTAGGGTCACGCCGTTGGGCAGGCGCAAACTGGTCGGTACGTCCAGAAGCCGCCGGGCGCGGAAAAAGTGAATGCTCAAAGCTAGAATAGCGATGAGGCTGAGTGCAGATGACAGTCTGAAAATGATTGGATAGTTGAAAATCAGTGCCAATGTGCCAAACCCGACGCTCCCATAATAAAGGATGAACCAGTGGCGGGCATTGTGCTCACGCACCATGTCCTGAACGCGCGGTGTCTGCACGCGGCCCATAACGGGGCCATAACATTCGAGCCAGGTGAGAAACGGAACGATCTTGTAAAGCTGTGCAAGGCTGAGGCCTGAAAGCCAGCCGAAGACAAAGAGATAAATGAGTGCAGAGACCATCTGATCGGTCATACCAGTTGAGAGCATTGTCAGGGCGAGTGCCATGGAAATCAGCAATGATGCAAATGCAGAAATACTGGCAGTGCTGTTTAATTCAATGACTTTGCGTTTGCGCTGCCGATAGATAGCGCGCACGTCGAGAGCATAAAGAATAATGCAAGCGATGCCCGGAATAAGCGCGATGGATAATGCGATCTCCGGCTGACCGATACCGAAAGCAAAAACTGCGATGCTGAGGCCAAGGATCATCAATGCGACGAGGCCGAACAACCATAGAAGTCTGGTTCGTTTCGTGTTGCTGTCAGGCGAAAGCATGAACATGGTGAGCAACCGGTAGCTTACGCCCATCGCGGTGAAAGTCATCCAGCCGCCAAGTGCAAGCGCCAAATGGATGGATATGGTCGAACCGCTGATATCAAGGGCCAATACCTGATTGGTCACGCCTGAAAGGACGAAAGTATAAAGCCCCCCGAGGCAGGCGACGATCAGCAGGCAGCTGATGCCGACGACAACAAAGCGTGTAGGTAGCGATATAGGTCGTGCTTTCCAGATGGTCACTCCGAGCATCAGAACGATCAGCGAAAAGCCTGCGATCAAAAGCAGTCCAGATATGGGAAGCAGCCAGATCGTATCGTCGAGCAGCCCGGCCATGCCTGCGAAGCCTGAAAGCAGTCCGAGCAGCCCGGTGAGCAACAACAAAAGTGCTGGCAGCTGTGCGGAACTTCCCCAAAGGGGTTTTGCAACCAGAACAGGCACAAACTGCAGCAGCGCGCCGCTCATCAGCAATGCCAGCCAGCCGATAGCGATGATGTGGACGAGGATGAGAGTTTCCGGTGCCCGAATTCCGTGGAACGGATAGCCAAAGCCGCCTGCCATCAGTCCAACCCCGATTATGAGGAAGGTGAGGGAGGCTGCAAAATAGGACAAAGTCCAGCGGGAAAGCGCGGCACCGATCATCTCAACCCTTCATGAAAAAAGGTTAGTGATTGCCGCAAGTGCATTCATGGTCTGAACCATGGAGCTTGCGTCGTGCAATTTCGACACGCCAGATAGGGCCGGTCTCTTTATAGACCCACGAAAAGTCGCCGGGATTGCGGGCTTCGAGCTGGCGACGCAAAGGCACTGGATCGTGATCGTTGACAATCTCCAGCGCATCGCCCGGCTCGAGCGCATCGATCATGGAAAAGATCGTCGCATGTCGCGTGATGGGCGGAATGGTGCGCACGTCGATGACAGGATTTACCGAAACAGGTTCGATTGACATTATAGTTTTCCAAGGCCGTCACTGTCGAAAGATGATGACGACAGCCAGCGCCATCATGAGAGCTATTCTAATCTGGACGATGCGATGCTGCTTTGATGCATCTCAAACAAGACAACGAATTCCCGTATTTCCAGTAAAAAATGCGAAGCGGTTTTGCGTAGGATAATGCGCAAAAAATAGTTACAGGGGTTCCAACGTTTCAGTCTTAACTGGAGCTGTCGTAATGGCTTTCTGACAGAGCTGCCTTGTTCTGGATCAATCCCTGTTCGCAACTAGAGCATGTCTCCCAAAAGTGGGAACCGGTTTTGGGATAAAGACATGCATAAAAACAATCAGATAGAGCATTTCCTATGATTCATCATAGAATGGAAGTGCTCTATTGACCAAAGAACAGCACGATAGCGATCACGATAGATGCTGCAACTGCTGAAAGCGTGCCCGCACCCTGCAAGGCCCCCATACGATAAAGAACCAGTGAAAAGCCAATGATTGCAGGCGTGGCAACCATGAGTCCGATCTGTGCATCCGTCATTGAAACATTCCTTGCGTTGAAAAGGAACGATGCATCCGCGCACATGATTTTTCTTTGTCACAACGCAAAGAAGATGGGGGATGAGCGGGCTAGGCAAGATCCATGCTTGGAACAGAAGACACTGCCTTCGCGGCAACAATTTCAGATGAAGAACCGGCGGACAACCTCCTGCTCTGGATTCTCGTCTGGAGCGAGCTTGTCACTTTTGCGATTTTACTGATCGCCTTCATGGTGATGTCGATCATCAATTCCGAAGGCGTTGTACAGTTGCGGGCGCATCTCAGCCCGGGTCTGGCTGCAACCAACACCGTTGTGCTGCTGATAAGCGGCTGGCAGGCCGCAATCGCTGTGCGACAACGACATAATGCAAAGGCGATAAGACGCCCGCTCCTGGGAGCGGCATTTTTCGGTCTTGCTTTCGTGGTCGTCAAATTCGTCGAATATTCGCACGAAATCCAATTCGTAGGCGATGAAGCTGTGGGGGCGTTTTTCGAACTCTACTTTCTCCTTACCGGCTTTCACCTCATGCACGTTCTGTTCGGATCAATCATTCTGGCGCTCGTCGCATGGCGACCGTCCGCTTCCAATGTTCTGCTCATCACAACGCTCTGGCACGCGATTGATCTCGTCTGGCTGGTGATGTTCCCAGTGCTTTATCTTGCGTGAGGCTATCAAATGAAAAGTGACGAACACACGTCCCTCAACCGCACGCTTCTCATTTTGCTGGCACTTGCAATGAGTGGTGCGCTGATCGCCGGTTTCAGCGGCGACATGCTTACAGCAATTGTTGTTGTGCTGATTCTTGCCTTTGCAAAAGGCTGGTTCGTCATTTTGGATTTCATGGAAATGCGCGGCACCAAAGGTGCATTGAAGCCTGTCTTGCTGATGTGGCCCGCCGTTCTGCTCACACTGGCGCTGGTGCGTTCTGTCGCAGTGCGCCTCCTCCTCTGAACAACTGCTCCGGTCTTTGTTTTTACGCATTATCCGACGCAAAACCGCTTCGCACTTTTGCTGGAAATGCTCCGGTCTTTGCCAAAACGCAAAGACGTCTTTTCTCTGCCCGATAGAAGGATGCAGTCCCGTGATGCTGGCGAGGGGATTGACCAGCCGCACTATCGACGGGGGATTTGATGCCGGGGCTCCGCCTTCGGCCAATGAAAGGACGAAGGGGATGGCAGAACGCCTAACCAAGACCGGCGCCCGAAACGTCTTCTACGGCGGTTCTATTTTCTTTTTCGCGATCTTCGTGGGACTGACGGCGCACAGCCACTACTACATGAAAACCACATCCACGGATGAATCGACGCTCACCGAAGGGGTCGCGCGAGGCAAGCACGTCTGGGAGAAAAATTCCTGCATCAACTGCCACACGCTGCTGGGTGAGGGCGCTTACTTTGCTCCTGAACTCGGCAATGTCTGGAAGCGTTATGGCGGTGTAGATGATCCCGAAGGCGCACGCGAGACGATGAAAGCCTGGATGCAGGCGCAGCCTACGGGAATTGAGGGGCGTCGTCAGATGCCGCAGTTCAACCTGAGCGAACAGGAACTCAACGATCTGGCTGACTTCCTGGAATGGACCAGCCGCATCAAGACGCAGGACTGGCCGCCCAATGAGGCAGGCTAAGGCGCGGGATGAACGGAGTTTTATGATATGAAATATGAAAGCCAAAAGGTTGCGATGCTCTATTTCTACGGAGCACTCGTCCTGTTCGTAGCCCAGGTCGCGTTCGGTGTGCTGGCCGGGACGATCTATGTCCTGCCCAATACGCTCTCCGAGCTTCTGCCCTTCAACATCGTTCGTATGATCCACACCAATGCGCTGGTGGTCTGGCTGCTGATGGGCTTCATGGGCTCGACCTATTATCTGCTGCCTGAAGAGACAGAGACTGAGCTCTATAGCACCAAGCTTGCCGTCATTCAGTTCTGGATGTTCTTTGTCGCAGCAGGTGTTGCGGTGGTGGGCTATCTCTTCAAGATCCATGAAGGCCGCGAGTTTCTCGAACAGCCATTCATCATCAAGGTTGGTATTCTCGTCGTCTGTCTCACGTTTATGTTCAACATCACGATGACGGCATTGAAGGGCCGGAAGACGACAGTTACCAACATTCTGCTGTTTGGTCTGTGGGGACTGTCTCTGTTCTTCCTCTTTGCCTTCTATAACCCGGTCAATCTCGCCATCGACAAGCTCTACTGGTGGTATGTCATCCATCTGTGGGTTGAAGGCGTGTGGGAACTCATCATGGCGTCGATCCTCGCCTTCCTGATGATCAAGCTCAACGGTATCGACCGCGAAGTTGTCGAAAAATGGCTTTACGTCATTGTCGGTCTGGCGCTGTTCTCCGGCATTCTCGGAACAGGTCACCACTATTACTGGATCGGCGCGCCGGGCTACTGGCAGTGGATCGGTTCGCTGTTCTCGACGCTGGAAGTCGCTCCTTTCTTCACCATGGTCATCTTTACTTTCGTGATGACATGGAAGGCTGGTCGCAAACATCCAAACCGTGCAGCCCTTCTCTGGTCAATCGGTTGCTCGGTGATGGCTTTCTTTGGTGCAGGTGTATGGGGCTTTCTGCACACGCTGTCTTCGGTCAACTATTACACCCACGGCACACAGCTTACCGCCGCCCACGGCCACCTCGCCTTCTTCGGCGCTTATGTCATGCTTAATCTCGCAGTCATGGCCTATGCCATTCCTGAGCTGCGCGGACGGGCGCCTTACAATCAGATGCTCTCCATGGTGAGTTTTTGGGCCATGTGCACGGCGATGTCCGTCATGACCTTTGCGCTCACTTTTGCAGGCGTGGTGCAGACCCATCTGCAGCGTGTTCTGGGCGAGAGCTTCATGGTCGTACAGGACCAGCTGGCACTTTTCTACTGGATACGTCTCGGCTCCGGCGTCGTGGTGGTGATCTCGGCTTTCATGTTCATCTGGGCCGTGCTGGTTCCGGGTAAGGAACGCCGCGAGAGCACCTCTGGCTTCGTACAGCCCGCTGAATAATCGACGCAAAAGCCCTGCCAGAAGGTGGGGCTTTTTCACTTAAACAAATAGGAAGACGGCCATGAATAGCGTTCTCAAGAATATAGAAACAATTGATACATCCATCCCCGCTTACAGCCCATCCGGCAATGAATGCGCCCTGTTTGAACTGGCATGGAAGCGCAAGTTGCCACTGCTTCTTAAAGGTCCGACCGGCTGCGGAAAGACACGGTTTGTAAGCCACATGGCAGCGAGGCTCGGCTTGCCGCTCTCGACGGTTTCCTGTCATGACGATCTGGCGGCTGCCGATCTGACCGGACGTTATCTGTTAAAAGGTGGAGACACCCATTGGGTTGATGGACCTTTGACCCGCGCCGTGCGCGAAGGCGGCATCTGTTATCTCGACGAGATTGTTGAAGCACGCAAGGATGTGGCCGTGGTCCTGCATCCGCTGACCGACGACCGCCGCATTCTGCCACTGGAGCGTACCGGCGAGCTGCTTGAAGCGCCGGATCGCTTCATGCTCGTCGTGTCTTATAATCCGGGTTACCAAAACCTGCTCAAATCCCTGAAGCCAAGTACGCGTCAGCGTTTTGTAGCAATTGAGTTCGATTTCTTACCCAAAGAACAGGAAATTGCGGTGGTGAGTGCCGAAAGCGGCCTTGACGCGCATAAAGTGGCGCCGCTTGTAGCACTTGCCCATCGTCTGCGCGGGCTTAAGGGCCACGATCTGGAAGAAGGTGTTTCAACACGTCTGCTGGTCTACTGCGCGTCATTGATTGATGCTGGTATGCCGCAGCGCGAGGCCGCGCGTGCGGCGATGATCGAACCGCTGACCGATGAGCCGGATGTAAAGGCGGCACTGCTCGAAATCGCCGATGCAATGTTGAAATAGGCAGGCACATCATGCTGGATTTTCTGGAGCTTGAAGAAACAGTTGGCCGTGCCTGGCATCGGCTTATCGGCAAGACCGGATCATGGCCGCAATATCCCGATCAGGCCGTAAAGCTTGCCGATATTCGTCAGCGACTTGCGATTTGCTTCCGCGGTTTTGGTGGCGATGTCGCCGTGCAGATTGCGCCAGCCCGTGCCCGAACCTCTGGGCATCGGTTGGGCTTACGGCAGCGTATGGCTTTGGGCGAGGAAAAACTGAACCACCCCCTGCGCGATGAAGCGACATTGATGTTGCCGCCGGAGATTGCGCTCTTTCCTGATCGCACACTGAATTACGATCTCTATGTCTGGCTTGCGGGCTATATGGCGATCATGCCAACTGATCTGAAAGCCATGCCTGATGATCCGTTACGCCGCGACCTCGTGGCTCTCGATATGGCAGCGGAAACGACGGCAAAAGCCTGCGAATTGTTTCCGGGGCTGGAAGAACGCTATGCGCGGCTTTGTGATGCGATACTGGAAGCACGACCGAATAGACGGCTCAATCAACTCGAACAGCTTGTCGAAGAGCGTATTCTTTCAATGCTGAAAGACGGCGCGGGTCTGCCGGATTTCAGTCTTCCAGCCATTTTCCCACATCGTGCTCCCGCAGGCTACCTGCCGATCCTTCCCGTTCCGCTTTGGCCGGGGCTTATCCGGCGCGATGAAACAGCACCCCGCGCAGCGGAAGACGAACCCGTCCGCAACTCTCAGGCTGAAGGTGCTGAAACCGGTCGTCAGATAGCGCAGCGCGAGAAGCAGGACGCACAACTTACCGACAGAAGCCCGTTCATCCTCAACCGTTTCGAGAAAATTCTCGCCATGGCAGAGATGGTCAGCGTTGACCGACCTTCGGATGACAGTGACGAGCAGAATGCAAAATCCGCCGATGAACTCGATGATCTGACACTGGGCGAGCGCAAGGGCAGGCCTGCTGCCCGCTTTCGCTTCGATCTTGATCTGCCGCCGGAAGCGGTTGATCGCAGCCTGCTGACTGCCAAGCTTACCTATCCAGAATGGGATTATCGCAAGGCGAGTTATTTGCAAGATCATTGTAGTGTTCTGGCAGCGCCGGTGCAGGAGCGTGAAGAGGCGCTGGCACTGGATGACGAAGCGCGAAGTCTTGTACGGCGAGTGCGGCGTCAGTTCGAAATCCTGCGGCCCGGTCGCGAAATGATGCGTGCGCAGCTTGATGGCAACGATCTTGATCTCGATGCCGTGGTGCGTTCACGCTGTGATTTTGCGGCTGGCGGGCAGGGCAGCGAACGGGTGCATCTGATGAGCCGCCCGCAGGCCAATGATCTGGCCGTAACGATTCTGGTCGATGTTTCGCTTTCAACCGATGCATGGGTGGATAATCGCCGCGTGCTTGATGTGGAGAAAGAAGCGCTTCTGGTACTGGCCAATGGCATTGCTGCTTGTGGCGACCACTGTTCGATCCTGACCTTCACGTCGCGGCGACGCTCATGGGTGCGTGTTGAAACGGTGAAAGATTTCGACGAGGCTTTCAGCCCGACTGTTGAGCATCGCATCGCAGCGCTCAAGCCGGGTTTCTATACGCGTATGGGTACCGCCATGCGTCACGCCACGGCAAAGTTAACCGAGCAGCACAATCGTAAGAAACTTCTGCTGCTTCTAACCGATGGCAAGCCGAATGATGTCGATCATTATGAAGGGCGCTTTGCACTGGAAGATACCCGACGGGCAGCAAATGAAGCGCGTGCCAAAGGCGTCAACGTTTTTGCCGTGACGGTTGACCGCGAGGCAAATGCTTATCTGCCTGCTCTCTTCGGCCACGGCGGCTTTGCAATGGTCGAGAAGCTCGCGAAATTGCCGATTGCTTTGCCCGCAATCTATCGAATGCTGGCGGGATAGCTTTCGATCAGTACGATCAGAGACTTTGGTCAGTCCCTCGCACCGGCTCTTCCTTATCGATCAGGGGCGAGGGTGATGCAAATGCCAGAAGTTTGTCATAGTCGATAATTTTAACGGCTGATGCCTGTACGCTCACACCATGTGCGCCAAGGTTGGCAAAGCTGCGCGACAGGTTCTCCGGCGTCATGCCGAGATAGGCCGCCAAGATGCGTTTTTCATAAGGAATGGTAACGACATCCGTTCCGTTATTCGCGAGCGATTCCTTAACGATCCAGTTGGCTAACCGCTGGACACTATTGCGTAATTTCTGCGTCTTCAGCTCTTTTACAAGCCGTCGGTAAGACCGCGCCAGCTCGAAAACGATAGCCTGCATGAAGCCTGAATCTTCGCTCATCATGGAGCGAACGAGCGATGACGGGATCATCAACACGCGCGCGGCGGTCAATGTCTGTGCGCTTTGCAAACACACATCATTGTTTAACGACGCAGCCAGGATGAAAACATCACCTGAGCGCAGAACTTCCAGTGCCGTTTCACCATCTTCGGAGCGGGCAGACATAAGCACCAGTCCATCGAGCACGACAAAGAGAAAATCAGACGGCTGATTTTCTTCAATCAAGGTGGTTCGCGGCGGAAAGGATTGCGCAAAGCTGGGAGCTATGAGGAACTCAAAAGTCTTATCCCGCATTCCAAGAAAGAGCGGAAGCGTCTTTAGAACCAGGATATCCTCATCGCGCATTAAAACCTTACCTTTCATCTCTAGTTTTATTATAGCAAAAGTCTTGATCAATATCAATTAATAAGTATTATTTTATCAATTGTGTCATAAAACTAAATCTATTTTCAGCATATGATGGATATTAACTACAAAAACCCTTGATTGATTATCAAATATTGATCCTAATCAATGTATTCAACAGACAGACACCGCATAAGTGCAAACGAAACCTTCCATGGTATTCAATTCGGAGTACGCCTATGCCACACGTCCCGGTGGCTTCCCACCGTAAGCAGACTACTGCTCTGACGATGAGCACGATTGCCTTTACAGTATGCTTCGCCGTTTGGACCATTTTCGCAATCATTGGCATACAGATCCGCGCTGATCTCGGTCTGAGTGAAACGCAGTTCGGCTTGCTGGTTGGCACGCCGATCCTTACGGGATCGCTGATCCGTGTCATTCTTGGCATATGGGCTGACCGCTATGGCGGACGCGCGATTTTTACGCTGACCATGCTGATCTCAGCTGTCGCCACCTATTTCCTGACCTATGCAACGACCTATCCTCACATGCTGATTGCAGCGCTGGGTGTTGGTGTTGCGGGCGGTTCATTCTCGGTTGGTGTTGCTTATGTCTCGCGCTGGTATCCGCCGGAAAAGCAGGGCACGGCCCTTGGTATTTTTGGCGCCGGTAATGTCGGTTCGGCCGTCACGAAATTTTTCGCACCGATGGTCATGGTTGCGCTTGGATGGCATGCAGTTGCCGAAATCTGGGCAGCGGCGATGATCGTTATGGCGCTGATCTTCTATTTTACCACCAGCGATGATCCAGTTCTGCTTGAGCGCAAGCGCACGGGTGAAAAGCCCGTCAGCACGCTTCTGGAACTCGAACCGCTCAAGAATATTCAGGTCTGGCGCTTCTCGCTCTATTACTTCTTTGTTTTCGGTGCGTTCGTGGCGCTGGCGCTGTGGCTGCCGCAATATCTGATCCATGTTTATGGCGTCGATATTCGCTATGCCGGTATGATAGCAGCTTTTTTCTCGATCCCGGCAAGTCTGTTCCGCGCCTATGGCGGTCATCTGTCTGACGTTTATGGTGCGCGCAAGGTCATGTACTGGACCTTCCTCGTTGCTCTCGTCGCCACCTTCATTCTCTCTTACCCACCAACAGAATACATCATCCAGAGCGATAATGGTCCGCTGCGGTTCACGGCAGAAATGGGCGTGGTCGGCTTCACGGTTTCCGTGTTTATCCTCGGCTTCTTCATGGCGCTGGGCAAGGCTGCGGTCTTCAAGCACATCCCGGTTTATTATCCCGACAATGTTGGCGCGGTCGGCGGTCTCGTCGGCATGATCGGTGGCCTCGGCGGCTTCATCCTGCCAATCCTGTTTGGTGTTCTGCTTGATCTCACAGGTCTATGGACAAGCTGCTTCATGCTGCTGTTCGTCATCGTTGCAGTCTCGTTTGCCTGGATGCATGTTTCGATCCGCCAGATGGAACGCGCAGCACAGGGCAAGGCAACGGAGGAACTTCCAGCTTTTGCAGAACTGCAGGGCTTGAAGAAGACTGAAATCAAGCTAGCCCGCAAGAGCGATGCCGTGCTGACTGAATGGGAACCGGAAGACAAGACCTTCTGGGAACAGAAAGGCAAGCGTATTGCCAAGCGCAATCTCTGGCTTTCTATTCCAGCGCTCTTGCTGTCATTTGCGATCTGGCAGGTCTGGTCGGTGGTTGTTGCAAAGCTGCCGCTGGTTGGCTTCAAGTTCACCACGGACGAGTTGTTCTGGCTTGCAGCACTTCCCGGCATTTCGGGCGCAACGCTGCGCATCTTCTATTCTTTCATGGTGCCGATTTTCGGCGGTCGTCTCTGGACCACACTGACGACCTGGTCGCTGGTTATTCCGGCCATCGGCATTGGCTATGCGGTGCAAAATCCGAATACGCCTTACTTCGTGTTCCTGCTGCTCGCTCTGTTCTGCGGTTTTGGTGGCGGCAACTTCGCTTCGTCCATGTCAAACATTTCCTTCTTCTTCCCCAAGGCGGAAAAAGGCAATGCGGCAGCCCTCAATGCAGGCCTCGGCAATCTCGGTGTCAGTGTCGTACAGTTTGTCGTCCCGCTGGTTATTACCGCTGGCATCTTCGGCAAGCTTGGTGGCGATCCGGCTTTTGTGGCCACCGAAGCTGGCAGCTCGCCGCTCTGGTTGCAGAATGCTGGCTTCTTCTTTGTGCCTTTCATCGTGATCACTGCCTTTGCCAACTGGTTCGGCATGAATGATATCGCATCGGTAAAAGCATCCTTTGCGGATCAGGCTGTCATTTTCCGCCGCAAGCATAACTGGCTGATGTGCTGGCTCTATACCGGTACATTCGGCTCCTTCATCGGCTATTCGGCTGGCTTCCCACTCCTGACCAACATTCTGTTTCCGGAAGTCAATGCGCTGCATTACGCATTCCTTGGACCTTTGGTCGGCGCGTTATCGCGTTCGGGCTCGGGCTGGCTTGCCGATAAATATGGTGGCGGACGCGTAACCATCTGGGCTTTCGTCCTTATGATGATCGGCGTGAGCGGTGTGCTCTGGTTCGTCGGCATCAAGGATCAGCCCTATGCATTCAGCGGCTTCTTCGCTTCCTTCGTTCTGCTGTTCTTCGCAACAGGTATCGGCAATGCCTCCACCTTCCAGATGATCCCTGCGATCATGTCGAAGGAAATGGATCGCCTGATGCCCAAGGCAAGCGCTGAGGAACGTCGTCTGGAAGCCAGCAAGGAATCCGCCGCCATTACTGGCTTCACATCGGCCATTGCTGCTTTTGGCGCCTTCTTCATTCCGAAAGGCTACGGCACGTCCATCAGCATGACGGGCGGACCGGAAGCAGCTCTGTGGGCATTCCTGATCTTCTATGTGAGCTGCCTCATCATCACCTGGGCCGTCTACACCCGAAAAGGTGGCCTTCTCTATGACGTCGAGCACAATCGCAAACCTGCGACCGCTGCTGCCTGACCACAAAGGCAGCGCGGGGAAGGCGAAAAGCTGCTTTCCATCCGCGCCTGCCACTTAATGAATGGATTGAGAGGACAATATTATGAGCCTACTCCTCGACCGGCTAAACTTTCTTGCCAGAAAGAATGTGGACACCTTTTCCGAAGGGCATGGTGTTACCACGGTTGAAAACCGTGACTGGGAAGATGCCTATCGCAAGCGCTGGCAGCACGACAAAATTGTCCGCTCAACCCATGGTGTGAACTGCACTGGGTCTTGCTCATGGAAGATCTATGTCAAGGGCGGCATCATCACCTGGGAGACCCAGCAGACCGATTATCCGCGTACCCGCGCCGATCTGCCCAATCATGAGCCACGCGGCTGCCCGCGTGGTGCAAGCTACAGCTGGTATATTTATTCGGCCAATCGCGTGAAATATCCGTTGATCCGATCGCGTCTGCTCAAGCTTTGGCGCAAGGAACGTGCGGTGAAGACCCCGATCGGTGCATGGGCTGCGATCCAGCAGGACCCGGCCAAGCGCTCCGATTATATGAAGGTGCGTGGCCTTGGCGGTTTCGTCCGCGCGACTTGGGATGAAGTCAACGAAATCATCGCAGCCGCCAACGCCTATACAGCCAAGACCTATGGTCCTGACCGCGTAATCGGCTTTTCGCCGATCCCTGCCATGTCGATGGTGTCTTATGCAGCCGGCTCACGTTATCTGTCGCTGCTTGGTGGCGTCTGCATGTCCTTTTATGACTGGTATTGCGATTTGCCGCCTGCCTCGCCGATGACATGGGGCGAACAGACCGACGTTCCTGAATCCGCCGATTGGTACAATGCTGGCTTCCTGATGCTCTGGGGTTCAAACGTTCCGCAGACCCGTACGCCAGATGCGCATTTTTACACCGAAGCCCGTTATAAGGGCGCAAAATCGGTCGTGGTGTCACCGGATTACTCGGAAGCCGCCAAGTTCTCCGATCTGTGGTTGCACCCGAAACAGGGCACAGATGCTGCACTTGCCATGGCGATTGGCCATGTCATTTTGCGCGAGTTCCATCTTGATCGACAGGTGGAGTATTTTGAGGACTATTGCCGCAAATACACTGACTTCCCAATGCTGGTTCGTCTCAGCAAGAAGGACGGTCATTATGTGCCTGACCGCTTCATCCGCGCTTCCGACTTTGTCGATACACTTGGCGAAAGCAACAATCCGGACTGGAAGACGGTGGCTTTCGACAAGAAGACTGCATCTTACGTCGCACCCGGTGGGTCTATCGGCTATCGCTGGGGCGAAGACGGCAAGTGGAATCTGGAAGAAACAGACGGCAAAGGCCACGATGTTGAGCTGGCAAAGAGCTTTATGGACAAAGGCGATCACGATGCGGTTGCCGATGTGGCGTTTCCTTATTTCGGCAATCGAGAACACGACTTCTTTGAAGGTACCGATCATGACAGCATTCTGGTGCGCAAGGTGCCAGCCCGAAAGGTAAAGCTTGCAGACGGCGACACGATGGTTGCCACCGTTTTCGATCTCTTCGCGGCCAATTATGGTCTTGATCGTGGCCTTGGCGACAAGAACTCGGCGAAGGCTTTTGATGAAGGCCTGCCTTACACGCCTGCCTGGGCTGAAAAGATCACTGGCGTTCCGCAGGATCAGATCATCGCTGTTGCACGCGAATTTGCTCATAATGCAGAGAAGACCAAGGGACGCTCCATGGTCATTCTCGGTGCTGGTCTCAATCACTGGTACCACATGGATATGAGCTATCGCGGCATCATCAACATGCTGGTGATGTGCGGTTGCATCGGTCAATCGGGCGGCGGTTGGAGCCATTATGTCGGACAGGAAAAACTGCGTCCGCAAACCGGCTGGACAGCGCTTGCCTTCGCGCTCGACTGGAACCGTCCACCCCGCCATATGAACTCGACGTCATTCTTCTACGCGCATACCGATCAGTGGCGCTACGAGACGGTCAAGGTCAACGACATCCTGTCGCCAACCGCACCGGAAGGTTCATGGGACGGTACATTCCACGATTATAATATCCGCGCTGAACGTATGGGCTGGTTGCCATCGGCACCGCAATTGCAAACCAACCCGCTTGAAGTATCCAAGCAGGCGGCGGCATCGGGCAAAGAGGCCAAGGATTTTGTTGCTGAAGCGCTCAAATCCGGCAGTCTCAACATGTCCTGTGAGGACCCCGACAATGAGGCAAACTGGCCGCGCAACATGTTTGTCTGGCGTTCCAATCTGTTGGGTTCGTCGGGTAAAGGCCACGAATATTTCCTCAAGCATCTGCTCGGGACATCGAACGGCCTGCTTGGCAAGGATCTCGGTCCGGAAGGCGCACAGGAATCTCAGGAAGCCGTCTGGCACGATCAGGCACCGGAAGGGAAGCTCGATCTGCTGGTGACACTGGATTTCCGCATGTCCACGACTTGTGTTTATTCGGACATCGTTCTGCCGACTGCCACCTGGTACGAGAAGAACGATCTCAACACCTCCGACATGCATCCCTTCATTCATCCGCTTTCAAGTGCTGCCGATCCTGCATGGGAAGCTCGCAGCGACTGGGAAATCTTCAAAGGCATAGCCAAGAAATTCTCGGATGTGGCGCCAGAAGTGCTGGGTGTTGAGAAGGACGTGGTTCTCGTTCCGACCCTTCACGATACGGCTGGTGAACTCTCGCAGCCGTTTGATGTGAAGGACTGGAAGAAGGGCGAAGTCGAACCGATCCCCGGCAAGACCATGCCAAATATTGTTGTGGTCGAGCGTGATTATCCGAACCTCTACAAGCGTTATACATCGGTTGGTCCATTGCTTGAAAAGCTCGGCAATGGCGGCAAGGGCATCGGTTGGAACACCGATCACGAGGTAGAACTTCTCGGCAAGCTCAACGGCAAGGTTCATGAGCCTGGTGCTACCGAAGGTCGCCCGCGTATCATGACTGACATTGATGCAACGGAAGTCATTCTGTCGCTTGCCCCCGAAACCAATGGCGAAGTGGCGGTGAAGGCCTGGGAAGCACTGTCGAAGTTTACCGGACGCGATCACAGTCATCTGGCAATACCGAAGGAAGACGAGAAAATTCGCTTCCGCGATATCGTGGCACAGCCGCGCAAGATCATCTCGTCGCCGACATGGTCCGGTCTTGAATCGGAAAGTGTGTGCTACAATGCCGGTTATACCAATGTGCATGAACTGATCCCTTGGCGCACGCTGACAGGCCGTCAGCAGCTTTATCAGGATCATTTGTGGATGCGCGCTTTCGGTGAAGGCTTCTGCGTCTATCGTCCGCCAATCGACACCAAGACGGTCAATCCTGCCATTCGTGAAAAGGCAGACGGTCAACCGCATCTCGTGCTGAACTTCATTACGCCGCACCAGAAATGGGGCATCCACTCGACCTATTCCGACAACCTTTTGATGCTTACGCTCAATCGTGGCGGTCCGGTTGTCTGGATTTCGGAGCCGGATGCGAAGAAGGCGGGCCTCGTCGATAATGACTGGGTGGAAGTTTACAACGCCAACGGTGCTATCGTGGCGCGTGCGGTTGTGTCCCAGCGCATGAAGGACGGTACGATCTTCATGTATCACGCACAGGAAAAGATCGTGAATACGCCGGGATCGCCTCTGACGGGGCAGCGCGGCGGCATTCATAACTCGGTCACGCGCATCATCACCAAACCAACCCACATGATCGGCGGTTACGCCCATCAGTCCTATGGCTTCAACTATTACGGCACCGTCGGTGCAAACCGCGACGAATTTGTCGTGGTGCGCAAGCTGGACAAGGTCGACTGGATGGAAGGTCCGCTCGACGAAAGCAAAGCGACATTGCCCCCGACACCAGTGGCAAAGGAGGCAGCAGAATGAAAATCCGCGCGCAAATTGGCATGGTGCTCAATCTCGACAAGTGCATCGGCTGCCACACCTGCTCTGTGACGTGCAAAAACGTCTGGACCAGCCGTGAAGGCGTTGAATATGCCTGGTTCAACAATGTTGAAACCAAGCCCGGTATTGGTTTCCCGAAAGAGTGGGAAAACCAGAAGAAGTGGAATGGCGGCTGGGTTCGCAAGAAGAACGGCAAGATCGAACCCAAGATGGGTGCGAAATGGCGCATTCTTGCTAAAATCTTTGCCAATCCAGATCTGCCGGAAATCGACGACTATTATGAGCCGTTCGACTACGATTATGGGCATTTGCAGACCGCAGGCGAAAGCAGGACCATGCCGACTGCCCGTCCACGCTCGCTGATTTCCGGCGAACGCATGGAGAAGATCGAATGGGGTCCGAACTGGGAAGAAATTCTCGGTGGCGAATTCGCCAAACGGTCGAAGGACTACAATTTCGAGGGCGTGGAAAAGGAAATCTACGGCCAGTTCGAAAACACCTTCATGATGTATTTGCCTCGCCTCTGCGAGCACTGCCTCAACCCGACCTGTGTTGCAGCCTGTCCTTCGGGTGCAATTTACAAGCGCGAGGATGACGGAATTGTTCTGATCGATCAGGAAAAATGCCGCGGCTGGCGCATGTGCGTCTCCGGCTGCCCTTACAAAAAGATCTATTACAACTGGAGTTCCGGCAAGTCCGAGAAGTGCATTTTCTGTTATCCGCGTATTGAAGCAGGCCAGCCAACAGTCTGCTCGGAAACCTGCGTCGGTCGCATCCGCTATCTCGGTGTTATTCTTTATGATGCGGACCGGATTTCGGAAGCAGCATCAACCGCCAACGAGCAGGATCTCTACGAAGAACAGCTTAGCATCTTCCTCGACCCGAACGATCCGAAAGTGATTGAACAGGCGCGCAAGGATGGTGTGCCGGATGCATGGCTGGAAGCTGCCAAGCATTCCCCGGTCTACAAGATGGCCATGGAATGGAAGATCGCATTCCCGCTGCATCCTGAATATCGCACGCTGCCAATGGTCTGGTATGTGCCGCCGCTTTCGCCACTTCAGTCGGCTGCTGCTGCGGGCAAGCTCGGCATGGATGGCCCGTTGCCGGATGTTCGCTCGATGCGTATTCCGGTCCGCTATCTCGCCAATCTTCTGACCGCTGGTAAGGAAGAGCCGGTTATCTCGGCGCTTGAACGCATGTTGGCCATGCGCTCCTACATGCGCACCAAGACCATTGATGGGGTCATTGATGAAGCAATTGCTGATCGCGTCGGCATGAGTAGCGGCATGATCGAGGAAATGTATCAACTGATGGCAATTGCCAATTATGAGGATCGCTTCGTCATCCCAACAACGCATCGCGAAGTCACAGAAGATGCCTATGATCTGCATGGTTCCTGTGGCTTCACTTTTGGCAATGGCTGCTCGGGTGGTTCTTCCACGGAAGACCTGTTCGGTGCCAAGCGTCAGAAGGTCGTGCAGACACCGACCGATATTTTCAGGGAGCAGGTATAATGAACAAGGCTCTGAAAATCATATCACTTCTGCTGTCCTATCCTTCGAAGGATGTGCAGTCTGGACGGGAGGAACTGAAAGCCGCTGTCGCCAGCGACCCAAGTCTTTCGCCCGGAATCCAGAACCTACTCGACAATCTGATCGATGATCTTTGCAAAGGGGATCTCTATGAGGCGCAGGAGCGTTATGTGCATCTGTTTGATCGCACCCGCGCGCTGTCGCTGCATCTGTTTGAGCATGTGCATGGCGAAAGCCGCGATCGCGGTCAGGCAATGGTCGATCTTTTGAAGATGTATGAGGAAAATGGCTTCGACATTGATGCCAGGGAACTACCGGATTATCTGCCGCTGTTTCTTGAATTTTTGTCGACGCGTTCGCCGGAAGAAATCCACGATCTGCTGGCGCAGACTGCACACATCACCACAGCCATCGGCGAACGCCTGCGCAAGCGGCGCTCGATATATGCCAATGCGTTTGCTGCACTTTCGCATCTTGGCCGCGTGAAGCCCGATGAGAAGCTGTTGGGTGAATTGCTGCGCCAGGAAGAGGATGATCCCGACGATCTGGCCGCTCTCGATCGCATCTGGGAAGAAGAAGCCGTAACATTTGGCAGTTCAAATGCTGGCGAAAACGCCTGCGGTCCGGACCGGTTGCGTATGCAGGTGCGTGCTGCACGCCGTAATCCGGCGGCATCGTCAAACCCCAGCCAAATCTAGGAGACGGATGATGGCTAGTCATATCAATACGTTCCTGTTCGGGATTTATCCCTATATTGCGCTGAGCGTTTTGGCACTCGGTTCAATCTTCCGCTATGACCGCGAGCCCTATACATGGCGCTCCGGTTCCAGCCAGCTTTTGCGCCGCAAACAGCTGATGTGGGGCTCGGTACTGTTCCATCTCGGTGTGCTTGTGATTTTCGCCGGGCATTTTGTCGGGTTGCTCACGCCAATCTGGGTATTTGATACGCTCGGCATCAGCCATGAAGCCAAGCAGATACTCGCCATTGTGGCCGGTGGCATTGCAGGTGTCATGGCAATTATTGGTGCCACGCTTCTTGTGCATCGTCGCCTGTTCGACCCGCGCATTCGCGCGTCATCGCGTCCGACTGACACGCTCATCATCATTCTGCTCTGGATTCAGCTGCTGCTGGGGCTTGCGACCATTCCGGTATCGCTACAGCATCTGGATGGCCATGAAATGGTGAAATTCATGAGCTGGGCACAGGGTATCTTCACTTTCAACTCGCAGGCTTCAAGCTACGTTGCCGATGCATCGCTTATCTTCAAGCTGCATATTGGTTTGGGTCTGACGATCCTGCTGCTGTTCCCGTTTACACGTCTCGTTCATATGCTGAGCGCACCTGTGCGTTATATCTGGCGTCCCGGTTATCAGGTTGTGCGCAAGCGCAATAATAGCCTGGCACCATCCCATGCTCGCGTTCAGAACAACTTTCGGGCGGAGCAGAACTGATGGCAACACTCTTTGAAAGCAAGCAGCCGAAAGCACATGACCATAAGCATTCAGGCGGGCATGGTAGCTATTCCACCTATCAGGAGCCGGATACACGCATACCGCCAAAGCCGCGCCCGATCTTTGATGCGGTTTCGGTCAACGGCGTTGCGATTGCCGAAAGCGACATTCTGACGGAGGCACAAAACCACCCGGCAGAAAACCCGGGAGCAGCCTTGCTTGCAGCCGCTCGCGCCCTTGCAGTCCGGGAGTTGCTTTTGCAGCGCGCAAAAGAAGTCGGCATTACCCCAGAACGTGAGAAAGATGCCGAAGGGCGTCCTGAAACCGACGACGATGCGCTGGTGCGCATGGTGATCGATCAGGAAGTTGAAGTGCCTTCTGCATCAAGCGACGAATGTCTGCGCTTTTATGAGAAAAACCGGCAGCGTTTCACCAGCTCGCCTTTGCTGCAAGCAAGCCATATTCTGATTGCGGCCGACCCAGCCGATCAACAGGCGCGCGAAAAGGCACGCGGCACGGCATCGTTCCTGGCTACTTCTATTCTGGCTGAACCGGCAACATTTGCGGCGATGGCGCACGAATATTCCGCCTGCCCTTCAGCTGCACAGGGTGGCAGCCTTGGGCAATTGTCGCGAGGCAGTACCGTGCCGGAGTTTGAGCGTGCGCTTGATCGTCTTGCACCCGGTGAAATCACAGCGGCACCGATTGAAAGCCGCTTTGGCTTTCACATTATCAAGCTCGATCATCGTGTCGATGGCGAGGTGTTGCCATTCGATTTTGTGGCTGAGCGCGTCGCGGGCTGGCTTGAAGCTTCCACTTGGTCGAAAGCTGTTTCTCAATATATTGCTATTTTGGCCGCCGAGGCAGAGATTACCGGTATCGACCTATTGTCCGATGAGGAAGAAAGCAAATGACCACACAGCCGATTCTTGCAGCAATTCTGGCCCAAAAAGACATGGCGGTCGATCCGCTGTTGGCGTCGGTTGCTGCGAGGGCCAGCGAACGTGGCTTGAAGGTCGCGGGTTTTTTGCAACACCGTGGCCCCGATACCGACGAATGCTGCCGGGAAATTGTTATTGAACGGATTGGCAGCGGCATCCGGCAAATTATCTCGCAACCGCTCGGCACCGGCTCGCGCGGTTGCAGGCTTGATCCGGCAGCACTTGCAGATGTGGCAGGATCGTTGCGTGCCGAAATCGAAGCCGGAGCAGATTTGCTGATCCTCAACCGGTTTGGCAAAGGCGAAACGGAAGGTCAGGGGTTTCGGACCGTTATAGAGCTGGCCTATGCAAAGCAGATACCCGTGCTGACAGTCGTTCGCGAAACCTATGTTGAGGGCTGGAACGACTTCGCAGGCGATTTCGGTATTTTGCTTGCACCGGACCAGACGGTTCTCGCAGACTGGCTTGAAACCATTACCCCGCTCAGAGCGCTGTCGGCTGCAAGCTGATTTTATCAGTTATGCATAACCGATGCAGTTTTGTGTCGGCTGACCCAGGCGGCACCGATGCCGCCATGTAGAAAGCCGTTGGAAAGCGGAACGGTCGGGTAAATCGCCTGCAATCGGGCAAGGCCTTCTTCCGTGTCGATACGTTCATGCAGCACGTCGTCGTGAACCTTTGCGACATCAACCATGTCGCAATCCTGCGGCGACAGCCTGAACCGGGCAACGCCTGCGGCTTTCAGGTCAGGCATGTCTTCTATCAGTGCCTGACACGTATGCGACAGTGTCTGCACGCCGTTCAAGGCAAGGAACGACTGGCTATCGAGTGTTTTGACTGGCAGACCGTCCGGCTCCTCGGCACAAACAAACTGACAATTGTCTTTGATGTGTCCTTTAGAGCGTGCATGGGCGCAACGCGCTGAAATGGCGAGTGGTACGCGACCGAAAGTGAAGATTTCGAAAGCAACATCTGGCGCTCCCTTGATGATTTCACGAATTGAAGCCAACGGAAGTTCCGGTGGCAGGCAGATGGATTGTGCGCCGCGCTGAGCCAGAACCTTGGCGGTGGCGGCGTTGTAAACATTGACCAGTGGGCCAACCATGTGCGGCTTGCCAGCCAGCAGGCCCAATGCCGACAGGTCGTTGGCTTCGACCGGAAAGAGCGATTGTTCGGCGGTCTGCCGGACATGCTTTGCTTCGCGTTCAAGCATGACGAGTGCAAGCGAGCCGAGACTGATTGTCTTGCCTGCCTGTTCCAGACGCTCGATCACATCTGCCATGTAGGGATCGATGAAATGGAATCGTTTAGAGCAGACGATTTCACCGAGCGTGACGTGATCGACCGGAGCTTCATCGGCAATGCGGAAATAAAAATCGCGCCATTTCGGGCCGTCCCAGAGAAAGAGAACAGGCCCGAGGCTAAGGCTGGGATTACAGCTTGAAACTGGCATGGCTATCTCCAGCGTTTTTCATAGGCGCCCGATGTGGTCTGCTGACCCTCACTCAATGCGCGCAGTCGTGAAAGCAGGGCCGCCCGTTTTTCGGGTCCGGCGGCAAGTGTTTGACGAAGTGTCGATACCACTTCCGCGACATAGGCTTTGCCGCGCTGTCGCCCTTCGATTTTCAGAGCCGAAACACCGGCCGCACGGAGTTCGTCTATGTGGTTCATCACATCAAGAGAAACCGGGTCTTCAAAGGCGTAGCCTTCTTCATCACCAATGTTGAAACGCCCTTTGCAGAGGGTCGGGTAGCCTGCGGCTTCGCCTGCCGGAAAGCGATTGATGGTGTAATCGCCGAGTTCCGAAACGAGTTCGGCACCTTCGTTCCGATACCGCACATGGCTTGCAGGCGAGCAGACACCGTTCATATTGGGTGAGCGTCCGGTGGCGTAGGAAGAGAGGGAGCAGCGCCCTTCGGCCATGACGCACAAGCCGCCAAAGACGAAGACTTCCATTTCGCAAGCAATCTTGCGTCCGAGCTTTGCGATATCGGGGATCGTCAGCACACGCGGCAGTACCACGCGCTTTGCCTTGAAGGCATCAATCAGAAAGCTGATCGCAGCGGCATTGGAAGCCGAAGCCTGTACTGAAACATGCAGCCGCTGCTGCGGATGACGCTCAGCCGTATAGGCCATGAGGCCAAAATCAGCGAGGATCACTGCATCGGCACCCAATGCCGAGGCGTCATCAACGGCCTTGTACCAGAGTTGCTCATCGCCTGCGCGCATGAAGGTGTTGATGGCGACGAAGACCTGCGTGCGCCGCGCATGGGCGATATTGATTGCTTCCCGCAACTCCTCACGGCTGAAGTTGAGCCCCGGAAAATTGCGTGCGTTGGTTTCATCGCGGAAACCGCAATAAACTGCATCCGCTCCGGCTTGCACGGCTTCGCGAAATGCGGAGGGTGTTCCGGCAGGACAGATCAGTTCCATGAGCGGGCATCCTCTTTCGTGTCGGCGGCGAGCGCTCTGTCGCGAACAAAACCTGCGATGGTTCGTACCACTGGCTCGAAAGGCCCCGCCCCTTTTCCAAGGTCGGCTGGCAGGTCGACATTGCAATCATCCAGTGCATTGCGCAGGGCAAGCATGGCTTCCATATCGCCAGTCACCGTGATGTCGCGCGAAAAGAACAAGGCATCGCCGTCGAGCTTGCCTTCGAGAAGGGCAAGCAGCATCACGAGTGGGCCTTCGATAGCGGCATCGGTCACAAATTCTGCGCTGCTGCGCAGTACCGAAATGCGCGGGGCCCCTGGTTCAACCAGAAAAGCGAGGGGCAAATCCGATGGTCTGAACCCAAACCGTTTGTTGACGTGCTGCCCTAACCGTTCAAACAGGCCGGGATGTGCGCGGATAACCTGAAAGAACACGCGAGAAACGATCGGGCTGAGCAGAAATGGCGGAACAAACCGAACCGGGGCAACCACGGCGGGCGGAATTTTCATCATGATTTTGCTCCAGACACTTCTATGCGCACCTGCTTTGTGACGTCTTCACAAGGACTAGGTGATTCAAGCCCGTAAGAGTTTGATCTGGATCAAAGACGGCAGAAGAATTGCGTATTCAAAGTGAGGCATGAAAAATGCCTCATCACTGCCTTCCTCTTATGACGATCTACAGAGTTTCGTGTCGGAACTTGAAAGGCGCGGAGATCTTGTCCGCATCCGGCGTCCGGTTTCGCTCGTGCATGAGATCACGGAAATTCACAAGCGTGTTCTGGCGGCCGATGGTCCGGCCTTGCTGTTTGAAAAGCCGGTCGATGCCGAGGGCAAAGTGCAATCCATTCCGCTTCTCGCCAATCTCTTTGGTGCCAAGCGGCGGATTGCCTGGGGGCTTGGTCGCACGCCTGAGGAGCTGCCTGCTTTGGCCAATCTGTTGGCCGAGCTGCGAGCGCCAACCCCGCCGCGTTCAGCAGGCGAAATATGGAGCAAGCTGCCTTTGGCAAAAGCCGCTATGGCAATGCGACCACGTCGTGTCACGCGTGCGCCAGTGCATGAAATCGTGCATGAAGGTGAGGCGATTGATCTGGGTGCGTTGCCGATACAATGGTGCTGGCCGGGAGAGCCTGCGCCGCTGGTGACATGGCCTCTGGTCATCACCTGTGCGCCAGATGATCCCTCTGACATCAATGTCGGCATCTACCGGATGCAGAAGCTTGGGCCAGACAGGCTGATCATGCGTTGGCTGGCGCATCGCGGTGGTGCCCGGCATCATCGTATGTGGCAAAAAGCGGGGAAAGATATGCCGGTTGCCGTTGCAATCGGGGCCGATCCGGCAGCAATTCTGGCGGCTGTCATGCCCTTGCCGGAAGGGATGAGCGAGCTTGCATTTTCGGGCCTTTTGTCGGGACGAAGGCCTGCGATCGCAGAGGGGCGCACGGTGCCACTCACTGTGCCAGCCAATGCGGAAATTGTGCTTGAAGGTTTTGTATCGACAACCGAAACCGCGCCGGAAGGTCCTTATGGCGACCACACCGGCTATTATAACAGTGTTGAAGAATTTCCGGTTGTGCGTCTTAGCGCAATCACCATGCGCAAGAACCCGATCTATCTTTCCACTTACACGGGGCGACCGCCTGACGAGCCTTCAAAGCTCGGCGAAGTGATGAACCAGCTGTTTGTGCCGGTTGTGCGCAAGCAGTTCCCAGAGATTACCGATCTTTGGCTGCCGCCTGCCGCCTGTTCCTATCGTGCGATGGTGGTGGCAATCGACAAGCGATATCCGGGGCAAGCGCGCAGGGTCATGATGGGGCTTTGGTCGATGCTGCCGCAATTCAGTTACACCAAGCTTATCATCGCCGTCGATCCCGACATCGATATAGGCAATTGGGATGACGTGCTCTGGGCACTTTCGACACGCTTTGATGCGAGCCGTGATCTGGTGACGCTCGATCATACGCCGGTGGATTATCTCGATTTCGCGTCCCCGCGCTCAGGGCTTGGCGGCAAGCTCGGGCTTGATGCGACCAATAAGATCGGTGCGGAAACGGATCGCGAATGGGGCAACGTCCTTTCCATGAATGAAGAGACCATTGCGCGGGTGGACGCACTGTGGGGCGAATTGGGCATTGACCGGGAGACGAGACGATGAAGCGTGTAGTCGTGGGTGTGTCCGGCGCGTCTGGATCATTGATTTCGTTGAAAATACTGGAATGTCTGAACAGGATGCAGGGCGTTGAAACGCATCTTGTCATATCGCAGGCGGCAGAGCGGACACTGCGCTATGAGCTGGGCCCGAACGGCTATTCAATGCTGCATCGGCTGGCAGAAAAGACCTATTCGATCGAGGACGTGGGAGCTGCGATTGCCAGCGGATCGGTGCCGACCGCCGGTATGATCGTGGCGCCCTGTTCCATGCGCACGTTAGCATCGATTGCCCATGGTTTCAGCGATAGTTTGCTGACGCGCGCAGCCGATGTGCAGCTGAAAGAGCGGCGCAGGCTGCTGCTGATCACGCGCGAGACACCGCTGCATCTGGTCCACTTGCGCAATATGTGTACGGTCACCGAAATGGGTGCAATCGTGATGCCGCCGGTACCGGCCTTTTATCTGCATCCACAAACGGTAGAAGATGTTGCCCAACAGATCGCAGCGCGCGCCATTGATCTGATGGGGCTTGGTGAGCAACAGGCTGAAAGCTGGTGCGGATCAGCTTAATTTTGGATGCCTGTCAACGAGCGCCTGGCGGCGTTGCTGCAGCTCTTCGATCTGCTGCTCCAGCGAAAGAATCTCGTCATCAAGCTTGTCAACGCGTTCCTCGATGTGGGAATAGGCCTCCTTGAGCAACAGCTTGGCTTCCGTTTTGTTGGAGGCACTTGGCGTGTCGCCACGCAGCGGCTTATTGGCCGTTTCGGGCAGGAAGAATGCCGTGATGAGACCCACAACGGCTGCACACATCAAATAATAAGCGGGCAAATAGATATTATTTGTTGCCTCGACGAGCCATGCGGCAACAGTTGGGGTCAGACCCGCAACAATGATCGAAATATTAAAGGCTGCCGCAAGCGCGCTATAGCGAATGCGTGCCGGGAACAGTGCTGGCAGTGTCGATGCCATGATGCCGGTCAGACAGTTGAGCAATATCGCCAATATCAGCAAGCCGGCAAAAATAGTCGCAATGTGTCCGCTGGCAATAAGATGGAAGGCTGGCAGGGCAAATAGCAGCAAGCCGACGCTGCCGATGATCAGGAACGGCCTGCGACCAAACCGGTCACTGAGAAAACCGACAACGGGCTGCACGAACAGCATTCCGATCATCACCACGATGATGATGAGAACTCCACGATCTTCGGAATAGCCGAGGCTCTGGGAGAGATAGGTCGGCATATAGGTGAGCAGCATGTAATAGGTGACATTCGTCACCAGAACCATGCCGATACAAACGCACAATGCACGCCAATATTTGTTGATTATCTCTTTGAAGGACACCATCGGACGATCTTCGATGGCATCGCGATCTGCTTTTTCCAGTGCTTCAAGCTGTTGTGTGAAAGCAGGTGTTTCCTCTGCGGCATGGCGAAGATAAAGCCCGATCAAGCCGAGCGGGGCGGCGAGATAGAATGGAATACGCCAGCCCCAATCCAGAAAGTCTTGTTCTCCGACCATCGTGCTGAGAAACACGACGAGGCCTGCACCGAGCACAAAGCCTGCAATGGAGCCGAAGTCGAGCCAGCTACCGAGGAAGCCGCGACGACGGTCGGGAGCATATTCTGCGACGAAGATCGCAGCGCCCGTATATTCGCCGCCTACGGAAAAGCCCTGTGCCAGCTTGCAAAGCAGCAGAAGGATCGGGGCCCAGATGCCGATTGTGGCATAGGACGGGATAAGGCCGATACAGAAAGTGCTGGCAGCCATGATGATGATTGTGAGTGACAAAACCTTTTGTCGCCCGAAACGGTCGCCCATGACGCCAAAGAACAGGCCACCGAGAGGGCGCACCAGAAAGGGCACAGAGAATGTAGCGAGAGCTGCAATGGTCTGAATGCCGGGTGCTGCATTGGGAAAGAAAACCTGCCCCAAAGCATAGGCTACGAAGCCATAGACGCCGAAATCGAACCACTCCATCGCATTGCCCAGGGCCGCTGCAGTAATGGCTTTTTTGAGTTTCGTGTTGTCGATGACCTTAATATCGTGAATTTGTAATGGTGTAGCCTGAGATGAGCTGCTTGCAGCATCGCTTTGCGCCATTCGCCACCGCCTTCTTGCGTCTGGTTTAATATTGCTCCACGCAACAGAATAGCGGCCCTGCAGTATAGAACATGCATCGGCCACTTTTCTGTTAAGTGAATGTGTGCGGAGTAACGAGTTGGCGTCTGCTTTGGTTCCGATAAAGCTTATAAATAGTCGGCAAAGAGGATAAACAGGTTGCTTTATGCTGGCCCAAGCATGATGAAGGTTTCGCTTTTGCTGACCCCTTGAAGCGAGCGGATTGTCGAAATCACTTCATTGAGCTCAGAGATGGTCGAGACTTCCAGTTCGGCGATCACATCCCAGATGCCATTGGTGTTGAATACGCCGGTCAGGCCGGGAACGCGTTTGATTGCGCTGATCGTTGCTTTCAGTGACGAGCCCGACATTTCGATGAGCATGAACGCACGGATCTGATCCTTGCCGATGTCATCGCGAACGCGGACCGTGAAGCCTTTGATGTCGCCATTGGCAATCAGCCGGTCGAGACGCTTTTGCGCTGTGGCACGTGCAACGCCTAAGAGCTCCGCGAGCTGTGGAACAGAAGCGCGACCGTTGATGCGGAGCTCAGTGACCAGTCTCTTGTCCAGCTCATCCATGGCAGTGACTTTCTTAAAAGTAAGTTAGGCTGACGATATCGTCACTATTTTATAAAAATAATCACTTTATATTCTTTTTTGTCAATCTGATTGCAGATAATGATTTTGATAAGGGGAATGCAAATGCAGCTTCTAATACGAACGAAGTGATAGGAGCATTGTGCAAATCCCTGTTCAGGCCGGTTACAACGTCTCGAAAACAGCGTTAATATAGCTCCAAAACGGGGCTCTCGTAGGGGAACCTTCAACATGAAATTTGCAAAACTTTTTTCCACAGCCCTTGTGGCGCTTGGCATCTGTGTTTCCTTAAACACAGCCAAAGCCGACGATCTGGAAAAGATTCAGAGCAAGGGCAAGATGACGATTGCCCTTTCGGGTGTGTTCCCTCCGTTCAGCTTTGTCGATGAGAGCAATAAGGTTGTCGGCTTTGACGTCGATATCGGCTCGGAAATCGCACGTCGCCTGAAGGCAGAACCAGAAATCGTTACCACGGCCTGGGACGGCATCATTGCAGGTCTCGTGACTGGTCGTTACGACACGATCGTTGGCTCGATGGGCATCACGGAAGAACGCAAGAAGGCAATCAACTTCGTTGGACCTTACTATCGTTCGGGCCTGGCGCTGTTCATTCGCAAGGGTGATACGGTCAAGTCGCTCAACGAACTGGAAGGCAAGACAATCGGTGTGACGCTGGGCGAAACCTCCGAAAAATGGGTTCGTGAGCAGGGCAAATATGAAGTCCGCACCTATAAGGGTCTGCCTGAAATGCTTCTCGATCTTGGTTCGGGTCGTATCGACGCTGTTGTCGCTGATGACGTTCCTGTGCTTGTCGCAATAGGCAAGAGCAATGCGCCGATTGAACAAGTGAAGGACGATCAGCTGCCGCGTTACGATATCGGTATTGCGGTTCGCAAGAACAATCCGGAGCTTCAGGCTGCCATGCAGAAGGCGCTCGACGATATGATGGCTGATGGCACATATAAGGCCATTTCTGAAAAATGGATTGGTGCGGATATCCGCTAATTCGAACTGTTTCGGGTGAGGGCAGCAAAGTGAGCTGCCCTTATCTGATCAATAGTCCCTAAACTCTGCTTTACAGCTTCTCACCAGCCCTTTGGCTGAGAGACATATGCGCCATAGGAGATATTTTCCTGATGGAGCAGAAAGGTTGAAGGATGGATATCGCACTTATCGGGCGGATTTTTCCCTTCATTGTTGAATCGGCCTGGGTCACAGTCCAACTGACTATCGTATCGCTGCTGATTGGCCTCGTTATTGCCAGCCTTCTCGTCATGGCGCGCTTCTCGCGCTATGCGCCTATTCGCTGGATCGCTATCGGCTATATCAGCATCATGCGCGGTACACCGCTTCTGGTGCAGCTGTTCCTTGTGTTTTTTGGCGGCCCGCAGTTTGGTTTTGAATTTACCCCGTTTGTGGCGGGTGTCATCACGATGGGCTTCAACATCGGCGCCTATATGTCTGAAGGGATGCGCGGAGCAATTCTGGCGGTCGATAAAGGCCAGAATGAAGCGGCGCGTTCGCTGGGCTTTGGCAGGGCCGGGACCATGCGGCTTTTCATCCTGCCGCAGGCGGCTCCGCTGATGATCCGTTCGCTTGGCGTTAATACGGTCATCTTGACCAAGAGCACCGCGCTCGTCTCGACAATCGGCGTGGTTGAACTGACCTATACCGCTCAGCGCTTTGTCACTTCGACATACAAGCCATTTGAGGTTTTTGCGATTGCCGGTGCCGCTTACATCGTCATTATCGCTATCATTTCACTGATCATCCGCGGCTTTGAAATCTTTTTCAATGCTGACAGGAGGGCGGAAGCATGAGCCTGGATTTCACCGTTGTTCCGTCTTATCTCGAACTGATGCTGATCGGTCTGCTCTGGACCGTTCTGATCACCGTACTTGCGGGTGTGATCAGCATTGTGCTCGGTATTCTGATCGCGATCATCACGCTTCATGCGCCCAAAATTATCAGCCTGCCTGTGCGTGGTGTTGTTTTCCTTTTCATGGGAACGCCCCTGCTGTTGCAGCTCTATCTGCTCTATTATGGCCTTTCGCAGATAGGGATCATGGTGCCGGCATTCTGGACCGGCGTGTTCGGTCTTGGCATGCATTATGCGGCCTATAATGCCGATATTTTCCGTGCATCGCTTGAGACTGTCGACGAAGGACAGATGGAAGCCGCCCGGTCGCTCGGCTTCGGCCATGGTGCATCGCTACGCTATTTCATTATCCCGCAGGCGATCCTCACGGCTCTGCCGCAGGTTGGCAATAACAGCATCATTCTGCTCAAGGACACAGCCGTCCTCTCCGTGCTCGGCATCACAGAACTGGTGTTGAATGCGCAACGCGCCATCAGCGAGACCTATCGCCCCTTTGAGTTCTACTTCGTTGCAGCCGTACTCTATTACCTCGTCAATCTCTTGATGGAATGGGGTTTGAGCAAAGCGGCCAAGAAAGCGGAAGCTATCCGATGAACACACAGACCCCCATGATCGAGTTGCGTCAGATCAGGAAATCCTATGGCGAGCATGAGGTGCTGAAAGGCATCGATTTGACCGTCGCGCGAGGCAAGATCGTTTCCATTATCGGCCCCAGCGGATCAGGTAAGAGCACGCTTTTGCGTTCGATCAACATGCTGGAAGAAACATCAAGCGGTGAAATCTGGCTTGATGGGCATCAGGTCAATCGCCCGCTTAAAGGCCGCGCTTTTGAAAAACACATCAACCATATCCGTCAGGAAATGGGGATGGTTTTCCAGCAGTTTAACCTCTTTCCGCATTTGACGGTTCTGCAGAACATCATGGTTGGACCGATGAAGCTCAAGGGCCTGTCACGAGCCGATGCATTGGAACGCGCCAACAATCTGCTCGCCAAGGTCGGTCTTGTCGACAAGGGCAATGCCTATCCGGCACGTCTTTCCGGCGGTCAGAAGCAGCGCGTTGCGATTGCTCGCGCTCTGGCGATGCAGCCCAAGGTCATGCTTTTTGATGAAGCAACCTCTGCGCTCGATCCGGAGCTGGTTGAGGAAGTCAATCAGGTCATGAAGCAGCTCGCAAATGAGCACATGACCATGTTGATCGTAACGCATGAAATGCGCTTTGCGGCGGAAGTCTCAGATCATGTGATGTTCATGGACGGTGGTGTGGTGGTTGAACAGGGTGTGCCGCAGCAGGTTCTGTCCAATCCAACCGAGGAACGGACCCGAGCCTTCTTGAGAAAACATCTTTCGCACTAGTCGCCTGATCCAACGCGAACGGCATCGTAATACTTATATTCTGCAGCGTATTTCTATCATCTCGGAATACGCTCTAATCGACGGAGATTAGATTTCATGACTGCGAATGTTTCAAACGGCGCGCAAAACGCCGTAACGACGGCGCACAACCATATTAATGCGCAGCATGTCGAAGAGCTGGCCCTGCGCATGGTCGGTTGGAGCAGCGAAACCGGCACTCCCGGTGAAGCCGAATTTTCCGAGCGCCTCGTTGGCTTGTTGAAGGAAATTCCATATTTCCAGCAAAACCCGGACAATATTCGCACCGTTGCCAGCCATGGCGATCCGCTGACGCATAATGTGGTCGCGCTGGTCCGTGGTAACGGCAAACGCACGCTTGCACTCGCAGGCCATTTCGATACGGTCGCGACTGATAATTATCACGAGCTGAAGTCGCTTGCATGCGACAGCCGCAACCTCAAAGATGCGCTTATCAAGGATCTGTCGAAGCGCACCCGTTCCGCTCAGGAAGAACGCGCGCTTGAAGATTTGCTTAGCGGCGATTTCCTTCCCGGTCGTGGCTTGCTTGATATGAAAAGCGGTCTTGCCGTGGGCATTGCATGCGCGGAGAAATTCGCGGCTGACCCGGATCGCAGCGGCAATCTGCTGCTGGTTTTCACACCGGACGAAGAGCGCGAAAGCCGCGGCATGCGCTCAATGCGCAACGCGCTGCCGACGATTGCCCGTGATTTCGACATTGAAATCTCGGCAGCGATCAATCTCGATGTGACGTCCGATCAGGGCGACGGAAAAGAAGGTCGTGCGGTTTATGCTGGGACCATCGGAAAGCTGCTGCCCTTTGCGCTGGTTATCGGATTGAGCTCACATGCGAGCTATCCTTATGAAGGCGTGAGCGCACAGGCGATGGCCGCCAGCATTCTGGCGCGCTTTGAAGGCAATGCAGCGCTTGCCGATCGCGATGAAAATGATATCTCGCCGCCACCGATCTGCCTTGAGGCGAAAGACCTCCGCGATGGCTATGAAGTGACGACGCCGGAGCGCTTCTGGATCGCACTTAACTGGCTTTACCACGCCATGACTGCTGATGAGCTGTTCAGCCGTTTCCAAAATGAAGTGCTGGCGGGCGCGACAGAGGCTGTCGAACGCTTTGCAGCACAATCAGAAGCTTTCGGCCAGTTGATCGGCAAGCGTGCAGGCGCAATTCCGGCTGCACCAAAGCTCATCACTTTCGAGCAGTTGCGTGCAATGGCTGCCGATGTTGCTGGTGAACAGTTTGAAGCGCTTTACAGCACGCAGGAAAAGCGTCTTGCCGGTATCGACAATCCACTATCGGTCAGCCGTCAGTTGACCGAGTGGCTTGTCGGCGTTGCGCATCTGTCTGGTCCGGCAGTTGTGGTTGGTTTTGCGGGTCTGCATTATCCGGCAAGCCATCTCGACGATGCTCAGGCCAATGATCGCGCTTTTAAGCAGGCTATCGACACAACGATGCAGACTTTTGCGGCCTTCCCGGATCAGTCGCTTGTCTGGAAGCCGCATTTCCAGGGCATCTCAGACATGAGCTTCCTGGGGCAGGCAACGCTTGGTCAGGATATCGTGTCGAACAATACGCCTGTTGCCCGCCTTGTCGATCATCCAGCGGGCGACGCTTTGCGTTTTCCGGTGGTTAATATCGGCCCATGGGGACGTGAGTTCCATCAGAAGCTGGAGCGCGTACACGCGCCTTATGCCTTTGAAGTGTTGCCGCAGATCGTTTCGATGATCGCGGAAAATTTCCTCGTAACCAAGGCCTGAGCCAGCAGCGCTCTGCTGAAATATGTTGGATAAAGGTTCATATAAATGACCAATGAAAAGCTGAACATTGTTCCCTTCGTCAGTGTCGATCACATGATGAAGCTCGTGCTCACCGTGGGTGTCGAAACCTTCCTCAAGGAGCTGGCCGAGGTGATCGAGGAAGATTTCCGCCGCTGGGAGCAGTTCGACAAGACGCCGCGCGTCGCTTCGCATTCTGATGAAGGCGTCATCGAGTTGATGCCAACGAGCGATGGCACGCTTTATGGCTTCAAATATGTGAACGGCCATCCGAAGAACACCAGGGAAGGTCGCCAGACCGTCACCGCCTTTGGTGTGCTGGCCGATGTCGGCAATGGCTATCCAATGCTGCTGACCGAAATGACGATCCTGACGGCATTGCGCACGGCGGCTATGTCGGCGGTTGCTGCGAAACATCTTGCCCGACCTGATTCAAAGACCATGACGATCATTGGCAATGGCGCACAGAGCGAGTTTCAGGCGCTGGCGTTCAAAGCTATTCTGGGGATCGAAAATCTGCGTCTGTTTGATATTGATCGCTCGGCAAGTGAACGTTGCGCACGCAATCTGAGCGATAATGGCCTTTCGATTACAATCCACGCCACTTCGCAGGAAGCCGTTGAAGGTGCCGACATCATCACGACTGTCACAGCCGACAAGCAATATGCGACCATTCTGAGCGACAACATGGTTGGCCCGGGCGTGCATATCAACGCAGTTGGCGGCGATTGCCCCGGCAAGACTGAGCTCAACAAGGATATCCTGCTGCGCTCCGATATTTTTGTCGAATACCCGCCGCAGACCCGCATTGAAGGTGAAATCCAGCAGCTTGATGCCGATTATCCGGTCAAGGAACTATGGGAAGTTATCACGGGTGCTGTTGCAGGCCGTGCATCAGACCGTGCCATTACCTTGTTTGACAGTGTCGGTTTCGCAATCGAAGATTTTTCTGCGCTGCGTTATGTGCGCAGCAAACTGCAGGAAACAGGTCTCTATGTCGAACTCGACATGCTTGCTGACCCGGATGAGCCGCGCGATCTCTACGGTATGCTGCTCCGGTGTGAAAAGGCACTGAAAAAAGCGGCCTGATTATTGGCAAGGCCGGTGGCGGGAACCACCGGCCCTTTTATACGCTGCTGAGCAGGATGCTGGTTTCACTGTTCAGCACGCCTTCGATTGTTCGCACTTCGCGCAAGACGCGATCGAACTCATGAAGGCTTTCCGCATGGATTTCTGCCACCAGATCCCACGATCCATTGGTCGTATGCAGGGTGCGTATCTGCGGCAGTCCGCGCAAGAGCTTGATGACTTTGGTCGTTGATCGGCCTTGCACCTCAATCAACATGATCGCGTGCACCACACCATCATCGTAATCCTGCCGAACCCGGATCGTGAAGCCAAGTGCGGCACCTGTTTCGAGCAGGCGGTCGAGCCGTACCTGAACTGTGCCGCGTGAAACGCCAAGGATTGTAGCCAGTTTCGAAAGCGGCGCGCGTCCGTCCTCCCGCAGAATGGCAATGAGTTTATGATCCAGTTCATCAAAAATATGCATAGCATTTTTTACATTCTGACTGTGCAAATTGCCAGAATTTTTACAAATGACCCAGCAATTTTACAGTTTTAACTGACTTTATGCCCTCTTACTCTGCTTCTCGAAGTGCTGATGGAGGAGAGTGTGAGCATGTTTGAGAGCCGACAAAGAGGCCTGATAGAGCAACTCAAATTCTTGCTGAATTCGTTTCCATTGGTGAGGCGATAGGCGCTTTAAATCTTTGTTTTTACGCATGTCTTTTGCGGCATGCTTTAGCAGTGAGAATAGTCTGAGAATGAGCAGACCATCTGTCCAGAGTCCAAAATCGGTCGTTATGATCCGACCGCACCACTTCACCCCCAATGCGCAGACCGCAAAGGACAATGCGTTTCAGTCCGTTGATGAGCGCCGCTCTGCTGAGATGGTTGCAAAAGCAGCCTTCGACGAAGTGACGGACATGGCTGAGGGATTGGCCGATGCGGGCGTGACGGTGCATCTCTTTGAAGACGAAACCCACGCGCTGCCTGATTCCGTTTTTCCAAATAACTGGTTTTCCACCCATTCGGGCGGACATGTCGCTATTTATCCGATGTTCTCGGAAAGCCGTCAGAAAGAACGTCGTCCCGACGTCATCGAAATGTTGAAGCGTGATTATCGCGTTCAGGATGTCATTGATTATTCGGGTCTCGAGCGCGATCACTTCTATCTCGAAGGCACGGGTGCCATGGTGCTCGACCATATTGGACGTGTTGCCTATGCAGCCCGCTCCAACCGCACCAACGAAGTTGCGCTTGAGCGTTTCTGCACGCATTTCAATTTTGAGCCGATGGTATTCGATGCGCTCGATTCGTCCGGCAAGCCGATTTATCACACCAATGTTCTGATGTGCATTGGCACTGATTACGCGCTGGTCGGCACCGATATGATTACCGATCCGGCCCGTCGTCAGGAGATCGTCGATCGCCTGCAGGAAACAGGCCGCACAGTCATTCATCTCACCGCTGAACAGATCGGTGAATTTGCCGGTAATGCCATTGAGCTTGAAGGCCGGGATGGCCGCGTTCTGGCCCTTTCTGCCCGCGCTTTTGCTGCTTTAAGCAAAGCTCAGATCGAGACAATCGAGCAGACTGCAAAGCTTTTGCCTTTCGCTGTGCCGACGATTGAGCTGGCAGGTGGATCGGTACGCTGCATGCTCGCAGGCATTCATCTCTCACGCCGCACAACAAACGGCACACATTTGCTTTACGCAACAACAAGAGCCGGGTAGATAGGCTCCAGCTAAATTGAGGGTAACCTTTCATGTCTTCTAACAGACCCGTTTATGAGTTTAATTCGATCATCGTCCGTGAACCTTCGCGCTCGGTAGTAAATGGTCTTCGCGCGCTGGATACCGGCAACCCGACCTATGAAGGCGTGAAGGCTGAGCACGATGCTTATATCGCTGCCATGCGCGCCGCAGGCGTAGAGGTTACGATCCTTCCAGCACTTGAAGATTTCCCAGATTCCATTTTCGTCGAAGACCCGGCACTCGTCTTCACCGAGGGTGCAATTCTGCTCCGTCCAGGTGCGCTTACGCGCGTTGGTGAAACAGCTGTCATCGAACCGACGCTGCGCCAGATGTTTGATACGGTTGTTGAACTGCCGGAACCAGGCTTTGCTGATGGCGGCGACGTTCTGACGACACAGAAGAGTGTCATGATCGGCCTTTCCGCCCGTACCGACAAAGCGGGCGCAGCAGCACTGATCGCCAGCCTCGATAAGATTGGTCGCAAGGGTGAGGTTGTCTCGACCCCTGAAGGCGTCCTTCATTTCAAAACCGACTGCTCGCTGGTCGATGAAGAAACCGTTCTTTCCACGAGCCGTCTCGCGAAGTCCGGCGTATTTTCTGGTCTTCGCCAGCTGATCGTTCCAGAAGGTGAAGAAGCGGCTGCCAATGCGCTGCGCGTCAATGACGTCGTGATGGTTGGCTCCGATTTCCCACGCACCATCGAGTTGCTGGAGAAGAGCGGTTATAACGTGGTTCCGCTCAAGACCACGGAGATCGGCAAGATTGACGCTGGCCTTTCCTGCATGTCGCTTCGCTGGTATCGCAAGTAATTCTGACGGCTCAGGGGCATTCGCTCCTGAGCCGTTTTTGTATGCGCATTCCCTGTGCTTGCTATCATTACAGGCAAGCCAACAAAAATATAAGGAGAACGGGAACATGGTGGATTTTAAAGGGAAAATTGCTGGTGCGATCGCACTTGCTGTATTGGCCAGCGGTGCTGCTCAGGCTGAAGGAAAGCTTCGTCTGGGTATGACGCCAGAGCCTTATATGCCTTTCACGCAGGTCAATGCGGCTGGTGAATGGGAAGGGCTGGAAGCAGACCTTTCACGCGCTTTGTGCGAAAAGCTCGCAGACAAGTGCGAATTCAAGTCGATGGCATGGGACGGTCTCATTCCGTCGCTCACCGAAAACAAGGTCGATTTCATCATCGGTGCTTTCTCCGTGACTGATGAACGCCGCAAGGTCGTCGATTTCAGCACGCCGTACTACACTGAAGGTACGGTCGTCGCTGGCGCCAAGTCGGATACAGATAAGGTTGGCACTGTCGCAGCAAGCGACGGTTCCGGTGAAGTCGTTGATCAGGCAGCGCTCTCAGGCAAGATCGTCGGTGTCCAGACATCGAGCGTCCAGTCGGCTTATATGACCAAGTATCTGCCAGATGTTTCGATCAAGAGCTATGACACGGCTGATAACTCGGTTGCCGATCTGGTTGCGGGTCGCGTCGATTATGTTCTGGCACCAGATCTTTTCGTTCAGAACTTCCTGAAGACGTCGCAGGGCGAAGACTACGAGGTCAAGCTCGTGACGCCTAAGAGCGTCGTACTGGGCGAAGGCGTCGCCTATGCAGTTCGTAAGGGCGACACAGCAACGCTTGAAAAAGTCGATGCAGCACTTGCTGAACTCGACAAGGACGGCACTCTCAAGTCGCTGGTCGACAAGTGGATTTTTGAGAAGAAGTAACTCGATCCAATGCGAACGCCGCCAGCGGCGTTCGCTCATCGAGGTGCTGTGACCTCCACATTTCACAAAATGCTTTGCGCTTTTCATATAATGGAACGGTAGCAGACCGCAGCTCATAAGAGTTGTACCGAGCAGTCGTTCTATAAAGCGCTGGGCTTTTTTGATCGGATTAATCTGCATGGATTCTTATTGGCAACTGTTGGCCTGGGGAAGTGAGGGCTGGGGAGACGAGTTCGCGCATGGGCTTATGATGACCTTGCAGGTCTCGGCCGTAGCATTCGCAGTCTCGTTTCTTTTCGGGCTCACTGGCGCCTCCGGTAAGCTTTCGCGTAATCGCTATACAAAAGCGATCGCAGATTTTTATACGACGGTGGTTCGCGCCCTGCCTGAACTGCTCGTTATCCTGCTGTTGTATTTCTCCGTTGCGACGGGTGCCGAACACCTTCTGAAAGCAACAGGCCTTGTTGGAAACGATTTCCAGTTCAGCGCCTTCTGGGCTGCGATCATTGCACTGGCTTTCGTCAATGGTGCGTTCATGACGGAAGTGCTGCGCGCTTCCTATCTTGCCATTCCACGCGGTCAGATCGAAGCTGCTCTCTCCATCGGAATGCGCAGACGCCAGATATTCACCCGCGTCACCTTCCCGCAAATGATGCGTCATGCGGTGCCCGGCATCGGCAATCTGTGGTTATCGATCACCAAGGAAAGCGCGATCATATCGGTGTTGGGTTCGTTCCATGAACTCCTTTACACCGGCTATCGTGCAGCTGCCTCCACCAAGCAGTACATCTTCTTTTATGGCCTCACGGCATTCCTGTTTCTGGCGATCACGCTGGTCTCGGTCATTGTGATTGCGCAGCTTGAAAAGCGCCTTAGCCGGGGGCACGGATAATGGAAACGATTACAAAAATCGTTGAGTTCCTACCGCCTCTCATCAAGGCAATGCCGCTTACGCTGCTTTTGACGGCGACCGCAGGTGTTATTGGTCTCATTTTCGGTACGCTTAGCGCGCTGGCACGGCTTTCAAACAGCCGCATTCTGAAATGGCCGGCTTTTGTCTACACGTTCATTTTCCGTGGCACGCCGCTTCTGGTTCAGCTTTATCTGATCTATTACGGGCTTGGGCAGATCCTGCCGGGCACATGGGTCAGACACAGCTTCCTCTGGCCATATATGCGTGATGGTCTTTGGTATGCGGTGTTTGCGCTGAGCCTCAATCAGGGTGCTTATAATGCCGAGGTTATTCGCGGCGCTATCAAGTCGATTCCGCGCGGGCAGATTGAAGCGGCACTTTCCATCGGCATGAGCCGGTTCAAGATTTTGCGCCGCATCACCTTGCCGCTGGCCTTCCGTCATTGTATGCCGGTTCTGACCAGCGATCTGATCATCCTGCTCAAATCCACCTCGCTCGCTTCCACAATCACGATCATGGAAGTGATGGGAACCGCACGCGCATTACAGCGCAGTTCCTTGTCGATCTTTGAGCCGCTGATCGCGGCAGGCATTCTCTATTTCACAGTTGTGTTCATCCTCACCCGGATCATGAACGGGGTCGAACGGCGCATGAGTGGCTCACGCGCCTCGATGGTCTGATCTGTTTCAGGAGCAATTCAAAATGACTTCCATGGCACTGGCCGTCAAAAATATTCACAAGAGCTTCGCAGGCGTCGAAGTTCTCAAAGGCATCTCCTTTGAAGCGAAGAAAGGCGATGTCATATCGCTGATCGGCAGCAGTGGTTCTGGGAAGAGCACATTGCTGCGCTGTATCAACTATCTGGAAACACCGGATGAAGGCGAGATCGCGGTTGCGGGTGAAGTGATCCGCACCAAGATCGGGCGCGATGGAAAATCGCATGCCGCCGACCCGCGTCAGCTTGAACATATCCGCACTCGTCTCGGCATGGTTTTTCAGAGCTTCAATCTCTGGTCTCATCGCACCATCCTTGAGAATATCATCGAAGGACCGATCCATGTTCTGGGCATGTCGAAGGCGGAGGCGCTGGCCGAGGCCGAAGTTCTGATGGAAAAGGTGGGCATCACGCCTAAGCGCGATCAGTATCCGAGCCAGCTTTCCGGTGGTCAGCAGCAACGTGCCGCGATAGCGCGCGCGCTCGCAATGAAGCCTGAAGTGATGCTGTTCGACGAACCGACTTCCGCACTTGATCCAGAGCTTGTGACAGAAGTGCTGCAGGTTATCAAAAAGCTTGCCAAAGAAGGCCGGACAATGGTGATGGTGACACATGAAATGGCACTGGCACGCGAAATTTCGAGCGAAGTCATCTTTCTGCATCAGGGACTGGTTGAAGAGCGCGGTTCGCCTGATATCGTGATGCGCAATCCGAAGTCACCGCGTTTGCGCCAGTTTCTGCATATGAGTTGAGGGGGAGATCATGACGGACAATAAACTGGGTGCATTCGGCGATGAACTGAAAGCTATCCGCAGACATCTGCATAGTATTCCGGAGCTGGGCCTGGAGGAAGTTAAGACTTCCGATTATATCGCCTCGACGCTCGAAAAATGGGGCTATGAGTTAAGTCGTGGCCTTGCGAAGACTGGCATCGTTGCCTCTTTGCGCCGTGGCAATTCAAACCGTTCCATCGGTTTCCGCGCTGATTTTGATGCGCTGCCAATTCTGGAAGAAACTGGCCTGCCTTATGCGAGCAGGAACGCAGGCAAGATGCATGCGTGTGGCCATGATGGCCATACGGCAATGCTGCTGGGTGCTGCGTGGTCGCTTGCGCAGGATCAGGATTTTTCGGGAACCGTTCATTTCATCTTCCAGCCCGCCGAAGAAAACTTCGGTGGTGCGCAGATCATGATTGAGGAAGGACTGTTTGAGCGCTTTCCTTGCGATCAGGTTTTTGCCCTGCATAACTGGCCGGGTCTTCAGGCTGGCAAGTTTGCCTCGAAGGCCGGTCCGATTGCGGCGTCCATCGATGCTCTGACGCTAACGGTCAAGGGCAGCGGCGGGCACGGGGCAGAACCGGAAAAAACCGTTGATCCGATCATTGTGGCCTCAAGCATCGTGATGGCTTTGCAAACAATCGTCGCCCGTAATGTTTCGCCGCATCAGGCAAGTGTCATCACAGTTGGCGCATTTAATTCCGGTGCAGTGTGCAACGTTATTCCCGATACGGCCAAGCTTGAAATCTCGATGCGTGCGACGGATCCGGCTATCCGCAAAACTTTGCGCGATAAGGTCGAGCAGGTGGCAAAGATGCAGGCGGCAAGCTATGGTGCTGATGTCAGTTTCGATTGGATGACCGGCTACCCGGCAACCATCAACGATGCGGCCGCATTCGAGCAGGCGAAGGCCACGGTGACGCAGCATTATGGCCAAGATGCTTTTGAAGAACTGGATAAGCCATTCATGGGCAGCGAAGACTTTTCCTTCATGCTGGAAAAGACTGCTGGTGCCTATCTCCTGATCGGAAATGGCGAAAGCTCCGGCTTGCATACATCGAAGTATAATTTCAATGATGAAATACTGGAGCGCGGCGTATCCTTCTTCCATAATCTGGCTAAGGACAGCCTCAAGGTCTAGATTTCAATGAGAGGCGCGGGTTTCTTGCGCCTCTTTTCCGAAAACCGCTTCACACTTTTCGGGATGCGGTTTGGTTTCAGAGGGAAATGCGCTTCAAATCCTTGTCGAGAGCGAGAAGCTCGGGCAGGGGCGTTCCAGAGCCAAGGTTTGGTGCAGCGCGTCCCATCACATCGGCGGGCACGACGCAAGCCGCGCGGATGGCCTCTTCAAGTGGCACCCCGACCTGCTGAACCAGATTGGCAAGACAGCCAACCATATCGATATGGGCGCCTGCAAGAGAACCGGCGGCATTGACGAGTGCGCCGTCACGCACTTCGATTTGTTCGCCGTAAAGCTCGAAATGATCCGGCCCGCCAATGGTGGACATGGCGTCAGATACAAGGAACATGTGGTCACGCTTTGGCCGTGCACGCCATGCAATGCTGACCATTTCCCATGTCACATGATGTCCGTCGACAATGATACCGACGAAAGCATCGCTGCCAATTGCAGTGCCGACCACGCCCGGCTCACGCGAGGTCATTGGCGGCATGGCATTGTAGAGATGGGTAAAGCAGCTGATGCCGGCTTCAAGCCCTGCTTTTGCCTCAGCGGTCGTGCCATTGGTATGGCCTGCCGAAACGACTACACCCATATCGACGATCTGGCGAATGGTGTCGCTTGGCACCATTTCGGGCGCAAGCGTGAGCATCACCGGCACATCGGCCTTGCGCAGAATTTTCAACGCTTCAAGCGTGGATGCATCCATCGGACGGATAAATTCGACGCGATGCGTGCCCTTGCGGACAGGATTCAAATGCGGGCCTTCGATATGCAGGCCGAAGAAGCCGTCCATTTCCTTGCATTCGACGGCGGCATGAGCCGCCTGAATGATACGCTCCGGTTCACAGGTGATCAGCGTCGGAAGTACCCAGCCGGTGCCGCGTTTGCGCAGCGTCGTAATGATATGCGCAATGCCTTTCGCGCTGGTGTCCGAATTCAGCATGACGCCGCCCGCACCATTGACCTGCAAATCAATGCAGGCAGGCATCAGGACATGTGGCGTCAAGTCCGGGGTCTCATTCGATTTGCGCGGACGCAGGCGGTGGATAGCCGCAGTGCCGATCTCGGCCACGAGACCAGTCTGAAGCTGTCCGTTCAGAAACACATAATCGGGGGCGACAAGACGGTTCATTGGCGTGCTCCTGCCTTGTTGAGGGCGTAAAGCGCAACGCCGCGTGCACCCGAACTGTCGCCGAAACGGGCAGTTCTGATGGCGGGTATGCGGGTTGGACCAAGCTTTTGCTTTTCGAATGCTTTCGATACGCGTTCGGCGACGCCATCCATGTTGGAAAGACCGCCACCAAGCACAATGCAATCGGGGTCGACAACCATCTGCATGGTCAGAAGCGATTCCGCCATCAGTTCGGCCCAGTCATCGAGAACCTGTTCTGCCGCAGCGTCCCCGTTGGATGCACGCAGTGTCAGTTCCTGATTGGAAATTGTCTCGCCAAGTTTGATCTTTGCAATATCGGCAAGACCTGTGCCGGAAACGTAGCGCTCCATGCAGCCCGTCTTGCCGCAGCCGCATGGGATCAAGGGCAGGTTCTGCTGGCTTAAAATACGTGCTGGCATGCCCGTATGACCGATTTCCAGTGCCAGGCCATTATAGCGCGGCGGAATATCGCCATTAATCACAAGTCCAGCACCCATGCCGGTGCCGACAATGAGACCAATTACAACGTCGCCGCCTTCGCCTGCGCCGCCATGCACTTCCGAATAAGCGAAAGCCATACAGTCGTTCATCAGCGGGAAGCTTCGCCCAAAGCGCGCCAAGAGTGCTGCACCCACATCACGCCCGGTGATCGGAATATTGGAGGCAAAGCCGTGGCCAGTGGCTGGATCGATCCAGCCGGGCAGGCTTATACCAACAGGCAGTTTCGGATTGTCTGCAGTTTCGATCAGCCATTCAATCTGCGTCGAAAGCCCATCGATAAAGGCTTCAAAATCGCCGATAGGTGTCGGAATCCGTCGCGTCCGAACGGTTTCCATATTCGCGTCGAACAGGCGGCCCTCAATTTTGGTGCCGCCCAGATCAATGGCGCCGCAGATCATGCTGACCTCATGCTTCATGCTTTAAAGGGGTAAATCTTAACCCCGGAAACGACACGTGTCAGGTTGCCTTGATCGATAAATGGATTGTCGATGTTGAGATCGAGTTCCGCTGACCAGCGGGCAGACCAGATTTGCGCCAAAAGCACATAAAGCACAGCATCCCAACGGCTGTCACCCCGATGATTGGCACCAGTTAGCTCAAGCGCCAGGTCACAGCCTTCACCGCCAACGGTCGTAACTGTTGCGAGCGGGAACTGCTGCGCGATTTCATGCGCGATATCGAGATCGTAGCGTGCGGTATGCTGATCCGGATGGATGAAGACCACGACGCGAGTGTTGCCAACGACTGAAGCCTTCGGGCCGTGACGGAAGCCAAGCGTGCTGTCCCAATTGGTCATGACCTGCCCTGCGGTCAGCTCCAGCACCTTGAGCGCGCTTTCACGTGCGACGCCGGTCAGTGCACCCGAACCAAGGAAAATGGCCCGTTCAGGATGCGGTGCGGGAGTTGCGTCAAGCTGGGCGATTGCCTTTGCAGCTGCAGCCGAAAGGTGGCCAAGTTTTGCGCTCACATCAGCCGTATCGTCGATGCAGGCGAGCGCCGACAGAAGCATGGTGGTATAGCTCGAAGTCATAGCAAAGGCACGATCATGGGTTGCTTCAGGCAACACAATGACACGTTGTTCACCTGGACCTTTTGCCGGACGGACGGCCAATGCGCTTTCACCATTGCAGGTGATGTTGAGGCGATGGACTTTAGGGAAATGCTCATCCAGCAGGTCAAGCGTTGCGATGGTTTCCGAGCTGTTGCCGCTACGGCCAAACTGCACGACGAGGAGTTCAGCATCGTCGGAAAGCGTTTCAGACGGATTGGAAACGATATCGGTGGTCGCAATAGCTGCCAGTGAAATTGCGCCAGTCTTTGCCGAGGCCAAGGCCTGACCGATAAAGGCCGACGTGCCTGCACCACTGAACACGATATGTTTGATGCCCTTGGCGGCGATCCATTCACGGATTTCAGCCGACTGCGCGGCAAGCGGCTCTGCCCATGCCTGCCAGATACCCGGCTGCGCATGAATTTCCTGCCAGGTGTGGCTTGTTTCCAGCTTAGTCATTAACGCCGTCCTCTTGAGTACTGATGACACGCACGCCACGTTCGCGGATGCGGTTGGCTATTTCATGGTTCGGCTCAAGATCGGTCACGATTGCTGAGATCCGATCCATTGCGCAAATACGATGCAGTCGTGGTTTGCTAAATTTGGTCTTGTCGGCCAGCACAATAACGCGGCCCGAAGCCTCAATCATTGCACGGTTCTGATGGGCTTCGTCTTCAAGAAATGTACTGATGCCGGTCTCCGGATCGACGCTGTCGGCACCCATGACGAAGGTGTCAAAGCGCATTTCAGAGAGAGCTGCATCAACCAGTCGTCCGGTCACAGACATGGTTTCGCGACGAACGTTACCACCGGTCAGCATCACCTGATGCTGCTTGTGGCTGAGCACAGTTTGCGCGACATCGAGACTGCGGGTCATGATGACAAGCGGCGCAAGATTGCCAAGATGCGCTGCAAGACGTTCAGCGCTGGAACCATTGTCAAAGAGTACAGACGTATCGCCTTCAAGCAGGTGAACCGCCTTACGCCCGATCATATCCTTGGCGTCGAAGTTAACCGCGCGTCGATCAACCGGATTGGATTCAACGCCAAATGGTGTGAGGGCAGGCTTTTGGGCAAGCGACAAAGCGAGATCGATACGAAAATCGGCAAGACCGGCATACCCAAAGCGCTGACAGAAACGGATAAGGGTCGGCTCCGACGTGCCGAGCTGGTTGCATAACTCGCGCGCCGTGGAGCGGATAAAGCCGACCGGATCAGTTTCGATCAACCGGCATATGCCGCGCAGCTTCGGAGTGAGGTCCGGTGCCGCAGCCTGCACAGTCTGATAGAGATCCTCGGTCGGTTGCAACTCATACCCTTCCCAAAACGTGTTCCCAGTTTTGGGTGACATGCTTCTGCGCCAGTTTTTTATTTGAAAATATTTTTTACTTCAACACAAATATTGCGTTCCAAATGTTCATGTAAACGCAAATTTTGTTAGCTGCGCTGAAGTGTTGCGCGCAATTCTGCGACTTTGTCCGCGGCTGTTCGGGTGGCACCGGGAGCGGCGAAGCCGAAATGCAACAATGTCGGATCGGCAGTCAGCGGCGCACCGCATGACGCGTGGACTTCGGTGGTATCTGGCAGGGCCGCAAGGATTGTGGGTAGTGTGTCGATATTAACGCCAGAGCCTGGCATGATGACGATCTCGTATCCGGCTGCTTTCTGCATAGTCGCCAATCTTTCCAGACCGGATATGGCTTTTTGTGCACCACCGGAAGAGAGAATGCGGCTAATGCCAAGTCGTTTGGCAATTTGCACAGCTTCCACGGCATCTGGTGTCAGATCGGTTGAGCGGTGTAGCGAGATATCAAGGCCATCCGCTGCTTTGACCAGTCGTTGGAGCGCAGATTGGTCGAGTCTGCCATCGGGCAGATTGGCGCCAATCACCACACCGGCAAGACCAAGGGTGCGTGTTGCCGCAATCTCGGCTTCCATGACCTGCAATTCATCTTCGGTCCAGATGAAGCTTCCCGCGCGCGGTCGTATCATCACCATGATCGGAATAGGAGCTTTTGCGGAGAGCTGCATGAGGCCAATGGACGGCGTCAGTCCACCAATAGCAAGTGCCGAGCAGAGTTCGATACGATCAGCGCCGCCTTCGATTGCGGCGGCCAAGCCTTCGGCATCATCGACACAGACTTCCAGCAATATTCTATTCAAGCACATTCTCACTTTGTCAGTTTGTTTGTGCTCGACCTTAGTCAGAACCGCTACACCAGCCAAGCCTGTAATCGCTCGCATGGTGGTTACAGTTATGACTGAACTACTCTAGCCGAAGTTGCGCTTGTCTGATGGGTAGCTGTAATAAAGTGGAAAAATCAGCCCATAAGGAATGATAGCGATTTCCGTTGCAGGTTCTCGTTCGGGGCCTTTATAGGCCCCGGACCGGTTTTGTCGTCTGGCTTGGCTTTCACGGGACAGGGCAACAATGATCGATCCCCAGACAATGAAGGGAAGCAAGGCTATCGCGATATAAACATAGCTTGTGTAATCCATCCCACCATGATGACCCGGCTTATTTGGCTGAACAAGAAATCCGCTTCTCAAAGGCAGATCGTTTTTAGCTTTGTTTTCTCAAATCTTCTGCTGGCAGCTATTCAGCGGCAACCATGGCAACGCCCGCGTCGATCGTGAAATGGGTTGGACGCAGCGAGACATAGCCATTGCGGATTTCAAGAACATGTGAATAGACGTTTTCGCCGTTTTCCAGTGTCGGCAGTTTTTCTTCATGCATGATGCTGATGACGATCGCGTCGGGGCAGCGTGTCTTAAGCGCGGTGTGAAAACGCAGCTTTGATGCAGGGTCAAGCGCGCCTGTGGCTTCATCAAGATAGATGATTGCAGGCTTGTGCAGCAGGATGCGCGCCAGCACCAGCTTCTGCTTCTGTCCGCCTGAAAGCACCATGTCCCATGGAGAGCCGTCGGCATCTGGATCGTTCATGCGTTCGATAAATTCGCCGAGTCCTGCTTCATGGAGAACCACAGCGATAGACAGATCGTTGAAGTCGTTCGCGTCATCCGGGAGGCAGACAAGCTGCTTGAGCGACACGGACGGAAACTTGGCTTCCTGTGGTGCATAGATCGATTTGGCCTTCTGCGGATAGATGATATCGCCAGTGCCATAAGCCCAAAGCCCGTTGAGCGCTTTGATGAAAGAGGTTTTACCTGAACCGGATTCACCGCGCATATAGACCCAGTCACCGCTGCGGATATTGATCACACCGGAACGCAGGAAAGGTGCTTCACTGTCAGGTCCCTGCATCAGCGTGAGGTTGCGAACAGAAAGACCAAAACGAGGATGCTGCTTGGAGAAGGTGAAGCGGTTGACGCCAGAACTTGCGTAAAACTCGCTCGGTTCCTGAACATTGTCGATAGCTTGCGCAAGACCTGTAACGCGACCGGCATTGGCGCGCAGATTGGCAATCGCTGGCATGACCTGAATGAACCACGAGCAGTCATTGATCATGGCGGCTACAAGCTCAGCGCCTGTAACATAATTGCGGAAGCTGACAGCGCCGCTCATATAGGGCACGAGGCCCGGAATATAGGCGATGATCCGGTTCGACATGAAGCCATAGGCCTGTGAGAAGGCGAGATAGGCGGCATCGAAACGATTGAGCTTGTTCCATGTGCCATCAACATCCTTGTAAAGACGCTTGTTGACGGAACGCTGCACAGCTTCGCCTTCAGAAGCAGAAATCTGGAAGCTGCGACGCAGAAGTGTCGTCCACTCACCACGATAGGAGCCTTCTGCTTTCTGCATGCCGAGGTTGAGGCGTTCAAGTTGACGGCCTATCTTGATCGCGATCAGCGTGCCAATCGGTACATAAATAATGATTGCCGTGAAGGCGAGAATGGCACCGCCATAGGAGCCAAGGAATTCCAGCCCGGTTACTTCGGTGGAGATTTCGAGCAGCTTCTGCCCGACAAAAAATGCGGAAAGCACCACGCCGACAACACCCATGACAAGACCAATGGCCCCGCCCGTCATGCCTTTGATGGATTCCTGCAAGCGCTGGTCGACATTGTCGGGAAGGTTTGCGCCTTTCCCCTGCTGCAGATGAAAATGCGTGTGATTGCTATCAAGCAGAGCGCTGGAGAAGCTGTCGTTAAGCCACTTGCGCCATTTGCGATGTAATGTCGTGGACAGGAGGTGCCGAAAGCCGACCAGCATCACATCCTTAGCCAGCATCAGCAGGATCAAAATGCCTGCATTCATTGCTATCGCCATCAGCGGATTTTGAACCGGTGCACTTTTGACATTGACGATTGAGTTCATCAGCAAGCCGGAGGCTTCGGCCACCCAAACGGTGGTCTTGCTGATAAAGGCTGTGAAGATGAAGATCGCAATCGTGAGGCCCCAGGCTTCCTTCCAGCGTTCGGATACCCAGTAGGCGCGCATAAGGCCCCAGAAAGATGTCATCTGGGACACGGCAGAGCTGTTCCTTGGCTGCAAGGATTGCTGATTTATCCGCCGTGTTGTTTTCAATATGCACCTCGTATCGATATGGCCTGTCACTGCGATTGTAACGCTTTGTAACAGATTGCAACAAACTGTGGTTAACGAAATGTTAATAGTCAACACAAATGGCGATCACATTTGCAGGTGTGTTTTGAAACACATCGCAAGGAGCTGAAATCATTGTGCTATTGAGAACGACGAATTTGTGTGAAACCCGGGTTTTACGCATGGTGTTGCGTGCGGGTCACGCTCATTCTGGCGTGCAATTTCGAGAATTTGCCGAAGCAGCGTCTCGCAAGTCAAAGCAAATCAGTATCATTTCGTGATCGGGAGCCGTCCAATAGTCAGGCTTATCGTGATATCTGACTGCCATAATCAACTATATTAAATGTGTTTGATCCCAATCAAAGAGATTGAAAGAGAGTCGGTCTAAATCTCCATCAGCGCGGTTCTTCGGGCACCATCGTGATGCTGCAGAAACCGGCCTATGGAGATGAAATTAGATGCGTAAGTTTGCTATCCCGTTCGCAGCATTCGGACTTTGCTTTGCGATGGCTGCTCCCGCTTTGGCCGAGAATATTGAGGTTCACATGCTCAATAAGGGTGCTGAAGGTGCAATGGTTTTTGAGCCTGCCTACATCAAAGCCAATCCCGGTGACACGATTACCTTCGTGCCAGTCGACAAGGGACACAATGTCGAGTCGATCAAGGACATGATCCCCGCAGCTGCGGAAAAGTTTAAGAGCAAGATCAACGAGAACTATGTTCTGTCCGTCACTGAGCCAGGTGCGTATTTCGTCAAGTGCACGCCGCATTACGCCATGGGCATGGTTGCTCTGATTGTTGTCGGCGACAATCCGGCCAATCTTGAAGAGATCGTTGCTGCTAAAAAGCCAAAACCCGTTCAGGCGCGTCTCGAAAAGGCAATTGCCAGCGCGAAATAATGGGCTTCAAATATGCAGCGGTGCTGCATAAATCCCCCTACCGCTAGAGCGCAGATATGCTTGATCAGAATAAATTGCGCTCTGGCTGCGGTTCCGTGATGAGGACGTCATGACAATAAAGGAAGGCCTGCTGGCCACCCCCGCAGCCTCAATTGCCCAAACAGCCCCCACAGCAACTCCTCCCGAACGCCGTGGCGCGATTGCCCGCGGTTACAAAAAGACCGGCCCGGCAATCTTCAGCTATGGATTTCGCCCGTTCTTTCTGGGTGGGGCAATATGGGCCGTTCTGGCCATGCTGCTCTGGATACTCTCTCTCACATTCGGCCTGTCGGTCGGCGGCGCTTATGGTGCGCTCAACTGGCATGCTCATGAGATGGTGTTTGGCTTTTCATCGGCAATTCTCGCCGGATTTCTTTTGACTGCGGTGCCTAACTGGACTGGCCGTCTGCCCGTTTCAGGAACGCCGCTTGCCCTGCTTTTCGGTGTCTGGCTTGCTGGACGACTGGTCTTTCTGGTGCCCGACTTTGTTAATCTCTATGCTGCAATCGGTATCGAAAGTCTCTTTCTGCCTTTGCTTCTGTTTATCGCCTCACGAGAAATCATTGCCGGTCATCAGTGGAAGAACCTCAAGGTCCTGATTGGCGTCTCCATTGTCATGCTGGCCAATTTTTGTTTCCACTATCTGGCGATCACGAATGGCGATATTGCCGCTGCCAATCGCGCCGGTGTCAGTGCTTATGTCTTGTTGGTGATGCTGATCGGCGGACGGATTATTCCAAGCTTCACGCGCAACTGGCTTAATCGCATGGGTAAAAAGCACTTTCCGGTGCCGTTTAATCGCTATGACGGCTTCGCCATTCTGGTTGGTGCCATTGCATGCGTGAGCTGGATTGCTGCGCCTGAACATTCATTGACCGCCATCATCGCAATCATTGCAGCGGTCCTGCATCTTGTGCGGCTTTATCGTTGGCGCGGATGGAGCGTGGCGAAAGACAAGCTGGTGCTCATCCTGCACATTGCCTATCTTTTTGTGCCTGCGGGTTTTGTCGCCATAGCGCTGGCAGCACTTGAACAACTCAACCCTTTTTCGGCGCTGCATGTCATGACGGTGGGCGTCATCGGCTGCATGATGCTGGCGGTGATGACCCGCGCAACCCGTGGTCATACGGGTCGTGAACTGGTAGCTTCGCCCACAACCCAGATTGCCTATCTCTGTCTGATCCTGTCAGCTCTGACCCGTCCTTTTGCGGAGATGATGCCGAATTTCTTCCACACTTTCCTGGCCGCTTCGGCACTCTTATGGATGCTGGCTTTCGGGCTGTATGTTCTCGAATATGCACCCATGCTGATGACGAAACGACGCCAGCGTACTGAATAATGGCTGGTGAAAATAGGCCGCTGGAGCGCATCCCGAAAAGTGGGATGCCGCTCTAGTCATTTGCTTTTACGCATTTCCGAACGCAAAAACGCTACGCACTTTTACTGGAAATGCTCTAAACGGCCAGCGTTGGTGCACGGATGGCATTTGCGGTTTAAAGATTTTACAGAATTAGGCTTTAGCAGCCTTGCTTTTCGTCTGTGGGATCGGGCTCATGCCTTTCAAACATCGTACTGCTCCCCGTCATCGGATACCGCCGCAAAAGTTCAGGGTTGAGAACTGGCCTGAGTACGAAGCTGGTTTGCGCCAGCGTGGCAGCATTACCTTCTGGATCAGTGAAGCTGCGATTGCGGGCTGGTTGGCTCCGCGGCGGACAACACCAGATGGCCAGTCGCGCTATTCTGATCTGGCGATTGAAACATCTTTGATGTGTGGCATCGTCTTCCATCAACCTTTGCGTCAGACAGAAGGCTTGATGACTTCACTGTTTCAGTTGATGGGCCTTGATCTCCCAGTCCCTGACCACACGACACTGAGCAGGCGCTGTTCCAGCTTGTCACTTTCGAAGGCTTTGGTTCGTCACAAGACAGCAGCACCTGATGAACCCATTCATGTTATTGTCGATAGCACGGGGTTGAAGATCTATGGCGCAGGCCAGTGGCTTGAGGACAAGCATGGTGGTAAATCTCCCAGAAAATGGCGCAAACTGCACCTTGCTGTGGATGCTGACACGGGTGAAATTATCGCTGAAGTGCTGACAGATCAAAGCAGCAGTGACATCAGCCAGCTTACAGCTTTGCTTGAACAGATTGTCCAGCCCATCACCAGCTTCACTGCTGATGGGGCCTATGACAGTGATGAAACGTATAGATCCCTTCGCCATCACAGTCCGGGTGTCAGCATTATCGTTCCACCACGCGCACGGCAGCTCCCAGCAGACATTTATGGCCCACCGGATCAGCGTGACTGGCATAACCATAAAATTGCAGATCATGGCCGGATGAAGTGGCAGGCCATGATCAATTATGGCAGACGTTCCAACGTGGAAACGACAATGGGCCGGTATAAATCCGTCAATGGGAACTGTCTTCGCTCACGCAAGTTTGCCAATCAGCAAACCGAAATCAAACTCGGATGCCGCATTCTTAATCGAATGCTGGCATCCACACGCCCGAATTCCATCCGCGTGAAAGCTGTGAGCCTGTAACCAAACATCAAAGAACGCAATCCGCCTTAATTGGCCTCCATGCAACAACGCCACGCCGAAGATCGACTAAAGCGAGGTGGAAAGCCGATTGCTATTCGATCCTCCAAGTACATGAACAACAACATTGAACAGGATCACCGGCGTATCAAACGTCGGATAAGATCCATGCTTGGGTTCAAATCCACAGTCTCAGCAAGCATCACTTTGGCTGGTATCGAACTCATTCACATGATGCGCAAGCAGCAGAGCATCTTCGCCGCAGCGACACCGCTTTCACTCAAACAACAATTCACAGCCCTCACAGCATAATTGCGTCTGCAGCCGAGGCATGCTCCGTGATGAACGAGTTTTTGCAACGGAACCCCGCAAACCCACCTTGCCACATCAAGGCCGCTGGAGTGGCGGTTACATCATCAGAACCATCTGCAATGACATCGCCATTTGTCAGGTTTCTCGCATCGCGTGTTGCACTTGATCAACAATCGGTTTCACAAGATAAGACAGGATTGAGCGTGCTCCGGTCTGAATAAATACCTCGACCGGCATACCAGGACGTAATTTGTCCGCACCGATTTTTTCGATATCCTTATCGTTGATGCGAAGCCTCGCCAAAAAATAAGAAACACCAGTCTGTTTATCCGTCATCAAATCTGGTGAAACATCAATTACATTTGCGAATAATTCTGGTGTTACACGCTGATCGAGGCCGCTAAAACGCAAACGTGCAATCTGTTCGTCGAAAACCTGATCAACATCGGTTGGCGACAACCTGGCCTCGACAATCAGTTCATCATCCACTGGAATGACACTAACCATCGTTTCACCTGGAGAGACTATCCCACCAACCGTATGGATGTTCAGTTCGTGAAGATAGCCAGAAATCGGCGCTCTGATCTCCAGACGGCTTAGTCTGTCCATCGCCGCTATCCGTTCTTCCTTCAATCTGGCAATTTCGGTGCGTTTCTGATCCAGTTCGGTAAGAATGCCCTCACGGAAATCCTCGTCAATCTGCACCTTCTGAAGCTCAGTCTGGCTTATCGCCTGCTTCGACTCCTGAATTTCTGCAGCAATTGCTGCCTTGCTACCAATGAGAGAAACCATTTCTCGCCGAACAGTAAGATACTGCGAGTCGGCAATCAGCCCACGACTGTGGAGATGAGCAAAGTCTTCTATCTGGCCGTCCAGCAGTTCGATGTTTTCCGCAACTGCCTGACGTTGGGCTTCCAAGGCCTGAACCTTTTCCTGATATTGATTGACCTGTTCGACGAGCTGTGCCTTTCGGCTCTCCATCGTCATTCTGCGCGCTTCACGAAGCTGTGTTTGACCATCTACCAACAGTCTTGAGCGTTCGTTCTCCACGCTTAAAAGCTCGTCGGGATAATCAATCTCGGGCTTATCCGCCTGTTCTGCAAGCAAGCGAGCTTCTTGTGCCAGAAGCTGGTCAAGCTGGCTATCGATGATGCCCAGATTGGCATCCGCCAGAGTGCGGTCCAAAGTAAACAGCAAATCCCCGGAGTTTACTTTCTGCCCTTCTGTGGCAAAAATCTTTCCCACAATACCACCATCGCGATGCTGGACATTCTTGGTTCGCCCCTGCACGATTACCTTTCCCGAACCGATGACCGCACCGTTGATTTCGGCATAAACGGCTACACCACCCAGACCAATTCCGAAACCGGCGCAAAGAAGCAGAGCTGCTGAGATCTGTTTGCGCAACGAATGGCCAATCCTGGTATCGATATCTTTATACTGCATGGACGTGCGCCTTGCTGTTGTCGTGCTGGGCGGCTAGTTCGGTAACATTGCCGAGAACCTCATCGCGGTCACCGAATGTTCTCTGTTGACCATTTTGGATGATGAGAACCTTGTTGACTGCAACGAGTGCACTCATTCGATGCGCGACAATGACCACGATACTGCCGCGCCGGCGCATTTCCTTCAGTGCATCGGACAGTGCTTTTTCGCCTTCCTGATCAAGGTTCGAGTTGGGCTCATCGAGAACAATCAAGAATGGATTGCCATAAAGCGCCCGGGCGAGCGCAATACGCTGCCTCTGACCTGCGGAAAGTCGAGCCCCTCCTTCTCCAACAATGCAGTTGTATCCGTCCGGCAGTCCGGTGATCAACCGGTGCACCCCAGCCAGCTTGGCGGCAGCAACAATCTCGCCGATATCGGCATCATGTCTAAAACGGGCGATATTCTCAGCGATCGTTCCTTCGAGGAGTTCGACATCCTGAGGCAAATATCCGACAAAACGACCACGATCCCGGTCTATCCATTGGTCAATGGTAGAGCCGTCGAGACGCACGGAACCTTTCAGAATCGGCCATACACCGGTCATAGCCCGAACGAGGCTGGTCTTGCCTGACCCTGAGTGACCTATAACACCAAGTCCGTCACCCGCATGAAGGACAAAGTTGACACTATGCAACAGCACAACCGCCTCGCCAGGCGCGCTCGTTGCCATCTGCTCCACGCGAACTTCGTTCTTCGGTAACGGCAGCCCGTCTGCACCATTATTGTCGTTACATTGGCGCAGAGCCTGATCCAGCCTCGCGGCCGCCTGTCGTGATGAAACGAATGACGGCCAATGCGATACCGCCTGTTCAATCGGTGACAGTGCTCTTGCCATGATAATTGACGCTGCAATCATGACGCCGGGGGTTATTTCCTGAAGGATCGCGAGATATGCGCCAAGTCCTAACATGGCCGACTGGAGCACCAGCCGCAGGGATTTAATGGTCGATGAGAAGAAATTGCTGCGATCAGATGAGAGCTGCTGCGCCCCGAAATAAGCCTCCAGCCGGTCATAAAAGAGTTCCGAAATCCGGTCTGTCATGCCCATGGCCGTTACGATCTCGGCATTGCGCCGCGAGCTGTCCATCAGCTTGGTTTTCGCTGCGCTTCGGTTGCCTACCTCCCGCGTAGGTCCCCGCGCCAGGAATTCATTTGCCACGACCAGCAGGAAGATCAAAAGTCCCCCCGCCACCGAGAGCAGACCGAGCAAAGGGTGAAACAGAAAGACCAACAGAAAATAGAAAGGCATGAATGGCATGTCGAAGATCGCAGCAGGCCCCGGCGAACCAAGAAACCGGCGGATTGCATCGACATCCCTCGCGGGGTGCACGCTCCCAGCTTTTTGCCCCGCCAGCAGCGGCATCTGGATATTCGCACGTAAGGCAGGTTGTGATAGTTTTGTATAGACCCGCATGCTGACCCGCGTCAGCGCTTTCGAACGCAGAACGTCCAACATCCCACTAAGCGTGTAGAGCCCCAGTGCAATCCCGCTTAGTACAACAAGTGTCGGCACGCTGGCGCTTGACAGAACGCGGTCGTAAATTTGAAGCATGAAGAGCGGTCCGGTTAGCATCAATATATTAAGAACTGCACTTATGAGAAATATTCCGAGGAATGCCGTTCGACAGGTTCGTATGACCTCGGACACCGATTGTTTGCCTTTATTCCCGATCATTTTGCCCACCCTTGTTAGATTTTTGTGTTTTGGAGGCAGAAAGCCAGAGACGCGAGGTGCTTCGCGCCCCTGGCGTGCCGGTTATGTCAGCACGTCATAACCGAAGATATGTCCCAACCCGCCGTCCGCATCGTTATCGTCAACTGGCGGGGTCGGTTCGATGACCGGCTCCTCATAGACAGAAGCCGGAAACAGTAAGTCGTCGACCTCACCCGCAAACAAAGGCTGGGTATTTTGCGCTTGCAGCGAGAACGACCTGAGATCAAGTACGTATCCGTTCGATGCTAGAGGGCCGTCCAGTGTCAGCCGCAGGGTTTGCAAACCCGCGTCGAGCTGGATTGAGATCGCTTCACTTTGTGCAAAGGCGGCACTGTTGAAATTGCTGCCTCCCGCATGACCGTCCGCAAGATCAATGACTCCGAGTTCGAGCCCTCCTGCCAGAGAGACCGCTACCGTCGCACCCGTTACCGGTGTTTTCGCATTGACCGAGAAACTGTAGGTCCCCGTTGAAGGCACATCGATCGTATACTCCACCCATTCACCGGGCAGTACGTGTCCGATATCATTTTGAGACCCGACGAATTCGACGTCGCGGCCAGGACGCACACCGTTGGAGCTATTGTCCAGGCCGGGATTGTCATTATAGGCCACACCCTGCCCACCTTCATCGAAATTGGTGGCGTCGACTGTAAGCGAACCGTTATCGAATGTTGGTGCTGTTCCACCAAACGGTGTCTGCACGACGACAGGTGTTAGCGAGAAGGAGCGGAAATCCTGACTGCCGCCCGAGAACGTAACACGCACGACCTGTTCCCCGGCATCCAGTTCGATCCCCTCTGCAGTACGGTTGAGGAAGGTCGACCAGTTTGCAGTCTGTGGATTGCTGATCGGTCCGCTCGTCGCATAAGCAGTATCTTCACCCGCACGATAGAAGCTGACCGTTACAGCACGACCAGCACCTCCCCCATTGGACAGCAGCATACCAAGATCATATAGGCCAGCATTAGCTACATCTATGGTGTATTCGAGCCATTCGCCGTTTTCGATCCAGCCTACATCGCCAGAAGCCGTAACTTCCACGTCGCCGCCAGCACGACCGCCGTTTGTACCACCCTGCAATCCGGCGGTATCGTTGTAAGCAACACCCTGCCCACCTTCATCGTAATCCACGGCATCAATGCTGATCCCGTCAGCGTCAACGAGGAACGGCGCTCCATTGACTGGTTCCTGACCTGAGCCCGGTCCGACATATTCATAGATCGTGACCGCATTCAGGGTTGCATTGTCGATATCGGCTGTAAGGTTGATGGTGATTGCACTATTGACGACTGTTACCACGGTCTCAATTGCAATCGGCTTGTCTCCACCTGCCTGGGCGAATGGGTCGAGGTTGGAAACAACCTGCTGACCATTGACGGAAATATCGAACTGACGCTGACCAGCCGAATTCCAATAGGTCTCCTGCGTATGCAACACGATGACATAAGTGCCGTTCGGCACGTCAATCGTCGCTGTCCAGTCCTTGCCGTCCTCATAGGTCTTAAAGGCCGACCCGGCTGTCGCATTCGCACCATTCGGATTTGACGCTTCATCAATGCCAATACCTGGATTGATGTTGCCGGAGAGTGTAACCCGTGGATCGGTTTGCGCGACAAGCGCCACACCGAGAACCGGATCGTTGGCGATCACACCGCCGCCGAAGTTGATGCCAAACACGAAGTCGCCGCGGCCTCCTTCTCCGGGTTCTTCCGGATCGACAGGATCAGTATCGGGATCGAAGAAATCGACCGTACCGTCATTGTCCCCATCAGTCTGCAGCGCATCATTCACGCCATCGCCATTGCTGTCATCAGAGACTGTCAGCTCGTATGGTTTGACGTTCTTGATGATGAACATATGGTCGTTATAGTCATAGTTTCCGGCTCCGGGGTAATCCTGGATTGCAATATATGTGCCTTCTATCGCGTTGCCATTTGCGTCGAGCGCCTGGAAAAACCGGATCAGATGGCCCTGATTGTTGCCAACGAGATGACCGAAATCCGGATCGATCTTGTTGGCTTCCGGATCACTCCAGGATGCATAGGTCGGGCGGCCATCAACCGATATGAAAAGTCCGAAGGGACCATTCTGGTTGATCGTGCTACGCGCAACTCCGGAACCCGAACCGGCTCCTGTCACATGTGAGCTAGGCAGAACTGTCTGATATTCCTGATCGTCCTGTGCAAACAGATTGGTGACATCAGACGAACCGAGCCCATGGAAACCAAGCCGCGCAACATTGTTTTGTTGCAGGAAGGCAGCAAGCTGGATCACCTCTACTGCACGACTGTTATCCAGTCGCTGCAAATAAGGCATCAGAACCTCGTCGCCGACCGTTTCGACAACGCCACCGCCCGCTAGCTGGCCCTGGGCCATATCGGTGCTATAACCGAAGGCCTCAACAATTTGCGCAACGGTCGGTTCCGATCCATTCTCGGAGTATTCCTGAGCAAGCCCCGCCAATTGAATGACCGTGGTTCCCTCAGTGGCATCGTCCGAGATGATCGTCAGTGTGGAGTTGTAAAGCTGTGCTCCAGCCCCGGTGCCAGCGTGTGTACCTATAAACCTGACGGTTATCTGGGCACTGGCTCCGGCGGCAATCGAAGTCGGGATGCTGCCAACAATTTCAAAGGCTAGCGGATTTCCAATAATGATGTCGCTGATTGATAGCGTTGCAAAGCCATCGTTTGAGATCGTGAAGGTCGCTTCATTACGGAAATTCTGTTGTGCATTTGCCGGATTATCTATGCTGGTGAAAACCAGCCTGTCATCCGCCGCTGCATCGTCCAGACCCGCAACCGTGATTTCCTGGCCGAAACCGACGGGCACCACACCTTCAATGACAAAAAGGTTGTCATTGTAGTCGTAGTTGATGCCCGTGTAATCCATCACGCCCAGATAGACATTCGGGATCACATTCCCGTTCGCGTCGAGCGCCTGGAACACTTTCACCGTATGACCTTGCTGCGCTCCGGGAACGACAACGCTGCCGGTCGGGTTCAAGCGGGGGTCGGTCGAGAGACCGGCAACGCTGATGCCGAAAACTTCGTTGCCAAGCCATCCATCTGGAATGTCATTCATGGTGAATGTCCGTGTCGAGAACGTCGTATCATTTCCGCTATTGGGCAGCAGACGTTGATTATCCGTTCCCTCGTGGTTCCAGAAGGTAATTCCTGCTCCCTTGTTGTTGGGATTATGAATTCCCATCGTCGCGCCGCCAGTTCCGTGAAAAGCAGCAATCTGCGTGATTTTGGCAGCTGAGTATCCCTCCGCGATCTTCCAGTATGGCGAAAGAATCTCGGTCTCGTCCGTCTTCGCAAAAACATCATTGGTGCTCAGCGTCGAATTTTCTCCGCCGCCGGTGAGCTTGAGACCCTCGATGCGGTTACCGAAACCAAAAATCTGCCATATCTCGTTGACGTTCGGCTCATGCCCCCCCTCATCGCGAGCCTGCCAGAAGCCTGCAAGTTCCACGGTAGCTATCGGACTGTCCGCATCATTGGTGCGTATTTTCAATGCACCGTTAAAGATGGTGGATGTTCCGTCGATATTCGATGTCGGCGGCGTGTATTGCGACCGGTCGAACAACACCTCAACGTCGATGAAGCCTCCAGCCGCAATGGTAAGACCATCGAATATGCCTGGATTAGCGAGTACAAACGGCCCGGTAATCGTTGCTTCGAGTATTTCAAGCGTCTCGGTGCCGCTATTTGAAATGCGTACCGTTCCACTGTCCTTGAAATCACGATCTGGTGCATCGGGATTTACCGCATCCGGGTTCTCCAGATAGGAGAAATGAAGCCGGTTGGTTAGATAGGCCGCATCAAGGCTAAGAATTTCGATATCCGCATTCGCATTTCCAGGTGCAGGTCCAATATCCAGATAATCAAGACCATTGGCACCGGGCGCATCAGAGACGATCCGGATTTGATACTGGGTCCCAGCCTCCAGTTCGACATAGATGGACTCTTCGCCCGCATCGCCGATGCCAGGGAAGCTGCTGGCATCTACAGCGACGCCGTTAATGTACCAGGTCAAGCCCTGTCCATTCGTGGCATTTGCATTGGCTGCAGTGTCGAGTTTGTAGATGCCATCAGCATCCACAGTGAAGTAGAAATCGACCACACTTCCATTGATTGTATTGGCCGAACCGTCACCTGCTTCCAGTTCGATACGACCAGAGCCGGTGATATCGGCAAAATCCGGTTCGAAGATGCTGATTGGCTGCTTGGTCATACGCAGAGCGTCGACGTTAGGGCCATTTCCGCCCGGAGCAGTGAGTGCAATCGTATTAATGCCGGATTGCAGATTCACGGTCGCCGATTGCAGCCCCCACGTCGTTTCCATGGCATTGCTGTTGGGATTGAAGGCCAGCAGTTCAACCGCCACGCCATTGATCGTCAGCGTCATCGGTCGTGCGGCCTTCGTGGCGGCCAACGCGTAAAGGAAATCAAGAGAATAGGTTCCCGCGTCTCCCGCTGATACTGTCCAGCTTATGGTCTGGTCATTGGTGCCGACAAAATCGACGAAAGCGTCACCTGACTGATTACGATCCTCAGTAACGATGGCAGCACTACCGTAGTCGGCATTTTCGGCCTCATAGACCACATAGGTGACCCCATCGATGATAACTTCACCATCGTTCGGCGTGGTTTCAGTGGCTTCCTGAACCAAAACTTCCAGCTGGTCGATATTCGGACCTGTGGCCTCCGTCGAACGCAGCGTCACGGTATTCTGGCCCGCGACAAGCGAAACCGGTATCTCGATTTCAGCCCAGACCGTCCAACCGTCAACACCAGTACTGCCGGTTGGCAGGAATGACTGGACGTTTACGATGGAACCGTTCACTTCCAATTGCAGCGGCCGGTCGGTCGCGGCACCATTCGAATAGCGGAACCTCAAGATTGCAGTCCCTGCATTATCGCTCGGAACATCAAAAGTGAAGCTGATAAAATCGGCATTGGTCGAACCAAAATCCGCATATCCGCCTGGTGTGCCATCAAGATTGTCCGTATTGCCATCAAGGCCGACAGCGCCTGGACGCAACCCGTTGACGTATCCGACACCGGTTCCTGTCTCCAGATTAGAAGCGTCCCGGATCTGGATCTGAGCATTCGGTCCAGTTGCGACCGTAACCGACGTGCCGTCGCCCGGTGTCTTGTCTTCCGCCTGAATCGTAACCAGCGTCACGTAATCAGAATCGACAGGCTCTTCACCCGGCGTGAATTCGACATTCGCGGTCGCAACGTTCAACGCATCGTCCGTAACCTCGAGCGTCGCTATGACCGGCCCTTCCAGTGAACCGAGGTCGATAACGAACCGGCCCTGACCGTCGAGGACAATCGTCGTCCTGGGACCATCATTGAACTGGATGCGAATTGCCGTGATGTCATCGTCCAGCCCGTTGACCTGGAAGATCGCCAGCGACGGATCGCTGACGTCGACTGCGACAAGAGCAAGATCGCCGCCCACATCTGCCGTCAGATCTTGTGTCACCCCACCTGGTGCGGGTGTCAGCAGGATCAGCTGGCTTGCACCGGTGCCACGATTAAGCGTCATAAGATAAAGTTGGCCGGTAATCGGATTCTGGATGATATCCAGTGGATCGATATAGTTGTTGATGACCGAACCGTCCGGTCGCCGCAGCACATCATCTCCGATGATATTGCCCTGCGCATCAACGCGGATCACACGAACATTATCACCCGTGGAGAACTGTGCGAAAAGGATGGCCCCTTTCAGATTGGATCCGAACGCATTCCCCGTATATTCAGTAGCCCCGTTTGGAGACTGATTGTATCCGAGATTGTAAACACCGTCGAAATCATAGTTTTCGTCAACCTGAACGCCGGTTTGGTATCCATCCGTGTTCGAATTGCCATCATTGCCGCCGACGACTTCATGCGGATCCTTACCGGAGGTGGGATTACCACCGTTGAGAACATATTCGTCACGCAGCACGTTGGGATGGCCGTAATAGCCGCCTTCCTCGATAGTGAAGAAGTAGTCGTACTGCTTCGGCGAGTTGCTGATTGTCGTATCGAGACCAGGTTGCGTCGGATCGGTCGGTGTCTTGCCGCCGGATGCCGTTCCATTGGTCGGCACGTACAGATTGCCGTTCGAGTGCCAGACGAGATCATAAGCGTTACGTACACCCGTCGCGTAGATTTTGAGTACGGCATCGTCCGCGAATGGATTGTACATTCCAGGATAGGTGCCATCTTCGTTAAACTGGCCGGACGGGAACGATGTCGTTGGCGCATCGCCAAGATTAATTGGTTCTGTGCGAACGTCGAACCCGCCTTCCGGAGCATCCCGTGTCGGATCAATCTCAAGAATAGCCGCATTGAGCAGCCGCTCCGGCCTGTTGCCCCAAGCTCCATCCGCCGCACCAGCAGCTGAGTTAGACCCTTGAGACACATACAACAGATAATCGGGTTCACCCACGTTGCCTGCATTAGGGTTGGCGCGGAATTCCAGACTGTTCGTCAAGTGGTCGCCACCGGAACGGGGCAGCCCGGTAATATAGGCCTCAGCGGTGGCATCCTCGAAGGAACCGCCTTGACCAAGTGTTATCTTGCTGACACGCCCGGAGAATTCCGGTGTCTGGAAAGCCTTGGATTCTCGCGGAATCGGCGCGTTGTCAGTAATCCAGATTGTGTTTGGATCTTCGGGATCGAAGACAAAACCGACAATGCCGCGACGTTCTCCTCCACCAGCATCCAGATAATCCAGTGAAAGCGTTTCCTGCGATGCCTTATTGATGGTTCCGTCAGCATTGACACTCCACCGATGCACTTCGCCGGTAATCGTGGCGACATAGAGCTTGCCGTCAGGACCAAATTCCACGGATGTATATCCAAACGCGCCGTCACTGAAGCCGTTGAGCAATGTATCCGTCGTAAAGGCCACTTCGCGCGGTACATCGACAGGTGCTTCACCGGTCACAAAAGTCGTCGTGAGGTCCTGGAACTGCCGCAACTCCCCATTGGGATCCGTTATACTGCCAAGATCCATGACATCCTGAACCTTGAGCGTATAACTTGTGTTCTCCTTCAGTTGCTGCAGCGGACGGATTGTCATAGAATCCGCGCCACCACTGATCTGGACGTCGATAAGGACTTCTATGCCGGTGAGCGTCTCCACCAGCTTGATGTTTTCCACATAGGAAATGTTTGGGCCACGGTTGCCCTCCGCCTGAATATTGACACCAATGACAAAACTTGAAGTTGGGTCGATATCAGTTGGCAGCTCTCCGTTCGGGCCGATGGCGATCGATACCTGACCGTCCTCCAGTGAAGCGGCAACAGGTGCTGTAAAGAACGAATAGTCCAGATCCGCCGACCGCCCGTCACCGGGGGTGAGATCGGGTATGCGTTCAATTTCAAGATACTGGATTTCGGTGTTGGTTCCACCAATCGAGTCAATCGTCAACCGGCCATCGGTAACCGTTACAATGCCTGTCACCAATGTTGATCGGAAACCGCCGCCGTTCTGTGAACCGTCAATTGGGTTTGTCGGCACCCAGTTCGGCATGAAGTTCTGGCCCTCGACATTGATAACATAATTGCTATCAAAGGCACCGGCGGTATCCCCGACAGATATCACGACCTGATAGGTGCCGTCTTCAAGCGCCATCTCCCATGCACGGGCATTATTAGCCCCGCCGCCGGGATATTCAAAATGTGCGTAGGTCTTCTGGAGATCGGATGCACCGGTGGCGATATTCTTGTACCAATGGGCATTGGCGGTCTGGTTTGCTGCGATGGTGCCGTTAGCCGTTCCATCGGCGACACTTGCCTCCGTAACCCAACCATAGGAGAACCCATTGCCGCGGTCCCCAAAAGCCAATCCCGTATCGGCCAGATAGCCCGTTGGCGTTGTGTAGCCGGATGGGAGACCCTGTGTAGTCTGACCCGGAGCTGGTTCGAAGTTGATCTTGACGACCTCCTCGAAGCGAACAAGAGTACGTGGATCGACAGGACCAATATCGCCCTCACGGCTAATCGTGACATTGTCGATATTTGGACCGTTGGCTATCTGGTTGATGAAGGATACCGTATTGCTACCGGCTTCAAGCTGAATGTCGATTGTGACATCGATCCAGTTGGACCAACCCGAGTTGGTGTCGCCACCAACTGGTATTGTCGACTCGAATGCAACCGTTTGCTCGACGCCACCAACCGAGATTGTCATCGGGCGATCCGTCACTACGCCATTTGCATAGCGGATCGTGAGCTGATACGTGCCCGCAGACGGAACGTCTATATTGAACGACGCCATATCACCGACATCATTGCCAAAATCCATATAGCCGCTACCTTCGTAGCCTGGCCGCAGGCCATTCGCGTCGTAGATCTGGCCGGGACCACTGTTGCCAGCGTTAGAACCCGGTTCCTTGTTGTCGGGCGTACGTGCGACAGTGTCGGCTGGTGTCGAACTATTTGCCTCCACATCACTGACGCTGAATGTTTCGGCCTCGATTGTGGCAAGGAACGGCGGTACCGGATCGACACTACCATCGACGAATTCAAAAGTCGCCTGATCGATGTTCGGTCCATTAATTGCCCCGGCTGGAATTTCGAGGCGAACCGTATTCGCCCCCTCGGTCAAGGTCACTTCAACCGTTTGCTCGACCCATGACGCCCACCCGGTTGCTGTCGATCCTGAGCCGACAACAGGTCCAGGAACGAAATCAACCGAGACTGGCGTTCCATCATTCAAAATGAGGTTCAGCGGTCGGTTTTCTGCCGCGCCATTGGCGTAGCGGAAGGTGACCATGTAAGTGCCAGCGGCAGGTGCATCGACATTGAAAATAATACCGTCGCCGGGATTTGTGCCAAAGTCGATATATGCACCACCTACGGCACCATCACGATAATTGCCGAAAGCATCAACCCTACCCGGATTGACCTCGCGTGTCAGGGACGTATCGCTGTCGCCAGTTCCGGTATCGTCGACAAATACTTTTGAAGCGTCTTCCGCCTGTATCGTGAAGGGCGGAACGGTGACCGGCTCGCCAGCAATGACGAAGTTCATCGTCGTTTCGGCCTGGTTGTTTGCATCATCCGTAACGATGATTGTCGCAACCTGATTGCCCGGTGCCAAAGCAGAGCCATTGACCGTGAAATCGCCATCGGCATCCGGGAAAACCTCGACACGGGTCAATCCACCGTCAAAGCTCACTTCTACCTTTACAATATCGTCGTCCACGCCCGCGATATTGAAGTTGATAGAGGCCGCTTCGGTTTCGTTCAATTCGCCCTGTGGGCCGGAGAGGAACAGCGGAATATCGTCCTCATCTGCTGACAGATCTTGCTGGTCCGGTCGTGTGACATCAATCCTGTCGATGTTCGGACCTGTGGTTGCCCCTTCAGGAATTGCGAAGGAGAAGGTGTTCGCGCCCGCGAGCAATTCCACCGTCACCGTCTGGAATAGCCAGTTGTCGAAACCTTCTGCCGTTCCCGCGCCGTCCGGGTCGGTCGAGACGAATGGCAAGGAGATCGCTGCATCGTCATTGACAACAAAATCCAGAGGCCGGTTCGTGTTGGAAGCGTATCGGATGTTGAATATGTAGGTTCCAGCTTCAGCCACGTTCAGCGAATAGCTGGCTTTGTCACCTGCCGTGTCGCCGAAATCGAGGTAGCCTGTTCCAGTGAAATCGGGCCGCAAGCCTGTTGGAAGATTTTGGTTGTCTTCCGGGTTGGACGGGTCGCGGATCGTTGTCACGGTCGAGTTTGAACCGTTATCGAGCAATGTAATGACGGCCTCTTCCGCCTGGATCGTCAACGGCTCAAATGGAGGTTGTTCTCCCTCTTCGTTTACTGTGACCGTGAAAGAGACGGATTCCGAGTCCAATGTTCCGTCATTTACAAAAACGACGACCTCATAAACACCAACAGGTACGCTCGCGCCAATTTCTAGCGAGCCGTTCGTTATCACCATCCCGTCAGGGAGTGGTGTACCGTCGGAGAGCTTCGCCACATAGGACAGTATCGCGCCCTCGTCCGGATCAATGACGCCAAGTGCGGAAGCTATGTCGATTGTCTGCTCTGTCCCCTCTGCGAGGCTGACATCCGCAATGGCGGCATTTTCACCGAGTATCGGTGCTTCGTTGACATCATTGACTGTAATTGCCAGCGCGCTTGTTGTTGCAAGACCATCGGCATCTGTCGCGGTGATCTGAACCGTGACGATCTCACCGGCTTCGTGATCAAGAGAAACGCCTTCCGCGAGGCGAAGCACATTTCCAACAATGACAAAGCGGGTGTCGGTGGTCGTAAAGCTGATTGCACTGGAATTACCATCCGGGTCTGTTGCGGACAGCAGGCCGATTGCAGCACCAGCCACATTTTCATCAACCCCAGCATTGTCCAGTGCAAGGTTGACGGGTGGCAAGACGGGGGCTTCAACACGGGTAAAGCTGAGCTTGTCGATGCGCAGATGTTCACCTGAATCGGCCATGCCCGTTAGTGTCGCAAGGGTTGTCGCGTCAACAAACACTGCAGTGGTAAAGCTGATCGTCTTCAGGTTTCCCGCCTGACCACCACTTCCTCGCACCTGTCCCGGATTATCGAAAGTTCCATTCGCATCGAAAGTAAGGCGGTCCGCCAGAACAGTGTCACCGATTGAAAGCGAGAACGTCGCAGTTCCATCCGTTTCGTCATAGACGGTGATCGCAACCTGATACCACCCCTCACTCAAGCCATTGGTGGCGAGATTGGTTGTCACACTGCCCGACTGATTGGCATTTGTACGGATGACCTGATTACCGGAAGCACCGGGCGTCACTGCAGAGTAGAAGCCCAAAGCTTCAGTGAGCCCTGTAAACTCCTCAGCTTGAACCACGGTGACATCGCCTATGGCTGGCCCGGCAATGAAGAATTCAAGCTCCAACTCGGCCCGCAAACCTGAAGGATCGGTGGCAACAATCGTGATCGTCCCATCTCCCGCCTCCAGCGGCGTTCCAACAATCACGCCTTCAGCATTAAGGTTTAGTCCTGCGGGCAAGCCTTCAACCGACAATATCAGCTGGTCGCCATCAGTATCCGAGAATGCATCCGCGAACAGCGCAAGATCAATTCCGTCGATTTCCTGACCGATCCGGCCCGAATAGGGTTCAAAGGCAATGCCGCCATTGACAACCGGGGCATCGTTTACGTCCTCAACGGTAATATTGAACGTGGTTGAAGTGACGCCACCATTTCCATCGTTGGCAGTGATCGTAATGATATACGGCTCCGGACTTGGTGCGGCCTCAAGTCGGCCCTTCAATGTCCCCTGATCAAAAACCAGATTGGCAAAGCCGGAAACCGGATTTCCGGATGAATCCGTGGCCGTCAGCGTGTAAGACAAAGCATCGCCATCGGCATCAATGAACGGCATGTCAATTTCAATGTCATCCCGCTCAGGAAGTACGAGGTCAGCAATCCCACCGCCAATGACATCGGGAGCACTGTTGACGTCCGGATCGAGATTGCCCTCAACAAGCTGAACATTGCTGAATGAGGCTGACCCGATGCCGTTGCCTGATGCATCATCGTCGGCAATGAAGACCAGCGATGAAATCGTTTTGCCAGCATGTGCTGACAAATCAATCGTTACCGTGAAAGTTGACCCAGGAACGCCATTATTCCCGCCACGCAGATCAACGAAAGCCGCCTGGTTTTCGGTCCCGGCAAGCTGGTAAACGGAGCGGTCGCTTATCTCGAATGGCGAATTATCATCGTCAAAGCCTACAGCGACAATCTCCGAAAGATTGGAACCAAGCGTCACTGTGAGCACCAGTTTCGTACCTTCGGTGATCGTGTAGCTCTCACTTAGCGGCGCACGTTTCCAAAGGTTTCCGGCAAGATTGAGAGTCGCCCCGCCATCGGTGACAGATGCGCCTGTGCCAACATCCTGCGTACTATACGACGTGAGCGTGCTGGGATTGAAGACCAGCCCCACCGGTTCAGGGGAAGCAGAAGCCTCCTGGACATTGAGCGTGAAGGTCGACTGCGTCGCCAATGCGCCATCCGAAGCCGTGACGACCACACTGATAGTCGACTCGGTATCGAAATCAAAGACAGCACCATTGGCGATAACAATCTGACCCGCCGCATTGATAAGGAAGCGTGTATCACTGATGCTGAAGCTGATCGCATCCCCGACATCCGGGTCGCTGGCCGAGACAACGCCGACCACAGTGCCGCCCGCCGCGTTTTCAGCAAATGCGGCCTCACCCGTGAGCGCGATCTGCTCGGGCGCTTCATTTTCGTTGGTAATGACGATGGAGATATCCTGCATCACGCTGGATGAACCATCGCTCACAGTAACAGTCGCATTCAGGATGCCATCACCGTCAGCATCAGCAGGATTCTCGAAATCAGCGGACGCGTTAAGGCTAATGACGCCATTTTCATCGATAGAAAGTAGCCCTGCATCAGCGCCGGATAATGTGTAACTCAGGCTGTCACCATCATCGTCGGTGGCCAGTACCGCACCAACCACTGTTGAATTTTCAGAGACCGCGAAGCTCGCGTCGCTCGAGATTTCCGGAGTACTGTTTTCTGCTCCAATAGTAGCAGTTGCGGCGGCGCTGGCTGTATTTCCGGCGCCATCCTGCACGTTCAGCACGATTTCAACTGCGCCCGGCTCAAGAGCACCCAGATCGAGAACAAATTGGCCGTTCGTCACTGTCACGGGAAGAGGTGTATCGCCACCAATGGAAACGGTAAGGGAAACGATATCGGCATCAAGCCCGGAAACAGCAAATATCGCGCTCTGGGGGTCCGAAAGGTCCATGATTATCAGCGTCAGATCGTTCCCTTCGTCTGCCGTGAGATCGTCAGACACATTATCCTCAGGGTCGTCAGTCACGGTTACGGTGATAGACTGTTTGACTATTGACCAGCCATCGGAAACAGCGATCTCCACCTGATAAACATTGTTACCATCGTTATCGCCCGGATCTTCGAAATCCGGCGCAGACACAAATGACAAAACGCCGGTCTCCTGATCAATGCTGAACATGGCGTCATCCGCACCTTCGCCAGTCAATGAATAGCTCAGCGCACTCCCGTCGATATCGGTCGCATCAATATCGAGCGCAACAGTAGAGCCTTCAAGCACAGAAACGGCAGTCGCACTGGTGATGACTGGTATGAAGAAAGACGGTTCTCCGCCGACTTCGGTTATAGCCACCGCATCAATATTGGGCGCCTGTCCGCTTGTCGCCTGCACAATGCCGATTGAATAAGGCCGCTCACCTTCAAGCGTCACCGTAAATGCGAGAACCTGCCAGTTGAAGAAGCCTCCCGTATTGGTGTTCTGCGGTGCGCCTTGCTGGACGCCATCGACTGCCACGCCAATCGGCCGATTGAACCCATCGCCGGTGCCCGTCGCACCGTTAGCAAGTCGAATATGAACGACATATTCCCCCGGCGGAACATCGAGCTCGAATGTGGCACGCACACCGGTTCCGGTTCCGTTGATGTCAAGATAGCCATCGCCGGTATAACCCGGGCGAAGACCGTATTCGTCGAACTCCGGAAGGCCTGGATTGGATTGTCCCCCGGGATTGTTGATACCCGCCCGTTCCTGATTTTGTGTGTGCGTGCGTATCAAAGTGTCATTGGTTGCGACAGCATCTCCATCGGGTATAGCTGTAAAGTCTTCGGCCTGGATAAGCAGCGGCGTGAAAGTGCCGGGCTCGACTGATGAAGGTTCAACCGATACGGTTAGCGATACGGATTCCGACTCCAGTGTTCCGTCACTGGCGAAAATCTCAAGTGCATAGGCTCCCGCCGCAACCCCTGGGGCGACAACAATCTGGTTTCCGTCCAGTGTAATACCATCCGGCAGTTCGCCAACTGTCGCACGCAGGCCATATGTAAACGTGTCGCCATCAATGTCGCTGATGAAAAGGCCGGTCAAGTCAATGGTACCGCCCGTCGCAGGAATTGTCTGGTCGTCAATGGTTCCGGAGATTTCCGGCGCATCGTTCACAGGTACGACGTCAACCGTGATTGTATTTATAGCGGTGGCACCCGCCGGATCACTCACTGTATATGTGATCGTCGCCTGACCGGAGAAATTGGCGTTCGGCTGGAAAGTGACCATGGTCCCGTTGATGGACACAATTCCTTCACTCGATACCGCACTACTGATTGTTAGCGCATCGCCATCGGCATCGTCGATGTGAGTTAAAAGGTCGACAATGATCGCATTGTCTTCGTTTGTGGCAGCTGCGACAGCATGAGCGGTTGGCGCCGTGTTTTCATCCACCGGCGGTTCACCCGGTTCCACGAGAGCAACAACAATCTTATCGATATTTGGCCCAGTCGCCTGTCCTGTAGGTGGCAATTGCAAGCGGAGTGTATTCTCACCCGCAGCAAGTGTGACAATGACAATTTCCTGCGTCCAGCCCTCCCATGCAGTCGGCGTTGCATTATTGATCTCACTCAAAGTGTCGTGGTTATCGCCAACGCCAATAAGCTCGGCACGGTCTGTCGGAAGTTTGTTGGGCGCGATAGACGGTGCAATCTGAAATGTATCGAGCAACGTCACCGTTGCACCATCAACAAGCTTCAGCTCAAGCGGCCGTGCAGAACCGCTGACATAGGTGAGCGTGATCGCGTAGGTGCCGGCTGTCGATGCCGTAAAGGTAAAATCTGCAACTGCGGCGCGTGCGGCATCAACAGTCGCACCACTACCGACCGCCCAATCGAGGTAGCCTTCACCTTCTGCGCCAACGCGGAACTGTTCGTTATCTGGAATTGTGTCTGCCGAGATGGACCTGTTCGTCAAACCATTGATATTCTGGTCTTTCGAAAGCTGTGGCGCAAGATCTTCCCCCTGGAAAACGAAAACATTCGGGTCAGGATCCCTAACTTCCAGATAGTCGATATTTGCACCGCTGAATCCGTTCGACGTCAAACGTACGACGTTTTCGCCCGCAACCAGATAAACACGCGTTACCACCTCATCGTAGGATGTATTGCTGCCGGTATTTGGCATGTCAAACATACGATCCCAGAGTGCGCCATTCACATCCATGCGCATTGGACGATTGTTCGCACTCGCCGAATAAAAGGCATAGCCTACTGCAAGATCATAGTAACCAGTCTGATCGACATTGAATGACCACTCGATATATTCTCCTGAACCGGAATTAAAATCCCCGTTCAGACCGCTGAAATCGACGTAAGCATCATTGTCTGCCGCATTTGCATTGGCCAAATCTGTGCCGGTCGCGGTTGATGCAGAAACCACTATGGGATTTGTGGTCACGCTGGGGCCCGTAGTCCCAATGACAGCATCTTCAGCTTGTATACGAAGTGTTCCAAGCGCAAGCTCTTGAATCGCCCCCTTGTCGGGCTCTGGCGCAACGATCTCGTTGACAACGGGTTCACCCTCATCCGCCAAAGTCTCTTTCAATGTCGAAACACTATCGTCGGCGCTCGGTTGCGCGCCCTCCAGGTTGGACAACGGGGGGGTATCGGCAACAGCACTTGGCCCATTCGCCGTTTCAACACTTTCGGCAAGCGTCACCGAAACGCCCTGTCCAGAAAGCCTTTCACCTTGACTGGCGGAACCTTGACCGCCTGCAGAATCCGGCACTTCCACGTTATTCACAGCAGCTGCAGCGTCGCCACTGTTACCATCACTCATGGCTGGCCCCCTTGATGGATTGGACGTGTCGCTTCCATCAACGTCTGGCGCCGCCGCTATTTCAGCGCCCGGCAACTCATTTCCATCAGGGGCGATGTTTCCCCGATCATGCCGGAATGCACCATTAAGAATGGAACTACGATCGAGTGTAAGTGCGAGGGCACCAATAGATGCGAAATTCACCGCCGCAATCGTGCTGGCACCAAGAGTAAATTCAACTTCGCGACCAGCCAATTCCTCCTTGAGCACAATACCTGCGATTTCCGGCCCTGAATTGTTGAGGGAAATGAACGACAGCCGATTTTCCCCGGCCACCAGTGGCAGTTCCAGTGATACGATCTCCCTGCGGCTCCAGGAGCCTGTGCTAGGTAAGCTGATCGTGTCGGAACCCACACCTTCCACGACCAGAACAGTATCCCGCGCCTCGTCCCAACCATTGCTGTAGGTTATAAAAACCTGATGTCGACCGGTTGCGGGAGCACTCACCGAGAAATGCGCCCCGACATCCCTGACATCATTTGTCGCGCTCGTAAGATCAGCGATGGTCAGTTTCTGATGAGGATGGCTTTGTCCGAATTCGGTACCGTTGCGTTTTTTCATTTCCATTCCCCTGGGCCGTACGCGATCCAATATCGCCATCGTTGTTAAGTGGCTAATAAGGGGACTATGGCTGCTACGCTGGCTGGCCAAAAGGAAACAAAGCGCTTAGCTCATGACGAAAATTGGGTATATACTGTCATTCAATAAACAAAATGAAACAAAAATCACCTTCATTAGCTGACTACCATAAGTAGTAAACCACAACGAATTTATACATTGATCTACAAACCATATACTGTAAAATATTATTTATAAATAGAAACTACACGTCTACACGATTGCTTATAGAGCAATCAAAGAATTGGCTATAATACCCGTATTTGCTTCGTATAAACCCAAGACGGCCAAAGCATTCAATACTGGCTGCGATAAGTGTTTTCTGAAGTGGCCAACGGCGTAAAGCGCTGCTTGCGTCCTGTTTTGAAAACCCAGTTTCCTAAGGATTGAGCGGACGTGAACGCGGACCGTACTGTCACTGATTTCCAGTTTACGCGCTATGATCTTGTTACCAGAGCCTTCACAAATACAGGCAAGAACGCGGTTCTCCTGTTCGGTAAGAACCGAACCTGAACCGCTTATTTCGCTCGACGTATCATCCGCCTCTGTTTTCATAACCACAAGTTCCGATGGAGCCACCAGCAAGCCACAACGGACAATACTTGCAGCCATTCCAACTTCTTCAACAGTCGAACTATTTGGAAGCAGCCCTCCAACAAAGCCAATAACTTCCCGAAAATTACTCAACGACTGCGACCCGCGCATCAGTATAATTGTTCTGGAAAGATCCCCTTTTAATGACAATTTCTTCAAAGATTGAATCAATGCCTCTGGATTGACGGCATCAACTATAAGAACCGTTTCGCTCCAATTGTCATCAATTTCGACTGAATCAACACTTAATTTACAGATTACACTTTTGAAATTTAATCGCAGAGAATTTTCCAAACTAGAGCAAAGCAATGAGCTATCACTGACAATATAGGCGATATTGTTACCCATCACAAACGCTCCCCACACACGAGTTCTTTATACTGATTATTCCGTATTCGTAGCATTTTTCTTCGTTGGAATTATCTGCTGGATTTCCGTGTCGTCAGAATTTCAGACGGAATTCTAATTGGCAAGTTATCAATAATACCTCTTTCGGGTAAGTTTCGGCGCAGTCATTTTACTACTTTGCCAGTCAAAAGGTTCAGCCCAGAGAGTAGCTCCTAAATTTGAAGGTACTTTCTTACCTAATTTTGAGGTAAGAACAGCACGATGGGCAAGCAGGGGGCGGACGGGATTCCGGTGGCGGAATTCTGCCGCCGTGCCGGGATCAGCCAAGCGACCTACTTCAACTGGAAAAAGAATTATGACGGCTGCTGCCGACGGAGATGAAGCGGCTGAAGCAGTTTGAGGACGAGAACGGCAAGCTCAGGAAGCTGGTCGCCGACCTGTCGCTGGACAAGGAGATGCTGCAGGACGTGATCCGCCGAAAACTGTGAGGCCTGATCGCAAACGCGAGCTGGTGGCGCAGACGTGTGGTGAGTCGAACGTGTCGATCCGGCGAGCCTGCCGGGTTTTGGAGTTCGACACATCGACCTATCACTACAAGTCCCGTCGCCGCGATCAGGCCGGCATCGAAGCTCGGATCAAAGACATCTGTGCAACGCGGGTTCGGTATGGCTACCGGCGCGTGCACGTGATGCTCACGCGCGAGGGCTGGGACATCAACATGAAGCGGACCTATCGGATTTACAGGGACTTAGAACTTCAACTTAGGAACAAGACACCGAAAAGGCGCGTGAAGCCGACGACTTACTTCTCCTCGTAGACGTGTTACGGTCAATTAAGAAAATGGTTGAAATGCTGGTGAAACTCAACGCATGGGATTTCCGAGGTCTTCAGTAGCCCGCTTCTTTCTGGTGTCGGAACGCGAGCACATAAACCGCATTCTCAGCTGTTTCATGACGGTAGAGCGCTATATACCCAGAGTCCCCAAAAGGGATCACCAACTCTCGCAGTTCCGGTGCATCGGGGAAAGGTCGCCCGATATCGGGAGCATTATCGAGATGAAGCAAGTGACGTTGAATCGCATTACCAGCACGCTGTGTAGCTTCTTGTGATTTGGCAATCAGAAATCGGCGGCAGCGTTCCAAGCCTTGTGCGGCGCCTTCGGTTATAACTACTCGTGGCACTCTGGCACCGATGTTTCGTCATTTGTGCCCCAGTTATTGAGCCAGTTATAGACTTCTGTGCCGGTAAGATGGCGACCGGTCTCTTTAAAGGATGCCCAGGAAGCAATGGCTTCTTGTTTAAAACTCTCGCGGGCTTCTTCGCGCTTAACGTATTGCTCAATGGCTTCGAGCATGATCCAATGCGCCGACCGACGGCGTTGGCTGGCAAGCTGTTGCACGCGCCCTTTAAGAGCGTCGTCGATTTTGAGGGAGGTGGCCATAATGGCTCCTTATCACTTGGTATTACCTCGTAATAATATAGCGCGTTATCATGCGTGTGTCCACTTTACGTGTAGGACTGCCTGCATGCCAACTGATCCGTACCGCCAAAACGGCTATACTTTTGGGTGTTGTTCTGGATCGGTTTTGATCGGTAACTATCAAGCATCGAAACGAGCAACCGGTTCCTATGATAGTAGTCAGAAAAACGAAAAATTACCCAGAGTTTCTCTGACCCCATTAGTGCCAAATAGTGTAATAAAATAAAATAATTACGTGGTACCCTTCCGTTTTTCTTTCGAGGCTCTAGGGCCTAATCTCTAAGCATAGATCGAAGCAGCGTTGGTGCACGGATGGCATTTGCGGTTTAAAGATTTTACAGAATTAGGCTTTAGCAGCCTTGCTTTTCGTCTGTGGGATCGGGCTCATGCCTTTCAAACATCGTACTGCTCCCCGTCATCGGATACCGCCGCAAAAGTTCAGGGTTGAGAACTGGCCTGAGTACGAAGCTGGTTTGCGCCAGCGTGGCAGCATTACCTTCTGGATCAGTGAAGCTGCGATTGCGGGCTGGTTGGCTCCGCGGCGGACAACACCAGATGGCCAGTCGCGCTATTCTGATCTGGCGATTGAAACATCTTTGATGTGTGGCATCGTCTTCCATCAACCTTTGCGTCAGACAGAAGGCTTGATGACTTCACTGTTTCAGTTGATGGGCCTTGATCTCCCAGTCCCTGACCACACGACACTGAGCAGGCGCTGTTCCAGCTTGTCACTTTCGAAGGCTTTGGTTCGTCACAAGACAGCAGCACCTGATGAACCCATTCATGTTATTGTCGATAGCACGGGGTTGAAGATCTATGGCGCAGGCCAGTGGCTTGAGGACAAGCATGGTGGTAAATCTCCCAGAAAATGGCGCAAACTGCACCTTGCTGTGGATGCTGACACGGGTGAAATTATCGCTGAAGTGCTGACAGATCAAAGCAGCAGTGACATCAGCCAGCTTACAGCTTTGCTTGAACAGATTGTCCAGCCCATCACCAGCTTCACTGCTGATGGGGCCTATGACAGTGATGAAACGTATAGATCCCTTCGCCATCACAGTCCGGGTGTCAGCATTATCGTTCCACCACGCGCACGGCAGCTCCCAGCAGACATTTATGGCCCACCGGATCAGCGTGACTGGCATAACCATAAAATTGCAGATCATGGCCGGATGAAGTGGCAGGCCATGATCAATTATGGCAGACGTTCCAACGTGGAAACGACAATGGGCCGGTATAAATCCGTCAATGGGAACTGTCTTCGCTCACGCAAGTTTGCCAATCAGCAAACCGAAATCAAACTCGGATGCCGCATTCTTAATCGAATGCTGGCATCCACACGCCCGAATTCCATCCGCGTGAAAGCTGTGAGCCTGTAACCAAACATCAAAGAACGCAATCCGCCTTAATTGGCCTCCATGCAACAACGCCTAAACGGCCCATTCCACATTGGTGGTGAACGCAATCGTCAGCCAGCGATCAGGGCCTTCGCCTCCAAGCGCATCGCCGATTTCGTCACGTAAAGCATCCCATTCTTCGAGCTTTCTTGCGGGCTGATCGGGTGGCACGATAAAATAGAGTTCTATCTGCTTGCCACGCCCGACCTTGGCGACATAGGCACGATAGGACTTGAAGCCGTTGCGCTCCACGACGTGCTTTGCGACCTGATCCACATGCTGCTTGAGATCGATAGGTGTCACGAGCAACATGTCCGCTAGTGCCTGTTTGATCGTCCCAATCGGCATCGGAATGATGGCGATACAGACGAGGGCCAGCACAGCAGGGTCGATATACGGCGTTATCCAATGGAACTGAGTTCCCTGAATGGCGTAGCCTATCAGGAAGGCGATGAGCAGTGCTGCGGTAATACCACCTGACATGATCCAGGCTTTGGCATCCAGCGCAATGAAGTCGGATTTGAGCTTGCGGTTGGCACGGGTTTCAAGCCATACCATGCCGAGGCAGGCAACAAGAGCAACGACGGCATAGAAGATCGCGTAACCAAATTCGAGATCACGACCGCCATGCATCAGACTGCCGATGGCATTGATAAGCGCATATATTGCAACGCCGGTCAGCATGATACCGTTGAGGCCCAGAACCATAGGTTCAAGATGCCAGAAACCCATGGTGAAGCGATCACGCAATTTTCCGCTTGGAGGCTCTGGTAGTGCAGACAGTGCAATTAACCGGGCAACAACAAGTGCAAGCCCGCTCATGGCAGCATCTGCAAACATGTAAACACCGTCAAAGACAATAGAAAATGAACCAGACAAAAGGCCAAAGACGACGCCAAAGCCTGCAACAAAAATAGTAACTGCTATGGATATTTGAAGAATAGATTGTTCACTACGCAATTTTTACTCCGAATTGACACGCAGCACGCGGCAATAGATATTGGGAGGAGAAATGCGATTGCCGGACTGCGGCTGAAATCTATAGGAATCTTCTTGAAGAGGCAAATCGGCCTCGGGGTAACTTATTCAGAATGAGAGCCCCCCAGTGGTTTTCCGGGGGACTCTTTGGTGAAATTACTGCCACTGCTGATCCTTGACGAAGGTGTGATCGGTCTCACCCCTAAAGAAGTCACGCCCATAAATGAGCAGGCAGAGAACAACTCCTGTGGCAAAGGCCCAACCTGCACCACGCGTTGCAAGAACTGCACCTGTAACGCCAGCAATGCCGAGATCGCGCTGCGAACGGGCTTCCATCACGCCGATACGTACCGAAACATAACCTTGAATGAGCAATGTCAGGGTGAGTGCCACACCGAGGATCGGCTGCACGAGCGTCACGATTGGCATCAGGAACAGGCCCGTATTGGTGCCCCAGCGGAAAGATCCAGCGCCACCGAAGATCGAGTGCATCGACTTTTTGCCCTTGGAGAAGCGTTCGCAGATGACAACCTGCATCGCAGCCCATACGGGTCCGCACATGGTAACATCGGGGCCAAGTACCGACATGCCGGTGTTACGCATACCGAAAACAAGGTGAGCGCGATTGGCATTATAATCGATCTTTTCATCTGGACGATGAAGCTGTGCTTCTCCGAGGATCGACTTGGTTTTCAGTACGTCGCCAAAGAGAACGATATAGGTTGCGAGAACCGTTGGCAGAGCCGTCAGGAACATTGACAATGGCGGCAGGCCAAGACCAAAGACCGTGTATTCGCGCCAGAGTGTTGCGAAATCCGGCGACGAAATCGTCCACTGGAATTCAGGCCATTTGGCTTCGCCAAACAGTGGAGCGATGACAACGGCGAGCAGGATGCACGGCAGAATGCCGAGTTTTCCAACCAGGCCGAAAATGCCACCCTTGCGCGACAGGCGGGCGAATTGCGGTGAGAACATCAGATAGAAGCAAAGGCCGATAGAGATCGCGATGGTGAACGGGAAAATATCGAAGTTGCCGCCGATCTTGAAGACGGAAATAACTGCTGCAAAGCCCGCGCCGATAATAATGCCGGATTTAATCGCTTGTGGAATGGCGGCAATAACGCGATTGGCGATGCCTGTGGCACCGATCAATATTGATAATAGTCCCAGGGTCATCTGGAAGGAAACAAGCGCGTGGACGCGTTCCGGACCTTCGGGGAAGGTAGCGCAATAGGCCATGATGAGCGGGACGGCGGGTGTAATCCAGCCCGGAACGACAGGGTCACCAAGCAGATGATGGGTGAGGTAGAACAGGCCGTTGAGAACAACAACGGCTAGGGCCACTTCAAAGGGCATGCCCAGCAATTCAGCCATCAGCGGAATAGCGGCCAGATCGACCGCGCACATCAGAAGGCCCTGACAATAATCAGGCCACTCGAATTTATAATGAACGAAAGGCAGACGGATTTTGAACGGTCCGGCAGGCCAATATGGCTGCTCCTGACCGTCGATGCGTTCAGTGCTCAAGATTTTACTCCGAATAGACGAAACAGGGCTCCGGAAGAGCGGCTAATCAAGCCCACTCGTCCGGGATGCTGTTTTAAAAGAGGGTGTGTGCTCAGAATGCTTCGCGATAAAGCGCCAGCGCGTCAGCTTCGGTCACATCGACAGGGTTGTTACCCAGAAGACGTGTCTGAAGCATTGCATATCGTGCCAATATTTCGAGGCTTTCTTCGGTGACATCAACGTCGCGCAGACGGCGCGGTGCGCCAGAGCGGTTCATCAGGTCTTCCATATAATCAACGAAAGCAGCCGAACGTTCCTCTGTCGTGCCGTCCGATTTGCCAAGAAGCAGGTCGGCAAGTTCTGCGTAAAGCTCAGCAGCACCCGCCATGTTGAAGCGTAGGACCGGTCCGAGCATCAATGCGTTGGAAAGGCCATGCGGCACATGATAATGGCCGCCAAGCGGATAGGCCAGGGCATGAACCGCGCCAACCGGCGAGTTCGAGAAGGCCTGACCGGCATAGTTTGCGCCAAGCAGCATGGCTTCTCGGGCGTGACGGTCTTTGCCGTTTTCGCAAGCTGCAACCAGATTGGCCGACAAGAGCTTCAGTGCTTCGCGCGCAAAAGCGTCGGAAAGCGGGTTCTTCTTGATACGGCTGGTATAGGCTTCAATCGCGTGAACCATGGCGTCAATGCCGGTGGCAGCCGTGTGAAGCGCTGGCAGGCCGCAGGTCAGTTCTGCATCCAGAATGACGAAATCTGCATAAAGCTGGCGGGAGACGACACCCATTTTGGTGGTTTCGCCGGTGGTCAGGATCGTGATGTTGGTCACTTCTGATCCGGTGCCAGCAGTGGTCGGGATCTGGATCAACGGCAGGCGCGTGCCCTGCACTTTGCCAATACCATAAAGCTCAGACAGTTCCTGCTCGGAGACGATAAGCACCGCAGCAAGCTTTGCAATATCCATTGAAGAGCCGCCGCCAAGGCCCAGCACGATATCGCTGCCAGCGGCCTTGGCCTGATCGACACATTCGAACAGAACTGATTCCGGCGGATCAGCAACAACTGCATCGAAAATGCTGATGCTGAAGCCTGCTTTTTCCAGCGAAGCGAGCGCTTCTTTGAGAACGCCAGCCTTGTGCAGGCCCTTGTCGGTTACGATGAGGATTTTGCGTTCTGAGAAACGTTCGCCCAGAACTTCGCCGAGACGCTTTGCAGCCCCCCACTCGACAAGCATTGAGCCGACCGTGTCGAACGAAAATGGCTTGATACCTATAGTCATTGTTTCCACCCTTATTCAAATTTCCCCAGAGCCGAGGTCTCTCATTCCTCGCCGGCACAGAGGCGCTGGGTTTCAAGCGGTCCGGCTTTCGCGTAGAGGAAAGCCGGACCGACAGTTTTCCGATGCAGCCGGTGCATCGGTCGTCTGAAGAGATGCTTGGGAGGATCTCTTCTTAATTGTTCAATATATTGAACAATGTTCAGGATTTAATAAAGCGATACAGGAAATGAAGCGCGGCTGTCAATTTATCCCTTCGACGAACACCAGGGATTTTAATCAATTCAATTGATATCCGGGAGATGTCGTTCAGTAGGGCATTGATTTCGTTAAGCTCTTTGTCTGTCATCTCACACGGCTTTGTGAAGGCCTGGTATGCCCACGAGCAAATTCTCGGTACTGGACGGCTTGACGAAGTGAATTGTAAGCTCGGAAACATGACCATTCATGCGAGCAAGGGAGGGCTTCATGGAAGTTACGATCATCACAGGCGCATCCGATGGCATAGGTGCCGAAACCGCGCGCCAGATAAGCATGTGTGACGGGAACAAGGCAGCGCTGGTTCTGGCGGCGCGTAACGTCGAAAAGTTGCAAGCGCTTGCTGCAGAAATAGAGCAGTCAGGCAGTAAAGTTCTGGTTGTTCCGACCGATGTTACGGATCGCAATGCCTGTATTGGCCTCATTGAAAAAACGGCTTCTTCTTTTGGTCGGATTGATACGCTGATCGTTAATGCGGGCATGTCGGCCCATGCCAATTTTTCCGAGATCAAACCGGAAGACTTGAAATGGATGCATGATCTGATGGAGCTCAACTATTGGGGCAGCGTCTGGCCGATCCATGCAGCACTCCCGCATCTGGCCAAAACCAAAGGCCGCATCGTGGCAGTTTCATCTGTTGCCGGACTGATTGGCGTGCCGGGACGTACAGCCTATAGCGGCACCAAATTTGCGCTTTCAGGGTTTTGTGAGGCGCTGCGTTCCGAGCTTGATCCAAGCGGTATTTCGGTGACGATTGTTTATCCGGGCGTCGTCAAAACCGACATTCGCAAGGTTGGCTATGGAGCCAGTGGGGGCGCTCTCGGGGTGAGTGGCGTTCGCGAAGACGATATGATGTCTGTTCAGCGGGCCGTCGAGCTGATGCTGGATGGAATCACCAACCGCAAACGCGAAGTGTTGATGACGCGTCAGATGCGTTTGGGGCGCTGGTTGAAACTATTGGCACCACATCTGGTGGATCGCATGGCATTGAAGGCCGTAAAGCCCGACTTTCGACCCAGGCCTATCACGCCTGTGGAATAGTCGGCTACATATCCCTGCTATTCACAGGCTGCCCGGGGTAAAAGCCAGATTAAATTTTTTTGAACCGTCTATCCATTGACGACTTTTTAACTTCAGATACTATATCTTGTGTTCAAGGTTCTTACGATTCGTGAGGATCAAAAGCGAAGATGGGAATACGGTGCGTGGTATCCATGATGGATGCTGTTAAGCCGTAGCTGCCCCCGCAACTGTAAGCGGCGAGCTTTATGTCCATATGCCACTGGCTAAAACCGGGAAGGCGGGCAAAAAGCATTAAACCGTGAGCCAGGAGACCTGCCTTGAACGAGAACGTCCACGGGCGGGGTGTCCGGTTGGCGCGCGATAAGTTGTGGCATTGTTCTGCCATGTCTTTTGGTGCCCCGTATATCCCTCTCATAAGCTTCGGGGTGACAAGCATGTCGAGTAATTCAAGACCAAACAGTTCCGGTCCGCCCGGTACGGGCTAGTTTGAAGGCTTCGCGCTCTTAAAGCTCGTTGTGCCTCTCAGTTTTCGTTGCTTTTCACGCGCATTTCGTCATGCGCGAACGCTTTTTTGCGCCTTCTTTCGTGTGAGGCGCAGTGGATCAAAACGTCTGTCTATATGCATTCTCCAACGCCAAATGCTTCTGCGACGGTGCTGGAAATGCTCCATCCCCAGTGAGGAAAAAATGAACGTTACCGTCTATAGCAAGCCCGCCTGCGTCCAGTGCACCGCAACCACCCGCGCGCTCGACCGTCAGGGCATTGAATATGATGTCATCGACATTTCCGCCAATGCCGATGCATATGATCTCGTTCAGGGCCTCGGATACCGTCAGGTGCCGGTTGTTGTTGCCGGTGAATCCCATTGGGCCGGTTTCCGTCCGGATATGATCAGCTCGCTGGCGTAACGCCGGTCTGCTGCCGGGGTTTGTTATGGGCCAGATCGTTTATTTTTCCAGCCGTTCGGAAAACACGCATCGCTTTGTGATGCGTCTTGGCATGCGTTCAAAGCGCATTCCGCTGGAAAGCTATGAAGATAATACTGGCCTGTTACGGGTCAACGAGCCTTTTGTGCTCGTAACGCCAACCTACGGCGGCGGGGGTGCGAAAGGCGCTGTTCCCAAGCCGGTCATCCGCTTTCTCAATGATGCGGATAACCGATCCCTCATTCGCGGTGTTATCGCCGCCGGGAACAGCAATTTCGGCGAAGGCTTTGGCCTTGCAGGCAAAATAATTTCGGAAAAATGTCAGGTTCCCTACCTCTATCGTTTTGAGCTTCTGGGAACGGATGAAGACATTGTCAATGTTAAAGACGGGATGGAACGATTTTGGACACGGCAGACACAACCCTGACCCGTGAGCGCGAGACGGTCGCCGCTTCGGAAAAGCACGAGTCATCGCCAGCATCGGGCAGCAAGCCGCAGAAGCTGACGGAAACGTCGCTGGATTATCACGCGCTCAATGCGATGCTGAACCTCTATGATGACGAGGGGAAGATTCAGCTGCATCGCGATCGCCAGGCGGCGCAGCAATATTTCCTGCAGCACGTCAACCAGAACACGGTGTTCTTCCACAATCTGCGTGAGAAGCTCGATTATCTGGTCGATGAAGGCTATTACGAACAGGAAGTGCTGGATCAGTATTCCTTCAATTTCGTGCGCGATCTTTTCGATCATGCCTATGACAAGAAATTTCGCTTCCCGACCTTCCTCGGTGCGTTCAAATATTACACCAGCTATACGCTGAAAACCTTCGACGGTAAGCGCTATCTTGAGCGCTATGAAGATCGCGTCTGCATGGTGGCGTTGGCGCTTGCGCGTGGCAACGAGCAGCACGCACGCGAAATGGTCGATGAGATCATTTCAGGTCGTTATCAGCCGGCAACGCCGACCTTCCTCAATGCAGGAAAAAAGCAGCGTGGCGAACTGGTCTCGTGCTTCCTGTTGCGTGTTGAAGACAACATGGAATCGATTGGTCGCTCGATTAATTCGGCACTCCAGCTTTCAAAGCGCGGCGGCGGTGTGGCGCTCAGCCTGACCAATATTCGTGAATCCGGTGCGCCGATCAAGCAGATCCAGAACCAGTCTTCCGGCATCATTCCGGTGATGAAGCTTCTGGAAGATTCATTCTCCTACGCTAACCAGCTTGGTGCGCGTCAGGGCGCGGGCGCGGTTTATTTGCACGCCCATCACCCCGACATCATGCGATTCCTCGATACAAAGCGCGAAAATGCAGACGAAAAAATCCGCATCAAGACGCTGTCGCTTGGCGTTGTGATCCCGGACATCACGTTTGAACTCGCCAAAAACGACGAGGACATGTACCTCTTCTCGCCTTATGACGTCGAGCGCGTCTATGGCGTGCCGATGACCGAGATTTCGATCACTGAAAAATATCGCGAAATGGTGGATGACGGTCGTATCCGCAAGAAGAAGATCAATGCGCGTGACTTCTTCCAGGTGCTGGCAGAAATCCAGTTTGAGTCCGGCTATCCTTACATCATGTTTGAAGACACGGTGAACCGTGCCAATCCGATTGATGGCCGCATCACCATGAGCAATCTCTGCTCGGAAATTCTTCAGGTGAGCGAAGCCAGCATCTTCAATGATGATCTGTCTTATGAGCATCTCGGCAAGGATATTTCCTGCAATCTCGGGTCGCTCAATATAGCGGCAGCCATGGATAGCCCGGATTTCGGCAAGACGATTGAGACCTCAATCCGTGCGCTGACGGCTGTTGCCGATATGAGCCATATCGGCTCGGTGCCTTCGATTGCCCGTGGCAATGACGAAAGCCATGCCATCGGCCTCGGCCAGATGAACCTGCACGGCTATCTCGCTCGCGAACGTATCTTCTATGGTTCGGAAGAGGGCGTCGATTTCACTAATGTCTACTTCTACACCGTTGCCTATCACGCGGTGCGCGCCTCCAATCGTATTGCGGTCGAACAGGGCAGCTCGTTCAAGGGCTTTGAGAAATCGAAATATGCGACAGGTGAATATTTCGACAAATATACCGATCAGGTCTGGGAGCCTGCGACTGAGAAGGTTCGCGAGATTTTCGAGAATGCCGGTATTGCAATCCCGACGCAGGAAGACTGGCAGGAACTGAAAAAGTCCGTCATGGAAGGCGGACTTTATAATCAGAACCTGCAGGCTGTGCCGCCAACAGGCTCGATCTCCTACATCAACCATTCGACCTCTTCGATCCATCCGATTGTTTCCAAGATCGAAATCCGTAAAGAGGGCAAGATTGGCCGCGTTTATTACCCGGCTGCTTTCATGACGAATGATAATCTCGAATATTATCAGGATGCCTATGAGATTGGCCCGGAAAAGATTATCGACACCTATGCAGCGGCAACGCAGCATGTCGATCAGGGTCTGTCGCTGACGCTTTTCTTCCGTGATACCGCCACCACGCGCGATATCAACAAGGCGCAGATTTACGCCTGGAAGAAGGGCATCAAGACGATTTATTACATCCGCCTGCGCCAGATGGCGCTCGAAGGTACGCAGGTTGAAGGCTGCGTCTCTTGCGCTCTTTGATCAGGATCGAAACCGATGAACATGCAGTTTAAAAACAATAATGCGAAAAAGCCGGCGGTTGTGCGGGCCATCAACTGGAACCGCATCGAAGACGACAAAGACCTTGAAGTCTGGAACCGTCTGACGGGCAATTTCTGGCTGCCGGAAAAAGTGCCACTGTCCAACGATATTCAGTCTTGGGAAACGCTGAAAGCTGAAGAAAAGCAGCTCACCATCCGCGTGTTCACAGGCCTGACGCTTCTGGATACCATCCAGAACGCGGTTGGCGCGGTAACCCTTATGGAAGATGCATCGACCCCGCATGAAGAAGCGGTTCTCTCGAACATTTCCTTCATGGAAGCGGTTCATGCGCGTTCTTATTCGTCGATCTTCTCGACGCTGTGCTTGACGCCTGATGTGGACGATGCCTATCGCTGGTCGGAAGAAAACGAATTCCTGCAAAGGAAGTCGCAGCTGATCCTCGACAATTATAACGCTGAAGATCCGCTCAAGAAGAAAATCGCCAGCGTGTTTCTGGAAAGCTTCCTCTTCTATTCGGGCTTCTATCTGCCAATGTATTGGTCAAGCCGTGCCAAGCTCACCAACACGGCCGACCTCATCCGCCTGATCATCCGCGATGAAGCCGTTCATGGCTATTATATCGGCTATAAGTATCAGCGTGCGCTTGAGAAGCTTGATGAAGTCAAGAAGCAGGAAATCAAGGATTTTGCTTTCGATCTGCTGCTGGAGCTATACGACAATGAAGTGCGCTACACTGAAGCGCTTTATGATGGCGTTGGTCTGACCGAGGATGTGAAAAAGTTCCTGCATTATAATGCCAACAAGGCGCTGATGAACCTTGGTTACGAAGCCCTGTTCCCGGCAGAGGCTTGCAAGGTCAACCCTGCAATCCTCTCGGCTCTTTCGCCGAATGCCGATGAGAACCATGACTTCTTCTCAGGCTCCGGCTCTTCTTATGTGATTGGGAAGGCTGTTGCGACGGAAGACGATGACTGGGATTTTTGATTAAAAAAAGCGCGCTGTGAGAACAACGCGCTTTTTGTTTCGTTCTTATGGCTGGTTCAGCTCTTTGGGCTCAGATCGATCGAGAACCATTTTTCAGACATTTTCGAAAGTGTCCCATCTGCCTGCATCTCGCCAAGTGCCTTATTGAGCTTGGCTTTGAGTTCCGGCTCATCCTTGCGCAGACCAATACAAACATTCGTCGCCTGAATGCCGCCGACCAGAAGCGGGCCGGTGATCTTGAGCGCGCCATTGCTTTTCTCTGCACGATCCCGCGCAAAGACGACATTGTCATATTGACCGTCGAGGCGACCGGATTGCAGATCGAGTTTGACCTGCTCGGAGCCTTTGTAAGAACGGATCTGAGCGGCAGCGCCAAAATTCTGCTCAACAAATTGCAACTGGCTGGTTGAAAGCGATGCACCGAGCGTCATGCCTTTTACGGCTTCCTTGATATCGGCGATGGCTTTTTTGCCCTCTTCGGTATCGGTATTGAGGCTCTCTCCGGTATGCGGAAGATTGGCCAGCGGACCTTCAGCGGGCACGAGGAATGTATTGGGCGTGATCACATAAGGATCGGAGAAGTCGATAACCTTACGGCGCTCTGGATTAGGGCCCATTGTCAGGACCACATCGAATTTGCCAGCAAGAAGCGATGGGATCTGACCATCCCAGTCCTGCGCAACAATATTGCATTCCAGCTCGGCGCGCTTGCAGACTTCCTTGATGACATCAAGATCAAGCCCCTGAAGTTCACCGCCGGGCGTGGTCAGATTGAAGGGCGGAAAAGCACCTTCAACGCCAACAGTTACGGATTTCCATTCCTTGGCGAGAACGCTGCCGCTGTAAAGAACGGACAAAGTGCAAAGGCTGATAGCTGCTATTTTCTTGATCATAGTTCCCTCGTTCCTGGAGTGGTTCCCGCTAAGGTTGGAACCGCGTCTCACTATTTGTTTTTACGCATCATCCCACGCAAAACCGCTCCGCAGTTTTGGCTCAAATGCTTAATCGATATTGGGATGCGTTCTTCTTCTGAGAACCATTTTTCGCACCCATCTCATCTATGATGTGTGGACCCGCTGTCGGGGGATGAAAAGCAGAATAGTGTTCACATATATGAATTTAATTCTGATTTTATGAGCAGACTGATGTTGCAAGGCAATGCAGAAACACCCGGCCCGAATCCCGAACCAGGTGCAATGTTGTGATAAGAAAAATATAATCTTATCAGCCGTTTAACGTTGCATAACGCGCAATGTCCGCATGAGTTGCGAACCAGATATCCTTGTGTTGACGAATGTGGCCAATTAGCTCTTTGAGTATCCAGATGCGGGAGCGGTGACCGATAATGTCAGGGTGCATGGTCAGCTGGAAAACTCCGCCTTCTTCATAGGCCGCATCAAACTCGCGGACGAAGATCTGCAGAATATCGTGTGGCGCAATTTGTGGGCGCAGACCACCCCAACGATCCATCACCAGATAAGCGGCATCGTCGCGAATCCATTCGACAGGCAGCTCGGTTACGCCGCAGGGTTCGCCGTTCAGCAGAAGCTCGTAGCAGTCGACATCGGCCATAAGGGATGAGTCATAAATCAGGCCCATCTCGGCTGTGATTTGCAGCGTGTTGTCGCTGAAGTCCCATGAGGGTGTCCGGATGCCGACAGGCCGCACGCCGGTAATCTTTTCCAACGCATCGGCGGAACGATGCTGAAGATCGCGCTCGGTATCGCCATCAAGCAGAGTATTGCGCTCATGAATCCAGCCGTGAAGAGCAATCTCATGTCCTTCACCTATCAGGGCGCGCTGTTCTTCGGGATAATGGATCGCCGAAACTGCTGGCACAAAGAATGTAGCGGGGATGCTGTTGTTACGCAGCAATTCACGAATGCGCGGAATGCCTTGTCTTGGTCCGAACTGGCCTTGCGAAAGGGCCGAAATAGAGCGGCCGCCGTCCCGCAATTCAAACGTATCATGGTCGGAATCAAACGACAGACCAACCGCACATTTGGCACCTTCCGGCCAGGCAGATGGCTTCAGGCTGCGTCCGGCGCGCGCACGGTTCATGATCGTTTGCAGCCGTTCTTCCGGCCATGTCCATGTTGGAACGGGTGTTTCGGTTGTCATGTTGTTGGCCCTCCACTGACCGACAAGGTCTGGCCGGTGATCCAGCTCGCGTAAGGGGACGCGAGGAACAGCACGGCATTCGAGATATCTTCCGGCAATCCGATCCGGCGCAGTGGAATTTCGTTGAGCATGGCGGCTTGGCCGTCTTCTCCATAGGACGCCCACTGACGCTCATAATCTGGGCTCGTGCGCAGAAAGCCCGGTGCCACAGCATTCACATTGATGCCGAATGGGCCGAGCTCATGACCAAGCTGACGGGCGAGGCTGATGAGCGCTGACTTGGCGCTGGCATAGGCCTGAATTCCGGTGAGGCTTACGCCCAGACCGGCGCCGCTGGAAATGAAGACCATTTTGCCTGTACCACGGCTTTTCATGGCCGGAACGATGGCGCGCGCAACGAGAAATGCACCGCGCACATTGATGTCGTAGATGCGATCCCAGTCTGCTGCTGGCACCTCTTCAAGTGGGCGCTTTTTCTGACCCAGAACACCACCAGCCACGTGGACGAATACATCGAAACCGCCTTCGGTCTCGGCTTCTGTGGCCAGTTCCGCAATTGCTGTCTCATCCGTTACATCGAGATGAATCGCGTGGATCGACCCGCCGCGTGCAGGATGCGCTTCGCTCACAAGGCTTGCCAGTTCATCGTCAAGAACATCTGTTGCCGTCACATGTGCGCCATCGGCAGCAAATGCTTCGCATATTGCACGGCCAATTCCCCTTGCGGCCCCGGTGACCAGGACTCTTTTTTCTTTGAAATGAATATCCATTTTACTGCTTGTCTGTTGTGGATGGTTTGTGTCCGAGGCGCGCGCTCAATTCGGCGGCATGTTTGACCACCGCGTCGATCATGCGCTGACGGCAGGCGGTAAAGCGCGATGAAATCGTCGCCATATTGAGTGTTGCGATAACTTCGCCGCTTGAATCAAAGACTGGTGCTGCGACACCTGAGCCGCCGATGACTGCCTCTTCGTCGCAAACCGCGTAACCGTTTTCGCGAGCCGCATCGATGATACGGCGGATTTGCACGCGATCGATCACGGTCTTGTCGGTCAAAGGGATGATGCGCTCTTTTGCTAGATAGCTTGCCGTCTTCTCCGGTTGCCAGTGCGCGAGGAGAATACGTCCCATCGCCGTACAATAAGCAGGGTCTGAGCCAGTGAGATCGGAATCAAAACGCACAACCTGATGACTGGCGCTTTTTGCCAGAAGCTTGACCCGGCCATCCTTGCGGCGCGTGCCGAGAAACACGGTTTCCCCTTCACTGTCGCGCATGGCATCCATAATCGGCTGAGCGGTGGCAATCAGATAGGCGTCACTACCGCTGCACCAGCCAGGGCCGTTCCTGAAAGTCTCGTGGATTTTATAGGATTCTGTGTCGTCGCGAACGACATAGGCACGGGCTACCAATGTGGCGAGCAGATTGAAGGTGCTGCTCTTGGGATAACCCAGCTCCGCAACGATTGCCTTCAGCGTCACCGGTTTATGGGCGCGGGCAAGGAACTCGAGGATTTCGAGAACCCGAACTGCGGATTTCACTTCGCCGTTATTTTCAGTGTTCATATATGTGAACCAAATTCCTATTGTGGAATAATGTGACAGACATACCATCACATGGCAACACAAAAGGAGCACGTTTTGAAATGAATACAGAAAACAAGGTTGCCATCGTCACGGGGGGCGCGCGTGGCATCGGAAAGGCTTGTGCTCTTGACCTGGCGCGTGCCGGTTATCACGTCACACTGGTCGATTTGCTGGAAGCGGAACTGGCGGATACGGCTGCCGAAATCGAAAGCCTTGGTGTGCGTGCGCTGCGATGTGTTGCGGATGTCTCAAGTCATAAGCGGGCAGGCGAAGTTGTCGCCGAAACTGTAGATGCGTTCGGTCGCGTCGATTTCCTTCTCAACAATGCCGGGCGTTCCGCACCTGTCGGCATTCTTGATATTTCGGAAGACGAGTTCGATCGGGCTATCGCGATCAATCTGAAAAGCTGCTTCAACTATATTCAGCATACTGCACCACATATGCTGAAACAGGGCGGTGGCCGAATTGTTTCGATGTCGTCGCTCAATGCCTATTCGGGTGGTGTGACGGCTGCAGTCAGCAAGTTCGCTTATGCGGCAGCAAAGGCCGGTATCCTTGGTATGACTCGTTCCCTTGCCAAGGAGTTGGGACCAAACATTGCAGTGAATGCCATTTGCCCTGGCGTCATTCGTACCGAGATCGATACGAATGTAACCGAACGTGCGGATGAAGTTATCAGGGGTATTGCGTTGGGACGACTTGGTTGTGCCGACGATGTTGCTCGTCTGGTGACTTTTCTGGCGACCTCCGAGCCTTGTTTCATCACGGGACAAGCATTCACGGTTGATGGCTTCCAATTCAATGTTTGAACTTTTGCGCGCGAGACAGGGATGAAGCTGAGCTCGAAAGCGCTCACCCACCCATCGGAGGCTGTGCCGGTTCTCGCCGGGGCGGCCTCTGGTTGGGACCTGGCAGAAATCTGTCTGCGAGAGGTTTCCTGTCGGGATCTGCATAAATGCTTATCAATCCGGCAACTCCTGCTGGCCATAATGTCGATTTTGATGGGGCTTTTGAGCAATTTCACTTATATCGGTTGCCACAAGTTTAGAGTACCTCTAGGTACAGCTCGGGAGGAGCGCTCTCTTCTGTGGCAGCAGTCAGATCGGATTGTTTCAGCCATAAAAGCCGATAAAAGCGGAAGCCAGAATGAGGGGCTTCTCTATTGTCCTTGATCTGCTTCTTCCGTCCAAAATGTTAAAACCTGAGCCGAGAGCGTGAACCTCAAGTTGAAGAACCACCACGACATCTGGGATATTGTCGACGCGAAAAGCGCCGCCTATTTCGAACTGAGCGATACGGTTTGGGACAACCCGGAAACGAACTACGAAGAGTACAAGTCCAGCGACGCTCATGCAGCCATGTTGCAGGCGGAAGGTTTCCGTGTAGAGCGCGGCATTGCTGGTCTGCCGACCGCTGTGATGGGTGAGGCGGGCGACGAGGGTCCGGTCATCGCCATTCTGGGTGAGTTCGATGCGCTTCCGGGGTTGAGCCAGATTGCCGGTGTTGCTGAGGAACAGGCGATTGAAGCGGGCGGTAATGGCCACGGCTGCGGTCACAATCTGCTTGGTTCAGGCTCCTTGCTGGCAGCAAGTGCGGTTAAGGATTACCTTGCTGCCAATGGTATCAAGGGCCGTGTACGTTATTATGGCTGTCCTGCTGAAGAAGGCGGGTCGGCCAAGGGCTTTATGGTACGCGAAGGTCTGTTCGACGACGTCGATATTGCGTTCTGCTGGCATCCGGCGCCTTTTGCGGGCGTAAACGATCCGGTTTCACTGGCCTGCAACGAAATCAATTTCAACTTCACGGGTCGCGCCGCCCACGCAGCTTCCGCTCCGCATCTGGGACGCAGTGCGCTCGATGCAGTTGAGTTGATGAATGTTGGCGTCAACTATATGCGCGAGCATATGCCGTCTTCGGCGCGCATTCATTATGCTGTCACTGATACAGGTGGTTTTGCCCCTAATGTCGTGCAGGCCAAAGCCAGCGTGCGCTATCTGATCCGCGCGCTCGATTTGCCGCAAATGCAGGTTCTGTTGGAGCGCGTTAAGAAGATCGCCGAAGGTGCAGCTCTGATGACCGAAACTTCGGTCAAGAGTGACATCGTCAGCGGCGACGCCAATCTTATTGGCAATCCAACGCTGGAACAGCTGATGCAGCGCGAGCTCGATCGCCTTGGTCCGCCGGTTTTTGATGAGCAGGACTGCAAAACTGCACAACAGTTTCAGGCAACTTTATCAAAAGAAGATATTTCCGATGCGTTCCGCCGTTTTGGTGTTGAACCAAAGGCAGAACTTGCGCTTTGCGAAGGCGTCTATGCGCCTTATAAGGGCGATAACTCACTCGTCGGCTCGACGGATGTGGGAAGTGTAAGCTGGGTTGTTCCGACCGTGCAGATGCGTGGTGCAACCTGTGCAATTGGTACGCCGCTTCATTCATGGCAAATGGTGGCGCAGGGCAAATTGCCTGCGGCGCACAAAGGCATGGCACATGCGGCAAAGATTATGGGAAGTACGGCTATCGAACTGTTCCTCAATCCCGAACAGATCGTTGAAGCCAAAAAAGATCATGAGAAGAAGCTCGACGGCGCCGTTTTTGTGAATCCTATTCCCGATAATGTTCAACCTGCCTTACCTGTTTCTGATAAGTGAAGCCGAGCCTAATAGAAATACCCGGAAAACAATATGACGTTCATTTCCTTATGCCCCACAAGGCCTGACGCATCATGAAGGCGTTTCTCGATATCTTAAGCTTCGGGCCTGACGGCTGGGGCCATGTGCTGATGATGGCCGCACTGGTGAGTGTGTCGCTCGCCGTTCTCGGCTTTCTTCTTGGTGCAATCATCGGTGTTTTTGCGGCTTGGGCGAAGATTTCCGGCGGTCTTGCACTGCGCGGCATTGCCGACGGTTACACGACAATCATCCGTGGCATTCCGGATCTACTGGTCATTTATCTGTTCTATTTCGGTGGCAGTGCTGCTGTGACCGCGATTGGCCGCATGTTCGGCGCACAGGGTTTTGTTGGTTTTCCGGCATTTCTAGCGGGTGTGCTGGCAATCGGTATTTCTTGCGGCGCACATCACACGGAAGTTTTCCGTGGTGCATTCCGGGCGGTTTCCAAGGGCGAGCTTGAAGCAGCTTCGGCTTGCGGTATGGGACAGGCGCTCAAGTTCCGCCGGATCATTGCTCCCCTGGCGCTGCGTCACGCTCTGCCGGGCCTTGGCAATGTCTGGCAGGTTGCACTGAAGGAATCCGCGCTGATCTCCGTTGTCGGCGTCGTGGATATTCTGCGTCAGGCTCAGATTGGTGCCGGCTCGACCGGTCTGCCGTTCAATTTCTATCTCATTGCCGGTGCGTTGTATCTGCTGATTTCATCGGTCTCAGGCACCATCCTGCAAAGAGCTGAACGCCACTTCTCGCGTGGCGTCAGGAGGGCAAAATGAACCTCGAATTTTATTCTGAAGCTTTCATGCAGATGCTGAGTGGCGTGCCACTCACGTTGCAGCTCGCTGCAAGTTCGATCGTATTTGGCGCTATTCTGGCACTGCTTTTTGCCATGATGCGTTTGTCGGGTGTCGCTGTTCTCGACTGGATCGCCCGGCTCTATGTATTCGTGTTTCGCGGTACGCCGCTTCTGGTTCAGATCTTCATCATCTATTACGGTCTCAGCCAGTTCCCGGCCATCCGCTATTCGTTCCTGTGGCCGATCCTGCGTGAACCTTACTGGTGTGCGATCATTGCGCTGACTTTGAATAACGCGGCTTACGCCAGCGAAATTATTCGTGGTGGTCTTCTGTCCGTGCCAAGCGGTCAGATCGAAGCAGCAAAAGCCTGCGGCATGTCGCGTTTTACCTGCTTCCGCCGTATCGTCATGCCACTGGCAATCCGTCAGGCACTGCCCGGCTATGGCAATGAAATGATCTCCATGGTCAAGGCAACCTCGCTGGCCTCCATCATTACGCTGATGGAAGTGACCGGTATCGCTGCCAAGCTGATTGCGGAAACCTATCGTGCGATTGAGGTATTCGTCATTGCGGGTGCCATCTATCTCGCCATCAACTTCGTTCTGACGCGCGCACTGATGTTCGCGGAATACAAACTGACGCCATATCTGCGCCAGCCCGTCGTCAAGATCACCACCGAAGGAAAAACATCGTGAGTAAAGTCGTCTCTCCCAATGCCCCGGTGGCACTCAAAGTTGAAAATCTGCGCAAGAGCTTCGGCGCCAATGAGGTGCTCAAGGGTATTTCACTTGAAGCACACGAAGGCGAAGTGATCTCGATCCTCGGCTCTTCCGGTTCCGGCAAGTCAACTTTCCTGCGTTGCATCAATCTGCTGGAAACTCCAACCTCGGGTACTGTAACCGTTTCCGGCGAGACCATTCGCATGGCGAAGAACTCGAAGGGCGAAGCCTATCCGACCGATAAGAAGCAAGTTTCGCGCATTCGATCTGAGCTTGGCATGGTGTTCCAGAGCTTCAATCTCTGGTCACATAAGACCATTCTCGAAAACATCATCGAAGCGCCGATTTATGTTCAGGGCCGTTCGCGCGCTGAATGTGTGGAAGAAGCAGAAGCACTTCTGGCCAAGGTTGGTATCGCTGACAAGCGCGATTTCTATCCGGCACATCTTTCCGGTGGTCAGCAGCAGCGTGCAGCCATCGCGCGTGCGCTCGCCATGAAGCCGAAAGTCATGCTCTTTGATGAACCGACATCGGCGCTCGACCCGGAACTGGTTGGCGAAGTATTGCGCGTTATGCGTGGCCTTGCTGAAGAAGGCCGCACCATGCTGGTCGTAACCCATGAAATAGGGTTTGCCCGTGACGTGTCCAATCGTGTGGTGTTTGTGCATCAGGGATTGGTCGAAGAAGACGGCGCGCCTGAAGAAGTATTCGGAAATTCGAAATCCGAGCGTTTCCGCAAGTTTATCAGCCATGAAAATGCAGCCTGATTATTTTAAACAACGCTGATTTGTGCCAAAAGGCGCGTCAGCAAATAACTGCGTAAGGTTAAGTCAAATGAAGACCCAAATGAAAACTGTGGGATTGTTCAAAGCCCTGTTCGTTTCTGCGCTGGTTCTCACGACCGCTTCTGCACATGCAGAAGAAAAGAAGTGGACCAAGATCACGATCGCTACAGAAGGCGCTTTCCGTCCGTATAATTTCACCAAGCCGGATGGCACGCTGGATGGTTACGAAGTCGATCTCTACAAGGATCTCTGCGCGCGCATGAAGGTTGAGTGCACGCTCGTTGCGCAGCCTTTCGACGGCATCATTCCAGCGCTCAATGCTGGCAAGTTCGATGCTATCATGGCTGGTCTGACGGCTACGCCAAAGCGTGAAGAAACGATTGACTTCACCGTTTCCTATGGCCTGACGCCACAGACCTTTGCAACGCTGAAGGATAGCCCGTTCGCCAAGCTGCCGCACACTGGCGAAACGCTTTATCTCGCAAAGGATGAAGCAGCGAGCCAGAAGGCAATTGACGACGTTGCTGCTGAAATCAAGGGTCGCACCGTTGGCGTTCAGACAGCTTCGCTCGGCCTTTCGCTCCTCGACAAGTATTTCAAGGATTCAACCGATATCCGCGAATACAAGACCACCGATCAGCATGATCTTGACCTCAAGTCGGGCCGCGTCGATCTGGTCGTTGCTTCGCTGGCTTATCTGACGGATGCAGCCAAGAAGCCAGGCAATGAAGACATCGTCATGACCGGTCCTTACTTCAAGGGCGGCATCCTTGGCCGTGGTGTTGCCGTTGGTATCCGCAAGAATGAACCTGAACTTCAGAAAATGTTCAACGAAGCCATTGAAGCTGCCAAGGCTGACGGTACGATCAAGAAGCTTTCTGAAAAGTGGTTTGGCTTTGACGTAACGCCATAATCGGGACAGTTTTAGAGCATGATTCCGAAAAGTGGGAACCGGTTTTCGGATAAAATCATGCTCAAGCAAAAGTTTAGAGCGGGATAACGATTCAACTTAAAAACATCACGCTCTAGTCCAATTGAAACGCCGCCCAATGGGCGGCGTTTTTTATGGCGGATAGCTTATGCCGATGCCAAGCTTTTAAATTGATTTTATGTGTTATCCAACGCACAACCATTCATAGGGTTCTGTATGCCTCTGGATGTTGAGTGGAGAAAGAAGCTGCCGCGTTGACCGATGATATTGCCCATACCGAGCTGATCGCTGTTTTGACCGCTGTCACAGGGGAACAGCCACGCGTCATGACCGTGCGTCAGGGGCAGGCCTTGCCGTCTGGTCCGTTCGAGACGGAGCACCGTTCGTTGCAGGCTGGGCTGCGAGCCTGGGTGCAGACCGAAACAGCACATCCCGTCGGTTATCTCGAGCAGCTCTATACATTTGCCGATCGCGACCGTCACAGGCAGGGTGAACGCACGATTTCAATCAGCTATCTCGGCCTCGTGCGCGAGGATGATGCCGCGGGTCAACAGGCCAGCTGGCGCGGCTGGTATGACTATCTGCCATGGGAAGACCATCGGCAGGGTGTGCCGGACATTGTTGGCCATTTGAGCAATGGTCTGCGGGTCTGGTCGCATCAGGCGGCATCCGCAGAATTGACCGCGCAGCGCTTGCGGCGCATTGCCTTCTCGTTTGGACTGAATGGCGAGCGCTGGAATGAAGATCTCGTGCTTCAGCGCTACGAACTGCTCTATGAAGCCGGTCTGGTGAGCGAGGCCGGAAAGGGCGATGAAGAAAACGGCCGCCATATGTTTGCCGATCATCGCCGAATTCTTGCGACAGCCATCGCGCGGTTGCGGGCCAAGATCAAATATCGCCCCGTTGTTTTTGAATTGATGCCCGACAGTTTTACGCTTTTGCAGTTGCAGCGCACCGTTGAGGCGTTGGCCGGATTGCGGCTGCATAAGCAGAATTTCCGCCGTCTGATCGAACAGCAGGATCTCGTTGAAGAAACCGGCGAAAGCGACAGCGAAACCGGCGGTCGTCCGGCAAAACTGTTCCGTTTCCGCTACTCGATTGTCGAGGAACGTGCGCTTTCGGAGCGTCACCTCGCCGGAACAAAGCTCCCGATCTCTCGCGATTGACAATATACTCGAATCGAGTATAACTTCAAACCTATGAAATACTCATAATGAGTATAATAGGACGTTCCGCTATAGCGGGATTTTATGCGCTGCTCGGGAGGCCGCCATGAATGAATTCGTTTCCGTATCAAAGCTTTATGATCGCGTAGCCTCGGTGCTGCCTAAGGCTGAATGGATGGGGTTCGAAGACGATGTCGCGGCAATCCTTGAACTCAAGCGCAAGCGGAATGCAGTTATTCTCGCGCATAATTACCAGACCCCGGAAATTTTTCATTGCGTAGCGGATATTGTTGGCGACAGTCTTGCGCTTGCCCGCAAGGCGATTGATGTTGAGGCCGATGTGATCGTTCTCGCGGGCGTCCATTTCATGGCCGAGACGGCCAAGCTGCTTAACCCGAAAAAGACTGTTCTGATCCCCGATATGGGCGCGGGTTGTTCGCTTGCAGATTCGATTACGCCGCAAGATGTGGCGCTTTTGCGCGAGGCGCATCCGGGCGTGCCGATCATCACCTATGTGAATACGTCGGCTGCGGTTAAGGCCGCCTCCGATATTTGTTGTACATCTGGCAACGCCAAGAAGGTGGTTGAATCGCTGGGCGTGCCACGTGCGCTGATGATCCCTGACGAATATCTTGCGCAGAACATCGCGCGGGAAACCCATGTGGAAATCCTCGCCTGGCACGGCCATTGCGAGGTGCATGAGCGCTTTACCCCTGACGATATTCGCGAACTGCGTGAGAGCCACCCCGGCGTGATGGTGCTGGCGCATCCGGAATGCCCGCCGGAAGTGGTGGAAGCCGCAGATTTTGCCGGGTCAACGGCTGTCATGTCGGATTTTGTCGGCGAGAAGAAGCCGCAACGCGTGGTGCTTCTCACGGAATGCTCGATGAGCGACAATGTGGCTGTCGATCATCCGGATGTCGAATTCATCCGGCCCTGCAATCTCTGCCCACACATGAAGCGGATCACACTTGCCAATATTCGGCAGGCGCTTGAAGAAAATCGCCATGAGGTAACAGTCGATCCGGCGATTGCCGAACCTGCGCGCCGCGCGGTCGAACGGATGCTTGCGGTATGAGTGCCGCTCCTGTGATTGTTATTGGCAGTGGCCTTGCAGGAGTGATGACGGCACTTTCACTTACGCCGCATCCTGTATTGCTGGTGACAGCGGGCACCTTTGCGTTCGATGGTTCAAGCGCGCTGGCGCAAGGCGGCATCGCAGCAAGCCTTGGTGACGATGACAGCCCAGCATTGCATCTGGCGGATACATTGGCTGCAGGAGCCGGTCTTTGTGACGCAGCTGTTGCAAAAAATATAATTGAAGCTGCTGCGGAGGCGATTGCAACGCTTGAAGATTATGGCGTTCGCTTCGACAGCAAGCCGGGTGGGTCTTATGCACTGGGTCTTGAAGCGGCTCACAGCCGTCACCGCATTGTCCATGTAGATGGTGATGCGACAGGGGCGGGCATCATGCGTGTGCTGGCTGCCAAAGTGCGAGCAACGCAATCGATAACAATCAAAGAAAATACCCGCGCGCTGCGGCTTATCAAGCAAGACGGACGCGTTGCAGGCGTTGAACTCGAAGGCATTGGACCAATTGCAGGCCGTGCTGTGGTGCTCGCGACTGGTGGCGTAGGTGGGCTCTATGAGGCAACCACCACACCGCTTGGCAATCTAGGTCAGGGAGCGGCACTTGCCGGGCGCGCCGGTGCGGTGCTTGCCGATATGGAATTTGTGCAATTTCATCCGACGGCCTTAGCCGTTTCAGCTCCCCGATTGCCATTGATCAGCGAGGCTGTGCGTGGTGAAGGCGCGATCCTTGTCAATGATCGCGGCGAGCGCTTCATGCGGGATATTCCGGGCCAGGAATTGGCGGCGCGCGATATCGTCGCGCGGACAATTGGTCAGCAGCTTGTGCAAGGTCACAAAGTGTTTCTCGATGCACGCGCGCCATTAGGCAAGGGCTTTGCAAAGCGGTTTCCCGGCATTGATGCGCTTTGCAGGCAGTTTGGTATCGATCCGTCTTGCGATCTGATGCCGGTGAGGCCTGCCACCCACTACCATATGGGGGGCGTGGCTACCGATGGCGATGGCCGTACCAGCCTTCCCGGGCTATGGGCTGTTGGTGAAGCTGCCTCAACGGGCCTTCATGGTGCAAATCGTCTGGCGAGCAATTCGCTTCTTGAAGCCGCAGTCATGGGGCTTCGTGCCGGGCGAGCTATCGCATCTGAACCACATGCGGCCATGCTGGCGCTTGCATCGAAAGCCAAGTCATCATCATCCAGTCTGCCTTATGTGAGATCGATTGTATCCGGGCATCTGGGTTTGTTGCGCGATGAAGAGGGCTTACGTTCGGCAATTACGGCGCTTCTGCCGCTTGCACAGACGGATGATGCAGCTGCGGTGGCACTCATAATGAGTGTCGCAGCATTTGAGCGATGCGAGACTCGGGGTAGTCATGCGCGGACAGATTTTCCGGGAAAAGCGGCTGCGACCGAGCGCAGCTTTTACACATTCGAGCAGGCTTTCGCACTAGCTCGCGAAATCGCTTTGCCTGAACCTTTATCGAGGATCGCATGATGGATCTGCCACGCCTTTCCCCATTGCTCATCGAACCGCTGGTGCGCGCCGCGCTTTTAGAGGATCTCGGACTTGCAGGTGACATTACCAGCAATGCGGTTGTGCCCTCGGACCATCGTTCGACCATGGTTTTCAGCCTGCGGCAGCCGGGCGCCATTGCCGGGCTGGACGTTGCCGAAATGGCGTTTCGGCTTGTCGATCCTGTGGTCGCCTTTGAACGAATGGTCAATGACGGCGATTTTCTGGCAGCAGGCACGACGATTGCTCGCGTATCCGGTTCATCGGGCAGCATTCTTGCGGCTGAACGTACCGCGCTGAATTTTCTTGGCCATATGTCCGGTGTTGCGACCGCAACGGCCAATCTGGTCAAGGCTGTGCAGGGCACGAAGGCCGCAATCGTGTGTACGCGCAAGACCATGCCGGGTCTGCGAGCCTTGCAAAAATATGCCGTGCGGGCTGGTGGCGGCATGAACCATCGATTTGCGCTTTACGATGCCGTGCTCATCAAAGACAATCATATCGCAGTTGCAGGCAGCGTTGGCGAAGCCATCCAGCGTGCCAAAGCCAATGCAGGCCATATGGTCAAGATCGAAGTCGAGGTCGACACATTGGAGCAATTGCATGAAGCAATGGCAATTGGTGTCGATGCAGTACTGCTTGACAATATGTCGCCCGCGCAATTGCGCGAAGCGGTGAAAATCATTGACGGTCGGGCGATTGCCGAGGCCTCGGGTGAGATTACGCCTGAAACTGTTGCGGCAGTCGCCGCCAGTGGTGTCGATCTCATTTCCGTGGGATGGACGACACACAGCGCGCCCAACCTCGATATCGGTCTCGACTTCAGCTTTGCCTGATAGGCTATTCGCTTAAGTGATGGGCAAAGGTATTGCCAGTATAGTCTGATCGAAGCAGCCCAGCTTCACTCAGTCGTGGCATTAGCTCGTCAAGCGCGATGTGCATGGACGATGTCGAGCCGCCGGGTGCTGTGATAAAGCCGTCAATCGCTCCAGCATCAGACCATTGGCGGATTTCGGCAACCGCATCATCGACCGTTCCGATGATCTGCCAATGGGCCGCGCTGATAACTTCCGGTCGGCGGAGCAGATCATCAAGGCGGAGCGTCTCTTTTTGCAGAAGACGCTGCAACAATCCGGCATGGGTTTTGCTGCGAACTTTTTCCGGCGGTGGTGGCAAATCGGACGGGCGGATCAATCGATCTTCAGGCCAGTCTGTGAGATCAAGACCTGTCATATCTCGAATATAGACAATCTTGCGGGTGCGGTCGCCACGCGCGTGGGTATAGGAAAACAGCTCTTCAGCTTCCTTGCGTGTGGGCGCGAGATAGAGGCTCAAACCCGGAAGCAGGCGCACGTCATCCGCATTGCGGCCATGGGATTGTGCAAGGGAGCGCAGGTCTTTGCGTAGATTGATGGCCACATCGATGTCCGGTGTTGCGGAAAAGATTGCATCGGCAACCGAGGCAGCGAAACTGCGCCCGGCAGGCGAGGCTCCAGCCTGCACAAGCGGGATCGGCACATTCTCAAGAGATGGAATGTTGAGCGGTCCTTTGACCTTGAAGAAGTCGCCTTTGTGATCAATCGGTTGAATGCGCGCCGTATCTGCATAGGTTCCGCTGGCCCGGTCGCGTTTGAGGGCTGAGCCGGGAAAGCTCTCCCACAATGCGCGCACGACTTCTGTAAACTCTGCCGCTTTCGCATAGCGCTCGTCCGATGTCGGCATCTCATCAAGGCCGAAATTCACATTGCCATCCAGTGCTGTGACGATGTTCCAGCCAGCACGTCCATTGCTCAGATGATGCAGTGACAGAACCTGTCGTGCCACAGCATATGGCGGCATGAAAGTGGTCGAAATGGTCGTGAGCAACCCGATCTTTGAGGTTTCACGGGCAAGCGTCGCCATCAGCAATGTTGCGTCGAGACTGGCAAAGCCCGGTGTTGTCTCCATGATCTGGCTGTTGAGAAACAGGCTGTCGGGGCGGAATACGAAATCGAGTTTGGCTGCTTCCGCACGTCTGGCGATATCGAGATAAAAGTCTGATCCGAATGCGCCTTCGATGTCGCTGTTTGCGTGGCGCCAGCCATCACCGCTCAGCCAGGTGGGGGCGAGAGACATACCAATATGGAGCGTTTTGCAAGGAGCCATGATCAATTCCGGTTCAGGTTTTAAGCCAAAAACCGCGAGCCGAAAGCCCGCGGTTGTTTTGTTCGATTTTGAGCACGTTCCAAAAAATGAGAAATGGTTTCCGGGTCGTGCGTAGAAAGCAACCGATCAGAAGCTGCCCTTGATGCCGACACCAAATGTGCGTGGCAAGGTCATGCTGGCTTGCGTCGTTGCACCGCTGATGCCGCGCGTTGCTTGCAGAGACGTTGGCGCGCGCTCGTTGAAGATGTTTTTTACAAAGCCATAAAGCTGGAATTTCTCAGTGAAATCATAGCTCATGCGGGCATCGGCAATCGTATAAGCACCAACCCAGTATGCCTTCGTGTTTGCAACATCTGAATAATAACCGTCCGTATGGCGAACATTGCCCGAGACGTTGAATTTTTCAGTTACATCCCAGCTCGCACCGAAGTTCAGCATATAGCCGGGAGATTTTGCGAACTCATTGTCTTCATACGAAGCATTGCTGGAGATTTCATCGATCTTGGTGCGCAGAATGCCCGCACTCGACTTGAGCGTCAGATTGTCGAGCACTTGATAGTCTGCACCAATTTCAAGGCCGTAGGCATGAGCTTTTTCGGCGTTGATGGTGTAAGACTGGACGATATTATTCGGCAGGACAACGGGAATGTTATACTGGGCATTTTTCATGTCCATGTAGAATATGTTGGCGTTCAGAACGAGCTTGTTATCCAGCACTTCAGCCCGCGTGAACAGCTCATAGTTCCACAGAGTTTCTTCATCGAACTTGTTCCACTTGCTGGATGCGGGGTTCGTTGTGTTCATATAAAGCGACACGCCGCCCGGATTGTATCCGCGACTAACAAGACCACCGACTGTCAGATCGGGTGTGATAGCATAGGCCAGCGACACTTTAGGCAGGAAAGCCGAGAAGGTTTCGTCGAAGTTGACGGGCTCATAGGAATAGACAGAAACACCATCACGCTGAATGTTATCCTGCTGGTAGCGCATGCCACCGGTAAGGGTCCATTGATCATTCATGCGCCAGCTTAACTCACCGAACAGGCCGAGATTTGTCTTCTTGTCATCGAATGTGGAGAGATAATTATTGGTGGTTTTATTGCTCGCATTCAGCAGATAAAGCGCTTCGTCCGTTTTGGTGTGTGCGTAATAGATGCCTGCTACGCCGCTGATAACGTCTTCCTGATCGCCATAGGTAACGCGAGCTTCATTTGAAACATTGGTCTGGTCGATATTGGCATCGCCACCGTTTACAATACCCGTCGAGCGTTCGACACTGGAGTCGGAAAACTGCGTCTGGTTGAAGAGCTTAAATCCATTATCGAGATCATAGCTGACATCCAGAATTCCGGTATTGGTACGCTGATCCCATGTCGGCATACTCTGTCCGTTATAGTCCAGCTCATAGTACAGTGGTGTTGCGGCCTCATATGTCGGGCGATTGCTCTTGTTGAAAGAGTAAGTGAGCTTTGCTTCAAGGCCGGGGATCTCCGCAGGTTGCCACAGAAGCTTCGAGCGTATGTTCAGTGACTGGAAGTCGTGATCGGTGCCCGAAGAATAGAAGCCCGGATTGATATAGTCGATGAAAGTATCGCGACCCGAATAATCAATCGCGAGACGGCCAGCGACTTCGTCTTTATAAAGCGGACTGTTCAGCATGATCGAGGTGCGCTTGGCATTGTAATTGCCAATCTCGACCTGATAAGCGCCTTCCTGCTCGAATGTCGGGTCTTTGGTGTTGACGACGATCGCGCCAGCAATAGCATTTGCGCCCTGCGATGTGGTTTGTGGGCCACGGAAGACTTCGATGCTGTCAACATCCCAGATTGGTGCTGAGCCGAAAATGAACTCATTGTAGTTCAGATAGTGGCCGTCGAGATTGATCGTCGCGCGGGGGACAGTGCCGGAAAAGAAGGCCGTTGCACCATTGTTCGGTCCCTGGCTGTCCTGACCGCGAATAACGGGCGCGCCGACGGTATCGGTGTAAACGACATTGGGGGTTCCGCGCACCACTTCCGCTACGGAAGAATCCCCGGTTTTTTCGTTAGCGATTTCCTTGGCGGTAATCACGGTGACCGATGAGGCGGTGTTCTTGATATCACGCGCGACTTTTTCGCCGGTAATGACCAGCGTATCGAGCACCAATGTTTTGGATTCGCCTGACGTCTGGGCATCCTGCGCAAGGGCAGGCGAACCAGCAAGTGCCACAAGCGTCAACGCGCTGACACTATAGAAAAAGCCACGGGTAGAACGGATATTCATAGGTCGCCCCAAACATGAGTGTGTAAGTCATGTTCTGTTATCCCCATGATACCAATTCCGCAATAAGGAATGCATACCGCAATACAGTATGAGCGCAAGCTGATTGTTGATGTTGCACATTAGCAACGCATTGACCTGTCGCCCCTCGCGAAGCACAGAGTTTTGAAACGCAATCATGGAAATAGCTTTCAGGCCGGGCATGACTTTGTGTGAGCTTGAGGCTAAACATCGCTCAAAGCAGAACAACAATGATCGAATGGTTCTGATGATCTGGAATCGTTCTGATGGGAGGCGGAGCATTTGAAAGAACACGATGGATTTCCGGCTGATGAGGCTGAGACTGCAGGAGATAAACGCTCCGGTACGATCCAGTCGGTATCGATTGCAGCACGGTTTCTCAAAATTCTGGCCAATGCCGAAAATGAGCTCGCCTTGGGAGAGGTTGCAAAGCGGGCAGGCACAGGCGGATCAACGGCGCATCGCTATATGCAAAGTCTTGTGAAGGAAGGCCTTGCAAAGCAAGATCCCGTTAGCGGATTTTACGATCTCGGACCAACGGCACTCAGCATTGGCATTGGAGCGTTGAAGCGGGTCGATGCGGTGGAAATCGCCGCACAGCATATGAAAGCCTTGGCACAGCGTCATGCCATGAGCGGCGGCGTGGCGATCTGGACGGATCGTGGCCCAACTTTGGTGCGCTGGTATCGCAGCGCCTATTTTTCGGTAAACCCGCTGGCGCTCGGTGATACTTTGCCGGTCGATAACACGGCCTGCGGTCTGGTCTTTCAGTCGTTCCTGCCCAAGAGCAGCATTGATGCGGTTCGCAAGGTTCAGCCTGCCAGTTTTCGTGGCACGCCACCCACTAAAGCTGTTCTCGATAAGGTGCGCAGTGACCGCTGGTCAGAGATGACCAGCCATCTTTTATCGAATGTGACCGGGCAGGCGTCACCTGTATTAGATGCACAGGGCGAAATTGTTTGCGTGATGACGACCGTCGCCGATCTCGGCCAGCTTCGTACCGATGAAGAACGCAGAGCACTTTTTCATGAAGCCTGCATTGTCAATCAATCTACGGGCGGCCTGATTGTCGACACGCAGCTGGAAATGCCTGAGAGCTAAGCAGCGCTGCTTTTAGGAACAATGAGCGGCGTACCGGAAACAGGGTCTGGGATGATGATGGAGGTCAGGCCAAACACATCTTCGACCAGTTTTTCTGTAACGATATCGGCAGGCTTGCCCTGCGCAATCAAAGCGCCTTCGCGCATTGCGATCAGATGGGAAGCATAGCGGCAGGCATGATTGAGTTCATGCAAGACCGCCACGACGGTTCGTCCCTGCTTGTTAAGTTGTGCCAGAAGATCGAGCAACTCGATCTGATGCGCGATATCGAGATAGGTCGTCGGTTCATCGAGAAGCAATATCGGCGTGTCTTGCGCCAGCACCAAAGCGATCCAGACGCGCTGGCGCTGACCACCGGAGAGCTCATCCACAGGCCGTTCCGCGAGTTCAATGATCTTGGTTGCTTCCATGGCTCGTGCCACAGCCACTTCGTCCGCTTCGGACCATTGCCGCAGGAAGGATTGATGCGGGTAACGGCCACGCGCTACGAGATCGGCAACCGTGATCCCTTCAGGTGCAATCGAACTTTGCGGCAGCAGGCCGAGCCGGCGCGCGGTTTCCTTCGCGGGCAGGCTCGCAATGTCGCCGCCGTCCAGAATGATCTTCCCGGACGTTGGTTTCAACAGTCGTGATAAAGCCCGGAGTAGTGTCGATTTTCCACACGCATTCGGCCCTACAATGACAGTAAAGGATGCATCAGGAATAGACACGGACAAATCAGTCGCGACTGTTCTCTCATCATATTTCAGCGTCACGGTATCAGCGTGAAGGCGATGCATCATTGCTATGGTTCCAGTGGCAAGTCAGTAGAAATCATTGGTGTGTTGGATGTGATCTGTATTGCATTGCAGAATGCGTTCTGCAATATGGAGTGGAATAATCATATTTTAGCAGAGTGTTTTCACTTTGCCAGAACCGCAGAAAAACGATCTCCGGTAAGGATCGGTCATGAAATCCTGGAAAATCATCGTTTCATTCCTGACTGTGCTCGCGGCTTTTGCGCTGTCATTTAAAGCCGCGCTGGCACAGGATGATCAATGGCCCCGCACGATCGAGCACTATTCTGGCGAGCTGACGCTAAAGTCAAAGCCTGTGCGGATTGTTTCGACCGCTCCAAGCCTCACGGGAATTCTGCTTGCAATCAACGCGCCGGTTATCGCGAGCACAGCGACTACGCCTAGCATGCTGACCGACGACAAGGGCTTCTTTTCACAATGGGCCAAGGTCGCGGATGAGCGTGGTGTTGAGGTGCTCTATTCCAACCTTGATTTCGATATTGAAGCAATCATTGCGCTGGAGCCTGATCTCGTCGTGGCATCTGCGACGGGCGCCGACAGTGTTCTTCAGCATTATCCTGAGCTGAAAGCGCAGGGCATTCCAACGATGGTCGTCAATTATTCCAATCAGAGCTGGCAGGATATTGCAGCCGAATTTGGAAAAGCGACCGGCCTTGAAGATGAGGTCGTTGCAGCAGTGGCGCGCTTTAACGATTATGCTGCCAAAGCTGCAGCCACCATCGCGCGTTCCGAAGCGCCCGTCAGCATTGTCGGGTATAATATTGGCAACAGCTATTCGATTGGCAAAGAAACAAGTGCTCAGGGGCAATTGCTTGAAGCGCTTGGTTTCAAGGTCGATGGGTTGCCTGAAGCACTGGCGAGGCAGGTGACGCGCAGTTCCGATTTTGATTTCATTTCACATGAGAACCTGTCCGCGGCGATCACCGGAAACACGGTGTTTCTGCTTCGCGGCGTCGATGCTGACGTAACGGCTTTTTTGAATGATCCGGTTCTGGCCAACCTACCTGCCGTCAAGGACAAACAGGTTTATCCATTGGGTGCTACTTCATTTCGGATAGACTATTATTCTGGGATTCAGCTGATTGATATTGTTGCCGCGCACTTTCGTAAATGACGCCTGATCTGACATCACTTTCTGATAGAAGCCGGGCTTTGCGCGTCTCGTTACGCCAGCGGCGAATGTGGGGTCTTGGTGCCGGTCTGCTTGTGCTTGGCATCGCGGTTCTGGCCAGCCTTGCGCTTGGCTCCCGGTCTATACCTCTTGGCGATACTTTGCAGGCTTTGTGGTTGCCTGATCTCCGGAATGATCGGCATCTGATTATTCGCGAATTGCGTATCCCTCGCACAATCGTTGCGATCCTCGCGGGCCTTGCTTTGGGTGTCGCGGGTGCCGTGATGCAGGCGGTCACACGCAATCCGTTGGCAGAGCCGGGACTGCTTGGCATCAATGCAGGTGCGGCGGTCGCCGTCATTCTTGGAATTGTTGCCTTCAATCTGACATCGATGACGCAATATGTCTGGTTTGCATTTCTCGGGGCCGGACTTGCAGGCGTTGCCGTCTTCATTCTGGGACGAAGCAACGGAGCCGGAACCAATCCGGTAAGGCTTGTTCTTGCAGGCGCAGGCGTGTCCGTGGTGCTCGCATCAGTCACCGGGATCATCATTATCAATGCGCCATTGGCCGTTTTCGACCAGTTTCGCCACTGGTCTGCCGGTTCGGTCGAGGGCAGAGATTATGATGTGATTACAGTCCTGGCCGTTTCCGTCGTGCTTGGACTGATCATTGCCTTTTCCATAGCTGGTAAACTGAACGCCATCGCTCTGGGCAAGGAGTTGGGAGCTGCACTCGGCGTCAATGTATATACAACATGGCTGCTGTCCTGCCTGACTGTGATGCTTTTGGCAGGTGCTGCCACTGCAGGCGCAGGGCCGATAGGCTTTGTTGGTCTTGTCGCGCCGCATCTCGCACGTGCAATCGTTGGGCCGAATTATCGTTGGATTTTGCCCTATTCGGCATTGTTTGCTGCCATTCTGCTGCTCGGTGCGGATATTATCGGACGGGTGATTGCAGCTCCTTCGGAAGTGGCAGCTGGCATCGTTTCAATGCTTATCGGTGGCCCGTTCTTCATTTTCGTCGTCCGCAGATTTCGGTTGTCCAAGCTATGAGCGACACGAAAAAATCCGTTTTACGCATTGGCGGCTTCTCCATTCAGTGGCGAATGAGAGCGCTTATTATCTGTAGCCTGTTGCTGCTTACCGCTTTGATACTAGGCATTCTGCATATCGGCACAGGCACAATGTCTTTCACACCAAGTGAGATCATCAAAAGCCTTTTGGGTGATGGTGCCAGCCCGACAACCGACCGCATCATCATGCGCGTGCGTCTTCCGCGTCTCGTAACCGCGCTCTTTGTAGGTGCTTCGCTGGGAATGGCCGGATCGATCTTTCAGTCGATATCACGCAATGCACTCGGATCGCCGGATATTATCGGTTTCACGACAGGGGCTGCGACGGGCGCAATCGTCCAGATAATTCTATTCAATGCAGGCCCGTTTGAGACGGCCTTCGCAGCAGTGCTGTCGGGTATAGGAACGGCGCTTATTGTGTTTCTGCTGTCGATGAAAGGCCGCACCACCGGCGGCTACAGGCTTATTCTGGTGGGTATCGGAATCGGAGCCGTCCTCTCGGGCGTCAATACGGTCCTGTTGGTCGTGGGTGATCTGGATCAGGCGGCTTCTGCACAGCTCTGGCTGGCTGGGTCGCTCAACACGAGGACATGGTCACATGCGATTCCAGCTATTCTCGGCTTTGTCATCGTCGTACCGATTGCGATCTATCACGCGCAGCGCATTAATCTGCTCGAAATGGGTGATGATGCAGCAAGCCAGCTCGGCGTCCCGGTTGAAACCACGCGTCTGGTCATGGTTCTGGCTGCGGTCGGGCTGACATCGGTCGCGACAGCTGCCGCCGGACCCATTGCCTTTATCGCACTTGCAGCGCCGCAGCTTGTGCGACGGCTAACCCGCACATCGGGCGTGCCTCTGCTCGCCAGTGCTTTAATGGGGGCAGTTCTGCTCGTGGGAGCGGATCTTGTCAGTCAGCACTTCCCGCTCAATGTGAAGATGCCAATCGGCCTGACAACAGGTTTGTTGGGCGGTGTGTATCTTCTCTGGGTGCTCGCGCGCAATCGCCGGATTTCCTGAGAATATATCTCAACGTCGGACCGGCTGATCGAGCCGGAATCAATAGAGATGAATGCATCTCGAACGCAGATCTATCTGCTCGCTCATGTCCATGCGTATGTTTTTTGGAGAGTTCTGATCGGAAAACTGGAGCGGGCGAAGGGATTCGAACCCTCGACCCCAACCTTGGCAAGGTTGTGCTCTACCCCTGAGCTACACCCGCTCGCGCCAGTCATTTCCGTCAGGCAGGCGCTATATGGACTAACGACTTTGAGATTGCAACAGGGAAATTAGCGGAAAACGCTGTTTCTTGCGAAGAAACTGCCGGATCCAATCTAATTATATGAAATTATTGTATTTATTTTTGTTTAAGGAGCTGTTGATCAGGTGTTGATGGGTAAATGGAGTGCAACTTTTGCGCTTCCTGTTGGCTGTCATCCACTCTGGGGCGCAGCAGATACTCGTGTTGAGTGATTCACCTGTGCAAACGGGACTCCCTCAACCAGCCTTTGAGAAAGTCTGCGATATTGCGTGTTTAGCTCGGCGCATTAAGAGTATATAAAATCACGAATAAACAGAGTGAAACAGTCTGGCACCTTGGGGAATAGGGTTAAGCATGCCTTTGACATCGCATGAACTTCACGACTATCTGAAAAATCTCGATATCGAGGTTACAACGGTGGAGCATCCACCATTATTCACGGTTGCCGATTCACAGCACCTGCGCGGGGAAATCGCCGGTGGGCACACCAAGAACCTGTTTCTGAAAGACAAGAAGGACAATTTCTTTCTGGTGACGGTAGACGAGGAAGCTGTTGTCGATCTCAAGTCGATCCATCAGATCATTGGTGCCAGCAGCCGCGTTTCATTCGGCAAGCCTGAAAAGCTGATGGAATATCTCGGTGTCGTGCCGGGTGGCGTGACGGTGTTTGGTGCGGTGAATGATACCGACCATAATGTTCAGGTCATACTCGACGCTGGTCTCATGGAAAACGACGTCATCAATGGCCACCCTTTGACCAATGAAGCGACGACATCAATCAAACGCGATGATCTGATGCGGTTTCTGACTGCGACGGGGCACGAGCCGCGCATATTGGCTGTTTCAGAGGATGCTAAGGCAGCATCATCGGTGTAGACTGCACATTGACGTCTCGATTGCGAAAGCATCTTGAAATTGGCCGCTGCAAATACGAACTGAAATATCGAAACCAGCCTGGTGCTGTCCTATATGCAAGCTGGAAGACATAAGGAATATCAGATGACGAGCCAGAACAATCCTTATTCGAGTGCAAGCGGACAAATGACAGGAAACGTGTCGTTTGGCACCACAACACCAGCCGTTGGTGGTGGCGATCTTATCAAGGACACCACGACTGCGGGCTTTCAGGCGGATGTTCTGGCGGAATCGCGCAATCAGCCTGTGCTCGTTGATTTTTGGGCACCATGGTGTGGCCCCTGCAAGCAGTTGACGCCAATTATCGAGAATGCCGTGCGTGAAGCGGGCGGCACGGTCAAGCTGGTGAAGATGAATATTGACGATCATCCGTCAATCGCGGGCCAGCTCGGCATTCAGTCAATTCCGGCGGTTATTGCTTTCGTCAATGGTCAACCGGCAGATGGCTTTATGGGTGCTTTGCCGGAATCCAAAGTCAAGGAATTCATCGCTAAGATTGGCGGCCCAAGCGATCAGGAAGCAGCGATTACCGAAGCGGTGAATGCCGCCACGGAACTTGTTGAGGCTGGCGATTTTGTGCAGGCTTCGCAGATATTCTCGTCGATCCTGCAAGTTGCACCTGACAATGTGGATGCCGCCGTTGGTCTTGCAACATGCCTGCTTGAATCGGGCGATGCCGATAAGGCGCGTGAGATTCTGGCGAGCCTGCCCGAAGACAAGCAGGATGCAGCGCCTGTGCGCGCACTTGAAGCACGTCTTGCGCTTGCAGATCAGGTGAAACTCATCGGTGATCCGATTGAACTGGAACGCCGCGTGCAGGCCGATCCAAAGGATTATCAGGCACGGTTTGATCTTGCGCAGGTGCGCAATGCGCAGGGACGTCGTGAAGATGCGGCTGATGAATTGCTGGCGATCATGAAAGCGGATCGTAGCTGGGAGGACGATGGAGCGCGCAAACAACTTTTGCAGTTCTTCGAGGCGTGGGGCAATATGGACCCGGCAACCCTGGGCGCACGCCGCAAACTTTCGTCGCTCCTATTTTCCTGAAGGGGACGCTGCGCAGCTTAATTTTGACGCGTCTCTCGACAAGATTGAAGGGGATGCGTTCTAAGGGAGAGTGTAATGCAAGTGGGCAATGCCCGTTACCGGACGGGCGCTGATATACCGGAGCTGGTGTCGATCTTCCCATTGAGAGGCGCGCTGCTTTTGCCCGGTGGACAGCTGCCGCTGAATATTTTCGAGCCGCGCTATCTGGAAATGGTGGAAGATGCGCTGGCCGGAAAGCGGATTATCGCGATGATCCAGCCGCGCATTGTGGAAGGTCCCGATGACAAGGATGAAGACGAAGACGATAGCAACAGATTTGACGAGACTGCGCGACCGCAGTTGAGCCAGGTTGGTTGTCTTGGGCGTATAACCACATATGCGGAAACCGGCGATGGGCGTGTTCTCATCACGCTTCAGGGCATATGCCGGTTCCGGGTGCTGGATGAAATCAACTGCCGCAAGCCTTATCGGCAGTGCCGGATTGCACCATTTTTGACGGATCTGGAAACTGCGCCTGATCTGGGTGAGATCGATCGTGATGCGCTGCTCCATGCGTTTAAGGATTATCTTGAAGTGCATAATCTTGAAGCCGATTGGAACAGTATCTCGCGTGCGGGCAACGATACATTGGTCAATGCCTTGTCGATGATGTCGCCTTTCGGACCTGCCGAAAAGCAGGCATTGCTGGAAGCGCCTGATTTGAAGACACGCGCAGCGACACTAATCGCTATTACGGAAATGGTCCTTGCGAAGGTTAAGGATGATTACGGCTCGCGTCTGCAGTGATCGACGAGAGCGTGTCGCGCTTAATCGCACCCATGACGCTCGCTCTAGATTCTTTTAATTGCCGCATGTTCACGAACGCTCGATGAATTCATTTAAGCGCGACATGCTTTAGGAAAAAACCAATGACTGAGAATGAAAATACCGGCAACATCGATGTCAAACTGCTTGAATTGCTCGTGTGCCCTCTGACCAAGGGGTCGCTGAAATATGATGCAGAAAACAGCGAACTGATCTCCGAGAAAGCCAGGCTTGCCTATCCGGTTCGCGGCGGCATTCCGATCATGCTGCCGTCGGAAGCGCGCACTCTTGAATAGATCGCGCGTGGTCTTTGATCGAGACCTGTAATTTCTGTTATATAATTTCTACATATCCTCTGTTCTTTTTCATAAATTTCACGTTGCTGCTTGTTGCTTGCCACGCGAGGGGGCTCTATAACCCTCGCGGAACTTGAAAGCACGATTGCGGAATCTGATTTCCCTGCCGTTATTGTGCGAGAAAAAACAGAGGCTTGGCATTATGGCATCCAGAAAACTCCTTCTCCTGCCCGGTGATGGCATCGGTCCTGAAGCAATGGCTGAGGTCCGCAAAATTATCGCTTTCCTCAACTCGGGTCTTAATCTCGGTTTTGAAACCGATGAAGGCCTGGTTGGCGGATCGGCATATGATGCGCATGGACAGGCTATTTCTGATGCCGATATGGAAAAGGCGCTTGCTGCGGATGCTGTGCTCTTCGGTGCCGTTGGTGGTCCGAAGTGGGACAGCGTGCCTTATGAAGTGCGCCCGGAAGCAGGCCTCCTGCGTCTGCGCAAGGATCTGGCACTCTATGCCAATCTGCGCCCGGCAATCTGCTATCCAGCGCTTGCCCATTCATCGTCGCTGAAGCCGGAAGTGATTGAAGGTCTGGACATTCTGATCCTGCGCGAACTGACCGGCGGTGTTTATTTCGGCGAGCCGAAGGAAATCATTGATCTGGGCAATGGCCAGAAGCGCGGTATCGATACGCAGGTTTATGATACCTACGAAATCGAACGCATTGCCGATGTGGCTTTTGAGCTTGCGCGCACGCGCCGCAACAAAGTCACGTCGATGGAAAAGCGCAATGTGATGAAGTCTGGCGTCTTGTGGAATCAGGTCGTTACGGCTCGCCACAAGGAGAAACATTCCGATGTTGAACTTGAGCACATGCTGGCCGATGCTGGTGGTATGCAGCTCGTCCGCTGGCCAAAGCAGTTTGACGTGATTGTCACCGACAATCTGTTCGGCGATATGCTTTCTGACGTTGCAGCAATGCTGACCGGTTCGCTGGGCATGTTGCCATCGGCTTCGCTTGGCGCTGCTGACGCCAAGACCGGCAAGCGCAAGGCGCTCTATGAGCCGGTACATGGTTCCGCACCTGACATTGCAGGTCAGGGCAGTGCCAATCCGATTGCAATGATTGCCTCGCTTGCCATGTGCCTGCGCTATTCGTTCAATCTGATCGATGAAGCTGATCGTCTGGAAGCAGCAATCGCCGGTGTTCTCGATGATGGTCTGCGTACTGCCGACATCTGGTCGGAAGGCAAGACCAAGATTGGTACCGTCGAAATGGGCGATGCGATCCTCGCAAAGTTCAAGGCGCTCTCGGCTTAATCACCGATTGTACGATTATTAAAAAGCCGCCGTGACGTGTTCACGGCGGCTTTTTGTTTTTAAGTATTAGAGCGCATCCCGAAAAGTGTGAAACGGTTTTCGGACAAAGATGCGCGTTAAAACAAATATTGAGAGCGCCGATCTGATCCAATCAGATCGAAACGCGCTCTAATCGAACTGAAGCGTAAAATCCGCAAACACACCAGCGATCAGCAGCGCGATGAAGAAATACTGAAATCCCTTGCGCTTGAGGCGCATGGCAAAGAGTATGGCCGCAGTTTCAACTGCAAACAGGATAAATTCGCCCAGATAGGACTCTTTGTTGTCAACTGAGAATTGCGGACCCGTGCCATTCAGGAACTGGACGAGGTTGAGGAAGATAAAGAGCGAGAAAAGCCATATCTTTCTTGATAGAAAATAGCTTTCGTAATTGCCATATTCTTTAATGTCATCCGGTGTCAGAGTAACGCATACGAAGAAAAGACCAAAGACATAGAGAAGGTCGAGTACATATGTGTATACATTGTAGCTCTTTGTCCCGCTTTGGAATAAATACTCCCACCAGAACTGGATGATCCAGAGAAAGACAACGACTACCCACCCAATATGCATATAGGATATCTTATGCTTGTTGGGGTGTTGGACGAATTTGGATGCGAAGATGAGTAATCGTGACAGGCACAGACTGATGCCCATACCATTGATAATTCTCATATGAGAAAAAGCATCAGCTGCGCTGATAGTGGTTTCAACTCCAGAAGGCAATTTCCACCTGTATCTATAGTCTCTCGAACATGATCAATAACTACCGTTTCCTGATGAATAGCGCGTTGTTTATTGAAAATGAAATGAATTGTTCTGTTGTGGTAAAGCGGTTGTCAGTACATGGCAGCGCTGTGCAGTTGACTGGATAGTTGGAAATAAACGCCCGATTTCCGGCTGCTATTTCCGACAAAGACATTAAGAATGGCAAGCATGTTGAACACCCTTCCAAATCCGAGCGTCCTGTATGACGCATTGCTTGCCCGTGACGCAGCTTACGAGGGCAAAGCCTATGTTGGCGTCCTTTCGACCGGCATTTTCTGTCGGCTGACCTGCCCGGCAAGAAAGCCGCTTAAAGAAAACTGCCGGTTTTTTGCTTCTATTCCCGAATGTATTGCTGATGGTTTCAGACCTTGCAAAAGATGTCACCCGTTGCAGCCTGCGGCGGAAGCAGACGTGTCTGTTGAACGTTTGCTGAAGGCGCTGGAAGCGCAACCGCAAAGGCGCTGGAGCGAGGATGATGTCGCCGGCATGGGGTTGGATCCATCCACGGTGCGCCGCAGTTTTAGAAGACATTTCGGCATTACGTTTCTGGAAATGGCGCGGCAGGAACGATTACGACAAGGGTTTCAGGCTTTGGCGCAGGGTGAGCGCGTCATTGATGCGCAGGTCGATGCGGGTTTTGAATCGCCGGATGCTTTCCGCAATGCCTTTGCCCGCATTCTGGGGCTTCCGCCAGCACAGTTGCAAAAGGATGGTTTGCTCCGCGCTGACTGGATCAGGACGCCGCTCGGTACAATGATTGCAGTATGCGATCAGTCAGCTTTGCATCTGCTGGAGTTCGCTGATCGTAAGGCGCTGCCGCAAGAGCTTAAAAAGCTGCACAAGGCCTGCCATGGTGCAATCGGGATAGGGCGATATCCGTCGCATAATGTGTTGGAACAGCAGCTTGATACGTTCTTTGCAGGACGATCCGCCGATTTCGATATTCCGCTGGTATTGCATGGGAGCGCATTCACGCGCGACGTCTGGCGCGAATTGCAGAATATCGGGGCAGGTGAGACACGAAGCTATAGCGAAATTGCAAGGGCCGTAGAAAAGCCGCTCGCAGTACGCGCCGTAGCACGCGCCAATGGCGCCAATCAGATTGCCATCATCATTCCTTGCCATCGCGTTATTGGTGCGGATGGTTCGTTGACGGGCTACGGCGGAGGTCTTTGGCGCAAGCAGAAGCTGATCGAGATCGAGGCGCAGTACCGTTGATCGTCCTTCCCAAAAGAAAACGCCGCCCAAATGGGGCGGCGCTTTAGCTTTAGAGCGCATCCCGAAAAGTGTGAAACGGTTTTCGGACAAAGATGCGCGTTAAAACAAATATTTAGAGCGCCGATCTGATCCAATCAGATCGGCGCTCTAAAAGTCTGACCGACTACTCGATCTTGTTGAGGTCGACGTCCTTGGTTTCCTTGACGAACATGATGCCAATAACCAGTGTGATCGTTGCAAGGATGATCGGATACCAAAGGCCGTAATAGATATCGCCCTTAGCCGCACTCATTGCGAAGACGGTTGCAGGCAGAAGGCCACCGAACCAGCCGTTGCCGATGTGATATGGCAGCGACATACCGGTATAACGGATGCGGGTCGGGAACATTTCAACGAGGATAGCGGCGATCGGGCCATAGACCATCGTGACGTAAATCACGAGGACGGTAAGAATGGCGATCGTCATAACCCAGTTGATCTGAGATGGATCGGCAATCATCTTGAACGCGCCGGCATTCGGGATGGTGTAGACAGCCTGTTCAGGCTGTGCTGCAGCATCGGCTTCTGCCTGCGTGATGATCTTGGCTTTGACGAGATCGGCGCTCGACATGGTTGCCTTTTCACCGGCACGGACAGCTTCAGCATTCAGTTCCAGTTCCGGATTGGCTGCGATGAAGGCATCGAGCTTGGAATCTGCAACTTTTGCAGGGCTGCGAACGAGCGGCCAGCCTGCTTTCTGCAGGGCAAGGTTGATGTCGTGGGTCAAAGCGGCCTGCTTGGCAGTCGCTTCCGCTCCAGCCTGGATCGCATCAAAGGACGTCACAGTGGAATCGCCGATTTTGATGGTTGCAGGCTGTCCGGCCGGACCGGTTACGACGTCATAAGGAACAGCACTGCGCGACAGGAAGCTCGTCGCGATATCACAGGAGCTGGTGAACTTCGATGTGCCGGTTGCATTGAACTGGAAGTTACAGTCGCCAGGTGCCGCAGAAACGGTGGCCCGGATCGTCTGTTCAGCTTGAGCAAGAGCCGGGTTGGCTGCATGAGTCAGTGCTTTGAACAGCGGGAAGTAGGTGACTGCTGCAAGAAGCAAGCCCGCCATGATGATCGGCTTGCGGCCAATCTTGTCCGAGAGCCAGCCAAAAACCACGAAGAAGCCGGTGCCGATAATGAGCGCCGACGCGACCATGATGTTTGCCGACTGGTTCTCGACCTTAAGTACGTTCTGAAGGAAAAACAGTGCGTAGAACTGGCCGGTATACCAGACGACAGCTTGCCCCATTGTCAGGCCGAACAGAGCGATAAGGGCAATTTTGGCATTCTTCCACTGACCGAATGCTTCGGAAAGCGGCGCTTTGGAGGTCTTTCCTTCTTCCTTCATCTTCTTGAAGGCAGGGGATTCGCTCATCTGCAAACGAATCCAGACCGAGATGCCCAGGAGAATGATCGAAACAAGGAAAGGAATACGCCAACCCCAGGCAGCAAAGGACTCAGTGGTCATCACGTTCTGAATGCTCAGGATGACCATCAGCGAAAGGAAAAGCCCCAACGTTGCCGTTGTCTGAATCCATGACGTATAGAAGCCGCGACGGCCATTCGGTGCGTGTTCGGCAACATAAGTTGCAGCGCCACCGTATTCACCGCCGAGTGCCAGACCCTGCAACATACGCAGAATGATCAGGATTGTGGGCGCGACGATACCAAGGGTTGCCGATCCAGGCAGAATACCGACGAGGAACGTCGATGCACCCATGATAACAATGGTAACGAGAAAGGTGTATTTACGACCGACGAGATCGCCAATGCGTCCGAAGACAAGCGCGCCGAACGGGCGGACGAGAAAGCCTGCTGCGAATGCGAGCAAGACGAAGATATTGCGGGTTGTTTCCGGATATTCATTAAAGAACGCCGCGCCAATAAAGGCAGCCAGTGTCCCGTAGAGATAAAAGTCATACCATTCAAATACTGTGCCGAGTGAAGAAGCGAAAATCACCTTCTTTTCTTCACGCGTCATTTTTGGCGCGCCAGCCTTGGCGCTCGATTGAACTGACATAAGTAAGGTTCCTCCCAACAGCATTTTTGCTGACGTGTGCGGACGTTCTCCTCCAACTTCCGCGCACTTTTCCACGAGCGCATGATGAACTGAATCGTTTAATCCGTTTATTATCTTTTAGTATGAGAAAGGCTCGGCCTTGACTAAGGGGTGAAAGTTCAAATTCAGCGGGTCAAAGACAAATTAGATTGGTACTGTTGTTCGAGGTAGAATTTCACTTGGCAGTTATTCTAGGAGAGCAAGAAATGGACCGTTTTGTCGGTGGTTGTCTGTGTGGAGATGTTCGGTTCGCTGCATCCGGGCACCCCTATCGCGTAGGCATCTGTCACTGCCTCGATTGCCGCAAGCAGCATGGAGCACTGTTTCACGCCTCGGCAATTTTTCCCGAAGCTGCCGTTACCATCCATGGCGAGACGCGCGATTATGAAGGGAGGTTTTTCTGTCCGCGCTGTGGCTCGTCTGTGTTTTCCCGTTCAGATGATGAAGTTGAGATCAATCTCGGCTCGCTCGATGACATCGATCAGTTGACGCCGACCTATGAGCTCTGGACCATTCGGCGTGAGTCCTGGCTGCCGCCGTTTCCACTTAAAAGACATTATGAACGTGATCGGACTGGCACGACTCGGAATGAAGACTAGATCAGGCGATCCGGACGGAAGGTAAATCGCGCACTTTTCCTGTCTGTTTTGCACTGGAATTCCTTTATTTTAGGTGCGACTGGCTGCGCAGTGATGATGAAATTGGAATGAATATCCAAATACGACGCAAATCGGCCAGTTTTCGTCGAATTGGCTTTTTTCCTTGGGCTTTGAGTGCTAAGTCGCTCTCGCGATAAATGCCGACAAATTCCCAGAGTTCAATTCATCCGCATACCCCCAAATATCGCAGTGACGACATTGGCAGATTGATTTATGTCGCTGAGCGAACATTGAGCCAGAGCCTGAAAGCCCCAACCATGACTGCACGTCTTTCATTCGCGCGTGAGCGTATCAACGTTCTTCTTCTCGAAGGCATCAACCAGTCCGCCGTCGATTATTTCAAATCGTCTGGCTACACGAACGTCGTTCATTTGCCGAAAGCGTTGGACAAGGCTGAGCTGATTGAGGCGATTTCATCCGCTCATATCGTGGGTATTCGTTCACGCACGCAGCTCACTGACGAAGTGTTTGAAGCAGCGCAGCGCCTGATTGCTGTCGGTTGCTACTCGGTTGGCACAAATCAGGTGGATCTGAAGGCTGCTCGCAAGCGCGGCATTCCCGTTTTCAATGCACCGTTCTCCAATACGCGCTCTGTGGCTGAGCTGGTGATTGGTGAAATTATCATGCTGATGCGCCGCATTTTCCCGCGCTCCAATGCGGCCCATACGGGCGGCTGGGACAAGAGCGCGACAGGCAGTCGCGAAGTGCGTGGCAAAACGCTGGGTATCGTCGGCTATGGCAATATCGGTTCGCAGGTCGGCAATCTGGCTGAAAGCCTCGGCATGACGGTCCGCTATTTCGACATGACCGACAAGCTGCAATACGGTAATGTTATTCCGACTGAAACGCTCGACGAACTGCTCGAAATTTCGGACGTGATCAGCTTGCATGTGCCATCGAACAAGTCGACGGCCAAGATGATCACCGAAGCCAAGCTGCGCAAGATGAAGAAGGGCGCCTTCTTCATCAACAATGCGCGCGGTTCTGTGGTCGATCTGGAAGCGCTGGCCAAGGTTCTGAAAGAAGGCCATCTCGCCGGTGCGGCAATTGACGTGTTTCCGGTTGAGCCTGCCTCGAACAAGGATCCGTTTGTTTCGCCGTTGCAGGGGCTGGAGAATGTCATTCTCACTCCGCATATTGGCGGCTCGACTGAAGAAGCGCAGGAACGCATTGGTTTGGAAGTCACCCGTAAGCTGGTGGAATATTCCGATGTTGGTTCGACGCTTGGTGCGGTTAACTTCCCGCAGGTGCAGCTGCCTGCGCGTCCCAATGGCACGCGTTTCATGCATGTGCATGAAAACCGCCCGGGCATTCTCAACAGTCTCGTGAATATTTTCTCCTCACATAACATCAACATCGTCAGCCAGTTTCTGCAGACCGATGGTGAAGTTGGCTATGTGGTGATCGAGGGTGACGCGATGGAAGAACATGCCGAAGACGTTCTTCAGGCGATGCGCGAAATTCCGGGTACTGTGCGGACGCGCCTCCTTTATTGATAAAGCAGCATGCCATTTGAAGGCCCGCGCAGCATTCGCCGCGCGGGCCTTTGCATTTGAATATCGCAACGTAATAAGCGGTATTGTTCCTGTATTTTTGAGCAGTTTTGTTGCGCTTCTCTTCGAGAAATCATTGACTCTTTTTTCAAAGGGCTTAAAAGCGCAATCGGAAAAGGAGACAATCCCGTGAACGCTTCTCGCGCATCACATAGCCTGTGTGGACTGAATGGCCTCATCGCCATCGGTGCCCTCATGGCGTCCGTTTCCAAAACTACCACGGCCACTTGCATTAAAACGACCACCAAAACGGTCTGACCCCTTGGCCTGCTCGCCCTCTCTCCCCGGGTCCGGCCCAGGGAAAAGGCCCGCTGGTCGCGGGTTTTTATGGAAGCGGAGAGGACAGGAGAAGGTAAATGGGTTTTAAGATTGCAGTCGTCGGCGCCACCGGAAATGTCGGTCGCGAAATGCTCAATATCCTCGAAGAACGCGGTTTTCCGGCTGATGAAGTCGTGGCTCTCGCTTCGCGTCGCAGCCAGGGTACAGAAGTGTCCTATGGCGACAAGACGCTGAAGGTGAAGGCACTTGACCAGTACGACTTCTCCGATACCGACATTTGCCTCATGTCCGCTGGTGGAAATATTTCCAAGGAATGGTCGCCAAAGATCGGTGCGCAGGGTTGCGTCGTTATCGATAATTCCTCCGCATGGCGTTATGACTCCAATGTGCCGCTCATTGTTCCGGAAGTGAACCCTGACGCGATTGAAGGCTTCCGCAAGAAGAACATCATTGCCAATCCGAACTGCTCGACGGCACAGCTCGTTGTAGCTCTGAAGCCGTTGCATGATGCAGCCAAGATCAAGCGCGTTGTAGTCTCGACCTACCAGTCGGTTTCGGGCGCTGGCAAGGAAGGCATGGATGAGCTGTTCCAGCAATCGCGCGCTGTGTTCGTTGCTGATCCTGTGACAGCACAGAAGTTCACCAAGCGCATTGCATTCAACGTGATCCCGCATATCGATGTCTTCATGGAAGACGGCTACACCAAGGAAGAATGGAAGATGGTGGCCGAAACCAAGAAGATGCTCGATCCGAAGATCAAGCTCACCGCGACAGCTGTACGCGTTCCTGTTTTCATCGGTCACTCGGAAGCGGTCAATATCGAGTTTGAAAACCCGATTTCAGCAGAAGAAGCCCGTGAAATTCTGCGTGATGCACCGGGCTGTCAGGTTGTCGATAAGCACGAAGATGGCGGTTACATCACGCCTTATGAATCGGCAGGCGAAGACGCCACCTATATCAGCCGTATCCGTGAAGATATCACCGTTGAAAACGGTCTGGCACTGTGGGTTGTTTCCGACAATCTGCGCAAGGGTGCAGCGCTCAACACGATCCAGATCGCAGAACTGCTGGTCGCTCGTGGCCTGATCACGCCAAAGGCGCTTGCTGCTTAATTGATACTGCAGTTTTAAAAACAAAAGCGCCGGTTTCCCGGCGCTTTTTTGTTAGAGCGGTGCCAGTTAAAACGGAGTTGCGTCGGATAATGCGAAAGACAAAGAGATAGAGCATTTCCAATGATGCAAGAAAAACAGGAAATGCTCTAGCGCGGAACACTATCCGTAAGATTGCTGCGAATATCGAGCAATCGCGCACGTAAATCCTTCAAGTCGTCTAATGGCTGACCCAGCGCGCAGAAAATCTGTTCCGGGATACTTTCCGCAGCTTCGCGCAAAGCCTGTCCCTCATCAGTCAGCGTAATGCGCACCTGACGTTCATCCTGTGGGTCGCGGCGGCGCTTGATGCGGCCAGCCGTTTCAAGACGCTTGAGGAGAGGGGTCAGTGTGCCGGAATCAAGGTTCAGCTTCCCACCGATCTCCGATACCGTCTGATCGTCTTTTTCCCAGAGGACCAGCATGACCAGAAATTGCGGATAGGTCAGGTCGAGCTTGCTCAGGATGGGCTGATAGGCACGCGTCAGCGCATTCGCGGTTGAATAGATCGCGAAGCAGACCATATCTGATAAGTGCAAGTGGGAGTCTTTGTGGTCGCTGTTCATGATCCACCTTCCCTACCGCGATTATAAGCTATGCACAATTGAATTGCGCGTCACATAATCGTGAAAAACGATTTTGCAAAATTAGATTGCGAACAATTTAATTATTTGCAACTTTGTTCGCGAAGATAAGTTCACAAACAGGAGAAGTCATATGTCCATTCTCTATACAACACAGTCCACCGCAACGGGCGGACGTACCGGCAGTGCCAAGACCGCTGACGGACGTCTTAGCGTCGTTCTTGATACGCCAAAGGAATTGGGCGGCTCGGGCGGTGAGGGCACCAATCCCGAACAGCTTTTCGCCTCCGGCTATGCAGCCTGCTTTCTCGGTGCTTTGAAATTCGTGGCTTCCAAGGAGAAGGTTTCGATTTCAGCTGACAGCACTGTGACCGCGACGGTTGGCATCGGTCCGCGCGACGACGGCACAGGCTTCGGTCTTGATGTTGCTCTTGAAGTTGCTCTGCCGGGCGTGGACAAGGCCAAGGCCGAAGAGCTGGTCAATGCAGCACACATCGTCTGCCCTTATTCGCACGCAACCCGCGGCAATATCGATGTCCGTCTGAGCGTAGCTTAATCTGAAGAATATAAAAGGTGCCCGAAAAGGGCGCCTTTTGTTTTATGGTATCCTGCATATTTTCAGCAGGAAGTGACTTCGATGGGAATTTTGCCCAACATGGATGAGCTGCGTTCTACCTGTGCGAGCATAGAGCAACGATATCTCTTGAACCCATCAGTCGAAACGTCTTATCGCCGGGTTAGCGAACGTTTTGCTGCTGATCTGGCAGATGAACGAGACATATTGCTCAGTCGTTGTGCAGCTCTCATGGCTATCAAATTTCTGATCGAAGAGAGAGCGCTTTGATTTTGGCGAGTGCATTTTCCACTTGTCCATGGGTCTCTGCGGCTAATGGCAGAATGGGTCGTGGCGGCTCGATCTTTGCAAGGCCCAGAAGGTCAGCAATCACATACATGACGCGGAAGCTGCCGAAGGTCTTAAACAGCTCCCATAGTGGTTCAAATGCTGCATTGATGCGTTCGGATTCAGCCTGATTGCCGCTTTGTGCGGCGCGGACCAGTGCTACTGACTGAGCCGGCAGAAGGCCAGCAGCGACACTGTAGAAAGCGTCAGCTCCTGCGAGCAGTGCATTCTTTGCGCCCCAATCACCACTATAACCGATGGCGAAGTCATCCGGTGTTGCAGAGCGTAGTTTTGTGATTTCTGCCACATAGCCGTCGTCGGCTGGCAGAGGCATTTTGATTGCTTTGATGTTTTTGAGGGCCCCTAGTCGTGCAATCAGTTCATCACTGAAAATGAAACGGGTGGTGCCGGGATTATTATAGATACATAACGGCAGGTCAGTCGTTTCTGCAACCGCTTTGAAGTGCTGAAAGCCTTCCTCCTGCGTTAGCGGCGTATAGGAGACGGGGGCAAGCAGCAACGCATCTGCACCGGCATCTGCAGCATCGCGCGCAAGCGCACTCGCCTCATCGGTGCGCAATGCACCCACACCAACGATGATCGGCGTTTTCCCGCCAATGCTTTTAACGGCTGTCTTCACTGTATGCCGACGCTGTTCACGCGTGAGAAAGGCATAGCCGCCAGTGCTTCCCAGAAGGCCGATCGAGTCCGCGCCCGCCTCGTGAATGCGCTCAAGGAAACGGCACAGCGCCTCCTCCATGAGATTGCCGGTTGCGTCGATTGGCGTGAGCGGGAAAGCGGAGAGGCCTTTGAAAATCTTCATTGCGGTACTCGTTTCTCAAACAGTTTCAGCGTGACAGAAGCAGACGGATACCGGCAAGACCAAAGACTGCAGCCAGTACACCTTCGATCCAGCGACGGGCGCCGCGATATAAACGCACCATGGGCGCCGTTGAAAACACAATCGCATAGCCGCAGAAAATAGTGACGCTAAGCACTATACAGCCACCCAGAAACGCGGCTGAGTGAGACCATGATGAGTTGGTGCCGAGGCCCAGTGTCACCAAAGCAATCCAGGACAGAATGGATTTGGGATTGGAGAGATGCATCAGCAATCCACGCCGGTAAAGTTCGCCGCCTGAGAGAAATGCGTCGCCATTTGGCGCCCGGGCAGCGATTTTCGCATCTGACGTCATGGCGGCGCGTCCAGCCTTGAAGGCCAGATACAGCAGATAAAGACCACCGAAGATTTTAAGGATAATCAGTGCTTCCGCAAAGCGTGTGAGGATGGCCGAGACACCGGTTGCGGCCATCAAGCCCCAGAAAATCGAACCAGTAACAACACCGGCAGCGAATATAAGCCCCGCCTTTCGACCCTGATGCATGGCGACGCCCATAATGCGCATATTGCTCGGGCCGGGGCTGCCGGCTGCAATCACATAGGTCGTGTAGACGAGGAGAAGCTGGTAGGCGGCCGGAGAAAGGCTCATGATCATCACTCAGATTGCACTGAGGGAATTCATAGCATTCTCCGCATTCAATATCTGTATGCGATTGTATCGAAATCTACTGGAAAAATACCGAAATTGTCACTGTTTTGATCAGAAATGACAAATCTGTGCAACACAACGCCAATGTGTTGCTCTAATCAGCATGCGCTTCCAGAGCTTCCATATCATCATCAGAAAGGCCAAAATGGTGGCCGATTTCATGGATGAGGACATGGGTGATGATGTCGCCAAGTGTTTCTTCATTCTCTGACCAGTAGTCGAGAATTGCACGACGAAAAAGCGTGATGCGGTTGGGAGTGTCGCCGGTTTGAAGGCTGAAACGCTCGCCAATTCCCACACCTTCAAACAGGCCAAGAAGATCGAAAGGCGTTTCGAGGCCCATATCTTCGACGATCTGCTCTTCGGGGAAATCTGCGATCTGAATGATGATGTCGCCGCAAAGCGCGCGAAATTCCTGCGGGAGATGCGCTAACGCTTCAATCGCAATGGATTCGACTTCATCAAGCGAGGGCGAGAGACGTCCCGCCCAGTCGCCGCTTTGATCTTCTCGGGCCATTTCAGCCAACCGGGTCCTATTCAATGATTAAGGCCGCCGGACTTTCTGGCAATGAGCTTGTAATACTAAAAGCCATTATGCCCAGGGACGCTGTTGTGCGTTCTTTGCCTCGAAGGTATCGATGTTCGTTACCTTTTCCATAGTCAGGCCGATGTCATCGAGACCATTGAGCAGGCAATGACGCTTAAAATCGTCAAGGTCAAAGGAGATTGTGCCGCCATCTGGGCCATGAATTTCCTTGGCTTCAAGATCGACGGTCAGTGTTGCATTGGCGCCGCGTGAAGCGTCGTCCATCAGCTTGTCGAGATCTTCCTGACTGACTTTGATCGGCAAGATGCCGTTCTTGAAGCAGTTGTTGTAGAAGATATCGGCGAAAGAGGTCGAGATCACGCAACGGATGCCGAAATCGAGCAGCGCCCAAGGCGCATGTTCACGCGAGGAGCCGCAGCCAAAATTATCGCCAGCAACCAGTATCTGCGCATTGCGATAACCAGGCTTGTTGAGTACGAAATCCGGATTTTCGGTTCCGTCTTCGTTAAAGCGCATTTCGGCAAAAAGCCCCTTGCTCAGACCCGTACGCTTGATCGTCTTCAGATAATCCTTAGGGATAATCATGTCCGTATCGATATTGACGATCGGCAGGGGGGCTGCGACGCCCGTGAGCTTGGTGAACTTGTCCATGTTCCTGACCTGTCGGTTGGGTATTTTAAATTTGCTGTCTGATTTACATCAGCATCGCAGAGAGTCAATGTTTCAGGCCGCAAGTGCCCAATAGGTCGCAACCTTAGACGCGATATCAAGGCCTCCGGCCCGTTTTAACGCGGACCGGAAGTGTGTGGCGGTGATCAGCGCATGAATATGTCTGAAATTTACCAGAATCATTTAGAATCATGCGCCAAAGTTCTTTCAGGCGAAATTATTGCACGCTAAGTGTAATCCCGCCGGCTTCACTGCCGGTCAGCCTGCGGGACTTTCCATCTGCCCCGACAACGACAGTAAAGCGCCTGCGCAGCATCGAGAGGTTTGGCGAGACTGCAACATTGATCGCCGGATCGAACTGCAGTGTAATCCGCCAGAGATCAGGCTTGATCGTTTCCTCGACGCCGATGATGCGTGCCTCGAAAGCGGTTGTATGGAACATGCCTGAAACGCGCTGGCTGACACGATAAGGCGCAGTATTATCTTCAACGCGTGTGGCTTCAGCTTTTACGTCCTGAGCGGCAAGTGTGTTCCAGTCGCGCGTACCGGACTGGCGTGCAACGAGGTCAAGCGCCTTTCCGTGGCTGATGTTGATGCCTTCTTCACCCAAGGCCTGCCGCAAACGGCGAGCCTGATGTTTGAAATCAGTTGTATTGTGCCCAGCAAGCATGGCTGTGGTCATGGTTTCGCTCCTGAATGTGAGCGGCATTTTCGTAAACGGGTGCTCGCATTGCCGTTTCTGCCGTCACCGGAACAGGAACGTGAATTCAGAATGCTTTACCATGGCCATAAGGCTGCGAGCGGCGGGTGCATTCCAACCGAAGGCTGGAAAATAGGCAGGCATAAGGCAGATTTCAAGTCTTATGAATGGGAAGCGCTGCAACACTTCAATTCTAGCAACGTTCGCTTCCGACAGATCAATTATGCTGACAGCACGGAAATATTATATGTGCTTGACCGGATCGCTTAAATAATCAAAGTCTTATCTACGTTTTTATGTCTTACGATAAGCAGCGATGGGTGGAATATGCTTCGAATTTTTCTCTTGGGATTGACAGTTGCAGTGATGAGTTTGCCAGCTTCTGCGGAAAACAAGCCTGGCTTCAATCCGCATGAAGGACTTTTTACAAGCAATAAAGGCATGGAACTTAAGGCTGATGTGACGCACAAAAGTGGCGATCAATATGCCGTATCTCTGTCTACAAGCGTCCCGATGGTCGATAATCAGCCAGGTTGCGGTGGCGGTGTCTCCGGTGATGTCACTATCAAAGACAAAAAGGCGACATTCAAAATCCAGAGTGAAGGTTTTGATCCGCAAGAAGCGGAGTCCGACCGGAACCCTCGCTATTGCGAAATCAAGATGAATTTCGTTGGTGACTACAAGCTTGAGATCGAAGAGGTCGGCGGATGCACCTATTACCACGGCGCATCATGTGAGTTCACAGGAACGCTGGAACACGAAGCAAGCGGCATTTAAAAACTTTGTGTGGCGAGTGCTTGTCTGCTGATCCAGATCGGTGCACAAATTGCACATGAAAACAATTGCTCGCCCACGCCGTTCCGTATTGTTCCTACCCGCATCCAATAGTCGGGCGCTCGAAAAGTCACTGACGCTTGCAGCAGATTGCGTGATCTACGATCTGGAAGATTCCGTTGCGCCTGAAGCAAAAATTGCTGCGCGTGATGCGCTGTCCGCACATTTTGCCGAGCATCCGAAAGTTGGTTTTGAGCGCGTTGTGCGGGTCAATGCAGCCGATACTGAATGGGGTAAGGCTGACGTGACTGCCGCTGCTAAAATCGGGGCTGATGCTGTGCTTCTGCCGAAGGTGGAACGACCGCAGGATGTTATCGATACGGCGAACCGGCTTGATCGCAACGATGCAGATCTCGACGTGCGTGTATGGGCAATGATCGAGACGCCCCGTGGCATTCTCAATGCCGATGAAATTGCAGTTCTCGGGCATCGTTCTGCAGCAAGGCTTGGCTGCTTTGTGGTTGGGCCAAACGATATAGCGCGAGCAACGGGCGTCCGTCCGCAAGCCGGACGGCCCTATCTGATCCCATGGCTTATGCAGATCATTCTCGCTGCGCGCGCTGGCGGTATCGATGTGCTGGACGGGGTTTATAACGACTTTCGCGACAGCGTTGGGCATGAAGCCGAGTGCATGCAGGCGGCTCTGATGGGGTTCGATGGCAAGACGCTCATTCATCCTTCGCAAATTGAGGCGGCCAACCGTGCCTTTTCGCCCTCAGACGAAGATGTGGCTCATGCCCGTGCGGTGATTTCGGCCTTCGCCAGACCCGAAAATGCCGACAAGGGCGTCGTGTCGCTGGATGGCCAGATGGTCGAACGTCTGCATCTCGAAATGGCTGAGCGCCTGCTCGCGAAATCCAACTCATAATCATAACAAAGGAAGAAAGATTATGAAGCTCTACCGTTTCATCACTGGCCCGGACGATTCCGCATTCTGCCACCGCGTTACCGCAGCGCTTAACAAGGGCTGGCAGCTTTACGGCTCCCCGACCTATGCATTCAACGCGGCAACGGGTGTTCTGCATTGCGGCCAGCCAGTGGTGAAAGAAGTCGACGGCGTCGACTATACGCCGGACATCAAACTCGGCGAATATTGATGGCCGTCCGCCGCATCGTATCCAATATAGCCGCCGATAATCTGTCGGCCGCGAAGCGTTTCTATGGAGACGTGCTGGAACTCGATGTGGTGATGGACCACGGCTGGATCGTGACCTATGCCGCTGATGCGGACGCGCGGGTGCAGATCAGCTTTGCCACCGAAGGCGGATCGGGCACGCCAGTGCCCGATCTTTCCATCGAAGTCGATGATGTTGATGCAGTGCTTGAGCGGATGACTGCTGCTGGCTTTGCTGTCGAATATGGACCGAGTGATGAAGAATGGGGCGTGCGCCGTTTCTTTGTGCGTGATCCCTATGGACGTCTTGTGAATGTTCTCAGCCACAAGAACTGAAAAGGCCGGTTCCCCGGCCTTTTTATTGAGATACTCTTAATTTAACCCACGCTTTTCAATCATTGCATCCGGCGTTGGCATCTTGCCGCGGAAGGCTTTGTAAAGCTCTTCCGGATCGCGGCTGCCTCCGGCAGAATAGATATATTGTTTGAGCTTCGCAGCCAGTTCCGGGTTGAACGCATCGCCCGTTTCTTCAAATGCCGAGAATGCATCGGCATCCAGCACTTCCGACCACATGTAGGAATAGTAACCGGCTGAGTAGCCATCACCGGAGAAAACGTGGGTGAAGTGCGGCGTGCGATGACGCATGATGATGGCATCAGGCATCGACAGCTTTTTCAGTGTTGCTGCCTCAAAAGCCAGTGGGTCGGTGATCTTTTCATTGCCCGTATGAAAAGCCATATCGACAAGTGCCGACGAGGTGAATTCGACCGTGTTGAACCCTGCATTGAACGAGCGGGCCGCGAGCACCTTGTCGAGCAGCGCCTTTGGCATCGCTTCGCCCGTGCGATAATGCACGGCATATTTTTCAAGAACAGCGGGGATTGTCAGCCAATGTTCATAGAGCTGTGACGGCAGTTCGACAAAGTCGCGCGAAACGGCGGTGCCGGAAACTGCTGGCCAGGTCACATCCGACAGAAGCCCATGCAGCGCATGGCCGAACTCATGGAACAATGTGCGCGCGTCGTCCAGCGAAAGCAGCGCTGGTTCACCGGCCTTGGGTTTTGCAAAATTCATCACATTGTAGATGATCGGCTTTTGCCCGGCATCGAGCTTATGGCTTGATTGCAATGCGCTCATCCATGCACCGGAGCGCTTGGAGGTGCGGGCGAAATAGTCGCCGAGGAAAAGACCGCGTTCGCTGCCATCGGCATTCAGGACCTGAAACACCCTTACGTCCGGATGCCATGTGGTGATGCCTTTCTTCTCCTCGAAACGGATGCCGAAAAGACGGGTCGCCACATCGAAGCTTGCTTCAATGATTTTTTCGAGCTGCAGATATGGCTTCAATTCCGCCTCATCGAACGCGAAACGTTCAGCACGAAGCTTTTCCGCATAAAAGCGCCAGTCCCACGGCGCAACCTTGTGGTTTCCACCATTGGCCACAATCAGCCGTTCAAGTTCGGTTTCTTCTTCATGCGCTTTGGCGCGGGCCTTGTCCCATACAGGTTCCAGCAGGTCCATAACGGCTTTCGGCGTCTTGGCCATGGTGTCGTCGAGCTTGTAGGCCGCGAAATTGGCGTAACCGAGCAGATGAGCCTTGCGCTCACGCAGTTCCACCATTTCGCGCACAATCTCGCGATTGTCGGTCTCGCCGCCATTTTCGCCGCGCTTGCCCCATGCGTTAAAGGCCTGTTCGCGCAATTCGCGGTTTTCCGAGAAGGAAAGGAACGGCTCGACAATCGAACGTGATAGCGTAACCGCCCATGCGTCGGGCTGGCCGCGCTCTGCTGCCGCACTTTGCATGGCGTTTTTGAGGAAATCCGGAAGGCCTGCGAGGTCGGCTTCATCCGTGATGAAAAGCGCCCAACTTGATTCATCCTTCAGCACGTTCTGACCGAAGCGCGCACCAAGCCCGGCAAGCTTTTCATTGATGCCCGCCAGTTCCTTCTTGCCAGCTTCATCAAGCCTGGCACCGGAACGAACAAACCCTTTCCAGGTTTTTTCCAGCACGCGCTTGGTTTCGATATCCAGATCAAGATGGTCGCGATTTTCATAAAGCGCATCGATGCGCGCAAACAATTTAGGGTCCATCATGATGCGCGAGTAGTGCCGCGACATTTTTGGAGCGATCTCGCGCTCCAGCGCCTGGATATCATCATTGCTGTGCGCTCCAGCGCGCATCCAGAAAACCGAAGATACGCGGTCGAGGGATTTGCCGGTTAGCTGCAAAGCCTTGAGCGTATTTTCAATAGTTGGCTCAGTGGTTTCATTGGCAATGGCTTCCACTTCGGCAAGATCTTCCGCAAGTGCAGCCTCGAATGCGGGTGCGAAATCATCATCCTTGAACGCAGCGAAATCCGGCAACCCCAGAGGTCCATTCCATTCGGTCAGTGCGTGATTATAGGTGGGCTTGTCGGACATCATGAAACTCTCACTCAAATGAATTCGATATTCACCAGACTTAGGAGCTCAATGACAGCGGGGCAAGGGTGTTTCCTAAGCTTTCGGTCTGAATGGGCGTTCTGCGGGTGGGCCTTTGCTTGACCGTGCCCCATGCAGAGAATAGGGATGAAAGACGGCTTGCTCTCATGAAAATGTGGGTACTTAATTTTCCTCAAAGATTAGGCCTTGGGTTGCGGGTTTCCACCGCTGTCTGGCCGAGAGCGATTGTAGCAATCCATGAATGTGGCGCCTGATCATCACACCGCCCAGGATGCAAAGCCAGTGATGAGCGAATTGCGGGTCGGCGTTATCGGTGGCCTTCTGGCCGCACTGGGCCTCATGTCGATGGCGCTCTATACGCCAGCCATGACCGAGATTGTTCATGCCTTTGGCACGACAGAAGCGATGGTGAAGCTCACCATATCGGTCTATCTCGCAGGCTTTTGCTTTTCGCAGCTTATCTGCGGGCCGTTGTCGGACGGCTTCGGGCGAAGGCCCATCACGATCGCCTTCATGGTGATTTACCTTGCTGCCAGCATCCTCGCTCTATTCGCAACGACCATCGATATGCTGTTGGTGGCACGGTTTCTGCAAGGCGTGGGAGCGGCTGTAGGGGTTACGATTTCACGCGCAATCGTGCGTGATCTTTTCACCCATGAGGCATCGGCCCGTGTGATGAACCTCATAGGCATTGTCATTGCGGTGGGACCGGCTGTGGCGCCGACATTGGGTGGTCTCACCATGGAGCTCTTCGGCTGGCAGGCAATTTTCATCGTAATGGTCTGCCTGGGCATTCTGGTCGTCCTGATGGCGATCTTCATCATCAAGGAAACGGTCACTCGTGATCTTAGCCGGATTCGACCGAATGAACTGCTGCGCTCTTACCGCACACTGCTGACCAGCCGCCAATTCATTTACGCAAGCCTTGGGGTCGGCGGTACGACTGGCGGGTTATACACGGCGGCGACCATTCTGCCCTTCATCCTGATGGGACGCGTGGGCATGACGGCCACACAATTTGGCATGGGACTGCTTCTGCAAACGAGCTGTTATTTTGCGGGCAGTCTGCTGTTTCGGCGGTTGATGCAGGCCTATCGTCCCCGACAGCTGGCCGCGGCCGGATATGTCGCCATGGTCATTGCCAGTATTCTTATCGCAACGCTGCTGCGCATTTTCGAGCCATCCTATTTGCTCGTGATGTTGCCGATGGCGCTCTTTGCTTTCGGCGTTGCTCTGGTGATGCCTGTGATGACGTCAGCGGGCATGGCGCCGTTTCCCAAAATGGCGGGTGCTGCATCCGCAATGATGGGTTTCTTTCAAATGGGAGGCGGGCTTGCCGGCGGTGCAATCGCGGCTCTTATGGGTGATCCGGTCATTGCTTTTGCAACGCTGATCCCGGCTCTTGGCTTCATTGCCGCGATTGCTTTTCTGCTGTGGTTGCGTTTGCAGCAGACAAGTTAAAACCAAGTATGAAAAAGCTTTCATCATCGTGCGCCGGGGCTTGACTTTGAGGGCCGTCGGGGGCACATCACGCTCGCAGCCGCATTTTATCTGGCTGCATTTCAACCGGAGCTTTATTCTCTTATGCCAAGCGACAGTCACAGTCGATTGTTTCAGCCGTCAAGGCAGTTCGTGATCTGATCGCTTGAGGTCGGCTTGCACGGTCTGTCTTTGACGGCGGATCGACAGAAAGGCAAGCCCATGACCGGCCTTAAGCCCGACAACAACTTCGTCTCTGAAGTGCTCAATGTTGCCGACCTCCCTGCTGCAGCAATTGCCAGCCGCCTCGCCGATATTCGTACGGGCGATGCGGTCGAGATCGTCAATGAGCTGGATGCCGATGACGCAGTAGCCGTTATCGCCCAACTCTCCCACGAAGACGCTATCCGCCTGCTCGACCAGCCGGAGCTGGAACGTGCAACCGAAATTCTGGCCATCCTTCCTCCAAACACTGCCAGTTTGTTGCTTGATGGTATGTCCGCTGACCGTGCTACCGATGTCTTTCAGGAACTGGAAGATGCCGATCGCGCGCGTTTGTTTCCCATTCTTGCGCCTGAAACCAAGGCTGCGCTGAAGAAGCTCATGGGCTATCCGCCGAACACGGCTGGTAGCTTGATGACCATCGAATTCATCACTGTGCCTTCCAATTGGAATGTCGGGCAGACGCTCGACCATATCCGCAAGGTCGAGCGCACGCGTGAGACTGTTTACGCAATCTATGTGGTTGATCCACAAAGCCGCGTTTTGCTGGGTGTTGTCAGTTTGCGCCGTCTGATCATTCGTGAGCTGGACGAGCCGATCCTGTCTCTTGCTCGTGATGACGATCCGATCACGATCTCGCCACATGCGGATCGCGAGGATGTCGCGCGTCTGTTCCGTAAGCACGACCTGTTGGCCGTTCCTGTCGTTGATGACAGCCGCCACATCATCGGCATTGTAACTGTCGATGATGTGCTGGATGCCATGACAGAAGAAGCCAGTGAAGACGCTTATCGCTTCGGTGGTATGGAGGCGCTTGACAAACCTTATATGCGTATCGGCTTTGGCGAGATGCTCAAGAAGCGTGCGGGCTGGCTGGGCATCCTGTTTCTGGGCGAAATGCTGACGGCAAGTGCCATGCAGCATTTTGAACTGGAATTGGAAAAAGCACTAGTGCTGACGCTGTTCATTCCGCTCATCATGTCTTCGGGCGGCAATTCCGGCTCACAGGCAACGTCACTGATCATCCGCGCGCTTGCACTTCAGGAAGTCAGGCTTAAAGACTGGTGGCGGGTCGCGATCCGCGAAGTGCCGACCGGTCTGGCACTGGGCAGCTTTCTGGGCCTGATTGGCATGGTGCGTATCGCGCTGTGGCAGAAGCTCGGTATTTACGATTACGGCGAGCACTGGATTCTGGTAGCCGCAACAGTCGGCATGGCGCTGGTCTGTATTGTGACATTCGGCTCGGTAACGGGTTCGATGCTGCCATTCATTCTCAAACGACTTGGGTTTGATCCAGCCAGTGCATCAGCACCTTTTGTTGCCACTTTGGTCGACGTGACGGGCCTTGTGATCTACTTCAGTGTTGCGCTGGTAATTTTGTCTGGAACGCTTTTATAGGCCTGGCCGACAAAAAACTGTCAGAATGGCAGTGTAAAAAAGCAAATAAATCCGGCCTTTTCGGGTTAATTGAGGGGCAGTTTCGCGCTGCCCCTTTCTAAAAGGCAAAAAAACCTGTAAGAGCGCCCCATTGATTTTCCGTGCATCCATCTTGGCGCGGCTCCCAACTCATATAGAAGTGATCTCCATATGGAATTGCGTAATATCGCTATTATCGCACACGTCGATCATGGCAAAACCACACTGGTCGACGAACTGCTGAAGCAGTCCGGCTCTTTCCGTGACAATCAGCGCGTTGCAGAACGCATGATGGACTCCAACGATATCGAGCGCGAGCGCGGCATCACCATTCTCGCCAAGGCAACTTCGGTTGTCTGGAAGAACACCCGCATCAACATCGTCGATACGCCAGGCCACGCCGACTTCGGCGGTGAAGTTGAGCGTATCCTTTCGATGGTAGACGGTGCTATCGTTCTCGTTGACGCCGCTGAAGGCCCAATGCCACAGACGAAGTTCGTCGTTGGCAAGGCGCTCAAGGTTGGCCTGAAGCCAATCGTCGCGATCAACAAGATCGACCGTCCGGATGGCCGTCATGAAGAAGTCATCAACGAAGTCTTCGACCTCTTCGCCAATCTCGATGCCACCGACGAACAGCTCGACTTCCCGGTTCTTTACGGTTCGGGCCGTAACGGCTGGATGGCGCTGAACCCGGAAGGTCCGCAGGACGAAGGTCTGGCTCCGCTGTTCGATCTGGTTCTCAAGCACGTTCCGCAGCCTAAGGTTGCTGAAGGTCCGTTCAGCATGATCGGTACGATCCTTGAAGCCGATCCATTCCTTGGCCGCATCATCACTGGTCGTATTCATTCGGGCTCGATCAAGTCGAACCAGGCCGTCAAGGTTCTTGGTCAGGACGGTTCGCTTCTGGAAACTGGCCGTATTTCGAAGATCCTTGCGTTCCGCGGTATTGAGCGCCAGGCAATCGATGAAGCCCATGCAGGCGACATCGTTGCGATTGCTGGTCTTTCCAAAGGTACGGTTGCTGACACATTCTGCGATCCTTCGGTAAGCGTGCCGCTTGAAGCACAGCCAATCGATCCGCCAACAGTGACCATGTCCTTCATCGTCAATGACAGCCCATATGCTGGCACCGAAGGCGATAAGGTAACGAGCCGCGTTATCCGCGACCGTCTGATGAAAGAAGCTGAAGGCAATGTTGCGCTCAAGATCGAAGAATCAAGCGAGAAGGATTCCTTCTTCGTTTCCGGTCGTGGCGAATTGCAGCTTGCTGTTCTGATCGAAAACATGCGCCGTGAAGGCTTCGAGCTTGGCGTTTCGCGTCCGCGCGTCGTCATGAAAGAAGGCGAAAACGGCGAAATGCTCGAGCCGGTCGAAGAAGTCGTCATCGACGTTGATGAAGAATATTCCGGCACCGTTGTTCAGAAGATGTCCGAGCGCAAGGCCGAAATGGTCGAGCTGCGTCCGTCGGGCGGCAATCGCGTACGCATGGTCTTCTACGCACCGACCCGTGGTCTTATCGGCTATCAGTCGGAACTTCTGACCGATACGCGCGGCACGGCGATCATGAACCGTTTGTTCCATGATTATCAGCCATACAAGGGCGAAATCGCTGGCCGTAACAATGGCGTTCTGATTTCCAACGATCAGGGTGAAGCAGTTGCCTACGCTCTCTTCAACCTTGAAGATCGTGGTCCGATGATCATTGATGCTGGCGTCAAGGTTTATCAGGGCATGCTGATCGGCATTCACAGCCGCGATAACGATCTGGAAGTCAACGTATTGAAGGGCAAGAAGCTCACCAACGTTCGCGCCTCGGGCAAGGACGAAGCAGTTAAGCTGACGCCTCCGATCCGTATGACACTGGAACGCGCTCTGTCGTGGATTCAGGACGACGAACTGGTTGAAGTGACGCCAAAGTCGATCCGCCTGCGCAAGCTCTATCTTGATCCAAATGAACGCAAGCGCTTTGAAAAGAGCGGCAAGTCGAGCGTTGCTTGATCTGCTTGATTTACAGAAGAACGGCGCCTTCGGGCGCCGTTTTTGTTTCAAGTTTTATGTAATGTTGTACTTAGTATAAGTGATAAATGTTTTAGATAATTATAATATAAATATGGAATTCTTATTTTATTTGCCTATTTATGATTTTTGTTGTTCTTTTTGATGGGTAAGGCAAAATATTCCCCCATTTATAGGAATTACGACCCATGTGTTTAGCCTGCAATCCCGGACTGATGGCTGTATTTAAGCACACGACTTCACGACGCGACTTCCTTAAATACATGGGCGGTGCTGCTGCCACGGCCTTTGCCGCAACGGCGGTGGAGCCCGCAATGGCCAAGGGCAACCTGTCGAGCGCTAATGCTCCGGCCGATGTGATCTTCCGTCACGGAACCATTCTCACGCTTAATTCCGAAACACCGAACGCCGAGGCAATCGCTGTGCGTGGAAACCGTATCCTCGCAGTCGGCACCGCAGAGCATGTCGACAAGTTTCGTGATAAAACTACACGTATTGTAGAGCTGGATGGCAGAACGCTGATGCCGGGTCTGATCGATCCGCATATGCATTCGGTCTTTGTCGTCATGGATGACTGGATCGACGTCAGCCCTATCACCACGCCGACATTCGAGCAGGTCTGGAGCATGCTGCGTAATGGCGTCAGCAAGGCCGGTGAAGGCGAATGGGTGCGCGCCAAGCAATTCGATCCCAGCATCACCAAGGGGGCTCATATCCCGACCTTGGCAGAGCTGGATGAGCTGGCACCGAACAATCCATTTTTCATGATGGAGAGCAACGGCCACATCGCTTATGCCAATAGCAAGGCCTTTGCGCTGATAGGCATCACCGATAAGACACCGAACCCTCCTGAGGCGCGTTACGTCAAAACACCCAACGGTCAATTGAGCGGTCGTCTTGAAGAGCCGCCTGCGTTCAATGCATTTATCGAGAAAATGCCCCTGCCTACGGCGGCTGACGTCTCGACCAGTATCCGGCGTATGCTCGATAAGGCTGCATCGGTTGGCTGCACATCGCTGCATGACTGCGGTGTAGGAATGATGGCGCCAGCAGAGCATCTGGCACTGCTGGATCAGGTTATGTCGCAGAACCCGCCGATCCGATATCGCGGCATGCTGGTCTCGACCGCCATGGATCAGTGGGAGAAAATGAACATCAAACCGGGACGTGGCAGCGATCTTTATCGCTATGATGGCATCAAAGCCTGGGCTGACGGTTCCAATCAGGCCCGCACCGGCTATCAGCGTGAAAACTATCTCGGGACAAATGATCGTGGCGCGATGAACTATACGCTTGAACAGTTGACCGCTGCGGTCCGTCGTGCGCATCAGGGCGGCTGGCAGGTCGGTGTTCACGCCAATGGTGATGCGGCAATCGATGCAACGATCGCAGCCTATGAAGCGGTGTTGAAGGAAATGCCGCGTGATGATCATCGTCATCGCATTGAGCATTGCAGCGTCTTCCATCAGGACCAGATGCAAAAGGCAAAAGAGCTCGGGCTGCAACCCTCCTTTCTCATCGGACATGTGCGCTGGTGGGGCAAGGCCTTTCGTGACGAAATTCTTGGACCTGATCGTGCGAAATTCTACGACCCATGTGCAACCGCACTGGCTGAAGGCCTGCGTATTTCATTTCACTCTGACTGGAATGTGACGCCGATTGAACCGCTGCGCTATGTCGAGGATGCTGTCGCACGTGTCATGAATGACGGGGGCGACGTGTTCTTTCCCGATGAGCGTATCCCTGTGGAGCAGGCGCTGCGCGCCGTAACCATTGATGCGGCCTATCATTGCAGGATGGATGATATTGTCGGAAGTCTCGAAGAAGGCAAATGCGCTGATTTCGCGATTCTCGAAGAAGACCCGACGAAGGTTGAGCCGACGAAGATCAGCAAGATCAAGGTCAGTGAAACCTGGATGGATGGTCAGAAGCGCTATAGCGCCTGATTATAATATAAAAGCGGCGGCAAACATGCCGCCGCTTTTTTGCTCATCGCTCGCCGCGACGATAAGGCTGCATCAGTGCCTGCGGAACACGTGCGCGGCGCGCCATGACGATGAGCGCCACAATCGACATGATGTAAGGGATCATCAGGAAGAGCTGGTAAGGCACGACCTTGCCATAGACCGTCTGCAGGCGCAGCTGGAACGCATCAAACAGTGCGAAGAGCAATGCGCCCAGAAGCGCGCGGGCAGGCTTCCACGAGGCAAATACGACGAGTGCAATGCATACCCAGCCTCGTCCCTGCATCATAGTGGGGAAGAACGAGTTGAAAGCGGAGAGTGTCAGAAAAGAGCCGCCGACAGCCATTAAGGCGCTGCCGAACATGATCGTGAAGATACGAACGCGAATCGGGTTGATGCCTTGCGCTTCGGCAGCATGTGGGTTTTCGCCAGTCATGCGGATGGCAAGGCCGAGCGGCGTGCGGAAAAGCACGTAACCAAGCAGGAGAGCCAGCGGAATGGCGATCCATGTGAGGGCTGTCTGTGTTCCGAGGACCTGTCCGATAAACGGAATATCCGCAAGCCAGGATGGATTGATGGGCTGGAATGGTGTGATTGTGGGCGGCGTCGATGAAAGCGGCACCAGAAGACGGAACAGGAAATAGCTGAGGCTCGACGCAAACAGCGTGATGCCGAGGCCGACTACGTGCTGCGACAGGCCAAGCGGCACGGTGAGGGCCGCATGAAGCAGGCCGAACAGCGCGCCTGACGCAGCGGCTGCGAGCACGCCGACCCAGAGATCCGCACCATTATAAACCGTCAGCCAGCCGATCATCGCACCAAAGGTCATAATGCCTTCGATGCCGAGATTGAGCACGCCCGCACGTTCGCAATAAAGCGCGCCGAGTGTGCCGAAGATCAGTGGCGTGGCAATGCGAAGAACCGAGACCCAGAGGCCAGCGGAGAGCAGGATATCCATCAACTCGTTCATCGGGCGATCCTGTATTGTGTGAAGAACAGAGCAACCAGCATGGTCAGAAGTGACAGAGCCACGGTAACATCGGCAATGAAGCTTGGAATGCCGATGGCGCGGCTCATGCCGTCAGCCCCAACAAACATTGCGGCAGCAAAAAGTGCGGAGAAGATTGCTCCGATTGGGTTCAGATTGGCCAGCATGGCAACGATAATGCCGGAATAGCCGAAGCCCGGTGAGAGATCGGTCGTGACGTAACCTTTCACGCCCATGACCTGTATCGCGCCTGCAAGGCCTGCAAGACCACCGGAAATACAGGCGACTTTCACCAGCGTCTTGCCAAGCGGAACGCCTGCAAAGCGTGCGGCTTGCGGATTGAGACCGGCAGCCTTGGTCTCAAGGCCGAAGACGGTGCGATTCTGAACATAGGCGATGATAAGAGCGAGCGCGATGGCGATCAGAATGCCGATATGGAGGCGCATGCCGGCCATGATTTTCGGCAGAACGGCGGCATCCGGTACAGGTTCCGATTGGGGCCAGCCGAAAGCGAGCGGGTCTTTCATCGGGCCTTCGATCATCATCGAGACGAACAGCACGGCAACGAAATTGAGAAGCAGCGTGGTCACGACTTCATCAACACCGAAGCGCAGGCGAAGACCGAGGGGAATAAGCAGGAAAATCATGCCAGCAATCGCGCCAACGATCAGCAGAAGCGGAATGAGCAGCGGGGCAGGAAGCGCCAATTGTGTGCCAAGTGCTACAACTGCCAGCGCCCCCATATAGAACTGGCCTTCTGCGCCGATATTCCACAGCTTGGACCGGAAAGCGACAGCCGCAGCAAGTCCGGTCAGCATCAAGGGTGTGGCACGTGTCAGTGTTTCGGTGATTGAAAGCTTCGTGCCGAAGGCTCCAATCGCAATCTGGCGGAAGGATTCAAAGACCGGCGCGCCAGCGCTTGCAATCAACAGGCCAGCAAGCACAAAGGCAGCAAGAACGGCGATCACCGGAGCGGTTGCCACCAGTGCCATGGGCCGTGTTTCGCGTCGTTCAATACGCATCAGTTCAGCCCCTTTGTGGAATTAGTCTGCCATTCGCCAGCCATCATCAGGCCCAGTCTTTGCGCGTTGGCCTCGCTTGCATCAATTGGTGGTGACAGCCTGCCCTTGACGATGGCTTGCACGCGGTCGGCAAGGCCGATGATTTCATCCAGGTCTTCCGAGATTAGCAGCACGGCGGCACCCTTGGCGCGCGCCTCCAGAATGCGGGCATGGACGGCCGCAACTGCACCTTCGTCGAGGCCGCGTGTCGGCTGTGCCGCAATCAGGATACGAGGGGCAGTTTCAAGATTGCGACCCAGAATAAGCTTCTGCATGTTGCCGCCGGATAGCAGGCGAATGCGGCTGTCGGGCGTCCCGCCACGCACATCGAAATCCTTGATGATGCGATCGGTGAACTCGCGCGCAGCTGTGCGGTTGACCAGAAGACCATTGGAAAACTGCGGATCGCGCACGCGTTCAAGCACAGCATTTTCCCAGAGTGTCAGATCGCCGATTGCCCCTTCGGCATTGCGATCCTCTGGAATGCGGCCGACACCTTCCGCAACAAACTGGCGTGGATCGAATTTGGTGATGGCCTGTCCGAACATCACAAGCGATCCCTTGGCAGGCTGGCTGAGGCCGGAAACGAGACGCCCGAGCGCTGCCTGCCCATTGCCCGAAACACCGATGATACCTAACGTTTCGCCAGCGCGGAGGTGAAAGTTGAGATCGCTAAGGCGGGTCGCGCCATCCTCAACCACGGACACATTCTTTGCTTCCAGCAAGGTTTCGCCGGGCGTAGCTGCTGCAAGCGAAGGGCGCGAAACACGACGGCCAACCATCAGTTCGGCGAGTTCCTCCTTCGAGGTTTCGGAAGCCTTGCGCTCCGCCACAACCTTGCCGCCGCGCAGGACGACAACGCGGTCGGCTGCCGACATGACTTCATGCAGTTTGTGCGAGATGAAGATCAGCGACAGGCCCTGACGCGCCATCTCTTTCAGTGTCGCAAAGAGGTTTTCGGCTTCCTGTGTCGTCAGAACGGCGGTCGGCTCGTCAAGGATCAGAATATCGGCGTCGTTATAGAGCGCTTTGAGAATTTCCACGCGCTGTTGCTCGCCAACAGACAGATCCCCAAGCCGCGCATCGGGATCGACCTGCAAGCCAAAGCGCTTGGCGATTTCCGCAATCTTGCTGCGGGCAGCACTGTGCGCTGATTTGAGCTTCCAGAGGCTTTCGGTGCCGGTGATGATGTTTTCAAGCACGGTGAGATTGGGCGCGAGCGTGAAATGCTGGTGCACCATGCCAACGCCTGCATCGATGGCGGCGCGGGGCTTGCCCTGCGGGATTTCCTCGCCCTTGACGAAAACGCGGCCTTCGTCGGGCACATAATGGCCGAAGAGGATATTCATCAGCGTGGTTTTGCCAGCGCCGTTTTCGCCTAAGAAAGCGAGGATTTCGCCGCGCTCAAGCTTTAACGAAATATCGTCATTGGCGGTAAGCGCGCCAAACCGCTTGGTGATGTTTTGCAGTTCAAGAACTGTGGTGGTCATGTGTTCAACCCCGCAACGGGAAATCTGTGCTGCCAACGCTGGTCCTCCTCCAGACGCTCGCCAAGGTTCAAGAGAAGATTGTCCGCTCCCATTCGTCCAATCAACTGAATTGCAAGTGGCATACCATTTGCGTCCTCGCCAAAAGGCATGGAAAGCGCCGGGAAACCGGAAATATTGGCCAGGGCCGCATAAGGCGCAAATTCATTCATCTTATGCCAATGTGCGTCCACATCGTCGTGATCCATCGCGTAAGAGCCGATTGGCTGTGGAGCGCTTGCGAGCATCGGCGTAATCAGTACATCGACATCATGGAAAATCTGCCAGAGCTGATAGGCGGTCATCACGCCGCCATTCATGGCGTCATAAAGCTCGATAGCGCCGAGCTTGCGCCCACGCGAAGCGACAGCTTGTGTCAGTCTTTCGAGTTTTGCTTCATCCATCGAAAAAGCATCAATTGCCGATGCGAGATTGGCTGAGATAATCCGGTCAAAGGCTGTAGCGCTGGCATCGATGAGTGATGAAAGCACACCTGCATCGATGGCACGGATCGCGTGGCCCTGTGCTTCCAGAAAGTGCGCGGCGTCAGCAACCACTTGTTTGCGTTCAGCCGTCACCGGATATTTACCGAGATCGCCTGAAATAATGCCGATGCGCAATTTTTCGGGCACTGTGTCTGATGCAAGTGCTACGTCGGGAAGGAAGCTTTCGATCTTGCCAGCGACAAGTGGGAACAAAGTTTTTGCATCGCGGATTGAACGACAAAGGGTAAATTCGCTCGCAATGCCTGCAAGATAATTGCCGAAAAGCGGACCGGCTGGCATGGCACCACGGCTTGGCTTCAAACCAATAAGTCCGCATGTGGCCGCTGGAACGCGGATCGAGCCACCAGCATCTGTGGCGTGTGCTATCGAAACGATGCCCGCTGCAACAGCTGCTGCAGCGCCGCCAGATGAACCGGCAGGGGACAGCCTCTCATCGAAGGGATGTCGCGCGACGGGGCCGTCGAGAGGTTCACTGGCAAGCGCCATGCCGAACTCCGGCACGGTTGTCGTTCCAAAGAAATTCAGTCCGGCTTTGCGCAGTCGCGCGGCCAGTTCTGAATCAAGTTCGAGCGGCGCATCTGCACAGGCGCGTGAGCCAAGGCGGATTGGCAGGCCAGCGCAAGGTCCGCCCAGATCTTTGAACAGCGATGGCACACCAGCAAAAGGTGCTTTGTCCGGATTGGTATCGACGGCAGTCGCATTGCTGCGCCCAAGTTCTGCGTCGAGATATGCAATGGCGCCCAGAGGGCGCCATTTTTCTGCGGCTTCAACGGCAGCATCCATAGCCTCTCGTGCGGTCAAAACGCCCTTCGCGATCGCGTTGGCGAGCGCGGTTGCATCCTGTTGCTTCATATCGAGTGCCACTTCTGCTGCCGTGAATGTTTATTACTTAGGCTCAGCCGGATTTGGCTCGATCTTGAAAGTGCCTGCCTTGATCTCGGCACGGCGCGCTTCCATCTTAGCTTCAACTTCTGCAGGCGCAGCGCCCTTGACGTAAACGATATCGTTACCGCCTTCCTTCATGAGGCTGAATGGTGTGTAATCCTTGCCGGTTGGCGATCCAGCCTTAACATCAGCAATGGCTGCATTGAGGATCGGGCGGAAGTACCACATCGCATTGGCGAAGACAGTGTCTGGATAGCGCGGTGTATAGTCGATCAGCGAGCCGATTGCCTTGATGCCGCGTTCCTTGGCAGCGTCTGCTGTACCAATGCGTTCGCCAAACAGAATGTCTGCGCCAGCGTCGATCTGGGCGAGGCCAGCTTCGCGTGCCTTCGGTGGATCGAAGAACGTGCCGATGAACGATGCATTGAACTTCGCATCCGGGCGGGTTTCTTTCACGCCTTCCTGAAACGCATTGATGAGCATGTTGACTTCAGGGATTGGAATAGCGCCGACTGAACCGAAAGTGCCCGACTTGCTCATGCCGCCGGCGAGCATACCTGCAAGGTAGGCTGCTTCAAAATTCCATGTGCCGAAAACACCGAAATTGTCGCCCTGTTCTTTGCCGGAAGAGCCCATGATGAATGTGGTTTGCGGATAGTCGCCTGCAACCTGACGCGCTTCGCGTTCAACGGCATAAGATTCGCCGACGATCAGCTTGATGCCCTGTTCGGCATATTCGCGCATGGCGCGTGGGTAATCGCTGGCTGAAACGCCTTCGGAGAATACATATTCGATGACGCCTTCGTCATGCGCCTGCTTGAGCGCTTCATGAAGACGCGAGTTCCACGCATTTTCGACCGGCGAAGCGTGAATGCCCGCAACCTTGAGCTTCTCGTCAGCCGCAAAAACGCGCGTTGTGATGGCGGTTGCACCGAGAGCCGCAGACATCGCAAGAATGTCGCGGCGGGTAAAGTTCGATGTTTTGATGATTTTGGCCATGGACCCCTCGTGTGTGTTTTCGGCGTGCCGGGACTGCACTGCCGGTTGCTTCGTTTTGTGTGAGCAGAATGTATGAGCAACGGTTCTATCTTTGCTCAATCTGCCTCGAATACAAGCGAATTAGGTCGCGGCCTCAAAAATAGGCACGACTTTTCCAGCCGCGACTGTTCCTGTTCGCTCATCCGGCAATCTGCCGGGTAGGCCGAAACTGCTGATATTGTTAGCTGATTGGCGCGTAATCTGCCCCGTCAACCGATGACGGGCGACCTTCGAGGTTGAGCGCGCTGATGCGTTGTGGGGTCTCAGCGATGATCTTGCCGCGCTTGACGACGGTCAGGCGGTTGGCCTTGAGGCGCAGTGCTTCAATCGGGTCACGTGCCTGCAGCACCACGAAGTCGGCATTGCAACCCTTGGCAAGGCCATAGCCTTCGAGGCTGAGCGCCTTGGCGGAATTGACAGTGAGTGCATCGAAAACCTGCTTCTTGCCTTCGATTGAAGTCATCTGCGCAACATGGACAGCCATATGGCCAACTTCAAGCATGTCGCCGGAACCCATCGAGTACCAGGGGTCCATAACGCAATCATGGCCAAAGGCGACATTGACACCGGCAGCCATCAGTTCCGGCACACGGGTCATGCCACGGCGCTTCGGATAAGTGTCGGCACGGCCCTGTAGCGTGATGTTGATGAGCGGGTTCGGAATGGCGTTCATCTTCGCTTCCGCAATCAGCGGAATGAGCTTCGAGACGTAATAATTGTCCATGGAATGCATGGAGGTGAGGTGCGAACCGGAAACGCGGCCCTGCAAGCCGAAGCGCATTGTCTGCGCGGCCAGCGTTTCGACATGGCGCGACATCGGATCATCGCTTTCATCGCAATGGATATCGACCGGCAGGCCGCGTTCAGCAGCAATGCGGCAGAGTTCTTCGAGCGAAGCGGCGCCATCGGCCATTGTGCGCTCGAAATGCGGGATGCCGCCCACGACATCAAGACCCATATCGAGCGAGCGATTGACGAGATCGACCGCGCCCGGCGAACGGTAATAACCGTCCTGCGGGAAGGCCACGAGCTGCAGATCGATATAAGGCTTTACCTTCTCGCGTACTTCAATCATCGCGGTCGCTGTGAGAAGGCGCGGGTCGCTGACATCGACGTGGCTGCGGATTGCCAGCAGGCCCTGCGAAACGGCCAGATCGCAATAACGCAGCGCGCGCTCGACCATGGCTTCAACGGTCAGCATCGGCTTCAATTCGCCCCAGAGCGCGATACCTTCAAGAAGAGTACCGGAACGGTTGAGGCGCGGCAGGCCGAGCGACAGGGTCGCGTCCATATGGAAATGCGGATCGACGAATGGCGGGGTTACGAGCCGGTCGGTTGCATCGATTTCCTTGGCTGCCTGATGTTCGCCCCTGGAGGGTACGATATCGGCGATCTTGCCGTCCTTGACCAGAATGTCCTGCTGTTCACGTCCGTCGGGAAGATTGGCGTTTCTTACAATCAGATCGAACATCGGCGGACCTTTCATATTATCGGCAGGGGTGAGCGGCAGGCAGGAAGCGCAGCTCATTTTTCAATGCCTTATACCCTAGTTTGTATGTGTGCAATGCTAACGCAGGCATAAGGAGTCGTCATCCGCAACGTAAAATGCTAGGTCGCAAAAATACCGTTTGCAGGATAGCCATGTTCACCATCAGTCGCATTGAAACCATCACGCAGGAGATCAAGAAGAGCCGGTTTCTGGCCATTGCTGCGCCAGTGGCAAATGAACAGGCGGCTAAGGATTTTCTGACTGAGCATTCCGATCTTGCGGCTAACCATAATTGCTGGGCGTGGCGCATCGGGCAGAACTACCGTTTCAGTGACGACGGCGAGCCGAGCGGCACGGCAGGAAAACCCATTCTGCAAGCAATCGACGGGCAGCAGCTTGATAATATCGTGGTCGTCGTCACGCGCTGGTTCGGGGGCATTCTGCTTGGCAGTGGGGGGTTGATGCGGGCTTATGGTGGCACGGCGGCAATGTGCCTGCGGCAAGCCGAGAAAACCGAGGTGATCCCGGTGATCGGCTTTTCGTTGGCTTGTGATTTTTCAGATCACGCACTTCTTAAAGCGCGTCTTACGGCTGTCGAGCACGTCACCATTGCAAACGAAAATTTCATAGCAACCGGTGTGGAAATGACCGGCGCGATGCCGCTCGCTGTTCAAAGTGAATTGGCGCAGCTTGTCACCGATCTCACACGGGGCAAGACGATTATCAAGTTTGATGACTGATCAGGAAAGTTGTGACTTTCGCAGCGCTTCCGTTGAATAGTGCATGCGCTTGTCTTCATACATCAGAAGGTCTGCACGCTTCGCAACCGTTTCCAGTTTTTCGCCGGGCATGCTGGTGGCGGTGCCCATCGAAAGCTCGATTTTGAGCTGCGAGTAATACTGGTTGTTGATATCGACCAGTCGGCGGATATCTTCCATGACGGCTTCTGCACCGCGCTCATCGACATAAGGCAGCACGACTGCAAATTCGTCGCCGCCAATACGGGCAGCATGGCCCGGCAGCTTTACAGCCTCATTCAACACTTCACCGATGCGGCGCAGCAAGCCATCGCCGCTCGCATGTCCAAGCTGGTCATTGGCTGCCTTCAGGCCATTGAGATCGATGATGATGATTGAGACAAGTGCGTGTCCCTTGCGCTCGAGGCGGTTCAACTCATCAACATAGAAGGCGCGATTATGCAGCTTGGTCAGCACATCATGCTTGCCAAGATATTCGAGATAGGCTTCGGCTTTCTTGCGCGCTGTAATGTCTGCAAGTGCGACCTGAACAAGTGACCAGTCTTCTTCGTGGCCGGGCAGGACCGAGAATTGCAGGAGCAAATGCCGTTCGGTTCCGTCGAGCGCATAATTGACAACTTCGCGGCGCTGAAACAGTACGCCATTCCACAGGTCGATCAGTTGCTCGCGGAAATTGGTTTCCATATCGGCTTTGAAAACGTTCGGCAGGTTTTGCAGAAGCGTCTGTTTGTCTGGCGCGAGAAACAGTTCGAGTGTTTCCCGATTGATATCCAGAACGCGAATTTCGCTCATGCATTGGCGCACGAATTCAGGATGTACATCAGTGAAAACGCGGAAGTCGACGATGCCGCGCTCGCGGATATCGTCCATCATCTGTTTGATACGGCTGAAGTCTTCCACCCAAAGTGAGACAGGAGAATGCTCAAACAAGCCTTCTGCGTGCTGTTTGTGCTTGTTTTGCTCGCGTCGGGCCTCTTCACGTGCTGTCACGTCTTCGATGGACAAAAGAACGCGGTCCCAGCTTTCCTCATGGCCCGGCAAAACCACGCCTTTGAGCTGGATGTCGAGGCGCTTGCCGCCTAGCGAATAATTCACTGTATCGCTGATGAAGGCGTTGTCGCCGTTCCAGAGCTGAACCATTTCTTCAATATGCGGATCGAGCATGTCGTCGCGGAAAACGCGCTCAAGATTTTCGATCAGATGGTTGACGTCACGCGCCTCATAAAGAGACAGAGTTTTGCGGTTGACCTTGAGAACACGGATGAGGCTTGTGCAGATGCGCAAGCGGGTCGTGTCTTCGTGAAGAAACGCCCTAAGATCTGTAACGCCGAGTTTTCGCCATTGTTCGAACTGCGCACGCAGTCCGCTATAGTCCTCAAGCCACAGGGAAATTGGTGCCAGTTCGAAGACATTGGCACCGTCATTCAAGGCAGATTCAATATTCATGGTCGGCTCTAAACCTGAGGCGTTCGTGCAAGAAGCGCAGATCAAACTGGAAAATAATCAACGCCTTATATTACGCGATGAAAAGATAGACCAGCAATTATTGGGATCGCGGGTTTATTAACCAAAACTTGTAGTGATTGTTTAAAGGGCAGTTTGGTAGAGACAAGCCCGTTAATAACAATTATCGATTGCAGAGAAGACTAATCATTGTTCATTTGTACTTTCGTCTTATGGGTCGCCAAGGGGGCTTGGCTGACGAGAGTTGCCGGGGGCGGGTTTGAGAGTGATGACGAGAAATGGATGAGCGGCTCAAAAGTCAGGACGTGCCTCTGGCCGTGGATCTCGACGGAACGCTCATCGCAACCGACTTGCTTTGGGAGAGCGCCTTCGTTCTTCTGAAGAAGAATCCGCTTTATCTTTTCCTGCTGCCGATCTGGCTTTTGTCAGGCAAGGCTCACCTCAAGCAGCAAATCGCGCGTCGGATCGTCATTGATGCGTCTTTGTTGCCTTATCGGCACGAATTTCTCGAGTACCTTCGTCAGGAATATGCCAATGGGCGCAGGCTGGTTCTGGCAACTGCAGCAGCAGATCCGCTGGCACAGGCGGTTGCTTCGGAGCTTGGTATTTTTGAGACTGTTTTAGCCACGACAGGCAAAAACAATCTTTCTTCGCATGCCAAGGCGCGTGCTCTCACAGAACATTATGGCCCGAAAGGCTTCGATTATGCTGGCAACGACCGCGCCGATATAGCGGTCTTCGAAGCTGCGCGAAAGGTGGTCGTCGTTGCTCCGGATCGGGCAGCAGCGCGTTTTCAGAAAGCCAATGATAGTCGGCTCTTTGAGAAAAGTGCAGCGGGCATCAAGTCCTATCTGAAAATGCTGCGTGTGCATCAATGGCTCAAGAACCTTCTGGTTTTTGTGCCGGCGATCCTTGCTCACACGATCTTCTTTCCCGACGTGCTGTTAGCGTCCATCCTTGCATTCATTGCCTTTTCTGCGGCCGCCTCAGCGATCTATATTCTCAATGATATCATTGATCTGCCGCTTGATCGCCAGCATACCCGAAAGCGCTCGCGCCCCTTCGCAAGCGGTGCATTGAGTATTCCGTTCGGCCTCAAGGTGTCGGCGCTGCTTTTGTTGATTGCCGTAGCAACCTGCTTTTTCCTGCCGCCGATTTTTGCGCTGGTTATCGGTCTTTATCTGGTTGCCACGACCGCCTATTCGCTGGTGCTGAAGCGCGCATTGCTGGTTGATGTCATTTGTCTTGCAGCGCTTTACACCCTGCGGCTGCTAGGCGGTACGGCGGCGACCGAAATTCCGCAGTCTTTCTGGCTGACGGCATTTGCAATGTTCTTCTTCCTGTCGCTGGCCCTGGTGAAACGCTATGTTGAATTGCAGCACTCCACGGTCACGGAAAAGGACCGTATCGCCGGCCGAGGCTATCGTCCCGAAGACAGAGACATTGTCGGCCAGAGCGGTGTTGCTTCCGGATTCACCGCCGTCGTAGTTCTGGCGCTCTATATCAACAGTGCCGCAGTGCAGGAACTTTATACCTATCCATGGCTCATCTGGCCGCTTGTTCCGATCGTTCTCTACATAATCATCCGCGTGTGGATTCTGGCGCATCGCAAGGAAATGGACGACGATCCTGTTGTGTTCCTTGCCAATGATTGGCGCAGTCAGGCGGTGATTGCGATTGGCGCAGTTCTGCTGTTCGTATCCGGGATGCGGTGATGGACCAGTCGTTTGACAGTTTTGGACGCATTAATCGTCGCAGGCGAAGCGCGATTGCGTTCGACGGTGTGTTTTCCAAACTGGAAGGCCCGGAGAGCTTGCTCGCTTTCGGCAATGGTCGTTCTTATGGTGATAGCTGCCACAATGACGCAGGATTGCTTGTGCCGATGCGAACGCACGCCCGGATTGTTAGCTTCGATGTTCATACCGGTGTTCTTGAGGCTGAATCCGGTGTTCTGCTGAGTGAAATTATCGAGGCTGTTGCCCAACACGGTTACTTTCTACCGGTGACGCCCGGCACGCGTTTTGTAACGCTCGGTGGTGCAATCGCGAACGATGTGCATGGCAAGAACCATCATTTGCGCGGAACATTCGGCAGCCATGTCGAAAGCCTGGAACTACTACGTTCTGATGGCGTGCAATACATCTGTTCGAGTGCAGAAAATGCGGAACTCTTTTCAGCAACAATTGGCGGCATGGGCCTGACAGGTCTGATCTTGAACGCCCGCATCCGACTGATGCCAGTTGGCTCCCTCGATGTTGAAGAACGCATCACATCTTTTCGGAACCTGGCCGAATATTTTGCGATTGCCGAAGAATCCGACCGGCAGAATGAATATGCGGTGGCTTGGGTAGATCAGCTGGCAAGTGGCCGCTCGGAAGGCCGTGGTGTGTTGATCACTGGCAATCACGCGATCAATGGCAATCATACAGCGAGCAGCGGTGGAGCGCGGCTCGGTGTACCGTTTGATCTGCCGTTCTCGATGCTCAACAGGTTGAGCCTGACGGCATTCAACAACCTTTATTTTCACGCTAAACGCCGCAAACAAGAGCCGCATCTGACGGGATTTGCAGGCTTTTTCTATCCGCTGGATGGTCTTCGCAACTGGAACCGCTTTTATGGTCCTGCAGGGCTTTATCAGCATCAGAGCGTTGTGCCTTTTGAGGCAGCGGAAAAGACGATTCCGGCACTGCTTCAGGCAAGTCGCGATGCAGGCCAGTCGTCCTTTCTCACGGTCCTCAAGCGTTTCGGCAATCTGCATTCTCCGGGGCTGCTGTCATTTCCAAAGCCGGGCTATACTCTGACGATGGATTTTCCTAATCGCGGGGGAAAGACGCTGGAACTGCTCGATCATCTCGACAGCATGACGATCGAGGCGGGTGGGCGCGTCAATCCCTACAAGGATCAGCGGATGAGTTCTGAGACATTCAAAGCGGGCTTTCCAGAATGGCAGCAGCTTGAGGACATGCGTGATGCGCGGTTCTGCTCCGATTTCTGGCGGCGGACCGCTTTAACCAATTAAGACGGGACAGGACATGAAATATATCCCATTCATTCTTTTCACGGTCATGACGAATGCGGCAGCACAGCTGCTGCTCAAATACGGCATGATGTCATTCAGTACGGCTAGTTACTCAGCGGACACACTGATTTATCGGATATTTCAGATTGTCTTTAATCCGTGGGTTTTCGCCGGATTGACCATGTTTGTGATTTCCATGGCATCACATATGTATGTGCTGTCGAAAGTCGATCTGTCTTTTGCATATCCTTTTTTAAGCCTCGCCTATGTCGCGGTCGCGCTGTTCGCATGGCTTTTGTTCAAGGAAGAACTGGGCGCTTACAAGATTGCAGGTATCGCCTTCATTTGCATTGGAACAGTGCTGATCGCACAGAGCGGCAAGTCGTCGAATGCCGAACAGAACGCGGCGGTTCACGACCGCTCAGCATCATAAATTTAAGGTTGGGGCAGGATTATGAGACATATTATTTTCGGTGGTGACGGGTTTGTTGGACGATATCTGGCGCCCTTGCTTCTTGCCGATGGGCATGAAGTTATTGTCGCTGACATCGTGAAGAGCGATCTGGCGCATTATAGTGATGCGACTTTCGTTCATACCGATGTCACCGATCCTGAGGCGATCCGCAAGCTCGGCATTCGCGCCGACGATATGATCTATAATCTCTCGGCTAAGATGCTGTCGCCGCTTCAGGTGCGGGCCAAGCGTCACGATTTCTTCTTCCCGGTCAATTATTACGGCACGGAAAACATTATCAAGGCGATGGATGAAGCTGGTGCAAAGCGGCTCGTGCATTTCACGACCGATATGGTTTATGGCCACACCTATGTCTGGCCGCAGAAGGAAGATCATCCTTGCAACCCGCTGGGCGAATATGGCTTGTCGAAGTTCAAGACCGAGGAACTGGCCGTAGAATGGCGCACACGCGGGATGAATATTTCGCTGTTCCGTCCGCGTTTGATTATCGGACCGGGACGCCTTGGTATTCTGGAAAAACTGTTCAAGCTGATCGATAACAATCTGCCGGTTCCGATGATCGGCTCGGGCAAGAACCCCTATCAGTTTATCTCGGTGTTTGATTGTGCATCTGCTTGCTACGCGGCCTTCAAGGCAGGCGTGCCGAACGAGGTTTATAATCTCGGCTCGCTCAACCCGCCGCCGGTGCGTAAATTGCTGGGTGATCTGGTCAAGCATGCAGGATCGAGATCCATTCTGGTGCCGACTCCCGCATGGGCAGTCAAACGCACGCTGGACTTTCTTGACTGGCTCAACAAGCCTTTGATGGACCCGGAGCAATATCTGATCGCCGATGAGATGTGTGTTCTTGATGTTTCGAAAGGCGAGCGGGAATTGGGCTGGATACCGCAATATCGTGATGAGGACATGCTGATCGCGGCCTATAGCGAATATCGCAAGAAACTTGCCAATGCATCGAAGGCGGCGTGAGGACAGAACCATGACAAAGACAGTTACGACACATGATGCGGTTGCTGTTGCCAACCACACGCCCAAGCCAAAGCTTCTGACGGTCGAAGATGCAAAGGCACTCGATCTGCCGCGCATGACCGAGCTTTTTACCGGTCATCTTAACCCGGGCCAGCTGCATTTTATGAAGCTGCTCGGCTTTCACAAGGTTAAGATCGAGCGCGCCGAAGGCATGTATTATTATGACCAGAATGGCCGCAAGATTCTCGATTTCTTCGGCGGTTTCGGATCTCTGGCGCTGGGACATAATCATCCGCGCATTCTTGAGGCGCGCCGCAAGTTCCAAGAAGAAATGCGGCACGAAATCGCCATTGCTTTCATGTCGCAATATGCAGCAGCGCTTGCTTATGACATTGCGGCCTGCTCGCCGGGTGATCTCGATATGGTCTTCCTGGGGTCGTCCGGTTCGGAAGCCATGGAAGCTGCGATCAAGGTTGCAGAACGTGCTGCTGGTCCTAAGAAGCCGAAAATTGTCTATGCTGAAAACTCATTCCACGGAAAGACCAAGGGCGTACTGTCGATCACCGATGGCGGGCTTTATCGTGGCGAGTTCAAGCTGGTCGATAACACGGTTCGCGTGCCGTTTGGTGATATTGACGCCATCGAAAACGCGTTCCGTTCTGATCCTGAAATTGGCGTCATCGTGCTTGAAACTGTTCAGGGCGGCGGCGGCATCATTCAGGCCGATACTGCATTCTGGCAGAAACTGCGTCAGTTGTGCGATCAGTATGGCGTGATCTGGGTGGCGGATGAAGTGCAGTGTGGCTTTGGTCGTACCGGCAAATTCTATGCCTTTGAGCATTATGGCGTTATTCCCGATGTCACCGCCCTTGCCAAGTCGCTTGGCGGCGGTAAGACGGCGATGGCTGCGATGATCGCAAAGCGCGACGTCTATATGAAAGCGTATGGCACGCCGAAAACAGCGATGATCCATGCCATGGCGACCTTCGGCGGCATTGGTGAAGCCTGCATAACGTCGATTGAAACGATCAATGTGCTCTATGATGAACATCTCATCGATAACTCAGCAGAAACTGGCGATTATCTGCTTGATCGGCTGAAAGAGTTACACGCGCGTTATCCGAAACTCATCAAGGACGTGCGCGGCAAAGGCATGATGGTGGGGCTGGAGTTCCATGACTTCTCCAACGCCATGCCGATTGTGCTGCGTCCTGTGATCGCCATGCTGGATGATAAGCTGAAAGGCTCGTTGCCGGGCTTCATCGGCAGTCATTTGCTGCGTGACCATGGCGTGCTGGTGGCTTTCACCGAGTATAATCGCAATGTGATCCGGCTGGAGCCGCCATTGATTTGTGGTCGCGCGCATGTCGATGAGTTTATTGCAGCACTTGATGAGATTCTCGGGCGCGGCATCGTCGGTATCGTCAAGGATTTCGTGAAGGCGCAAATCAAGTAAAAAGAAAGGCCGGGTGGTTTCATCCGGCCTTTCGCTTTTCTTGCTCTATTTTTGCAAAATTCCGGGACGCAGCAATAAGTCCCAGCATGCATCAAGTGGCACCACTTGGCGATCTTTGAGCGCGTCAGCGTAAATTTCCTGCAGGGCCAGACGGGTTGTTGTCATCGGGCATTTAGGTCGTAGAACGCCGTCCGTTGCTTCAACCGCTGCTCTGGTTTCATCCGTCATTGCGGGAACCGTGCGAAACGGATCAGCACCGATCTGGATTTTCCGGGTCGGCTCGCGGTTCAGTAGCCATGGAAAAGGATCGGTAAAATCAAGCGTCATCAGCGTTTTAAGATAAACGCCGTTGCTGTTCTCAAAGGCTTTGAAGGCTTTGATGGCCTCATCGGCCGAGATGATCCAGTACATCTGATAATCCAGCTCTGAGTAAAGCCGCCAGCTTGGCAATTGTCCCTGCGTTGCCAATGCTTCGTAAGGTGCAGAATAATCCGCATAATGCACGGGCAGCAATTTTGCACGATCCATGATGTCCGGTCTGACGGATACTTGACGCATGGTTTTGAGTTCTGTCACAGGTGGCTGGACATAGGTGGGCGCTACTGCAATGACACGCAAAATCTTGTGCGTGACCTTGCTGAAGGTGGGAATGACGCTGAAGGCCGCAAGCACCAGAAAAGCAATCTTTGCCTTGCCTTTGACGTGCTTGATGCGCTCGTAGATCATCAACAGAAGAGGCCAGATAAAGATGAATTCCTGGCTGCCGGTATTTTGTGTTTCCAGTATGACGCCACCGAGCAAAATGACCACGAGCCATATGGAGCTACGATCGAAAAAGCGTGCCGCAGGCGTGCCGCGCGTCAACTCGATCCAGAAGAGAACCGGAACGAGAATTGTGGCTGGCAGGATCACATCAAGCTTGCCGGATAAGACCGTCAAAAACCGCGGCAGCAGCGCGCCTTCATTCAGGACCAGAAGTTGCTCGATATCGACGAGATAGGCAGAAATCATGCGGCCGTTTAGTTCGAGTGCGGCCAATCCGATCAGTGTTATGGCGGCAGAAATCAAAACGGTTTTGATTGACACGCGCCCTGCCAGAAGTGCTGTGAGCCCAAACAGACCGCCAACCAGAAAGCCTGTGATCTTGGTAAGAAACAAGGCAAGCATTGTAATGGCGCAAAAGGCTGCGAGCTTGCGTCCGTCTGCAATAAACATCAGACCGCATGTCAGCACATAAAGCAGCAGCGACACCTGCCGGTTATAGATGCCGAAGCCGTCGAGGCCGGGATAGGACGTATAGGTTTGCACATTGGCGGGGAATATGGCGAAGACCAGAAAAGGAATGAGAAGCGCGAAGGCAATCGGTCGGCTTTTGTGTTCCACTTCGGCGAGAACCACTGCCATGAGGGGAGCTGCCACGACAAGCATGGACCACTGCACAAGCAGCAAGGATTGCGCTTGAGGGAATAGCTTCTGTCCCCAGGAAAAGAGATAATACCCCAGCGGGCCTACCGGGGTGAAGAAATCGACCGAGGGAATTTGACCTGTATTTATGCGCTGAGCTGCATCGAGATAGAGATAAGTATCCCAATACATCGGACCGATTGGAACGGTCAGCGGGATGCTCAACAGACCAACCAGCACGACAAGGACAAGCAGCATCCAAAAGATGCTTCCCCCCAAAAAACGAGTCCGCCCGTTCGCTATATCAGGCACTGAAGAGACTGAAACCTTCAAATTCTGCCCCCGCTTCTTTGAAAATGGTTCAACTTTATACTCGTTCTAACTGCCAGATGTTTAAAAACTCCAAAACATGTCTTGCGCTTGCGATATAGCGCAATATGGTGCCGCGAAGAATTGACCCGGAGTTGAATGTTGCAGAGCGTCGATGTTTTGGTGATAGGCGCTGGCGCTGCTGGCATGATGTGTGCGGTTGAAGCGGCTAAGCGCGGGCGCTCCGTGCTGGTGCTGGACCATGCGAGAAAACCCGGTGACAAGATCCGCATTTCTGGCGGCGGTCGCTGTAACTTCACCAATATCCATGCAAGCCCGAAGAACTTCCTGTCGCAAAACCCGCATTTCTGCATCTCGGCACTAAGTCGTTATACACAGCGCGATTTCATTAAGCTCGTTGAGCGGTATCGCATCGCCTATCACGAAAAAACGCTTGGACAGCTTTTCTGCGATGGTTCTGCAACGCAGATCATCGATATGTTGCTTGATGAGATGCATCGCTACGGTGCGCGTTTGCAGCTTGAAACAGCAATCGAGACTGTTGAGAAAACCGATCGCGGTTTTGTCATTCGCCACTCTGGCGGCACCGTTTCAGCAAAATCTCTGGTTATTGCGACCGGCGGTAAATCCATTCCGAAGATGGGTGCGACAGGCTTTGGTTATGACGTTGCCACGCGTTTCGGTCTGCGGATTGTTGAAACTCGTCCCGGTCTGGTGCCGCTGACTTTCGAGCCGCATTTGCTTGAGCGATTGAAGCCACTTGCGGGCGTTGCGGTCGATGCTGTGGTTTCATGCAAGAAGACGAAATTCGCCGAGGCGATGTTGTTCACGCATCGTGGCATTAGCGGCCCTTCCATTCTTCAGATTTCATCCTACTGGCGTGAAGGCGATGAAATTGTCATTTCCATGCTGCCAACGACCGATCTGTTTGAAGCTCTTAGGGAGCAGCGCTCCAAGAACGGTAAGCAGGCCCTGCAAACGGCTCTGTCGTTCTTCGTTCCGAAGAAGCTCGCGCAGCTTATCGCGGCCGATTTTCCCGCGACCAATCTCGCAGATCTTTCGGACGCCGTATTGCGGCGCGCTGCAGCTGCGGTCAATGACTGGCATGTAAAGCCAGCGGGTTCAGAAGGCTATCGCACCGCTGAGGTGACATTGGGTGGTGTCGATACACGCGACCTCGATTCCAAAACCATGGAAGCGAAGAATGTACCCGGCCTTTATTTCATTGGCGAAGTGGTCGATGTCACCGGCTGGCTCGGCGGTTATAATTTCCAGTGGGCATGGTCGTCCGGCTGGTGTGCAGGGCAGGTAGCTTAAGGCTTCACCAGACCGTCGGCGAGCTTTGGCGGATACTCAAGTTCGATTTCGTTCTCGCCATAAATGAAATTGCCGAGGCCTGGATCGGTGATGATCGGGCGAACACGATACTTGCCGGGCATTAGGTCCGGCGGGAAGAAAAGAGGATAGGCGTCCTGCCCGTCATTATCGTGATAAATCACAAATTGTCCGTCGCGCTTCTCAATCGGATTGTCGTCGAGCATATGGCTTTCGCCGGGCGTGAGCTTCGTATCGGAGATATCGTAGAGCTTGTGGGCTAGTCGCGTGCCGTTGTCTCCGTTAAAGAGAAGAAAAAGCTCAGCATTCGACAATTGGATTTCCGTATCGCTGGTGTTCTTCATCGTCAGCGTGAAGAGGTTGCGATAATAATCAGGATTTTCCGTTGTATTTTTGTAGTCGGAAAGGCCGAGGGAGGCCGTTTGCGGCTTGGTTCCGTCAGCATCATAACGGGCGACAAGGTCATAAGCTTCTTTAAGCGATACCCAGCCGCCGGGCAGGTTATCGGTGCCTTTGCGGGCGAACTTCATGAAGTCGCCGCTAAAAGCAAGAATGCGGACGGTTTCGCCTTTGACAAGATGGGCAGGCGTCCTGCTTTGCAGATCAGCCGCGCTATATATTTCGAGCTTAGTGACAGGGACTTCCCAGCTATTCTCTGTTTCATCGCTGGCAATGACTGTTTCCAGAGCGATGTTGCCCTGCCGGTCATACGAGACCATGCGAGCGGGGCGGTCGAGATAGGGCCAATGCCAGTTTTCGTCTTTTGGGCGCGATTGTTCCAGCAAATTTGCACCGCCGTCGGGGTCTATCTGCACAACATCGATGCGCGCATCTTCGCCCTCAAAGTTACAGCTGCTTTTGAGCGCTTTCCTGCTTTCGATTAACTCAATATTCCATAGAGCGCCGCAGTTAAGCTGCTCGCTGAAATCTTCCGTGAAATTGAGCGCCGCATAAGATTTTGTTGTTGGCTTATAGAGAAAAAGACCAAACCCTATATCGGGACTCTCGCTTGTACTTGCGCCAAGCGCCACATCGGAAAATCCATCGAAATTGAAATCCGCGACTGTAAAGCTCGGGTTGCCGTCAAAATTTGTGGCCCATTCGGCGTCGATCATCAAGAGCTCTGCCCCATCGGATTGCACAATGACATAGCCTTTTTCGGTCTTTGCGATGCGGGCCGTGACACCAATTTCCGGCGTCAATTGTGGCAATGCCTCCGCAGTAAAAGCGTCAGTTGATAATCCGGCAGACAAACAAACGAGGGCAAGTCCAAACAGAGAAGAGCGGGATGGCTGTGTCATATTGAACGCGTTTTCATGAGGGAGTTAAACCTGTTTACATGATCCCGCCAGAAAGTGGGAGTATCCGCTTTCATTATCTTCAAGCTGGTTCAGTGGTTTAAGTGTGTCGTCCGGTCGCGCTTGATGGAAGCTGCTTGTTCCCTGGATGCGATTCGCGTATCGCCTAAGGGAACGGATGAGGATGGAGGTCGTCCGAATGCCGCAAAGAAATTCCCCCCTGGCGCCGTTTCAGTACGGAACTTTTCGCGCCTTATGGTCTGCCACGCTATTTTCAAACCTGGGCGGTCTTGTGCAGACTGTTGGTGCGGGCTGGATGATGGCCACCATCGCGCGTTCGGATGATATGGTCGCGCTGGTTCAGGCCTCCACAACTTTGCCGGTGATGATCTTCTCGGTTGCGGCAGGGGCGCTTGCGGATAATTTCGACCGCCGCCGCATCATGCTTACGGCCCAGATTCTCCTGCTCGTCATTTCGGTTGCGCTTGCAGCTTTCGCCTATCTTGGCATGTTGACGCCCTGGATGTTGCTCGGTTTCACCTTTCTCATCGGTTGTGGAGGTGCCTTGCATAATCCGTCGTGGCAGGCATCAATGGGAGACATTGTTCCGCGAGCAGATTTGCCTGCAGCAGTTGCTCTTAATTCCATGAGTTTCAATCTGATGCGCAGCATTGGCCCGGCCATCGGCGGTGCAATAGTCGTGGCTGCGGGTGCTGCTTTTGCGTTCATTTTCAATGCTTTCAGCTATTGCGCACTTATTCTGGCACTTTGGCGCTGGCAACCACAGACGACGAAATCCACTTTGCCGCGCGAAGCATTGGGGCCTGCAATGGTTGCGGGGCTGCGCTATGTGGCAATGTCGCCAAACCTTCTGAAGGTTATGTTTCGCGGCTTTCTGTTCGGTCTGTCTGCGATTGTCATTCTCGCGCTGTTACCGCTTGTGGCGCGTGACCTCGTTAAAGGCACAGCGCTGACATATGGCATCATGCTCGGTTTTTTCGGGATAGGTGCTATTGGCGGTGCGCTCTCAAGCGCGCGATTGCGCGAACTACTTGGCAATGAATGGCTGGTGCGTGGGGCTTTTGTTGCTTTTGCACTAAGCTGTCTTTTGCTCTCGGTGAGCCGCAGCATCTGGATGAGTTGCATCTTCCTGCTTCCTGCGGGATTGTCGTGGGTTCTGGCGCTTTCCCTGTTTAACGTGACCGTGCAGCTTTCAACCCCACGATGGGTGGTTGGCCGCGCGTTGGCGTTGTACCAGACTGCCACGTTCGGTGGCATGGCGGCGGGCAGTTGGCTCTGGGGTTCGGTTGCCGATGAGTTCGGTGTTCCGGGCGCTTTGCTGGCGGCAGCCTGTGTTTTGCTCTTCGGTGCGCTTGTCGGGTTTCTGCTGCCGCAGCCGGAATTTGAATCGCTCAATCTCGATCCGCTCAATCGCTTCAGCGAGCCGCAATTGCGCCTCGACCTACGGTCACGCAGTGGTCCGATCATGATCATGGTCGATTATAAAATCGCTCAGGAAGATGTGCAGGCATTTCTTGCTGCCATGGCGCTACGCCGCCGCATCCGCATTCGCGATGGCGCACGACAATGGGCCTTGCTGCGGGATCTGGAAAATCCGGAAACGTGGACAGAAAGCTATCACGTTCCGACATGGGTGGAATATGTGCGTCACAATCAGCGGCGTACGCAATCAGACGCGGAAGTTTCAGAAAGGCTGCTTGCGCTACACAAGGGGGCAACGCCCCCTCTGGTACATCGCATGATCGAACGGCAGACTGTGTCCATTCATGATGATATGCCGCTTAAGGCGCATCTCGATCTGACGTGATGCAGTCAGCTCAGGCTGCCGAAAACTCGGTTCTCGCAATCTGATTGCGACCGCTTTTCTTGCTTGTGTAGAGCTGATGGTCGGCTTGCTGCAGCCAAAGTGAGCCGCTCTTGCCCGGATGAGTGCGCGCAGACGCAATCCCCATGCTGACGGTTACGTTGGTGCTGACTTCCGAACTCTGATGTGGAATGTTCAGCGACTGGATCTGAAGCTGGATTTCATGCGCTGTGGCCAAGGCTGTTTCGGGGGGTGCTCCGGGCAGAACACAGGCAAATTCTTCACCGCCATAACGTGCCGTCATGCCCGAAACCTTATGCACCGCACGATTCAGAGCGGCCGCAACCATGGCAATGCACCGATCGCCTTCAGGATGACCATAGGTGTCATTGAAGAGCTTGAAGAAATCAATATCAAGCATGATAACCGAGAGCCATGCACCAGCAGGCGCGAGGCGCGAGATTTCACTGGCCAGAATGACCTCAAGCTGACGACGGTTGCTAAGACCCGTCAAAGCGTCGGTAACAGCCATCTGAGCAAGCTGATCGCGCAGACGCTTGAGTTCGATATGGTTGGAGACACGTGCCCGCAAAACGACCGGGTTGATCGGCTTTGTTACATAGTCGATAGCGCCCAGCGACAGGCCGCGTACTTCGGCTTCCTGATCATCGAGACCTGTCGTGAAGATGACCGGCACGTCAGCCAGCAAGCGATCATTCTTCAGGCGGAGGCAGACTTCATAGCCATCGAGACCTGGCATCATGACATCCAGCAAAATCAGATCCGGTAAAACTGAGCGAGCGACTTCCAGCGCCTGCTCACCAGATGTGGCAAAGCAGATTTCATAGTGGTCTTCCAGCACCGCGTTCATGATCTCGATGTTTGAAACTTCGTCATCGACGATCAGGACGGTTGCACGATCAGGCATTTTTTACTCCGGTAGTGTTTAGATCGCCGAGTGGTTTTTATGATCTGTGGCGAATTCTGGAGCGTCGATTTGATCCAATCAGATCGACGCCCTAACTATTTGTTGCAGGCATTGTCCAACGCAAAATCGCTTCGCACTTTTGCAGGAAATGCTTTATCTCGCTGGAGGAAATTCCTCAGCAAAAGCTTCATTCAGACTGCGCAGGGCTTGCTCATAATCGAGCTTGTCCAGCGCAGCCTTTGCCACGCGCAAGGCTCCCGCATTGTTGCCTTGCTCGGCATCAGAGCCGAGCATTTGGAGCAACGCGTCAAAACTGCTGCGCGCACGCATGCTCCGGCGGGTGAGGTGGTCGCGCAGTGTGGTCACAGCCGATGCAATATCTGCGGTCTGAGGACCGGAATTTGCCTGCTGCTGTGGCGCTGACACTTGATCCTTCAGGCTGGCTGCAGCCTTCAAGGCTGGCTTCATGGCGGAATTCAGCGCCGATAGCGTTGGCTCCAGACCGACCAGCTGTTCGTTGGCTATTGCCAGTTCCACCTCAGCGGAAATACGCGCAATTTCTGGTAGCTCCAGCGATGCTGCAACACCTTTGAGCGTATGAGCAAGGCGTCGCGCTCCGGTCAGATCACCCTTGGCAATCTGATCCATCAGGGTTTCTATGACATTCACAAAATCATCATGGAAGCTCATGATGAGACGACGCAGAAGAGCCTGTTTTCCATTCACCCGCACGAGTGCCCGAGTGAGGTCGAATGGCGGAAGCCGTTCAGGAAGCTCGGCTTGTGTAACCTCAATCTTGTTTTCCTGCGGTTGGGCGGCCGCAATATCCACCCGGCGTGGCTTCATCCAGCGCTCGAGCGTTCCGATAAGTACGCTTGGATCAATTGGTTTGGCCACATGATCGTTCATACCGGCCTCGGCGCATCTGCGGCGCTCTTCTTCATAGGCATGGGCGGTCAGAGCGATAATAGGCAGAGCCTCCTGGCTCCAGTCGCGACGAATATGACGTGTGGCTTCCAGACCATCCATTTCCGGCATTTGAACATCCATCAGCACAGCTGAATAGAGCGAACCGGATCGTGCTACGCTTTCGCACGCAATGCGTCCGTTCTCGGCAGTGTCGACATCAAGACCCGCATCACAAAGAAGCTGATAAGCGATTTCGCGATTGATCGCATTGTCTTCGACGAGCAGAACATGTGCGCCACGCAGCGGCTCTGCGATCAATTCTGAATCTCTTGCGGCTTCCTTGGCATCTTTCGATAGTGGGAAAAGCATATTCAGTGTTAGCAGAATTTGCTGGGCTTCGATTGGCTTTGGGAGATAGGCTGCAATGCCGGCGCGCGAAGCTTTTTCCTTGAATTCGTCACTGCCATAGGCCGTTATCAGGACAATTTCGGGCAGTTTGGCGAGCTTTGCATTGGCATAAAGGCTACCCACTGTTTCCATGCCGTCCATACCAGGCATTTTCCAGTCGAGCAGCAACAGATCATAGGGTTGGCCATGCTGGAACGCAGTTTCCAGTGCGCCAATAACCTCAGTGCCGGATGCGACCAGATCGACCGGGATCGACCAGTCCGCGAAAATGCTTTGCAGAATTTCGCGGGAAGCCGGATTGTCGTCTGCTACAAGTATCCGAAGCTTCTGGATATGCGCTTGCGGCTTTTCGACAATTGAGTGCGCGCGATCCACGTTGCCAAGAGTGGTTGTGACGGTGAAGACACTGCCCTTGCCGGGGGTGCTGAGTACGGTGATGTCACCGCCCATCTGCTCGGCAATCTGCTTGCTGATGACCAGTCCAAGTCCGGTGCCGCCGAAACGACGCGTTGTGGAGCTATCGGCCTGCGAGAAGGAACTGAACAGCTTGGATTGCTGGTCGGGCGTCATGCCAATACCGGTATCGGCAACGGCAATCTGCAGGCTGTAGTCGCCACTATCTGATGGTTTTCCGCTTACGCGAAGAGTAACAGAACCATTCTCGCTGAACTTGATGGCATTGCTCATCAGGTTAAGCAGCACTTGTCCAAGGCGCATTTCATCGCCGACAAGGCGTTCTGGGACGCCCTGATCGATATGCAGGCTCACGGTCACATTTTTGGCTCGGGCATCGGCACTGGTAATCTGCAATTTGCGATCAAAGAGGGCGCGCAATTCGAACGGACGGTTTTCCAGCGTAAGTTTGCCAGCATCGTTCTTGGAGAAATCCAGAATGTCATTGATCAGGCGCAGCAGCGAGCCACTGGCTCCGTTGATTTTGGAAAGATAATCGCGCTGGCGCTCCGTCATGTCGGTGCGGAGCATCAGATGGCAGAAACCCAATATCGCATTGAGCGGGGTGCGGATTTCGTGGCTCATATTGGCCAGGAACATGCCCTTGGCCTTGTAGGCCTGTTCAACCTGGGCAGAACGTTTCTCGATTTCCGCATTCTTGACCATGATTTCGTCGCGCATTCTGCTGATGCTTTCGACGCAAGCGACAAGCATGTCGCAGAACCAGACGAGAACGGCTGCCTGAAAAGCTACAATCACAGCGTGAATCATCACGCGACGAATATCGCTGCCTGTCGGGAAAACGAGGGATGGCAGAAAGTAATCGAGTGTCAGATGGTGCAATGCAACCGCAACGGCTGCAATGATGGTTGCTCTGCGATCGCACCAGCCGATAGTGAGTGCGAGCATGGCAAAGAAATACATATGCATGTCCATCTGCCAGATATGCCCACGAAGCAGATAGAGCAGGATCGCAGGTTCAGCCACGAGAGCTACGGCAGACAGAAAGCGGGTTGCGGGCGCGATATCGGCGCGCCACCACATCAGATTATAGCTTGCTGCAAGGAAGGCTCCCGCAAGAGCCCCGCCGAGGACGGAAGCGCCCGTTCCATATGCGATGACCGCGAACAGCGGAACATGCAGCCAGAAAAGAATCACCAGAAAACGCGCAAAACGTCTGCGAATATCATCAAGCTCAATGATCATGGATTAGGCCCCGGTAACGGCAAGGTCAAAACAGCCGGACAGCTGTGCGGGTTCAAAAACGAGCCACGCGCCTGCATCGTAAAGTGCGTCGATTGCGTCAGGACGTGCGGCGTATACAACCACAACGTTCATGCGCTCATTGAAGGAAAGGATCTGTGCGTCGGCTTTGCCAAGCAGTGTCGCCACTTGTGAGGCATTCGCCCATGGCTGCATGAGAACAGCAAACTGGCCGTTCTCGCCACGTGGAGAAAGCATCGCATAGATGAGTGCTGTGAGGCCGATCACGAAAAGGGCCATGGCTGGCAGCATGTCTAGCATGCGCCATTTTGACTGCGCTAAATGGGAGGTCATGTGTCTGTATCCGCAATTCAACACGCCTTGGACGTTACCATTTCATAGTATATAAAAAAGCGCGTGTCTTGCTGTATATGCTAATTCAAAATTGTATTATTTGTTGAGCGCCAAGGTCTAATCATCCACCGTTTTGGAGCGCATCGTGAAAAGTGTGCAACTGTTTGCGGATGAAATGCGCATCAAAACAAATAATCAGATCGAAACGCGCTCTGATTGCCCGGTAACGTGGCAGGGTATGTTGTACATCGAATTTGCGGCCTTTCAATATAATGCTGTGCGCTTTGTCTTCTCACTATCGAGTGACGCGCGGTACGCTGAATATCAGCCCAAATTATGATTTGAGTATACCCCTTTAGTTCAATGCTCAAATTGCTATGTCGCCTTTTGCTTGAAGCGGTCATCTATTAATTGCCAATGATTTTTGTGTTGCGTAGAATTTTGCTTTACGTACCTCAAAGCCAACGTTAAGGTTGCACAGTGAAGCTTTGGGAGGAGTTCACATGCAAGTGGAAATTCTGACAATCAGAAGTCATGGCGGGCACTCAAGCTATAGTGCTTGCGTTGGTGCGTGCATATGAACACAACCCGAAACGAACATGGCACACCGCTTCTGGAGGCGGTTTCGCTGTCGAAATCGTTCGGACCTGTTCAGGTTCTGAAAAATATAAATCTCAGCATTTTTGGCGGCGAAGTTCACGCTATTATCGGCGAAAACGGCGCTGGTAAATCGACATTGATGAAGCTGCTCGCCGGTAATGAGCGTCCGACCAGCGGTGAAATCCACATCGATGGCAAACCAATCTCGTTTTCCGGGCCGGTGGAAGCTGAAGCGCAGGGCATTGTTCTGGTGCATCAGGAAATCCTGCTGGCTCCTGATCTCACTGTCGCCCAGAATATTTATCTGGGACGCGAACTATCCAACGGCCTTGTTGTCGATGACAAATCCATGCGCGAAGGCGCACGCCAAGCCATTCGTGATCTTGGCGCGGATATTGATCCTGATGCCATCGTGGGCAGTTTGTCCATCGCACAGCGTCAGCTTGTGCAGATCGCTCGTGTTTTGCTCGTGCCGCATCGTGTGGTGATTTTTGACGAGCCAACGGCATCGCTTACTCCGGTTGAAACCGAGGCACTTCTGAAAGTCATTTGCGACATCCGCGCCAAAGGTGTCGCGGTTCTCTATATTTCGCATCGCCTGCCGGAAGTGAAAGAGATTTCAGATCGTGTGACCGTGCTTCGCGATGGCAAGCTTGTTTCCGCGCATCTGGCCTCGGAATTGCAGCCGTCGGATATGGCCCGGCTGATGGTGGGGCGCGATGTTGCCAAACTTTACCCGGATCGCGCAGTACATCATGGACAGGTGCCCGTGCTTGAGGTCGATGACTTCAGCGTTCCGGGCTATGTTAAAACGGCAAGTTTTACATTGAGCAAGGGTGAAATTCTGGGCTTTGCGGGGCTTGTCGGTGCTGGTCGAACGGAATTGATGGAAGGCATTGTTGGCCTGCGTCCCGGCAAAGGCCAGGTCCGTCATAATGGACAGCCTGTCAATTTCCGCAATGCCCACGAAAGTCTTTCCGCTGGCATCGCCTATCTGAGCGAGGATCGGAAAGGCAAGGGGCTGCTGCTTACCAAAGACCTCGGTATCAACCTGACACTTGCTTCGATCAGCAAATTCGTCCGGGGGTTACAGATTGATCGGCGCAAAGAGCGCACGGCACTCGACGATGCGATCAAAGAGTTCGATATCCGCACGGGCCGGAAAGATATTCTTGCCGGGCAGCTTTCTGGCGGCAATCAGCAGAAGCTTCTTCTGGCAAAGATGATGATGCTCAACCCGTCCATCGTTATTATTGACGAGCCAACCCGCGGTATCGATGTGGGTACCAAAGAACAAATCTATCAGTTCATTGCCAATTTGGCCGACGAGGGCAAATCGATCATCGTCGTATCGTCTGAAATGCCGGAACTCATTGGCGTATGCGACCGTATCGTCGTCATGCGCGAGGGCAGGGTTGCAGGCGAGGTGACAGGCGAACGCATGACCGAAAATGACATCGTTGTCTTAGCAACCGGCGTCAGCACCGAAGAAGCGGCTTAAAAAAAAAGGGGAGTAAATGACAGACGTAGTGACCGATAAAAGCAGAGTGCCGAAAACGTCCAAAGACTGGGATCTGAGGGCTGTTGCGCCTTTTATTGCGCTGCTTTTGCTGCTTGTTCTGGGTACAATTGCCAATCCAAACTTCATCAGCATCGACAATCTGTTGAATGTTGCCACACGCAGTGCGTTCATTGCCATTATCGCGCTTGGTGCCACCTATGTAATTTCGTCGGGCGGGCTGGATTTGTCGGTTGGCGCCATGGCGGCTTTTGTCGGCAGCATCATGATCATGTTCATGAACAGCGGTGTTATTGCCGATCCGGTCATGATGCTGATCGCAGCCGTGCTTCTGGCCGTTGTCGTGGGGGCGCTTTGCGGCCTGACAAATGGATTGATCACAACACTCGGCGGTATAGAACCGTTCATCGCCACACTCGGCACGATGGGAATTTATCGTGGCCTGACAACATGGCTGTCGCAGGGCGGTGCTATCACATTGCGCAATCCTGACATTCAGGCGCTTTACAGGCCTGTCTATTTCGGTTCCGTTTTTGGCATTCCGATTCCGGTTATTGCGATCTTTGTGACGGCAGCAATTGCGGCATTCGTTCTTTATCGCACACGCTATGGCCGCCATGTGATTGCAGTTGGTTCCAGCGAGGATGTTGCCCGTTACTCAGGCATCTCCGTCAAGCGTGTCCGCACGATTGCCTATATCGTGCAGGGGCTTTGCGTGGCTGTCGCGGTGCTTCTCTATGTGCCGCGACTGGGGTCGACATCTGCAACAACCGGCATGTTGTGGGAGTTGCAGGCGATTACTGCCGTCGTCGTTGGTGGTACAGCATTGCGCGGCGGCGTGGGGCGTGTCTGGGGCACGATCTGCGGTGCATTCATTCTGGAAATTGTCGGCAATATCATGCTGCTTTCCAACTTCATCAGCGAGTATCTGATCGGGGCCATCCAAGGGGCGATCATCATCATCGCCATGCTGGTGCAACGGTCGTTGTCGCGACGATAAAAACCCAGGATGTGATGGGTAATCTCATCACGTTCTGGACATCGAGTTTGACGGGATTGAAGGGGCGGTCCGGTCACAGAGGGATAAAGCCCCCTGAACATTTGGGAGGAAATAATGCGAGGAAAACTTTTAGGCGTTGCTTTTGCAGCATTGGCCGCTGGTGCGCTGGCCTTTACGGGCATTGCAAGCGCGCAGGACAAGAAGGTCACTATCGGCGTATCTATTCCAGCAGCCGACCATGGCTGGACTGCTGGTGTGGTCTATCATGCCGAACGCGTGGCCAAGCTTCTGATGGCTGAGCACCCGGGCCTTAACGTCATCGTCAAGACGTCGCCGGATGCGGCCAGCCAGGCAAATGCATTGCAGGATCTTGCTGTGCAGGGTCTGGACGGTCTTGTGGTGCTGCCATCCGATCCCGATCCGCTTGTAAATGCTATCAAGGAGATCAAGGACAAGGGTACGTTTGTGGCACTGGTCGATCGCGCGCCAAGCAACAACGACAACTCCATCCGCGATCTTTATGTGGCAGGCAACAATCCGGCACTTGGTCAGGTTGCTGGCGAATACATCAAGAAGACCACGCCAGACGCACAGGTTGTCGTCATTCGCGGCCTGCCGATCCCTATCGATCAGCAGCGTCAGGACGGCTTTGACAAGGGTATCGAAGGCTCGAACGTCAAGGTTCTTGATCGCCAATATGGCAACTGGAACCGCGACGATGCGTTCCGCGTGATGCAGGACTTCCTGACGAAATATCCGAAGATCGATGTCGTCTGGTGTCAGGATGATGACATGGCTGTTGGTGTGCTCGAAGCGATCAAGCAGGCCAACCGTGAAGATATCCAGTATGTCATCGGCGGTGCTGGTTCCAAGGATATGATCAAGAAGGTCATGGATGGCGACAAGCTTATGCCGGTTGATGTTCTTTATCCACCTGCGATGGTTTCAACCGCCATGCAGCTTGCTGCCGGTCATTTCTACGATCAGATTCCAGTGAGCGGCAACTATATCCTCGATGCCACGTTGGTAACCAAGGATAACGCCGAGCAGTTCTATTTCCCGGATTCTCCGTTCTAATACTCATCTGCGCGTCTGCTTTGGCGGGCGCGCAGTTTAACGCTTGAGGGCTTTAGGCCCTTATTCCCGATATCGGTTAGAATTTTCAGTTGGAGGACTTTTGATGAAAACGATCAAAGGGCCTGGGATATTTCTCGGGCAGTTTGCGGGCGATGAAGCGCCATTTAATACATGGGACGGCATCACCAAATGGGCCGCAGAAAAAGGCTATGCCGGTGTACAGGTGCCGACATGGGCGAGCCAGTTGATCGATCTGAAAAAGGCCTCGGAATCCAAAGATTATTGCGATGAGTTTGCTGGCGTCGCACGCGAAAATGGCGTTGAGGTGACTGAGCTTTCAACACATCTGCAAGGCCAGCTTGTTGCCGTGCATCCGGCCTATGACGAAGCTTTTGACGGATTTGCAGTGCCGGAAGTACGCGGCAATCCCAAGGCACGTCAGGCATGGGCAGTTGAGCAGGTGAAGATGGCTATCAAGGCGTCGCGCAACTTGGGCATTGGTGCTCACGCGACCTTTTCAGGCGCTTTGGCATGGCCGTTTATCTATCCATGGCCGCAGCGTCCTGCTGGTCTGGTTGAAACGGCATTTGACGAACTGGCTCGTCGCTGGACACCTATCCTCGATCATGCGGACGAACATGGCGTGGATATCTGCTATGAAATCCATCCGGGTGAAGACCTGCATGACGGCGTGACATTCGAGATGTTTCTGGAGCGCGTTAAAAACCATCCGCGCGCGAACATGCTCTATGATCCGTCACATTATGTGCTGCAATGCCTCGATTATCTTGACAATATCGACATCTACAAAGACCGCATCAAGATGTTCCACGTCAAGGATGCCGAGTTTAATCCAACCGGGCGTCAGGGCGTCTATGGCGGTTATCAGGGTTGGGTCAACCGCGCTGGTCGCTTCCGTTCGCCTGGTGATGGTCAGGTTGATTTTGGCGCGGTGTTCTCGAAGATGGCTGCCAATGATTTTGATGGCTGGGCTGTGGTCGAATGGGAATGCGCGTTGAAGCACCCGGAAGACGGTGCGCGTGAAGGCGCTGAGTTTGTTAAGCACCACATCATTCGCGTGACCGAAAAAGCATTCGATGACTTTGCTGCTGGCGGAACCGATGATGCAGCCAATCGGCGCATGCTGGGGCTTTGAGGGGAAGCAGACACAATGACCATTGAAGCAAAAACCAAAGAAACCGCAAATCCACGCATTCGTTTAGGTATGGTTGGCGGTGGTGCGGGGGCTTTCATCGGGGGCGTGCATCGCATGGCCGCGCGGCTCGACAATCGCTTTGAACTGGTGGCGGGAGCGTTGTCTTCGTCGCCAGAGAAAGCGCAAGCCTCCGGTCGTGAGCTTGGCCTTGCGGAAGACCGGATCTATTCAAGCTACAAGGAAATGGCAATTCGTGAAGCGCGCCTCAAGAACGGCATTGAGGCGGTGGCCATCGTGACGCCAAATCATGTGCATTACGATGCGGCCAAGGAATTTCTACGGCGGGGCATTCACGTGATCTGCGACAAGCCGCTGACCTCGACATTGGCTGATGCGAAGAAGCTCAAGAAAGTGGCCGATGAGAGCGGCGCGCTGTTTGTACTGACCCATAATTACACCGGTTATCCGATGGTCCGTCAGGCGCGTGAGATGATCGCGAATGGCGAGCTGGGTGATCTCCGTGTTGTTCAGGTGGAATATGCACAGGATTGGTTGACGGAAGCGGTGGAAAAAACCGGTGCCAAGGGGGCTGTCTGGCGCACTGATCCGGCCCAGTCCGGCCTTGGTGGCGCAACGGGCGACATCGGCACGCATGCCTTCAATCTTGCTTCGTTTGTGACTGGTTTGACGCTGGACAGTCTCGCAGCTGATCTCGATAGCTTTGTTCCCGGTCGTCGTCTTGATGACAATGCGCATGTGATGCTGCGTTTTGCAGGCGGCGCCAAGGGGATGCTCTGGTGCAGTCAGGTCGCACCCGGAAATGAGAATGCGCTGCGTCTTCGCGTTTATGGCACCAAAGGTGGAATCGAATGGGCGCAGGAAGACCCGAACCGGCTGTGGTTCACGCCGTTTGGTGAACAGAAGCGGCTGATCACGCGTGGCGGTTCAGGTGTTGGGGATGCCGCAACCCGCGTTACGCGCGTACCGGGCGGCCATCCGGAAGGCTATTTGGAGGCGTTCGCGACAATCTATGTTGAAGCCGCCAATGCCATTCAGGCCAAGCGTGACAATACCAAGCCTGACAGTGCTGTCATGTATCCAACCGTCGACGATGGTGTCAAAGGCGTCGCATTCATCGATGCTTGCGTCCGATCCTCCAACAAAAATGGTGGATGGGTTAGTCTCTGACATTAATTCAAATTCCAAAACGCCGCCATTTATGGCGGCGTTTTTGTTTGTGCGTTACGGCCTGGCCAGTGGTCCAATTTAACCGCCGTAGAAAAGCCATCTTGATTTCATGTTTGACTGAGATGTGCCTGATATAGCTGACCCGTTGGATCTGTCGGCCCGGTAAGGCACGCGAATTCAAAGCCGTTCGAAAGCGTGTGCCATGCAGAAATTCCGCCCCACAATTGCCAGTGGACCGCTGTGCCTTTTAACAGCACTCTACATTCTCATTTTCACAAACAGGTCCTTCTGGCATGCAATCAGCACTTATTATGCTGATGCGCCATTAAGGCTTGCAGGCATACTGACTGCGCTGTTGCTGCTGCACGTGGCGCTCTTTGTGCTGTTTTCGGCAAAATACGTCATCAAGCCGATGCTTATCGTATTCGTGATAATTGCAGCCGGTGGTTCTTATTTCACGGATACATTTGGCACGATCATCGACAAGAATGTCATTGAAGCGGCGCTTACAACCACGCAGGCTGAGTCCGGGGCATTGCTGACACCAAGCTTCCTATGGCACATGCTGTTTTACGGTGTTGTTCCGTCGCTGTTGATTGTTTGGGTGCGCGTTAAGCACCGTCGGCTGCTTGGAAAGTTGATGGTCAATGCAGGCGTCATCTTCACTTGCCTCATTGCCGCTGTCGTCATACTCGGGACAAACTATGCGGCCTATTCATCCATGTTCCGTGAACATGGCGCTGATATCATACAGAAGCTTATGCCAAGCACTCCGATCACCAGCACGATCCAATATGTTTCGCATGTGTATAAAAATCGCGATATCCCGATGCAACCGCTGGGTTTGGATGCCAAACAGACACTGACGCAATTGCCAGCAGGCAAAAAACTGGTCACGGTTGTGGTTGTGGGTGAAACGGCGCGTGCGCAGAATTTCAGCCTCAATGGCTATGACCGTGAAACCAATCCGGAATTGAAGAAGCGCGACGTCGTTGCCTTTACTGATACGACGAGCTGTGGCACGGAAACTTCCGTTTCAGTGCCTTGCATGTTTTCGCCTTTCACCCGCGATGACTATTCCAATACAAAGTTCCGAGGCTCGGAAAACCTGATGGATGTGCTCAAACATGCAGGCGTTGAAGTCAGCTGGTACGAGAATAATACCGGCAGCAAAGGCGTTGCTGAGCGGATCAAGCTGATTGATTTGCAGGGCGCGCAGGACAAGCGCTATTGCGAAGGCGGTGAGTGTATCGATCAGATACTGGTAGATAGTCTGTCAAAAGAGCTGAACGAAGTTTCCGGCAATGCGACAATCGTTCTGCACATGACGGGCAGTCACGGCCCGGCTTATTATCGCCGCTATCCGACAGAATATGCAGGCTTCAAACCGGATTGCCGCTCCAACGATTTCGCTAAATGTTCGCAGGAAGAGATCGTCAACGCCTATGATAATTCGATCCTATACACGGATCATATTCTGTCCGAGGTGATTGATCTTCTCAAAGCGCATGAGGACAAATTTGCTTCCGCGATGATCTATATGTCCGACCATGGCGAGTCGCTTGGTGAGGACGGCCTATACCTCCACGCGGCTCCCTATTTCATCGCGCCATCGCAGCAGACTCATATACCGTTCATCACGTGGTTTGCGCCGGAATATGTGTCTGATACGGGCTTGAATCTGGATTGTCTGCGCAAGACGACGGCAGAACCGTCATCGCATGACAATCTGTTCCACACGGTGCTTGGTATGATGGCGGTCAAGACTTCCGCCTATGACCAGACGCTTGATCGTTTTGCCGCTTGTCGGACGCCGCATAAGGTGGCATCGAATTAAATGAAAAGCCCCGCTCTTTGAGCGGGACTTTTGTTTGTTTCACGCATTATCCCACGCAAAACCGCTTCGCACTTTTTGCTGGAAATGCTTTAAACGTAGCGGTTGACCACGTTTTCCAGATACTCCTGACGACCGGATCGTGGCTGCGGATTGATGTCTTTTGTTTCGACTTCTGAAGCAATCTGTTCCAGCGACATGCCGGTTGCGACTTTCTTGCCGAAATCGCCAGACCATCCGGCATAGCGCTCATCAAGTGGCTTCGATAGTGCGCCGTCTTCCAACATGCGGGCAGCAGCTTTAAGGCCACGTGCACAGCAATCCATGCCGCCGATATGGCCGATCAACAGATCTTGCGGGTCGAGCGACTGGCGACGCAGCTTGGCATCGAAATTGGTGCCGCCATTTTTGAAGCCGCCGTCGAGCAGCACCTGATAATAGGCGAGCGCCATTTCCGGCACATTGTTTGGGAACTGATCTGTATCCCAGCCCGACTGATAATCGTTGCGGTTCATGTCAATGGAACCGAGAATGCCGAGGCTGCGGGCCAGCGCCAGCTCATGCTCGAACGAATGACCGGCAAGAATTGCATGGCCCTGTTCGATATTGACCTTCACTTCGTTTTCGAGGCCATAGCGCTTGAGGAAACCGTAAACCGTTGCGACATCATAATCATACTGATGCTTGGTTGGTTCCTGTGGCTTTGGCTCAATCAGGATCGTGCCCTTGAAGCCGATCTTGTGCTTGTATTCGACCACGAGGTTGAGGAAGCGGCCCATATTGTCGAGCTCGCGTGTCAAATCGGTATTGAGAAGGGTTTCATAACCTTCACGACCACCCCAAAGCACGTAATTGTCACCGCCAAGACGCTTGGTTGCGTCGAGACAGGTTTTGACTGTGGCTGCTGCAAAAGCGAACACTTCCGGATCAGGATTGGTTGCAGCACCAGACATATAGCGGCGATGTGAGAAGAGATTGGCTGTGCCCCATAGAAGCTTGATGCCGGTTTCGGCCTGCTTCTGCTCAAAAACATCGACGATCGCTTCGAGGTTTTTGGTGTTCTCAGCGAAGCTATCGCCTTCCGGACGGACGTCGGCGTCGTGGAAGCAATAGAAAGGTGCACCGAGAAGCGAGAAGAATTCAAACGCCACATCGGCCTTCAGCTTTGCAGCTTTGAGGTCGTCCTTATACCAGGGGCGGTCGAAGGTACGTCCGCCAAAAGGATCGCCACCCTCCCATGCAAATGTATGCCAATAGGCGACCGCAAAGCGCAGGTGGTCTTCCAGACGTTTGCCAAGAACAATCTCGTCTGGATTGTAATGACGGAATGCCAGCGGATTGTCGCTGTCTGGTCCTTCGTAACGTATTTTCTGGATGTCGCCGAAAAATCCGGTGCTCATCATGCTCCTCCAATGTTGATGCTGGTGACGCTGTGGTCCTGCTTGTTAAGCGAGTGGACGCAGCGCGGGATAAAGTGCGTGGTAGCGCTGATAAGCTTCGTTGTAAGACGAGATCAGCGACTGTTCGGGTTCAATCGTGCGGGCTGTGCGTGGCGGTGTGCAGATCGCAAAAGGATCGGCGCCACTTGCAGCAATCAGGCCTAGGCGCGCGGCACCGAATGCAGCACCGAAGTCGCCTTCCTCGGGAAGTGAAATCGGAACATTCAATGCGGTGGCAATTGATTTCAGCCAATAGCCAGACCTTGAGCCGCCACCAACTGCGATCAGCGATTTGATCTCCGTGCCTGCCGATTGCAGTGCTACGAGATTGTCACGAATGGCAAAGGCCACGCCTTCAAGCACAGCCTGCGTCATCGCCTTGCGGTCTGTTTCATGCTCAAGGCCGCTGAAGACACCGCGAATTTTTGCGTCATTGTAAGGCGTGCGTTCACCAGAAAGATAAGGCAGGAATGTTACACTCCCAGGTGCCTTGAGTGTGTCGCCAAGCTCGGAATCGAGCGCATGCGGGGTTGCGCCAACGATTTGGGAAAACCAGTCGAGCGCGCTCGCGGCAGACAGGATGACGCCCATCTGGTGCCATGTGTGGGGAAGGGCATGGCAGAACGCGTGTACGGCACTTTCAGGCTTTGGCTGGTAGGCACCATTGGCGGCAAACAACACGCCGGATGTGCCGAGTGAAACGAAAGCATGGCCGGGCTGGACCGTTCCCATGCCACAGGCTGAGGCTGCGTTGTCGCCTGCGCCACCTGCAACGACAGGAGCATTTGTAAGCCCCCAACGGGCGGTGAGTTCGGCGCGCAAGGTGCCAGTTGCATCGCTGCCTTCGGCAAGCTTAGGCATATGGTTTTCAGTCAGCCCGGTTTTTGATAAAAGCTCAGTCGACCATTTGCGCGCGCCGGTATCGAGCCAGCTTGTGCCCGCCGAATCCGACATGTCAGATACATGTTCGCCGGTCAGCCAGAGACGCAGATAATCCTTTGGCAGAAGAACCTTGCGGGTGCGCGCAAAAACATCCGGCTCATTGCGGGCAACCCAAACGAGTTTAGGCGCTGTGAAACCCGGAAAAACGATGTTGCCGGTGATCGCGCGGAAGGCCGGATCGGCATCAAGTTCTGCCGCTTCTTTATAGGCGCGTGTATCATTCCACAGGATACAAGGGCGAAGCACCTGATCGCTTTCATCAAGCAAAGTCGCGCCATGCATCTGACCGGAAAGGCCGATGCCTGCAACGGCTGCAAACTCTTTTGGATGCGCTGCGCGCAGGCCGTCAATGGCTGTTTCGCATGCCCTGATCCATTGTGCAGGATCTTGTTCGCTCCAGCCGTGGTGCGGGCGTGAAACATCAAGTTCACCATGGGCAGAGCCAATCAACTTCTGTTCGCTGTCGATCAGAAGCGCCTTTACGCCGGATGTTCCAAGATCAAGGCCGAGATACATAGTCGCTCCTGTGGAATTGTCGTTTGGCCTGCGCCTCAGTCGAGTTGTGGCAGGTTGTCTTTGAGAAAGATTTCGATGCGGATGTGTTCCTGTCCCGGCACAATGGCGAGGCGATCCGCCGTTGCTTTGAGAACACGAATGGCACTGCGGATTTCATGGCCCGCGTCTTGCGCAAGTACCGCATGCACAAGACCGTCTTTCAGTGCCTGCGATGTGATATCGTCGCGTTCATGGGCGATGACCAGGGGCCGACTGTCATTTCGGGAGGCCGCGAGTGCCCGGATTAGTCCACTGTTACCTGCACCTAAGCTATAAATTCCCTCGAGGTCTTTTCGCTTTTCAAGGAGTTCAAGCACAAGCTTTTCAACGCGCGCGCCTTCATCGAAGCCCTCCAGAACCGGCAGAATCTCACGCCCGGAAAAGTCGGTTTCCATAGCACTTTTGAAGCCTTCAAAACGCTCCTGATGGTCGTGCACTTTCAGCGAGCCAGCGATAACCGCAATGGCACCATCGGTACCGCTTGCAAAAAGGCCCAACAAGCGTGCCGCAGTGCGGCCAGCAGCACCATTATCGATGCCGACATAATGTGCGCGGGATGAATTGCCGAGGTCGGAAACAAGCGTAACCGCATGAACGCCCTGTTCTGCAAGGCGTAAACAGGCGTCGCGTACCGGGTCGGTGTCGACCGCAACAAAGGCGACACCATCGGGTTTGCGTTCTGCACTTGCATCCAATGCTCTAACAAGGGCTGCGTCATCAAATGCCGGCACAAGCACGAGATTGATGAGAACACGCTCGGAGAGCCCGCGTTCTGTTGCCGCTTCAAGCTCTGCGCGAAGGCTCTGCATGAAGGTGTTTTCATTATCCGGCAAAATGAAATCGAACTGATAAAGCCGCCCACGCGCAAGATTGGCAGCACCCACATCACGCACATAGCCAAGCGTGTTCATCGCGTCCGTAACACGGTCGCGGGTCTTTGCTCTCACACCAGGGCGATCGTTCAGCACACGGTCAACCGTGGCGAGACTGACGCCCGCAGTTCTGGCTATATCATGCACGGTAGGTTTCATTCTCACTCCTCGGAGCGGAACATAGGATCAAAAATGAGGTACGTAAATCAAAAAATGCTTGCTATTCATTTTTGTTCACGTATCAATTGCATCCGAGGATGAGATCTTGCACCTTCACGGGTGAGACTCACTGGAGTGGTCTTGGTGCATTGCACCGCAGGGAGGATCAGCCAGATATGAAATCAAGCAGCTTCGTCAGGAGCTGCTTTGTCGTGCCAGACTCCGGGGGCGGGTTCGTTCGGGGCGAGGAATTTATATCAACCGGCATAATGCCGGCGGTGATTGGAGGAACAGTGCATGAAACGTCGTAATTTTCTAACAGGCGCGTTGGTTGCAGCAGCTCTCGGCATTGGAGCAATGGGTGCAACACCAGCTTTTGCATCGCCGGAAAATCCGGTTATCGGTTTTTCCATTGACGATCTGCGCGTTGAGCGCTGGGCGCGCGACCGCGATTATTTCATCGCGGCAGCAGAGAAGCTCGGTGCCAAAGTCAATGTTCAGTCGGCTGACGGCAACGAAGAAAAGCAGGTCAAGCAGGTCGAAAACCTGATCTCGCAGGGCGTCGATGCCATCGTGATCGTGCCGATGAATTCAAAGGTCTTTGACGCGGTTGTTGCCGACGCAAAGGCTTCCGGCATCAAGGTTCTTTCCTATGACCGTCTGATCCTCAATGCCGATATCGACGCTTACATTTCCTTCGACAATGAGCGCGTTGGTTTCATGCAGGCAGAGGCTGTGCTGAAGGCAAAGCCGGAAGGCAATTATTACCTGCTCGGCGGATCGCCTACCGACAACAACGCGAAGCTGCTTCGCGCTGGTCAGGAACGGGCGCTGAAAGAAGCTGTTGATTCAGGTAAGGTCAAGATCGTTGGCTCGCAGTGGGTCAAGGAATGGAGCCCGACTGAAGCACTTTCGATCATGGAAAACGCGCTGACCGCTGCACAGAACAAGGTTGACGCGGTTGTTGCTTCCAATGATGGTACTGCTGGTGGTGCAATTCAGGCACTTGCAGCACAGGGCCTTGCTGGCAAGACTGCTGTTTCCGGTCAGGATAGCGATCTGGCAGCCGTGAAGCGTCTGGTTGATGGTACGCAGACCGTTACGGTTTACAAGCCACTCAAGCTGATCGCTGAAGAAGCAGCCAAGCTCACCGTGCAGATGGTGAAGGGCGAAAAGCCGGAATTCAACGGCAAGATCGACAACGGCTCCAAGGAAGTTGATACGCTTCTCCTCACGCCAACGGCTGTGACCAAGGACAATATCGACATCTACGTGACCGACGGCTTCTACACCAAGGAGCAGATCGAAGGGAAATAAGCCCTCTTTTCTGCAAAGCTGAGAATAAAATGCGGGGCCGGATGTTGGGAATTCATGCTTCCGACGTCTGGCCTCACATCAAGTTTGTCAGGCCTGTCTTTGACAGCGTTGTCGGCTAGAACTCTCCAGATGAGTGGCTTTCAGGAGCCTTCTTAGGGCTCAGCATCGAGCCAAGTTTTGAAAATACTGCAAGGTCGTTGTTGATGTCCGAATATCTTTTGGAAATGCGAAACATCGGTAAAGAGTTCAACGGCGTGAAGGCGCTGGATGGCATTTACCTGAAAGTGCGCGCGGGAGAATGTGTCGGACTGTGCGGCGAAAACGGGGCGGGCAAGTCCACCCTGATGAAAGTGCTTTCGGGTGTTTATCCCTATGGCACATGGACTGGCGAGATATTCTGGGAAGGCAACGAACTAAAGGCGAGCGGCATTCGTGACACGGAAGCCGCCGGTATCGTCATCATCCATCAGGAGCTGATGATGGTGCCGCATCTGTCCGTGGCTGAAAATATCTTTCTGGGTTCCGAGCCAACCAATGGCGGATTCATCGATTATGATCAGATGAATGCGCGGGCGACGGAACTGCTCGCACGCCTCAAGATCCATGACATCAATGTTGCATTGCCCGTTTATCATTACTCCGGCGGTAAGCAGCAATTGATTGAGATCGCAAAAGCGATCAACAAAAACGCCAAGCTGCTGATCCTTGACGAGCCAACCTCGGCGCTGACCGCATCTGAAACGCGGGTGCTGCTTGACCTGATCAAAGACTTCAAAGCGCAAGGCATGGCTTGCGTTTATATCTCGCACAAGCTCGATGAAGTGGCGGAGATTTCCGACACTGTGACAGTCATCCGTGACGGCGCGCATATCGCGACGAGGCCAATGGCTGAATTGACCACACCTGACATCATCACCATGATGGTGGGGCGCGAGATGAAGAACCTCTTCCCGCGCGAGCCGCATAACATTGGTGAGGTGATGTTTGAAGCCCGCAATGTGAGCTGCTGGGACGTGACCAATCCCGACCGCAAGGTGGTCGACAATGTTTCCTTTGCGCTCAGGCGTGGCGAGATTTTGGGCATTGCGGGTCTTGTGGGTGCGGGGCGCACCGAACTCGTATCGAGCCTGTTTGGTGTGTGGCCGGGAGCCCATGAGGGGCAGGTCTTTCTTGACGGCAAAGAAATCAAAATCCGTACGCCGCGCGATGCTGTGCGACAGGGCATTTGCATGGTGCCCGAGGACCGTAAGCGCGATGGCATCCTTCCGATCATGCCGGTCGGCCATAATATGACGATCTCTGTGCTGGATCGTTTTTCGCTGCGCGGCCTGATCGATAAGGAATCAGAGCTTGCAACCATTCAGCGCGAGATTTTGCGGCTTAAAGTGAAAACTGCCGATCCAATGCTGGCGATTGCCTCACTATCTGGCGGTAATCAGCAGAAAGCTGTGCTTTCAAAAATGATGCTGCCTGATCCCAAGGTCCTCATACTCGATGAGCCGACACGTGGCGTCGATGTCGGTGCAAAATATGAGATTTATAAGCTGATATTCGCACTCGCTAAACAAGGCGTGGCAATTTTGATGGTTTCGTCGGAAATGCCGGAAGTGCTTGGCATCAGCGATCGTGTCCTTGTGATTGGCGAGGGCAAATTACGCGGCGATTTCCCAAATGAAAATCTCACCCAGGAGAAGGTTCTTGCCGCTGCAATCGGCAAGCCTGCAACCAATGCGGCCTAGTCTTTGAAGACTGATCTGCAACTAATCTAACCGGTGCATGACATGACGTTGACAGGCAAAAGCCTCAGAAAATTCCTCGCAGAATACAAGATCGTGGCGCTGCTGATAGTGGTGGCCCTCATCTGGGCATTCTTTGCCGTAATGACTTATGACCCGGAAATGGGGCGGTCGCAGTTTCTGACAGCGCGCAATTTCTCCAATCTTCTGCGTCAGATGGCGATTACAGGCATGTTGGCTTCGGCGATGGTGTTTGTCATTGTCGCGGGTGAAATCGACCTGTCCGTCGGGGCACTGCTTGGACTTCTTGGTGGTGTCGCGGCGGTGCTCGATGTGGTTTATGGTTGGCCGCTATGGGCCACGGTCAGCACGGTTCTTGTTCTTGGCGTGATCTTGGGCGGCTTTAACGGCTGGCTGACAGCCTATCTCGGTATTCCCTCGTTCATTGTCACGCTTGGTGGGCAATTGGTGTTTCGCGGCATTGTGCTGGGCATCATGGGCGGTGTGACGATTGCGCCGATTTCGCCGGAGTTCAAATATATCGGACAAGGGTATCTGCCCGGCTGGCTTGGCAATGTCTGCGCTATGGTGCTCTTTACGGTCCTTATTCTGATTACGCTCAGAACTCGTGCCAGCAAGCGCAAGCACAGTCTGCAAACCCTTTCACCGGCGATGGAAACTGCGCGTCTTCTTGGCACAGGCGTCCTGATCCTCGGCTTTATTTTGATCCTCAACAGCTATCAGGGCGTGCCAGTTCCAGTTCTGGTGCTGCTGGTCATTCTGGGTGTTTTCACTGTCATTTCGCGGCAGACGGTTTTCGGAAGACACATTTATGCGGTCGGTTCGAACCTTGAAGCCACGCGTTTTTCAGGCGTCAATGTGAATTTCGTCAAAATGGCGGTGTTTGCGCTGATGGGTTTGATGGCTGCGGTTGCCGGTCTGACGACAACGGCGCGTCTTGCGGCTGGGACACCATCTGCAGGCTTTGGCGGTGAACTGGATGCGATTGCGTCCTGCTTTATCGGCGGTACATCAATGCGTGGTGGTGTGGGATCGGTCATTGGTGCGCTGGTCGGCGCGCTGATCATGTCCAGCCTCGACAACGGCATGTCGATGCTGGGGGTCGATACATTCTGGCAGCAGATCATCAAGGGCAGTATTCTGGTGCTGGCCGTTTATCTCGATATCGTTTCGTCAGGCACGCGTCGCGCTTGATAAAAGCGGACGCTTGATGTGGGCGGGGGCGTGTCGCGCAGAACCTTAAAGGTTCTGCGCGACACTATTATTTAGCTTTTTTCATCGCCGCTTGGACGTCCGATGCTGAGCAGCTGATAGATTATCAGAGCTGCAAAAGTGGAGGTGCCAATACCACCCAGCGCAAAATCGCCAATATTGACAGTAAAGTCGCCAGCACCAAAAATCAGCGCCACGCCCACTGTGAAGAGATTGCGCGGGTCGGCGAAATTGACCTTGTTCACCACCCAGATGCGTGCCATCGCGGATGCAATAAGCCCGAAGACCGATACTGCAAGACCTGCGAGAACAGGTGCTGGAATGGTCTGCAGGATTGCGCCGAACTTTGGTGACATGCCGAGTGCAATGGCGACTACGGCAGCGATGACGAAGATCAGGGTCGAATAGACCTTGGTCATGGCCATGACGCCGATATTTTCCGCATAGGTGGTAACACCGGTACCGCCGCCGGAACCGGAAATCATGGTTGCAAGGCCATCTCCCAGAAAGCCGCGACCGATATAGCGGTCCATATTCTGACCTGTGATCGAGCCAAGCGCTTTAATGTGCCCAAGGTTTTCAGCAACAAGAACAATCGCAACAGGTGCAATCAGTGTGATAGCGGGCCAGGTGAAAACCGGCTTTGCAAAAGCGGGCAAACCGAACCATGGAGCTGCACTGACCGCTGAGAAATTGATGCCAGGGACCATGCCGAGACCATTGCCAAAAATCAGCACAAGGCAATAACCAAACAGAAGTGCGAGCAGCACCGCAATGCGTTTGGTGGCAAGCGGACCATAGGCTGAAATCATAGCCATGCAGAGGACCGTCAGCATTGCGATGGTCATATGCGCGCCTGTGCCCTTGAGCTGACCCACAGCCACAGGGGCAAGGTTCAGGCCGATGGCAACGCCGATCGCACCCGTGACAGCAGGCGGCATGAGTTTCTCAACCCAGCCTGTGCCGATCGTCATCACCACCAGACCGATGACGGCATAAAGTGCGCCACAGGCGATGATGCCGCCAAGTGCCAGACCGATATTGGGATTGGGGCCGCTTCCGGAATAGCCGGTGACGGCAATGACGACGGCAATGAAAGCGAAAGACGAGCCGAGATAGCTCGGTACGCGACCGCCGGTCATCAGGAAGAACAACAATGTGCCGATGCCTGAGAAGAACACCGCAACATTCGGATCAAACCCCATAAGTAAGGGGGCGACGATTGTCGAGCCGGACATTGCCAACAGATGCTGGATGCCCATCGGCACAGCCGCTGCTGTCGGAAGCCTTTCATCAGGCAATACTATGCTGTTATTGGTAAGACGCCATTTCGGGAAGTAAGACATAGACCCCTCATACTCATATTTATCAAAGTGCATTTATCCGCATTCCTTGCAGATCGCCAGTGTCTATAAGCATGGGAGAATGCGACCGTGGCGATCGCACAATATTTCCTTTGGAGAAGTGAGTTTGGGAGACAATCTTGAGACCATCTCCCAGATTGACTTCGTTAAACACTGGCCAGTTGATTGAGCTCACTGGCTGCTTTGATTATTGAACCGAGTTTTTCAGAGGTCTGAGTTTGGTTGACGAAGTAGATGTAATGGAAGGCATCGGCTCTTCCGCCAATCAGGCAGATATCCTGACGGCTCCACTCCCATCCCAGGGCATCAAGTGTCTTTTCAAACTCGGGTGATGCAGTTGCAGACCAGAAACTCGCTATACCGTTAGATGTGAGTGCGTTTTCTACCACAGTCAGACCGTGATCTGCATAAATTGCATCATTCGTGCTTCGGACCAGAAAATCAGGACCATTATCGGTATCCATCAAAATCAGATCATATGTCGCCTGGTTCTGACTGAGGGTATCCATTACATCGCCGATCCGAATTTTCACGCGGTAGTCATGAAGCGGGAAACCAGCCAAGTGGCCAATGCGAGAACGATTCCATTCCACTATTTCAGGCACGAGCTCACAGACCGTAACCTCGGTATCAATCGGGAGATAATCCAGAGCAGCCCGGAGCGTGAAACCCATACCGAGTCCGCCAATCAGGACTCTCTTCGGGGCACGGTCAAGCAGCCTCAGCGATCGTTCCGCCAGAACGGTCTCAGATTGGAAGTTGATATTCGACATGAGTTCCAGACCATTATATCGGATCTCGAAAATATCGTCTCTTTGGCGCAAGAGAATTTCGTCGCCAGCATCATTGCTGGCACGCGCCAATTCAGTCCAGATAGCCATAATAAATCCCAAACGTTGGAACTACCGGTCGCCCGGCAGGACTTTTCGTATTCAGTGTGACTGGAATTTGAGGGTCGCTGCGGGGCTAAGCGCGCAGCAACCCAATGGCATCGTCCGACTTGGCGTCCATCATCAGAGGAAAGGCCGACTGGTTATTCGAGATAACGAGTGAAAGCAGTGTATTTCGAAAATTAGCCGTCATGTCCCCAGACTGAATTGCTCACCACGATAGTATGGCTCTGCCTTAGGTCTAGGAAATAGCCAGACCTTTTGCAAGTTAGACGGACTGCAACTGCGAAGCCGAAGTGAGACTGATGGGAGAACAGGAGGGTGGAACGATTCTGTGCCGACGCCGACATTGGCGAAATGATAATCTTAATTCGATCTGGGGGATAGTCTCTACACATCTACGCACTATCTGACTCCCTGCACTGGATTGGTTCCAAGGAGGAAATGACAATGCAGCACAGAATCCACGAGAATATGGAAGTGATAGGAGCGGATGGCGTTCATGTTGGAACGGTCGATCGGCTTGAAGGGAATCGTATCAAGCTGAAGAAAACTGACAATTCGGAAGCCCACCGAAATCATCATCATTATATCGAACTTGGCTTTGTGGCCGATATAGAGAGCGACGATAAGGTCCGGCTATCAGCCAATGCCGATGTGGCGGTGACTCTTGAAGAAGAAGACTCTGGAAAGCCGGTTGATCTCTGAGGATTCGGGTTTTGCGCCAAAGAAAGGCGGCCTCTTCCGATGAAGGGCGCCTTTCTTTTGTGAAACCAAGCTGCGCTTACTATTGTTGAGGGATTGCCGATGTTCTCAGCACGCGCAATCACAGTGACTGAAAGCCTGATCTATCTGCCTGATATCTCGGACAGTAACATGCGGATAGAATTTCGTGACTTGCCCTCCTTCATCAGAAGGAGGATTGTAACTAGATAACATTGAGCAAAGAAGGCAGAAAGATCATGATCAATTTCAAAGCATTTACGTCGATGGGCGTGATCGCCTTGCTGTCATTTTCTCTGTCTGGATGCGTGAGCGAGTCGTATTCCTACGATGGTTATCGTAATTATGGTCCTGCATATGGTGATTTCTATTCTGGACCAGATATTATTTACCGTAGCGGGCCGAGGTATAACTCAAGGTATTATCGAGATGATCGTTACTACCGTGATAGATCATACCGCGACAGATCATATCGGGACAGATCAGACCGCGAAAGAACCCGCCCACGACCGGAGCAGCGCACTGATTATTCCAGACCTGCCAATCGCTCCGATAAACGGCTTATCGTTGTGCCGAGGAACGACCAGCCAAACAACACTTCAGTCAACTCAGGTGCAGTTCGTATCATAAAAAGAGAGTCTCAAAACTAAAGCGATCCCCAAAAGTGGGTGCGGGTTTGGGATATAAGGTTCATAAAACAAAGACTTAAAGCGTGTCTCATGGATATGATAAAACACGACACGCTTTAGAGTTTGATCGTGGTTTCGCGCAACTTGATTGTGGGTGTAAGCAAAATTGAGCGTTGCGGTGCATCTGTTCCCAAAAGTGTGGCGACGGCGTTCTCAGCTATTGCCTTAACAGGCTGCACAATCGTCGAAAGGCGTGGTGTGGTAAGACGAGCCAGCGGAATGTCGTCGAAGCCAATGATGGAAACATCGCGGGGAATGGAGATGCCGTAATCAGACGCCCCGCGCATGATGCCAATTGCCTGCTGATCACTGGAGGCTGCGATAGCTGTCGGCAACTCTTCCCGCTTTCGCATAAAGAGTTGCGCGGCCAATGCCTCGCCTGAATTATAGTCGAAACCAGCTTCCAGCAATTCGGGCATAGGCATCTCTGCCTCTCCAGATTGAATGGCACGTTGGCAATAATCCATAAACCCTTTCCGCCGTTCAGCGGAGATTGTCAGATTGGATGGGCCAGAAATATAGCTAATCTTTCGGTGTCCAAGTCCAAGTAGGTGACGCGCCGCCAGTTCTCCGCCTGCATAATGATCGACCGCAACAAGTGGGTGACTACCGTAGGGGCGATCAAGTGCAATTGTTCGAATTGAACCCGTCAAAGAGCTGAGAGAGTGGGCATTGACGGGAATAATCAGAAAACCTGCGGGCAGGTGCGCTCGCAGCCCGAGTATCTGTTGTTCTTCACGCGCCGGGTCGCCATGCGTATCTGCCAAAACGACAAGATGCCCATAGCTATAAGCCGCAGCCTCAATGCGCTGAGCCAGCTCAGAGAAATACGGGTTGGTTATATCGGGCAAGACAAGCGCGATCATATTGGTGCGGTGTCGCCGCAATCCTCGCGCAAGATTGTTCGGTCGGTATCCAAGCGCAGAGACTGCCTCGCCGACCGCTTCGCGCATTTTAGGTGTGACGGAAGGATTGTTGCTCAGCACGCGCGAAACCGTTCCGACCGATACGCCAGCCCGCTTCGCAACATCCTTTATCGTCGCCATGAATGCCTGTCCTGCAAATTACTTTCTTGCCTCTCCCATAAATCGAGAGAGGCAAGGAATTAAAGCATTTCCAGCAAAAGTGCGAAGTGGTTTTGCGTTGGATAATGCGTAAAAAAGTAGATAGAGCGGTTCCAACGATTAAGTCTTAACTGGAGCCGCTCTAAGTTCTATTTGTCGAACTTGATTGGCACTGGACGCTGCATCAAATCCACATAGAGATCAAAGAAGCGCTTTTTGTCGAATTCTTTGACAACTTTCATCTTTTGCAATAGCGGCGTCGGCTGCTTCTGCCAATAGCCAAGAGTACGCCCATAGCCTGGGCCAAAAGCGATATCGACGTCCATATAAAGATCGTCCACTTTCGTTGCGTAGCTCGGGTCAATTGCATAGGCCAGAGCGAGCGTATCAAAGACGCTTGCGCCGGCTTTCGGGTCTTTCGCAAAGGTCTCAGCCATCCAGCTATCTGCAAAAAGCTTTTGAACTGGTCCATCACCTGCAGTCACCCGGTCAAATGTCTCTTTATCAAGCTGCGTGATATCGGTGACATCCAGCGGAATCATAGCCTGTTCAATTGGCGCGCGCATGACGATACGTGCGGCTTCCGGATCGACCCAGACATTCATTTCGGCTGCTGGTGTCGTGTTGCCTTTTACGTCGACAGCGCCCGCCATATACACGATGCGTTTGATAAGCGGCACAATCTCCGGATTCTTGCGAATGGCCAGAGCGACATTTGTGACAGGACCAATAACCAGAAGCGTTACTTCATTCGGGTTGGCCTTGACCGTATTGACTATAAAATCGACTGCGTCTTCTTTTTCGAGTATTGCCTTTTTTGCAAAGCCATCCGGCGGAGCGATCAAGTCTTTTTCGGTCGGTTCGGGACGATGAAAAGCCGTCTTGTAGCTCTCGCCAAAGCCAAACAGCGCTCGCTCGCTTTCAAAGCTGCGGGGATCATGTACCAACGGTAGGTTGGCTCCCGCATAGACACCAACTTTATCCTCGATACCCAGGCGTTCTACGGCGCGAAGCGCATCGGCCACTTCCTGCTTTAGCCAGTTATTGCCTGTGACAACAGTGACGCCCAGGAGATCAATGGTGCCTTGCTTGTAGAGCTGTGCAGCCATGATCAGGACCTGACCATCGTCACCAATTGTGCTGAAATCGGTATCAATGATCATTTTTTCAGTGGCGGCTTGTGCCGGTAGCACGAGTAAAGTGCTCGCTGCTATACAAATGGCGGCTAGTAATCGTTTCATTGAAAACTCCTCCTCTTCTCCCAAAGACCGAGCCGTCCCTTTTGGAATAATGTTACATTTTCCAAATGAAACGGTTCATCTTGTAAACGTAACAACTGAAAATTCTCTTGTCCAGCAGTTCAGACAACGTGATGTGGCTTGAAAATCTGATCATTACTTCAGTGAAGTCGCAAAAATTGGGAGGCATTTCAATGAAATCACGATTCTTATCAATGAACCGTTTCATATTGACTCGAAAATTCTATTCTGTTTTTGATTGGGCGTGTGGTTGCCATGTTATAAGTATGTCGACCATTGGGTAGGAGAGATGTTTCCCGAGCAAGCCGCTCGCGGGACAATTATTGGGCCAATCGTCAACATCGTCGCAGGTCTTGTCCAAGACAAAAAGCGACGGACGGGGAGGAAAGAATGCGCTTTAAAGCTTTTGTTGCCGCAGCGACTGTGGCGAGTGGATTGATCGTAGCTCCGGTAGCCAGCTATGCTGCCGATAAACCTGTCGTCGGTCTTGTGATGAAATCACTCGCCAACGAGTTCTTCAAGAACATGCTCGAAGGGGCACAGGCCCACAATAAGGAAAAGGGCACCTACGAGCTGAAGGCCGTGGGTATGCAGTCCGAAACAGACATCGAAACCCAAATCAATGCTGTCGAAAATTTCATCACACAGGGTGTGAATGCCATCGTCATCGCTCCGGCAGATTCACGCGCATTGGTTCCCCCGCTAAAACGCGCGGTTGATGCGGGTATCGTGGTTGTGAACATCGACGTGGAGCTTGATGCGCAGGCCAAGAAGGATGCAGGGCTTGAGCTGGCGTTTGTCGGCCCGGACAACCGTGCCGGTGCAAAAATGTCTGGTGACGAACTTGCCAAGGCGATCGGCAAAGGCGGCAAGGTCGTGATGCTTGAGGGGAATCCCGGTGCCGATAATGCTGTGCAGCGCAAGCTTGGTTTCGATGATGCTGCAAAAGAGGGCGGTCTGGACGTACTCGACTCTCGTACGGCTCATTGGGAAACCGAGGAAGCCAATTCGGTATTCACGAATATGTTGACCGCACATCCTGATATCCAGGGCGTAATGGCCGCAAATGACTCGATGGCACTTGGCGTTGTTAAAGCACTCGACGCGGCCAAGCGGAACGATATCAAGGTTGTGGGCTTCGACAATTTGCCTGCGATACAGCCGGAAATCAAAGCCGGAAAGGTTCTGGCTACGGTTGACCAGTTTGGATCGCAGATGGCTGCTATGGGTATCGATAAGGCACTTGAAGTGGTTGCCGGTGGTGCACCGCTTACAGGTTGGGTGAAAACCGATCTGGAGCTGATTACGGCTGATAAGCTGAAGTAATCTCAGTCGAGTGGTGGCTTCATAAGGATGGAGCCACCACCATTCAACCGGAGAAAAGCTATGGGCGAGGCCAGCGCTGACGCGCAATCTGCCCCGATCCTTTCACTCAAAGGAATTCGGAAACGCTTCGGCGGCATTGTTGCCTTGGACAGTGTCGATCTTGAACTGACACCTGGTGAAATTCATGGGCTTGTGGGTGAAAATGGTGCGGGGAAATCGACGCTTATCAAGATAATGAGTGGCATTATCAAGCGTGACGACGGCACTATGACGCTGGATGGTCAATCCTACGAGCCTGCTTCTCCACGCGAAGCCAAGCAGGCAGGCGTTCAGGTTGTTCATCAGGAATTCAGTCAGCTTCCTTACATGTCTGTTGCAGAGAATATCTGCTTCGAAAATCTGCCAAGAAATGCCCTCGGAATCCTCGATCGCACGACCTTAAAGCAAAAAGCACGCGCTGCCCTTGATACAATCGGCCTTGATGAAGTGGATGTAGCGACACCGGTCGAGCGTCTGGGTATTGCACATCGTCAGCTCGTTGAAATTGCCCGGGCATTGATGAGTGATAGCCGTATCCTGATCCTTGATGAACCGACAGCGACGTTGACCGCGCATGAAGCACGCCGCCTTTTCGAGCTGCTCGATCTGTTGAAAGCGCGTGGTGTGGCCATCGTCTTCGTTTCGCATCATCTGGATGAAATATTTGATCATTGTCAGCAAGTTACAGTCATGCGCAATGGCAAGACCGTGTTTACGAAGCCGATCAGTGAAACCAATAGTGACGATCTCATCCAGGGTATGGTCGGGCGTAATCTGGTCGATCCCATGCATGCAAAAGTTCCTTCGGCGGCGACGGCGGAAGTGTTGTTGCGCGTGGATAGACTAAGGCATTCGAAATCTCCCAATCCAAATGGCGTGAGCTTCTCTCTGCACAAAGGGGAAATTCTCGGTATTGGTGGACTGATCGGCGCAGGCCGTACCGAATTGCTGCGCGCGATCTTCGGGATTGATAAAGCTCTTTCAGGCGATGTCTTCATCGAGGATGTGAAAACCACGCTCCGTTCTCCAGCCGAAGCAATTGAAGCGGGAATAGCCTTCGTAACTGAGGATCGCAAAGACGAAGGTCTGATCCTCGAAATGCCGATTGCAGCAAATATCAGCCTTGCCGATATGAAAGCCGTCTCCCGGTTTGGCGTTCTGGATCGCCAATCGGAGTTAAAACTGGCAAAAGAAAAAGCTTCTGATCTGAAACTGAAATTCGGAGCTCTTGGTGATCACGTTGCGACGTTGTCAGGCGGTAATCAGCAAAAAGTTGTCCTGGCCAAGTGGCTCGCCCGTTCACCCTCTATCCTCTTGCTTGATGAACCCACGCGCGGTGTCGATGTGGGAGCTAAAGCGGAAATCTATTCGCTGCTTCGTTCTTTTGCCGCTGAGGGCAAGGGACTGCTCGTTGTTTCTTCCGAATTGCCGGAGCTCATGGCCCTGTCAGATCGTATCCTCGTGATGGCCAACCACATAATTACCGGGGAATTGAAACGCGAAGAGTTTTCGGAAGAGCGGGTTCTCAATCTCGCCTACAAGACCTTAAAACCTCAATTGCATGCTTCAGAACAAGGAATGGCAGCCCATGGCTAATGTCGCTCCGAACCGCTCTTCTTCAATTCGGTTCGCAAATCTTTTGCGCGATTCTGGCATTGCCCTGGCGCTTTTATTGCTCATCGTAGTGTTCTCACTCACCACGCAGCATTTCCTGTCGTTCAATAACATCACCAACATTCTCACCCAGGTGACCATCAATCTTATTCTGGCGATAGGTATGACCTTTGTCATATTGATTGGCGGTATTGACCTGTCGGTGGGTTCGGTTCTGGCCCTGTGTGCCGTGGTCGGTGGCACGGTGATGAACCTACCCGGACTTGGCGTTGTCGAAGCCGTTGCTCTTGCCACACTCGCGTCCATCGCGGTGGGCATTGCTTGCGGGTTTGTTAACGGCTTCATAAGCGCCTATTGGGGGCTGCCGTCTTTCATCGTGACATTGGGTATGCTGAACATCGCGCGAGGTGCAGCACTGCAGGTGACTGATGCACGTGCGATCTATTCCTTTCCGCCTGCTTTCAATGCGTTTGGTTCGCAGACTCTGTTCGGAATACCACTAGCCTTTCTCGTCGCATTGGCGATGGTGGCTATAAGCTGGTTTGTACTTAATCGGACTGTTTTTGGTCGTCTGCTTTATGGCATTGGCAACAATGAAGAAGCGGTGCGGTTGGCTGGGCATCCGGTGTTTTGGTATAAAATTGCTGCTTTCACGATTGCTGGTGCGGCCGTTGGGATCGGTGCAATCATCTATATGGCGCGCCTGAACGTCGCGAGCCCAATCATCGGTATCGGTTTTGAGCTGAACGCCATCGCCGCAGTTATCATCGGCGGTGTCAGTCTGACGGGCGGACGAGGCTCCATTCTGGGAACACTTCTTGGAGCGGTGATTATCGGCGTGCTCGCCAATGGTCTCGTTTTGCTTGGCCTTAGCGACTTCATGCGCCAGATGATTACGGGATTCGTTATTATTCTGGCAGTCATTGTCGATAAGTATCGTGAGCGTCTATCGGCCATTGGCTGACCCGGAGACATCAGTGTTTCTGCGACATTGCAGTCTCTTAGAGCGCCGATCTGATTGGAACAGATCGGCGCTCTAAATATTTGTTTTAACGCGCATCTTTGTCCGAAAACCGTTTCACACTTTTCGGGATGCGCTCTAAATAGGCGCTCTGGCCGTATATCGGTCCAGAGCGTTATTGTTTTCTTATGCCCTCAATATCGGGCGTCTTTCGGCTTCTTGCTGTTTGGCCAATCCTTCACCTTTCCGGCAAAATCCGGTCGTGGCATGTGGGTGAAATATTCCGACACATCAATGGCTTCCTGATCGGTCAGGACACCGCCCTGACCTATAGGCAAGTTGTGGTTCTGTGCAGGTGGCATTGCATATTTTACGAACTGTGCTGCCTTATAGGTACGGGCGAGTCCCGCGCCGATGTTGAAGCTTTCGTCACCCCAAAGTGGTGGGAAAATGTAATCGCCAGCCATGTCCTTCATGCCCTCTCCGTCTGCGCCGTGGCAGGTCGAACATTGCGCTGCGTAGATCTTTGCTCCGTTGGTGGGATCTGGAACGAGACTGTCATCGATAGGCCCAGCATTTCGGACTGCTACTTTGGTTCCCTTGGTCACGCCTTGCCCGAGCCAGTCCATGTAGGCAACCATCGCGGTCATATCTGGCCCCTTCGGTGGCAGAGGCTTGCCGTTCATTGAACGTTGGAAGCAGCCATTGATGCGCATGACCAGATCAACTTCTTTTCCAGCACGCGGCATAACAGCAGGATAGAAATTGCTGGTGTTGATGTAAGAGGCGACATTATCCACCTTGCCCTGTCCTATATGGCAGGAACTACAGTTCAATCCATTGCCGACATTATCAGGAAGAAGGCGGGCTGTTTCGTTAAGCAGTCGCTTTCCCTGCATGATGTCAGAAGCATTGGGTTCTTTCAGGATGTCGCGGTCTGGTGGAACGACATAGGTGCCGACCTGCTTCTTATCTTTATCCAGCACTGCATAGGTCACGGGTGCCGGGGCGTCCAGAACTGGTCGAAGATGGTTGAAGAGGAAGGCACCGCCTGTTACCGCCACTGCAAATCCCGCACCGAGAACGACAATCGTGGTGGTTTTCATTGCTTGTTCTCCGGAACGTAGTGCACAGGTTTGTGGGCAATTTCACGCCGCATTCGCGCGATATCCTGCTCTGTTATGACGCTGCCATGATTACCCCAGCCATTGCGGACGAAATTGAGGATTTCAGCCACCTGCCAGTTAGGAAGACTGGCGAAACCGGGCATCGTGAAAGCCATTTTATCCGCAGCGGTCTCGGGCGTTTTGCCGCCGGTCAGTGTGACCTGAATGAGCGAGCTTGGATCATCGGCGAAGACGATAGAGTTGTCTGCAAGTGCGGGGTAAATGCGCGGAGCGCCCTTACCGTCCATACGGTGGCAGACAGAACATTGCTCGACATAGGACATGGCGCCCGGCGCACTGAAATCACCGGCTTTGAGCGCGGCTGTTGTGACATCTTCCTTTGGCTTCCACTGTCTCTCGCGACCCTCGCTTGGTGGCAGTGATTTCACATAGCGCGCAATCGAGCGTAAATCTTCTTCCTCAAGATGCTGGGTTGAGTGTTGAACAACATCAGCCATAGAGCCAAATGCAGCCGTCCGATTTGTGCGTCCGGTTTTGAGGAAGGTAACAATCTCGTCTTCGGCCCAGGTCGAAAGGCCTGTATCCTGATCGCGTAAATTCTTCGCATACCAGCCTTCAAGCACTGACCCGGAAAGGAAGCTGCCTTTCGGATCGTTCTTTACGGCTTTTTCTTCATAGGCCAATCCACGCGGCGTATGACATGCGCCGCAGTGACCTAGCCCTTCTACAAGATAGGCGCCTCGCGCAATGACCGGGTCGGTATCGGCTGCGATTTCGAATGAGCGGGAATTTCCGAAAAGCAGCTGCCAATATGCGAGTGGCCAGCGCATATTCGTCGGCCAGGGCAAGGTGCTTGGCTGGTTTTCCTGCTTTACGGCGTCGACTTTCGACATGAAGAAAGCGTAAAGCGCTTTGATATCGTCATCACTGACCACCGTATAAGAAACGAAAGGCATAGCCGGATAAAGGTGAACATTATCCTTGCGCACACCCTGTCGCACAGCGCGTTCGAAGTCGCTGTAACTATAATTGCCGATACCCGTTTCTGTGTCGGGCGTAATGTTGGTTGAATAAATCGTGCCAAGCGGCGTTTGCATCCCCAAGCCGCCCGCAAAAGCTTTGCCGCCGGGGGCCGTATGACAGGCCGCACAGTCGCCTGCATGGGCTACATATTCACCTTTGGCGATTAGCTTTTTGTCGCTGACATCAACGGTGTTTTCCTGCACGGGTGTCAGCCAATATGGTGTCGAAAGCGCAAAAAGCCATGCTGCCGCCAACGCTCCCGCGCCCGCAACCCCCGCTTTCCAGATCAGTTTCATGTGCCTTAGCCCCCAAAGAAATAGGAATAGCCAAGGCTATGCTGAAATTGGGCATCAGCAGCATTGATTGGAATCAAATGCTATAAACTATGACGTTAATAGATGTTTATTTCGACATATGTTGAAATTTGAAATGGTAGCGTGCTAATAATTCAATCAGGGTGGAACAGTTTTTCACTGAGAATGAGTTGATCCACTTTTACTGATGCCCGGCAAGCCAGAGCGTTTCTGATGATTCAGCTTGATCGAGAAGTGCTCTAATCTCTTGGCAGCTGCCTCGAATTCCACTGCACTTCAGGGATAGCCTTGCCAATAGAATAGCTGAAATCAGTTATCTTCATTGCTTTGGTATCGACCTGACATTTGAAATCGATCGAATACCACTTCGCCCGACTGCGAAAAGCTCCGTCACGGATCGTGAAGCTGGTTTCTGAAACAACACCAGCGCTGGGAGCAAGCATGTCTGGAAAAGTGCCGGGTCTTTGGTGGCGAACCTGTTCCAGCGCCTCGATCCCGCAAATTTGAACGATCCGATCTCGTGGAGGGAGTTTCCCAATCGCTTGTTTCACGCGAGGATCTGAGAGCGTATCCTTTGAATAGATTTGCCGCGCCGAAGTGAGTTTTGGCTTCACTTCCATGGGCTGGTCAGGTGTTACGGTTGGGTTCTGCGGCGCTGGAGCAGCCGCTTTTGTTGCGGCGGGCAGACCCTCGGCGTCAGTGCGCAACTCAGTGACAGACTGCGCGCTATTATCGGATTTCTGCAGAGCTTCGTTCTCTTCTTTCGAAGCGGGGGTATGATTTTCAGATGCTGTTTGTTGTGGTTCGGACTTGTTCATTGCCGGTTGAGCGTTGTTCGCGGGGACGGCCTGGTCTTTTTCTGCCGAAGCAGATTCGAAAGCCTGAGGCGACAACTTGGTATCCGTATTCGATTTGCCATCTGATGGTGGCGCGGTTGGTTTCGGAGGAACCAGTTCCACATTGACACTTTGATCCTGAGCCGGAGGCGACAATTCAGGGACATGATAAAGCAGCAACAATGCCAAAGTCAGATGAAGAACGACGGATGCCGGGAACCCCCAGCCTGCTTCTTCCAGTATTTTTTTGGCCAAGTGCTGCATTTGTTAAACGGGTTAGTCTCCACGCGTCAACACTAAGGGTTAGCGCCACAGGCAACAAGGGGGGAGAGATGTTACCTCACAGCAGACCTCATGATTGACGAAGTTTTGATGCGTTCCGGATACGCTCGGTTGCTGCATGTGGCGATATGCTATGTGTCAGAACGATGGGGCAAAAGACGCCTGTTTGCGGGCAACAACGGTGAATGATTGCTGTGGTATATTGCGTTTTCGTATAGACAGTGAGCAATACCCGCTCCAATCTGCAACACTTAAAAAACAATATTTTTAGTCAAGAGAATGTCACTTTCTTATTTTGATTATATTGCGTAGTTGCCTACGCCAGAAGCGGTCAGATGAGCCGCTGTGCACAGTCCGACGATAGACAATACCTGATCATATGCAGGTGTCTCGCCTAACGCGTACAAATGCCCGGCGATGCGCGACCTTTGGTCAGTGAGTATTTAAAATGAGCCACGGTATTGATGGTGCTGGATTGGATAAAATTCCATCCACAAATGATAAAAATGATGTCAACGCAAGCGAACTGAATGTGGGCATGCAGCCACATGCTTCAAGCGCTTCTGCGCTGCATCAGCAGGTTTTGCTCGGTGCAGATTTTGCTCAGGATGGCGAGCCCGGCGAACGGCTTGATATCTTTTTTGAAAGGCTCGCCGAGAAGTTTGCAGGATCTGTGGCCGTCATCTCCGATGGACTGTCCTGGACTTACAAGGAACTTGATGAGCGCGCCAATCAGTTCGCGCGGCTGTTGATCGAGCATGGCGTGAAGCCCGGCGATCGCATCGGCCTGCTGCTTGACCGCTCTGCGGAGACTTACATCACCCTTCTGGCGGTGATGAAGGCGGGTGCTGCATATGTGCCGCTCGCTACCGCTTTTCCAGAAGACCGTATGGCACTGATCATTGACGATGCCGGGGTCAAGCTTGTGATTTCCCTTCGTGCCTATTCGGCACGCGTGGAACAAATGCCGGTTCCCCATATATTGATCGATGCCTGTTCGGCGGAAATTTCTCAGCATTCCAATGCTAGACTGGATCTCGCTGCTAGAGCCCCCAACCCCGACGAGATTTGCTACATTCTTTATACGTCGGGTACGACCGGACGACCAAAAGGCGTCGCCATTCGTCACCAAAGCTTCTGCAACTTTCTGCGTGTGGCAGCCGTTTCTTATGGGTACAAACCCAGTGACCGTGTCTATCACGGCATGACGATTGCTTTCGATTTCTCAGCCGAGGAATATTGGGTTCCCTTCGTGGCAGGCGCCACCGTCATCCCTGCACCGGGCCCCTTGACGCTGGTTGGCGAAGAACTGGCGGATTTTCTGCGCACAAACGACATCAATTGCATGGCGTGCAGCCCGACATTGCTATCGTCTATCGAAAGTGACGTCCCCAAGCTGCGTCTACTCATGGTCGGCGGAGAGGCATGTCCGCTAAATCTGGTGACTCGCTGGACAAAGCCTGGGCGCCTACTTTTGAATACATACGGTCCCACTGAAGCAACCGTTACTGCCACTATGGGTGTGCTCACACCCGATAAACCGGTAACAATCGGCGCTCCGTTGCCGACTTATTCGATTGTCATTATCGATCCGACTGAAGCAAAGCTGACGGACCCCGATGAACTCGGTGAAATTGGCATTGCCGGCATTGGTCTCGCGGTGGGCTATCTCAACAGGCAGGACCTTACGGATCAGAAGTTCATTCCAGACTTCATAGGTCTGCCGAATAATCCTTCAAAACGGATTTATCGTACGGGCGATCTCGGACGTATCAACGCACAAGGCGAAATCGAATATCGTGGTCGTATCGATACGCAGGTGAAAATACGTGGTTATCGTATTGAGCTTGGAGAAATCGAAGCTGTTCTTCTCGACAATCCTTTGGTGGCACAGGCAGCTGTGACAACGTGGGAGATCGAGCCGGGCCGGGTGGAACTGGTTGCCTATTATGCGCCTAAATCCGGAATGCCGCCCATCCAGCGCGCTGACATTGCTCGCGAACTCAAACGCCGCCTTCCGTCTTACATGGTCCCGACCTATCTGGAAGAGCTTGACGCAATTCCGATGACGGTTTCCAACAAAGCCGATCTGCGCCAGTTACCGAAGCCAACCAATGTGCGTCTTTCGGCAGAACGCGTCATTATTCCGCCAGCCAATGACGACCAACGTTTCATGGCTGAAGCCTTGGCGGAAGTGCTTAACCTCGATGAGGTCTCTGTCGAAGATAACTTTCTTTGATGACCTTGGCGCCAATTCCTTGCTGATGGCTCGTTTCTGTGCACGTCTGCGCACCGTGCAAGGCTGGGAAATGGCGTCAATGCGGGACATTTATCTGCATCCGTCAATCACCGGTCTTGCGAAGCACCTTCATTTGCCACAGCAATCGGTCGCATCTGTCACTGAACAAAGCCCCACCCATAAGGCATCCAATTTTGCATATTGGACGTGCGGCGCAGCCCAGCTCGCATTTTATGCAATCTACAGCTATGTCGGTTTGCTGTTTTTCGACAAGGGCCTCGACTGGGTCTATGTCAAACTCGATGAGCCTTTGCAGCTTTATTTCCGCTGCGTGGTTTTGGCTGGCGCCAGCTTTTTCGGGATGACGGGCTTTGCGATCCTTGCAAAATGGCTGCTTATTGGTCGCTGGAAAGAAGAACGTTTCCCGATCTGGGGCTTGCGATATTATCGCTTCTGGGTGGTCAAAACATTGATTCGGACGGCGCCTGTGGTGCTTTTCCGCGGCAACCCGCTTTATAGTCTCTATTTGCGTCTGCTTGGAGCAAAGCTTGGTCGCAACACCGCCATCGAATGTCGGGCTATACCGGTTTGCACTGATCTGATTTCGATTGGTGAAAATTCGATTTTGCGTCGCGAATCCAATATTCTGGGATACCGGGCCGAAAGCGGCTACATTCACACCGGGTCGATTACTATCGGAGATGATGCTTTCGTTGGTGTAGGGTCCACGTTGGACATTGACACCAGGATTGGCAGTGGATCCCAGCTTGGCCACGCTTCTTCGCTTCAACGCGGGCAGGCCATTCCTGATGGCGAACACTGGCATGGATCGCCTGCGACGCAGACCGATGCCGACTACTGCAAAGTTCGCAATATCACGTTGTCCAAGACCCGACGCGTGACGTTTGAAATGGTGCAGCTTATCGGGCTGTTTACGCTCGTCACGCCATTTCCACTGTTGTTCCATAGCTATTGGCAGAACGTGAGTGACGACTATCAGGAAACGATCGGTATTGTCGCCATCGGTACAACGGTAACGCTTTTTGGTGCGATTGTTGTATCGCTGCTAGCGGCTGTATTTGTGCCGCGTATCGTCAGCCTGTTTTTAAAGCCAAACCGAACCTACACACTTTACGGCTTTCATTACTGGCTTCAGTCGATGGTGGAACTGAGCAGCAATTCGCGCCTGCTTAACCTGTTGTTCGGGGATAGTTCTGCGATCGTGCATTACATCCGGGCGATTGGCTGGAAGCTCAACAAGGTCGTCCAGACCGGTTCAAACTTCGGCACAAACCAACAACAGGAAAATCCGCTTCTGTGTGAAATCGGCACGCAGACAATGGTGTCGGACGGATTGTTCATGATCAACATGCACAAATCGGCTGCGACCTTCCGATTGGAACATACTAAAATCGGTGAACGGAACTATTTTGGCAACAACATTTTCTATCCGCCAGATGGCCGGACGGGCGATAACTGCCTGCTCGGCACCAAGGTAATGGTGCCTATTGATGGGCCGGTGCGTGAGAATGTCGGTCTGCTGGGATCGCCATCCTTTGAAATTCCGCGCATCGTTAATCGCGATAAGGAACTGATTGCAAATATCGAGGAAGAGGATCGCCTGCGCCGGTTGCGGCGTAAAAACTTCCATAACCTGCGCACGGGATTGATGTTCCTCGCGGCACAATGGTTGATGCTGTTTGCAACAATCGCAATCTGGGATCGTGCACTCAATTATTATGATGCATGGGCACATAAAGCATTGTTTGTCGCGGTTGTGCTGACATCAGCTATCGCTATACCGTTCTATATCCTCATCGAACGGCTTTCTTTGGGTTTCAAGGGATTGAAGCCGCGGATGACGACCATTTACGATGCAGCTTTCTGGCGTCATGAGCGGCACTGGAAACTATCGGACTCGCCGATTACGCAGCTATTTGCGGGTACACCATTCCGTCCGCTGATCCTTCGTATGCTGGGTGTGAAAGTCGGTAAACGTGTTTATGACGGAGGCGCAAACCTCACAGAGCGTTCGCTTGTAGAGATTGGCGATGATGCCACCCTCAACGAAGGATCGGTTATTCAGCCGCATTCGCTGGAAGAGGGGGCTTTCAAGTCCGACTTCATTCGCATCGGCAGCGGTTGTACGTTGGGCCCTGCAGCGTTCGTTCATTATGGTGTGGTGATGGGGGAAGGTTCGATTGTTGATGTGGTTCCGGTTGATGAAAATGGCATCGTACTTGTAGACGTCATTCATGCAGGGAAACTTCATCGCAGTGGAACTGTGGCATTGGACGCAAAGAAAGGCTTTGTGTGAGGAAGCTTCCTCTTGAAACGATCAAGGTCGAACTTCTCCCTGTGATCGGCGAAATCCGGTCACAGGTGGAGGCATTGGAACTCGCCTCCGGTCAAACGCATCTCGTCGCAAGTAACACGGATTCCCTGCTTGAAGCCGATGAGGATGCGAATGCCAGTCCACGAGCGATTTTTGTCGCTGGAACACTTGTCGGCTTTCTTATGTATGATGCCACCAGTGAAGCGGGAATGGCCCAGCTTTACCGCTTCATGATCGACAAATCTTTTCAGGGACTGGGTTATGGTAAGGCGGCGTTGCAGGCAGTGCTTGCGGAGATCAGAATGCTTAATCAGGTCCGCCAGATTTCTATCTGTTATGAACCGGAAAACTTAGCCGCCCAACAACTTTATGCAAAAGCAGGCTTTGTGGAAGATGGACTTGATGAAGACGGTGAGATGATCGCGTATCTTACTCTCGAAGGGTAATCTGACCTATGTCGTGCTCTGCTGTTGATGGCTGGAATTTAGCCCATGCGGACCAAGCATTAACGGAAGCTTTGGCGGCTGTTGTACCACACGGAATTTCAACCGGCTGTCGCACTATTCAAAGCGGAGACGAAACCCGCCTTCTTGCGGAGGAAAGGCAATCAATTCAGACCAGCTACCTCAAACGGCTCAAAGCAAGCGGCGCGGTTCGCTACATTGCGCGCGGGTTGCTTGGGGAGCGGGACATAAACGAATTCCGGGTTTTGCGTGCACCAACTGGGGAGCCCATTTGGCCTGAGGGTATCGTCGGATCGCTCGCCCATGATGATGAAGTTGCTGTTGCCGCCGTGGGAAGCGCGGTGGATTTCCAAGGGTTGGGCATTGATGTCGAACCTGCAATCCCTCTTCCTGTAGATATTCAATCTCTTGTAAGGATTCCTACCGACAAGATAGGAAATGATCATGCCTCAGGCATTTCTGATCGCGTCCTGTTTTGTGCGAAGGAGGCCGTCTATAAAGCTGTCTATCCGCTTGATCGGATGATTTTGAACTACGACGATATCAGTGTTGATCTGACAAAACGATACGCAACAACAACGACGGGCCAGCGGGCGGAACTCGTCTTCTGCGTGTCCCCCAGAATTATTGTCCTGGCGTTTATTCCAGAAGCCCAACGCGCGTCTTGAAAAGTGCGAAATGATTTTTTGAGATGGAGATATGCGTCTCAACAAATAGATAGAGCATTTCCAGCGGTTCATCGCAGACAGGAAATGCGTCATTTATTTAAAAGTTAGATTGCCGCGCACAAGCATGATTGCTCTAAATGCGATATCCTGGACGGCATATCGTGTCCTGGGGTGCGGACGAAAACTTGGACTATCAAGGGGTAGTTCATGTATTCCTACGAAGACCGGATGCGAGCAGAAAACGGATGGTCAGCTTCCAAGAGTATGGCGATGATGCATATGTAGGAAGTCGGCTGCTCAGTTTAACTGGGGTTAGTTCCGGCCAGGGGGGAATGACAAGCGTTGCGAACAGTTGAATGTAGTCCAGTTGAGTCTGCTGGAAGAAACAATGGATGAGAATCTTGCCGCCATAGAGGAGGAACTGGAGGCAGTGCGGGACGCACCTGTACCTCAACCATCGAGACCACGTCTATGGTTGCCTGCCGAATTGCCACGTGTCGACATTCATCATGAACCGGCCTTATGCCTATCTCAAGGACGCGCTGACCCGCCTGCCAACGCTGCCCCATCGCGGCATCACTGGATATCGACCGACTAATCTGAAGCGTCAAGGGTGTGTTCGGCGGGCGCTTACGGTCCGCTGGCTTCGTTATTTCTCTTTCTTCCCTTGATCGTAGTGCCACTTGATCGCGAAGAACATGCCTGTGCCCAATACGAGAACTTTGAACGTAACGAAGACTATAATGAACCAGTCCATCTTTTGAATATTTCCAGGCTGTTATCTATCGTGAGAGGCATTACCTCAAAACTGCAGATTTAACAGCTTCAAATTTTGTTGAACCCATCGTCTAACCGCCCTTGAGACGGTTTTTCATGCCGAAAGGAAGGCCTTGGAAAAGAGAGACGCCGCAGTTTGCGAGGGATAAGTCGAACGCATCCTGCAGAACGATCCGGCAAAAGTTGAGCGTCCTGTTGAGGTGCCGCTGACTGACAATCAGTTTGTAGCACTAGTGTGCGTTGCTATAGCTGCTGTGATTGTCGGGCTTGCCCTATGGGGCATCTGGCGTAAAATCAAATCATGATTTGGGCGCTATTCCCCCACTGGTTGATGAAGTACGTAGCTGCTGCTTTGGCGGCATTTTTGTATCTGGCTTTGGGATATGTGGCTGGTCGGCTACGCGGCAGCATGAAAAAAATGCGACACCAAATTTGCAAAGGTCTGAAGGAAACAAATAAGCGAGTTAACCAGGTTCTTGCTGTGCTGACGCGGGACAAAAAAGTGTAATTCTTAAAAGTGTTATTGGCAAATCCATGTTGCATCTGATTTTCTTGAAGAAATTTTTGGCTGGGGAACCTGGATTCGAACCAAGACTAACGGAGTCAGAGTGTTTTATGGGCCCTTGTGTTGGTTTCCATGCGGAACTGAGCCGGTTTTTCCACCGAGAAGTGAGCCACCTCTGACTATGGTTTTATGATTGGGTTTTGGTCAAGGGATTGGCTTTTTCTCCTCTCTTGTTTGCTGCGGCTGCCGAACTGGCCTTGAAGCGGAAGCTGTCACTACCTGTTTCCAGGATATGGCAGCGATGGGTCAAACGATCGAGCAATGCCGTCGTCATCTTGGCGTCGCCGAAGACTGTTGCCCATTCGCTAAAGCTGAGGTTGGTGGTTATCACCACGCTGGTCCGCTCATAGAGCTTGCTCAACAGGTGGAAGAGCAGCGCTCCGCCTGAAGCGCTGAATGGAAGGTATCCGAGCTCATCAAGGATCAGCAGATCAAAGCGGACCAAGGTCTCAGCGATCTGGCCTGCCTTGCCTTTGGCCTTCTCCTGCTCAAGTGCGTTGACCAATTCGATGGTTGAGAAGAAGTGGACCTTTCGACGGTGATGTTCGATAGCCTGGATGCCAAGGGCCGTCGCCACGTGGGTTTTGCCTGTGCCCGGTCCGCCGACGAGCACAATATTCTGCGCTCCGTCAATGAACTCGCATCTGTGCAACTGGCGCACCGTCGCTTCGTTGATTTCGCTGGCGGCAAAGTCGTATCCAGAGATATCCTTGTAGGCCGGGAAGCGTGCAGCCTTCATATGATAGGCGATGGAGCGGACCTCGCGCTCGGCCATCTCGGCTTTCAGCAACTGGGAGAGGATCGGCACGGCTGCGTCAAAAGCTGGAACACCTTGCTCGATCAAGTCTGTGACGGCTTGCGCCATGCCATACATCTTCAGGCTGCGGAGCATGATGACGACGGCCGCGCTGGCAGGATCATGACGCATGGCGACCTCCCACGATCCGGACGCGCAAGCCATCGTAGCGTTCTACATTGGCCTTGGGTTCACGCAGCAAGGTCAATGCCTGTGGCGTATCGACGTCGGGACCCTCGTTCGTCTTGCCGTCGATCAGACGGTACAGAAGATTCAGCACATGCGTTTTGGTTGCCACGCCTTGATCCAAAGCCAGTTCTACAGCCCTGACGACAACCTGTTCGTCGTGATGAAGGACGAGGGCGAGGATATCGGCCATCTCACGATCACCACCGGGGCGGCGAAGCATCTGATCCTGTAGTTGTCGAAAGGCAAACGGCAATTCCAGGAAGGGAGCACCATTGCGCAGGGCACCGGGCTTGCGCTGGATGACCGGCAAGTAATGTCGCCAATCATAGATTGTCCGGGGTAGCCTGTGGCTGCGCTCGATGACCCGCGCGTGTTCACATAGAATGTTTCCCTCGGCCGCAACGACCAGGCGCTCGGGATATATCCGCAGGCTGACGGGCCGGTTTGCAAATGATGCAGGCACGCTGTAGCGGTTCCGCTCGAAGGTAATCAGGCATGTTGGTGAGACGCGCTTGCTCTGGGACGAAGCCGTCAAATGCAGTCGGCAATGCCATCAATGCTGCTCGCTCATCGGCCCAAACATCTGCGATAGGACCGGGCAAGGTGCCATGCGCCGTGTCCCGCCACAGCTCCTGGCAATGTTGCTCCAGCCAGTCATTCAACGCCATCAGATTTGGAAAGTCTGGCATCTGTTGCCACAAGCGTGGTCGGGCATCCTGGACGTTCTTCTCGACCTGACCCTTTTCCCAACCGGCCGCTGGATTGCAGAAATCAGGTGCAAAGACGTAATGGTTCGTCATCGCGAGGAAGCGCATGTTGACCTGTCGCTCCTTGCCGCGGCCCACACGATCGACCGCTGTCTCATGTTATCGTAAATCCCACGACCAGGCACGCCGCCGAAGACACGGAAGCCGTGCCAGTGTGCGTCAAAGAGCATCTCGTGTGTTTGCAACAAGTAGGCCCTGACCAGAAAAGCCCGACTGTGGGATAGTTTGATATGTGCGACCCGGAGCTTCGTGCGCTCGCCGCCAATTACGGCGTAGTCCTCACTCCAATCGAACTGGAATGCCTCACCAGGTCGGAAAGACAGCGGAACGAATACGCCACGGCCCGTCGTCTGCTGCTCACGTAGCCGATCAGCTCGCCACTCGCGGGCGAAGGCGGCCACCCGATTGTACGAGCCCGTAAAACCGAGAGCCACCAGGTCGGCATGAAGCTGCTTCAAGGTCCGGCGCTGCTTGCACGACTTTCCGGCCTCTGTCTTCAGCCAGGCCGCCAGTTTTGTCGGAAAAGGGATCAAGCTTGCTTGGTCGTTCCGGTACCGTGAACGTCGGCTCGATTGTAACTGCGTTCAAATACTTTGTGATCGTGTTGCGCGACAGCCCGGTGCGTCGGCTGATCTCACGGATCGACTGCTTCTCTCGCAGCGCCATCCGACGGATGATGTTTAAAAGTCCCATGTGGATCACTCCGTTGCCCCCGTTGCTCACCGCGTTGGGGGAAGGTTCACATGGCTCGGTTCTCAATGGAAATTATCTGCCTAACCGGCTCAGTTCTGCGTGGAAACCAACAGATAGGAATCTGGATGGCGTTCGTGCAGTTCCTATTTTCTTTTAAGCTGCAGTTTGAGCATTAACGTTATGAGCTGGTGATCTAGTAGTCCCCGATAACGGCTTTCTCTTAGGCTTAGGCAGTAATCCTTCGCGTTGAGCTTTTTTCTTAGCTTCTTTTCTAGCCCGGCCTATTGCAGCTTCTTTTTCGCGAATGCGTTTTTCGGAAGGCTTTTCATATGCCCTGCGAGCCTTCATCTCGCGAAACACACCTTCACGCTGCAATTTCTTCTTCAAAACGCGTAAGGCTTGATCAACGTTATTATCGCGGACAAGAACTTGCATAGTCTCTCCTAACTTATAGATTACAAAGAATGATCGCGAGCTATTCTGGCCGCCCTCAAACGGTCCGTTTTCGCGGTGGTCGCGGATCTCTCTTCGTGGAGAATAGTCTTAGCGGCCAAAGCGGTTCGCGACTTTTGCGACTCCGTGCGGGTATCAATTGGCTTGAAGAGCGTATCTTTTGTGTATTCGGTTATCATGGCGGAGTCCTCTCAATATAAAATAAAGCCGATGACTAACGGGCTCGGCTTTTTGAACAACCGCCAGCAGTTCGTCTCAGGACGTTTGAAAGTTTTGACCAGTCACGCGATGAAGTCAGGCGCGTCGAGAGGTTGTTCACCAAACGGGACTGCTCCAAAGGCGAAACATCAGTCTTCCTAGATTGTTTTGTAAGGTTTTTTGAATGGTCTAGTTGGTTTTCCATAAGAGCCTCTCTGTTAAATTCATTAATGCAATAAGAACGAAAATAAAAAAGGCCGAGCGTGCACTCGACCTTTTAAAAGTAACTTCTTTCAACAGTGCCAGTACATCCGTGGTCAAAGGAAAGGAGAAAACTTATTTAGGCTGCGACGAGGTTGCAGGCAGACATCTTGCCGGACTTCATGTCCCGCTCCATATCGTATCCAATCTTCTGACCTTCGACGATTTCGCGCATTCCGGCGCGCTCGACGGCAGAGATATGAACAAAGGCATCTGCGCCACCGTTGTCAGGCTGAATGAAGCCGAAGCCTTTTGTGGAGTTGAACCATTTAACTGTGCCAGTGGTCATAATAAACCCTTTCATAGAGGTATAGATAGCAGCACGCAGTTGCGTGACGCAAAGTGATAACGATTATTAAAAAGGGGTTCGTTCAGGGCGCGGTGCAAAACACGCAATAAAGCAAAACTCATCAAGAAAATATCGATGATTAATACTTAATGCATGATCTCGGAATTGTCAAATTATATTTAAGTAATGCATCGTTTAGTAGATACTTTTATTTTAATCTAACGAATATCGGCACTAATATTTTTCTAAAACTTATAAAAGGCGAGCTCTCACGAATGGTGAGCTCACCCCAACAAAGCTTCGTTAATTAAGCCGTACCATATGCTGAGGTAGCTTCAGGCAATGGAGCGATATCAATGCGATGGTCACGCATGACACCCGTCATAAAATTCTGCAAAACTAATTTTGACTGGTGAAAGAGCGGACCAGATAGTGGCTTCATTCTTAACGTTACATAACCCGCGTTAGCCATCATTTGATTAAGGATGCGGTTGCTGATGTGGAAATCGACGAGATGAATATTGGAAGACATGAAGTCCTCCTTTCAGATTGCGGTTACGGACAATTTAGTCCCGCCAGCGTGCCCAAGTAAAAATCTGATGCTGACAATCAAGAGTCCGCTTTTATGGATAAAATAGCAAGCTAACAATTGAGGTTACTTAAAGGCAGACGTCACTGTTATATCCGTTGCCTACCACGGCAGAAGTCTAGGCTAATTGACGGGCCAAATAATATTTCCTCCCCTTTCAGGACACCCCATGATCGATCTTCTCTCAACCGTCCGCTTTGTGCCGTCGTATCCCATGCTTAATAATCCGACCAGTCAGACGAAATTCGGTGGCCGGGTTATTTCAACGGTTGAATTCGTTGACCCTTATCGCACTGTGGATATGGAAACCTTGCCGATGAAGGCCAGTGAGGCGGTTCAGCTTCAGGCCTTCATTGCTGCGACAAAGGGCGGAATGGAAACGATTGTGTATCGTCCGAAACGCATCTGTATTCCCCGTGCTTATTGGGGCGATCCGAACAACACACACATCACAGGCACTGCATCGCGCGGGACAGTGACTGGTGGCTACCAACCGCTGGTTGACCATACACGAGGATAGCAAAAGCCCCGCCTGACCAAGTGCCGGACGGGGCTGATTCACTGATTTCATGTCGCGCCCATGTCGCGTTTCGCAGCGCGCATGTGATGCATTCTGTTACATTTCAATGCGTTATGTTGCGTCCGATTTCACGGCTTTGCGACATGGAAAATAGGGAAAATGACTGCTAAGTCCTTGATTTTGTTTGGCTGGGGAACCTGGATTCGAACCAAGACTAACGGAGTCAGAGTCCGTCGTTCTACCATTAAACTATTCCCCAGCAGGGTTCGCGTGTCAGTTATATTTGCCTGAAGCGCGATTGCGACAAAAGCGTGAAGCTTTGTTTGTCGACGGCCTCCATCTAGCGAACTCAAACGATGAGTGCAAGCCCTTCTTTTAAAAAATCTTGGCAAATTCAGTTATTTCGCAGTTACTCACAAAAAGACCGGCATTTGGGTGAGGTGGCGAAGGGGTTATGCATAAAAAAGCCCGGCAGCAGAGATGCGGCCGGGCAAAGAGACAGGCTGGCCGAGAGGGGACCCGGCCTGTGAAGGTGGCGCCTGCCAGATGTTCGATCAGCAGATGTGCCGCGTGGCCTCAACGCGCGAACGCGCATCTGCAAGGGCAGCCAAAATGCGGGTTGGATCGTCCGCATCGCGCTGGTGAACTGCCGTATAAATATCTCCACTCTGCAGCCCAATATCCTTCAGAAGGTAATTGTCGAGCTCATTGAGGTGCATCACGTGGCGCCGGTTTCGGAAAAGCGTCCAGCGACGCAGAACCGACGTAAACACGGCTTGAACCATTTGCTTGAGCACGGAGGTCGTTGCGCTCGTTACTGGTAAGGGTGTTATTGTGGTTTTGCTTATCGCTGTCATTGCCGCTCTCCTTCAAGCGCGCTTGGTCAAAAATGCTTCTATCGTCAGGTCATTCGCTTTCGCGTCTCCGTTCTCTGCGATGTCGCCTTTATCCAATAATTGAATTGATTGTTCTAACGAATGTTTTTAATGTGATAGTTCAATAATTATGATGGATGGTTCTGATGAGCGCACCCTTGGATCTTGACCAGTTGCAGACCTTCATCGCCATTGCCGATACGGGTAGTTTTACCAAGGCGGCGGACGCTGTTTTCAAGACACAATCGGCAGTTTCCATGCAGATGCGTCGCCTTGAAGAGCGGATCGGCAAAGCGTTGTTTGAACGCGATGGCCGTATGAATCGTCTGAACGAAGATGGTGAGAGATTGCTTCTTTACGCACGTCGTATGCTGCTGTTGAACGGCGAAACCATAGCTGCTTTTGATGACATGCAACTCGAAGGCCATGTGCGTATCGGTACGCCAGATGATTATGCGGATCGGTTTTTGCCAGAAATCATGGCGCGGTTTGCGCGGTCCAATCCGCGCGTCGAGTTGTCGGTGGTTTGTGAGCCGACAGTTAATCTTGATGAAATGATTCGTCGTGGGACGCTTGATATTGCCCTTGTGACGCAATGTGATGACAAGCGGCGGTCTGAGGTGGTGCGTACAGAACCGCTCCTTTGGGTGACGTCGGCCAATCATGCGGTGCATGAGGAAGCGATGCTTCCGCTTGCCGTTGGGCGCCCGACCTGTATCTGGCGTCATGCGGCCATCGATGTCCTGGAACAGGTAGAGCGCGATTATCGCATTATCATCACGAGCTGGTCTGCAACAGTTCTTGCGGCGGCAGTGCTTTCAGGCCTTGCCGTATCGGTTTTACCGGAATGTGCGCTGAGGCCGGGAATGCGTGTGTTGGGCGAGGCAGATGGATTTGGTGCTTTGCCAGAATTTGGCATTGGGATCATGCGCGGGCACACCAAGCAGAATGCGATTGTTGACGCTCTGGCACAGCATATCATTGAAAGTCTTGATAATATCTCCTCGCCTGCGCCAGCTTCTATGGTTTCCGCTGAAATTGCATCGTTCCCATCCGTCCGCACCCGTCGCGTGCGCAGCAACGAGTTGATGCCGGGTTGGTGACCGTGCATAATCGAAACAGGCGGCGTCTTGACCAGTTGACCGAAAGGGCGGGCTGGTTGCCTATGATGGGATGAGCATGGGTTCCGATTCTATACCAAGCGGCACCGCTTCGAATGTAGCGGAGTATACCGTTTCCGAGATTTCCGGCGCTTTGAAGCGGACGGTCGAGGATACGTTTTCGCATGTGCGCGTGCGCGGCGAGATTTCCGGCTATCGTGGACCGCATTCGTCGGGTCATGCCTATTTTGCATTGAAGGACGATCGCGCACGGCTGGAAGCTGTGATCTGGCGCGGTTCCATGGGTCGTTTGCGCTTCCGTCCCGAAGAGGGGATGGAAGTCATTGCCACTGGCAAACTGACAACCTATCCGGGCTCTTCCAAATATCAGATCGTCATCGAGCAAATGGAGCCCGCAGGCGCGGGCGCTCTGATGGCTCTTCTCGAAGAGCGCAAGCGACGGCTTGCTGCGGAAGGTCTTTTCGATCCGGCAGCAAAGCAGCTTTTGCCTTTCATGCCGCGCGTTATTGGCGTTGTGACATCGCCGACGGGTGCGGTCATTCGCGATATTATTCACCGCATTTCGGATCGTTATCCGCTGCATGTGATTGTCTGGCCAGTGCGCGTGCAGGGGGAAACCAGTGGTGCCGAAGTGGCGGCAGCGGTTGAAGGGTTTAATGCCTTGGCCGAAGATGGCGCAATTGCGCGGCCTGATGTGCTGATCGTGGCGCGTGGCGGCGGCAGCCTTGAAGATCTCTGGGGCTTTAACGATGAAATCGTCGTGCGGGCGGTGGCGGCATCGCATATTCCGGTGATTTCGGCTGTCGGTCATGAGACGGACTGGACATTGATTGATCTGGCCGCCGATGTGCGCGCGCCGACGCCGACAGGTGCCGCTGAAATGGCGATTCCTGTCAAAGCGGATCTGGTCGCAACGGTTACAACGCAATCTGCGCGTCTGGCTTCGGCCATGTCGCGGTTTATCGACTTGAAACGTCAGGCGCAACGCGCGGCAAGCCGGGCATTGCCTTCGGCCGATCAGCTGTTGGCATTGCCGCGTCGTCGTTTCGATGAAGCCGCTTCGCGGTTAACGCGGGCGCTTTTTGTGAATACGCAAAAGAAACGCGTTCATTTTGAGGGCCGTGCGCGCCAATTGTCACCGCGCTTGCTGCAACGCGGTTTCGACGAGCAAAAACGCCATATGAAGCTACTCGGTCAGCGGTTGCCGCGCGCGCTTGAGGCGTTCTTACGCGAACGCCGGACGGTGTTTGCAAGGCGCGCTGACAGGCTGACGCCCGAGCCCTTATTACGGCGCACCACACTTGCAAAGAATGCAATTGAGCAGCTTGATCGCCGGCGCGATCAGGCGATCAGTCTGCTTCTGGAACGGACAAAACGTCGAGGACAGGAGTTGGAGCGCCTCATGCGTTCGCTGTCTTATGAAAGCGTGTTGGAGCGTGGCTTCGCGATTGTTTTCGATGCGGAAGGCAATCCGGTCAAACAGGCGGCGAGCGTTTCTGAGCGTGACGCCTTGTCGATTCGCTTCCGTGATGGCGATGTTGCGGCGATCGCGGGCGAAACTCCCGGGACACCTTCGTCCAAAGGTGCAACACGCAAAGCATCCTCTTCTCGTCCTGGTGGACAGGGATCGCTATTTTAGCAACAGTCAGCTCGCTGATTGCCTCGTGATGCCCCTCAGTTTGCGCGTAAGTTGCAGATTATGTTGTTTTCTTAAGGCTGACTTAAGTTTGGCCTTCTCTTTCTCGGCACACATTCGCCGACGTGTATTCCAGTTTGGAAGGCACGTGGTTTCAAGTCGTGCAGATGAAAGAGTTTTTGAATGTCGCGTAAATTTTCTGAAAGTGGTGGCGGGCCGCTCTTGCCAAACGGAGTGACAAGCCGCCGGGCGTTCCTGTTTGGTGCCAGTGCGATTGCACTTTCCGGCTGCGTTTCGACCGCCCAACAGGCGAGCCCTGTAAAAGTGGCTGCTACGCCAGCTCCGGTGCGCGCTGTTCCCCCAATGTATGAGGCGATGCCCTATGAGCAGTTTCCTCTGCCCGCAGTGAATGTTGCCAAGGTCGACCCCAAATTCTGGCGGCAGGAAGTTGATTATCCGACCGACGAGAAAGTTGGCACGGTTATTGTCGATACGCCGAACAAATATCTTTATCATGTTCGCAGCAATGGTCGTGCCATGCGCTATGGTATTGGCGTTGGGCGCGACGGCTTTTCGTGGGCTGGCCGTGCAATTATCGCGTATAAACGCCAATGGCCGCGCTGGACTCCGCCAGATGAAATGGTGGCACGTCAGCCAGCGCTTGAACCCTACAGCATCGCCAATGGTGGCATGCCTCCCGGCTTGAAAAATCCGCTGGGTGCACGAGCGCTTTATATTCATAAGGACGGGCGTGACACGATCTATCGTATTCACGGCTCAACCGAAGAATGGAGCATTGGCAAGGCCGTGTCGTCTGGTTGTATCCGCCTGCTCAATCAGGATGTCATCGACCTTTACAACAATATGCGTGACGGCAGTACGATTGTCGTGATCCCCGATCCGACAAAAGGGACACAGGTGACGAGCTGAATGTGAACAAGGGCGCGATTATCGCGCCCTTTTCAATTCTGTTTGGTGCCGTGATCAGATGCCTGTTTGTTTGCAGATCACAACGCGCCAGCCGTCGGGATCTTCATAGGTAAAGCTGCGGTCGATCCAGTAGGGGTTCTCAGGTTTGACCGGAGCATAACCTTTACCCTGCATGCGGCGGTTCAGCTGTTCATAGGCATTCTCGTCGGTGATATAAATCACAAGCAGATTGTCTTCTGACAGAGCCCGGCAAGGGCTACCTGCCTGATGCTCGGTGAATTCCAGATGCGCGCTTTTCCTGGGTAGGCCGAGCATGATGCCATTGTATCCGGCATGATCTGCAAAAGACCCCAGCTCTGGCAGGCCAAGACCGTCTCGGTAGAAAGTAACGACTTCGCTGAACTTGTCAGTTGGGCGGGCAAAGCGGATCTGTACCGGGATTGCGCCTTCGCCCAGCGTGAGAGAGGTCGATCGGGTATTCATAGTCATCTCCTTCAGTTCTGTCCGGAAGCGGCTGTAATGGTTTGCGCAGTTCGCCAGAGCGATGGGCCTTGCATGACGATGACGCCGATGACGACAAGTGCAACGCCAACAATGCGGGAGGGGGTGATTGCCTTGCTCGCAAAGCCCATGATGCCGAAATGGTCGATAAGCACCGAGGCAATCAGCTGACCGGCAATGACTGCTGTCATGAAACTCGCTGCACCGAGCTTTGGCGCGAACAGTATTGCGGCGGTGATGTAAACCACACCGGCGACGCCGCCGATCCATATCCATTTTGGCTGCCCGGCAAGACCGGCGAATGTGGGTAGTGAAACCTTCATTGCGAGCAAGACCGGAAGCACACAGATGATGCTAACGAGCAACGACACGACCGTTGCCCAGAGCGGATGGCCAAGTGCGCGCCCCAATGCCGCATTGGCGCCAGCCTGAAACGGTACCACCGCACCGGCAATGAGGGCAGCGAAGAGAAATGTAAGTGATCCTTGAGCCTGCATGGAAACCTTTCCTGTATTCCTTTGGCTTTGATCTAGCTATAGATATGAGGAATTTGAAATTCAGATTTCCGAGGTAGTCATGCATGAAACGAATAATCTGCGGAATGTTGATCTCAATCTGTTGGTGATTCTGGACGTGCTTCTGACAGAGCGTCATGTGTCGCGTGCAGCCGCGCGGCTCAACATGAGCCAGCCAGCGGCCAGTCACGCGCTGGCGCGTCTCCGCGAGTTGCTGGACGACCAACTTCTTATTCGGGAAGGTGCAGGGCTATCTCTGACAATCAAAGCCATGGAAATTGCAAAGCCGCTCACTGAAATTCTCTCGGGCGTTCGCAGTGTGCTTGGCCCTTCAGGTTTTGAACCTGCAACCACGCAACATCGCTTTCATCTTTCCATGTCCGATTATGGCGGCAGTATCGTCTTACCGGGATTGGTCAGAGCATTACGAAAGGATGCGCCGGGCATTGATTTGGCTATCAGTCAGTTCAGTCGCGAAGGCATGATCGCGCGCGTTCTGGATGGCGAGATCGATATGGGCTTTGGGGTGTTCCCACATTTGCCCACTCAAATCGCGGCCGATGTGCTGATGAAGGATGAATATGTGTGTTTGCTGGATCGCCGCAGCCTTGAAGGACGACAATTCGACGCCGATACTTATTTCGCGCGACCGCATGCGCTTGTTGCAGTGCGTGGCGACGCGACGACAGAGATTGACGAGAGCCTGAAACTTGCAGGACACACGCGCCATATCGCCGTGGTTGTTCCGCATTGGGGTGTTGCGCCACAGTTGATCGCGGGCACAGACCTGATTTTGACCATCGCGCGTGGCGGGCTCAAAAATCTGCCGCCGGATGATAATCTGATCGTGCTGCCTGTACCTGTCGCGTTGCCGCCTATACCCTTTGTGCAGATATGGCATAAGCGCCGGGAAAGTGACCCGGCGCATCGCTGGTTGCGGGCGAAGACGACCTCCGCTCTAATATGCGTATTCGAGGAAGATTGGTTCGACTGAACCGGCCCATACGCTGTTGTAGGCCTTGAGCATGCGCTCGGCGTCAGTGATACCTGCAGCGACGATTTCTTCCAGCGGTGCCAGGAAATGCGTTTCGTCGAACCCGTCCGCGTTCAGCTTGTTGCGGTTGAGAAGGCCGAGGCGCGAGATTTCCAATGTCTTACGGGCGATCTGCGCAACAGGCTTGCCACGGAATGAAGCATTGAGCGCCTTTGCTGGCACCTCATTGCGCAACGCAAGAACTTCTTCATAGGTCCAGTCTTTTGTCAGATCTTCTGCCGCATCGAGCGCTTCATCATCATAGAGCAGGCCAACCCAGTAAGCGGGCAGAGCACAGATACGACGCCAGGGGCCACCGTCAGCTCCGCGCATTTCGAGGAAGCGCTTGAGGCGCACTTCCGGGAACAGCGTCGACAGATGGTTGGTCCAATCGCCCATATTCGGCACAGGATCGCTGACTTCGCCCTTCAAAGCGCCATTCATGAACTGGCGGAAGGTCACATGCGTGCAGTCATGATAACGCCCGTCGCGCAGAATGAAGTACATCGGCACATCCAGCGCCCATTCGACATAATCGATGAAGCCGAAGTTTTCCGAGAAGACAAATGGCAACACGCCCGAGCGCTGGTTATCGGTGTCGCGCCAGATATTGGAGCGCCACGACAGAAGATTGTTAGGTTTGCCTTCGGTGAAAGGCGAGCTCGCGAAGAGCGCTGTCGCAATCGACTGCAGCTTCATCGAAACCTGCATCTTGCGACGCATATCGGTCTCGGAACCAAAGTCGAGGTTAACCTGAACGGTCGATGTGCGGTACATCATGTCGAGACCTTCATGCCCGACTTTCGGCATGTAGTTACTCATGATTTTATAACGCGATTTCGGCATGACGGGCGTTTCAGCCAATGTCCATTTTGGACTGCCACCAAGACCCAGGAAACGAATGCCGAGTGGCTCGGCAATCTCGCGCACCTGCGAAAGATGGGCGTTCACTTCACGACAGGTCTGATGAATGGTCGAAAGGGGCGCGCCGGAAAGTTCGAACTGGCCACCAGGTTCGAGCGAAATCGCGCCCTGTCCGGTCGGCTCTACCAATCCGATGATATTGCCTTCATCCATGATCGGCTCCCAGCCGAGCTTGGCCTTCATACCGTCCAGAATGGCTTTGATACCGCGCGGGCCGTCATAAGGAACAGGGCTGTTGTCCGCGACGTAGAAAGGAAATTTCTCGTGCTCCGTGCCGATGCGCCAGGCATCTTTCGGCTTACTGCCTTCGGCAAGATAGGCTGCGAGTTCTTCAACGCCGGTCAGTGTTGTTTCATCGGTCGTGTCGCGCGCCATGCGTATTGTCCCTAGTCGGATTTATATTTGTCAGCGTGATTGGACAAATTTGTCAAATCGCGCAAGTCAATTTCATTGATGATTGGTTTTTCTCTTATTCATGTGTTCGCTTTCCAATCGCCTAACACCGTTTGGACAAGCGTAAGTGCTGCAACGGCTGCCGTATCTGCGCGCAGAATTCGAGGACCCAGCGGAATGGCGGTCACAAAAGGGAGGCCGTGCAATTGCTGTCGCTCAGTCTCTGAAAACCCGCCTTCCGGGCCGATAAGAACCGCATAGGGGCCGGGCTGTAAGCTGCTCAGAATAGTCAGCGGGTCATTTGCTTCATGGCCTTCATCGCAGAAGATGAGGCGGCGCGACTGGTCCCACTGCTCCAGAAAACGATCAAAGCGGATTGCATCGCGGCATTCGGGGATCGCAAGTACACCGCATTGCTCGGCAGCCTCGATGGCATTCGCCTTGATGCGGTCCGTCCCAAGCTTTGACACCTGCGTATGCTGCGTGACAACCGGCTGCAAAACGCCTGCGCCCATTTCAACGGCCTTCTGCACCATATAATCAAGCCGTCCCTGTTTTAGCGGGGCAAAGCAGTAGATCAGATCGCAAGGTTCGGGCTGCGGACGTGTTTGCTCAGTTGCTTCAAGAAACAGCCGCTTCTTGCCTTCAGGCCGCAACCGCATTTTCCATTCGCCATCATGCCCGTTGAAAGCGAGGATTTCGTCGTCTTCCTTCAATCGCAACACATGCGTCAGATAGTGAGCGGCCTGCGTTGGCGCTTCCACGTTTACGCCATCACCAAGGCCAGCTTCGATATAAAGTCTTTGCATTTTATAATTTGCGCGCATGATCGCATCGATGGCAGAGGGCTGGCCCGATGGTCAAGCTTTTTGGTTGTTTGGGGCAAATTGAATGCGTTGCTACACAAACATTTGATGGGACTAATAAAGTAGTTGATATGAACTAGATTGTATCCATATAGATATGAAGCTATCTATTTGAATGGAATTTAAGTGATGAAACAAGCTTGGGTCGAATTTGCACCGCTGCTGTCAGCCAATGCCCGCGGATGGCGTAAAGCCTTCGATGCGGCAATGGCCGAGCACAGCCTATCGGATGCCAAAGCCATCCCGCTCATGACGCTTTTACGGCATGGCGATTGCATTCCTCAGGGCGTGCTTGCTGAAAGAGTTGGAATTGAAGGGGCAACGATCGTTCGCGTCGTGGATGAATTGGAAAGGGAAGACCTTATCCGCCGAATCCCTGACGACACGGATCGCCGGGTCAAGCTCATTCAACTGACGGATGAGGGGCGGGCTCTTGCGGCCAAAGTGGAAAAGACTGCGGCGCGTCTGCGCACGGCTTTTCTGGGCGACCTTGATCCTGATGCGGTTGATGTTGCGATGGATGTTTTGCGCAAGCTTCACGAGAAATTCCAGAACCAGCCTTCCTGACAGGAAGGCAAACGCCCCCCGGCCTTCCTGACAGAAAGGCTGGCAACTTATTGTAATGAACATTCTGAAAGCCGATGATTAAGCCCGCTGAAACAATGCCGCGATTTTGGGACGTGGTCTTCTCGCTGAAGACCTTTGCGGCGGCTATGCTCGCGCTCTGGATTGCCTTGATGGCAGACTTGCCCAATCCCTATTGGTCGGTTGCGGCAGTTTACATCGTAGCGCATCCGCTTTCAGGGGCTACGACGTCCAAGGGCTTCTATCGTCTCATTGGTACGATTATCGGTGGTGCTGTCACTATTCTGTTCGTGCCGCATCTGGTCAACTCGCCTGAAATTCTAACGCTGGCAATCGGCCTGTGGATGGGGCTTTGTCTCGCTATCAGCCTGCTCGACGGCACGCCGCGCAGCTATCTTTTCATGCTGGCTGGTTATACCGTGGCGATTGCAAGTTTCGCGGTTGTCTCCGCGCCTGCCACGACCTTCGATTATGCCGTGGGCCGGGTCGAAGAAATTGCCATCGGCATCATTTGTGCAGCCGTGGTCAACCGTCTGGTTTTTCCGCGCCATAGCGGTCCCGTTCTGGTCGCACGAATTGATAATTGGCTGCGTGACGGTTCAAAGCTCGCCGTTGCGACATTGCGCGGTGATGGCGACAGCCCCGAATTTAAGCGTGATCGCCAACGGCTTGCGGCTGATGCGCTGGAACTGCGTAATCTGACGACGCATGTGGCTTATGATACATCATCCATCCGCAATGTCGGTGCGCTTTTGCACGTATTGCAACAGCGTATGGTTGCCGTTCTGCCAATCGTTTCCAGCCTGCATGATGTGTTGGCGCTCAAGCCCGGGAAGGGCGAAAAGCCGTGGCATCCTGCAGTGCAGAAACTTCTGGATGAGGCCTGCGACTGGCTTGAAAGTGGAGAAGCCCTGACGGAACAGCGCCGCGCAATACTTCTTGGTTATCTCGATGAAATCGAAAAGCATGGCAGGGATGCGGATAGCTGGGCCGAATTGCTGCCGTTCAACCTGGCAGCGCGTGTGCGTGATCTGGTCCAGATCTGGAGTGACTGCATTACGCTGCGTCAGGACATAATTTCCGGTTCGCGTCATTCGTTGCGCTGGCGCCGCTACGACGCGCATCAGAAGGCGCGTCCGCAGCACAGAGATTATGGCATGGCTTTCCTCTCTGGCTTTTCGGCTTTTCTGGCAACCTGTATTGCCACGGCCTTCTGGATTGCGACTGGCTGGTCGCAGGGCAGTGCCGCCGCCATGATGGCCGGGATATTTTGCTGTATTTTTGCAGGCATGGATGATCCCGTCCCGGTGATGCGCAAGTTCAACTGGCTGCTGCTGATCGTGATTGCTGCCGCCTTCGTGTTTGAATTTGCATTATTGCCGCTGGTGGACGGGTTTTTCCCACTGGTTCTCGTGCTCGGTCTGTTTCTGGTTCCTGCCGGTTTGCTTCTTGCAATTCCATCGCAGTTTTTGCTCGGTATGGTGCTTTGTGTGAACCTGCCAAACATGCTGATGCTGCAAGGTCATCTGACGCATGACTTTGTGAGCTTTACGAATGCCAACCTCGCTACCGTTCTGGGTATTGTCATTGCTGCCGGGGTGACGTCCATCGTGCGGTCGGTCGGTGCCGAATGGAGCGTGCGTCGTCTTGTCAAAGCGGGCTGGAACGACATTGTGCTTGCAAGCGAGCGTCAGCCGGGTCGCCATCGTCGTCAGCATATGAACCGTTTGCTGCTCAAGATGATTGATCGCATCGGCATGATGACGCCACGCCTTGCTTTGATACCGGCCGCCGATATTGCCAAGGTTGATCTGCTGCGCGATTTGCGCAACGGCATGAACACGATTGATCTGCAGCAGTATCGTTCAAAATTGCCTGCATCGTGCCGTGAAGCGGTGGACGCTGTGCTGGATGGTGTTGGTGCGCATTATCGGGCGCTGTCGCGTGATGCCAAATCGGAAGCACGGGAAGACATTGATGCCAGTCTTCTGGTGGCCATCGATCAGGCGATCACAGTCATCATCGAAAATGGTTCACCAGCCATCGCCAAGAGGCCTCGTATTGCCCTGATTGGTTTGCGCTTCAACCTGTTTCCGAAAGCGCCGCCCTTTGCCCTTCCGCCGCAGCCTCAACTTGAGCTGCCGCAGGCTGCATAAGGCAGGTATTTCGCACGAATGGAACCTGAATAGTCATGAGACCCGAACTCGACATCTATGGGATTTATCTGCCGACTTTGGCTGTTTTGGCGCTGGGCGCTTATTTCGCCAATTCTGTGCTGCAGCGCCTGCTGGCGCGCGCTCGCTTCTATCGTTTTGTATGGCACCGACCTTTGTTTGATGCTGCCATGTACTTCTGCATTCTCGGCGTAAGTGCCGTACTTTTGAATGGAATACCGCTATGAAAAAGCTCTTTGCACATTCCGGCCGGGTCTTCCTCACCCTCGTCATGGTCACAATGGCAGGGCTGCTTGGCTGGCATCTTTGGGACTATTATATGAATGCGCCGTGGACACGCGACGGCAAGATCCGCGCGGATGTCGTGCGCATCGCGCCCGATGTTTCCGGTCTCGTGAGCGAAGTTCTGGTTCATGACAATCAGACGGTCGAGCAGGGCGAGGTGATTTTCCGTATTGATCAGGCGCGCTACAAACTGGCGCTCCAGTTGGCCGAAGCGAAGCTTGCCAGCAGCAAGGCGGCGCTGGATATGGCCAATCGTGATCAGACCCGCTATCGCAAGCTTAACGATACGACTGTGACCCAGCAAAAAATGGAACAGATTGAAACGACAACCCAGCAGGCGGAGGCCACCTATCGTCAGGCGGAGATCGACCGTGATCTGGCATCGCTTAATCTGGAACGGTCTTCGGTCAAGGCTCCGGTCAATGGTGTGATTACCAATTTCTCGCTTCAACGCGGTGATTATGTGACGACGGGCTCTGCCGTCACAGCACTGGTCGATACGGATTCTTTTTACGTTTCCGGCTATTTCGAAGAAAACAAGCTGGAACGTATCCAAATCGGCGATCCGGTTCTGGTTGATGTGATGGGCAGCAAAGTGCAGCTGAAAGGCAAGGTGGAAGGCATTGCTGGCGGCATCGAAGACCGCGAGCGCACGGATTCAACCAATTTGCTTGCCAATGTTTCCCCAACATTCAACTGGGTTCGCCTTGCGCAGCGCGTGCCGGTCAGAGTGAAACTGGAGGAAGTGCCGCAGGGTGTTCATCTGGTGGCCGGTCGTACGGTCAGCGTTTCGGTCGTCAACTAAGATAACCAAATCAAGCAGCAAAGCCCGGCTATTGTCCGGGCTTTTTTCATGCTAGCAATTTGGGTGAAGAAGTCGCTGTGGGGCTTGGGCTATGAGCGTATTGGTCATCCAGAATTATCCAGATTCGGGCCTCGGACAAATTGGGCCTATACTGCTTGAGGCGGGCCATTCGATTGATCTGCGCCATGCCTATCGGGGCGACACTCTTCCGCAGGACGACAGCGATTATCAGGCGCTCATCATACTTGGTGGGGAACAGAATGCGCTTGCTGATGCCGAGTTCCCATATTTCCCAGATCTTCTCAATCTCATTCGCGCTTTCGGCGATAAGGACAAGGCTGTGCTTGGTATTTGCCTCGGTAGCCAGCTTGTCGCGCGCGCATATGGAGCCGAGAATATTCTGGATCGGCCAATGGAATTTGGCTGGCATGAAGTGCGGCTGACCGAGAGGGGACAAAGCGATCCGGTGCTTGCCGCTGCAGGATCTGCTTTTCCGATTTTCCACTGGCATCGCGATACGTTTTCATTGCCAGAAGGTGCCGTTCACATGGCATCCAGCGACATGACTGCACATCAGGCTTATCGGATTGGCCGCGCTGTCTATGGCACTCAGTTTCACTTTGAAGCTGACACTGCACTTGTTGTCGACTGGAATGAAACACTCAGCGACGTAATCGCCGAGTTTGATCCTGAATGGCCGGCTGAATTTCCAGCACATTTACAACGTTCGGGAGCTGCTGCGGACAAGGCTGGCGCCGCTCTTGCGCGCGCGTGGACCAGTCTGATCTAGCGCAGATGTGCTGAAAGTTGCCGGTAAACAACACTCCGCACCCATAAGGCGTTGCGCCTTTGCCACAGGGGAAAACCATTTGAGTTTTTCCCTGTGAAAGCGACAATTGTAACCCCTGCGTTCAGTTGCAGGTAACTTTTTTCAGGTGTAACTGAGGCCAACTTCCGGGTGGCAAGTGATTGGGCAGGGTGCAAACCTTGCTCATTATGAAAGCTCGGCTCCCCGATCCCCCCGGTAACCCTCCTCCGGTGCCTCTCGAAAGAGTTTTCGATCATGACCGCTAAGCATGCCACACTCCTCACCGTCCTGATGATTTCTGCGATCGTGTTTATGGCAGTTGGTATTTTTACAGTCGATGCTGGTAGCAGCATGACCTCGACTGACGGTTACGGCGTTTCCAACGCGCGTTAATTTTTTAACCAGAGCACCGTGCGCCCGGTTAGGCGCACTAAGGTCGCTCTGGCACTTTGAGTTTTCCGCATAATTTTATCTTAAGCTGGTTCAAGTTTAAGGAATTATGCAGTAGCGGCTGGACCGGTCGCTTCCAGAAAGCGCTTTTCAGAGCCATCGATTACGATGGCTGACAGCTTTCCGCTCTTCCAGGCATAAGTATCAAGATTAACCCGGTTGGGCTGGACGTCGATTACACTCTGCGGTGTATGGCCGTGGACAATGACTTTTTCCAATGGATCAGTCCATTTCAGAAACAGCGTTCTGATCCACATCAGTTCGTCGGGGTCCTGAGCGTCGAGGGGCACAGCTGGGTTAACGCCCGCATGGCAGAAAAAGAAATCACCGAAACTCATTGAATGCGGCATGGAGCGGATATAGTCGACATGCGCTTGCGGCACCGTGTTTACGAGTTGTCGATATCCTGACGTTGTGGATACCGGATCACTGAAGTTCACCTCAACCCCGTAAGAGCGCGCAGTGTCGCTGCCGCCATGATGGGTAAAAATCCCGTTCGTATCTCCCGTCGCAAGATAGTGCAGGAAACCATCGTCATGGTTTCCGATCAAAGAGAGGATACGCGGATCATGCGCTGAAGCATTGATCAGAAAATCAAGCACACCTTTGGAATCCGGTCCTCTGTCGATATAATCGCCGAGATGAATAATACGCCAGTCATGTGCCGGATTACGGTCGAGATCGGCGCGGATAAGGCCATGCATATCCTGTAAAAGATCAAGGCGCCCGTGAATGTCGCCGATGGCGTAAAGCCGAACGCCTGCAGGTCCTTTAGCGTCCTTCAACATCACGCCATTCATAAGTCGTCGCTTTCTTTTGCGTCTTTTCCTGCACGCTGACGATATCGCAAGCGCGATACGCGCTCACGTTCATCATTCAGCTCCCTGTCGTTCGTCGCCTGTTCGACAAAACGGATATGTTTCTGAACCGCTTCGCGGGCCGCCTGTGGATTACCTGCGATAACGGCATCGTAGATGGCGCGATGCTGCGACAGGAACATGTCGGCAACGCCGGGGTAATTGTAAATAAGACTGCGGTTGTAAAAAACCCCATCTTTGAGCAATTGATAGCAGGAGCGTAATGTGTGCAGCAGCACGATATTGTGTGCGGCTTCGCCAATCGCATTGTGAAAATCGACATCAAGCCGCGCTTCCGTATCGAAATCACCAGCGCCGTGCGCCGTTTCCATTGCGACGATGATTTCCTTCAAGAGAGCCTTGTCCGCGGGCGTTGCCCGCAGCGCAGCAAATTCAGCGGCAATGCCTTCTATTTCGCGGCGGTATTCCAGATAATCGGCTTTGGCTTTGCGATGGTCCGCGAAAAGCTTCACCACGGGTGCACTGAAAACCTGTCCGATGACATCTGCCACAAAAGTGCCACCGCCATGACGCGATGTGAGAAGGCCTGCATTTTCAAGCCGCTTCAGGGCATCACGCAAAATGGGACGGGAAATATCGAACTGGCGCGCCAGTTCCCGCTCACCCGGAAGGCGGTCGCCACCGCGCAAGACGCCTTCGAGAATCAGGCCCTCGATCTGATGGACGACATCATCCGCTGTGCGGCTCGCCTGGATACGTGAAAAAATTGTCTCGGCCATGCCGTTTGAAGCCCTCTCCATATCGGCGGCAAGGTAGCCTTAAGGCGTCAGCCGAGCAACGGGGAGTTTGTAAGTAAAGCATTTCCAGCAAAAGTGCGAAGCGGTTTTGCGCTGGATAATGCGTCGGAACAAATCGTTAGAGCGGTTCCGACAATTCAGTCCTAACTGGAGCCGCTCTAACAAAGCCCGGAAGACATGCTTCCGGGGTTTGAGAGGATTAGAGTTTTGCTTCAGGCTTTCTTACGCTTGCGGCCTGAAAAGAATGCGACGAGGCCTGCAACAAGGCCATACATTGCCCACTTGAAGGGAAGAGCATCGGCTGTTTCGCTGCGAATAGGAAGCACAGTGACCGTGCCCGGGCGGCTTTCAAAGCCAGCCTTTCCTTCGGCTTTCGCCTGTTCGATTTGCTGCGGGGAGACGACCCATTCTGCGCCGCGCGATTTGTCATAGAACATGAAGCCGAAACCAACGATAGCGGCAACGACGATTGCGAGAATAAGGCGGGTAGGTGTGTTCATTATCATTCCTCAAAGATCGACATGGCAGGAAGGAAGGCCATTCGATTCGTTGAATTGTGGGGCTGCAACGCCATTGCTAATCAATTGCTTAGCCGGCTGCATTGCGCGCTTTCAAATAAAGCGCCGTGCTTTCATAAGCAATCATATCGGCTTCGTCTATTTTGAGGGCATGTCTTGTGGAGAACTGCCGCTCTCCCAATAAGGAACCGGTCCGTAAAGATCAGCCAGATAGTCTATGAACAACCGCACTTTAGCGGGCAGGAATTGCTTTGACGGATAGACGGCATGGATCGCGACATTGCGGGAAGCAGAATAATCAGGCAGCACCTGCACGAGCTTACCCGCGGCGAGTTCCGGTCCGACATCCCATGTCGAGCGCTGCGCGATGCCAAGCCCGGCCAGAACCGCTTCGCGTACCATCTCGCTCGAATTGGTCTGAAGTGGTCCTTGTGGGCGAATGGTGATCGGCCCTTTCGGTCCTTCCAGCCGCCACGGGTCATTATTGTGCGGAGCAAGACAAATATGCGCCTGTAGATCCTCGATGGTTTCCGGCGTGCCCCGTTCAGCGATATAATGCGGTGAGGCAACCAGAACACGGCGCACTGGTGCTAGACGTCGCGCGACAAGCGTAGAATCTGACAATTCACCGATGCGGATTGCAAGATCATAGCCATCGCCGACAATATCCACCATCTCGTCGGAGAGCTGCATATTGACGGTGAGGTCTGAATTGGTGCGCATGAAAGGCACCAGATAAGGCGCGATATGCATACGGCCGAAGGTCGTGGGGGCTGATATTTTCAGTGTGCCGCGTGCATTTGCCGATCTGCGGGCGACGAAGGCTTCGGCCTCTTCAATATTGCTCAGAATTGCCAATACACGCTCATGATAGCCTTGGCCTGCTTCAGTCAGGGCTATCTGACGCGTGGTTCGCTGCAGGAGACGTGTGCCGAGACGTTCTTCAAGTCTTCCCAGTCTTTTGGAAACGACTGCCGGTGACAATCCAAGATCACGCGCCGCGGCTGACATGCTACCTGTTGTGACAACACGTGCGAAAATCTCCATATCGGCCAGACTGCTCATCATGATAGTTTTAAATCCTCCCTGGCAGATATATGCACATGGTTGATGTAGCCGAGGCAGGCGATGGATCGCAAGGCGATTATGCCGCAGCGTCATAACTGTTTCGCTATAGGCCAATTGGTAAAATAATATTACCACTTGATCCAAGCGATGCCGAATGTACTCTGGGGAGGCGGAGGATCACATGAGCGGACTGATTATGCCGGAGCCAAATGCTTCGGTCCTCGAGCGGCGCGAGACGATCGTTGCTGATCTTAGGGCAATTGTACCCGGTGAGGGTGTTGTCGACACGACCAATGCCATGCGGGTGTTCGAAACCGACGGACTGACCGCGCATCGCGCGCTGCCACTTGTTGTGGTTCTGCCAGAAACGGTCGAACAAGTTTCGCAGATATTGCACTATTGTCACGAGAATGAAATTCGCGTTGTGCCGCGCGGTGCGGGCACGTCGCTTTCCGGCGGCTCCATGCCATTGGTCGACGCTGTGTTGCTGGGCATGTCCCGCTTCAATCGTATTCTCGAAATCGATTATCCAAACCGCGTTGCAGTTGTGCAGCCGGGCGTGACCAATCTCGGCATTACAAAGGCTGTTGAGCACGAAGGCTTCTATTATGCGCCTGATCCGTCTTCGCAGATCGCATGTTCCATCGGTGGCAACGTTGCGGAAAATGCGGGCGGCGTGCATTGCCTGAAATACGGCCTCACAGCCAACAATGTGCTCGGTATCGAAATGGTGCTGATTACGGGCGAAGTGCTGCGCCTTGGCGGCAAACACCTCGATAGCGAAGGCTATGACCTGCTGGGTCTCATGACAGGCTCTGAAGGTCTTTTGGGGGTGGTTACGGAAATCACCGTGCGTATCTTGCAGAAGCCGGAAACAGCACGTGCGGTAATGGTCGGGTTCCCATCAAGCGAGCAGGCAGGTCAGTGTGTGGCCGACATCATCGGTTGCGGGATTATTCCCGGCGGCATGGAAATGATGGATCGTCCGGCCATTCAGGCAGCGGAAGATTTTGTCCGTGTCGGTTATCCGCTGGATGTCGAAGCACTGCTAATTGTTGAACTCGATGGTCCTCCGGTAGAAGTCGATCACCTGATTGGTCAGGTGGAAGCAATTGCGCTTAAAAACGGTTCAACCACTTGCACACTTTCGCAATCGGAAGAGCAGCGCCTTGCTTTCTGGGCAGGGAGAAAAGCCGCCTTCCCGGCGGTAGGCCGTATCTCGCCTGACTATCTTTGCATGGATGGCACGATACCGCGCAAGGAATTGCCGCGTGTGCTTTCCGGCATGCGCGATCTTTCCGAAAAATACGGACTTCGTGTCGCCAATGTTTTTCACGCAGGTGATGGTAATCTCCATCCGCTCATCCTTTACGATGCGAATATTCCGGGTGAACTGGAAGCGGCCGAAGATTTTGGTGCCGATATTTTGCGGCTTTGCGTCAAGGTTGGCGGTGTGTTGACCGGCGAGCACGGCGTTGGCATCGAGAAGCGCGATCTTATGCCGGTCATGTTCAACGAGATCGATCTCGATCAGCAGATGCGGGTCAAATGTGCTTTTGATGCCAAGCATCTGCTCAATCCGGGCAAGGTATTCCCACAATTACGTCGCTGCGCCGAACTTGGCCGCATGCATGTGCATCGTGGCGAATTGGCTTTTCCGGACATTCCCCGATTTTAATAAGCGGTTTTGATGATGACTGACACAAACATAATAAAGCCGCAGGATGAGGCGGGTGTTCTGGAGGCGGTGCAATGGGCCTTGGCCAATTCAACGCCGCTTGAAATCATCGGTCGGGGCAGCAAACGCGGTATTGGCCGTCCGATGGCAACAGGCGCTGTGCTTGATGTGTCGAACCTGTCCGGCGTAACTCTTTACGAGCCCGATGAGTTGGTGCTTTCTGCAAAGGCTGGAACGCCTCTTTCCGAAATCGAGAAACTGCTGGCCGACAACAAGCAGTGCTTTCATTTTGAGCCGATGGATTACGGTCCACTTCTTTCCGGTGAGGCGGGAAGCGGCACGATTGCGGGCGCGCTTGCGGCCAATCTGTCAGGTCCGCGTCGCCTCAAGGCGGGTGCCGCGCGCGACCATATATTGGGTGTGCGTGTGGTTTCGGGGCGCGGTGAGCTGTTCAAATCCGGCGGACGTGTGGTCAAAAACGTTACCGGCTACGATCTTTCAAAAGGCATGGCCAATTCATGGGGGACGCTGGGTGTCGCCACCGAAGTGACCTTCAAGGTTTTACCTGCGCCTGAAACAGTGGCAACGCTTGCTGTGCGCGGGCTTGATGACGAGGCTGCAAGCCGGATCATGGCCATGGCTATGGGGTCGCGTGAAGAGGTTGCTTCAAGTGCCCATCTGCCGCCAAGCGTGGCATGGCGCTTTCTGGATGGTAAACTGGGCGGAGAAGCCGCGACCATTCTGCGGATAGAGGGCTTTGCGCCTTCGGTTCGCCATCGCAGCGCACAATTGCAGGCGTTGCTGGGCTCTGCTGGGGTGATTGATCTTCTTGATGAAACACAGTCGCGTCAGCTTTGGCGTGAGGTGCGCGATGTGCTGCCTTTTGTGAAAAAGGGCGATCAGCGTGCGGTCTGGCGTGTTTCCATGGCTCCTATGCAGGGCTGGAAAATGGTGGATGAGCTCCGGCGCCATGCTGGTGCCGATGCTTATTATGATTGGCAGGGCGGATTGATCTGGCTGCGCATGGAAGCTGAGCCAGAGGCTCACGTGCTGCGCGCTCTTATTGCCAAATATGGCGGTGGCCATGCCACGCTGGTGCGGGCTTCGGAGCATGTGCGCGCAAACACGGATGTGTTTGAACCGCAATCGGCAGCTCTGGCCGCTTTGTCGCGACGTCTGAAGCTGCAATTTGATCCGGAGAATATTCTCAATCCGGGCCGTATTTATCCTGAGCAAGCAGGAGTGTGATGCCATGCAAACCCAATTCAGTCCTGAACAACTGCTTGATCCCGGTGTTAATGAGGCCGAAAAAATTCTCCGCAAATGCGTGCATTGCGGCTTCTGTACGGCAACATGTCCTACTTACGTGACGCTTGGCAATGAGCTGGATAGTCCGCGTGGACGCATCTATCTCATCAAGGATATGCTGGAGAATAATCGTCCGGCTGACGAAGAGGTTGTGCGGCATGTTGACCGCTGTCTCTCGTGTCTGTCATGCATGACGACCTGTCCGTCCGGTGTCAATTATATGCATCTGATCGATCACGCGCGGTCGCATATCGAGAAGACCTATAAGCGCCCATTTATGAACCGCTTTCTGCGCGGGGTTCTGGCACAGGTTCTGCCATATCCGGGTCGGTTCCGGCTGGCACTGCAACTGGCAAAACTTGGCCGTCCGTTTGCTTCTCTGTTTCGCAAGAGCGATACATTGAGGCCCGTAGCCGCCATGCTCGATCTTGCACCGCAACATTTGCCCGCTCATCAACCCGTCGATGCTATCAGCCCGGCCAAAGGCGATAAGCGCGGACGGGTTGCAATCCTCAACGGCTGCGCGCAGCCGGTACTCAATCCCGGCATCAATGCAGCCACGCTGCGCTTACTTAACCGGATCGGTATCGAGGTGATAACACCCAAGGGCGAAGGCTGCTGTGGTTCGCTGGTGCATCATATGGGCCGTGAGGAGCAGGCGCTTGAGCAAGCACGGCACAATGTCGATGTCTGGACCCGTGAAATCGAAGCCGGTGGCCTGGATGCTATTATCGTGACAACATCAGGTTGCGGTACGACGATCAAGGATTACGGCTATATGCTGCGGCTCGATCCTGCATATAAGGACAAGGCAGCAAAGGTCTCCGCGCTGGCCAAGGACGTGACCGAATATCTGACCTCAATTGAACTGCCCGAGCCGCCGCAGCCTGCAGGCCTGACTGTTGCTTATCACTCGGCATGCTCCATGCAGCATGGTCAGAAGGTTGTTCGTCAGCCGAAGGATCTGCTTGCTAAGGCAGGTTTTACCGTGCGGGAACCTCTGGAAGGTCATCTTTGCTGCGGCTCGGCTGGTACCTACAATATCATGCAGCCTGAAATCGCAACCAAGCTTCGTGACCGCAAGGTCAAGAACATTGAGGCCACTGGGGCGGATTTGATCGCTACCGGTAACATTGGCTGTATGACGCAAATCGCAACCGGTAGCCAGTTGCCCATCGTGCATACAATTGAATTGCTCGATTGGGCATATGGCGGACCAAAACCTGCTGCCCTTTCAAGCGCCAGTCTTCATTGATCGGGCATAATGCAAAGGGAAACCTTTGAACCCTTTCGTCTCTTTCAGAACGAAGGTGGTTTGCATTTCCTTGATGCGAGGCAGGCGACGTAAGGTCGACATAGCGAAATCTGCATAGGTGTCTAGGTCACGCGATACGACTTGCAGCAGGAAGTCTGCATCGCCCGCGATGCTGTAACAGGTTATGACTTCATCAAGGCCCATCAGCTCGGCAGCAAATTGCTCAGCCTCCGCTTCACTGTGGCTGTCGATCTTGATTCGAACAAAAGCCAAAACACCAAGGCCAATGGCTTTCCGGTCCAGTGTGGCGCGATAGCCTTGTATGACTCCGTCTTCTTCAAGCTTGCGCACTTTGCGCCAACTTGGTGATGTGGACATATTGACCTTTTCAGCCAGCGCCTGATTAGTCAGACGCCCATCGTCCTGCAATGCGTCGAGAATCTTGATGTCGGATGGTTCGAGTTGGATCATTTGAATCTACCTGAAATTCTCTAAATTGAGGTAGATACTACCAAATTTCAAACCAGAATGGGGAATAAAGATAAGAACTGCCTTCTTGTCCAGTGTAATTCTGATCGAAATATCAATTCCGCCGGAGCTACCATGCAAGAAGATTTACGTCTCGCCATCATCGTCAATCCGGAGCTGTCCTTAGGGTTGCTTGCCAATACGGTCGGGGCGATTTCCATCGGTCTGGGTGCGAAGCTGCCATTCATTGCAGCGCGACAACTGATCGACAAATCAGGCAATGCAATCGATATCAGTTCTGATCGCCCAGTACCTATCCTGCAGGCTGATGCGGAGACTATTCGGGCCATTGTTTTGAAGGCCGCAAGCTTTGAAGAACGACAGGCTGTTGTGGCATTCCCAGCCTTTGCCCGTACACTGCATGTCTATGCCGAATATGAAAAGACATTCCCGGATAAGGAGCTTTCATCGGCAACGATCGATGGAGTGGGCATTGCTGGCCCGGCCAAGTGGGTGCGCTCACTGACCGGAAGCTTAAAGCTTTTGCGATAAAAAGAGGCCTGACAAGAGCGGCTCCAACGATCAAGACTTAATTGTTGGAGCCGCGTCTCGCTATTTGTCCTTACACATTATCCTGCGGAAAACGTGTTCGGGTTTGGTCCGATACGACCATCAGCCTTGTCGAGCTTGGTAATTGCATCGTGATCGGTGCCGTTGAGGCGGAAATCGAAAATATCGAAATTTTCCTTGATCCGTGCAGGTGTAACCGATTTCGGGATGACGATATTGCCGGTCTCGATGTGCCAGCGCAGGATGATCTGAGCGACAGATTTGCCGTGCTTATCGGCGATTGATTTCAGCGTTGGATTTTCCAGAATGGTGCCCTGACCAAGTGGGCTCCAGGCTTCCGTCGCGATATCGTGTTTGCTGTGAAACAGACGCAGCTCGTCCTGCTGGAACTGCGGATGCAGCTCAATCTGGTTCAGAACTGGCGTAACGTCGCTTTCCTTCAGAATGCGCTCGAGATCGGCAGTGCGGAAGTTCGACACACCAATGGATTTGGCACGACCTTCTTCCTTCAGCTTGATGAAGGCGCGCCATGTTTCCATGAACAGGTCTTTGGAAGGGATAGGCCAATGGATCAGATAAAGATCCACATAGTCAGTTCCAAGCTTCTTCAGGCTGGTGTCGAACGCCTTGAGGGTCGATTCATAGCCCTGATCGCTGTTCCAGAGTTTGGTCGTGAGATAAATGTCGCTGCGGGCAATGCCTGAATCGTTGATCGCTTTTCCGGTGCCTTCTTCGTTGCCATAGATGGCAGCGGTGTCGATGTGGCGATAGCCGACTTTCAAGGCTTCGCTGACAGCCACAATGGCTTCATCGTTGCCAACCTGCCAGACACCGTAACCGAGCTGTGGAATGTGATTGCCGTCGTTCAGTTTTACCGCCGGTACGGTCATGATCTGTCCTTCCCTCTTACGTGCATACTGTTTGATGTATCATTTCCAGCATATGGGTGTTCGCACAAAAAGTGAAAGGCATTTCCGACATGTTTGTCAGTGATCAGCGTGCTTTCTCCGAGAAAAAGCCAAAGGTTTCAATTTGATGACAAAAAAGGCCGCCGTTATGGTGATAACAGCGGCCTGATAGCTTGTTTGTAAAGAAAAGGCTTAGCGCACCACCACCTGTGTACCAACAGGGACACGTCCGTAAAGATCGGTCACATCTTCGTTACGCATGCGGAAACAACCCGAAGACATGGCTTTGCCAATGGTCCAGGGCTGGTTTGTGCCATGGATACGGTAAAGCGTCGAACCGAGATAAAGTGCGCGTGCACCAAGCGGATTGTTGATGCCACCCTTCATCTGAGCAGGGAGAATACGTCCCTTCTTTCGCTCGCGGGCGATCATTTCCTTTGGTGGTGTCCAGGTTGGCCATTCGGCTTTGCGGCTGATGCGCTGCGTGCCTTTCCAGCCGAAACCTTCCTTGCCAACACCGATGCCGTAACGGCGCGCCTGGCCATTCCCTTCAACGAGATAGAGAAAGCGCTTGCTGGTATCGATCACCAATGTGCCGGGCTTTTCGCCACCCGAATAAGAAACTGTCTGAGGCAGGAAAACTGGATCAAGCTGCTGCTTCTTACGCACAACCTTGGCCGGGTTAGCTGCCGGGCGCTGCTGACTTACATTCTGATAGCGCGGCTTTTGTGGCTGCTTCTGACGGACGACTGTACGCTTATGCGGCTGTGCTGCATCAAGCTGCGGCAGGACACGGACTGCCGGTCCACCGAGCTGCGCGATCCAGCGCTGCGATGTTTCATTGTCAACGCGAACCGGTGGTTGGGTCGCGTAACGATCATTGGCAAAAGCCATGCTGGTGGTCACAATGGAGACGGCGATTGCCGCAAGTGATCCGATCAAAAGCAGATGACGTGGTTTCATAAGCCAAATCCGACTATTTTGCGTCCTGCATTTACGCTGACGCGGTTACCCGTCGCACTCCTGACATCGCCTGTCAGGAGAACGGCCCCGAAATTCATGGGTCCATTGTGCCGGGCAATGGAATCATAAAGGTAAATTTTGCCGCGTATCGGGCTTTGACCTGCTTCAAATTATAGTTGTGGTTAGCGGCAAGTTGCGCGACATGATTAAAAATGAATGAAACTTTGGAGGACAGAAATGAGCGACACGGTGCAGGAAAAGACCGGTTTGATCGTCAATGCGGACGGCAAAATGCGCTGTTTCTGGCCCGGTGAATTGCCTGATTACATAGCCTATCACGATAATGAGTGGGGCGTTCCGGTAACGAGTGATCAGCGTCTGTTCGAGAAAATCTGCCTTGAAGGCTTTCAGTCGGGTCTGTCCTGGCTGACGATCCTGCGCAAGCGTGAGAATTTTCGTGCAGCTTTTGACGGGTTCGATTTCCACCGCGTAGCTCTATACGATGATAAGGATATCGAGCGGCTACTGGCTGACAAAGGTATTGTGCGCCATCGCGGAAAGATCGTGTCCACGATCAACAACGCCAAGCGCGCAATCGAGCTGGTCAAAGAAAAAGGTTCGCTCGCTGCTTATTTCTGGTCCTTTGAGCCGGGTGCAGAGGATCGCCCGCAAGTGGTGGATTATCCGACCTTGTCTGCCAATCCCACAACGGCTACCTCAACCCGGATTTCAAAAGATCTCAAAAAGCGCGGCTGGTCTTTCGTGGGACCAACCACCGTTTACGCCTTCATGCAGGCCATGGGGCTGGTCAATGACCACATTGAAGGTTGCCATTGCCGCTCGAACATCGAAAAGCTTCGGCAAGCACTGACCCGACCGAAGTGATGCCAATGTGCGATGCGCCAGCCTCTTAGCACCATGGTTTAAGAGCGATTGCAGCGAAATCCGTTTTCTGGCACATCTCGTTTTCAGGAGTGTGAAAATGGATATGACATCGCTTGTGGCTTTTGCCGGTATTCTGGTTGTGGCGGCTGGTACGCCGGGGCCAAACATTGGTGCGCTGGTCGCCCGTGTTCTTAGCCGTGGTCATAAGGGCGTGTTTCCATTCATGTTCGGACTTTGGTTGGGTGACGCGATCTGGCTTTCGCTTGCTGTTTGGGGCCTGTCTGCTCTCGCCCACAGCTTCCACACCGTTTTCCTTGTGTTGAAATATCTTGGCGTCGCTTACCTGATCTATCTTTCGTGGAAAATGTGGTTTGCTCCCGTCGCAGAGAGCGTGGACGAGGATGCGATCCCGCGCCATGGAGAGGCAAAGAAGCTCTTCTTCAGCGCTTTGGCGGTTACGCTCGGTAATCCCAAGATCATGGTATTCTACGTCGCGATCCTGCCAACCATCATCGACATCACCCATGTTTCAGTTGTTGGCTGGATGGAATTGCTGCTTGTTATGTTTGTGGTGCTGGCGCTTGTCGACAGCGCCTGGGTGGTGCTTGCAACACAGGCACGGCGCCTGCTTCGCAGTCCACTCGCTATGCAGATCGCCAATCGCACCAGTGCCGGAATGATGGCTGGTGCGGCGGTCGCCATCGCTACACGCTGATTGTGTAGACTACCCTTGCCGCACTCGTCTTGATGCGTTAGGAAACCGGCAACGGATTTGCCGGGTTTGTCCGGCGCAACATGAACAAAATCAACGATCAGGCGGAAAAAATGGCCGATAAAGCGGACAAGATGAAAGCGCGGTTGCCACGCGGGTTTGTCGATCGGGTGCCGGATGATCTGCGCGCCACCGAAAAGATGACGGCGACCATCCGTGAGGTCTACGACCTTTATGGATTTGAGCCGGTGGAAACGCCGCTCATCGAATATACCGACGCGCTTGGAAAGTTCCTGCCGGATCAAGACCGCCCGAATGAAGGCGTGTTCTCGTTTCAGGACGATGATGAGCAGTGGTTGTCGCTGCGCTATGATCTGACCGCACCACTCGCACGCTTTGTGGCTGAGAATTACGAAAGCCTGCCAAAGCCTTATCGCAGCTATCGCAATGGCTGGGTTTTCCGTAACGAGAAGCCGGGTCCGGGCCGTTTCCGCCAGTTCATGCAGTTCGATGCCGACACGGTCGGCGCGCCGAATGTTTCGGCTGATGCCGAAATGTGCATGATGATGGCTGATACAGTTGAGCGTCTTGGCATTCAGCGCGGCGATTACGTGATCCGCGTCAACAATCGGAAAGTTCTCGACGGCGTACTCGAAGCGATTGGCCTTGCAGGCGATGAGAATGCAGGCAAACGCCTCAATGTTCTGCGCGCCATCGATAAGCTCGACAAGTTTGGTGCTGAAGGTGTTCGTCTTCTGCTCGGCAAGGGTCGTCTGGATGAAAGCGGCGATTTCACCAAGGGCGCACTGCTTGACGATGCAGCCGTGGAAAAAGTTCTGGCGTTCACCTCGGCGGGCGGTGCCAATGGTGCCGAAACCATCGCCAATTTGCAGGCCGTTGTTGCTGGTAACACCAAGGGCGAAGAAGGCGTTAAAGAGCTTGCCGATATGGAAGCACTTTTTGATGCTGGTGGTTACGAAGGTCGCGTGAAGATCGACCCGTCCGTGGTTCGCGGTCTTGAATATTACACCGGCCCTGTTTTTGAAGCAGAGCTTCTGTTTGATGTGACCAACGAAGACGGCCAGAAGGTTGTGTTCGGTTCAGTCGGTGGCGGTGGTCGTTATGACGGTCTGGTTTCGCGTTTCCGTGGCGAACCTGTTCCGGCGACTGGTTTCTCGATTGGCGTTTCGCGCCTGATGACGGCCTTGAAGAACCTCGGTAAACTTGATGTTTCCGACGTGGTTGGCCCGGTTGTCGTTCTGGTCATGGACAAGGACGCTGCAAGCCTTGGCCGCTATCAGAAGATGGTTTCCGATTTGCGTCAGTCTGGCATTCGCGCTGAAATGTATGTCGGTGGTTCCGGCATGAAAGCGCAGATGAAATATGCGGATCGTCGCGATGCGCCATGCGTGATCATTCAGGGTTCACAGGAGCGTGACGCGGGCGAAGTTCAGATCAAGGATCTGATCGAAGGCAAGCGTATCTCTGCCGAGATCGAGGACAATGCGACCTGGCGCGAAAGCCGCCCGGCGCAGGTTACGGTCAAGGAAGAAGGTATCATTACGGCGGTTCGCGAAATTCTCGAAGCGCAGGCGCGCGATCGCGCGCAGCAGGCAAAGTGACGGGACTATGACTGGATCACGCACATCACCGATTTTCGCGACGCTTCGTGGTCAGCTTGATGCCAGCGAAGCGGAGCTTGTTGATATTCCGCTGATCCAGCCAGCTGATCCGTTTCTGGATATGGCGGGCGAGGATTTGCGCCGCCGTATTTTCCTGACCGAAAACGAGAATGGCGACAGCCTTTGCCTGCGCCCGGAATTCACCATTCCGGTCTGCCGCAATCACATCGCGCTCAATGCCGCAACGCCCAAGCGTTATGCTTATCTTGGCGAGGTTTTCCGTCAGCGCCGTGATGGCGCTGTGGAGTTCTTACAGGCAGGGATCGAAGATCTCGGTGCTGCCGATGAAGCGGCATCAGATGCACGTTCGATTGGCGATGCGCTAGCATGCGTGAAGTCTGCCTCTACAGACACACAGCTTGAAATCGTTCTCGGTGATCAGGCCGTTTTTGCAGGAATGCTCAAGGCGCTTGGTTTGCCACAGGGCTGGCGCAAGAAACTGCTGCGCGCTTTCGGTGATGAACACACGATGGAAGCAGCCTTTGCAGAGCTGACGGGTGAACAGCGCAACGATCCACTGCCTGAACAGCTCGCCGGACTTGTCGCCGAAGGTGATGAGGCCGGGCTCGCACGCATGCTTGAAACCGAAATGCTGGAAGCCGGTATTTCACCGGGAGCGGGCCGTACGCCTGCCGAGATTGCTCGCCGCCTGATCGAGAAGGAAGATCTGGCCGCAACGCGGTTTCCATCCTCGGCCCTTGAAGTGTTGAAGCGTTTCCTTGCAACGCGTGTTTCGTTGGAAGCTGCAAGCATCACGCTGCGCGCTTTCGCTGCCGACAATGCGCTTGATTTGAGCGCCGTTCTGCAAAAATTCGAAGCACGTACCGATGCGATTATTGCAGCTGGCATTTCGGTGGAAGACATTGTCTATGACGCGTCTTTCGGTCGTCCGCTCGATTATTACACAGGCCTTGTCTATGAAATCCGTCAGGCGGGCAGCGACAAGGATATGGTGCTGGCAGGTGGCGGTCGTTATGACCGTCTGCTGACCATGCTTGGCGCATCCGAAAACATTCCGGGCGTCGGCTTTTCCATCTGGCTCGACCGGCTTCAGGCGCTGAGCGGAGAACAATCATGACTGTGACATTGGCACTCCCTTCCAAGGGACGGTTGAAGGAGCAGACGCTCGCGGTTCTGGAGACGGCTGGATACAAGGTTATTCTGCCTGACGATTCACGCAATTATCGCGCGCGGGTCGAGGGCGAGAATGACATCGATATTCTGTTTCTCTCGGCATCTGAAATCGCACGCGAGCTGGGTTACGGCAGTGTCGATCTGGGCGTGACCGGGGAAGACCTCGTGCGTGAGACACTGGCTCATGCCGACGAGCGTGTGGCGATTGAAGCGGAGCTAGGCTTTGGCCATGCCGATGTTGTGGTTGCAGTGCCGGAAGTCTGGCGCGATGTGACCACAATGGCTGATCTTGACGATGTTGCTGCCGATTTCCGCCAGCGTCATGGTCGCCGTTTGCGCATCGCCACCAAATACTGGCGCCTGACGCAGCAGTTCTTTTCACAGAAGCACGGCATCCAAGTCTATCGCATTGTCGAAAGCCTTGGAGCGACTGAAGGTGCGCCAGCAGCAGGCTCGGCTGATATGATCGTCGATATCACGTCAACCGGTTCGACCCTGACGGCTAATCATCTGAAGGTATTGGAAGACGGTATCATCCTGCGCTCGCAGGCTTGTCTTGTATCTGCCCGTCGCGGTGAGACAAGTGCGCGTGTTGCGGAAGTCGTTGCACGTATTCGTAAAGGTCTTGCAGGCTGATAAGTGCCACATTGAACTAAAAAAGCCGGTCTGAAATTCAGACCGGCTTTTTTTTGTCTTTAGAGCATTTCCTGTTTTTCTTGAATCATTGGAAATGCTCTATCTCTTTGTTTTTTCGCATTATCCGACGCAAAACCGCTTCGCATTTTTGCTGGAAATGCTCTAGTTCGCTGGTTTGCTGCCAATGAGGCCATAATAAGCGATATAAATGTAGCAGATGATCGGCATCAGGAATGCCAGATGAATGCCCACAGTATCGGCTAATGCGCCCTGAATGAGCGGGATAATTGCGCCGCCAACAATGGCCAGACACAGAATGCCGGAACCCTGGCTGGTGTGTTTGCCAAGACCATGCAGCGCGAGGCTGAAGATCGTCGGGAACATGATTGAGTTGAACAGGCCGATAGCAAGTACCGACCACATGGCAACATGGCCTGTGGTAGCGACCGTAATGAGCAGCAGGACGATTGCCATAGCGGCATTAAACGCCAGCGCCTTGCCGTCATCGATATAGCGCATCGCAACGGAGCCGATAAAACGTCCGATCATTGCACCGCCCCAGAAATAGGAAACGTAGTGCGCAGCTTCGGATTCGGCCAGGCCCGCAACATTCGGATCGTTGAGGAAGTTGACTAGGAAACTGCCAACGCTGACCTCAGCGCCGACATATACGAACAGGCCAACAGAACCTAAGACCAGATGGCGATACTGCCAGGCTGAACCATCTTCCTTGGTAATGACAGCGGTTTCTTCTTCCTGAACGTCAGGCAGTTTCAGGATTGCGAAAACAATTGCAAGAACGGCGAAAGCCAATGCCAGCAGCAGATAAGGGAACTGAACAGCGTCTGCCTGCGCAGAGCTTGCAGCATCGCTGGTTGCTGCGGACAGGATCAGGAGGGCACCAAAGGATGGCGCGACGGTTGTGCCGAGCGAGTTGAAAGCCTGAGTAAGCGTCAAACGGCTCGCTGCGGTTTCCGGTGTCCCCAAAACCGTGACATAAGGATTTGCCGCGACCTGCAGGATCGTGACGCCTGAGGCCAGAACAAAAAGCGCTCCGAGAAACAGTGCGTAGACGCGATAAGATGCAGCCGGAATGAACAGGGCGCAGCCGATAGCAGCTATCACCAGACCGGTTACAATGCCCCATTTATAGGAGATACGTTTGACTAGTGCACCGGCTGGCAGCGAGACGATGAAGTAAGCGCCGAAGAAGCAGAACTGGATCAGCATCGACTGGAAGTAGTTGAGCTGAAACACGCCCTTAAGATGCGGGATCAGGATGTCGTTGAGACATGTGATGAAGCCCCACATGAAGAAGAGCATGGTGAGGCTGGCGAGCGCAAAGCTGTAATTTTTGCCCGAATGGGCGTCAGCACGAAGCTGACTGTTCGTTGCGGGTGAAACGGCCATTTTTTCTCTACAAGCTAAGTTATGAGACACGTCTGGGAGGACGAAATGTCTTTCCAAAATGAAAATAGGCGGTTGCATTATCTTACAAGAACGAAGGATGCAATCATTGCGCGTTCTAAGTAACAGTTCTGTGTCTTGATAAAGCGGATACTAAAAAAGCCGCGCTGTTGCGGCGCGGCTTTTTCAAAATATGTATTGCAGCTTGATCAGCCGCGCTTGGCATCGATCGAAATCGAACCCGCACCCTGAAGTGCAAGAAGGATCAGACCACCAGCAATGGCGAGGTTCTTCTGCGCCATCATTGCGTTCATGCCTTCAGCGAAGTTCATGTGCGCTACGAGCGTTGCGCCGATGGTGAACAGAGCCACGATTGCAGCAGCAATACGGGTCTGGAAGCCAACCAGAATGGCGAGACCACCGAGGAATTCAACCAAACCAACCAGAACGGCAGTTACAGTTGGAACCGGAAGGCCGAGGCCTGCAAAGTAACCAGCGGTGCCGGAAATTGCGGTCAGCTTGCTGAAGCCAGCGAGAATGAACAGGATCGAAAGAAAGACGCGTGCGACGAGCGTGGCCAGGCCGTTGCTCTGAGGAGTGATAGAGGACATCAGGGGTATCTCCAATTAAACTGAGCAATCAAATACCTACTCCACACTGTCAAGGAAAGATAGATATTCCTCGACAGTTTGTTCACCGCTTGTGCACAATCATTCCGGTGCGATCATTTTTTCAGCGCGCACCAAACGGTCATAGTCTTCTTCGGAGACGTGCCCGCTCTTCAACGCTTCTTCCCGCAAGGTTGTTCCGTTCTTGTGTGCAGTCTTGGCGATCTTGGCCGCATTGTCATAACCGATAGCTGGAGCCAGAGCGGTCACAAGCATCAGCGAACGTTCAAGAAGATCCTTGATGCGATCTTCATTCGCTTCAATACCTTCAACGCAATGATCTGCGAAGGAAACCATGGCGTCGCTCAGAATACGGATCGATTGCAGCACATTATAAGCAATGACTGGCTTGAAAACATTAAGCTCGAAGTGGCCCTGACTTGCAGCAACCGTAACGGTCGTCTGATTGCCGAAGACTTGTGTTGCGACCATCGTCAAAGCTTCGGCCTGTGTCGGGTTGACCTTGCCGGGCATGATCGAGGAGCCCGGCTCGTTTTCCGGCAGCGATAGTTCGCCAAGGCCGGAGCGTGGGCCGGAACCCAGGAAGCGGATATCGTTGGCTATCTTGAAGAGGTCAGCGGCCAGCGCATTGAGGCTGCCGTGGAAGTTTGCAAGAGCACCGTGGCTTGCAAGTGCCTCAAATTTGTTCGGTGCCGTCTTGAAGCTCAATCCGGTAATTTCGCTCACTGCATCGGCAAAGCCGGTGTCAAAGCCTTTTGGCGCATTCAGGCCCGTACCAACGGCGGTGCCGCCCTGTGCGAGCAGGAAGACGTCAGCGAGGGACTGTTCGATGCGATGGCGCGCATATTCGAGTGCTGCGCGATAGCCGGAGAATTCCTGTCCAAGTGTGACCGGCGTTGCATCCTGCGTGTGCGTGCGTCCGATCTTGATGATGTCCTTGAACGCCTTTTCCTTGGTCTTGAGCGCTTTGGTGAGATACTCAAGTGCCGGGTAAAGCCGGTTTACGGCTTCAACGGCAGTCGCGATGTGAATCGCGGTTGGAAAGCTGTCGTTTGACGACTGGCTCATGTTGACGTGATCGTTTGGATGAACCGGCTTTTTGGAGCCAAGTTCACCGCCGAGAAGCTCAATCGCGCGGTTCGAAATGACCTCGTTGGCATTCATGTTCGACTGCGTACCGGAACCGGTCTGCCAGACGACAAGCGGAAAATGATCGTCGAGTTTGCCTTCAATCACTTCCGATGCCGCAACGGCGATGACCTGCCCCAGAACCGGGTCAAGCTTGCCCAACGCAATATTGGTTTCGGCTGCCGCACGCTTGACGACGCCCAACGCATGAACCAAGGGCAGGGGCATACGCTCGCCGCCAATCTTGAAGTTTTGCAAAGAACGTTGAGTTTGCGCGCCCCAATAACGGTCGGCGGCAACATCGATCGGTCCGAAAGTATCTGTTTCGGTACGCGTGGCAGTCATTTTCAGTCTCCGGCTTGTTTCAAGCGGGTGAAATGCCCGCCTGTAGAATCGAGAATAACAGCATTGGTGGATTATTGGCTATGGAATGCTTGCATTGCAAAGTCTTAGCTCTCAACCATTTGATAAAATATGAATATAAAAGTCAAATTTTATCGACCGCAGCGCATGTCCGGGATTTAGTTATCCTCGTTGTCGTCATCGCCGTCGTCGGTTTCGGAAATCCATGCGGTCGGTTCAACCTTCTGCTGGGTTTTGCTATCGGTGAAAATCCACCAGCCCGTGTCTGTTTCGTCCCAGTCACCACCGCCAGCTTTGAGCTTATCGAGCGAACGATACTGGCCAACCGACTCATTGCGCTGATCGTCATCATCGATCCAGACCACAGTGACTTTCCGCCCGTCTTTTGGCGCGGTCGCTATCGGTAATTCTTTACGCATATGATTATCCATCCCAGTTGTCGTTCTGATAATCATAGGGCGAAAAAGCGTTGCGACAAGCCGGGTTATGCGACCCGTGAGCCATTGTCCGGCTTGTCGCAAGTAAACTAGCCGAGGCGAGCTGCCTTCAAAGCATGGCCCCACCATGCAAGCTGATCAAGCATGTTCTTTGCAGCTTCAGCCAGATGCGGGAAATCATCCAGTGTGTTTTCTTTCTTGACGACTGCCAGATAGTCCGGAAACAGGATGTGTACGCCGGTCTTAACCGACATGGAGGACATTTCGACGGCAATCATGCGTAATTGTTCCACTGCACGTGCACCGCCGACGCCGCCGTGTCCGACAAAACCCATTGGCTTCTGGATCCAGTCACCATAGTCAATAGCATTCTTCAAAACAGCAGTCGGAGCATGGTTGTATTCAGCCGCGGTGAGGATGTAGGCGTCAAATTCGCGAAGCTTGGTTTTCCACTTATCGGCGGTCTCAGCCTGTGCGGTCGTGGTTGTCGTGTCGCCATAAAAGCCCATCGGATAGTCGGCGAGGTCCAGAATTTCGACATCGAATTCAGAACGTTCAGCAGCGACCTTTGCAATCCATTCTGCCGACACCGGCGAAAACCGCTGTTCGCGGGTGCTGCCGACAATCACGGCCACTTTAAGCTTGCTCATGGATATTTCCTTTTTGAGTGGTAACCAATAGAGACTAACGCTATACTAGTGACTAATTATATTGCGCAAGGAGGCACTTTTATGAAACCCGGTGACTTCAAGGAAACCAGCGCTTGTAGAGCCGTGACGGATATTCTCTCCCGTGTCGGCGATAAATGGACGGTTTTGGTGGTGAGCTATCTCGGCAATGGTCCGATGCGGTTTAATGAAATCCGCCGTACGGTCGAGGGCATTTCACAGAAAATGCTGACAACTACGGTGCGTAATCTTGAGCGTGATGGATTCGTATCCCGGACTGTGTTTCCAACCATCCCGCCAAAGGTCGAATACGAACTGACGGAATTGGGTCGCGATCTTCTCAAACCTGTTCGTGGTTTGGGGGAATGGGCAATTGCCAATGAGGCACAGGTAATGATGGCGCGGGCGCGCTATGATGCCCGTCTATCTGGCGATGACCATGTGCACGCAGATGCGGCGGAATAAGCAAGCTAAATGATTGGTCGCTAAAAAGTGGAAAGGCAGGCTTGCGCCTGCCTTTCCTGTTGCCTGAGACAGGACTTCCAAAGTGCGGGGGCAAACAGGAAGTCCATCTCGTATAGCTAGCGATTGATCACGAAAGTTGCCGAAAGTAAATCAGAAAATGCTAAAATACATACGGGCAACATAATAAAGCTTGCGCTAGGTAAATTTTCCATAAATCACAAAGAGTTACATGATGTAAGAAAGGCGTATAACCGGTGCCTTTCCTCGAATTTCTGACTGTGGGTATTGAGAAAAACTACCCGGAAAATTCTAACTATCGCTTAAATCGAGCATAAAAAAACCTCCGGTCGAGACCGGAGGTTTTCTATTTTTGAGCTGCCACCTGCGCCAGATTTCAGCGCAGGTTTGTGCTTTATGGATTTCTTAGAAATCCATACCACCCATACCACCCATGCCGCCAGGCATGCCAGCAGGAGCTGCGTCCTTCTTAGGAAGTTCAGCAATCATGGCTTCCGTGGTGATCAGCAGGCCAGCAACCGAAGCTGCGTTCTGCAGAGCAGTGCGGACAACCTTGACCGGATCGACGATACCGAGTGCGATCAGATCGCCGTATTCGCCGTTTGCAGTGTTGTAGCCGAAGGTTTCCGAAGCGTTTTCAAGGATCTTGCCAACGATTACGGATGCTTCTTCACCGGCGTTGGTCGTGATCTGACGGGCAGGAGCCTGCAGTGCGCGACGAACGATGGCAATACCAGCTTCCTGGTCAGCATTGATACCCTTGACGGAAACCTTTGCCGAAGCGCGGAGCAGAGCGGTACCACCGCCAGCAACGATGCCTTCTTCAACCGCAGCGCGGGTTGCGTTCAGAGCATCGTCAACGCGATCCTTCTTTTCCTTAACTTCGATTTCCGTTGCACCGCCGACGCGGATAACTGCAACGCCGCCAGCAAGCTTAGCAAGACGTTCCTGCAGCTTTTCACGGTCGTAGTCGGAAGAGGTTTCTTCGATCTGCTGCTTGATCTGGCCAACGCGTGCGTCGATTTCAGCCTTCTTGCCAGCGCCATCAACGATGGTGGTGGTTTCCTTGGTGATCGATACCTTCTTGGCGCGGCCGAGCATGTCGAGCGTAACGCTTTCGAGCTTGATGCCGAGGTCTTCGGAGATAACCTGACCGCCGGTGAGGATCGCGATGTCTTCGAGCATTGCCTTACGGCGATCGCCGAAGCCAGGAGCCTTAACAGCAGCAATCTTCAGGCCGCCACGCAGCTTGTTGACTACGAGGGTAGCAAGAGCTTCGCCTTCGACGTCTTCAGCAACGATGATGAGCGGCTTGGAAGTCTGAACGACGGCTTCGAGAACAGGCAGAAGGGCCTGCAGGTTCGAAAGTTTCTTTTCGTGCAGAAGGATGTATGCGTCTTCGAGATCAGCAACCATCTTGTCTGGGTTGGTGACGAAGTATGGCGACAGGTAGCCGCGGTCGAACTGCATGCCTTCAACGACTTCGAGTTCGGTTTCAGCGGTCTTGGCTTCTTCAACCGTGATGACGCCTTCGTTGCCAACCTTCTGCATCGCTTCAGCGATCATCTTGCCGATTTCGGCTTCGCCGTTAGCGGAGATGGTACCGACCTGAGCAACTTCTTCCGAAGTGTTGATCTTCTTGGCCTTCTTGAGAAGTTCAGCAACAACTTCGCCAACTGCGAGATCGATACCGCGCTTCAGGTCCATTGGGTTCATGCCAGCGGCAACAGCCTTGGCGCCTTCCTGAACGATAGCCTGACCGAGAACGGTCGCAGTGGTGGTGCCGTCACCGGCAGTGTCGTTGGTCTTCGAAGCCACTTCGCGCAGCATCTGTGCGCCCATGTTTTCGAACTTGTCTTCCAGTTCGATTTCCTTGGCAACCGATACACCGTCCTTGGTGATGCGTGGAGCGCCGAAGGACTTGTCGATAACAACGTTACGACCCTTTGGGCCGAGCGTTACCTTAACAGCATCAGCGAGGATATCGACGCCGCGCAGCATCTTTTCGCGCGCAGTGCGGCCGAATTTTACGTCTTTAGCAGCCATTTTACTCTCCTGGGAATTTCCCGGTCAGATTATGGTGATGAATGAATTTTTACCGGCTAGACCGCCGGTCAGGCGAAGGTATTAGCCGACGATACCCAAGATGTCGGATTCCTTCATGATCAGCAGGTCTTCGCCACCGATCTTGACTTCGGTGCCCGACCACTTGCCGAACAGAACCTTGTCGCCAGCCTTAACTTCCAGAGCGATCAGCTTACCAGCTTCGTCACGGGCGCCTGCGCCTACAGCGACGATTTCGCCTTCCTGTGGCTTTTCCTTGGCGGTTTCAGGGATGATGATGCCGCCAGCAGTCTTTGCTTCCGATTCTACGCGACGAACGACTACGCGGTCGTGAAGCGGACGGAACTTAATCTCAGCCATGGTATAACCCTTGGTGTTGTAGACGTTGAACCCTGTTTAAGCGAGCCGGCCGGCCCGCGCTGTTAGCACTCTAGATGTCTGAGTGCTAACGTGCCTCAGAGATAGAAGCAGGGCTATTCTTTGTCAAGGATCGTTGCCGTTTTTTGACAGAGCGGAAAATAAATTCTGCATATACAGCTGCCCAGGGCATGGGCGTGCTGTTCCCCGGAATGTGGGGACTATACAGGCGCGGGGCAAGGAGGGCAGGAAAATAAGCGCCTGTGGCTGGTTATGTTCAGGAAATGGCAGGCTTGGTTAACGGCGTCTGATCGGGAGAAAGACTTATCGTTTAAACACAATGCGTTCATCCGGGCGTTCATTTGGACGCAGACGAGCTCAAGCGTGGTGACAGATCAGGCTCATTCTTGTAGAGGAAACCGCAGGATGCCTAAGATGCATCTTCACCAAAGTCGACCGTTTGCTTGAGAATAGCACGGTCGGGCTCCCGATTTTACCGGTCATGGACTGGACCAGCATACTGAGGAAAACCATGAAGATGCCTGAACGCCTGGACGATCTGACGGATGGATATGATGCGATCTTCTGTGATGTCTGGGGTGTTCTTCACAATGGTGAGGTTGCGTTTGCGCCAGCCGTTGCCGCTTTGAAGCGGGCACGCGCCAAGGGATTGACGGTTGTCCTCGTGACCAATGCGCCGCGTCCATATCCGAGCGTGATCGCACAAATGACTCTGCTTGGTGTGCCGGAAGATGCTTATGATCGTGTCGTGACGTCAGGCGACGTGACCCGTGACCTTATTATCGAAGGACCGCGCAAGGTCTTCCATATCGGCAGCGAACGCGAGTTGGCGATTTATGAAGGTCTGGATGTCGAGCTCGTTGAAGAGTTCGAAGCTTCGGGTGTTGTCTGTACTGGTCTTTATGACGATGAAACCGAGACGCCGGAAAATTATACTGAGCTGTTGCAGCGCTTGCGTTCGCGCAATCTCCCATTCATCTGTGCCAATCCGGATATCATGGTTGAACGCGGCCCACGTCTGATCTGGTGTGCTGGTGCGCTGGCGCGTGATTACGGTCAGCTTGGCGGTCGTACTCTGATTGCAGGCAAGCCACATCGCCCGATCTATGAAGCCGCTTCGAAGGCGGTCGAGGAAGTCCGTGGGCATGCCGTTGATAGAAAACGCATTCTCGGCATCGGCGACGGTGTATTGACTGATGTGAAGGGCGCGGCGGATTATGGTCTGGATGTGCTCTATATTTCGGGCGGCGTCCATGCCGCCGATTACGCTGCCGACGGGAATGTTGATTTTGATAAAATGAATGCTTTTCTACAAAAGCATGGCCATTCTCCAATCGCTTCGCTTTATGCCCTCGTCTGATATTTTCGAGAAACTGCTTCGATCATGACAAAACCTGTCTTCCAGCGTCTTTCAGGAACCGATGCACTACCGCTTAACCTACGTGATTGCGTGGTGGCGATCGGCAATTTTGACGGTGTTCATCGTGGCCATCAGGCCGTGCTGGAGCGTGCGCTGGAACTCGCACACAGGGATGGATTGCCTGCAGTTGTGTTGACTTTCGAGCCGCATCCACGCAGTTTTTTCAAGCCGAACGAGCCGATTGAACGCCTCACAGATGCAGTTGAAAAGGCCGAGATACTCCGGCTCATGGGGTTTGATGCGGTTGTTGAGCAGCCGTTTACCGCCGATTTTTCAGCACAGTCCGCAGAAGATTTCGTGCGCAATATCCTTGTCGGGCGGCTGCATGCCAACCGGGTTGTCACGGGGTATGATTTCCATTTTGGCAAGGGACGCCGTGGCACACCGGAATTCCTCGTGGAAGCCGGAACCTCATCGGGCTTTAGTGTTTCTCTGGTAGATGCATTCAGCGACGAGGGCGGTAATGTCGTTTCCTCGACGCGTATTCGCGCGCTTTTGTGCGATGGCGAGGTTGCAGAAGCTGCGGGTCTTCTTGGCTATCGCTACCGAGTCAGCGGTGAAGTTATTCACGGTAAGAAGCTTGGTCGCACGCTTGGCTTTCCAACCGCCAACATGACAATCGATGATCATGTCAGCATGAAACACGGCATTTATGCTGTGCGGTTCCGCAGGGCAGATGGCAGTTTGCATGACGGTGTTGCAAGTTTTGGCCGTCGCCCGACCGTCGACAGTGATGGCAAGCCCTTGCTCGAAACCTTTGTTTTTGATTTTTCCGGCGACCTTTATGGTGAAGTCGCTGAGGTGTCTTTCTTTGGCTATCTGCGCGGTGAAATCAAATTTGACGGTCTCGATCCGCTGATCGTTCAGATGAAACGCGACGAAGAAGAAGCGCGCGCGATTCTGGCGGGAGCACAACCGATATCCGCACTGGATCGTCTCCTGTCCTTTCCAGCTTAGCTATAGCGACGGTCCTGACTTACAGTGGATTTCCACTTCTGAGAGTCATATCGCGAAAAAACTGTAGTAATTTCTACCTGAGATTTAAGTTTAATTTTACATATTCCGTTCAAACAGTGTTAAATGCCCGCAAAGTTTACGGGCCACTGTTCATCGGAGTTTCATGTGACGCGTATTGTCCCTCTTGCCTTTGTTACAGGCGCAGCATTGTTCGTAGGTCCTTTGTCGGTCATTGCTGCGGATATGCAGCAGACGGACGTATATGCGGCTGAGGAAGTGAAGCCCGCCCGCAAGTACTTCTGGTCAGGTGACTGGTATCTCAAGGTCGGTGCGGCTGGCCTTGTTGCTCCGAAGTTCGAAGGTTCCAACAAATATAAATTCTCGGCGCAGCCGCTGGTCTCGCTCGGTCGTCAGGGTGAAGCCGAGCGCTTCTCTTCGCGTAACGACAACGTCTCCTTTGCTGTGATCGATACGGATCGCTTTCGTGTCGGTGCGACGGGCAAGCTTCTGTTCAAGCGCGATACCGATATTGATGGCCTTCACGAAACCAAATTCGGCGGTGAAGCCGGTGGCTTCGTAGACGTCTATCCAACCGATTGGCTGCGTTTCCGTGGCGAAGTGCGTCAGGGTATTCGCGCCCACAAGGGCGTTGTTGCCGATGTTGCAGCAGACGCATTCTATGACGTGACGCCTGTGATCCGCGTTTCGGCCGGCCCACGCGCGACCTTCGCGTCCAAAGACTATTTTAAAACCTATTATGGTGTGACGGCTGAGGAAGCGGTCGCATCTGGCGTTAAGGAATATCGTCCAGGTGGCGGTTGGGAATCGGTCGGTGTTGGTGGCGCGGTTACATGGAAAGCAACCGACAAAATCGATACCAGCCTGTTTGGTGAATATAGCCGTCTTCAGGGTCCGGCAAAGGACTCGAGCATTGTGAAACAGCACGGTTCACGTGATCAGTTTATGGTTGGTATTGCTGCGACTTACCGCTTCGATTTCTCGCTCGACTGATCGAAACACTCTATCCATTTGTTTTTACGCATGTCTCTATCCCAAAACCGGTTCTCACTTTTGGGAGGCATGCTCTATCTGTAAAGTTTTGGAGGGCAGGGCTGCAAGTTTATTGCGTCCTGCCTCTTTATTCCTGCGAAGGTCATTGCTAAAAGCGTGCCCATGATGACGGATTTTCGGCATATCATCGCGGCCATACGAATTATTGGCCCGGCCTTCCTCTAAGCCTTGATGGCGTTGCGTGAAACGCAATGCATGGCAGGAAGGTCCGGGAACGACCGGCTGTGCCTCGCAGCCTTTTGAATTTTCCCGGCTGTATGTTGCAGCCTCCTGAACTTTCAGCATTTTCGCCCGCCATATTGCTGCGCGGGATTGACAGGCAAGTAATAAAATGACCGAGACGACTGCCAAGATCGACTATTCCAAAACTCTCAATCTGCCACAGACCGAGTTTCCAATGCGTGCGGGACTGCCTGCGCGCGAGCCTTTGTTTGTGCAGCGCTGGGAGGAAATGAACCTCTATAAAAAGCTGCGTGAAGACGCGAAGGATCGTCCGCTTTATGTGCTGCATGACGGCCCCCCTTATGCAAATGGCAACATCCATATCGGTCATGCGCTTAACAAGATCCTCAAGGATGTCATCACGCGCTCGTTCCAGATGCGCGGCTTCAACTCGAATTATGTGCCGGGCTGGGATTGTCACGGCCTGCCGATCGAATGGAAGATTGAAGAAAAATACCGCGCACAGGGCAAGAACAAGGACGAAGTTGCAATCAACGAATTCCGCAAGGAATGTCGTGAATTTGCGGCTGGCTGGATCAAGGTCCAGTCGGAAGAGTTCAAGCGCCTCGCAATCTGCGGCGATTTTGAAAACCCATACACGACCATGAATTTCCACGCGGAAGCGCGGATTGCTGGTGAGTTGTTGAAGTTTGCTGCAACCGGCCAGCTTTATCGTGGGTCGAAGCCTGTCATGTGGTCGGTTGTCGAACGCACAGCCCTTGCAGAAGCCGAAGTCGAATATCACGACATTGAGTCGGATATGATCTGGGTGAAGTTCCCGGTCGCAGGTTCTGGCGATCTTGCCGGGAGCTCCGTGGTTATCTGGACAACAACTCCATGGACCATTCCGGGCAATCGTGCCGTGGCCTATTCGACGCGTGTCGAATATGGCCTTTATGAAGTCACAGCTGCTGAAAATGATTTTGGCCCACGTCCCGGCGAAAAGCTTATCTTCGCTGATAAGCTGGCTGACGAATGCGCCAAGAAGGCAAAGCTTGAGTTTAAGCGCCTTCGCGATGTGACCGGCGAAGAGCTTTCCAAGAATGTACTCGATCACCCGCTCAAGGGCTTTGGCGGCGGATACGAATTCGTCGTGCCACTGGTTTCTGGCGATCACGTCACTGACGATGCCGGTACTGGCTTCGTGCACACCGCTCCAAGCCATGGTCGCGAAGACTTTGAAGCTTGGATGGACAACGCACGTGAGCTGGAAGCGCGCGGCATTGATCCGAGCATCCCGTTCCCGGTCGGCGATGATGGCTATTACACCAAGGATGCGCCGGGCTTTGGTCCGGATCGCGAAGGTGGGCCTGCGCGTGTCATCGATGATAACGGCAAGAAGGGCGATGCGAATGATGCTGTCATCAAGCAGCTCATCGCGACTGACAAGCTATTCGCGCGTGGTCGTCTGAAGCATTCCTATCCGCATTCATGGCGCTCGAAGAAGCCGGTTATCTTCCGCAACACGCCACAGTGGTTTGTCTATATGGACAAGAACCTCGGCGATGGCACCACGCTGCGTTCGCGCTCGCTGAAAGCGATTGAAGATACGCGTTTTGTGCCGGCTGCCGGTCAGAATCGTCTTCGTGCCATGATCGAAGGTCGCCCGGACTGGGTGCTTTCGCGTCAGCGCGCATGGGGCGTGCCGATCTGCGTGTTTGCAGATGAGGAAGGCAACATCCTTCAGGACGATGCCGTGAACAAGCGCATCCTTGAAGCGTTCGAGGCAGAAGGTGCGGATGCATGGTTTGCGGACGGTGCGCGTGAGCGTTTCCTCGGTAGCCGTTCCAACGAAAACTGGACACAGGTTCGCGACATTCTCGACGTGTGGTTCGATTCTGGTTCGACGCATACTTTCACGCTGGAAGATCGTCCGGATATGAAATGGCCAGCGGACGTTTATCTCGAAGGCTCCGACCAGCATCGCGGCTGGTTCCACTCGTCGCTGCTGGAGAGCTGCGGAACCCGTGGCCGTGCGCCTTACAATGCTGTCGTCACCCATGGTTTCACCATGGACGAGAACGGCAAGAAGATGTCGAAGTCGCTCGGCAACACTGTCACGCCGCAGGACGTCATCAAGGATTCGGGTGCGGATATTCTCCGTCTATGGGTCATGACGACCGATTATTGGGAAGATCAGCGCCTCGGCAAGAGCATCATCCAGACCAATATCGATGCATATCGCAAGCTGCGTAATACCATTCGCTGGATGCTGGGCACGCTCGCCCATGATGAAGGCGAAAATGTTCCGCATGCAGAACTGCCGGAAATCGAACGCCTGATGCTGCATCGTCTGGCGGAGCTCGATGAAGTCGTGCGTTCGGGCTATGACGCGTTTGATTTCAAGCGGATTGCCCGCGCTCTGATCGACTTCATGAATGTCGAGCTTTCGGCTTTCTATTTCGATATCCGCAAGGATGCGCTTTATTGCGATGCACCATCGAGCGTCCGCCGCAAGGCAGCCCTTCAGACTGTTCGCGCGATTTTTGACCGCGTGACAACCTGGCTTGCTCCAATGCTGCCTTTCACAATGGAAGAAGCCTGGCTCGACCGCTATCCGCAATCTGTTTCGGTGCATCTGGAACAGTTCCGCAAGACGCCTGCCGAATGGCGCGACGATGTGCTGGCTGAAAAGTGGCGCAAGGTTCGTAATGTTCGCCGGGTCGTTACGGGCGCTTTGGAACTGGAACGCGCGGATAAGCGCATCGGTTCTTCTCTGGAAGCAGCGCCCGTTGTCTATATCGCGGACAGGAGCCTTGTCGATTCGCTTGAAGGATTGGATTTCGCTGAAATCTGCATCACCAGTGGCATCGATGTGACTGATGCTGCAGCACCTGCTGATGCCTTCACGCTGGATGACGTGAAGGGCGTTGCAGTTGTTCCGGTTCGTGCAGAAGGTGAGAAGTGCGCGCGTTCGTGGCGATACACCACGGATGTCGGTTCTGACCCGGAATTCCCGGAAGTCTCGGCCCGTGATGCGGCAGCCCTTCACGAGTTGAAGGCTCTCGGCAAGCTTTCGGCATAATAATCAAAGGCCCGGCTGCGGTGTGCATCCGGGCTTTTCGCTTCAGGGCTTGCCTTGTAAAGTGAGGACATGGTGAAATAGCGGTTAATATCGCGATTGCCCGTAGAGATGCTCTCATGTACAAGGCTCTCCTTGAGATAAACTTGCAATCTGCCTTGGAGTTGCCGGTTTCTTGCGGCAAGGGTTGAAAAGAAGCCTTTGACGAAGAGAAAATCGACAGGCGTAAAAGAAGTGGCGCTAATGAAGATTGAAGGACGAGTTCTGGTATTGATGACGGCAGTCGCGGGCCTCGCGCTGTCTGGTTGTGTATCGTCGCCGACCTACGGAACCGACAAAACTGCGAATGCGCAGCTTCTCGATGACGTGTCGAACATGGCAAGCTTTGGTCAGGGCAAGAAAAAAGACCGTATTGATTACAAGCCACGACCTGATCTTGTGCGTCCGGGAGAGGGTGACAAGGGTGTGTTGCCAGCTCCACAGGAAAGTCTTGCAAGTGCGGGCGATCCATCATGGCCAGAATCGCCAGAACAACGCCGCAAGCGCTTGCGTGATGAAATCACCGCAAACCGCGACAATCCGAACTTCGTTTCGCCTGTTGAACAGGACGTACCTGTTGCAAGCAACGTCCGGGCTTCATTGCCAAGTGGTGCCAGCCGTCGCGAAGATTATGAATCGCGCACGCCGACCTTCGATCCAGCCAAGGTTGCTGAGCTGAAGAAACAGCGTGCAGAGCAGACACAAGGTACATCAACCAATCGCCGCTATCTGAGCGAGCCGCCACTTGGTTACCGCCAGCCTGCATCGACAGCAGCTGTTGGTGACATGGGGCAGGATGAGGCGCAGAAAGAACGCGAGCGCAAGAAAGCAGCTGGCGGTGGCGGCAAGAGCTGGCGCGATCTGCTGCCCTGGAATTGATATACATAGTATAGATTTTCATAATTGCGGAAGCCGGAAGATTTTTTCTTCCGGCTTCTTTTTTATATCACTACCAATTCTCTGTCATGAAGTCGGAACTGCTCCATAGTAACGGATCTATAATATTAAATATTTTTAATGTTGGCTATTCTGAACAATATTTGATTTCAATCAACGAAAGCATTCTGGCAAAGCGTATCCTGCAGCTTTTCGGGATGTAAGGTATAGTAATGAATAAGACAAATTCAATTTGGGATGGCCCCAATGGTTACGGTGTCGTCAGCCGTATGTTTCATTGGTTGATGGCTGCGCTTTTTCTGTGGCAGTTCATATCTGCTATCCTGCGCGTATTTATCAAAGAAACGCCGCTTTATAACTTCTTTTGGTCAGCGCATTTCACGATTGGCTTTTCTCTGCTGGTGCTCGTTCTGCTGCGTGGAATTTGGGGGGTGCTAAATCTTTCCAGTCGTCCGCATAAGCCGGGTGTGATGGGTAAGCTTGCGGGCTTCGGTCATCTGGTGATTTATGCGCTTATGTTTGCAGTGCCTGCGCTTGCACTACTCCGGAGCTATGGCAATGGCCGTGGCTTTTCGGTCTTCGGCATCCAGCTATTCGAACAGACTGGAGTGCAGAACGCAGCATTAACCGCGCCGGGCAACGCGCTTCACGGTCTTCTTGGCTGGGTATTGCTGGCCGTTATTGTCGGACATGTGCTGATGGCGCTGGTCCATCATTTTGCGCTGCGTGATAATACTCTGCGCCATATGACGGGACATAGGGTGGTAAATTAAGCTTCGCTCATCGCTTTTCGCGAAAAAAATCCCGGAGAATTTTCTGGGCTTTCTCTTCGGAGAAGCCCGCATAAATTTCTGGAACGTGATGGCATGTGGGCTGTGTGTAAAAACGCGGTCCATATTCCACGCCGCCCCCTTTAGGGTCGGCGGCGCCATAATAAAGACGGCGTATGCGAGCAAACGAGATTGCAGCGGCACACATCGCGCAGGGTTCAAGCGTCACATAGAGATCGCAGTCGAGCAAGCGTTCGGAGTTAAGTGCTTCTCCTGCCTGACGAATTACAAGCACTTCCGCATGGGCGGTAACGTCGTTCAATTCCCGCGTACGGTTGCCAGCCCGGGCGATAATCGTGCCTTCATGCACGATGACCGCACCAATGGGCACCTCACCGCGGAGGGCTGCAGATTTTGCCTCTTCAAGCGCAATCTCCATCGGTGTCGCCACTTTTGGGCGTGAAATGTCTGCAACCTTTTTCAAGCCAACCTCATTTCGTGCGCTGGACAGGGAAATTTCGCTCGCAAGCCATTGAGCGATTTGTTACTGCATAAGTCACGAAATCAAAACCGATTTGTAAACGGATTTATACAGCGTTCTTGACCGGACGGTTCTTTGCCAACCCCCAAGGTGCGAAAGACGACACGGCGGCGCTGCTGAAAGGCCAATACCAGATGAGTAATGAAGACGATAACAAGGGCGGTCGACGCCCCCCGCATGGACGTGGTGAAGGCCGAGGCGATCGCTCCGGCAGCAGTCGCCCAAGCAGCAGTCGCGGTGAACGCGGCGAGCGAGGTTCGGGCCCACGTGAAGATAGGCCGCGCGACGACAGGCCTCGCCGTGACGACGATCGCGGAGGTCCGCGCAAGTTCGGATCGCGCGACACGCAAGAGGGTGAAGATACCAGCGAGCGCATCGCTAAGCGTTTGGCACGTGCAGGCATTGCATCGCGCCGCGAAGCAGAGACCATGATTGCGGCGGGCCGCATCTCTGTAAACGGTAAGGTGCTTGAAAGCCCCGCGGTGAACGTGAAGCGCACAGACGTCATCACGGTTGATGGCAAGCAGTTGAAGCAGGCGGAACGCACACGTCTCTGGCTCTACAACAAGCCTGCGGGTCTTGTGACCACCAATCGTGATCCGGAAGGCCGTCCGACTGTTTTTGAGGCGCTTCCTCCGGAAATGCCGCGCGTACTTTCAGTTGGTCGTCTCGACATCAATACCGAAGGTCTGCTTCTGCTCACCAATGATGGTGGTCTGTCGCGCGTTCTGGAACTGCCTTCCACCGGCTGGCTGCGCCGCTATCGCGTTCGCGCCCACGGCAAGGTCACGCAGGTACAGCTTGATGCACTGAAGGACGGTATTGCTGTCGATGGCGTTTTTTACGGCAGCATCGAAGCAACGCTTGAGCGCGAGCAGGGTGCCAATGTCTGGATTTCTATCGGTCTGCGCGAAGGTAAGAACCGCGAAGTCAAGAACATCCTTGGCGCACTTGGTTTGACGGTCGGTCGTCTGATCCGCGTTTCGTTCGGTCCTTTCCAGCTTGGCGATCTTGAAGAGGGTGCGGTTCGTGAAATTCGGGGACGCATTCTGCGTGATCAGCTTGGTGAAAAGCTCGTTGAAGAATCGGGCGCGGATTTCGATGCGCCAGTTCTGAACGAATTCTCCAACACCGTTGTGCAGGGCCGCACGCGTCGTGAGATGGAGCAGCAGGAGCCAGAAGGCGAATATCGTCGTCAGCCGCGTGAACGCGAATGGATCTCCAGTCAGCCAGAGCGTCGCAAGCGTGAAGAAAAGAAAGAAGACAAGGTTGAGCCGCGTCGCCGTGGCAATAGCAATGTCTGGATGGCACCAGGTGCCCGTCCGCAGGGTGAAAAAGCTGCGGCAGAAAAAGCCGCGCGTGCTACGGCTCGTGGTGAACGCGCCAGCCGCTCGGGAGGTGATTTCAAATCGCGTCCACGCCGTTTCGAGGATGGCGATCAGCGTCGTGAAGCGGGCCGTGATGACCGTCCCCGCCGCTCAGAAGGGCGTTTTGATAAACAGGGCTCCCATTCCGGAAATCGTCCTGAGGGACGCTCGGATAGCCGTTCAGGACCTCGCGCTCCTCGTGCGGAAGGTGATTTCCAGTCGCGTCCACGTCGTTTTGGAGATGGTGATCAGCGTCGTGAAGAAGGTCGTGATGATCGCCCGCGCCGTTTTGAAGGCCGTTCGGAAGGCAGACCAGAAGGCCGTTACGAGCCTCGTGCACCACGTCCGGAAGGCCGTGATGATCGCAAGCAAGAGCGTCGTCCGGGCAAGCGCGAGCGCGCTGAACTGAAGAACGAAGGCGGCGAAAGATCATCGGGCGGATATGAAGGCCGTAGCTTCGGTAAGCCTTCGGGTCCACGCAGCGAAGGTCGTTTCGGTGGCGGTAATGCCGATCGTGGCCCACGCAGCAGCGGTCCGCGCTCTGGTGGCGGCGAAGGTCGTGGCCCGTCGAAGGGGCCAGGCGGCTTTGGCAAGGGGCCGGATCGTGGCGGTTCGGGTGGCAAGCCAGGCAACGGAAGATCTGGTGATGGAAAGCCACGCGGTGGCAAGCCAGGGGGCGGCGGTGCGGATCGTCGGCGGTAAATTCCGCGGGCGCGCGCTCGTCACACCGACCACAAATTCTATTCGTCCGACCACAGATCGGACGCGGGAAAGCCTATTCAATATTCTCGCACACAGCTTCCCGGACAAGGTTGAAAGCGGGCGTGTTCTGGACCTTTTTGCAGGTACAGGCGCGCTCGGCCTTGAAGCGCTTTCTCGCGGCGCCCGCTATGCCGTTTTTGTCGAAGAGTCGGCGGAAGGGCGCGGCATTCTTCGTCAGAACATCGAAGCTTTTGGTCTGCAGGGCCAGACCAAGGTTTTACGCCGCGATGCCTGTAAGCTTGGTGAAGCAGGCACGATGGAACCGTTCGATCTGATTTTTGCTGATCCGCCCTACGGCCGCCGCATGGGCGAAAAGGCACTTTTATCAGCACTTGAAGGCCGTTGGCTTAATCCTGACGCACTTCTCGTGCTTGAAGAAGATGCGGAAGCATCGCTTGAACTGGATGAACGATTCGTCGTTCATGAAGAGCGGAATTATGGTGGCACCATCATCCGGCTGATACAGTTGAAAGCGGACTAGAGATTTATCCGAAACCGGAGCGCCGGTTTCGGAAGCACAGTGAATTTTGAATATAGAGCATGTCTCCCAAAAATGGGAACCGATTTTGGGATAAAGACATGAGCGAAACAAATAAATAGAGCATTTCTACCTATTCATCTTAGATAGGAAATGCTCTGGATCTTGCCGCTCGCCAGACATTTCAAAGTTGTCAGGGCGGAATGAAACTGATTGGAGATGTCGTTTGGTGCATAACCCCTCACTCCGGCACTTTTTGTTGTCCACCGCCCTTGGTTTGGCGTTGGCTCTGCCGCTTGCAACGGGCTCGGTTCAGGCGCAGACGCCCGCACCGGCAGCTGCAACTGAGGCTACCCAGTCTCAGGCACAAACAAATCTGCCAGAAATCACGAAATCCGAAGATATCAGCAGCTTTACCCTCGAAAACGGGTTGAAGGTCGTGATTATTCCTGATCATCGCGCCCCGGTGGTCACGCAGATGATCTGGTATCATGTGGGGTCGGCTGATGAGGCACCGGGCAAATCCGGTATTGCGCATTTTCTTGAACACCTGATGTTCAAGGGCACCAAAACCTATCCGGCTGGCGAGTTTTCCGCGAAGATCGCAGCCATTGGCGGTCAGGAAAACGCGTTCACCTCTTATGACTACACCGCCTATTTTCAGCGTGTCGCGCCTGATGCACTTGAAATGGTGATGGGCTATGAATCGGACCGCATGGCCAATCTGGTGCTCGACGAAGAGGCGGTAACGACTGAGCGCGAGGTTATTCTTGAAGAGCGTCGTATGCGCGTGGATTCAAATCCTGCAGCGATGCTGATGGAAAACACCGACGCTGTGCTTTTTTACAATCATCCTTATCGTGTGCCTGTGATTGGCTGGCGACAGGAAATGGAGAAACTCAGCCTCAAGGATGCGGTTGATTTCTACCAGCAATATTACACCCCGAATAATGCAACGCTGGTGATTGCCGGTGACGTGACACCTGAACGCGTGCGCGATCTTGTCATGAAGACCTGGGCCACAATCCCCAAGCGCGCCGAGGTTCTGCCGCGCGAGCGTCCGCAGGAGCCGGTCAAGCACGCAGCGCGCGTTGTGACGCTGCATGATGATCGTGTGAGCACGCCATCGTTCCGTGTGTCGTGGCTGGTGCCGTCTTATTCCAACGAGAAGCGCTTTCCGAATGTGAAGGCAGGCGATGCGCCTGCGCTCGATCTTTTGAGCGAAATTCTCGGCGGCTCGCTCCGCTCGCGTCTTTATCAGGAGCTGATCGTCAAGCAGGGCATCGCATCCAATACGGGTGCAAGTTATGATGGCGATCCCCTCGATGACGGTACATTCTCGGTTTATGGTTCACCACAAAACGGCAAGACGCTGGCCGATGTTGAAAAGGCTGTTGATGCCGAAGTTGCACGTATCATCAAGGACGGTGTGACACAGATCGAACTTGATCAGGCACGCAATCGCTTCCTGAAAGCTGTCACATTTGCGCGCGACAGTCAGTCCGGTATGGCCCGTATTTACGGCTCCACGCTCTCCATTGGCCAGAGCATTGAAGATATTCAGAAATGGCCGGATGTTATCAAGGGTGTCACTGTCGAGCAGATAAAAGATGCTGCGAGCCGCTATCTGGTGAAAAATCAGTCGGTGACGAGCTACTTGCTGCCGCCGGATACCGATCCTGAAAATGCACGTGAAAATCCCAATGCTGCCGCTGGCAATGCAGGTGAGAATGGCGCGGGAGGAGCAATCCAGTGAGCAAAGCTATTGCGTTGAATGTTAATCGTGCAAAGACGGCAATGATAGCACTGGCAACATCCATGATGTTGCTGGTGGTTCTGAACCTTCCGGCATACGCAATCGAGATTCAGGAAGTCGTTTCGCCAAAGGGTATCAAAGCCTGGCTGGTTGAAGACAGTTCCGTACCGCTTATCTCCATGCGGTTTTCGTTCAAGGGTGGCACGTCGCAAGATCCGAGTGGCAAGGAAGGTCTTGCCAATCTGATGACGGGTCTTTTCGATGAAGGTGCTGGCGATCTTGATTCCGACAGTTTTCAGGAACGCATCGATAATCTTGGCGCAGAAATGAGCTTCTCGGCTTCTCCTGATTCGGTTTCCGGCAATATCCGTATGCTTGCCGAGAACCGTGATGCAGTGAACGGCCTATTGGCGCTTGCCGTTAACAAGCCACGCTTTGATCAGGATGCGATTGATCGTATTCGTCAGCAGGTGGTTGCAAGCCTCGAAGCTTCGCAGCGCAATCCTTCGACCATTGCCTCGCGAAAATTCTCAGAAGTTCTCTATGGCAGCCATCCTTATGGCCGTCCGGATGAGGGTACGATCAAGTCGCTGCAATCAATCAGCCGCGAAGATCTTGTCAATTTCCATCGCAAGAACTTTGCTCGTGATCGCCTGACGATTGGCGTTGTTGGTGCGATCAACGCCAAGGATCTTGGCGAAATGCTCGACAAGGTATTCGGCGATCTGCCTGCAAATGCTGAGCTGGTGCCAGTGCCCGATGCGAAACTCGCGCTCGGCACGACAACGAGCCTTAGTTTTGATATGCCGCAGACATCGATCAGTTTTGTCTATCCGGCAGTTCCACGTAAAGATCCGGAGTTCTTCGCTTCCTATCTGATGAACCATATTCTGGGTGGCGGGTTTACGTCGCGCCTTTATGCGGAAGTGCGTGAAAAGCGCGGTCTGGCCTATTCCGTGTCATCGTCGATGGCGCTACGTGATCACGTATCGGCGCTGACGATTTCGACTGCAACACGACCTGAAAAGGCGCAGGAATCGCTCAAGATCATTCGTGAGCAAGTCGCTGCGATGGCAAATGATGGTCCGACAGAAGCCGAGCTTGCTGCAGCCAAGAGCTATCTCAAAGGCTCTTATGCCGTAAACAATCTCGATTCTTCGGTATCGATTGCCGACACACTTGTTGGCCTTCAGGAAGCCGGACTTGATCGTGATTACATCGACAGGCGTGCTGAACTGATTGATGCGGTGACGCTCGATCAGGTGAAAGCTATTGCCAAAAAGCTTTTGGAAGCTGAACCTGCAATTCTGATTTTTGGCCCAGCCCAGTCGTAAGCCTATATGCCGTGAGGAAAGTTTCATGGATATAACCGTACCGACATCACCACGTATCGCCGTCGCCTTTGGCGGCGGCGGTGCTCGCGGTATAGCTCATATCCACATTGTCGAAGTGTTGGACGAACTGGGTATAAAGCCAGTAGCAATTGCCGGTTCATCCATTGGCTCGATTGTCGGTGCTGGAATGGCGAACGGCATGAGCGGCAAGGAAATTCACGAATATATGGCGGCGATTTTTAATCGTCGTGCGGAAGTTGCCCGCCGTATGTGGCAGGCGCGTCCTGAACGTTGGGTGGAGCTGCTGAAAGGCGGTTTCCGTGTCAGCCAGTTCAACATCGAAAAGATATTGGACGTCTTTTTACCGGCGGCACTGCCCGAAAATGTGGAAGAGCTGAAAATCCCGATGAGCATTACCGCTTCGGATTTTCATGCAGCCACTGAGCTTAATATCGAACAAGGCGATCTACGCTCAGCCATTGCGGCTTCCTGCGCTATTCCGCCGGTTTTCAGACCGGTGCGTCGCAATGGACGTATTCTGGTGGATGGCGGATTGCTCAATCCGGTGCCATTCGATCTGCTCTTCGACAAAGCGGATATCGTGATCGGTATCGATGTTGTTGGTGCCCCTGTTGGGCCCGACGACTATATGCCAACCACCATTGAAGCTGTCATGGGTGCCAACCAGCTTACCATGTGTTCGATCATCGAGAACAAGTTCCGCAATCGCCCGCCGCATATTTTCCTTCGCCCCAATGTCGAGAGAATCGGCCTGCTCGATTTTCTGAAGTTCGAGCAGATTCTGTCGCAGAGTGCAGACATTCGCGAAGAGTTGAAACTTGCCCTCGATACAGTTCTAAGTGGCAAGCCCGCCGCTGCCGCTTCCTGATCCTATTCAGCGGCAACTGCGGCCGAGGCCGTACCTTCGTCGAGATTGGCAACCGCATCGATGCCGTCGCCTGCTTTGTCAATGCGCTGACCTTCGCGTTGTGGTTTAACCAGAGGCTCAGGCGTGACGGGCTTGTTGAAGAGCAGATGCCGTCCTGCCATGATTCCTTCCGACGCTTGTACGTGCAAACGATCTTCATCGCGCTGACGCACATCTTCGCAGATGGCATAGGCGTTGGCTTCCGAAAGCCCCAGACCTTCGAGCGTGCGCTGACCGAACAAGAGACCGGATTCGAAAGTTTCACGCAGTTCATATTCAACGCCTTGAGCGCGAAGTTGCAGCGTATGTTCACGGTCATAAGAACGCACAAAAAGACGTACGTCGGGAAATTCCGACTGGATCAGATTAACGATCCGGTTGGTGATTTCCTTCTTATGCGTGCACACGGCGACAATCTTGGCTTTGCGGATGCCCGCAGCTTCGAGCACGTCTTTGCGCGTGCCGTCGCCGAAATAGATGCGGAAACCGAATTTTCCGGCTGCACGCACGCGGTTCGGTGAGTTGTCGATCACCGTCACATCGATGCCACCGGCAAGCAGGATCTGAGCGGAAATTTGTCCGTAACGCGAAAAGCCGATCATCAGAACATCTGCGCCAGCGCCTTCGAAGTTTTCTTCGATGACGTCTTCGGTCTTGTCTTTGATCAGCAGCTTTGAGCCAATGGCTACAGAAAGCGGTGTCAGTGCCATCGAAACTGTGACGGCGGCGACAAGCTCTGAGCTTAACGCGCTTGAAATGACAGCAGCGGCAGCAGCTGCGGAAAACAGCACAAACGCAAACTCGCCGCCCTGTGGAAGCAGAAATGCAACGCGGATTGAATCATTATGGTTCGAGCGGAAGATGCGGCACAGCACATAGATAATCGCCGCCTTGACGATCATGAAGATCGGCACCGCCATCAGAATGGTCTGCCAGTATTGCAGGATCACAGTCAGATTGAGCGAAAGCCCGACAGCCACGAAAAACAGGCCGAGGAAAATTCCGCGGAAAGGTTCGATATCTGCTTCAAGCTCATGTCTGTAAGACGATTCGGCCAGCAGCACGCCTGCAATGAATGCACCCATTGCCATGGATAGCCCTGCTGCCTGTAAAAGACTGGCTGAACCCAGCACCACAAAAAGGGCAGCGGCGATCATCACTTCACGTGCGCCGGTATTGGCAATGATACGGAACATCGGATTGATGAGATAGCGTCCGGCAATCACCAGTGCGATAATCGCGGCAATGGCTGTCGCCAGATGAAAGCCCGCACTGGCCTGTGAAGGTTCATTGGGAGACAGTGCCGGAATGATTGCCAGAATAGGAACAATGGCGAGGTCCTGAAACAGCAGGATAGCGAAGGCACGCTGCCCGTGCTTCTGGTTAGTCTCCGCGCGATCTTCCAACACCTGCATGGCAAATGCCGTTGAGGACAGCGCCAGGCCGAAGCCGATGATGATTGCCGCATTCGTCTCCAGCCCGGCAAGATAGACGCCCAGGGCTGCCAATGCCGAGCCTGTAAGCAAGACTTGAGCAGCACCCAGGCCGAAAATTGCATGGCGCAACGACCAGAGCCGCGATGGCTTCAGTTCAAGTCCGATTATAAACAATAGGAAGACGACGCCGAGCTCCGAAAAATGCAGCAGTTCCTCGCCTTCCGAGATAAGGCGTGCAACGGGACCGATCGCAATTCCGGCGGCGAGATAGCCCAGAACGGTGCCAAGGCCAAGGCGTTTGAATAAGGGCGCAGCGATGATCGCACCACCCAGAATCATCAGCGCCTGTAAGTAAAGACTTCCGCCAGTTGCGACCATGTTGTGCTCTTGAAATGTGAAGAATGTGGCAGGCTTGCCTTGAAGCCCCCGGATTTCGGCAATATAGAAACAAGATATGGCTCTAATCAGCCCGATGTCGAATAATTTGACGATATTTTTTCGCAAATTCCCATTACGGTTGGTTATATCTCGTGGTTGCCAGTCTGGTGCCGTTTTGCCCCTATAGTCTTGGATTATGTAATGATTTCAGATAATTCGTCGGAGAAACTGGTTGATCGCGCAGCGCAGCTGGTGGCTGCTGCAAAGCGTGCGGGGGCCGATCATGCTGACGCGGTTGTGATCCGCGCGCGCTCGGTCAGCGTCTCTGTTCGGCTTGGCAAGGTTGAGGGAACCGAATCGTCCGAGAGTGATGATTTTTCTCTTCGGGTGTTCGTTGGGCGACGTATCGCCAGTGTTTCTGCCAATGCTGGAAGCGATCCCAACAAATTAGCTGAGCGTGCGGTTGCCATGGCGCGGGTTGCTCCGGAAGATCCGTATGAGCAACTGGCCGATCCGGCTTTGCTGGTGAAAGCGCCCCGCGATCTCGATCTCTTCGATGCGATTGAAATCGATACGGCGCGTCTTACCGAAGACGCACTGGCCACGGAAGCTGCGGCACGTGCTGTGCAAGGTGTGAGCAACTCCGGCGGTGCAGGTGCTTCACGCAGCATGGGTGGTCTGGTGCTGGTCACATCATCGGGCTTTTCGGGTGAGTATGCTGCAACGCGTTTCGGTCGTTCGGTGTCTGCAATTGCAGGCGAGGGGACCAAGATGGAGCGCGATTATGATTTCAGCTCACGCCTTCATTTTGCGGATCTCGACACACCTGAAAATATCGGCAGACGCGCCGGTGAGCGTGCCGTGCGTCGTCTGGGTGCACGCCAAGCCAAGACGGGTCCGGTTACGGTCGTTTTTGATCCACGTCTGGCGCGGGGTATTGCGGGCCATCTCGCAAGCGCAATCAATGGCGCCTCTGTTGCACGCAAGACCAGTTTTCTGCGCGACAGCCTTGGCAAACAGATTTTGAAGGCCGGGATCAATGTTACCGATGATCCATTGCGCATTCGTGGATCATCGTCGCGTCCATTTGATGGCGAGGGCATCGAAGGCCAGCCTCTGACGATGGTTGAAGATGGCGTGTTGCAGCAATGGCTTCTGTCAGGTTCGAGTGCACGGGAACTGGGGTTGATTGGCAATGGACGTGGTGTGCGTTCAGGTTCAGGTGTCTCACCAGCTTCAACTAACTTTGCTATTGAACCGGGGGTGGAAACACCGGAATCACTGATCCGTTCCGTCGGTACTGGTTTTTACGTGACGGAAGTATTCGGGCAGGGTGTTGATATGATCACGGGTCAATATAGCCGTGGTGCTTCCGGGTTCTGGATTGAAAACGGGGAGCTTGCTTATCCTGTAAGCGAGGTGACGATTGCTTCTAACCTCAGGGACATGTTCCTCAATATGACGCCTGCTTCCGATATTGACCGGAATTTTGGCATGACGGCTCCAACACTTGTGATTGAAGGCATGACCCTTGCCGGAAATTGAGAAACGCAAAGATATCCAGAACGAGCTTGAACTTCTGCGCAATGCAGCACGTGAGGCTGGCCGTATCGCTATGCGCTATTTCGGCCAATCGCCGGAAGTCTGGTTGAAGGATGGACAGTCGCCCGTCAGTGAAGCCGATTTCGCGGTCGATAACTATCTGAAGGAAGTGCTGCTTGATGCACGGCCTGATTATGGCTGGATTTCGGAAGAAACGACGGATGACAGAGCGGCAGCCCAGCGCCGTCGCGCGTTTGTTATCGATCCTATTGACGGTACACGCGGCTTTATTAATGGCCAGTCCCAGTGGTGCGTGAGCGTGGCTATTGTGGAAGACGGCAAACCGATTGCCGGTGTTTTGCAATGTCCTGTGGTCAACGAAGTTATTGAGGCTGGAAAAGGTTTTGGTGCATCGCAAAATGGCATGCCCATTCAAACCCGCTTGCCTCCACCGGGCGAAAAAATCTCGATGGCTTCGGCAAAGCGAATGGTTGATGTTTTGCCTGAAGGCTGGCGCGACCGTGTGACGGTGCACCCTTATGTGCCATCGCTCGCCTATCGTATTGCAATGGTGGCACGTGGTGATATTGCCGGCACCTTCATTCGGCCAAATTCGCATGATTGGGACTTGGCTGCAGCCGATCTCATCCTGAGTGAGTCGGGCGGAGCGCTCTTGACCCAGGACGCTCAGCCTCTCATTTATGGTGGACCTACACTGCAACATGGTGCGCTGGTTGCTTCCAGTGGAAACCTCCTGCAGGAAATGTTGAGTGTTGTCGCGGACTGGCCATTGAGTTAATCATGCTGCGAACCGGAATAAGTGCATCCCGAAACGTGTGAAGCGGTTTCAGGACTAAGATGTGCGTTAGATAAACATGTTGAGATGCGCGATTTGATTTTGTCAGGTCGAACGCGTTTTTGTTCAAGGGATATTGTCATGAGTGCCGAAGGCGACAAAAAGCAGCTTCTTCATCTGGTATTTGGCGGTGAGCTGAAAAAGCTCGGAACCATCCAGTTTCGCGATCTCGATAATCTAGATGTCGTTGGTATCTATCCCGATTATGAGACTGCCAAGACGGCTTGGAAGTCCAAGGCGCAACAGACAGTCGATAACGCGCATATGCGTTACTTCATTGTGCATCTGCATCGCTTGCTTGATCCGGAAGGCGTGGACCTGAAGGCGGAATAAGCGCTTTTGTCTGCTTCGCACAAAGATCAGATGGCAAAGGAAAAAGGCGTATCGAAAGCCGATGCGCGCAGCCGCTCGGATGGATTTGCCAAGCGTATGTGGCGCCGCATTCGCGGGCCACTTGCGCGTTCGGCTTTCTTACAATCCGTGCTGGTGCAGTTGATTTCCAGCTATCTGAAATTTGTGCATCTGACTAATCCACGTCTCAAGGGATCTGCTGATATCAAGACCCTTTTGCGCGAAAACAGTCCCTCAATCATAACGTTCTGGCACGGCCAGCACATTATGGCTGCGGTGGTGCGTCCGCATGATCTGGAAGTTGTGGCCATGTTTTCGCGCAGTGCCGATGCGGAACTCAATGCACGCATTGCCGAGAAGTTTGGTTTCATCACAGTGCGTGGCTCTGGTGGGCGTGGTGAAGGCAATTCTGCCAGAAAAGGCGGAGCGCGTGCGCTTTTAACGTTGAAGAATGCCCTGAAAAAGGGACAGTCGGCATCGATGATTGCTGATATTGCCCATGGCAAAGCGCGTGAAGCGGGCGAAGGAATTATTTTGCTGGCCAAATTATCGGGTCGACCAATTATGCCTTTTGCGTATGCTTTTTCGCGGAATCATGTTTTGCATAAGACATGGGACAAGACCACAATTCCGTTGCCATTCGGCCGCTCGATAATTGTCTGCGGAGAGCCGGTCTGGGTGGATGAAAATGCCGATGAGGCACAACTGGAAGAAAAGCGCATGGAATTGACGCGCCAACTCAATGATGCGACGACCAAGGCTTATGCGGCGTTGGAGGTAGGCAAATGAGTGAACGTTGGGCACGAAACATGTTGTCGGCCTATCGTATGCTCGGCTCTGCAGCCTATCCCTTCATTGGCGCTTACATTTCCTATCGTGCATCGCGTGGCAAGGAAGAACGCGTCCGGCGCGGTGAGCGCTACGGGAAAACCTCGATAGCGCGCCCACAAGGTCCTGTTATATGGGCTCATGCTGCAAGCGTTGGGGAATCGGTTGCCATTGCGCCGCTGATCGAAAGCATTGCAGCCACTGGTATCCACATCGTTATGACGACCGGAACAGTGACATCGGCGAAACTCGTTGCCGATCAGCTGGGCAATCAGGTTATCCATCAATATGCGCCGCTTGATCTGCAACCGGCAGTCAATAACTTCCTTGATCACTGGAAGCCGGATCTGGCGATAGGCTGTGAATCCGAGATTTGGCCAGCCACCGTGCTTTCGCTCGGCGCACGGCATATTCCGCATGTGCTGGTCAATGGGCGTCTGTCTGATCGCTCTTTTGCCTCATGGCAGAAGCGCCCTGAACTGGCGGAAGCGCTGTTTGAAAACTTCGCACATGTGATTGCGCAGTCCGAGCTGGATGGCGATCGATTTCGGGCTCTTGGGGCAAGGCCGGTCAGCGTTTCAGGTAATCTCAAGGTTGATACGGCCCCGGCACCAGCCGATCCGCAGGCGCTGGCAACCATGCAGCGCCAAATTGCCGGGCGTCGTACATGGGCTGCAATCTCTACCCACGATGGTGAAGAAGAGATAGCGGCAGAAGTGCATCAGATGCTGAAGGTACGTTATCCGCGTCTGGTCACAATCATCGTTCCGCGTCATCCAAACCGCGCTCCCGCCATTGAAGCCATGCTTGGCGAAAAGGGATTGAAGGTGGCTGCACGCAGCCGCGGAGACGTTATTGAAGCGGATACCGATATTCTGCTTGGTGATACGATTGGCGAGATGGGGCTTTATCTCCAGCTCACCGAGATCGCCTTCATTGGCAATTCGCTGACCAAGGAAGGCGGGCATAACCCGCTTGAACCGGCCATGATGGGCACAGCAGTTCTGACAGGTAAGAATGTCCAGAATTTCCGTGAATCCTTCCAGCGGCTTATCAAGAATGGCGGCGCGCGCGTGGTGAAGGATCGCAACATGCTCGCTGGCGCGATCAATTTTCTCTTCAATAATCCGCAGCATCTGCGCGCGATGATCACTGCCGGTGCAAATACGGTAAAGGATATGCGCGGCGCGCTGGATCGCACGTTGAATTCGCTGGAGCCGTTCATTCAACCGCTGGTCTTGCAGGCGCAGTTGCCAGGGAACCGCAGCGAAGCGACCTTTATCAACGGCGGTGTCTGAATGGCGAGCGAGGCACCACCCTTCTGGTGGGAAAAGCCTGACTGGCGCGCTTATGGGCTTGCACCTCTCTCATGGGTCTATGGTGCTGTTGCTGGCCGACGGCTTCTCAAAGCGGAGCCGCCCAAAATAGCGGCCCCCGTTCTATGTATCGGTAATTTTACCGTTGGCGGCGCAGGCAAAACCCCGACTGCTATTGCCTTTGCTAAGGCTGCCAAGGCACGCGGCTTACAGCCCGGTATTGTTTCACGTGGTTATGGCGGCAATTACAAAGGTTTGCATATTGTCGATCCGTCCATTGACAGCGCCCGTCATGTGGGCGACGAACCGCTGCTGCTTGCGCGTCACGCACCGGTCGCGCTTTGCCCGGATCGCCTGAAGTCTGCATGGGAACTACGCCAGCGCGGTTGCGACTTTATCATCATGGATGATGGTTTCCAGAGCGCACGGCTGCATGCCGATTTTTCACTGCTGGTGGTCGATTCGACACGTGGCGTAGGCAACGGTCGGGTGATTCCCGCAGGCCCCTTGCGCGCGCCATTGACTGACCAGATGCGCAAGACTGATGCTCTGCTGCGCATTGGCAAGGGCAGTGCTGCCGATTTCGTGGTGCGGCAGGCATCGCGTGCCGGACGCGCCATTTACGAGGCAAAACTGGTGCCTTCGTCTTCTTCAGCTGTTGCAGGCAATCGCTGGCTGGCATTTGCGGGAATTGGCAACCCTGCCAAGTTCTTTGCAAGTGTGCGGGAGGCTGGCGGTGAGATTGTGGAAAGTCAAACCTTCCCGGACCATTATAGCTATCAGCCTGATGATATTCGCAAACTTATTGAAACAGCGAACCGGCTTGGAACGGGTCTTATTACGACTGCCAAGGACCATGTTCGTCTTGTGACTATGAGTGACGTGCCGAGTGAGTTTATGCGCGAACTGGCCGTACTCGATGTTGATTTGCAATTTGAGCGCAAGGACGCGCTGGGCCATATTCTCGATATGGCGGTCGAGCGGTACAAAGTCCGCTCATTGTCAGCCTCTAAGCCTTCTTGCGGCTCCGCAATTCCGGATTGAGTGCAAGCTCGCGTTCGTATGAAATCAACCCCGACGCATAGGCTTCCTGGCGCGCAACACTCCAGTATTTCAGCTCGTCGAGCGGAATAGGTGCGCCTGTCACGGCACACAGGACAAAAGAGCCGTGCTTTACGATTTCAAAATCGCCGTCGAGATAACGCAGGACAGCTTCTGATGAGCGAGGTGATTCAAATTTGTTCATTGTGTAATTCCTTGATACCAGAATCTATCAAGCAGCGAATGCTTCGTCCAGAGCGTGTCGCGTTTAATCGCACCCATGGCGCTCGCTCTAGATTCTTTTAATTGTCGCATGTTCGCGAACGTTCAATGAATCCATTTAACTGCGACATGCTTGAGCCTATGGTTAGCGCCGACCAAACAATCGTTCAATGTCGGTCAACTTCAGCTCAATATAGGTCGGGCGTCCATGATTGCATGTACCGGAGCCGGGCGTCGCCTCCATATCACGCAAAAGCGCATTCATTTCTTCAGGTTTAAGCCGTCGACCCGAACGCACTGAACCGTGGCAGGCCATGGTGGCAGCGACATGGTTCAACATTGCTTTGAGACCATCGGATGTGTCGTGCTCCGCAACTTCATCGGCTAAATCGCGGATAAGCTGCTGCACGTTCATCTCGCCAAGCATGGCTGGTGTTTCGCGCACCGCAATTGCGCCGGGACCAAACTGTTCAATACCAAGGCCGAATCGTGCCAGCGTTTCAGAATGGGCAGTGAGTCGCTCTGCATCTTCTTCCGGCAGGTCAACAATTTCGGGAATCAGCAGCATCTGCCCCGGTATCGGGCGAGAATGGAGCGCATTCTTCAGCGCTTCATAGACGAGGCGCTCGTGCGCTGCGTGCTGGTCTACGATCACCAGACTGTCTTCTGTCTGCGCGACGATGTAATTTTCGTGGATTTGTGCGCGCGCAGCGCCAAGCGGCTTCTGCATCGTTTCGACAGAGGCTTCCGCGATGGTGGCGCGTGCATCGGCTGCAGGAATTGTTACAATCGTTGCCTGCTCGTCTTCATGAAAGGCAAGCGGGCTATCAAAACTTAGTGGCTTATGTGCCGGGTGTGCCGTTTGCGGCGACCATTCTGTACGTGGCGCGGATGGTGTCGCTGGTCGCCACGCAGGAGCCGCGTAATTGCCGGTAGAGGCGCGCGGTTGAAATCCTTCAGCCCGGAACGCTTGCAGCATGGCTTCTGCGCCGCTTGTTGCCGGGCGTATGCCCGATTGTGCAAGCGCTTGCTTGATGGCGCCGACAATAAGACCACGCACAAGGCCTGGATCGCGGAAGCGGACATCTGCTTTGGCGGGATGCACATTCACATCGACCAAAGAGGGATCGAGCGTCAGAAACAGCACTGCCACCGGATGGCGGTCACGTGCAATGACATCGGAATATGCCCCGCGTAGCGCTCCGAAAATCTGTTTGTCGCGAACAGGACGGCCATTCACATATGCAAATTGATGCAGTGCATTGCCTCGGTTAAATGATGGGATGCCAGCAAAGCCTGCAAGTCGCACACCATCGCGCTCGGCATCAATATGCAGCGCATTATCCGAAAACTCCTTGCCGAGTATCTGGCCGATACGTTCAAGGGTCGCGTCTACACCGCTCCCTGTGGCCGGAAGTTCCAGCGGAGTTCGATCCGTGCCTGCTAACGAAAACCGAACCTGCGGGAAGGCGATTGCAATCCTTTTGACGATATCGGTGATGGCGGTTGCTTCGGCGCGATCCGTTTTCATGAACTTAAGGCGCGCAGGCGTCGCGTAAAAGAGGTCGCGTACTTCGGCAATGGTGCCGCGATTAAGCGCCGCCGGGCGAGGGCCATCAAGATGCCCGCCATTGACCACTACTTCAAAGCCGGACTCGGCGTCCTGCGGACGTGATTTCAGCGTGAGTTTTGAAACTGAGCCGATGGATGGCAACGCTTCGCCGCGAAAACCCAGCGCGCGAATATCATTCACATCGTCGGTGAGCTTGGACGTGCAATGGCGTGAAACGGCGAGTGGCAGCTCATTGGAAGGAATGCCCGAACCATTGTCGGTCACGCGCAGAAGCGTCTTGCCGCCGCCAGCGGTCACAACCTCAATACGGGTTGCGCCAGCATCGATTGCGTTTTCGACAAGTTCCTTGATCACGCTGGCAGGGCGTTCAATCACCTCGCCAGCGGCAATCTGGTTGATAATGGTTTCGCTTAGGTGCTGGATCGTCATGACACAACTATAGCGGATTCGCGATTGCTAAAAACCGCCATTTATCGATGATCCAGATCACAATTCGCTTCTTCGTTGCAGGATCAGGTGCGCCCATAAATATCATCGTAACGAACGATGTCGTCTTCACCGAGATATTCGCCGCTTTGTACTTCAATCAGGACAAGCGGAAGAATGCCAGGATTTTCTAGACGGTGCTTGAAGCCGCAAGGGATATAGGTCGATTGATTGTTGGTGAGCAGGATTTCCCGCTCGCCATTGACGACCTTTGCCGTGCCGGAAACCACAATCCAGTGTTCGGAACGGTGATGATGTGCCTGCAAGCTTAGACGGCGACCGGGCTTGACCTCGATACGTTTGATCTTGAAGCCATCGCCTTCTTCCAGCACTGTATAAGTGCCCCATGGACGGTGAGCGGTGCGGTGCAATTTGGCCGCTTCGTGGCCTTGAGCACGCAACTTGTTGAAGACCTTGCGCACATCCTGTGCCTTATCGCGATGGGCGACAAGCAGGGCATCCGGTGTATCGACAACCAGAAGATCGTGAACGCCAACGAGACTGACGAGGCGCGTTTCCGAAAGAACAAAGCTGTCGGTTGTTTCTTCGAGGACCGTTTCGCCACGCAGCCGATTGCCGTCAGCATCCGGCTCGATCAGGTCTGCCATTGCTGCCCACGAACCAATATCGGACCAGCCACAGGAAACAGGGATGCAGGCGATGTTGTCTGCCTTTTCCATGACGGCATAGTCGATGGAAATAGCAGGTGTTGCCGCAAACTGATCCTTGGCAATTTCCAGCGTTCTGGTTTCGCCGTTCACACCACGACGCGAATGCTCGAGGGCTGATCTGGCGCCGATCAACACTTCCGGTGCGTGGCGCTGCATGGCGTCGATCATCGTTAGAGCCTTGAAGCAGAACATGCCGGAATTCCAATAATAGCGGCCGCTCTCAACATAGGTCTGTGCGGTGGCTGCATCAGGCTTTTCGACAAAGCGCAGAACGTCCGTGCCATCGACTTCGATGTAGCCGAAACCGGTCTCCGGATGATCAGGAACGATGCCGAAAGTGACGATGCGGCCAGCATCGGCAAGTTTGCGTGCTTCCAGTACAGCATCTGCGAAAGCGGCTTCATCTTCGATCAGATGATCCGCTGGCATGACGAGCAAAGTCGCGTCAGCGCCATAGGTCGATGCTGCTTGAAGCGCAGCCAACGCCACTGCGGGTGCCGTATCGCGGCCCACCGGTTCAAGAAGGAATGTATTGTCGATTTTGCGCGCAGAGGTATCCGTCTTAGCGTCTGCATAGGCATCAAGCGTCAGAAACAGGAAATCGCGGTTTGTGACAGTGAGAATCTGATCGGCATCCTGAAGGTGCGAAGCGCGTGCATAGGTCTTGCCGATCAGCGTGCCGCCGTCTGGCAGTTCGATGAACGGTTTTGGATGGGCGTCGCGCGAAAGCGGCCAAAGTCTGGAACCAGAACCGCCGCTGATGATAACCGGGATAAAGCTCATTTGCTGGTGGCATCCTTCGTTGCGTTACGGGCGATTTCGAGTCCCATTGTCAATAATTCATTGGCCTGAGCTTCGCTGGCGGCTTCGACATAGCAGCGCAGTTCGGGTGCATTTCCTGACGCGCGATAATGCACGGCATTCCCTGATTTGAAGAACAGCTTTACGCCATCGATTGTTTCGAACCGTATAACGGTGTCAGTCGCTGGGAAAAGCTGAATGCGTGCGTCTTCCTGCGTGATGACTGACAGAAATGCGGTGCTCTTTTCTTGCGGCACATTCTGCAAACGGTCGCTCAATGCAATTCGAAAACCATAGCTGTGCGCGATTTCGGACAGCGGCGTTTGCGTTTGCTTGATCGTGCTCAGGCAGGCAAGAATTGGCAGAAGCGCGTCGCGTGTAGGCAAAGCGGATAGTTGTCGACCATCCTTGTCGATGGTGCTGCCGAGAAGCACCCCGCCATTGGCTTCAAATCCAACCACGCTTTTTGCGTTTTCGTTGAGAGCTTGTTGCATGCCCGCAATCACATATGGCGAGCCAACGCGCGTGCGTAGAACGCGGGTAAACTTCCCACATTCTTCAAGTGCTGCATTGGATGTGACTGGCGTGACGATGACATCGGCACCGACCCAGGCAGATGTGATGGCACCCACAAGATCGCCGCGCACGAAATGCCCATGCTCGTCTGCAATGAGAGGGCGGTCTGCATCGCCGTCGGTTGAGACGATGGCGTCAAAACGGTCCTGCTGCGCCCATTCGGCAAGAAGGCGAATATCTTCCGGGCGTAGCGCCTCTGTGTCGACAGGCACAAAAATATCGGAGCGGCCAAGTGCTACCGTTTCCGCACCAAGTGCGCCAAGGATTTTGGTGAGAAGGTCGCGCGCCACCGATGAATGTTGATAGATGCCGATTTTCAGTCCTGTGAGGCTGCCACTGCCAAAAAGCTCGATGTAGCGCTCAGCATAGGCGTTGATTGCGCTGTCGCTTACGGACAAGCCAACTGCTTTCCGTGATGAAATATCAGACGGGAGGGCAGCATAAGCCGCATTTATTGCGGCTTCATCATCCTTATCGATCTCGCCATCGGCGCGATAGAACTTCAATCCATTGCGATCATCCGGGATATGACTGCCGGTGATCATGATACATGGCGCATTTTGCGCCATGGCATAATAGCTCAGAGCGGGTGTGGGTAATACACCGCAATCAACAGATGTGAAGCCTGCATCTTCAATCGCGCCCATTACAAGCGCTGCGATATCAGGACTCGATGGTCGCAAATCCTGACCGACAAACACCTTGTCGCCTGCGTTCAGGCTGCCCCTCGATTTCAGCATATGCACAAATGCCAGCGAATAGGCATAAGCAGGCAATCCGTTAAGCTCGGTCGCTAGCCCTCTGAGACCGCTTGTACCGAATTTGAGGGAATTGACTGTCATGCTGTGTCCGACCTGTTTTCCAATGAAAATCAATTTAGTGCATTGTTTAGACTACCAGAACGATCTTTGTGCGCCCAACAAGGCGCGCGGCGCTCTAATTCCAATATCAGGCTCTGTAAGAGCCGCTTCTCATATCGCGTATATTACGGATCGTTTCAATCGCTGCGTGTTTATGTGGTTATCGAGAACTTTCCGAGTAGGGCGGTTCCAGTTGATATCAAATCGTTGGAACCGCTCTATCTATTTGTCTTTACACTTTTCCGAACGCAAAGCCGGTTCTTATTTTTGGCTCAAATACTCTAAACATAGTCCCGATGGGCGGGCAGGTTCAGGTCTGGCAGACTTTCAGCTTGCATCACCGCACGGGCAACGGCATGAGCCATCACAGTTGCGGCAATAGCACCAATGGCAGTTACATCAGCTTCAACACCTTCTGCCTTGCCTGTCGAGAGCGCAAAGATCGTATCGCCATCCCACATTGTGTGGATGGGGTTAATCGAACGGGCAAAACCGTCATGCGCCATGCCAGCGATCTTTTTGAGCTCAGCCTTGTTGAACGGAACATTGGTTGCAATGGCGCCGATGGTCGTGTTGGCCCCGCCAGACTTGACGACATTGCGGCCCTGCATGAGCGAGTCCATGATGTTGCGGAAGCCTTTGCCGTCTTCGTTACGCGCGCCCGCCAATATCTGCTGCGAGTTGGGGGCGTAAACATCACCCACAGCGTTTACGGCAACGATGGCGCCAACCACGACGTCTGTTCCGGGAACCTTGTAGCTCGCTGTGCCAAGGCCACCCTTCATCGCATATTCCATGCCAAACATTTTGCCGACAGTTGCACCGGCACCTGCGCCAATATTACCTTCGCCGGAGGCTTCGGCTTTTGCTGCCTTACACGCCAGATATCCGGCTTCTTCATCGGGGCGAACGGAAAAATCTCCAACGCCAAGATCCATCAGGATCGCGGCAGGCACAATCGGAACAACACCCTTGCCGATCTTGAAACCCAGGTTGTTTTCTTCGAGATAGCGCATCACACCGGTCGCAGCACTCAGGCCATAGGCGCTGCCGCCGGACAACAGAATTGCTTGTACCTGTTGAACATAATTCATTGGATCAAGAAGATCAGTCTCGCGCGTGCCGGGTGCAGAGCCACGCACATCAACACCTGCGGTTGCTCCTTCTTCGCAAAGCAAAACGGTGCAGCCGGTGGGGCGCTTGGTCAGCGTGTGATGCCCGAGTTTCATTCCCGGCACATCGGTAATGCTTCCGCCCATCAATTCCAGCATGCTTTCTTCTCCCCTTTGTGCTGCTGTTGCCGAACCGACTAAGAAGGGTATTGTCCCCAACCCCGCAAGCGATTTTGCGAATGTTCTTCGATCCATAGGTATGTCCTCCCCCAAAGATGATTGTTTATTCAGACGATATATTCTTTTCCCTTGCGCGACGCTGGCGCAAGACATCTGCCACGAATGTTCGCGACAAGGCGTGATAGAGCGGCTCATGTGAGATGAGGCGCGCGGTGCCATATCCCAGCATCGATGCACACATCAGCGGAATGACATTGTTGTGGTTGCCGGTCATTTCCAGAATGATGACAAATGCAGTCATGGGTGCCTGCACAACGCCGGCAAAATAGCCCGCCATACCCAGAACAGCTGCGAGACTGATGCTGGTCCCCAGAAGCAGTCCTATGGTGCTGCCAAGTCCAGCGCCAACGGATAGGGATGGTGCAAATATGCCGCCGGGAATACCGGACACCATAGAGAGAAGCCCTGCAATAAATTTCTCTACGAAGTAGAATGGAGACAGCGGCAGACCTTCCACGGCGCTACGCGCTTGATCATATCCGGTGCCAAAAGTTGCTCCACCTGATGCAATGCCGATGATGGCAATCACCAGACCACAAGCGCCTGCTATCAGTACCGTATCCCGAAGCGGAGCTTTCTGCACGCGGCGGCGTACACGATTTGTCAGGTTGAGTGCGAGCGCGCTGAATGCAGCGCCGAATGCGCCGCCGATCACACCGCAGCCAATCACCAGAACCCAATCCATATGGGTTGTAACGGTTACAGTCGTCAGGCCGAAATAATTATAATTGCCGACGAGGCCGAGTGAGGCGAGACCTGCAAGGATGACTGCCGAGAGAACCAGACCGTTGGTTCGCGCCGCATAGGCACGCCCCATTTCTTCGATGGCGAACACGATGCCCGCAAGCGGTGTATTGAAGGCTGCGGCAATGCCGGCTGCTGAGCCTGCCAGAATGAGTCCGCGCGCTTGCTCCATGCTGCCGATGCGTGCCGATAACAGCATGATCGATGCGCCGATCTGCACGGTGGGGCCTTCACGCCCGATGGACGCGCCTGAAAAAAGGCCCACGATGGTCAGAACGATCTTACCAAATGCAATCTTCAACGAGAGCAGCAACGTCCTGTCTTCATGATTGTTCAGGTGACGGGCAGCAATCGCCTGCGGGATACCGCTGCCGCCGGAGCCGGGGAAACAGGCGATTGCGATCCAGGAACACAGCATGAAACCAAGTGGTGTGATGATGAGGGGCAACCAGGCCCGCCATGGGCTGGCAGAACCATCGGTCAATCTCTTGAACCAGTCCTGTGCAATATCTGCGGCTTCTGCAAAGGCGACGCTGATAAGGCCAATTGCGATCGCCCCGCACCAGAAAACGAGCCGAGGCTTCCACAAACGTGGAGACATCCACATTGCCCGTGAACGGCGAATGAGTGGAACGCGTTGATATGATTTACGCATTGTGCCCCCTTTGGGCCAATTACACAAAGTATGCGGGCGATTTATCATGAAAATCGTTATCAGTAACTGAAACTTGTCCGCAAAAGACTTTCCAAGCAGTCATAACCATGTTACCAGCCGGTGCCAATTCAACACGAAACCCAGTCTAGTCGCTGCTCCCGGATGTTTACCGGAGAGGCGGCTTTTCTCATTCGGTAAAACCGGTAAAGGAATTGGCAATGGCAAAAATCGTGGAATCTTCCACTGGCGCGCTCGCTCTCACCTTCGATGATGTGCTTTTGCAGCCGGGTCATTCCGAGGTGATGCCCGGACAGGTCGATCTGCGCACACGTATTGCCAAGGATATCGAGCTTAACCTGCCCCTGCTTTCCGCTGCAATGGACACCGTAACAGAATCGCGTTTGGCCATCGCCATGGCGCAGTCGGGCGGCATTGGTGTTATTCACCGTAATCTGACACCTGAGCGCCAGGCCGAGGAAGTCCGTCAGGTCAAGAAGTTTGAATCCGGCATGGTGGTAAACCCTGTCACAATCGGACCAGATGCGACACTTGCCGACGCGCAGGCGCTTATGAAAGCACATGGCATTTCGGGTATTCCGGTCGTTGAAAATGCAACCAAGGGCCCGGGGCGTCTGGTCGGCATTTTGACCAATCGCGATGTGCGCTTTGCTTCTGATCCGGCACAGAAAATCTATGAACTGATGACGCGCGAAAACCTCATCACTGTGCGTGAAAACGTGCAGCAGGATGAAGCCAAGCGCTTGCTGCATGCACACCGTATTGAGAAGCTGCTGGTTGTTGACGATAAAGGCCGCTGTGTTGGCCTCATCACGGTTAAGGACATTGAGAAGTCGCAGCTTAATCCAAATGCGGCCAAGGATGCACAGGGTCGTCTGCGTGCCGCTGCTGCCACGAGCGTTGGTGAAGACGGCTATGAGCGTGCCGAACGTTTGATTGATGCAGGCGTTGATCTTCTCGTGGTTGATACGGCGCATGGTCATTCGCAGCGTGTTCTTGATGCGGTTGCACGCATCAAGAAGGCCTATCCGAATGTCGCTATTCTCGCAGGCAATGTTGCCACCGCTGGTGGTACGCAGGCGCTTATTGATGCGGGTGCGGATGCCGTCAAGGTTGGTATCGGACCGGGTTCGATCTGCACGACGCGTATTGTTGCAGGCGTTGGCGTTCCGCAGCTTTCCGCAATCATGTCGGCGGTTGAAGCAGCTCACAAGCACAACATTCCGGTAATCGCCGATGGTGGCATCAAGTTCTCCGGCGATTTCGCCAAAGCGCTTGCTGCCGGAGCGGTCGCAGCTATGGCAGGCTCGCTTCTGGCGGGTACGGAAGAAAGCCCGGGCGAAGTTTATCTGCATCAGGGTCGTTCGTTCAAATCCTACCGTGGTATGGGCTCAGTCGGTGCAATGGCTCGTGGTTCGGCAGATCGCTATTTCCAGGCGGAAGTGCGTGACGAGCTGAAGCTGGTACCTGAAGGCATCGAAGGTCAGGTCGCTTACAAGGGCCCGATCTCAGCCGTTCTGCATCAGCTTGCCGGTGGCCTGCGCGCTTCCATGGGTTATGTCGGCGCGAAGACACTCGAAGAGTTCCGCGATAAAGCGACCTTCGTGCGCATTTCCAATGCGGGCTTGCGTGAAAGCCATTCCCATGGTGTGGCAATCACTCGTGAAAGCCCGAATTATCCGGGCGGCATGTAATATCCACTGGATGGTGCAAGATATAATACCAAGGCGGCCTTCGGGTCGCCTTTTTATTTTGCAAGCGACGGTAATTCATCATCGCTGATGAGGAGATTGCTGGCGCTTTCGACGATGCATTCGGCAAGAGCATGAAAATCTTTACGGCGCTTACTTTGCCTTCGCCACAAAAGTGCTATTTCCCGTTTGGGCTGTTCACCTTCAAACGGAACGATGCGCATGTGATTGCTGCGTGCCTCGGCACGAACGGCAATTTCCGGGATCAGTGTCAGGCCCATGCCATGGCTCACCATTTGCAGCAGTGTCGTCATGCTGGTCGCGCCATATTTCACCAGCTGTCGCTTCGACGGCAATGAGCAGACCGCCAGCGCCTGATCGCGCATGCAATGGCCTTCTTCCAGTAACAGCAAACGATCCAGCACCACACTATCCTGTGTCATGGGTGAGGAGAGTATCGTCTGGTCATTGCTTGAAGTGGCTATCAGAAAGCGGTCGTCGAACAGTTTTTCATGCGCAAGTCGCTCATCTGCGATTGGAAGTGCCGCAACGATAGCGTCGATTTCACCAGCATGAAGTTCATCAAGTAGTTTTGCTGTTACACTTTCGCGCAGTTGCAGACGGAAAGACGGATGCCGGTCTCTGAGTAGTGGAATGAGATGGGGCACGACATAAGGTGCAACGGTCGGAATAATCCCAAGGCGCAACTGGGTTTGCAGCAAGCCTTTGCTTTGTGCCGAGATTTCCTCCAGCGCGTGAAGCTCTTTGAGAATCGTTCTGATGCCGGGAAGCAACTCCCGACCAAGCTCTGTCATGATGACTTTGCGTTGCGAGCGCTCGAATAGTGGCGCGCCAGCGACGGCTTCCATTTCAGCAATCTGTGCCGAGAGGGCAGGCTGAGAGATATGCGCGAGCTCAGCGGCTTTTCTAAAATGTAGCGTGCTGGCAAGTGCATCGAAGTAGCGCATTTGTCTGATCGTAAACATGATAAGAAAATCCTATCAATAATAACACAAAAAGCAATTGGAGATTATTATTGGAACAAGTCTAAACTGTTTTCGTTACCCAGCGAGAGTGGGGCATAGCAGGGCTATGTCGCGCCAAAAGCCAGGCTGATTGCTGGATAGACCAATTTATTTTAGGAGGGAAATTCCCATGGCAGACCGTCCGATTATGACTACAAGCGCTGGTGCGCCAATCCCGGATAACCAGAATTCCCTTACCGCTGGTGAGCGCGGTCCTGTTCTGTTGCAGGACTATCAGCTGATTGAAAAGCTGTCGCACCAGAACCGTGAGCGTATTCCTGAGCGCGTCGTTCACGCCAAGGGTTGGGGTGCATTCGGCACGCTGACAATTACTGGCGATATTTCTAAATACACCAAGGCCAAGGCGCTGCAGCCGGGTGCCAAAACCCCAATGCTGGCTCGCTTCTCGACTGTTGCCGGTGAGCAGGGTGCAGCTGATGCCGAGCGCGATGTGCGCGGCTTTGCATTGAAGTTCTACACCGAAGAAGGCAATTGGGATCTGGTTGGCAACAACACGCCAGTTTTCTTCGTGCGTGATCCGCTGAAGTTCCCGGACTTCATTCACACCCAGAAGCGTCATCCAAAGACCAACCTGCGTTCGGCGACCGCTATGTGGGATTTCTGGTCGCTTTCGCCGGAAAGCCTGCATCAGGTGACGATCCTGATGTCGGATCGTGGTCTTCCAACGGATGTACGCCATATCAACGGCTATGGCTCGCATACCTATTCATTCTGGAATGATGCTGGCGAGCGTTATTGGGTCAAGTTCCACTTCAAGACCTTGCAGGGTCACAAGCACTGGACCAATGATGAAGCTGAGCGCGTGATCGGCCGTACACGTGAATCCACGCAGGAAGATCTGTTCACTTCCATCGACAAGGGCGAGTTCCCGAAGTGGAAAGTTCAGGTGCAAATCATGCCTGAACTTGATGCTGACAAGACGCCTTATAACCCCTTCGATCTCACCAAAGTGTGGCCGCATGCCGACTATCCGCCGATCGATATTGGCGTGATGGAACTCAACCGCAATGCGGAAAATTACTTCACCGAGATTGAAAATGCTGCGTTTTCGCCATCAAACATCGTGCCGGGTGTCAGCTATTCGCCAGATAAGATGCTGCAGGCACGCCTGTTCTCTTATGCCGATGCGCATCGTCATCGCCTTGGTACGCATTATGAGAACCTTCCGGTCAACCAGCCGAAATGCCCAGTGCACCACTACCATCGCGATGGTCAGATGAACACTTTTGGCGGTATTGCGACGGGTAACCCCGATGCCTATTACGAGCCAAACTCGTTCAATGGTCCGGTTGAGCAACCAACGGCCAAGGAACCGCCGCTGCGGATTACTGGTAACGCCGATCGGTACAATCATCGTATCGGCAACGATGATTACTCGCAGCCGCGTGCCCTGTTCAATCTGTTCGACGATGGGCAGAAAGCGCGCCTGTTCTCGAATATTGCGGCGGCAATGACCGGTGTTCCGGGCTTCATCGTCGAGCGTCAACTCGCTCATTTCAAGCTTGCGCACCCTGATTATGAAGCTGGTGTTCGCAAAGCATTGAAAGATGCGCATGGCTATGAGGCCAATACGATCGCTCTTGAAGAAGAGTCGACCGCAGCGGCTGAGTAAGCGACTTAGCAACCATTTAAAAGGCCGGGACGATTGTTCCGGCTTTTTGCTTTTGAGGGGATCAATTGCGGCATGATAAAATACACCGCGCTCTAATTGCCGATTGCCTTTTCCCATCAAGGAAGGCTATGCCCGACACTTAAGATGTGAAGGAGTGGTAATGCGGCTTGGCGGACGCCTTCAGGCGGCGATTGAGGTTCTGAACGATATTGAAGCGGGCAAGCGCCCGGCTTCCGATGCGCTGAAGGATTGGGGTGCATCGCATCGCTTTGCCGGTGCTGGCGATCGTGCTGTTATCGGCAATATTGTTTATGATGCGCTTCGCCGCAAACTATCCATTGCGTGGCGCATGGATGCGGATGATGCACGTGCATTGGCCCATGGCGCGCTGGTCTCCGAAGGTGGCATGGATTTCGCAGCCATTGATGCCACGCTTGAAGGCGATAAATTTGCCCCTGAACCTCTGGAAACCGCACGTCGCGAAGCCTGGGCCAGTCGCGATCTTTCTGCAGCACCAGCATTTGTGAAAGCCGATGTGCCCGAATGGTGCGTCCCGTCATTTGAAGCGCTGTTTGGTGAACGATGGGTGGAAGAGGCCGCAGCCCTTGCCACACGCCCACCAGTCGATCTCAGAGTGAACCTGCTGAAAGCCACGCCTGAAGCCACGCTCCAGGCCCTTGAAAAGGCGGGCGTTGCAAAGGCACCGTTCCTTGATCAGGCCTTGCGTATTCCGCCGATTGAAGCGCTTGGACGTCATCCCAATGTGCAGACCGATCAGTCCTTTCTTGACGGCTGGTTTGAGGTGCAGGATCTGGGATCACAGCTGGCTGCCCTGTTTGCAGGTGCGCAGCCCGGAGAGCAGGTGCTGGATTATTGTGCGGGTGCGGGCGGTAAGACGCTGGCGCTGGCTGCCGCTATGCACAATAGCGGACAGGTTCACGCTTATGATGCCGAACGCGCGCGGCTTTCGCCAATGCATGACAGATTGCAGAGAGCGGGCGTTCGCAACACGCAGGTTCACGGCAATCTCGATGCACTCGCGCCGCTTATCGAGCGTATGGACCTTGTGCTGACCGACGCTCCATGCACCGGTTCGGGCACGTGGCGACGCAGACCGGATGCAAAATGGCGTCTCAATGATCAGCAGCTTGAACGTCGTGTGCAGGACCAACAGGAAGTGTTGGAAGCAGCCAAGCATTACGTGAAGCCGGGCGGACGACTGGTTTATGTGACCTGTTCGCTATTTGACGAAGAAAATACACGACAGGTTGAGCGCTTCCTTTCTGAGAACAGCAACTATTCGGAAATTGCCCCGTCGGAACTCTGGAACAGGGTAGTTCCGGAAGCCGGTGCGGTTGCGCCGGTGTATCCTGCGCGCGGCAGCGTATTTTCTCCATTGTCAACGGATACCGATGGGTTTTATGTGAGCGTTCTACAAAAACGAGGCTAATCTCAGGGAACTTTATGCCAGCGCACAGAATTGCCGAGCCTGATTTTAAAGAGCGCGTTGAAGAGAGTTTTGGCCGCCAGGCGGCCATGAAATTGATCGGCGCGGAACTCACGCGCTGTGAGCCAGGCATTGTTGAAGTCGAAATGCCGTTTCGCGAAGAGCTGACACAGCAGCACGGTATTCTCCATGCGGGCATCATTTCTGCGGCATTGGACTCTGCCTGCGGGTATGCAGCCCTTAGTCTTATGCCGACTGATGCTGCGGTGCTTACAATCGAGTTCAAGGTCAATCTGTTGGCCCCAGGTAAAGGTGACCGTTTTCTGTTTCGCGGCGAGGTTACCAAGCCCGGTCGGACGATTATGGTCAGCGATGGTCAGGCTTTCGCTGTGACAGACACAGAAGTGCGTCTTATTGCGACCATGACTGGCACGATGATGGTTGTTCAGGATCGTAAGGGCCTGCAGGGATGATCAAAACCATTGCAGGAAAACGTCTTCTTTATGTCATGGCGACAGAAGCGGAATATGGTCCATATCTGAGTTCGCTTTTCTCGCCATTTATGATCGGTGTCGGTCCGGTCGAAGCTGCAATCAATCTGACGCGCGTTCTCACCCTATTCGAACAGCAGGGCGAATTGCCCGATCTGATCGTCTCGCTTGGCTCAGCTGGATCCGCGACACTTCCGCAGACTGAAATCTATCAGGTCTCATCGGTCGCTTACCGCGATATGGACGCTTCACCCTTAGGCTTTGAAAAAGGCTGCACACCATTTCTGGACTTGCCGAGAACCCTTGATTTGCCGTGTCTGGTGCCGGGTCTTCCCAGTGCGTCGCTTTCATCCGGTGCGAATATCGTCTCCGGAAAAGCCTATGATACAATTGATACCGATATGGTGGATATGGAGACGTACGCCTGCCTGCGTGCATGTCAGGCATACGGCATCACTCTGATTGGCCTGCGTGGCATTTCCGACGGCGTACGAGAATTGCAGCAGGTGGGCGACTGGACCGAGTATCTCCATGTTATCGACGAGAAGCTCGCAAGTGCGGTTGAAGAGCTGGAAGCGGCGATTTTGGACGGCACCCTGATACTTCCTGACAGGGATATGTCAGTATAGGCTAAGTTTCTCTGTTGGATTGTTGAAACGTGGCACTTCTTCCATTGCATTTTGGCCGCTTTTTATCTAGATGCTCCGCATGAGCACCACGGCACATCCTGACACTATCCTTATCGTCGACTTTGGCAGCCAAGTCACGCAGCTGATTGCACGCCGCGTACGTGAAGCCGGAGTCTATTCCGAAATCGTTCCGTTCCAGTCGGCGGAAGATGCCTATAAGCGCATCAATCCGAAGGCTGTGATCCTGTCGGGTAGTCCACACTCGACAACGGACATCGGCAGTCCGCGCGCGCCGCAGGCAATTTTCGAGGCGGGCATTCCCGTTCTTGGCATTTGCTATGGCGAGCAGACCATGTGCGCCCAGCTGGGTGGCAAGGTCGAAAGCGGTCACGACCGTGAATTCGGCCGCGCGTTCCTCGAAGTTCAGGAAGACAGCGCACTGTTCGCTGGCATATGGGCCAAAGGCACGCGTCATCAGGTCTGGATGAGCCACGGCGACCGCGTTACAGCGCTTCCTGAAGGTTTCAAGGTTATTGGCACGTCGCCAAATGCACCTTTCGCAGCAATTTCGGATGAAAAGCGTAAGTATTTCGCAGTTCAGTTCCACCCGGAAGTGGTGCACACGCCAGATGGTGCAAAGCTGCTTCAGAATTTCGTTCACAACATCGTCGGCATCAAGCCTGACTGGACCATGTCTGCCTATCGCGAACAGGCAGTTGACGCCATTCGCAAGCAGGTCGGCAAGGGCAAGGTCATTTGCGCTCTCTCTGGCGGCGTTGACTCCTCAGTTGCCGCTCTCCTGATCCACGAAGCAGTTGGCGATCAGCTGACCTGTATCCTCGTGGACCACGGCCTGATGCGCAAGAACGAGGCTGCCGATGTGGTGGCCATGTTCAAGGAGCATTATAACCTGCCGCTGATCCTCGTGAACGCGCAGGACCGCTTCATTAGCGCTCTCGAAGGCGAAAGCGATCCGGAAAAGAAGCGTAAGACCATTGGGCGTTTGTTCATCGAAGTTTTCGAAGAAGAAGCGAAAAAGCTCGGCGGCGCAGACTTCCTTGCGCAGGGTACGTTATATCCGGACGTTATCGAAAGTGTCTCGTTTACGGGTGGTCCTTCAGTCACGATCAAATCGCACCACAATGTTGGCGGTTTGCCAGAGCGCATGAACATGCAGCTGGTCGAGCCTCTGCGCGAACTCTTCAAGGACGAAGTGCGCGTATTGGGCAAGGAACTGGGTCTTCCTGACAGCTTCATCGGACGTCATCCGTTCCCCGGTCCGGGTCTTGCGATCCGTTGCCCGGGCGGCATCACGCGCGAAAAGCTTGAAATCCTGCGCGAAGCAGATGCGATCTATCTTGATGAAATCCGCAAGGCTGGCCTTTACGACGCTATCTGGCAGGCTTTTGCCGTTCTGCTTCCGGTTCAGACCGTTGGCGTTATGGGTGACGGCCGTACCTATGAATTCGTCTGTGCACTGCGTGCAGTGACTTCGGTTGATGGCATGACTGCTGACTTCTACCACTACGACATGAACTTCCTTGGAAATGCGGCTACCCGTATTATCAATGAAGTACGCGGTATCAATCGCGTAGTCTATGACGTGACTTCGAAGCCTCCGGGTACGATCGAGTGGGAATAATATCCGCCAAAAATCGATCTAAATCACTGAAATGAAATAATTTTAGCGTTCATGCCTATCGATGTCTATCGGTAGGCATGTTCGTTTTCGTGACTGCATGTTGTGGCCCCCACGCCCAGACGCCTTGGTTTCTACGAGGTGAGATTCTGATTGAATAAACGGGAATCTTGTCCATTCTGTCGTAGAGGTCAACGTGGCTGCCACCGGGAGTGATCAGCAGCTCCTTTCTACTTATGAACAAGTATAGTCGCCTTCACAGCCGCCGCAGCGCGGTTCTCGACCCCAAGTTTAATGTAGATCTGTTCGAGATGCTTGTTCACGGTACGGGCACTCAGGTCGAGAATAGCACCGATGTCACGATTGGTTTTTCCTCGCGCGACCCAAAGCAATACATCACTTTCGCGGGGCGTCAGGCCGAAATGAACGCGAAGCATATCCTGTTCCCCGGCCTGATCAATAGCAGTCAGGCGAAACAGGAACTCGTTCGCACCCGTGGAGCCGAGATAAGCAAGATGCAGTGAAATACGGTCATCTGCAGAGATAATGTCTGGTGCATCTCTGGAAGCGTCTTGTCTGTCTCGCGCCTGCAGCCACTCGGCGCATTTTTCCTGCAACAACGATTGTCCTTTGCCGGGGGCGCTGACACCATCCATCAGACGTACGGCTTGAGGCGTCGACCAGAGGATGGATCCATCGCGATCCACGGCGAACAGATGTCTGCCGCTTGCATCAAGCGCCACGCGTGCGCTTTGCACGGAACGGGCGTTGGTCAGATGCACTTTTATGCGCGCCCGCAGTTCGTCGATATTGATGGGCTTACTCAGATAGTCGACCCCACCCGCTTCGAGTGCGTGAACGATATGCTCGGTTTCAGTCAGGCCGGTCATGAAAACTACTGGCACCTGCGAGATTGCCGGATTCGCTTTGAGCTGGCGGCAGGTTTCAAAGCCGTCCATTCCCGGCATAACAGCGTCCATCAGGATCATGTCCGGGGTGATACGCTCTGCAATGCCGAGTGCCGCGCTGCCCGATGTGGCGATTAGCACGGAGTAACTCGCCTGTTCGAGCGCCTCAGTTAGAAAGCCGAGTGTCTGCGGGGAATCGTCGACAATTAGAACCGTGTCGCGGGGGAGAACACTCATAGCCGGTGATCCATTTTTTGTTCCAGATCGCGTAAGAACATATCATAGCCAGACATGTTGAATGCACGAATATATTCGCGCGCATTTTCAACGAAGGGAACGAGGCTTTCGTCCTGCGCGAGAAGAGTGAGTTTTGCCTCGATCCCTCGGACATAGCCGATTTCACCCAAACGGATCAGATCCTGGAGGTCGGTGATTGTGGGACTGGTGATGGTTGCCTGTAGCGGCTGAGGTTTGCGCTGGTCTTCTTCTTCGTAAATCCAGTTGAGGCCCAGATGCACGGCAAGCTTGGCGTGAATCTGTCGAATGTCGAATGGCTTGGTCAGCGCGTCATTATGTGCGTTGTCTGGCAAGCTACCAGGCCGTGTGCCATCGCCTATATTGGCTGAAAGCATAATGATGGGCGAAGTTTCACCCTTATCGCGCAGGCGGGCCACCAGTTCCCAGCCGTCCATCTCCGGCATTCGGATATCGATGAAATAGAGATCCGGGCTGATGCCGTCGATCAGGGTCAGACATTCCGGTCCGCTCTTTGCCGTCAACACGATGAAATCGAGCGGTGTCAGAATTTCGCGCATCAGCGTGCGATGGTCGTCATTGTCATCGACGATGATCAGGGTACGTCGTGGGCCGCTATAGTTCTCAATCTTTCGCGTTGGAGCAGCCAGATTGATCGGGCGGTCGATGGCACTCAGCATCAGGCGGACCTGAAAAGTCGAACCTTTACCGTAGGTGCTTGTGACTGAAAGTTCACCGCCCAGCGTGTTGGTCAGAAGCTTGGTGATCGTCAGGCCGAGGCCGAGGCCCGGCAGATGGCGGGTATGTTCGGTCTCACCGCGCTGGAAGGGTTCGAAGACACGCTCAAGATCCTTATCCGCAATGCCGCGACCAGTGTCCATGATCTTGAATGTCGCAACCTGATTGCGATAGTCGACCTCCAGGGCGACTTCGCCCTTCTCGGTGAATTTGATTGCGTTGGTCAGCAGGTTGACCAGTATCTGACGCAGGCGCTTCTCGTCAGTGCGCACATATTGCGGCAGTGTCTTGGCCTTGTGATAACGAAATGTAATACCCTTGGCTTCTGCCTGCGGCTTTAGCATATCGATGATCTGGTCGAGAAAATCGTGCAGAATGATCTCGTTGGAATAGACCTGCAAATGGCCGGTTTCGATCTTGGATATATCGAGAAGTCCATCGATCAGTCCCGAAAGATGATCGGCGCTGCGCCGGATTAGCTTGATCGACGGCTGGCGGGCCACCGGAATGGTTTCGTCGCGCTCCAATATCTGCGCGTAACCAAGAACCGCATTGAGCGGCGTGCGAAGTTCATGGCTGAGGCCGACGACATAACGGCTCTTGGCGCGGTTTGCGGCTTCGGCATTGTCCTTGGCCTGTTGTAACGCTGCGTCTGTTTTTTTGTGTGCTGATATTTCTCTCAGCAAAAGTGCGGTTTGTCGTGAGGATTCCTCTTCCGCAACATGACGGCTGTCATGCGCCAGTACGTAGAACCAGCAGACGATCATGGCAATCAAGGCCAGAACGAAGAACACGATCAGGATCGTTCGGTTGACGACCTCTGCGGTTTCGGGCGATGCCGCACCCGCATGATAAGCCACGAGAGCGAGGATAAAGCCAAGAAAGGCAACGGAAGCGACAACCGTGACAGCGTAGCGCCCCAGCCGTGTCGAGAGTTTTTCAATGACGGCGGTGGGCAGCAGTGCGTGTGCTACTTCGGCGCTCTGCGCTCGTAAATGCGCCTTCGGTTTGCAAAGGTCGTGACAACGGCTGTCGAGCGAACAGCAGAGCGAGCAGATCGGCGCGGCATAGGCTGGACACCAGGCCATATCCTCCGGCTCGAAATCATGTTCGCAGACCGAACAGGTGATGGCGAGTTGATTCTGCCAGGCCCGACGCGGCTTGCGGGCGAGGTAATATTTGCCGCCGGTTTTCCATGCGATCAGTGGAGAGACGATAAAGGCTACGAGCAGCGCGATATAGGGCGCGAGCGCCGAGACGACAGTACCGAACGCACCAAAATGGGCGGCTATCGCGACAAGGGAGGCAGTGGCCATTGTAGCCGTGCCGACCGGATTGATGTCATAAAGATGGGCGCGCTTGAACTCAATACCGGGCGGCGACAGGCCAAGGCGTTTGTTGATAAACAGATCTGCGGAGATCGTGCTCAGCCAGGCCATGGCAACGATGGAGAAAATACCGAGCGTCTGTTCCAGTACTTTATAGATGCCGAGCTGCATCAAGAGGAGGCCGATGCAGACATTGAATACGAGCCACACAACGCGACCGGGATGGCTGTGCGTCAGCCGCGAAAAGAAGTTTGACCAGGCTAAAGACCCGGCATAGGCGTTCATGACATTGATCTTCAACTGCGAGACCACGACGAAGGCGACCGTCAGCAGCAATGCTGCCGTATGAGACGGGATCATATAACCGAAAGCCGTCAGATACATATGCGCCGGATCAGCGGCCACACTGGCCGGAACACCTGTGCTGAGCGTCAGCACCACCAGAAATGATCCGGCCAGCAATTTGGGCGCGCCAAGCACGACCCATCCGGGACCAGCGAGAAACACCCCAATTTTATGCCGCCATTTACGTTGGCCTCCGGGTGGCAGGAAACGCAGGAAATCCACCTGTTCGCCGATCTGCGCCATCAACGCCAGAATGACTGCCGATGCGGCCCCGAACTGCACCAGCACGAAAGGTGCGCTGTCGCCGCCGGTAAAACCCGCCTGAATGCCGGAAAAGGTTAGCCAGAGATTGAATTTATCCCAGTCGACCAGTGCGATGAAAATGAAAGGGAGGATGTTGAGGGCGATCCAGAACGGCTGGGTGATGATCTGAAACCGGCTGATCATGCGCACACCATAGGTGACGAGCGGTATGACCACGATGGCGCTGATGATATAGCCGAGCCACATAGGAATGCCGAAGGCCAGTTCCAGCGCGCCAGACATGATGGAGGCTTCGATGGCAAAGAGCAGGAAGGTAAAAGTCGCATAGATGAGCGAGGTGACGGTCGATCCGATGTAGCCGAAGCTGGCACCGCGCGTCAAAAGGTCGATATCGACGCCATGACGTATGGCATAGCGGCTGATCGGCAGGCCGACCCCCAGCATGATAAGGCTTGCGACAATGATGGCGGCAATGGCGTTGCTGGTGCCGTATGACAGCGTGATCGCGCCGCCGATTGCTTCGAGAGCGAGGAAGGAGATCGCACCTATGGCGGTATGGGCAATGCGATTGGACGAGAAGCGGCGTGCGCTTTTCGCGGTGAAGCGTAGCGCATAATCCTCCAGCGTTTCATCAGCAACCCAGCGGTTATATTCCCTTCTGACTGGGATGATGCGTTGCCGCGCTGCCCCATGCTGTCCCATACTGCTCCATTTCCCCTCTGGCTCTTTATTGTGCCGTTTCAAAGAGAGATAGCAGGTAAACTCAATAATGCATATTTCACCCCGGTAACTACGTCATTTAACGTATAAGGAAACGGCGACCTCTCCCCAATAGTTGGCAATAACCCGGAGAACCGGGAGAACCATACAGAGAGGGACACACAATGAAATTCCGGTCGCAGATGCTTGCCGCGCTTTTTGCAAGCGCGCTTACCATCCCGAGCCTCTCCGGCGCATTTGCCGAAGAAGACACGATCAAGGTTGGTATTCTCCATTCGTTGTCGGGCACAATGGCCATTTCCGAAACGACACTCAAAGACGCCATGCTGATGCTTATCGAAGAGCAGAACAAGAAGGGTGGTCTTCTGGGTAAAAAGCTTGAGGCCGTTGTCGTGGACCCCGCTTCCGATTGGCCGCTCTTCGCTGAAAAGGCGCGCCAGCTGATTTCTCAGGATAAGGTCGCAGCCGTGTTCGGTTGCTGGACGTCGGTGTCGCGCAAATCGGTTCTCCCGGTCTTCAAGGAACTCAACAATATTCTGTTCTACCCGGTGCAGTATGAAGGTGAGGAATCCGAGCGCAACGTTTTCTATACGGGCGCGGCACCGAACCAGCAGGCAATCCCTGCTGTTGACTATCTGATGGAAAACGAAGGTGTTGAACGCTGGGTTCTCGAAGGCACCGATTACGTCTATCCGCGCACAACCAACAAGATTCTTGAAGCTTATCTGCTTTCCAAGGGCGTGAAGCCTGAGGATATCCGCGTCAACTATACGCCATTCGGCTTCTCGGACTGGCAGACGGAAGTGGCGGCGATCAAGGGCTTTGGTGCGGCAGGCAAAAAGACCGCTGTCGTTTCTACCGTCAATGGCGATGCTAATGTTCCATTCTATAAGGAACTCGCCAATCAGGGCGTAAAGGCAGAAGATATTCCGGTCGTGGCCTTCTCGGTTGGTGAAGAAGAACTGGCGGGTATCGACACTGCTCCGCTGGTCGGCCATCTTGCAGCGTGGAACTATTTCGAGTCGGTTGATAATCCGACCAATGCCAAGTTCATTGAAACCTGGCATGCTTTCACCAAGGATGACAAGCGCGTCACCAACGATCCGATGGAAGCATCTTTCATCGGTTTCAACATGTGGCTCAAGGCTGTCGAAAAGGCCGGAACCATCGATCAGGACGCTGTGATCGATGCAATGGTTGGCGTCTCCGTGCCCAATCTTTCAGGTGGCTATTCGACCATGATGCCCAACCATCATATCACCAAGCCGGTGCTGATCGGCGAAATCCAGTCGAACGGTCAGTTTGAAATTGTCAGCCAGACGCCGGGACTGATTGTTGGTGATGAGTGGTCTGATTACCTGCCGGATTCCAAGAACCTGATCTCGGATTGGCGCAAGCCGATGTCTTGCGGCAATTTCAATGTCGAAACCGGCAAGTGCGGAGGTCAGGGCGGATCCTGATAACGGGGATGCAGAGGGCGGGCATGGACGGGCCCGCCCCTTGCAGTTCAGAGGTCTGAACGGGTCACAATCGAGAATACAGCTATAATTAAGGAAGTCAGCTATGGAGTGCCGGATACGGGCCGTCTTGCTCGTCCTGTCTGTCCTGTTTGCCGTCATGGCGACGGCGGCGAGAGCGGATGAATTTCAGGGGCTTGTCGATGCATTGGGTAAGGCGAATTTTACCCAGATGCAGGACCGGATTTCCGCTCTTGCGGATACGGGCGATGCGCGGGTCGTGCCGGTGCTGAATGCACTTGGTGATGGCGATCTTTATATGCGCAAATCTGATGGCCGGGTATTCATTACCAAGGCATCCGGTGCGAGCTTCCAGCTTACGGACCCGATCACCGGCGAAAAGGCTGGAGAAGCGCCGAAAGGCGGGATGGAAAAGGTCAAAGTCAACAATTCCGTGCGCCGTGCGGTTCGCACCGCTCTGGGTGGGCTGACACTGATGAGTCCCAACCGGGGTGAGCGCCTGAAGGCTGCCGAAATTGTCGCCGCAAGCCCGGACGCAGACGCGCTTGAGCCAATCGAAGCTGCGCTTTCCAAGGAACAGGACAGCGCAATCCGGACAGTGCTGGAAAAGGCGCAGGCCGCGTCGCTTCTGATTTCCGATCGCCCGCTCGGCGATAAGTTGCGAGCGGCACAGTTCATTCAGGACCATGGCGATCGTTCCACCTTGTCGGTTTTGAGCGCCGCTCGCGCCAATGCGCAGCCTGAGCTTGCAGTGGCGCTTGATGGAGCCATCGCGCATATCGAGCAAAGACAGGCCTTATGGGATATCGGGCAGAATGTCTGGTATGGGCTGTCACTCGGCTCGGTGCTGCTGCTCGCCGCCATCGGCCTTGCAATTACCTTCGGCGTCATGGGCATCATCAATATGGCACATGGCGAAATGGTCATGCTGGGTGCTTATGTCACTTACGTGGTGCAAGACGTCATTCGCACCAGCTACCCCGGCCTGTTCGACTGGTCGCTTGCTATCGCATTGCCATTGGCATTCCTGTTCACGGCGCTGGTCGGGCTGACGATCGAACGTGGTGTCATCCGGTTCCTCTATGGACGTCCGCTTGAAACCTTGTTGGCGACCTGGGGTATTTCCTTGATCCTGCAACAGGCTGTACGCACGATATTCGGACCAACCAATCGCGAAGTTGGCAACCCATCGTGGATGTCGGGTGCGTTCGAACTGGGCGGTATGACCATCACCTGGAACCGCTTCTGGATCATCGTGTTTTCGATGGCCGTTTTCTTCACGCTGCTGGCTCTATTGAAACGATCAAATTTTGGCCTGCAAATGCGTGCTGTCACCCAAAACCGGCGCATGGCGTCGTCAATGGGTATCCGGACGCCCTATGTGGATGCGTTCACCTTCGCATTGGGTTCGGGAATTGCGGGCATAGCTGGTGTCGCGCTGTCGCAGATCGATAATGTGTCGCCCAATCTCGGACAGGGCTACATCATCGACAGCTTCATGGTTGTGGTGTTTGGCGGCGTTGGCAATTTGTGGGGCACACTGGTTGGCGCATTCTCGCTCGGTATCCTGAACAAGTTCCTCGAACCTTACGCCGGTGCAGTGCTTGGCAAGATCCTGGTGCTTGTGCTCATCATTCTCTTTATCCAGAAACGCCCGCGCGGTTTGTTCGCTCTCAAGGGCAGGGCGGTGGAAGCATGATTACGGCATTTCTGTTTCGAAAACTCGACCGGGGTGTCTTTATCGCCGCTGCCATCCTGATTGCTGCCGCTTTTGCTGTTCCGCTGCTCAATCTGCTGACAGCACCCGATCACTCGCTGCATGTGCCAACCTACATGGTGTCGCTGCTTGGCAAGTATCTGACCTATGCCTTGCTGGCGCTGGCGCTTGATCTGGTCTGGGGCTTCTGCGGTATTCTCTCACTTGGTCATGCTGCATTTTTTGCGCTCGGCGGCTATGCAATGGGTATGTATCTGGTGCGTCAAATCGGCGTGCGCGGGGTTTATGGCAATCCGGACCTACCAGACTTTATGGTGTTCCTTAATTGGAAAGAACTGCCATGGTACTGGTTTGGCTTCGACCATTTCTGGTTCGCTTTCCTGATGGTACTGCTGGTGCCGGGCTTGCTGGCCTTCGTGTTCGGCTGGTTTGCCTTCCGCTCCCGCGTGACTGGTGTCTATCTTTCGATCATTACCCAAGCCATGACCTATGCCTTGATGCTGGCTTTCTTTCGCAACGAGATGGGTTTCGGTGGCAATAACGGTCTGACCGATTTTAAGGATATTCTGGGCTTCAACATTCAGGCCGATGGTACGCGCGCCTCCCTCTTTGCCGTCTCCGCAATCGTGTTGGCCATGGCTCTGGTCTTCAGTTCGGCTGTCGTCAAATCGAAATTCGGCAAGGTGCTCGTCAGCGTACGTGATGCCGAGAGCCGCACTCGGTTTTTGGGTTACCGCCCGGAAAACTACAAGCTCTTCATCTTTACGGTTTCGGCGATGATGGCAGCTGTGGCCGGTGCACTCTATGTGCCACAGGTCGGCATCATCAATCCGGGTGAATTTGCTCCGGCCAATTCCATCGAAGTCGTCATCTGGACGGCGGTTGGGGGGCGAGCAACGCTCGTGGGGCCGGTGATCGGTGCAGTGTTGGTCAATTTCGGCAAGAGCGTCTTCACCACTGCATTTCCGGAAATGTGGCTGTTCGTGCTCGGAGCGCTGTTCGTCGCTGTTACCCTGTTCCTGCCAAAAGGCATTGTCGGCACATTCCGGTCATTCATGGTTTCACGTCAATCCGCAAAGGCATCAGTCGGGAACGACACGACAGTGCAAGCCAAATTGCAAGCGACGCCAGCGGAGTAAGATAGATAATGACCGAAAGCCCCAACACTCTGCTTTATCTCAACGGTGTTTCCGTTTCCTTCGATGGGTTCAAGGCGCTTAATGCGCTGTCCTTCGTCGTCGAGCCGGGCGAGCTGCGTGCCATTATTGGTCCGAATGGCGCTGGCAAGACAACGATGATGGATATCATTACCGGCAAGACAAAACCGGATGAGGGTGAGGTGTTTTTTGAGGGTAATATAGATCTCACCAAGAAGGATGAGGCTGACATTGCCCAGATTGGAATCGGCCGCAAGTTCCAGAAGCCGACCGTGTTCGAGAGCCACACTGTCTGGGACAACATCGAGCTTGCACTCGACCGTAAGCGGGGTGTCTGGGCGACATTGTTCTATCGTCAGGACAAGGCAGATAGCGAGCGCATCGAAGAGATATTGAAGACAGTGCGCCTTTGGGCGCGGCGCGATGAACTCGCCACCAATCTTTCTCATGGTCAAAAGCAGTGGCTCGAAATCGGTATGTTACTTGCTCAAGAGCCCAAGCTTTTGCTGGTCGATGAACCAGTCGCGGGTATGACGGACGCTGAAACGGCTGAAACCGCTATTCTTCTTAAGGCAATCGCCAAGACGCGCTCGGTTGTGGTGGTGGAACACGATATGGGTTTCATCCGCGAGCTGGGTGTCAAGGTGACATGCCTTGCTGAGGGTAGCGTGCTTGCCGAAGGATCAATCGATTTCGTCAGTTCTGATCCGAAAGTGATCGAAAATTACCTTGGGCGCTAGAAAGGCTTACGGATGTTGAACGTTGAAAATGTGAGCCTTCATTATGGTGCGGCACAGGCCTTGCGCGGAGTGTCGCTGAAGGCGGAAGCAGGGCGGATTACCTGTGTTCTGGGTCGCAACGGTGTTGGCAAGACCAGCTTACTGCGCGCAATTACCGGACAGCAGGCTCTGAGCGGCGGGCATGTCGTGTTCGACAATGAAGATATGAAGGCCCTGCCACCTTATGCGCGTGCCAGCCGGGGCATGGGCTATGTTCCGCAAGGACGCGAAATATTCCCGCTTTTGACAGTGAAGGAAAACCTCGAAACCGGTTATGTGTTGCTCAAGCGCTCGGAGCGGTCTATTCCAGCCGAGATATTCAATCTCTTTCCGGTGCTGAAGGACATGCTGTCGCGTCGAGGCGGCGATCTGTCGGGTGGTCAGCAGCAGCAACTGGCCATCGGTCGTGCCATGGTTCTGAAACCGCGTATTCTGGTGCTCGATGAACCGACAGAAGGCATACAACCTTCCATCATCAAGGATATCGGCCGCGCTATCCGCTATCTGCGCGACTCGACCGGCATGGCCATCCTGCTGGTTGAGCAATATCTCGATTTCTGCCGCGAACTTGCCGATCACGTTTATATCATGGATCGCGGTGAGATCGTTCTGGAGGGTGCTGCCGAAGTGCTGGATACGCCGAAAGCCAGAAGTCATCTGACTGTTTAGGACAATGGCGGCGGCGACATTATTCGATCAGTTAGCCGCCCGCCGATAATTATCTCAGATAGTGTATATGCGGTCGGCAGGAATGCGGGGAAGTCTCCACTCGCGCCTCGATACAGAAGACATCCCTGAGAAGCCGCTCATTGATGACGTCTTCCGGGATTCCAGCAGCCACTATTGTGCCGTTCTTCATGACGATCAGTTCATCACAGAACATGGCTGCATGATTGAGGTCATGCAGCGCGATAATGCTCGTGATAGGCAAACCGGAGACAAGTTTGAGCAAACTCATCTGATGCTGAATATCCAGATGGTTTGTCGGCTCGTCAAGAATGAGTTCTTTTGGCTTCTGCGCCAATGCTCTTGCGATATGTACGCGCTGCTTTTCGCCACCCGACAAGCTTTGCCAATGATCATTTCGCTTGGTCTTCATGCCTGTGCGTTCAAGTGCATCTTCCACAGCGGCATCATCCACACCTATCCAGCCGGAGAACAATGAGCGGTGCGGAAAGCGACCGAGCTTTACGACATCAATGACTTTGAGATTGGCATTGGTCGTTGCGTGTTGCTCCACAAAGGCAATCCGCTGTGCGATGCTGCGTCGGGAGATTTTGCTGATATCCGTTTCATCGAGCATGACGCGCCCGCAATGAGGGCGCTTTAGTCCGGCGACCAAACGCAGTAAGGACGTCTTTCCCGACCCGTTTGGTCCCAGAAGCCCGAGCATCTTTCCGGGCTTCGCTTCAAAAGACACGCCATCGAGAATAGTTTTCTTGCCAATCTTCCAGGTGATATTGTCGGCGATGATTGTCATGATGCGCGCTGAAACCGGTAAAGAATGATCGAAAAGAACGGCACCCCGACGAGTGCGGTGACAACGCCAATCGGCAAGACCTGCTGCGGTATCAGCGCACGTGATGCAATATCGGCGAGCACCATGAAAATCGCGCCGACAATGGCACAGGCTGGCAGCAATCTTATGTGTAGCGGCCCCACAATGAAACGGGCGGCATGAGGCACAACCAGCCCGACAAAGCCAATTGATCCAACCATGCTGACGATGGTTGCTGTCATCATTGCGGTCAGCGCGAACAGGACAAGGCGAGCGCGTCCCACATTGACCCCGAGCGAGGAAGCAGCTTCATCACCAAAGGCAAATGCATCGAGCACATGCGCATAAAGAAGACAGGCGATAAGTGCAAAGCCTACCACCACAGAAACCAGCGTGAATTCTGGCCAGCGAACGCCACCAAAACTGCCGAGCAACCAAAACATCACGTCGCGGGCCTGCTGTGCATTGCCCGATGTGGTAACAATATATGAGGTCGCCGCATTGAAAAGTTGTGAGGCTGCAACGCCTGCAAGAATGGTGCGATCAGCGCCGCCCCGTGTCCCATTGGAGAGAAGAGCTACGAAGAAGAAGGCCGCAAATGCACCCACAAAAGCGCCTGCGGAAAGTGAAACGGCGCCGGCTCCAATACCCAGAATGACCACGGCAACCGCGCCGGTTGATGCACCAGCCGAAATACCCAAAACATAGGGTTCGGCCAAGGGATTGCGCAAAAGCGACTGCATGATCGCGCCCGACAGGGCAAGGCCGGCACCGCAAAATGCTGCAACAAGAGCCCGACTTAAACGATAATCCCAGATCACCGTCTCATGAATGCGATTGAGTTCGACCGCACTCCACCCAAGGCGATTGGTGATCGCAGCAAAAGTCGTTGAGAGTGGGATCGGCAAATCGCCGATCCCGACGCTTAAACCCACAACAAGTCCGATTGCGAAAAGAGACGCCAGCAGTACAAGGCCAAATATGCCCCAATGCCTTAAGGGATGGCGCCTTAAGGGATGACTGAGGTCACTCACTTGAGGATACCAAGCACTTTCAATTGCTCTGCAACCTGTTCTGCACCATAGATCGTGCGGATGGTCGGGTTCATGGCCTGACCGTCCATGACGGCGATGGCCTTGTTTTTGACGGCGGGCATCTGGCTGACGGCCGGGTCGGAGTTCAGGAACGCAATCTTGGCCTCAGGCTTGTCAAGCTCCCAACGATTGCGATCGAGATTGGCCACAACGATGACGTCGGGATTTGCAGCGATAATGCTTTCCCAGCCGAGGGTCGGCCATTCTGCCTCGGCTTTGATGGCATTTTCGCCGCCAAGTACATTCGCAATGAAACTTGATGCGCCATTTCCGCCGCCCAGATAAGCATCGGCAGAAGGGGACTGGCTGGAGAACCAGAAAACGTAGGAAAGCTTCTTGCCGCCTGTAGGGACGCTGGCTCTCAACGCAGCTTCGCGGGCCTTGAAATCAGCAATGAGACGCTGCCCGCGATCGGTAACGTCAAAAATTTGCGAAAGCTCATCGATCTCCTTGTAAAGAAGATTCATGTTCCACAATTCGTCTCTGCTGCCATATTCATCCTTGACCTGTTCCGTGCTCAGGCAGGTGCTTGGCGACAAATAGGTTGGAACACCGACCTTGTCGAAATCTTCGCGCTTGGCGACCTTGCTGCTTTTTCCAATCAGGCTCGGCAATGATGCCGCAACGAAATCCGGGTTCTCCGCAAGAATGGATTCAAAAGTCGGGAACTCCACTGTCAGAAGCTTTACTTTTGAATTGGCGGCTTCAAGCTGTGGGAGGACCTTGCTCGGCCAAAAAGCGGTTCCCGCCATTTTGTCTTCGAGACCAAGCAGCAGAAGAATTTCTGCACTGTTCTGACCAAGGCCGATAGAGCGCTCGGGAGCTTTTTCGAACGTGATTTTTGCACCGCAATTTTCAATTGTCAGCGGATACTTTGTCGAAGATGCGGTGGCCGGGTTGATCTGAAAAGTAAGTATGGCAGCGAGGCCTGAAACAGCCAGAAGAGACTTCATTGCTATCAAGGGAGGAGTCCTGAGTTGAGAACCAATAACTGTGGCGTGCCTAAAACACTCGATTTCCCTATAATCCAGATGCTAACGCCAAAACAAGAGATAACTAGTCATATTTTAACCTGATCCAGTTCGCAGCTCTGTGTTCGCGGCATAGCTCCGGCCCCGGAATACCACCTTTGGCCTGACGCAGGATTGCAAGAATCTTTGATTGGTTAAGCGTGCTCGTTTTCATCGCAATCTCCTCGATCACAATGCTGAGAAAATCCCACTTTTAAGCCCTGTTAATTTCTGGCGGAATTACGGGCCGACGAAGCAATAATACGGCAGGTGACAGCGCCAATATCATCATTCCCATTAGCCAAAAGCAGTCATTATAGGTCATCACAAGCGCATTTCGTTCGATCAGGCTCGTTAGCTGTGATATCGCGCGCAGCTTCGCTGTGGCGGCATCTATGCCCTGGCTGACACCATTGACTGCGAGCTGTGCCTGACCCGCCAATGAGTTTGCAGTGAGAGACTCTCGAATGGAATCAGAATGAACCGCAGTTCTATGGTCAATAACTATACCGCTAAAGGCCAGCCCCAGAGAGCCTCCGAGATTGCGCGCCATGCTGTAAATTCCTGCCGCATCAGCTGCGTTTTCTCTTCCGATCGCGGCCATCGAAACCTGATTGAGTGGTAAAACGGTCAGAATCTGACCGACGCCTCGCAGCAATTGTGAGAGAGTAAAATCCGCTCCGGCACTGTCTGGACTAAGTCCAATATCGACAAAGCAACTCGATGCTAGCAAAACCAATCCCAGGGCGACCATGATGCGTGCATCAAAGCGTCCTACGATACGCGGCAGAACAGGGACGAGTAAGAGCACAGGAACTGCCGCAAGCATCATAACGCTCCCGGCTTGCCTCGGATTGTATCCCGCAATGGTGCTAAGAAACTGGGGTAAAATGAACGTGGCACCATAGGTTGCAGCGCCAACGACGAGCGCAATCAGTGTAGCGCTGGCGAATGTAGCATTACGGAGAAGTGACAGCTTTATAACCGGGGCAACGCTCGTTTTCTGTGTGATGAATAGAATGGCAAAGCCAAAGAGCGAAGCGAAACTGAGCCCGATAATGAAGACGGATTCGAACCAGTTTTCGCGTTGCCCTTCCTCAAGTAAGACGGTGAGGCAACTAAACGCATCGTCATTCCGATGATGCCCCACCAATCGGCCTTCGCCAAAAGTTCCGGCTTTGCATTTTCACGCGGCAGGCCGACCAGGAGGAGAACGGCAAGAGCAATGCCGACAGGCAAGTTCAGGAAAAAACACCATCGCCAGCTGATCTCCTCAGCAAGATAACCGCCGAGAACGGGGCCCCAAATTGGCCCGATCAACACAATGACGCCAAATATGCTCATACCAATGGGCATTTGCCGAACAGGGAGGCGCGTGCGAATGATTACCTGCGCAGTGGGTATGAGCGCACCGCCAAAAAAGCCCTGCCCAACGCGTCCGATGATCATCGCAAGCAGACTATTGGACAGACCGCAGAACATTGAGAAAATGATGAATGCTGTGGTCGTAATAAGCAGCAGTGTACGCAAACCGAGCAAACGCGTGAACCATGCCGTCAGAGGGATCATGATTACTTCTGCAACCAGATAACCGGTGCCGATCCATGTTCCTTCCGTACCACTGGCGCCGATTGCGCCCTGAATTTGCGGTAAGGCTGTGTTGGTAATTGAAATATCGAGCGTGGCCATCAGCGCACCAAGCGCGCCAGCAACAACGGCAATCCAGTCAGTGAGTTTCGCTGATTCCTGTTTGGGCCCAACGATTGGTTTGAGTGTTCCTTCCTCGGTCATCGAGAAGAAGCCGTTCGGTCCGCGGCCGCTGTCCTTGTGTCGACCGTTACCTCGACCGACAGGCCTGGCACCAGAGGTGGTGCGTCTTTGCTCTGGGCTTCGAGCTCAATACGAACTGGTACGCGCTGTACAATCTTCGTAAAATTTCCAGTCGCATTTTCAGGAGGTAAAAGAGCAAACTGTGCACCTGTGCCGGGCGCAAAACTACGGACCACACCGGTAACAGTGGTGTTAGGATAGGCATCAATTCGCAAGTCTGCGCGCTGCCCTTCCCGCATATTGCCGATCTGAGTCTCTTTGAAATTGGCAACGAGATAGATATTGTTGGTCGGTACAACCGTCATCAGTAAGGTGCCAGGCTGAACAAACTGCCCCTTCTGAACCGTGCGGTCTCCTATCCGGCCTGTAATCGAGCTTCGAAGGACTGTATCCTCCAAATCGATTTCAGCTTTGCCTAAACTTTCCTGAGCTGCATCGAATTGTGCCCGAGCGAGATCGATTTGTGCCTGTAGCGTGACAGTTTGTTGACGAGCTGTTTCGAACGCTGCCTGTTTCAGTCGAATGATCGATTTGGCTTGCTCAAGTTTACTTCTTGCCTGCTCGACTTTCTGCTGGCTTTCGATCCCCCGAGCTACAAGTGGGGAGGCCCGATTATAGTCTTTTTGCGCAAGGTCTGCGTTCTCTGTTGCATTCTCAAGATCCGCCTGAGACTGTGCGATAACCGAAGTTTGTTGTTGAAGTTCAGCTTCACTCCTGGCGAGATCAGCCTTTCGGGCATTTAAGGTTGCCGCAGCCTCGTGAACTGCCATTTCATATCGACGCGGATCAATTTTCACGAGCGCTTGTCCGGCCGCGACCTCCTGATTGTCTCTAACATACACTTCGATGATTTGGCCCGAAACAGCCGGGGCCATCGAAACCTGATCTGCACGCAGATAGGCATTATCCGCGCTGACCATAAAGCGACCGGTCACATACCAGTCATGACCATAATAGCCACCTCCGACTACACCAAGAATAGCCAGAACAGTGAGTACGCGCCTTGAGGGGCGGCGTTTTCTTTGAGTTGGGGTTTCGTTTGATATGACGGTTTCTGGCGATACGGCCGCGTTCATTTAATGGCCCAATGGCTGTCGGATTAGAGAGTAAATATTCCATTTGATATAATTCTGTCAATCGGAAGAAATCTGACATCTGGAATACTTTGAGTGGCTGTGATATTTTTCCGACGACAGGAGTGCGCAATGGCAAATGTGAGAAGACGTAAATCGGAGAACGGTTATCCTCGTGGAGAGGAAACGAAAGCCAATATAATAAGAACAGCGATTTCTCTGTTCGGAGAGAAGGGCTTTACAGGCGTCTCGACACGGGAGATTGCGAGCGCAGCAAAGGTGCCGCCGCCATCAATTCAATACTACTTCAATAACAAAGAAGGGCTTTATCAGGCCTGCATCGAACACATGTATGTCTCAGCATGGGAAACGCTTGGGCCGGTGGTGCTTAAGGCCGAAGCTTTGTTGACGGAAAAGGCAGACGCTAACCGACTTGTTGAGGGATATTGCCAAATCTTGGAGACCCTTGCGGATTTTCTGTTTGGAGGGCCCGATGCTGCTGGACGGGCATTGTTTGTCGCTCAGCATCGTTCACCATCAAATTCGACAAAACATAATGTCAGCGGAAATACAGCAATGGGCAGTCGGATTCAGAATTGCTGCACTGCGATCGTCGCTGAAATTGCAGGAAGTAGCCTGTCTAAAGAGGCATGTAAGATTGTTTCCACGACGATTAATGGGCAATTGATCATTGTACACCTTGCCCGAGAGCGCGTTGAAGAAATGCTTGGCTGGAGTGAAATTACGCCCATACAGATCGAGGCTCTTAAGTCAGTTGTCAAAAGGCAAGCGACACTTATTCTGAATTCCTATCGATCACAGTAGTGTTTGAAGGTGAATCGCACAGGGCTTATCGGAGAGCTCAACCGCTCAATGAAGTGTCAGCGATTCTTACGCCGATGCGCTCGCCGAAATATTCACCGGTCTCTGCAAGGCCGACCGCGACCAGCTGATTCCAGACAGCAAGAAACAATTTGCACCGTCGCATCTCAACGCCGATACGACGGTACAATGCTATTTTTCCTGTGAAGCAGTGCAGATCA
>NZ_OZ264093.1:867500-1727681 GCF_965577835.1 Brucella pituitosa
CGAAACCAAGTGATCTAGCCATGAGCAGGTTGAAGGTACGGTAACACGTACTGGAGGACCGAACCCATATCTGTTGCAATAGATCGGGATGACTTGTGGCTAGGGGTGAAAGGCCAATCAAACTTGGAGATAGCTGGTTCTCCGCGAAATCTATTTAGGTAGAGCGTCCAGCGAATACCCCCGGGGGTAGAGCACTGAATGGGCTATGGGGACTCACCGTCTTACTGATCCTAATCAAACTCCGAATACCGGGGAGTACTACTGGGCAGACACACGGCGGGTGCTAACGTCCGTCGTGAAGAGGGCAACAACCCTGACCACCATCTAAGGTCCCTAAGTTATGGCTAAGTGGGAAAGGATGTGAGGATCCCAAAACAACCAGGATGTTGGCTTAGAAGCAGCCATCATTTAAAGAAAGCGTAACAGCTCACTGGTCTAAATAAGGGTCTTTGCGCCGAAAATGTACCGGGGCTAAAGCCATACACCGAAGCTGTGGATGCACGTATGTGCGTGGTAGCGGAGCGTTCCGTAAGCCTGTGAAGGGACAGTCGTGAGACATCCTGGAGGTATCGGAAGTGAGAATGCTGACATGAGTAACGATAAAGGGAGTGAGAGACTCCCTCGCCGAAAGTCCAAGGGTTCCTGCTTAAAGTTAATCTGAGCAGGGTTAGCCGGCCCCTAAGGCGAGGCCGAAAGGCGTAGTCGATGGGAACCACGTTAATATTCGTGGGCCTGCAGGTAGTGACGGATTGCGTGTGTTGTACATTCTTATTGGATTGAATGTGCAGCGAAGCGGTTCCAGGAAATAGCTCCTGCATATAGACCGTACCCTAAACCGACACTGGTGGACTGGTAGAGAATACCAAGGCGCTTGAGAGAACTGCGTTGAAGGAACTCGGCAAAATGCACGCGTAACTTCGGAAGAAGCGTGACCCTTCTATAGGCAACTATTGGAGGGTGGCACAGACCAGGGGGTAGCGACTGTTTACCAAAAACACAGGGCTCTGCGAAGTCGCAAGACGACGTATAGGGTCTGACGCCTGCCCGGTGCTGGAAGGTTAAGAGGAGATGTGCAAGCATTGAATTGAAGCCCCAGTAAACGGCGGCCGTAACTATAACGGTCCTAAGGTAGCGAAATTCCTTGTCGGGTAAGTTCCGACCTGCACGAATGGCGTAACGACTTCCCCGCTGTCTCCAACGCAGACTCAGTGAAATTGAATTCCCCGTGAAGATGCGGGGTTCCTGCGGTTAGACGGAAAGACCCCGTGCACCTTTACTATAGCTTTACACTGGCATTCGTGTCGACATGTGTAGGATAGGTGGTAGACTTTGAAGCAGTGGCGCCAGCCATTGTGGAGTCATCCTTGAAATACCACCCTTATCTATATGGATGTCTAACTGCGGCCCGTTATCCGGGTCCAGGACCGTGTATGGTGGGTAGTTTGACTGGGGCGGTCGCCTCCTAAAGAGTAACGGAGGCGCGCGATGGTAGGCTCAGAACGGTCGGAAATCGTTCGTCGAGTGCAATGGCATAAGCCTGCCTGACTGCAAGACTGACAAGTCGAGCAGAGACGAAAGTCGGTCATAGTGATCCGGTGGTCCCGCGTGGAAGGGCCATCGCTCAACGGATAAAAGGTACGCCGGGGATAACAGGCTGATGACCCCCAAGAGTCCATATCGACGGGGTTGTTTGGCACCTCGATGTCGACTCATCGCATCCTGGGGCTGGAGCAGGTCCCAAGGGTATGGCTGTTCGCCATTTAAAGCGGTACGTGAGTTGGGTTCAGAACGTCGTGAGACAGTTCGGTCCCTATCTGCCGTGGGTGTAGGAATATTGATAGGATCTGTCCCTAGTACGAGAGGACCGGGATGGACGTATCTCTGGTGGACCTGTTGTCGTGCCAACGGCATAGCAGGGTAGCTATATACGGACGGGATAACCGCTGAAGGCATCTAAGCGGGAAACCCACCTAAAAACGAGTATTCCCTATCAGAGCCGTGGAAGACTACCACGTTGATAGGCCGGGTGTGGAAGTGCGGCAACGCATGTAGCTTACCGGTACTAATAGCTCGATCGACTTGATCATTCTCATTTACAATATCCATCAAGCGTAGCTTGATGAATTGTTTGTCCTCACGCTGTCGCAGCTAAAGCTGCTTCGCTGCGGACGGCGCGTCGCATAAGCGACGGCACACAGTCGTGTGCTTATTGTTTATCAGCGCCAAAAAAAACAAATCAATATCTGCACGAAAGACAACCAGCTTCTCATATTTGTGTTCTTCGCCGACCTGGTGGTTATGGCGGAGCGGCTGCACCCGATCCCATTCCGAACTCGGCCGTGAAACGCTCCAGCGCCAATGGTACTTTGTCTTAAGACACGGGAGAGTAGGTCGCTGCCAGGTCTGCTAAGCACACAAATCATCAACATCTTCTCATAATCATACAAAACAGCATTCATCAGCGCTAAGCGCAAAAACTACCAAATCCGGTCATACAAATTAAGCCCTTAACGCGGGGTGGAGCAGCCCGGTAGCTCGTCAGGCTCATAACCTGAAGGCCGCAGGTTCAAATCCTGCCCCCGCAACCAAATTCAAAAACGCCCGTGGACAAAACCACGGGCGTTTTGACGTTTAAGGGACAGATAGATTGTACTCCCCCACGACGGATAACCGTCGTCAGCGTTCCGCGTCCCAACTGGTATTATTTCGTACCTTTAACTTTGCATGATATTATTTGAATCCTGCTGTGAAATTTTCTGCGATTGCCTGCACGGCGGCGTGGATAGGGCCTGCAGTAAGGCTTGGAAAAACTGAACCATCGACGACATACAGGTTGTCCAATCCGCGCAGACGCAGATCAGCATCAACGACAGACATTTCATCCTTACCCATACGGCATGTCCCGGAAGGGTGGTGATGTGTGATCACTGCCTTCGCAATAAAAGTGTCGATGTCTTGGCTTGTTGCAAGCGGCTTGGGGAGTATTTCGTGGTCACGCCATTCAGCTAATTCAGGGCGATGTCCGATTTCACGTGCGGCGCCGAGCGCTGCTCGAAACAGGTTTCTATCATTTTGGGTCTGAAGATATCGAGGGTCAATTATAAGTGGGCTGTCCGGTGCATCTCCGGTTATGCGTATTTCGCCTCGACTTGTAGGGTGAGTAACACCAAAAAGGAAGGAATAGGCGTTACCCGGAGCAGGTGCAGTAAAGCTCTCGGATACGATTGGAGCCACGCCGCATCCGACGACAATTTCCGGCTGGCCATCAGCAGAGAAATCTCCGGCACGCATATACGCCATGCTTTCCGAATGTTGCAGACGGGACGGAGGCAAATGCTTTTTAGTGGCATAAAGATTACCCGCACCAAGCAGATGATCCATCAGGTTAAGCCCCAGTTCTGGCGCTTTGACCCGGCAAGTGACACCGGCTTCGCGGAGTACATTTTCGCGCCCTATGCCAGAACGCATTAAAAGTGCGGGGCTTTCCAATGAACCAGCGGACAAAATGATTTCGCTTGCGGTGATGGTAGCTAGTCCTTCCGGGCCTGCGAGTTCAATTGCTGAAACGTGTGATTTTTCCAGTTTAAGGCGGCGGGTCAACGTACCTGTCATGATCGTCAGGTTCGGACGCGCGCAAACTTCGGGCGTGAGCCATGCTTCAGCAACGGTGACGCGACGCCCATCACGGATCATCAGAGAATTGGGTGTGACCCCAATCATTTGGCCGGTATTGTGGCCCGGGATACGCGGCAGACCGAGTGCATTGCCTGCTGTCATGAATGCCTGTGTCAGTGGACTGACTTCGTCGTCTGGTATCCAGACCGGCATTGGACCGTCTTTACCGTGAATACCATCGCCGCCCGACACATGGTCTTCATTTGCCATGAAAGATGGCAACAGACCTTCCCAACTCCAGCGCTCATCGCCCGTGGCTTCTGCCCATGCCGCGAAATCTGCCGGGTGCCCACGCATATAGCCCATAGCGTGAAGCAGGCTTGATCCGCCAAGGCCTTTACCGCGTGCCCAGGCAAAACTTCTGCCAGCGGCACCTTCCTGAGGTGTCGTCTTATAATCCCAATCGTAGCTGCGATGCTGGATCGCAGGCCACATAGAGGGCTTTAAAATGTCCGGGTCTGATGGTCTCCCACCAGCTTCGACTAGCAGAACATTACGGGCTGGATCTTCGCTTAGACGCGCTGCTATCAGGGCGCCGGCAGAGCCAGCACCAATAATTGCCACATCATATTGTGCCATGGTCTTACTTCTGATCTTCAGGAATAACTGCGCCTTCCAGCGTCATCACTTCACCGTCTAGCGAAACGGAACAATTGCGCAGCGGAATATCGAGATGGCATGGCGTATCACGATCACCGCCAGCTTCTGTGTTTGGCCCTGATGACCACAGGAAGTTGCCTGCAAATGAGCGCGCATCCATACCAAGCTGCGCTTCCGGGTTATAGAGGCCCAGCACCGTCCAGTTTGCGCGGTTCTCTAGTCCCCAGCCGACATGTGCCATGGCATAGGCACGGGGATCGTTGAAGCTTTCCATGAATTTGCGCATGAATTCAGCATCATAGCCGCCCTTGATGTCGACAATGAAACCTTTTTCGATGGTGACAGTGATTGGAGAGCGGGCATATTTTTTGAATGGCAGCAGAATGTCGCCTTCATCGATAACGATTGTTCCTTCGGCGCTGCCTTCATCCGGCCAGCGAGCCGAGAAGCAGCTTGGCCAATGGTCCCAGCGACCCGGCTCGTCGGCAAGGCCATATTGAGTGAGCACCGGATATTGGCCAAGACGACAACGGAAATCGGTGCCAGCTTTTGAGGTGACATGCATTTCTTTTGCGGCGCCAATTTTTTTGGCGGCAGCAAGAACACGCAACTTGTCTTCCGGGCGAGGGATCTGGCGCATCATGATTGCCGGAGGCTCGACTGCGAGCAACATACGCGTGCCGGTTTTCAGCACTTGTTCCTGTTCTTTTGAGAACAGGAGCTGCAATGTGTCGATGACGAGATCAGAAGCCTTGAGGCAGGCGAGGGCAGCTACATTGCCATCCAGCGGGGTCTTGCCGATATAACCGGATTTATCGGGGGAGATCGCCTTTTCGCTGTTCACAGGTGCGAGGTTAAGCTCGGTGACGACAGCGCCGAGATCAGAAGCGGCAAGCTTGGCGATATAGGCAATCTGCTTGTTGCTGTCGTCGCTCGTCAGAATTGTGACTTGCTCACCAGCTTTCAGGTTGCACATTTCGAGCACCTGTCTCCAGCCCTTCAAAAACTGTGCGTCACTGATAGACATGATAGATACCTCCGTTGGGCGTGGCCCGTTTGTTTGGTAACTGCATCCACGAGAGTTCCGGTTGTGGGACAACCGTATTTTTGTTTTTTGTGGTCGCAGCCAGTTCCCTTGGTTGGATGTTTTATAACGCGGTCTGATTGGCCAGCGTGAAGAAGTTGCGATTGTAATGAAGGAGTGGTGATGTCTCCGGGCCAAAGCGAATGGCTTTCACCTGACCTATGAAAATCGAATGACTTTCAGTTTCTGACACTGATGCAATTTCGCAATCGAGATTGGCCATTGCGTGGTCAAGTGCCGGTGCACCGGTGGCAAGGCGTGTCCAGCCATAAGGTGCAAACTTGTCTTCGCCCATTTCACCGATTTGTCCGGCAAATCGCATGGCGATCTCCCTTTGGGCATCAGCGAGAATATTGACGCAGAAATTCCCAGCAGATGTGATCGCCTTGTGTGCTTCGCCAAAACGGTTGACGCAAACGAGCATTGAAGGAGGTGTGATGGACATTGAACAGACGGCTGTGGCTGTCAGTCCGCGCCGGGTGTCGCCTTCTCCGGCTGTAATGATGTTGACCGTTGCCGCAAGTTGCCGCATCGCCGTGCGAAAATCATCGGTTAGCTGGTCAATGGGGGGATGGCTCATAGAAGGCCTCCTTTTGCAGCGATTGCGGTTTCCAGAAAAAGGGCTGCCGAGGCGAGGCGATAATCAGCGCCGCGCGCGCCGACCAGTTGTACGCCGACTGGCAGGCCTTTTGGCCCTTTGGATGCAGGCAAGCAGACAAGAGGTACTTGCAGAACGCTCCAGAGTCGGTTGAAGATCGGATCGCCAGTCGCCATACCCTCAGGCGCTTCGCCGGGGGCTGCAAGTGTCAGTACGGCATCAAAGCGGGATAGAATTGCATCCATCATGTGACGGATTCCCGGAATTTCTGCCATTGCTGCACGATAGCGCGGCTCATCAATACGGCCCTGATCCTCTAACATTGCGCGCGTGACGGGCGTCAGATCATTCCAGTTATGACTGATTTCGGAGGCAAGTGATTGCGTGACTTCCCAGCCCATAACGGCTTCGTGGAGATCGAAAATACCGTCAAACCAGCCTGGTGCCGGAATAATGGTCAGTTCAGCGCCTGCCGTTTCGGCCACGGATGCCAGGCGCTTGACTGTTTCAATCGCATAGTCTTCAGCTTTTTCGAGGCGCGTTCCAAGCAGTATACCGATGCGGGGGCGAATTGGTGGTATAAGACTGGCGAGTTCAGACTGCCCGCTGAGTGCGGCTGCACAATGGGCGGCGTCGCCAATATTGCGCGCGATGATACCAAGCGTATCAAGCCCATGGCACAGAACCTTGATGCCGACCGTGTTGATTGCGCCGAAGGTTGGTTTGAATGCGGTTACGCCACAAAAACTTGCCGGACGGATGACGGAACCGGACGTTTGTGTGCCGAACGCCAGGGGCACCATGCCGGCTGCGACGGCGGCACAGGAACCGGACGACGAGCCGCCGGGTGTGTGTGCTGGGTTGTGCGGATTGCGGGTTTTGTTGGGACTTGCCATGGCAAGTTCGGTGCTGACTGTTTTGCCTAGGATCAGGCCGCCGGAATTTTTAGCGATCTGCACCGCAGGCGCATCCCAAGGCGGCTGAAATCCTTCATAAATTGGTGTCCCATAGCCGGTCGGCATATCCTTCGTATCGATCACGTCTTTGACGCCGATGGGCACGCCTGCAAGCGGTCCCTTGGGGCCAGCTCTATCCAGCCTATCTGCTTGTTCACGGGCTTGCTCGACGTTGAGATACTGCCAAGCCTTTATTGGTCCGTCAGTTTCTGCAATCCGTTCCAGATATGCTTCTGTGACAGCGCGGACGCTTAACTGTTTAGCCTCGATAGCTGCGGCAGTTTCGCGGGCGGTAAGGGTAAGGATTTCCGTGTTGTTCATAGAGCTTTCCTTAGCCAAAAATGGGTGGACGCCGATCAGCCCACGGAGCTGCACATTCAAGTTCCGCTGCCAGCGAAAAGAGCAAGGCATCTTTTCCGAAGCCAGCTCCGATATGTGATCCGATGGGCAAACCTGACGGACTCATACCGAGCGGGACTGACATTGCCGGGCAGCCGGATGTGTTGAAAACAGCCGTAAAAGGAGAGTGGGACCAGAATTGATCGTAAAATTCATCAAGGCTTTTGCTGTTGCCTGCAAGTTTACCCAAAAGGGGCGCAGGTTCGGCTGCAGCAGGAGTTAGCATGACATCATATAGGCTGAAGAATTTCGCCAGTGCGCGTGAAGATGCGTGAAGCTGATTGATTGCCCAAAGGTAGCGCGTACCGGGAATTGCGAGTGCCTCGCGCACCCACTCCTGATTAACCGGCTCCAGCTTGGCGATGTTGGCTGATGCGGCATCGCCACCCGTAGCACCCAACGCAACATTGACGCCAACGACAATCCGCCATGCAGCTTTCATAGCTTCTGCATCATAGCCCGCGTCCGTAACTTCCTCGACGTGATGGCCGATACTTTCCAGCAGTTTCGCAGTTTCGCGAATGCTTTCGATCATTTCCGGTGCGATCGGGCTGCCGTCAGGCGCGTCAAGGATCATCGCTACTTTCAGGCGAGGTGGCGTCTTATCCAGCGCTGAGAGATAGCAGTCGGGCGTGGTGGGTGAAGCCCATGGATCACCCAGATCACTGCCGCCGGAAATATCCAGCATGGCTGCGTTGTCGCGCACCGACCACGTAACTGCATGGGGCGTGGACATGCCGCCGATAGCTTCTGCCGCAACTGGACCGACGGGGTTGACCAACCGTGATGGCTTGAACCCGAACAATCCGCAGTGACTTGCCGGAAGCCGTGTTGATCCTGCGCCGTCGGAACTGTTCGCAAGTGGCACCATGCCGCTTGCAACGGCGGCGGTGGAACCGCCGGATGATCCGCCAGCCGTGCGGCTCAAGTCCCATGGATTATGGGTTGGCCCGAAAGCTTCGGATTCTGTCGTGAAACTCAAAGCAAATTCCGGCGTATTGGACTTGCCGAGAATAACCATTCCGGCAGCTTTATAGCGCGCGGTGATCGTGGAATCGCGCTTGCTGACAACGTTGCGCAGCAACTCGGAGCCGCTCGACAGAAGCATGCCTTCCGCCTCAAAGCCGGTATTCTTGAGAAGCATCGGCACACCCGAAAGTAGGCTTTTTGCCAGTCCGTTTTTAACTTGCTGCCGGGCCAGATCAAAATGCGCATGCACAACCGCGTTGAGTTGCGGGTTAAGCCGCTCTATTCGCTCGATGCTCGCTTTAAGCACTTCGGTCGCACTGATCTCACCCTTTGAAATCAGTTCGCCGATTGCGATGCCGTCTTTTATTGCCAGATCGTCCATCGTCTCAACTCATCTGCGCTTTAAAGAGATCCAGGTCCCACATATCTTTTGTGCCCGTCAGTAACCCGTCACGGATTTCGAAGAGATGCAGACCATCAAGTGAGATCTTGCGCGGGGTTGCATCTTCTCCGCGCGGCGTAAAGGTTCCCGTCATATGGTAGGGAACGGCAATCTGATTGCCTGCGCGAATGTAACCGCGGCGTTCCCATGCAACATCCGGCAACATGCGCCAGAAACCGGTCAGCCCTTCTGCAAGTGCTGCATGACCTTCACGGCGCTTCCCCATCGCGACCTCTTCATGCCAGCCATCGGCATGGTAAAGGGACGCGGCACCTTCCGCATTGCGTGATGCGTAGGCCCCATAAAACTGGTCGACAAGCGTGGCGTGATCCATCGCAATCTCCAATATTCCCGAAAGAAAGAACCCCGCCCGATTTGCACCGGACGGGGCATGCGGGGTCTATTCGATGCCAGCGATTTTCTTCACCTGAGCAACATAACCATCGCGTTTGACTTCGTTATAAAGTCTTGCGCGAAGAGCCGGTGCCGGCGTTGCGTTGACGTTTTCAAACAGGGCGACGCGACCAGCAAGCGAGCCGGAGGTCATATCCCAGATGAAGTTCATCAACTGCTCTTTGACCATGGCAGAAACGCCATGTCCGGGCAGGAGCTCATGCAGGAAGTGGCCAACTTCCGGATTGTCGAATGCTTTTTTGCCGAAGCGCATAACCAGTCCCTGACCGCACATTTCCTGAAGGATATGGATGATCTTCGGGTAGTTTTCGATCGAATAAAGGCGACCGGCGGTCAACATGCCAACATCCGGACGCATGACGTCGCCTTCGGTTGGCACAGCAAGCGCTTCTGCTGCCGTCACAAATGCGCGAAGCGTCTGCGCATATTCAACAAGCTGTCCGAGCATCATCTGGACGGCAGGAATTTTGCCTGTGCCAAGATAATCGAGAACCATCTGGCCTGCGCCGACAAACAATTCTGCCTTCACAGCAAGGCGCGTCAGGACATGCCAGTGCGCGAACACGCAGACTGGCCCATAATAGCTCATTGCCGTTGGGTCGCCGAGATTGAACAGGCGTTCTTTCGGAACGAAAACATTATCGAACACGATGAACTGGTCGGCTTCTTCGCCGAGGCTTGCAACCGGATGGTCGAACTTGCTCGACAATGGCTGCGAGACCATTTCACGCGAGATCATCTTGATCCCGGGAGTGTCGATTGGAACTGACCCCCAGATGCAAGCATCTGCCGGTGTTTCCTGAATACCACCGAGATTGGTGAAGAAAATATCGTTAGCCTGAGCCGCAATCGAGCCTACGGTTTTTGCACCATAGATATAAACACCATCTTTTGTGACCTTGCGAGCTTTAAGAAGGGAAGCTTCCGAAGCCTTTGGCGACGAGCGGTCGGCCTGCGGTCCGGCGAGACTTTCCGATGCGGTCAGATTGTTGTTCTGACCGTATTCCATGTAACGTTCGATGTTTTCTGCAAAGTCCGGGTCGATCCCTTCAATGAGAGATTTCTTCTTCTTGAAGGTTGGCAGATAGGCATAAAGGCCAACGACGATCGATGGTGCAAGATCCGGTGGGCGCCCAAAGGTGCCTGCTGTCTTGAGCGAGGTGTACTCGATCATCCGGCGACGCGCGGCGAGATCTTCCTTGGTGCGCGGAATCTGCCACGAACGGCTTAGTACTGCGCCTGCCTTTTCATCATAATAGGTGGTGGCGTCGGCATGTTCTTCAGTGAACTGATCATCGAACATCGATGCGAGAAGGTCGATACCTTTCGCGAGTGCGGGTTCGTCATAAACGGAATTCAGTTTCTGACCGCCAACCCAGATCTGGCGGTTATCCTTGAGAGATTCTTTATATTCTTCGCCGGTTTTCAGCTTATGCGGCTGGCTTGCGAGTTTTGCTGCTGTTCCCTGTGTCACATGGGCCTCCTATTGCAATTGGAATCGCGGGTGTTCCCCGTTTTTATTGAGCGTTTCCGGTATCGGGATCAGGCGCTTACGGCCTTTTCGTCGCGCATCTGACGGATGACTTCCGTCGCGACACGCATAGAATCGAGGGCGGCTGGTACGCCACAGTAGATCGCGGCCTGAAGAATAACTTCTACGATTTCTTCTTCCGTGACACCGTTATTCAGGGCGCCGCGCACATGGATTTTCACTTCATGTGGACGGTTCAATGCGGTCAGCATTGCAAGGTTGAGAAAGCTGCGGGTCTTGCGTTCCAGCCCCGGGCGGGTCCAGATTTCACCCCAGCACCATTCCGTAACAAGCTTCTGCAATGGCGCCGTCAGATCGTCTGCATTGGCCAGCGAAGGCGCAACATAGCCATCGCCAAGCACCTCGCGTCTGACCTTCAGCCCTTTCTGGAATTGTTCACCGCTAAATTCGGGACGAGTCATGCATCTCTCCGTTAAGGTGGGCAGGACGGCTGCTTCGTTTTTGTCGCCTGGCTTCAGATTGATTGTGCCGTTCTGATTGTCCCAAGGTTAGACATGCCGGACTTGACCTGTCAATAGATTGTATGACAAGATTACGGTCATACTGAAGACAAAGTTCGATAGTTTTTGGCAAACATCAACGTAAAGTGGGCAAATGATGACGGCTCCTGCGGCAGATTTTAACGAGAAACCAACGCCTTTTGAGCTTTACGCACTTCGTTACGCCACACATACGGGACGGACGGCCAAAGATAATTTTCTTTATGCAGACCCGCATGAATCGGGTGAAAATCTCGATTACTTCATCTGGCTGGCGCGTCGAGATGATGAAATTTATGTCATTGATACGGGGTTCGGGCAGCAAGCAGCGGATGGGCGGGGCCGCACGCTTTTGCGTCGTCCTGTTGATGCGCTTGCACTCATGGATGTGGATGCCCGACAGGTCAGTGAGGTGATTCTCACGCATCTGCATTATGACCATGCCGGAACTCTGGGAGATTTTCCGTCGGCGCGCTTTCATCTTCAGGTCGATGAAGCCGGGCATGCGACAGGCCCATGTATGTGCGATCCGAAAGCGCGTGCGCCGTTCGATGTGGATAACATCGTTGCCTATATCCGCAATCTTTATGCGGGCAGGATTGAGTTTCACCGCGGGGACAAGGAACTGGCGTCCGGCATATGGCTGCATTCAGTGCCAGGGCATAGTGCGGGTTTGCAGGCGGTTCGCGTTTATACGAAGCGCGGTTGGGTGGTTCTTGCATCCGATGCAACGCATTTTTACGCCAATATGGAGCGTGAAAATCCGTTTCCCGTATTGTTTGACGAGGCAGCACTCATTCTCGGCTATGCCCGGTTAATCGAGCTGGCTCCGACTCTTGATTATATTGTGCCGGGTCATGATCCGGCGGTCATGCGCGCCTATTGCGCGCCATCGGAAGCGCTTGAAGGCATTGTTGTTCGATTAGACGTCGAGCCGGTTTTGACGTGGGAGGAACTGGCGCGATGAGCTCGGCAACAGGTCGCGGTGTGCTGATCACAGGTTCAGCGCTTGGGTTGGGGCTTGAGCTCGCGCGGGTTTTTGCAAAAGCGGGAAACCGCATTTTCCTCACCGATATTCGACCGGAAGTCATCGATGTTGCAGCGGCTTTGGCACACGAGACGGGCCAGCCGGTCGGTGCGGTGGCGCTTGATTTATCGCAAGAGGGTGCTGCAGACCAACTGGCTGTACATGCCAAAGAGCATCTTGGTGCAATCGATATTCTCATCAACAATGCGGTCATTCGTAAAATTTCGCCTGTGCAATCACTTGCGGATGCTGACTGGGATCGAGCGCTGGAGGTCAATCTTTCTGCACCGTTTCGGCTGATACGGGCTTGCCTTCCCGACATGCGCGAGCGTGGCTGGGGACGGATCATCAATATGGCTTCAGTTTATAGTCTGATCGCACTTGCAGAGCGCGCGGATTATGTCACCACCAAACACGCAATGATTGGCCTGACGCGCACTGTGGCGCTTGAGCTGGCATCGTCTGCGATCACTTGCAATGCAATTTGTCCGGGATTGATGGCGACAGATTCAGCGCTTGGTCGCATCAAGGTGCTGGCTGCTGAAAAAGGCTTAAGCGAAGAAGAGGCGACGAGTCTTTTTCTTTCAACCCGCCAGCCGGGCGGAAAATTTATCCCAATGGATACGGTTACGGCTCTTGCGCTCTTCCTCTGCGGCTCTGCGAGTGAGGGGGTCAATGGAGCAGCAATACCGGTAGATAATGGCTGGTCTTTTGCCTGACAGCGAGACCACGATAACAGGAGAGTGGAATGTCTGAAGTGGGTTTTGTTGGGCTTGGCAATATGGGACGCCCAATGGCAGAGCGCATCATTGGTGCAGGCTATACGCTTGTCGTCAATGATCGTGCAGAGGCGGCGGTGGCAGCTCTGACTGCTGCCGGTGCAGATGCTGCTAACAGTCTTGAAGAGCTTGGCTCTCGCGTTGAAACCATTTTCCTGTCTTTGCCTACACCTGAAGTTGTGCTTGCTGTCGGGCGCACGATTGCGGCCAATCCTGGTATTGTAAAGCGTGTAGTCGATCTCTCGACCACCGGGCCAAAGGCCGAAATGGATCTGGCCGACATCCTGTATGAAGCAGGTATTGCCTTGATTGACAGCCCTGTTTCGGGCGGTGTTGCAGGTGCAAAAAAGGGAACACTTGCTTTGATGGCGGCCGGTCCAACCGCACATTTCACTGTTGTTGAGCCGATGCTTCTGGCACTTGGCAAAGTGATCCGTGTTGCCGAAGAACCCGGCAAGGCGCAGGTTATGAAGCTCATCAACAATATCTGCTCTGCGGCTGCACTCGCAATCACTTCCGAAGCCATGGTTATGGGTGCAAAGGCCGGACTTGATGCCGATGTCATGATCGAAGTACTCAATGCCGGATCGGGTCGCACTTCGGCAAGTGTTGATAAGATTCCGCGTTTTGTTCTGCCGCGTAGTTTTGATTTCGGTTTCGCAATTGCACTTTCTCTCAAAGATATTCGGCTTTGCCTGGAAGAAGCCGAACGTCTTGGTGTGCCGATGCTGGTGGGCAATGCCGTGCGTATGCTGTTTTCCATTACCAAAGCTGATCTGGGGCCGGATGCAGATATGACTGCGATCATCCGTCCGCTGGAGCAGTGGGCGGATACGCAGGTGCGCGGCAAGGCTGCTGGCGCCTGACATGATAGCTCTGAGTGCCACAATCGCCGAGTTTGTTCATTCGCCACCGGCAATGCCTGATTCAGTATGCGCCGCCGGACGGCGTTCGCTGCTCAATATGGTCGGTACGGCGATAGGCGGTTCAAATGAAGCTGCAATCCGGAAGCTGGTGGCAATGCTGCCAGCTTTTTCCGGCCCCGCCACGGCAAGCCTGATCGGGCGTTCAGAACGCGCTGATATGCTGTGGGCGGCCTATATCAATGCGGCATCTGCCAATATTTTTGATTTCGACGATACCCATGTTCCGACGGTTATCCATCCGTCTGCCCCTGTTGCACCGGCTGTTCTGGCGTTAGCTGAGACACTGGCAGCAGAGGGAAAGCCGGTAACCGGATCGGAACTGATTGAGGCTTTCGTTCTCGGAGCAGAGGTTACTTGTCGGTTGGGCAATGCTTTACACCCGGTTCATTATGCGCGCGGCTGGCATATTACATCGACTTGCGGCGCTTTTGGTGCAGCCCTTGCTGCGGGCAGGCTTTTGAAGCTTTCCCCGGCACAGCTCGTTGATGCTTTAGGGCATGCTTTGGCGCAGGGTGCGGGTTCGGTTGAAACGCTTGGCACCATGTCGAAAAGCCTCTCAGTGGGGCAGGCCGCGCGCGCTGGCCTGATGTCGGCATTGCTGGCCGCCAAAGGTTATACTGGTCCCGCAGCGCCGCTTGAGGGTCCAAGAGGCTTTCTGGCGTTGCATTCAGATGCCCCGGATTTTGCAGCCCTGACAGATGGGTTGGGAAGCCGCTGGGAAATTTTGAAGAACACCTTCAAGCCTTATCCATGCGGGGTTGTTCTCAATCCTGTTATCGAAGCCTGTCTTGCTCTTCATGCGCAGGAGGATTTCAGCGCCGACGCAATTACGTCGATAACATTGACGGGGCATCCGCTTCTTCGCCAACGCACGGATCGCCCGAATGTCACCACGGGAAGACTTTCGCAGGTGAGCGCACAACATGCCGTGGCGGTCTGTTTGTTGTGGGGCCGGGCCGATCTTGAGGCTTTTTCCGATCAAGCGGTGCAGGATGCGCAACTGAAGGATTTGGCTTCAAAGCTATCTTTCGTAGATGATCTTTCCTTTACATTTGAAGCTGCTGAGGTTTGTCTTTCGCTGAATGATGGGCGCAAGCTTGTACGCAGGATTGATGCTGCCAAAGGCGGGTTGGATCATCCAATGACAGATGCCGATCTTGCCGTAAAATTTCGCGCGCAGATTGGCTGGCGTGGCATTGATCTGGATGCCGATGAGCTGATCACTTCGCTAGAAGCAATTGAAGATGCTGCCGATGGTGCAGCTTTTCTCGCAATGACACGAGACACTACGGACATGAATGGGAGAGCGACATGAGCCATACGAGCCTTGGGAAAATTGCCGATCCGATCTTTACATTGACCACAGGCCCGGTGGATGCCTATCCGGCAGTGCTGCAGGCACTGTCGCGACCTGTTCTCTATGATTATGATCCGGCATTCCTGGCATTCTACGAATCTGTGAATGCAAAAGTGCAGCGAGCTTTTCACACAAAAACGCCGCCAGTAATCCTTCAGGGGGAGCCTGTATTGGGGCTGGAGGCCGCTGCTGCTTCATTGATCACCAGAAACGATGTGGTGCTTAATCTCGTATCGGGTGTTTATGGCAAGGGCTTTGGCTATTGGGCTGCACGTTACGCAAAAGAAGTCGTAGAACTCGCAGTGCCTTATAATGAAGTGCTTTCTGCTGATGCGGTCGCGGACTTTTTAAAGAAACGACCTGATGTTGCGGTGGTTTCGATTTGTCATCATGATACGCCGTCCGGCACGGTTAATCCGGTTGCCGAGATTGGCGCAGTTGTAAGAGCCGCAGGCAAACTGTTCATTGTGGATTCCGTTTCGGCCTTTGGTGGAATGGATGTTCTGCCAGAGACATCATTTGCCGATATTTTTGTAACTGGTCCGAATAAATGTCTGGGTTGTCCACCCGGATTGACGCTGTTGCATGTGAGCGAAGCTGCATGGGAGAAAATGGCGGCTAATCCTGATGCGCCGCGCGCATCAATTCTTTCGATTGTTGACTGGAAAGAGGCGCACAGGGCAGACCGGCCATTTCCTTTCACGCCTTCGGTTTCCGAGATCAATGCACTTGATGCAGCGCTTGATATTTATCTGGATGAAGGTGAAGCAAATGTTTGGGCACGTCATGCCCTGACCGCAAAAGCCTGCCGGGCTGGGGTGCAGGCAGCAGGGTTGAAATTATGGGCTGCGCGGGAGGAGATTGCTTCGGCAACCTGTACGGCAGTTGCAATTCCCGACGGCATTGATGAAGCGAAGCTGCGTGCTTCAATCCGTGATCTCTATGGGGTTGTGTTTTCATCGGGTCGTGGTGAAACACTTGGAAAACTGACCCGGATCGGGCACATGGGGCCGACTGCCCGCCCTCCTTATTCGCTTATCTCCGTTGCAGCAATTGCCGGTGGCCTCAAGGCCGCAGGTGTAAAGGGTATTGATGTGGGAGCAGGGGTTGCGGCAGCTATGGCGGTCATAGAAGCAGCACGAGACTGAGGTTTTGCACATTAGAGCGCCTATTTCATTAAGACATATCGGCACTCTAATTCGTTGTTTTAACGTGCATCTTTTTCTGAAAGCCGTTTAACCCTTTTCGGGATGCACGTTAAACAGGCATGGTCAGAAATCTGATGCTTTCAAAACAAGCAATTAGCGTATAGTAATACGGTAATACCGGTCCCCATACACCAAAAGGGGTATAAACTTATGACTGTATCCATGAACGGGCGAACCCCGCCTATTGATTTTAAAGTGGTAAAAGCTGCTGCTCCTGTGCGGCACAGTGTTACGGAAAGTATCCGCAATTCGATCGCGGTGGGATATTTTACGGCAGGCCAGCGTATTACTGAGCGCGATTTGTGTGAAATGACGGGCGTCAGCCGTACGGCTGTGCGCGAAGCACTGCGTCAGCTTGAAAGTGAAGGTCTTGTTGAAGTCGTTCCGCATCGCGGGCCGATTGTGGCACGTCTGAAGCCAGAGCAAGCCGAAGGTATTTATCAGGTCCGTGTCGAGCTCGAAGGGCTGGCTTGTGAGCTGTTTGCACGCAATGCAACCGATGAAGATATAGAAGCTCTCAAAGCCGCTTTTGAGGTGCTCAAACAAGGCGATAAAATCACCGATCCATTGGAGCGCCTGCAAGCCAAGAATGCTTTTTATGACTGCCTGATTTTCGGTGCACATAATGAAGCGCTTGGCCATACGCTCTCATCGCTGAACGCGCGCGTCATGGTTTTGCGTGCGACATCGCTGGGTGCTCCGGGCCGTACACGTGACAGCTTGGCTGAACTTGGAGAAGTTGTCGGTCATCTGGCCGCGAGACGCGGTAAGGAAGCTCGCAAGGCGGCCGCGTATCATGTGATGAATGCGGGTAAGGTGGCAATTGCCATTCTACGTGAACGGCTGGCCGAAGAGGCTGACGCTTGATTGAGAGCACATCCCGACAAGTTTAAAATGGTTGTCGGGATGCGGCCTTATTTCTAGGCGTGATTATACTGCAAATTCTGCAAAAACTTCTATTGTCGCCGATTGTCATTGGCGAATTGCTTTTTGGGACATATGAACCAGGGGTTGGCCGTTCGCGGATTTGTGTCCGCTCGGCAATCTGCACATCGACATGTATGAGGGGCGCTCTGTACGGTCAGAAAATGTGTGCGATCTGGAGAAGCCGGGCTTATCTATGGATGGGCGAGTGTTAAATTCTGCCTAAACCAGAACCATGGCTTTATCTCGCTCTGACTCGATTGTTAGACGGAAATCGGTATTCTCAGCGTGAACAGTAGCTTATTTTCTTTATAATTCCTCATTCCATTTGGTAACTTTCCCAATCCTCAGCTGAAATTCCCACAACGTTCTTGCGATTTGATATAATGAAGTCCGCCCGACATTTTTCGGGCACATTTGTTGGTGAACAGCCGCGCTCCTTATCGCCACCATCCGGTGAAGCGCATGGAACGCCAACAAACAAAGGCTGGAGGCAACATGGACCAATCAGCAGATGCCGTGCATAAAGCAGCGGTCGGACACATACCCGTATTTATAACGTCCCCGGGACAAACCGATGTGCTTTTGAACATCGTCATTATTTTCCTTATCTGCGTGGTTTTCTTAACTGGAGTTCTCTATCTGAGACTTCATGCTCTCCCTGAGCACATCGCTCATCAGACCAACAAAATTCAGCTTCAGCTTGTTGCTGTATTGGGTTTGATAGCGCTCTTCACCCACAATCAGCTCTTCTGGATTGCAGCGCTTTTGCTGGCAATGACGGATCTTCCGGATTTTCTGTCGCCGGTAACATCCATGGCAAGGTCTCTGCGTACCATTGCACGGCGAGGGCTTCACCTGACAATTCCCCCCTCTGATCCAGCGCCAACTGTTGGCGGCAGCGATAATGTTGCACCACAAACGATATCGCCGTCCTCGCAAAGCGTGACCCCGTCAACAGTTGTGCCCGACACGGAATTGCCCCTTGATCAGAACAAGCAGGAGCAGAAATAATGTTTGAATTCCTGCTTTGCTCAATGATCACTATCTTTCCGGATTATCTTTACCGCCGGTATCGTCAGGGAAAACGGATCGGTCACGAGATCACGATCTACTCCATGTGGTTCGAACTCAGGTGGGGGATCACTGCGTGCCTCATCCTCACAATTTCCCTGATCACGATGATCTTCTATTATCATCCGTCTACATCTAACGTAACGGCTGCATTTCGAACCGTTACCATCCTTCCGGAAATAGGTGGACGTGTTGATGAAGTGTATGTCTCGCGAAACCAGAAGGTGAAAGCTGGCGAACCGCTCTTCAAACTCGATGACAGCAAACAAAAGGCTGCGCTGGAAACAGCCCGTAAACGCATTGCAGAAATCGACGCCGAAATGGTTGTCGCCAAAACCGATCTTGTGGCTGCCGATGCCCTGATTAAGCAAGGTGAGATTGCGTTCGTTCAGGCACAGAACGATGTAAACACGCAACTTGAACTGCAACGCCGCAACTCAAACATCGTCGCCCGTAAGGATATTGAACGTCTGCAATCCATAGCCGATGGCAAAGGTAGCGAACTGGCAGCAGCAACCGCCAGCAAGCAGACGCTCGAAACCAAAATCACCTCATTGCTTCCAGCGCAGAGGGCAAGCATTGAGGCTGCAGCTACCGAGGCGGAAGTTGAACTGAATAAAGCGATCGTGAAGGCGGGCGTTTCGGGAACCGTTCAACAATTCACCTTGCGTGCAGGTGAAGTCGTCAATCCGTTGCTCCGCCCGGCCGGCATACTGGTGCCGGAAACAGCAGGCCGAACTGCCCTTGTAGCAGGCTTTGGACAGATCGAAGCACAAGTCATGAAGCCCGGTATGATTGCCGAGGCAACGTGTATCGGAAAGCCATTCACGATTATTCCTATGGTCGTAACCGAGGTGCAGGACGTTATCGCAGGTGGACAGGTGCGAGCCAGCGATCAACTGGTCGACATTCAACAATTGGCGAAGCCGGGAACCATCACCGTAACCCTGGAGCCTCTCTATGAAGGGCAACTTGCAGGCATTCCACCGGGCAGCAGTTGTGTGGCCAACGCGTATACGAGCAATCATGAGGAGTTGCAGTCTGGTAAAGCCGGTACGCTACGGTCCATATTCCTGCATGCTGTCGACGCCACGGGGCTCGTTCATGCCATGATCCTGCGAATACAAGCCGTGATGATGCCAGTGCAGACACTTGTCCTGTCTGGGCATTAGCGCGCGTTTTGACACACATCTTATCCGAAAACCGTTTCACACTTTTCGGGATGCGCTCTAATATTTCCCAATACATCATGAAATAGGGGTCCGATTTAGGACCCCTATTTTTCCTCGGGCGTTTAACGCCGCTGTCATATCCCCGGCGTTGCGCCACCGTCCACATTAATGACCGTTCCATGCACATAGGCAGCGGCCGGGCTGCACAGGAAGCGCACAACGTCTGCAACTTCATCTGCCTCGCCATAACGTTGTATGCCTTGGGCTTCGCGAATTTCTTCGCGCGCAGCTTCAATGGAAATATTGCGTTCTTTTGCCAATACTTCTATCCGGCGTCCGAGGCGGTCAGTCACGATATGACCGGGACAGAGCGTGTTGATCCGCATGCCTGTCCCCTGCGCACGCTTGGAAATCGCTTTTGTAAAGTTGATGAGCGCCGAATTAACCGATCCACCAATGGTAAAATCCGGCTCAGGCGTATGCGCTCCAACGCCCGATATATTCACAATAGTACCTTTGCTCTGAGACAAGGCATCCCATGCAGCCCGACAAAACCGAACGGTCGCATGGAACTTGAGTGCAAATCCCTCATGAAAATCTTCGTCGGTCAGCGATAAGAAATCACCTCGTTTGGTTGCGCCAGCGTTGTTGATCAGGGCATCAATTTGTCCGGTTGCAGTAAGCGTTTCGGATACGACTTTTTCAGCAGCTCCCACCTTTGACAGGTCGGCGGCAACGAGAATGATCTGAGGCGAACCTGCCGCGCTGGCGAGTGCTGCAGTCTCTTCCAACGCCGCCATATCACGAGCACAAAGGCTCAGTGCGAATCCGTCTTTTGCCAGTCCAATGGCAAAGGCCCGACCCAGTCCACGGCTTGCTCCAGTCACAATTGCAGTGCGCATTTTTTACTCTCTCGTGAATGCTGCTGACGCAATCTCAGATTTTTCTATTTAAATACAACGAATTAAGAGAATAATCGTAAAATCGCCCCGAGTTGATTTTTCATTATTGTATTACGGTATGATCATGCTATCGTATTCTCGCACTGTCAATCGGGGTTGCGGTTTTTGAATTGCTGGGGTCGCGTGAGTGATCTGCTTCAAAGACCGTCCCTTCCGGAACTGAGGAGTCAGATGCAAGGCTGTGGTGGATTAAAAGTCAGCTTGAATGGGTTCCGTTACGAGGCGGTGCATCGGGTTGTCGTCGCGTCTGCTGCGCAGCGCAAGCGGATTGGATCCGGGCTGACGCCAGCACGGCGTTCCATAGGAATTTCTGCTCGGGTTGCCCAGTCATTGCCTTTGTGGCCGCACCAGATGCGCTGCACTGCCATTTCGTTACCCACTGCGTTCAGCTGGAAGACATTGCCCGTTTTTACGTCGACGCCAAAGCTGAATGATCGGCTGGCGCCGGGGCTGACCTCACCAAGGTCGGCTGAAAACCAATGCGCGATGGAAGCGGAGCATACCAATGCGGTTTTGCCACTGTTTTCGACCGTAATATCAAGCGACTGGTGGTTAACCGCGGCAGATGCTGCGTTTAAGCCAAGAATTGCTGTAGCAAGAAAGGTGAGGTGAGTTTTCATTTTGAAATTCTGCTCCGGGTTATACTTCAAAAATCATCCGGTATTGAGTAAATAGTCAATAAAAATCTATAAATGGGAACAATAAAATGAGAAAAAAAATAACAGGAACAGTCAGTGGTGCTGTGCTGGCTCTTGCCCTTAGTGGTTGGATGGCAAGCAGTGCTTTGGCCGGGGAAATTACATCCATCGCCATTCTGGCCCCGGAAATGGGAACCGATATGGGCTGGAACCAGCAGGGGGTCGATGCTGCGAAGGCAGCAGGCGAGGCCGCTGGTGTAAAGGTGGTTGTTGCCGAAAATCTGGGTTATGGCGATGTTCGCCCGACGTTGCGCGAACTTGCTGAAGATGGCGCTGGTCTGTTGATTGCCCACGCATCCGGTTACAACACAGCCGCACCAGAAATTGGTGCCGAAATGAATATTCCAGTCGCTATCGTCGACAGCCCGGACAAGCTTGCTGAAGGCAAGATCGCTGATTACACGGCGGCTGGCAGCGACGGTGCTTATCTCGCAGGACGACTGGCCGCCAAGATGAGCAGAACCAAGGTTGTTGGCATCGTCGTATCCGGTGAGCCGCCATCGTGGAACAATATGTCGGTTGCTTTTGCGCAAGGCGTGAAGGCAGAGAACCCAGCCGTTGAAGTTCGCTATGCCGTGATCGGACCGGCTGCTTATGCTGATGCCGCCGGTGGTAAGCGTGTGGCTGAAACCGTTATAGCCTCTGGTGCCGACATTATCTTCGGACAGGGCAACGGTTCGAGTTTCGGCATGTTGCAGGCCGTTGAAACGACGCCGGCCACCGATGGCGGAAAAGCCTATTTCATCGATGTTATCGGCGATAAGACGTCAATTGATAAAGGCAATCTTCTTTCATCCGTTATCTGGGATCTGACGCCGGTTTACGTCGACATGATCAAGGATCTGAAGGACGGAAAGTACGGTAGCCGCAACTATAACATCAAACTCAGTGATGGCAGTCTTCGTCTTCTGAAGACCAAGAACATACCGGATGATGTCTGGAAAGAAATGGAAGCCTTGCAGGCCGAGGTTGTTTCTGGAGCCATAAAGGTAGAGCCGAAGTTTGATGCGGACAGTGTTCATGCACTGGTAAAAACTGTCGCCTCCAAGTGAGCCAGCCTGCTCTTAAACTCGTCTCATTGCGTTCGTCATACTGCCATTAAAATGGGTCGAATGATGGCGTGCGCAACTCACGAAAACCGTGTTGGATCGCATTCTTAGTTGATCCAACACGGTGTGATGAGGCGGATTTGCATGAAGGATATTGAAATGCAGGCGTCAGTGACAAACGCGGCCTTTCCTCCGAATTCCAGTACAAAGCCATTTGTTGGGCTGCGTGGTATTACCAAGCGCTTTCCCGGCGTTATAGCCAATAACAATGTCAGCACAGATATTTGGCCGGGCGAAGTTCATGTTCTGCTTGGCGAAAACGGTGCTGGAAAATCTACATTGGTTGGCATGTTGTCGGGGCTTCAGCAGCCAGATAACGGCTGTATCGAGATTGATGGTTCAGCTGTCAATATAACGTCTCCCCGCCATGCCCTCGCATTAGGAATAGGCACGGTGTTTCAGCATTCGATGCTGGTGCCAAGCCTGACGGTCGTCGATAATTTTACCCTTGGTGGGGTATGGTGGCGTAAGCCGGATCGCAGCGGCATTGCAAAGCGTATCGATGAAACTGCAAGCCGCATCGGTTTACGTGTTGATCCTTTTGCGCTGGTCTCCAGCCTTTCCCTTGGTGAGCGTCAGCAGGTCGAAATTTTGCGCGCTTTGATGCGCGGCAGCAGGTGTCTTATTCTTGATGAGGCGACCGCCATGCTGACCCCCAATGAGGCTGTTTCTCTAGGAGAGTTAATGCGCCGACTGGTTGCCGAGGGGCTTGCGGTCATTTTCATCACGCACAAGCTCAACGAAGCACTTGCATATGGTGACAGGATTTCGGTGTTACGCCTTGGTAAAAATGCCGGTGCTATCACCCCTGATGAACTCAATGCCAATAGTGATCAGCAGAATACGGCCAATATCATCCGTCTGATGTTTGGCCAGTCCGCAACGGACGATAGCGCCAGCGACTATCGCGCCACTCGTGAGTTGGGTCCCGTGGTGTTGGAGGTTTCAAAGCTGAATTCAAATGCGGGACGTATTCCAGTTCGTGACGTTTCAATTGAGCTGAGATCGAAAGAAGTGCTCGGCATTGCCGGCATCGATGGCAATGGTCAGAAAGAGCTTGCGGAAGCCTTGGCCGGACAGACGCCTTCCTCGGGAAGTGTGAAGCTGCATGGTGCCGAAATCGGTTCTCTTACAGTGGGAGAACGTCGCGCAGCAGGGCTGCGTTATGTGACTGACGACCGATTGGGCGAAGGTACTGTTGGCGCATTCGCTGTCGCAACTAACTTTTTGCTCAAGGATATTGGAGCCTCACCTTTCTGGAAAAAAGGTATCGAAAAGCCGCAATCCATTCGTTCGCAGGCTCAGGAACATGTGCGGAATTTTGATATTCGCACGCCGGATGTCCAGACGCCCGTAGGAACATTGTCTGGGGGAAACATTCAGAAAGTTTTGTTGGCACGTGAGCTGACCGGCTCGGCGGAGGCGGTTATTTTTGCGAAGCCGACCTACGGTCTTGATGTAAAAAATATTCGTGCCACCCGCCAGCGTATCAGCGATGCGGCAGACGCAGGCAAAGCAGTTTTGCTGATTTCAACGGACCTTGATGAGCTGCTTGAACTTGCTGATCGGGTCGCTGTGATTGATCAGGGCAGGTTGGTAGGCACGGTTCAAAATGGTGTGGGCGCACGCGATGCAATCGGCCGCCTTATGAGTACCGGAGAAGAAGAATGAGCGATCAACAGGCTGGTACGGCGGGAGTGGCGGGCCCGACTATCCGTTCGCCCTTTGCGGCCTGGGGCAAAATACTGACTGTCAGCATTGGCCCACTGATTGCCGCGCTGGTTTTAGGAGGGCTGATCCTTCTTGCCATGGGCGTCAATCCCCTGAGCTACTATGCCTATGTTGTGGAACGGGCAATATTGTCGCCGTCGGGCCTGTCGGCAACGCTGACCCGTATGGGACCGTTTCTCCTGATCGCAGCGAGCCTGATTGTCGCTTTTCGTGCAGGCATCTGGAATCTGGGCGGTGACGGGCAATTTTTGCTGGCGGCTGTTATTGTTGCCGCCACAACGCCGCTGATGCATGCGGCAGGCGTTCCGATCTGGCTTAATCTGGCGCTTGGTCTTCTGATAGGATTGATTATCGGTGCGCTTTGGGGGCTGCTCCCCGCAATGCTGAAAGCCTGGCATGGTATTAATGAAATCATCACAACATTGATGATGAGCTTTCTTGGTGTCTCGCTCGCCAATGTGCTGGTGAAGCTGGCATTTCTCGATCCTTCAACCACCACACCGCAAACCCGTACCTTGCCTGTGGATGCGCGACTGCCAAAACTGTTTGATACGACTATCTCTTCGGGGCTGATTGTTGGTTTGGTTGTCATCATCGCCATGCATCTGATGATGACCAAGACCTCTTTTGGCATGAAACTGCGTCTGGTTGGTGCTAATCCACGAGCTGCCGTTCATGCGGGTTTGTCGGTGCCTAAGCTGACGATTGCGGTCTTTGCCATTTCGGCGGGGCTGGCCGGTCTTTCCGGTGCGGTCGATATTCTGGGCACACAAGGCAATGTGCGTGCAGACTGGAACCCGGCTTACAGCCTTACTGTCGTGCCTCTGGTGTTTCTTGCCCGGCTTAACGGCTTTGGATCAATCGCCTATGTCTTCTTGTTTTCTGCGCTGACGATTGGCGGCGAGAGTGCCGCACGTCGTCTTGGAGTGCCGAGCTTCTTCTCTCTGGTCATCGTGGCTCTTCTGCTGATCACGCTGGCACTGGCTGAGTATTTCGATAAAAATCGCCAATACCGCGCGAAGATCTGAGGAGACGACAGTGTCACTTTTTACCGAAAGTTTCATCATCACCTTGTTCCTCGGAGCGATTGCTGCGGGAACGCCGCTGCTGTTGGCGGGGTTAGGTGAGCAGCTTTCCGAGAAGGCCGGTGTGCTCAATATTGGCCTTGAGGGCATGATCCTCGCTGGCGCTTATGCAGGCTTTCTCGTTGCATGGAGCACCGGCAATATGGGGCTTGGCTTCATTGGTGGGGCTTTGGCCGGTGCCTTTGTTGCAGCATTCATGGCTCTGCTTTGCGTTCGGCTGGGTCTCAATCAGATAGTTATCGGCATCGCGCTTACCTTGGCGGTGCAAGGCCTGACTGCACTTCTGCATTTTGTGCAGTTTTCACGCAGTTATCCTCGCCTTGATGGTGCTGCCAAATGGCCGATCTGGCCCTTGTCTGAGATTCCAGTGGTAGGCCCTATCCTGTTTAACCACAATCCGATTGTCTATCTGGCTGTTGCGCTGGTGGCTGTTTTTGCCTGGATTTACAGAATGACGCATTGGGGTACGGCATTGCAGGCGGCGGGTGATAAGCCAGCGGCATTGGATGCAACGGGCGTGGACGTCGTGCGCACCCGTAGCACTGCTGTATTGATAACCGGAGCACTTGCCGGACTTGGCGGAGCTTTCATGTCTGTGGCGGTTGCCGGTGTATTTATTCCGTTCATGAGTCACGGCAATGGCTTCATTGCTATTGTTCTTGCGATGCTGGCGCGGGGTAAGCCGTTGTGGGTATTGGGCGGAGCGCTTCTCTTTGGTGCGAGCCTGTCGCTTGCGACTGCCTTGCAGGTTGCAGGTGTTAATGTGCCAACGGACGTCATTCAGATGCTGCCATTCGTCATGGTGATGCTGGTACTTCTGATTGCAGGCAGAAAGGCCAATCTTCCGCAGGCACTGGGTGAAAGCTTTGTACGTGGTGCACGTTAGAGCGCGGTTCGATCTGATTGAAGCAGATCGAACCGCGCTCTAACCCCTTTTATTGAAGCATAATCTTATCGAGCCTTGTTTCACTCCGGTCGGATTGTGCTCTAAGCGTTGGGTTTGAGGCATGTTTATCGAACGCGGCTTTGCTTTGCAGCCGATCATCAAGCCGATTCAGGTTGTGCGGGACGGTATCCTGACGGGAACTGATCTTGCACGGGGAGTGATTGCGTTGGGGAATTTTGATGGCTTTCATTTAGGCCATCAATTTCTGATCAGAAAGGCGCAGCAGATTGCGGGTAAAGCATATCCGGTTGCAATCATGTCGGTCGAGCCGCATCCGCGCCAGTTCTTTAATCCTGATACTGTTATCGAAAGGCTGGCGCTTCCCGAACAAAAGCATCGGGTAGCCGAAATGCTGGGTCTGGATTATATTTTCGAACCGACATTCGACAGAGAGTTTGCAGCGCTGACGCCTCAGGCTTTTGTTATAGATATCCTCCATAAAAAGCTGGATGTGTCCCATATCGTTGTCGGTGAAAATTTTCGCTTCGGTGCAGGGCGGAAAGGTGATTGTGCAGCGTTGGTAGAGCTGGCACAGAGTGTTGGCATCTGTGTTGATATCGTTCCACTGCAATCAGAATATTCGTCCACCCGCGTGCGTGAAGCGTTGGTTGCGGGCGATGTAAGTGTTGCCCATCAGTGTTTGGGCCGGGCATGGGCCGCGGATATCGTTTGGCGAGATGGTAGCTTTCGCCTGGCAGAAGGACTGGTTCGCCCCAAAGAGGGGCAGTATGTTTTAGGCAAAGTGCCATACGGACATAATTTTCTTGCACATCTGGCAGGAGATGGAAGAATTACGTCATCTGTTATATGCCCAAAGAAGGTGTACTTCTTGGAACACCTACCCGGATAAAGAGCAGTCTTGTGGGGTGGTTAGGATGTCTGCGAATGCTGGCCAAGATGCGCTCGGACAGAAGTGCGCTTCCAATATTCATTCTAAGTGGCAAGCGAGATTTGGCGCTGACTTTATGCAGACAAGATCATACGCTGTCTTTGAAGAGGACACTCTGGTCGAAAAGATAGCGATGGGAAAGCGGCAGGCTCGCAGCGCCCATCGCTTTTCCATGAACGCCGACTTTCCCTTCGATGATCTCGGGTGCTGAAAGGCCTTGCAGGTCGATGCGCGTAAGCTCGAGCTTTGTGGCTTCAACGATCCTGTGGCGAACGTTTTCTGGCAGCCAGCCGTCAATAATTGCCGCAGGAAAATCAATCACGGCTGCGGCTGCAACCGCTGCATGGGCGAGCCCACGCGCAGCCAATGCGATCCATTCATCGAGCAAAGTGCCGAAATCGTGCCAATGTTCTGGCGAAAGCCAAAGGTCATCAGAAGAAATATTGTTCTCCTGCAACATGCGTTCGAGCACGAAGAGCGACGCGGTGTCGATTAATTGCATGGTTTCGCGCGCGTCATCTGTTCCACGCATGCGCATGGGCATCGAACCCAGAGCGCCAGCATTACCGGTCCGTCCAGGGTAGAGCGTGTTGTTCAAAACTACGCCGCCGCCAATGAATGACCCAATTGAGAAATAGACGAAATCTGTAAATTCGGGCCCGCGTCCGAATGTCAGTTCCGCACCACAGGCCGCTGTTCCGTCGTTCTGTAGGTAAACCGGAAACGGCAAGGCGGAGCCGAAATCGTTGATCAGGTCGGCATCAAGCCAGGCATTCATATCTGCGGCGGGCGCACCGACTTCCTCCACCCAGTTCCAGAGTTCGAAAGGAAGCGCAATGCCAAGGCCCGCAATGCGTTCGCGTTTGTTTGCATCAAGAGCGGCAGTAAACGCTTTGATGCTATCGAAGGAGAACTTGCGGATTTGATCTGGCACAGGCCAGCGATAGGTGATGTGGCGGCGTTGGCGGATGTTGCCAAGAAAATCCATCAAGATGATCTCGGCGCTGCGGCGGCCGATCTTCAGACCAAAGGAAAAGACGCCATCTGCAGCAAGCCGCATGGGCATGGAAGGTTGTCCAACACGCCCGCGGACGCGTTCGCCTTGTGTGATCAGGCCGTCTTTTTCCAGCTCGCGGATGATCACTGAAATGGTTTGTGCGGATAGCCCGGTCTTGCGAGCGATATCGGCACGCGCCATTGAACCATGTCGGCGCACCAGAGCAAGAACGAGGCGTTCGTTGTAAGCACGCACACCGATCTGGTTGGAGCCGCGATTGATGCTTGCTCCGGCTTGGGCAAATTGCGGCATGGCGGAGCCTGCCGCGGCTGGTCCGCCGTGTTGATCAGAACTGCGTTCTGAAGTGTGCCTGACCATATCTTCTCCCAGGGGGCCACATATTCTAAAGCGTGATGTCACGCTTTAGTTTTTTTTGATGCTTGTCTTTCTTCCAAAACCGGTTCTCACCTTTGGGAGACATGCGCTGATATCGATTGGCCTACTCCATTCGACGAAGCAGAAAAAGCCCTCATTTGTAGAGTATGTTAAATAAAAACATTAACTTAGGTGCCAGCTGCATCTGCCTGACAAATTGGCTAGTCTCAATCTTTCACCTGAAGAGTGACACAGCAAATTAATAAATCAAGTGGATTTATTAATTGACTCTCTTACGAAGCCGTGTTTTGTTTTCATTACGCCGGGGGAAGAGGAACCGGTTACACTCTGGGAGGAGCTCATGAAGAAGACAGTTCTCTCGGCAGCGGTTGCTGCCTTCACGCTTGGTGTTGCCGCTTCTGCGGTCGGTCCGGCCAATGCTGCCGATGTCGGCGCGTGCCTGATCACCAAGACCGATACCAATCCCTTCTTCGTCAAGATGAAGGAAGGTGCGATTGCCAAAGCCAAGGAACTTGGCGTCAATCTCAAGACCTATTCAGGCAAGATCGATGGCGATTCCGAAAGTCAGGTTGCTGCTATCGAAACCTGTATTGCAGATGGTGCCAAGGGTATTCTGATCACTGCTTCCGACACAAAAGGTATTGTACCATCGCTGCAAAAAGCGCGCGATGCTGGTGCGCTCATCATTGCGCTTGATACGCCTCTGGAGCCAGCCGATGCGGCTGATGCCACTTTCGCGACCGACAATTTCCTTGCAGGCGAGCTGGTAGGCAAGTGGGCTGCAGCAACGCTTGGCGATAAGGTCAAGGATGCGCGCGTTGCCTTCCTGAATCTCACCGCTTCACAGCCAAGCGTCGACGTTCTGCGCGATCAGGGTTTCGCGGTAGGCTTCGGCATTGACCCGAAGGACAAGACTAAGCTCGGCGATGAAGATGATCCACGTATCGTAGGTCGCGACCTTACCGATGGTAATGAAGAAGGTGGCCGTCGCGCCATGGAAAATCTTCTCCAGAAAGATCCGACCGTTAATGTCGTCCACACAATCAATGAGCCGGCTGCTGCTGGCGCTTATGAAGCATTGAAGGCGGTGGGGCGTGAAAAAGATGTTCTGATCGTGTCGATTGATGGCGGTTGCCCTGGCGTCAAGAATGTTGAAGCCGGTGTGATCGGCGCAACATCGCAGCAATATCCGCTCCAGATGGCTGCCCTTGGCATCGAAGCGATCAAGAAATTCGCTGACACCGGCGAAAAACCAAAGCCGACCGAAGGTAAGACCTTTGTCGATACCGGTGTGGCGCTGGTCACTGACAAGCCTGTTGAGGGTGTGGAGTCGATCGACACCAAAACTGCCCTTGGCAAGTGCTGGGGCTAACAGCTCGGAGCTCTTCGGTTTTTGATGAAGCAGAAGAAGTGCTCTGATTATTTGTTCTACGCATTATCCGATGCAAATCGCTTCGCACTTTTGCTGGAAATGCTTTAGCGAACCTTCGCATCCGGCAGTTTCTGCCGGATGCTCTTGCACCAGACAGCAGGAGACTGACATGAGCGAGCCAGAGGCGACCTCCGCCCCCGTAAAGCCATCGATGCAGGAGTATGAAAGCGCATTGTCGCGAAGTGCGAGTGATGTTGCATCATTTGATGATGGCGATCACTCGGTGCTCTATCGACTCCGGCATTTTCTGCATCACAATCCTGCGGCTGTGCCACTGATTGTGCTCGTGATTTCGTTGCTGGTATTTGGCATTACGCTGGGTGGGAAATTCTTTTCCGCCTTCGCGCTGACACTCATTCTCCAGCAGGTTGCGATCACCGGCATTGTGGCGGCGGCACAAACTCTGGTGATCCTGACTGCCGGTATCGATCTTTCAGTTGGCGCTATTATGGTGCTGTCATCAGTCGTGATGGGACAATTTACATTCCGCTATGGTCTGCCCGCCGAACTCTCAATTTTGTTCGGCTTTGCGACTGGCGCGCTGTGTGGCTTCATCAATGGTTTTTTGATCGCATATGTTCGATTGCCGCCATTTATTGTCACGTTGGGCATGTGGCAGGTGATCCTCGCTACCAACTTCCTCTATTCGTCGAATGAAACCATCCGGGCACAGGAAATTACTGCCGAGGCTCCCATCCTGCAGTTCTTTGGTGAAAGCATTCGTTTCGGCGGCGCCGTCTTTACCTATGGTGTTATCGCCATGGTTCTGCTGGTGCTGGTGCTCTGGTTCGTCTTGAACCACACTGCTTGGGGACGTCATGTCTATGCTATTGGCGATGATCCGGAAGCGGCACAGCTTGCGGGTGTGTCGGTCAAGCCGATCCTGATGTCAGTTTATGTTCTGGCCGGGCTTATCTGTGCGCTTGCTGGCTGGGCAATGATCGGGCGGCTTGGTTCAGTCTCACCAACTTCGGGTCAGTTTGCCAATATTGAATCCATAACTGCCGTGGTGATTGGCGGAATATCGCTCTTTGGCGGGCGAGGTTCGATCCTTGGCACAATGTTTGGTGCGCTGATCGTGGGCGTTTTCTCGCTCGGATTGCGCCTTTGGGGCACAGATCCACAATGGACCTATCTCCTGATTGGCGTTCTTATTATCGCCGCCGTTGCGATTGACCAATGGATCAGAAAGGCTGCCGCATGAAACCCTCAGTTACGCCTGTTCTTTCCGCACGCGGTCTGGTTAAGCGTTACGGACGTGTTACAGCCCTCGATCATGCCGATTTTGATCTTTATCCGGGAGAAGTCCTTGCCGTCATTGGCGATAACGGCGCGGGTAAATCTTCGCTCATCAAGGCACTGTCCGGTGCTGTTCGCCCCGATGAAGGCGAAATCATGCTGGATGGAAAGCCAGTGAGCTTCCATTCTCCAATGGAAGCGCGCAATGCGGGCATTGAGACGGTTTATCAAAACCTTGCTCTTTCCCCGGCACTTTCCATTGCGGACAATCTCTTTCTTGGGCGTGAGATTCGCCGCAAAGGGCCGCTCGGTTCATGGCTGCGAATGCTTGATCGTGGTGCAATGGAAAAGATTGCCCGTGAGAAACTCTCGGAACTGGGGCTGATGACCATTCAGAACATCGGCCAGGCCGTGGAAACATTGTCGGGTGGACAGCGGCAAGGTGTTGCGGTCGCGCGTGCTGCAGCTTTCGGCTCCAAAGTTGTCATTATGGATGAACCGACGGCTGCGCTTGGTGTGAAGGAATCCCGCCGCGTTCTGGAGCTTATTCAGGACGTGAAGGCGCGTGGTATGCCTATAGTGCTGATCTCACATAACATGCCGCATGTGTTTGAAGTGGCCGACCGCATCCATATCCATCGTCTTGGCCGTCGTTTGACGGTGGTCGATCCGAAAGAATATTCGATGTCGGATGCAGTGGCATTAATGACTGGAGCGATGGCACCGCGCGCTGAAGCGGCCTGATCATTGTCTGCTGAGCTTCGTGCCGGGCCGCGGCTGTGTCTTTCTGATCTGGGTGCAGAGACGGATATCACAAAATACCGGTCGAATTGAACATGTAGCACTTACGAGATGCCCGGAAACTGGTTAAACATGGCGCATATTCTCCGGAGCGATGTTCCGGAGACGTGAAACCATAACAAGGTTGGCCAATGTTTGAGTTTGATGACCCGCGATTTCGACCTTTATGGACTCGGGTATTAATCTCAGGGAGCTGTTTTGCCTGGACCGCATTCGAGATTTGGATGGGCAGTGTCGGCTGGGCCATGCTTTTTGGCGCACTTGGCCTTTGGTCGGCTTTTCGTTTCTTTGTGACTTTTGATCCCGACAAGAAAAAGCAGGGTTGATCCGGCAGTAGGCCATTTAGGTTGCTACCGCACATTTGCGTTGAAACACCAAAATTCGCTTCAATATTTGAAATAGAGCGGGTCATCGACTCGCTTTCAGGTCTTCCGCATGCTTATCGAGTGCGGAGATGACGTAGCTTATCCGTAATTAACATCATTTTAAAACATATTATCACATTTAAATCGTTATAATGTTATCCACATTATTGTGATGATATCAGAACGGTGTTACGTCCTCCGTGTCTCGGCCCGCTATCGGGCGTGTCTTGAAGACATCTGCATGGAGATTGCCAGTAAATGAATTCCGTTTCCCCCACTTCCAACGTGCTGCAACTGTCTCTTCTTCGGGAGCAGGGCGAATGACGATGGCAGGAAATTTTGCACCGCTGGTTCTGGCTGGCGATAGTGACCGTGTAGATACGCAGGCGGCTGGCGATTATCTTGATGCCTGGGCAGGTCAGGATGGCTTGCGTCTTGCAACGAGCAACGTAATTAAGGCCATTCTCGCAGGTTCAGGTCGTCTTGCCGGTCGCATCGCGCGCGGTTCGCTTCCTGGCGATCCGGGCAAGCTCGTAGGCGTCAATAGTGATCAGGATCAGCAGAAGAGCATTGATGTTGGTTCGCACAATCTCTTCGTTGAATTGCTGATCGCGGCAGGTGCTGCATCGGTTCTCTCCGAGGAGGCCGACCTCCCGGTTCCGGGTAAGGCTGATGGTCTGGTTGCCGTTGCAATCGACCCGCTCGATGGTTCCGGCAATGTGGGCCTCGGCGCGCCGCTTGGCACCATTTTCTCGATTTTCCCGGCGGATACGGCAGAGCCATTCCTTCAGCCCGGCAATCGCCAGCTGGCAGCAGGCTATGTGTCGTTCGGCAACTCGATCGATCTCACCTTCTCGGTCGGCGAAGGCGTACTTTTTGCAACGCTTGATCCGGTGAATGGCATTTTCCAGATCACCCGCAAGAACGCTATGCTGCCTGAGCGCACGTCTGATCTCGCCTATAACGCATCCGTTTATCGTCATCTTTCGGCTGGCATGAAGGCCTATGTCGATGATTGCTACAACGGCAAAGACGGCCCGCGCGGACGCAATTTCAATATGCGCTGGTTGGGTGCGGCTGTCGGCGACATGCATCGCATCATGCAGCGCGGCGGTATCTTCTTCTACGTGGACGATGCACGTCCGGGCTACGAAAAGGGCCGTCTGCGCCTTGTTTATGAAGCCAATCCGATTGCGTTCCTCAGCCAGCAGGCTGGCGGCAAGGCAACCAACGGTTCTACGCCGATCCTCGATATCGTCCCCGAAACCTATCACGAGCGCAGCGCGCTGGTGTTTGGCGTCGCGGAAGAGGTCGATGTTCTCGGTGAGTATTACGCGCGTTCGCAAAGCTAGAGCATTTAATGCTCTAGCTGATCGTTTTTACGCGCATCTTGTTCCGAAAACCGCTTCGCACTTTTCGGGATGCGCAACTAATTAGAAGGAAACTCAGATGGCGCGTATTACGCTGCGGCAATTGCTCGACCACGCTGCTGAACACAGCTATGGCGTTCCGGCATTCAACATCAACAATATGGAACAGGCACTCGCCATTATGGAAGCGGCGGATGCGACCAATGCGCCGGTTATCCTGCAGGCATCGCGCGGCGCGCGTTCTTATGCGAACGATATCATGCTGCGCCATATGATGGATGCGGTCACCGAAATCTATCCGCATATTCCTGTTTGCGTGCATCTCGACCACGGCAATGAAGCCGCCACCTGCATGACCGCAATTCAGGCTGGTTTTACCTCCGTCATGATGGACGGTTCGCTCAAGGCTGACGGAAAAACCCCTGCTGACTGGGATTATAACGTCTCCGTTACCCGTCAGGTCAGTGAAATGTCTCATCTTGGCGGCATTTCGGTTGAAGGTGAACTTGGTGTTCTCGGTTCGCTCGAAACCGGCATGGGTGAAGCAGAAGACGGTCACGGTGCGGAAGGTCAGCTCTCGCACGACCAGCTTCTGACCGATCCGGATGAAGCCGTGAAATTCGTTCGCGAAACCAAGGTCGATGCACTGGCAATCGCTATGGGCACATCGCATGGCGCGTACAAATTCAGCCGCAAGCCTGATGGTTCCGTGCTTGCGATGAATGTGATCGAAGAAATCCATCGCAAGCTGCCAAACACGCATCTTGTCATGCATGGTTCGTCTTCGGTGCCGGAAGATTTGCAGGAAATCATCAACAAGTATGGCGGCAAGATGAAGCCAACCTGGGGTGTGCCTGTTGAAGAAATCCAGCGCGGCATCAAGCATGGTGTGCGCAAGATCAATATCGACACGGACAACCGTATGGCGCTGACAGGTCAAATCCGCCGCGTGCTGCAGGAGGATCCAAGCGAGTTCGATCCGCGCAAGTATCTCAAGCCTGCAATGGCTGCGATGACCAAGCTTTGTAAGGATCGCTTCGAGCAGTTCGGCACCGCTGGCCATGCTCAGTCAATTCGTCCGATCCCGCTGTCGGATATGGCAAAGCGTTATCGCGATGGTTCGCTAGATCCGAAGTTCAGCTAAAATAGTCTAGCTTCAACACAAAAAAAGCGGCGGGAAAACCCGCCGCTTTTTGTGTTTTGGGACGTTGCTTTAGACAATCAGCACTTGTTGTACTTGGCGTCGACTTCGTTGATCGCGTCAACATTGCCAGCCGAACGGCCATTTTCGTCAAAAGTCTGTGCAAGGAACGCATCAGCAATGGTCTTTGCAACTTCCGAACCGATAACGCGGGCGCCCATGGTGATGATCTGCGCATTGTTGGAGAGGGCTGCACGTTCTGCCGAATAGGTGTCGTGGGTCAGCGCTGCGCGGATGCCCGGAACCTTGTTGGCGGCAATGCAAACACCGATACCGGTGCCGCAAACCAGAATTGCACGATCATAGGTGCCGTCGAGAACTGCGGATGCTACGCGGTCCGAGAGATTTGCGTAGAATGTATCTGCGCCAGCGTCCGTGCGGGAGATTTCGGACACTTCAAAACGATCCTTCAGATAATCTGCAAGAACCTTGGCCAGACCTTCACCGGCGCTGTCGCCTGCTACTGCTACTTTCATGGGGTAACTCCTTTAATTAGCCTGAATTTTCTTGGCGCATTTGGCCAGAATGTCGAGATAGCCTTCCACGTTCCATGCCGAACGGCCGATAAACAGGCCATCGATATGCGGGCAGGCAATGAGTTCTTCGCAGTTACCGGGATTGACCGAGCCGCCATAGAGGCAAGGCACGCGACGGCCAAGAATGCCTTCGGCAACAGCAATAATTTCGGCCTGACGGTCATCGGCATAATCCGCCGAGGCTGGAATGCCATTTTCACCAATTGCCCATACCGGCTCATAGGCAAATAGGATTTCGGCCTTTTTCTGCTCGTCAGAAAGCTTGGAAAGTGCACCATGGACTTCTTCTGCCAGCACTTCTGCTGCGCGTCCGCTTTCGCGGTCTTCCAGCGTTTCGCCAATGCAGATAAGCGGGATCAGGCCGTTGCGAACGGCTGCTTCAACCTTGAGACCAACGGTTTCATTGGTTTCACCAAAATGTTCGCGACGCTCGGAATGGCCGAGTTCAACGATATCGAGATTGCAATCTTTGAGCATCAGTGGCGAAATTTCGCCGGTCCATGCACCCTGATCAGCCCAGTGCATGTTCTGCGCGCCGACCTTCACGGACGTATCTGCCAGAATATCTTTGACTTCACGAACTGAGGTAAAGGGTGGAATGACAAAGCGCTGAATGTCTGCCGAACGGTCAGCATCGGCGTCCTTCAGTGCGTTCGCGAAAACGCGTGCTTCCGCAAGCGTCTTGTTCATTTTCCAGCTCGTACCTACCCAGAATTTCGACATGCTCGAATGTTCTCTCTTGTTATGTAAATGCGATTGCGCAGAACCTATTCTGCAATTGTCAGTTTGATGCCTGCCGGCTCAAGTTCGGCCACAAGTGAATCACCCGGTGATTTATCCGTGATGATGGCATCAAAGTCGCCAAGGTCGGCCATTACATGCAAGGCCGTGCGGCGAAAACGCTGGTGGTTGACCAAAAGGCATGTGCGGGTTGCCGACGCGGTCATGGCGCGCTTGGTACGGACGACGTTTTCATCCATGTGATAGACGAGACGTCCATTGATCGCAGGCGCGGAAATGAAGGCAATATCTGCGCTGAGTTTTGATAGGGCCTCCTCGGTCAGCAAGCCAAAGAACGCATTGAACTTTGCCGAGAATACGCCGCCGAGCGCGATCAGGTTGATGCCGCCTTCGCCCTTGAGATTTTCGATGATGACCGCATTGTTGGTAATCACCGTCAGCGGGCGTTTTTCGATCAACATGCTTCCGAGAACTGCGGCGGTGGAACCGTCATTAATCATCACGGTCATGCCGGGTTCGATCAGGTCAAGGGCCGCGCGGCCCATCTCGATCTTGGCTTCGTTATCCTGCTGGACGCGAAAACGGAAATCGCTTTCAAACTGAGAACCCGCATCCATAGTCGCACCACCGCGCACTTTGCGCAGCACACCGGATTCTTCAAGCGAATCCAGATCGCGATGGATGGTCATCTTGGAAACTGCAAAACGCTCGGAAAGATCATCGAGATCGACCGCATGATTTTCAATCAGCAGATTGATGATCGCCTGTCTTCGTTCGTCGCGTTTCACGGAATTTCCGATCCCAGAGCATGTTTGTTTATTGCACAAACTTAAATCACAAAATCACAAAACAATCCATATAAAATGTGATTTTGTGATATTTTGTTGATCGATGCTGTTTTTACTGCAATAGCGCCTTTGCGGTGCGTTCATCGGTGATCAGCCCGTAAAGGCGACCGCTTTTGAGGACTGCGCGGATAGCGTCGGCTTTGGAAAGACCGCCCGCAAGTCCGATGATACGGCTCATATCGGCATTTTCCACCGATGCCGCGATGGTGCGAGCCGTCAGGCCAGTTTCAAGCCGCGTGCCGTTGATATCGAAGAAATGCCCAAGCATTTCACCGACGGCACCGCGCACCGCGATCTCTTCCATTTCGGAGAGGTCGATCACACCGGATGTGACGAGCTGCGCGTGTGCGTCGACTGTGCCGATACCGACGATTTTCAGCTCCGCGCGGCACCCCATTTCAAAGACGCTGGTGACACCCTTTTGCGCCAGCAGCACTTCGCGATCTTCAGCCGTGTTGGCAAAGAAAGGCACCGGCATCACATAAGCGGGCCTGCCTGTCTTCTCGGCAATGCGATGCATCACATCATGTGGGTTGGCAGCAAAATTTCGTGTCAGACCACCGAGCAGCGATACAAACTGCAAATCCTTGGCCGCCACGCGAGGCATATGATTGACGGCTGCTGAAAGCGTGCGGCCATGGCCAAGGCCGATCACCTCATGATCGCCATGCTCGATTTCGCGGCGCAGAAATTCTGCACCAGCATTACCTAGGGATAGGAGCGGTAAGGCTTCTTCGCCGAGATCAGGTGCGACTTCGCAATATTCGAGGTTATATTGTTCGGCGAGCTGGTTTTCGAGGTTGATGCATTCGGTGATATCACCATCGATTGTTACCTTAACCGCACCGTCTGCGACCGCCTTAGCGATGAGGCGGTGCGCTTTCACGGAAGGTATTCCGAGCCGCTTTGCAACCGCTGACTGGGTCATACCAGCAATGAAATGGAGCCAGGCTGCACGAAGGGCTAAGGAATCGTCTGAATCTGCCATTTTCGCGCTGCCTGCTCCCGATTCTTTATTCTTTTCTTGAGGTTATATTTTCAAGTCGCGTGCACCCGTGTCAATGTGCGGTGCCCAGAAGGCCACACTTTCCGCAATTTGCGGAATAACTTCACGGTCGTTTGGCTCGCGTTCCTTGAACGACAGCTCAAGGCAGATTTCATTGTCCACAGCACCGCCTTCGGCGAACGCCTTGAGCAGCGGCTCGGGCTGAATACGGCCTTTTGCATTGAAGGCCGCCGTGAAAGGACGATGACCACCCTTATCCATAAGGCTCTGCTTAATGTGGATGATCGGTGAGACCTTCGGCACGGCACGCGCCCATGCATACGGATCGAAATCGTCCGGGTTCGACGAGGTCACATCGCCATGGTCGATGTCGGCCATCATCCACATGGGGATTGCCATATTGGCAGCCGTGAGGCGATCCTGAAGCTTGATGCTCTCAGCAATTGTGTCGCCAAACTCACGGCCAATGCTCATCGGCTCCCAGAACACATATTCAAGACCGGCACGGCTGGCATGTTCGGCAACTTCCGCCCAGCAGTCGATAGCGATCTTGATAAGATCTTCGCGGCTTTCAGGATTGTCAAAATCCTTGTAGGTGAAAATCGCAAACTGTGTGCCGACCGACTTGCCGCCGAGATCGCCGATAATATCGGCAAAGGTCTTGAACCAGTCGATATAATAACGGCGCACTTCCGCATCCGGGTGGCCGAAATGGTTGAGACGACCATAAGGGCCGGTCATGCCGGATGTTACGCGGACGCCTGTACGCTGCAAAGCCTTGTCCATATCGCGCGTCAGGCGACGAATGGTGGAAGCCTGCCAGCTCGGATTGATGAACTCGTGCGTGAGCTGCAGATCGCGCAGGCGCAGGTCGCGCGCAACGGTCTCGATCAGATCATCCGGCTCTGCAAAGCGGTTCACAAGCGGATTGGTGTTCAGCGAAAGCGTAAGGGCCATGATAACCTCAAGCAGAAACTTTAGCGTTGTCGAACCATGCAATGAATGCGGCCCGTTCGGCCTCGGTCAGGTGCAGGTAGTGCTTGGTGCGGCGATAGAGGATATCATTTGCCGTCTTCACCCATTCTTTCGACACGAGATAGCGGACTTCAGCCTCATAGAGATTGCCGCCGAAATGCTGTCCAAGACCGTTAAGATCAGATGCACCTGCAACTACGTCTTTGGTGCGCGCACCATAGAGACGACCATAATGCAGAGCCAGTTTGCGTGGCATCCATGGGTAGCTGTCACGCAGGCTGTTTGCAAAAGTCTCAAAGTCGGCATTGGCGATTTCGCCGCCCGGCAATGGTGCATCATGCGTCCAGTCTCCGCCCATACTCGGGAAGATGTGCTTGAGACGATGCATACCGCGTTCTGCGAGCTCGCGGAATGTGGTGATCTTGCCGCCAAACACGTTGAGGAGAGGGGCGTCGCTGGTCTCATCCAGATCGAAAACATAGTCGCGGGTAACAGCCGATGGGTTGCCCTTGCCGTCATCGAACAGCGGACGCACGCCGGAGAAGCTGTGCAGTACGTCTTCGCGACGCAGCTTTTCTTTGAAATAGCGGTTTACTGCGGTGAGCAGGTAATCGATTTCTTTCTCATCCGCGCTGACGTCTTCGGCGCGGCCTTCATAAGCGATATCGGTGGTGCCGATGAGCGCCTTATCGCCTTCATATGGATTAATGAAGATCACGCGCTTGTCGTGGTTCTGAACCAGATAGGCATTCGCACCCGACCAGAACTTTGGCACGATGATATGGCTGCCCTTGACCAGACGCACATTGCGTGAAGAGTTCGAGCCAGCAACATTGGTGATAACGTCTGTAACCCATGGGCCTGCACAATTGACGATGCAACGCGCGCGGAAGCTGCGCATTTCGCCGGTATCGCGGTTCTTGGTTTCGACAATCCAGCCGCCTTTTTCGCGACGCGCAGATGTAACCGGCGTGCGGGTCAGAATGGTCGCGCCTTTTTCAGCGGCACCAACAGCATTCAGAACGACGAGGCGAGCGTCATCCACCCAGCAATCGGAATACTCGAAGCCCTTGGTATATTGATCGAGAATCGGCGTGCCTTCCGGGTCGCGCTTCAGATCAAGCGTGCGGGTGCCGGGTAGTTTCTTGCGACCGCCGAGATGGTCGTAGAGGAACAGGCCAAGACGCACGAGCCATGCCGGGCGATCCTGCGGGCTGTGTGGCAGAACAAAACGCATCGGCCAGATGATATGCGGTGCGGCGTTCAACAGAACTTCGCGCTCGATCAAAGCTTCGCGCACAAGACGGAATTCGTAATATTCGAGGTAACGCAAGCCGCCATGCACAAGTTTACCGGAGCGCGACGAGGTGCCTTCCGCGAGATCGTCTTTTTCCGCTAACACAACCTTGAGGCCGCGCCCAGCCGCATCGCGAGCAACGCCCGCACCATTGATACCGCCGCCAATCACAAACAGATCGCAGGTTTCCGGTTCAGCCATTTCATGCTCCTTCGGATGCCGGAATTCCGGCAAAATAATATGTCATCTCAGCCGACTGTCGAATTACCGATCAGCTGCAAGTTTGTCCCAGATTGGCGCCAGCGCCAGTCGGGCGTCCTTATAAGCGCCGAACAGTTCCGCGTAGCGCTGTGCCTGCACGGCATCGGGTGCTTCACCGGCTCCCAGCAAAGGCGCGACCCATTCGGCGATGCACTCATCCATGTTTGGATAAGCGCCAATTGCGACTGCGGCCATCATGGCAGCGCCTGCAGCACCTGCTTCTTCACGTGAGGAAACACGAACCGGCGCATTGACGGCTGCCGAAAGCGTGCTGCGAAGCGCACGCGAACGTGCCGCACCACCTGTGATGCGTAGTTCCGCTGGCATTCCGCCCATGGCGGCGTAGCAATCGCGTGTTGCCATGCCGAGCCCTTCAACGACCGAGCGTACCAGTTCGGGGAAACGGTCGCGGCTTGAAAGGCCGATAAAGCCTGCACGCGCAAAAGCGTTGACGAACGGTCCGCGTTCTCCGGCCTCGGAGATATAAGGATGATAAAGCAACGCACCGGGGCGGCTTGCATTGAACCATTCATCAAGGCGCGGGATCAGGTCGCTCAGCGAGACTTTTTTGTCTGCGGTCGACATGAGGTCGGCGGCAATCTGCAAAATCCAGTCAATATTGATCGTCGCACCCATATTGGTCTGAACCTGCGTGACGATACCGGGGATTGGCAGGGCAATAACGTAACCCGTGCCTTCTGCATTCAGGTGAATGTCGGAAACAGGCTTTGCGCGCATATGAACGCCGGTCGATCCGATAGTCGAGCAGCCCGCATCCGCGGTGCCGCAATAAACGCCAGCGCCAAGCGCCGTCATCACCATGTCGACATAGCCAAGGCTCACCGGCGTACCGGCCAGAAGTCCTGTGGCAGTTGCTGCTTCGGGGGATAGCGGATGCTGCGTCAGAGTTCCGTCCACGATTTCGGGCAGCAGACCACGGCGCTTTTTCAGGCCGAGCGCTTCAATAACCACATCGTCATATTGGCGATTGCGGAAATTGCCGAATGTGAAACTGGCTTCCGAGGGGTCTGTAGCGCGGACGCCGGTGAGATTGAGATAAAGCCAGTCCTTGCAGTGCAGGGCGACTTCGGCATTGTCGAGGAGTTCCGGCACGAAACTGTCCATATGCGCCATCTGTGTACCTTGCTGGCAGGTATTGAGGCCGGTGCCGGTCGCTTCAAAGCGCGCACGGTTCATCGGGCCTGCAGCAAGTTTCGTAACTGTATTGGCAGCGCGGGCATCAAGCCAGATCCAGGCATCGCCGACCGGCTTATTATCGCGTCCGACAAGCCATGTGCCATCACCCTGACCGGTGACGGAAATGGCGGCGGTGCGAGCGCTCAGGCCAGGGACTTTTTCTGACAGGCCGCGCAATGCACTTACACAATCTTCCCATGTCTGGGACAAAGACTGAGTCGCGGCACCATGTTCTCCGGTTTCGTATGTATTGCGGACAGCCGCCGATTCCAGTTGACGACCGCTAAGATCGAACGCCACTGCCTTGACGACGGATGTGCCCGCGTCGATACCGATGATTATATCACCCTTACCACGCATGGCTGAAATACGCTTTCCCAAAGTGCTCATTCAGGGACATTTGGATTCCTCCCGCGACTATAATTCTGTCGCTCGCGGCTCTTGTTTTAATGAAAAAGAGCTATTGCGTATGATCGAGATAACATAACGATATCGAGCTGTCTGTAAAATTTTCGTTGATAAGCATTTTTTTTCACCAAAAGGTGATTGTAGCGAAATTCCTGAACCTCAGCCTCAGCCATTCTTATAGGATTTAGTCGATATAATGACACTGACTATAGGGTGCCTGGAAATTATATCATTGTTTTTAAAGAAATAATTTAGATATTTCTGGCCTGAGCGATGTTCTGCGGAAACAAGCTTGTCCCACAGTGTCCATCATCGAAGGCTATCTTTTGATACTGGATTTCCCAGCGGTATTGTGAGTTTTTGGCCCGCAATTGTATGAAACGGGGCGAGTTTCAAAAACAGCTGATTGACAGATATTGGTGTTTATAACATGATTATTGAAGTTGATAACACGCCGCTATCATAGCATATGGTCGCGGCGCATCTGTTTCCATGCTGCGCGGAGGGTCGGAGCCAGGGAACTATGTGGAGGATCGTTATGATTAAATTTCTCACTCCCATGGCCGCCTGTGCGAGAATCCGTTTAGCCGTCGCTAGCCGGTGCATTATCGCGGGTGCAGTCTAGTAGCGGTGTAAATCCAGCCGCGTAATCCGTTTTTTTACAACGACAATCCGGCAGAATTTGCTGAAGGCGTTTGATTATGAGTACACAAGCTAATCAAGTTTCACAGAAGCCAGCCAGGCTGAACCGCGCAGTCCTTTGGAGTGTGGTCGCTGCGGTGGTGGTTGTCGGTGCGATTGGATTTGACACCAAGGTTGTGAAGATCGGTTCTGAAGCCGATGTGCGCCAGCAGGCCTTCTCCCCTGAAGCCTATGGTGCTGCTGAGTTTCCGAAGGTCAAGGCAAGCGTTGAAGAACGCGCTGCGGAAGCGGTCGAAGTTGGCACTGCACTTGTTGCCGACAAGGATGCAGCTGGCAAGAAATATGGTGTAGGTAGTGTGAACCCGGTTATCCCGGTCAAGTTCACTGGCACCGTTGAAGAGCGTAAGTCGAATTATAATGTCATCAAGGTCGATGGTTTCCCTGAAGGCATGGCAATCCGCGTCCAGACTGGTCCGGCGGTAAACGGCACCGATCTGCGCGATGCGACCGGCACAATTGAATTTGGCCAGTTCAAGAACCAGATCGAATTCCAGAATGCCGGTTCTGCGCTCAATAATGAGATGAAGAAGCAGGTTCTCGAAGGCGTTGACGTCAACAATCTCGTTGGCAAGACGGTTTCAGTGACTGGCGTTTTCAAGCTGGTCAATCCGAAGAACTGGCTGGTTACGCCAGTGGGGCTTGAAGTAAAATGAGCCCTGACAGGAAGACAATTGAAGGCAAGCACGGCGAAGTCGTTCTCTCCGCACACGATGTTGCCAAGGCTTATGGGCGTATCAACGCGCTCAAGGGCGTGAACTTCGAAATCCGTCGCGGTCAGGTCACCACGCTTTTTGGCGAAAACGGCGCTGGCAAGTCGACACTGATGAAGGTTCTGTCGGGTGTCATCCAGCCGACTTCTGGCACGATTGTTCTCGATGGTGAGCCGGTTGTGTTCAACTCTTCAACCGAAGCACGCGACCGTGGTATTTCGATCATCCATCAGGAACTGAGTCTCGCGCCCAATATGAATGTGCGTGACAACATCTTCATGGGACGCGAAATCCGCGGTGCAACGGGCGTCAATTTCGCAGAAGAAGAACGTCTGACCCGCGAACTTCTGGCAGAACTCGAAGAAGACATCGATCCGCTGACCCCAGTTGAAGAGCTTCGCCTCGGTCAGCAGCAGGTTGTCGAAATCGCGCGTGCGCTTTCGGTCAATTCCCGTATTCTGATCATGGATGAGCCGACTTCAGCGCTAAGCGCTTCGGAAGTGGAGGTGCTGTTCAAGGTCATTCGTGATCTGACAGCGCGTGGCGTGGCGATTGTTTACATTTCCCATCATCTCGAAGAAGCACTGCAGATCACCGATCATGCCGTGGTTCTGCGCGACGGTGCAATGACCGCTTATGCACCGCGTGCTGAGATTGATCTGGAATGGATCGTTCGCAACATGGTCGGCGAAAACTTCGATCTTGGTTCGCCTCCAACCGGTTACGAATGGGGCGATGTCGCGCTTTCCGTGGAAGGTCTGACGGTTCAGGACAAGTCCGGTGATTTCGCGCTTGTCGATAATATGTCGCTGAATGTGCGCGCCGGTGAGATCGTTTGTATTTACGGTCTGATGGGTGCAGGTCGTACCGAACTTCTTGAAACGGTTGCAGGTCGCCTCAAGGCCAATTCGGGCAGCATTCTGCTTGAAGGCAGGGATGTTGCAGGCCTCACGATTGCTCAGCGCATTGATCAGGGTCTGGTTCTGGTGCCGGAAGACCGTCAGCGTGATGGTCTTGTGCAGACGATGACGGTTGGCCGCAATCTTTCGCTGGCAAGCATTGGCGAAATGACGAAAGGCCTTTTCACCTCGACGAAGCGTGAAAAGAACATCGTCGATCAGTCGATCAGGAATGTTCACATCAAGACGGATGGTGGCGAAGCCGCAATCGGTTCGCTTTCTGGCGGCAATCAGCAGAAGGTCGTTATCGGCAAAATGTTGGCAACTGAGCCGAAGGTTATCCTTCTGGATGAACCAAGCCGCGGTATCGATATTGGTGCCAAGGCAGAAGTGTTCAAGCTGCTGGCTGAAAAGGCCAAGGACGGGCTTGCAGTCGTTTATACGACATCCGAAGTCGGCGAATGCCTCAGCATCGCTCATCGTATCATCGTTATGCACCGTGGACGCATCTCGGCCGAATTCGGCTCCGATGTCTCCAAGGAAAAGATCATGGCCGCCTCGGGCGAATCTATGGTCGGCCATTAAATAGTTATGGAGCACTGATAGAATGTCAGTCACGACTACAAAAGAAAAAGCAGCTCCGAATGGGGTGAAGCGGAAAACCAGCATCGTGCATTTGCTGCTCGAAGGTCGTGCTTTTTTTGCGCTGATCGCGATCATCGCAGCCTTCTCGTTCCTTTCGCCTTATTACTTTACCGTCAATAACTTCCTCATCATGTCATCGCATGTGGCCATTTTCGGCTTGCTGGCGATTGGTATGCTGCTGGTTATTCTCAACGGCGGTATTGATCTTTCGGTCGGTTCTACACTTGGTCTTGCGGGCGTTGTCGCTGGCTTCCTTATGCAAGGCGTCAATATTCCGGAGCTGGGCGTCATCCTTTATTTCCCGGTTTGGGCGGTTGTCATCATCACCTGTGCCCTCGGCGCATTTGTTGGTGCGGTGAACGGTGTTCTGATCGCTTATCTGCGTGTTCCAGCCTTCGTGGCGACGCTCGGTGTGCTTTATTGCGCACGCGGCGTGGCACTTCTGATGACCAACGGTCTGACCTATAACAATCTCGGTGGTCGCCCGGAACTCGGCAATACCGGCTTTGAATGGCTCGGCTTCAACACGCTTTTTGGTGTGCCGATTGGCGTTCTCGTGCTTGCTGTTCTCGCCATCATCGTAGCAGTCGTGCTCAACCGCACCGCATTTGGCCGCTGGCTCTATGCTTCGGGTGGCAATGAACGTGCAGCCGAACTTTCCGGTGTTCCAGTCAAGCGCGTGCAGATTTCGGTCTATGTGATTTCGGGCATTTGTGCTGCAATCGCTGGTCTGGTTCTGTCCTCGCAGCTGACTTCGGCTGGTCCGACCGCAGGCACCACTTACGAGCTGACGGCAATCGCCGCTGTCGTGATTGGTGGCGCAGCGCTGACGGGTGGTCGCGGTACAATTCTGGGCACGCTTCTGGGCGCCTTCGTTATCGGTTTCCTTTCGGATGGCCTCGTGATCATTGGCGTATCGTCCTACTGGCAGACTGTATTTACCGGTGCGGTTATCGTGCTCGCAGTTCTGCTCAACAGCATTCAATATTCCCGGCGTTGATAATTACGGCTCCGCTCACCGTTCCGGGCGGAGCCGGTTCTTCGGGGGTATCGAAAGGTTCCAAGACGGCGATATCAGTTTGAAATCTCGCCCACTGGAAATGGTAACGCCGGGCAACCGGCATAACTCAACGATAATATTTACGGGAGTGAGACATGTTTAAGAAGGGTATGCGCGTTCTGTTTGCTGCTGCTGCAGCATTGCCGCTTATCGCGAGCACAGCATGGGCTGAAGGTCTGATCTCAATCGTGGTCAACGATCCTTCCAACCCATACTGGTACACCGAAGGCGAAATCGCCAAGAAAACCGCTGAAGGCCTCGGCTATTCGGCTGTTGTTGGCGGTCACAAGGGCGACACCAACACCGAAAGCAACCTTATCGATACAGCCATCACCAACAAGTCGGTCGCGATCATTCTCGATCCGGCAAATGCTGACGGTTCGGTTGGCGCAGTCAAGCGCGCTGTCGCAGCTGGCATTCCAGTGTTCCTCGTGAATGCTGAAATCAACCAGGAAGGCCTTGCCAAGGCGCAGCTCGTTTCCAACAACGCACAGGGTGCTGCACTTGGTGCAACGCAGTGGGTTGAGAGCGTTGGTGAAGAAGGCAAGTATGTTGAACTGTTCGGTTCGCCGTCGGACAACAATGCTGCCACTCGTTCGAACGGCTATGAAACCGTTCTTTCGCAGTACCCAGACCTCGTAAAGGCTGGTCAGGACGTTGCCAACTGGAACCGTACTCAGGGCCACGACAAGATGCAGGCTTTGCTTCAGGCAAACCCGGACATCATCGGCGTTATCTCCGGTAACGACGAAATGGCTCTCGGTGCAATTGCTGCTCTGAAGAAGGCTGGCAAGCTCGATAAGGTTAAGGTTGGTGGTTTCGACGGTTCGCCAGACGCAGTTGCTGCGATCAAGGCTGGTGAACTTCAGTACACCGTTCTGCAGCCAGTTGCGATCTTCTCGGAAGCTGCTGTCAAGCAGGCCGACAACTTCATCAAGACCGGCAAGACCGGCGTTGACCAGGAAAAGCAGCTTTTCGATTGCTTCCTGATTACCAAGGACAATGTTGACAAGTACACTGCTCCGTTCGTTCTCGAACAGTAAGAACTGTGTGGATGGGGCGCGGATCCAATTCCGTGCCCCATCCAATTTTTCGTACCGATGCTATGAATCGGAACCGGTCAATAAATTGAGCGGGCTGGGGGCGAGTGATAGGCATGGTTACAAGCAATAAAGCAAGCATTGAAAACCTGATGACGGAGCAGGTGCCGAACGATAGTCGGCATGCACGTCAATTGGTTCGCCGCCAGCAAATTGCTGAAATGATTATGTCCGAAGGATCGGTAAGGATCGAGGATCTCACCGAGCGTTTCGGCATCAGCCTGATGACTGCGCACAGAGATGTTGACGAACTCGTCAGTCGCGGTCTGTTTCGCAAGGCGCGCGGCGTTGTTTCCGCAGCACCGACAAGTCTCATTGAAGCGAGCGACCTTTATCGCGTCGCACGCCAGTCCGAAGAGAAAAAGCGCATTGCCGAAGCGGCAATGCAGTTCGTAGAGCCGGGCCAGGCCATTTTCTTCGACGATTCTACAACCGTTCTCCAGATGGTCCCCTATCTTCCGGGCAAGGGGCCGCTGACTGTCATTACCAATTCGCTGATCCTGATGAATGAAGTGCGCGATATGAAAGATGTCACGCTGCTTGGTCTCGGTGGACAGCTTTATAACTGGTGCAATGCCTTTGTCGGTGGCATGACGATCCATGAAATCCGTCGCCTGCGGGCCGATGTGGCGTTCATTTCGATTGCTGCCATTACCGACGATCTGTTGTTTCACCAGTCGCCGGAAATGGTCGAAACCAAGCGCGCTATGCTTGATTGCGCTGCAAAGCGCGTGCTGCTTGTCGATCACTCAAAGTTTGAGCGCCGGGCACTGCATAATTTCGGCGCGCTTAATGATTTCGATGTTGTCATTGTCGATGACAAGACTCCGCATGAACATATCGAACGCATGCAGTCGCAGAACATCAATGTGGTTATCGCCAGTTCTGGCGGAACAAGAGAATAAGCCTCAGTACTTCATCGCATACATATCAGGAAATACGATCCATGCCGTCTCTGTTGGGAATTGATAGCGGACTGACCGTCACCAAGGCCGTAATATTCGACGTTGATGGAACGACGCTTGCCGTTGCCCGCCGCCGCGTACCTCAATATTTTCCAAAAGCTCGTCATGTTGAGCGCGATATGGATGAATTCTGGAATGCGACTGCGGATGCAATTGTCGAAGCACTCGCAAAAAGCGGACGCCCTGCCTCTGATATTCTCGCCATTGCCACAACCGCGCACGGCGACGGTATCTACATGCTCGATAAGGATCGCCACCCGCTCGGCAAAGGCATTCTGTCGCTCGATAGCCGTGCCGTTGACGTGGCCGAACGCTGGGTGAGCAGCCCTGTTGCTGAACAGTCGATTGCGATCACCGGTCAGTTACCACACGCTTCGGCTCCCTCCGCTATTCTGGCCTGGGTCAAGGAAAACGAGCCGGAACGCTATGGGCGCATCGGTCATGTGATTGCCTGCAAGGACTGGCTGCGCTTCTGCCTGACGGGCGAAGTCGGCACTGATCGCACCGAGGCATCGACGTCTTTCACTGATTACGAAACGCAAGACTATTCCAAAGACGCGCTCAAACTTTTCGGCCTCGAAGCACTTTGGGATGCGCTGCCTCCAATGTCGCGCTCGGATGAAATCGTTGGAGGGGTCTCTCAGGAATGCGCGAGCCGAACCGGCCTTGTTGCTGGAACGCCCGTTGTTGGCGGCCTGCATGATGTGACGGCCTCGGCGCTCGGTGTTGGCGGTCTCAAGATTGGCACAGTTGCGGTCGTGGCTGGCACCTATTCGATCAATGAAACGCTGTCATCCAAGCCCAACGTCGATAAGAGCTGGTTCTGCCGCAATGGCATTGCACCGGGCGAATGGAACAACATGTCCATTTCGCCTGCTTCCACCGCAAATTACGACTGGTTCCTCGATAAGCTCTGCCCGGCGGAACGTCGTGAAGCTGAAGAAACCGGCCGTTCGATCCATGACATGCTGCGCCCGGAAATTGATGCCGCACTGGCCAAGCCTTCAACCGCGCTGTTCCATCCCTATCTGTTCGGCTCGCCCTACGGTGCGATGGCGAGCGGCGCGTTCTTCGGACTTCGCGGCTGGCAGGAACGTGGTGATATGCTGCGCGCAGTCTGGGAGGGCATTGCCTTCAATCACCGCATCCACGTCGACCATCTGAAAGACGGCTTTGAAATTTCTGCAGCGCGCCTGACTGGTGGCGTTTCGCGCAGCCCATCATTCGCGCAGATGTTTGCCAATGTGCTGGGTATGCCGGTCACAGTGACCGATACGGATGAAGCGGCAGCATGGGGCGCCGCACTTTGTGCGGGCAAGGGTGCAGGTGTTTTCTCTGACGTTTACAGCGACCCGCGCGATCTTGATGCGATTGGCCGAACTTATGTTCCGGATGCCACACGCAGCGAGCAATATGAAAAGCGTTATGCGTTGTTCAGGGAAATCGCCGCTGCGATGGGGCCAATCTGGCCGAAAATTGACGCGCTTACAGATTGAAATACAGCGAAGACAGTGAAATGAACGATTTCGTAAATAGTGCCCATATGAAGAACCGCATCAGCCAGCTCGAAACTGATGGTGTTGACGTGCTCATTCTGGGGGCGGGCATCAACGGCGCGGGCCTTTATCGTGATCTGAGTGAGCAGGGCGTGAGCTGTTTCATCGTCGATAAAGGCGATTTTGGCTCCGGCACGAGTGCGGCCCCGTCGCGCCTTATTCACGGCGGTCTCAAATATCTCGAAACCGGTGAATTTGGCCTCGTGGCGCAATCGACGGTCGAGCGCAATATCCTGCTGAAAAACGCGCCGCATAATGTCCAGCCGCTACCGACCTTCATCCCGGTTTTCTCGTGGACCAAGGGTATTCCCGCAGCGCTTCGTACCCTGTTCGGCTCAACGACCGCACCACGCAGCCGTGGTGCAGTTCTCATCAAGATCGGCCTTGGTCTTTATGATTATTTTGGTGCGCGTGAACGCGTTATGCCAAAGCATAATTTTCTCTTCAAGAAGAGTGCCTTGAAGGAAATGCCTTATATGACACCGTCTATCGTTGGTGGTGGCATTTATTATGATGCATGGGTGAGTAAGCCAGAACGTCTGGTTTATGAGCTTGTCAGTGATGGCCTGAAGGCTAATCCGAAAAGTGCGGCAGCCAATTTCACGGCAATTGTTGCAGCCAACGACGGCGCAGTAAGCTTTGAAGGGCCGGATGGCGCGACTTTCTCGGTTAAGCCGAAGATCGTTATCAATGCGGCTGGTCCGTGGATCGATCATGTCAATGCGGCGCTTGGTAAAGAAACCAAGATGATCGGCGGCACCAAGGGGTCGCATATCCTCATTGATCATCCCGAGCTGGTGAAGAGCCTCAAGGGCCGCATGATCTATTTCGAGGCGGATGATGGTCGTATCTGCCTTGTCTATGATTATCATGGTCTTGCGCTGGTCGGTTCAACCGATATTCCGGCGAACAACCCTGATGAGGTTTTCGCGGAAGACAAGGAAATCGATTATTTCATTGAAAGCCTGCGTTCGCTGCTGCCGAAGCTGAAGTTCGATCGCAGCCAGATCGTTTACACCTATAGCGGCATTCGTCCGCTGCCTGCGTCCAATGCGTCGGAACCGGGGCTGATCAGCCGCGATCATTCCGCACCGGTTATTGAGCCGGATACAGGCCGTCCGTTCCCGATCATTTCGCTGGTTGGCGGCAAGTGGACGACGTTCCGTGGCTTTGCGGAAGAAGTGGCAGATACGGTGCTCAAGCGGTTTGGCCGCGAGCGTCTCAAATCAACGCGCACTTTGACCATCGGTGGCGGCAAGGATTATCCGGCGGACGACCGCGCACGCGCCGCTTGGGTGGCGAAACACGCCAAAGAAACCGGGCTTGGTGCTGAACGAGTCGAGACACTTTTGCAGCGTTATGGCACGACGGCCTTGCCGATCATTCAGGATGAGGCAAAGGTTGGTACTACACTTCTGCCCGATACGGACAGCGTCAGTCGAGCGGAAATTGCGTGGATTGCGCGCAATGAGCTTGTCGTGCATCTCTCCGACGTGGTTCTGCGGCGCACGACGCTGGCGATTGACGGCGCGCTGTCGAGTGCCAATCTTGTGGCAATTGCCGATATTCTTGCAGTGGAGTTTGGCTGGGATGCTGCTCGGAAGGCGCAGGAGCTGGAACTGGTAATTGCCGAACTTGGCAAGCGCCACGGCATGAAGCTCGGAAATACTCCAGCGAAACGGCGCTAACGCATTCAAATCAAATTGATAAACGCCGGTGATTGGAGCGCTGATCTGATTGAACCAGATTAGCGCTCTAATCATTTGTTTTAACGCGCATCTTTGTCCGAAAACCGTTTCACACTTTTCGGGATGCGCTCTAGATCGGCGTTTTGCTATTTCTTTGCCATGTCATGGCGCTATCTTATGTTCGGACAGGAGAACGCTATGGAAATCAAAAGAAATGGATCTGTGCCATCCGGTGTTGGCCCGGCAGACTGGTTCACGGGCAAGGTTCGCATCGATCCTTTGTTTTCGCCCAATGATGCGCGGCGTGCTGCAGCTGCAACAGTGACATTTGAGCCGGGTGCTCGTACTGCATGGCATACACATCCGCTTGGTCAGACACTGATTGTGACCTTTGGACTTGGCCTTGTTCAGCGTGAAGGCGGCCCGATTGAAGAAATCCGCCCCGGCGATGTCGTCTGGTTTGAGCCAAATGAAAAGCATTGGCATGGTGCGTCACCAAAAAATGCGATGACCCATATTGCCATTCAGGAGCAGCTTGACGGTAAAGTCGTAGATTGGATGGAGCATGTGACGGACGCTCAATATCCGAGTGTCTAAATGAAAAAACGGGCCATTGGCCCGTTTTTTAGATCACGCTCAACTGCACGCCATAAGGTGGCAAAGTTATTGTCTTGCCACCTGCAATGACCACATCCTGTTCATGTGGTGTAATATTGACCAGCCAGATATTCTCTTCTACTGCCATTGCCAGAACGTCCGATGGACGCGAAGACTGGCACAGCCTGAAGTTTTTCCCGGTAAGCTGTGCAAGCACTTTTACAGCGTTGAACAAAGGGCGCTTTTCACCGATAGCGACGGGTTCATTATCATCCGCAATAAGCCCGAACGGGCCGGTGAGGGCTGAAAGCGTCAGGCTATCAAGGCCAGCATTCAGCACCGATATGGCATAGGCCAATGCGAAGCTTTCCGCGAACTTCCCATTATGGCGCGGATCGCGATTGGCCATAGCGATGCGCTTGCCATTCGGGTTTTCCATCGTCCTGCTGCCATAAGGGTTCTGGCGCATGGGGATGGTCGACGGCCCGATGCGATAGGGCTTGTCGCCGTAGATAGCCCGCACCGAACGGGTGATGAATGGCAGCGCCTCCAGTGTTTGCATAACGCTCAGATCATCAGCGGCATGAACAATTGGACTGCTGCAATGGGTGACGAAATCAATAAGCTTGCCCGGAACGCGCTTGCGATTAAGTTCGGTGAAATAGCTCAGCATTCCGCCGCCAAGCCGCGCATTCGGGAAGGCTGCTCTTGCTGCCGCATAGACATCTTCGAGCGGGGGGCAGGGTGGCCATTCGCTGCCGGGCGGTGTTGACTGCCGGTCTATAGCCGGTGAAACAATGATTGAATCCGGGGTAAAACCAGCCGCCTTCATGTCAGAAGCGATGGTCTTCGTCTCATCAATGAGCGGCTTCTCGCAAGGCAATGCAATTTCGAGCGAAACGCGCCCACTATGCTTCGCAGCCAAGGCTGCAAAATCGGCAAAGGCTGAACCTTTGTGCCCTGCCAGCGGATCGTAATGAAACAACAAATCCTGCGGGCCAATTTCCTGCAACAGATCAATTGCAGCAAGGCTTGCTTTGGCTTCTTCCGGTGTGATGATAATGCCGATACTCGGCATTCTGCCGCTTACATCACCAAGCGAGATGCTCACCGGCTCCGCAATCGTGCCCGCTTGTGATGCTGCTTTGCGCGTGTCGTGAATATTAAGCACGATGCGCTGATGCTGGGGTTTTTTGGCTTCGATCTGGTAAGGCCATGGCAGAGCCAGCGGACGTACATAGGTCTTGTAAGATGCATCGGACCAGTTGCGCTGATCTTCCATCTCAAACGTATCGCCTTCCATGCGGCATTCGGCCGTAACGCCGGGCATGGCCTCATGAGTGATCGCGCGCATGTCCTTGAAAGGCTGCCATGGTTCGATCAGATCGGGCAGGCGGGTGTTGTTGAGTGTACCGTCTACATGCTCGACGCTCACAGGTGCGCCTGCAACGCCGACGATTGGATGCAGGATGCAAAAGCCGCAACGGTTGGTTTCAAAGCCTGTCGTTGCATTCGCTACGGCATCGAAAGTGAGCGTGCCGCCAATCTCTGCCTGAATGCGAACATCAATGGTGAGTTGGGTCACATCCGGGCCTTCGCAACGTGCCTGATAGGTGACGATAAAGCCGCTGTCGTTTTGCTCGACATTCAGATCATGGATTTGCGGATTATAGGTTCCCCAGTCGCGATCCCGCACCAGATAGGAAACAGCGCGCAGAACCTCGACGCCATCGTATTTGATGGTGCGAAGATTGCCGTCGCTTAAATCCAGGCCAAGCAAGCCCGCTTTTAGGCGCGTTGGCTGAGCTTCGACTTCTCGCGTTCCATAGAGCAGGAAAGGATCGACGTTGCTCATTTGAGCAGTGCCGTAATGTCGACGCGGTTGCCGCTTGCGGCACTGTCATAGGCGGCTTCGACAAGCGCGAAAGTCTTGAGATTGTCGGCACCCGATGTCGAGGTTTCTTCGCGAGTTTCCAGCTTGTCCACCCAATGCTGTTGAATGGCAAAAACGCTTTCCTGAATATTGTGCCATGGACGTGAGGCCCATGAAAGCAGTTTTGGCGAAACGTCGGAAACCGTGGTGCCGTTCGGCGTAATCACTTCAAGGCGATAACCCTGATAAAGCCGGATCGAGCCTTCGGTGCCGTCAATTTCAATGAGTGTTTCCGGGAAAGGATCGGTTTGGAGCTTGGTGGCGTAGCTCACATCGACAATGGAAGTAGCACCATTTTCATGGTCCATGAGAATGGTGGCTACATCTTCGCCCTTGATCTTCGGGTTCACACGCTTTGTGCGAGCAACAAGGCTGGTCACATCGCCCAGAATGAAGCGTGCAATATCAAGCGTATGAATGCCTAAATCTTCGATGATGAAGCGTTCGCCTTCCGCAAGATAAGGCTGGCCGGAGAAAACATCAAAGCCCGAGCGGAAGGAGAAACGTCCCCAGAATGGTGTGCCGATGACGCCACTGTCGAGTGCCTTGTGCACCGCCTGAATAGGCGTCTGCCAGCGGAAGTTTTCATGCACCATGAGCGGAATGCCTGCTTCATCGCAGACCTTCACCATGGCCTTTGCATCATCAAGCGTCTTGGCAAAGGGCTTCTGGCAGATTGCTGGCACCTTGTGGGCGGCAGCAAGTTCCACCAGAGCACGATGGCTTGAAACGGTGGTGGCGATATCGACAAAATCAATGCCGCCATCTGCAAACAGCGCCTGCGCATCTGTGTAGCGGCGTTCGATGCCGAACTGGTCGCCGACAATCTTCAGCCGCTCAGGATCGCGGTCGCAGATCGCCACAATCTCGGCACCTGAAACATCATTCCATGCATGCATCTGATTGATTGCGAAGAAACCACAACCGATGAGAGCGCCATTCAATTCTGCCATTTTTAACCCGCTTTTGCCATTTGCATGAGTGTAACGCGCTGCTGGAGGCGGCGCTGTGCCTGATCAACCACCACGGCAATGATGATGACAAGGCCCTTGATAACCATCTGCCAGAAGGACGATACGCCCATCATGACCAGACCGTCGGAGAGAATACCGATGACGAATGCACCGATGATTGTGCCGCCAATGGTGCCGCGCCCGCCCGACATTGAAGTGCCGCCGAGAACGGCCGCTGCAATGGCGTTCAGCTCGAACGAGTTACCCGTTGCCGGATGCGATGACATCAGTTCGGACGAGATGATAAGCCCGGCGATCGCAGCACAGAAGCCCGAAAACATGTAAACGAACATCTTTACGCGGTCGACGCGGATACCCGACATGCGCGCCGCACGTTCGTTGCCGCCGACGGCGAAAATCTGCCGCCCAAGCGGCGTGTATCGCGCGATATAGGCTGCGGCCAATGCGACGACGATCAGAATCCAGATCGATACCGGAAGACCGAGAATGCTGCCCGATCCAAGGAAGGCGAAGCCGGTTGTGCCCAGGTCTTCACGGCCCACGAGGTTCGGGAAGGTCTGACCGTCCGAGGACAGAAGCGCCAGGCCGCGCGCTACATAAAGCGTGCCGAGTGTCGCGATGAAGGGCGCAACATTCAGTTTGGTTATCAATAGCCCATTTATGAAGCCGACTGCGACACCAACAGCCAGCGTGATCAGCGAGATTTCGATGATGTTGAAATAGATCGTATAGCCGATGCCTAGATCGATACCGTAGATCAGAAGACCACCGGCAACCATGCCGCAAAGCCCGACAATGGAGCCGACCGAAAGGTCGATGCCGCCTGTGATGATGACGAAGGTCATGCCCATTGCAAGAAAAGCGTTAAGCGCAACGTGCTTCGACATCAGGATCAGGTTGGCGGCTGAAAGGAAGTTCGGTGCTGCGAATGAGAAGAAGATGAACACCGCAAAAAGCGCGATGAAGGTTCTCAGTTTCATCAGCGTCAGCAGGGCCGAGCCGCTGTTAAAGGTTGAGTCAGTGGCGGCCGTCGTCGTGTTGGCTGTCATGACGCGAGTTCCCTTGTTTGTTTGTTGTGGTCGTTGTCATGTGTGTGCCCGTGGCCCTTGGCCGAAGCGGCAACAATGTCGGCTTCCGTCGCTTTATCGCGGTCGAATATGGCGACCAGTTTCCCATTGCTGAGCACTGCGATGCGATCGGAGAGCGCCATGACCTCTTCCAGATCAGAGGTTGAAAAAAGAATGGATAGACCTTCGGCAGCAAGCCTGCGCATGGTGCGGAAGACATCGGCCTTCGCACCCACATCGATGCCGCGCGATGGCTCATCCATCAGAAGGACTTTCGGATTGGTCATCAGCGCCTTGCCGATGACGACCTTTTGCTGATTGCCACCTGACATCGAAGTGACTTCGAATTCGGGGTTTGGTGCCTTGATCGAAAGGTCTTTGATCGCCTGTTGAATGGCCTGCTTTTCACGCTTGGGCGTGATGTGGAAGAAGCGCGCCAAACGATCAAGACTTGCCAGTGTCAAATTGCTGGCAATCGACAAAATCTGTACCAGACCTTCGCGCTGACGATCTTCCGGTATGAGGGCAAGGCCGCGCCGGATGCGACGGGTCGTATCGCGTTCCTTCACTTGCCTGCCATCGATATAGATATGGCCGGTGGAGTGTCCATGCTGGCCCATCACACACTCGAAAAACTCGGAACGTCCCGCGCCCATAAGGCCGTAAATACCCAGAACTTCGCCTGCACGCACAGTCAGGGAGACGTCATCAACTGCAAGCCCGCCCGTCGCACGCGGCAGGGTGATGTTTTCAGCGCGAAACCGTTCTGCACCGATCTTGTGGGTCACAGGCTTGGCGAAGTCCTTGGCATCGGAGCCGATCATCGAACGCACAATCCATTGCGTATCGATATTTTTGATCTCTTCCTGGCCGGTGATTTTTCCGTCGCGCAGAACCGTGATGTAATCGCCAATCCGCATCAGTTCTTCAAGACGATGCGAAATATAGACGATTGCAACGCCCTGGCTTTTCAACTCGGCAATCACCTTGAACAGAATATCGACTTCGGCTGCAGAAAGGGCCGATGTCGGTTCATCCATGATGACGATGCGTGCATCGAGCGAAATAGCCTTGGCGATTTCGACAAGCTGCTGCTGACCGATTGGCAGATCGGCGACGAGCGTAGTTGCACTGATGCCTGCGTCAAGGCGGTCGAGATATTCATTGGCCTTGACGACCTGCGCCTTGTGATCAATGCCACGCAAACCGCGTGTGATCTCGCGTGTGGCAAAGATATTCTCGGCCACCGTCATGTTTGAAAACAGGTTCAGTTCCTGAAAGATCATCGCAATGCCGCGCTTCTGCGCGTCGGCAGGGCTGTCGAATGACACTTCCTCGCCATCGAGAATAATCTTCCCCATGGTCGGACGCTCAACGCCTGCGATGATTTTCATCAGCGTGGATTTACCCGCACCGTTTTCGCCGACAAGCACATTGACCGAACCACGGCGCAATTCAAGATTGGCGCGCTTGACCGCGACAATGCCTGAATAGACCTTCGAAACATCCTCAAGCTTGAGGACGATATCGTTTTTCTCGTTTAATTCCGTCTCCATGGCTTACTTCTCCAGAGAGATGGAAACAGGCGTCACAAGAGGAAGCTGGCCCTTCGATGGCAACGGGAAAGCACCTTCGGCCTTCACCTTCATGCCAATGAGTTCTTCGCGTGGCAGCTTGGACAATACGTCATCGTTGATGCGGGTGTTGAAAGCCTTGCCAAATTGCGCCCAGTCGATCTGATTGCGAAACTCGTTAAAATTCACAAAGGACAGGCTGTCACGGATTGCGCTGCCGCGAACGGTCGGCCCGATCTGCACGCGTGCATCGGCCTTGCCATCGCCATTGCTGTCGACATCGACATAGGCGGCACGTGACTTTGTTTCAGCGGCGACCACTGTGCCTTCAAGCCTGGCTGCAAAGGTCCAGGGGGCATTGCCCTGCTTTTCGCGATGACCGTATTTCGCTCCGGCTGCATCCGCATCTGTGTTTGCTGCCTGCATCACTTCATCAAGGGTTGCGGTTTTCTCGGTAAAAAACGGCTTAACTTTTGAGTCCCAAATGTCGGCAACCGAACGATCGGGATTGAAATTATCGCCGCGTGCTTCTGCGGCTTCTTCTGCTGTCGGCGTCTTGATGATTTTGCAACCCGAAAGCGCGACACCGCAGGCCAGCAGGATAATGGAAGCTGACTTCAGCACTGACATGAATTTATCCTCGGTATTAGGAGCATTTCGGGAGCGCTAACATTTGTCGGCGCTCCCGATGTCGCAAGCCTTGGGAGTTAGTCCTTCAAAGCGAAAGTTTCGAGCTTGTCTGCGTTGTCAGGATTGATGAGGACGCAGTCCATCAGCTGCTTTTCTTCAGCAGGGCCCTTACCGGTCTTGATGAATTCGTCAGCCTGAACGACAGCCATCTGTGCCTGAGCATAGGCTGGCTGAAGAACCGTTGCCTTAATGCCACCGGCCTTGATGGAGTCGCGGACATCGTTGGAGCCGTCGAAGCCGACAACGATGACGTCCTTGCGACCTGCAGCTTCAAGCGCTGCCCACGCACCCATGGCCATGGTGTCGTTGCCGGAAATCACACCTTTGATGTCAGGGTTTGCCTGCAAAATGCTCTGCATTTTGGAGAAGGCTTCGGTTTGGCTCCAGTTGGCCGACTGCTGCGCAACCATCTTCATGTCAGGATATTCATCGATGACGTCGTGATAACCCTTGGAGCGGGTGCCAGCGTTGAGGTCGGATTCGCGGCCGAGCAGCTCGACATAATTGCCAGCTTCGCCCATCAGCTTCACGAATTCTTCCGCGCCGAGCTGGGCGCCCTGATAATTGTTGGAGACAATCTGTGACACCGCAACGCCTGAGGCGTTGATTTCACGGTCGATCAGGAATGAAGGGACTTTGGCATCCTTGGCCTTCTGAACGGCGGCAATCGATGCTTCCGAGCCAGCATTGTCGAGAATGATTGCCTTTGCGCCACGACCGATGGCCGTATCGACGAGCTGCGACTGCTTGGTTGGATCGTCGTCATGCTGAAGGATCAGTGTTTCGTAGCCAAGTTCCTTGGCTTTGGCTTCAGCACCCACGGCTTCAGCTTTGTAGAATGGATTGTCGTGCGATGGCGTGATGATTGCAATCAGATCAGCGGCCCATGCTGGCATGACTACGCTGCCCGCCAATGTTGCCGAGACGGCTGCAATCGCAAAACCGCGCGCAATTGTCCTGCGTGTAAACTTCATATTTTCCTCCCAAATCAAGCCCCGTTTCCCAAGAGGCGGTAAAAAGGGGAAGGCGCATTACGCCCTCCCGGATAACGTCACGTAATGCGACGGATGCTTTCTGCGATTTCTTCCGGTTCGAAAACGTTCTTCCAGTCGTCGCGCATCAGCGCAGGAATGCCGAATTCGATTGCCTTGTTGCAGGCATCGGAGAATACGCCCTGGACTTCGCCAAAGATGACAGCGCCGAGAACATTCATGTGGCCGAGCAGGAAGTCGCGTGCTGCTTCTTCAGGAACGCCACGACGAACTGTTTCATCCATGGCCTGCTTCATGACAACCAGAAGCGAAGCTGCAACGGTTTCCGAAAGACCGGGCTCGAGAATTGCGAGTTGCTCAACGGTTACGCGATGCGAGCGCATCACTGGTGCCCAGATGACCTTGGCGATTTCTTCGCCCAGTGCATAAGCTTCTTCCGGACCCTGCATCAGAGCCGAAACGATGTGCTGCTTTGCAAACAGACCGCCGAAGTGGTCCTTCTTTGCCTGCATGTCCGTTTCGTCGTTGAAGATCGGCGGATGGCAAGGATGGGTCACGAAATAGGTGAGATCGGCGCGTTCTGGCAGATGGCCGGCAAATGGTGCAGCTGCGTCGAGTGCAACAACCATGGTGCCCGGCTTCAGCTTGTCTACGATGCCTGCTGCAACCTTGCCGATGATGGTATCCGGCACAGCCAGAATGACGACTTCCGCGCCTTCAAGACCCGCATCAACATCGATGGTATCGATGCCGAGGTCGTTCTTCAGGCGTGCCTTGCCTGCGTCGCTGACTTCGATGTGGCGTACGTCAAAGCGCGAACCTTTGAGGTTCTTGGCCAGACGGTAGCCCATCTTGCCGCCCGCTCCGAACAAAGCGATAGCTGTCATGATTGTAGTTCCTTCCCAGACTTTTGGTAGCGTAACTGGTATAACCAGTCAATGAGTATTCCAGATTCAAGCGGTCAGGCCGTCGCGAATCTGACTGAAATAACCGTCAGAACCGACCTGACCGCCCTTGAGGGCAATCTGGAGGCCGTTGGTGGCGGCGTGAGCGCCGTGCGCCGTGCAAAGCGGCGACCCCGGTGTTTGTGGAAGCGGCAAAAGCGTGGTGAGTGCATCGACATGCAATTCACGCAATGCGTGGCTCGAAGTGTCGCCGCCTGCAATGACTGCGCGGGTAAGCCTTTCGCGCTCGACAAGGCTGCGGAGGATGAAGCCGAGGCTGCGGGCCAGCTTGTGGCGGCTGCCTGCGATTCTGTCGATTTCTGTGCCTCGGTCAGCCGAAGGGCCAAGGGCGGTGTTGAGGATCACACTGTTGCCGTGCTGGAGCGCCTTCTGGCCGTCAGCAATGGCAGCTTCGATTGCCTGATTGCCGTTTTCGCCGAGAAGATCGAGCGGGTTAAGATCAATGCCGGTAAAGCCTGATGCCGTCGCGTGACGAATTTGACGTTCTGTCGTCGGTGAGACGCTTCCTGAAACGACCGCGATGCGGTCAGCCTTGCCGGGAAGCGGAAACTCTTTTTTCGCGCCGATCAGTCCGGCCTTGGCCCATGCGGCCAGAAGCGCATATTCAACACCCGACGAACCAGCAACGAACCAGCCGTCGCGGGAACGCAAACGCCAGAGCTGTTCGCCTGCCTGCAACTGGCTTTCATGGCTGTCGACGTCAAGCAACAACATGCCGTCAGCATTTTTGACAATCACGTTTACACGCTCATCCGCATCTGCAGCTGAAAGCGCTATGAGATCAGCAAGCACCGTTTTCAGTGCGGTCTGCTTTGTCAGATGCACGCGTAGGTCTGCTTCATGCATCGGCGTGACCGGATGGCGGCTCATGACGGGATGACGGTCGATACGATAGGTTTCGCCCTGATAGGCGGCAAAGAGATTGCCGAAAGATGTGTAACGCTTGAGCTGCGGCGCACCGACAATCAACGGCACATAGGCCTGATCGAAGATTGCTTTGCCGATTTCCACGGCCTTGCCGATATTGCCGATATGTGGCGCGGAATCAAATGTCGAGCAGACTTTGTAATGCGCAATCGCAGCATTCAGACTTCTGAGCCAGTTGAATGCAGGCGTGAGATTTTCCTGCATCCATTCCGGCGTTTCACTGCGGCTGGTGCCTGCAAGACCGATAGCCTTGCAGTGTGAAAAGCGCGAAAGAAGCGCTTCGTCCGGCACATTCATGAACAGCACAGTGTCGACGCCGTTGGAAGCCATGGCTTCCATAACATCGGTCGAGCCGGTGAGATCGTCACCGTAGTAGGACAGCAGCAGTTCGTTGGAAGCCTGTGACATTACTCGCCACCTTTCCCGAATTTTGCGAGCGAAGCTGCAAGTTCAGGATGGTCCGTTGCATAGGTTTCAAGCGGGATGCCCGCGACTGCTGCTTCCCATGCCTGTTGCACGGCGCGAACACCGGCTGCCGGGCCACCCGGATGGCTGACAATGCCGCCGCCGCACAGATAAAGCAGGTCTGTCGTGCGGCCCGTGCGCTCATAGGTTTCCGGTGCCTGTCCGCCCCATTGCCCGGAACCGGCGACAGGAAGCGGGCAATCGGCAGGCGTGAACAATGGCGTGCTGACGGCCTTGAACGAATTGACGAAACTTTCGTCCGGCTCCCAATATTTGACGCGGATGCCGTTGATCTGGAACTGATCGACGCCGAGCAGGCGCCAGAACTGCTGATAGACGCGGAAATCCATGCCGGCGCCCGGATTGCGGGTCAGAATATCCCAGCCATTGCGGTGGGCATGAAGCACGAGGCCTGAGCGCTTGCGCAAGAAGCTCATGCCGCCAAAGCCAACCGAGTTGATGTTGATCACGGCGCAATTGCCGCCAGCCTCTAGCACCATGTCGTGGTTGCGCATCATGACATCAGGATCAGCATGGGAGATGCCAAAGGCATACATGACCTTCTTACCGGTCTTCTGCTCGTGATTGAGAATGAGCGGCATGATCGCGGCGATGCGCTCTTTAAGCGGCGAGTAGGCCGGGCTCATCAGCTTTTCATCGTCCTTGATGAAATCGACGCCAGATTCGATCAGTTCGCCTACGAGTTCTGCTGTCTCATGCGGACGCAGACCGAGTGCTGGCTTGACGATGGTGCCGATGATCGGACGCTTTTCAACGCCGGTGAGACGGCGGCTTCCGGTGATGCCGAACTGTGGGCCGGGATGCGCGCTTTTGAAGGCTTCCGGTAGCTTCATATCGACAACGCGGATGCCTGTCATGCCCTTGATCGAATAGACGCCGCCAACGGCAATTGTCATCAGCGCTGCTAAATCGGTGCCGATAGCATCAAGCGGAAAGGCAATATCGACATCGGCGCGCTTGATCGGCCCGTGACCGGATTCAAGCTCCGGCCATGCAGGCACCGTTGCGTCTTCAAGCGAGCGAATATCGAGCACGCGTGCTGCAACCCGCGCCTTCAACTCTTCGGTTTCTCCTGGAATAGCGACGAAAGTGCCGGTCGACTGATCGCTCGCGATCTTGGCTGCCATCTGTTCGATGCTGCCGGTGGTCTCAATGCGATAGGTCAAACAGATGTTCATCGGAATTGTCGTCACTCACGGTTTTTGTTGCGCCTAGAATAAGCGCATGGTGTTTGAGTGCGAACTGGTATAATGAGTATTCCAATATCTGCAAGCGGAAAATTGTTAACCGGTCACGAGAGTGTGGGTAACGGCTTTCCTCAGAGCGTTTGAAGATGCATAAGGGAGAAAAGCTCATGAGCAGTGAGACGCAATGACCCAAGCAATTGAACCCATCATTCGCCGCAAACTATCCGACGAAGTTTTCGACCGGCTCGAAAACATGATTACTTCCGGTGAGCTTACGCCGGGCGACGAGATGCCATCCGAGCGTGTTCTGATGGAACGTTTTGGCGTCGGACGTCCCGCGATCCGCGAGGCGATGCAGTCACTTGCCAAGATGGGGCTGGTCAACATCTCGCATGGTGAGCGTGCCAAGGTTTTGAAGCTGACTGCACGCTCAATTTTCCAGCAGGTGGATCCGACTGCGAAGATCATGCTGGCGCAATCCTTGGATACGCTGGAGCATCTTAAAAGTGCACGTATTTTCTTCGAGCGTGGAATTGCGCGTGAAGCAGCTCAGAAGGCCAGCGAACAAGACGTTGCGGACCTTCGCGCCATCGTGGAGCGCCAGCGGGAATCGCTGGGTGATGCCGATGCATTTATTTCTGCTGATATGGAGTTTCATATTCGGATCGCGAAGATTTCAGGCAATCCGATCTTCGTTGGCGTCAGTGAAGCGATGCTTGCCTGGCTGCGTGAATATCATACGCATATGCTGATCTGGACCGGGAAAGAGAAATATACGCTGGTCGAACACGAAGAAATTATCGACATGCTTGCGGCCAAAAATTCTGACGGTGCGGAAGCTGCGATGCTGCGTCATCTGGAGCGCTCGCGCGCCCTTTATACGAAATAACCTTTTTCGGGATGCGCTTTAATTTTCAGGGATGTTCTCTCTGAAGATCACCTGAACGCGGGGTGGCTGCTGGTCGAATGGCTCGCCTTTGATGCTGCTCATTAAAGTAGCCAGCGCCTCGCGTGCTTCAACGCGCGGGTTTTGATCAATGACAGCATCCATCGTGCCGTTCAGCAGCAGGCGTTTGGTGCTTTCGGTCAGTTCATGGCCGATGAAAATAACCGAATCCGATTTTCCTGAATCCATCAGCGCCTGTCCGATACCCTGATTGCCTGCGCCGAGATTATAGATGCCGGCAAGGTTGGGATGGCGCTTCAGCAAAGCCATGGTTTCCGTGTAGGCTTTCTCGCGGCTGTCCTCGATCTCTTTGAGTTCGACGATATTCAAGTGCGAGAACTCTTCCGCAATGACACGACGAAAGCCCATTTCGCGTTCCTCATGGCCGCGATAGGAAAGCGATCCGGCAAAGAGCGCGATCTTGTTTTCGGGCTGCAGGCCAAGAAAACGACCGAGAATATAGCCGCCGAGACGGCCAGCCGCACGATTATCGATGCCGATATAGCCGACGCGCGGCACATGGAGAATGTCAGACGCGATGGTGACGATATGAGCGCCGGATTCGGCGAGTGCGCGCATGGCTTCGCGCACGGTTGGGTGATCCAGTGCAATAACACCGATACCTTGTGTATGTCCCTTGAGGCCTTCAAGGGCGTGCGCAAGCGTATCCGGGTTGAAACCTTCGACGCTATGGATTGTAAGCTCTATTTCCGGCCTCAAAGCTGCTTGCCTGACGATCTGGTCGCGCAGATTGGCAATGAAGGTGTTTGTACCTGCTGGTAGAACGAAATCCAGCTTGATGCGGTCGGTGAGGTGCGTGTTGCGAGGCGCGCTGCCGGGAAGGTAGCCAAGATTGCGTGCGGCTTCGAGCACGATTTCGCGTGTGCGCTCTTTCACGCCTTCGCGGTTATTCAGTACACGATCAACCGTGGCGCTGGAAACGCCTGCTGTTCTGGCAATGTCGCTCACCGTGGAACGCAAATCAGACTCCTCATCAAAATGATGGAAAATGATGTATTTCGATTTGCACAAGATGCAAGGCTTGTTGTGTATCGGATACGTGTTTTCCTCATGAATTTGGCTTTACTGCGATATAATGTCATCAAAAACCATCATAATTTATATACGAATGTCAAAATTTAAGACGGCGTTCAAGAATTTAGTCAATTTCGATGTTAAATGATTTAAAATGATTTTATATGATGTTGACACTCCTGCATTGAATCTTCATTAATCCTCAAGTTGCCAATGGAGGTTGGCATTTTCCTCGGATGAGGACGGCCCTGCTTGTCGGGTTTTCGATGAGATGTGGGCTTGGAAATATATAGGGAGGATGCAATGAGCGAAGCGCGGGGCTTTGTTCCTGATCCGCAGGTGCGGGTTCGGAACTTCAAAATCGGCTGTATCGGCGCAGGCATGATCATGGCCGAATGCCATCTTGCGGCCTATAAGGAAGCGGGCTTTACGGTCGCGGCAATCGCCTCGCGCACCAGGGCAAAGGCCGAAGAGGTCGCCAGGCGCTGGGGCATCGCCAAGGTTCACGACACGCCTGAAGAGCTGATCGCCGATGAAGCAATCGAAATCCTCGATATTGCTTATCCGCCGGATCAACAGCCCACGCTTATTCGCAAAGCGCTTGCTCAGCCACATATCAAAGGCATTCTCGCACAAAAGCCGCTGGCTCTGACGCTTGAGGAGGCCATCGCCCTTCGCGATGAGGCGGCAAAGGCTGGCAAAATCCTCTCGGTCAATCAGAACATGCGCTACGACCAATCGATGCGTGTGTTGAAGCAAATTCTAGACAAGGGTGAGCTGGGCACGCCTGTCATGGCCACCATCGAGATGCGCGCGATCCCACATTGGCAGGGCTTTCTCGAAGATTACGACCGCCTGACGCTGTCTAACATGAGCGTGCATCATCTCGATGTGCTGCGCTTCCTGTTTGGTGAGCCTGAAACGATCACCACGCTGACGCGGACTGATCCGCGCACGAAATTCGCGCATAAGGACGGCATCACTGTCTCGACGCTGATGTTCCCAAGTGGCGTTATGGCTGTTTCGATGGAAGACGTCTGGTCCGGACCGCGCGAAGAGGGCTTTGACAGCGATATTTACATCAAATGGCGGGTCGAGGGCACAGATGGTGTGGCACAGGGCACGATTGGCTGGCCCGATGGCTCGCCATCGACACTGACTTATGCCTCCAAAAAGACGACGGACGGCAAATGGGTGAGCCCGAAATGGGAAACCATGTGGTTCCCGCATGCTTTCATTGGTGTGATGGAGCAGCTGCAATACGCCATTCAGTCTGGCAAACCGCCAGCACTGTCAGTGGCAGACAATGTGAAAACGGTTGCGCTCATCGAGGCTGGCTACAAGTCGATTGATGAAGGCCGGACGGTCAGATTGTCCGAGATATCAATTAAGTAGACGAGCGCATCCCGAAAAGTGTGAAGCGGTTTTCGGAAAAGATGCGCGTTAACAAATAATCTTAACGGGAGGGTTTCGATCATGATGCAGGTGGGTATTTTCAGCGGCTATTTTCCTTATTCGCTTGAGGAAACAGCCAAAAAAATCCGGGCGCTCGATTTCAATACAGTCCAGCTGGACATGCATTTCAAGGATATCGATCTGAGTGCTGGTCAGATCACCAAGGACAAGTGCGTCAAAATCCGCGAGACATTCCGCGATCACAATCTGCCGATTTCGTGCATTTCCGGCTACACCAACATCATTCATCCGGACAAGGCAGAGCGCGAGCGTCGCGTGGGCTATCTCAAAGAGATTATCCGCCACGCGCAATATCTCGGCACGCCCTATGTGATTTCGGAAACCGGCACCTACAACACCGAGTCTGATTGGGTTCATCATCCCAAGAACAAGACCGAAGAAGGCTTTGAAGAATGCCGCAAGGTCATCGCTGATCTATCACAGTTTGCCTATGATCATGGTGCTGTGTTCCTGCTCGAAACCTATGTGAACAACGTTGTTGGTTCGGTCGAAGAAACGGTCAAGATGTTTGCGCAGGTTGATCATCCGGGCCTTGGCCTGCTGATGGACCCGACCAATTATTTTGAGACGCATAACATTGATCGCATGGATGAAATCCTTAATCAGGTCTTTGATACGCTAAGCGACAAGATCAAGATCGGTCATGCCAAAGACGTCAAGCGCTCAGGCGATGACAAGACAGAAAAGCACGCCGACATTGGCGATGCGGATGCGCTTGAAAGCCATACTTTCCGTGGCGTTGGTGAAATCGAACTGCCAGCTCCGGGTCTTGGTTCGCTGAACTACGACCTGTACCTCAAGCGCCTTGCGCAGAAGCATCCAAATATTCCGATGATTATCGAACATCTCGATGAGGCCGATGTGCCGCGCGCGAAGAAGTTCCTTGATGGGAAGCTGCGCGCGCAGGGACTTTAACACCGTGGGGGGTGGGCGGTCAGTGCTGTAGACAAGCGTTTGAGCACTGGCCGCTTTACGAATGAATTGGCTATAGGCCAGATTATTTAAGGTTCGACAATGGTGAAGCTTTTTGGTGAGGCGAGATCGCGTCGCGATATTGCAGCTTGCAGTGGTTCGTTTGCACAATTTGCAGGCGTTCGCCTGATGGTGCTGGAAGATGGATTGGAACGCGGCATAAGAATGCTGGAGTTCCGTTCGGGCACAGGCTTACGTTTCACTGTTCTTGTTGATCGTGCTTTGGATATTGCCGATTGCGACTATCGCGGCATGGCGATTGGCTGGCACTCACCGTCCGGTTTCCGCCATCCGGGACTGCATGAATATGAGGGGGAAGGCGGCCTTGGCTGGATGCGTTCTTTCTCCGGCCTGATGGTGACATGCGGTCTCGACCATATCCTCTTCATGTATGACGAGGTGGCGGACCATTATAATTACAAGCCGCGTCAGACGATCAAGCATTCCATTCATGGCCGTGTCGGCACCATTCCTGCGAAACTGACCGGCTATGGTGAGCGCTGGGAAGGCGACGAATGTTTTCTCTGGTGCGAGGGTGTCGTCACGCAGGGAACCGTTTTTGGCGAGCATCTGGAATTGACGCGCCGCATCGAAATCAAGGCTGGTACAAACGATATCAAGCTCACGGATCGCGTGACCAATCGCGGCTTTTATCGCACGCCGCATATGTATTGTTATCACATCAATGTCGGGCACCCCGTTTTGGCCGAAGGCTCGCGTTATCTGGCGCCTGTCAGGGATGTGGTCTGGGCGGCTCATGCCGGAGAAGACTACAAAAAACAGGGCGTCGGCTATCGCACGTTGCCTGCACCGCAGATGCAGTTTCATGAGCAGGTCTGGCAGCATGAAATGGGTGCCGATGCCAATGGCGAAGTGCCGGTTGCGCTGGTCAATGACCGGCTTGGCATCGGCTTTGAAGTCGTTACCCGAAAGGACCAGTTCCCTTGCATGTATGAGTGGCAGAACCTGCAGGCCGGGCAATATGCGCTCGGCATCGAACCTGCGACCAATCACGTTCTGGGACATGGTGCGGCCCGCGACCGCGGCGAGCTGATCTGGCTCGAATATGGTGAGGAACGCCGTTACGACAGTACGTTCCGAGTTTTGGGTGATGCCGCTGACATGGCGGCGAGTGAAGCACGCATTACTGCAATCGCGAAACAACCTGTAGACGATTATCCGGCACCATCCGGCAATCACATTGCAATTGGAGGCCGCTCATGACCGCACCATCGCCGTTTTCGGTTGCAGGGAAAACCATTCTCTATACGGGTGCTGCCGGTGGTCTCGGTCTTGAAACCGCGCTCAGTTTTCTGCGCGCTGGCGCACGGGTTGTGGCTATCGATCATGATCCAAAAAAGATAGAGGAGCTGCAAAGCAAGGCCGAGGCCGAAGGCCTTGCCGGGCTTTCGATTCACACACTTGATCTGTCTGACTTGCAGGCACTTCGCCCAGCATTGGAAGCGATTTCAAACGAAGCTGGCGGCTTTGATGTCGTCATCAACAATGCTGCGATTTATCCATCCAAGTCGTTTGAAGACTATACGCTTGAGGAAATGCAGAAAGTGCAGCACATCAATGTCGATGCGGGCATTGTTTGCGTCCAGGTGGCGCTGCCGCATATGCGGGAAAAGGGCTGGGGTCGCATCATTAACATCGCCAGCGTGACTGCCTATGGCGGCTGGGCACTCCTTTCGCCTTATGTGCAATCAAAGGGCGCGCTCATCGGACTTGCGCGTGCCTGGGCACGCGAGTTCGGTGCTTATGGCATTACAGTCAATGCAATCTCTCCGGGTGCTTTTCCAACTGATGCCGAGAAAATCCATCCCGATCCGGAAGGCTACACGAAATTTGTGCTGGAGCATCAGTCGGTCAAGCGTCGCGGGTCATCGCGGGATATTGCCTCGGCTTTGATGTTCCTGGCTTCCGATGAAGCTGGATTTATCACCGGTCAGACCTTGAATGTCGATGGCGGATGGGTAATGCATTAGGGACGAATTTGCATTGGAGGAATGCGTGAGAAAGCTTTATCTGGCGGTCGGGTCGCTTAACCGCGAAGCCCCTTATTTTCAGGGTGCGCGTGGCGAAGGTCTTTCCATCTACGCATTCGATACGACGACAGGAGATGCATCGCATATTTGCGCTACGCCGTCCGTTGATAATCCGACATTCCTGAGTGTCTCGCCGGATACAGGCGTGATCTATGCAAATTCCGAAGTGTTCAGCTGGCACGAGGGAACGGTCAGCGCCTATCGTTTTGATGCCGAAAAGGGTGAACTTGTTTATCTCAACAAGCAAAGTGCCCAAGGCAGCATAACTGCGCACAATACCGTGACACGTGATGACAAGTTTGTGCTCGTCGCCAATTATGCGATGGGATCAGGCGGGCCGGATCAGTCGCTTGTTGCGCTGCCGGTAAAGCCAGATGGTAGTCTCGGGCCGGTTGCACATAGCGTTCGTCACGAGGGTAAAATTGGACCTGTCGCTGATCGGCAGGAACGCAGCCACCCGCATTGCGTGGTTGAAACACCGGAAGGCGGCATGTTCCTGTCTGCTGATCTTGGCCTTGATGAAGTCATTGCCTATCACCTTGATAGTGATGGCAGTTTCAAGAGGCTGAGCAGTGTTGCGACGGCACCCGGCGCTGGTCCTCGCCATATCGCGCAGCATTCTAATGGCCGGTTTGTCTATGTGTCCAATGAACTGAATTCCACAGTTTCACTGATTGCGCGTCGCGGCGATGAGATGCGCCTTGTTCAGACGCTGCCGACGGTGCCAGCGAATGTTGAGTCGCACGGCGCTGATATTCACCTCTCACCCGATGGTCGTTTTCTTTATTGTTCGAACCGTGGTCATGACACGATCACAGCATTTCGTGTGGATCAGGAAAATGGCAGCCTGGCTGAGCTCGGTCACAGCTTTACGGGTGGTGCAACACCGCGTAATTTTACGCTGACACCGGATGGTAACTGGCTTCTGGTCGCAAACCAGAATGGAGATTGCATTGCGATCTTCGCAATCGACAAGGAGACGGGGAATTTGACCGATACGGGCAAACGCATCGAAATTGGCACTCCCGTCTGTGTCAGGCCGTTCTATCTGTGAGCGCTGAAGTGTCAATACCGCGAAAACAGCGCCGCAAAGGCTCTGGCGTGACCATGGCAGATGTGGCTGCGGCTGCAGGGGTTTCCATGCAGACTGTTTCGCGCGCGTTGCGTTTTCCGGATTCCGTAACGCTTGAGAAGCGGAAGCTCATTCAGGATGCTATCGAGAAGACGCACTACGTCCATAATCTCGCGGCAAGCCATCTTGCATCGCATAAAAGCAATACGGTTGCGGCGATCATACCCACGCTGTCCGCATCTGTTTTTGCTGACACGATCCAGCATTTTTCCGATGTGCTGCATCAGGCCGGTTATCAGATATTTTTAGGCAATACCGATTACCGACTGGAGCGCGAGGAAGAAATCATTCGCAGCCTTCTCGGTAGGCGACCGGATGGCGTTTTTCTGATAGGCACACACCATAGCAAGCGCAGCGTCGCTTTGCTCAAACGTGCGGAAATTCCTGTCGTTGAGGGCTGGGATTTTACCGATAAACCAATCGACCGGCTGGTTGGGTTTTCCAATACGGCGGCGATCACCGAGATGGTCAGTCATCTGATCAACACGGGTCGGCGCTATATCGTGTTTGCCGGTGTGGTTCGGAAAGGCGACAGCCGTGCTGCCGAACGCCGTGCCGCATTCAAAGCGGCGATGGAGCAACAGTTCCCGGATGAGAAACCACGCATCACGGTGGCAACTGAAATGCCGATTGCCATGGCTTCGGGTGTCGATCTTCTGCGACGGGCGCTAGCTCAATATCCGGAAGCCGATGCTGTCATGTTTTCAAGTGATATTCTTGCTTCCGGCGCGCTTTTGGAGACGCAGCGCATCGGCATCAAGGTGCCGCAACGCCTTGCGATTACCGGCTTTGGTGACTTTGAACTTTCGCGTCATCTGCTGCCGCCATTGACGACCGTTGCAGTGCCTTCCGCGGAAATCGGACGGCGGTCGGGTGAGCTATTGCTTGAAGCCATGCGTGGCGAAACATCGACAAACACGATTGTCGATGTTGGTTTTGAGCTCAAGATCAGGGCCAGTGGCTAAATAGCCATCTGATGCTCGAAGTCCGTTAGCACTTCGCAGCCATTTTCAGTCACATGCAGCATGAATTCGAGCCGCACACCGCCAGTTGGGAAATGTGAGCGCTAATTTATAAAATAGAACTATAGCAAAAATTATGAGGATATGAACATAAAAATGTTAGCGCTCACTATAGACAACGCAGAAATTTTGGATAGGTTCTGACCCAAATGGATTTGAGCAGGGAGTGGAGCTGCCATGGGTGTTTTATCAGGCTATCGTGTGCTGGATTGTTCAATTGCGATGGCGGGGCCATTTGCGGCGCAACGGCTGGGCGATCTTGGCGCCGACGTAGTGAAGGTTGAGCCGACGACAGGCGAATGGCAGCGCCATGTGGCGGCGGGCGGTGCCGAAGGCAATCGCGTTAATGTCTCTTTCCTGTCGCTAAACCGTAACAAGCGTTCGCTCGCGGTCGATCTGAAATCACCAGACGGAAAACAGGTGCTTCTTGACCTTGTGAAAACTGCCGACGTGTTTCTGCAAAACTATCGTCCGGGCGTCGCAAAGCGCCTTGGCGTCGATTACGAGTCGCTGGTGAAGATCAATCCGAAGCTGATCTATGTTTCGATTTCCGGTTATGGCGAAGATGGTCCTTATGTCCATCGTCCGGGACAGGATCTCGTTTTGCAGGGCATGTCGGGTGCCATGCTTTCCGCAGGCCGTGAAGGCGAACCGCCAACTGCCGCCGGGCAATATCTCGTTGATGCGATCACAGCTTATACTGCTTTTGAAGGCGCGCTTGCAGCGCTTCTCCATCGCGAGCGGACAGGTGAGGGGCAGTTGGTGCAGGTCAATATGCTCGACGCGATCACCACCATTCAGATGCAGGAGCTTTCGGTTTTTACCGTCGGTGGCAAGCCGCAAAACCGTTCGGCAGAGCCACATGCCCATGTCTATATCCGGGCGCCTTACGGTGCTTTTGCAACGTCTGACGGCTTTATCATCGTCGCTTTTCCGAAGCTGAAAACGCTGGGTGAAGTGATCGGCGAAGACAGTTTCCTCACCATGAATGATGAGGTTGATACCTGGGCGCGCCGCGATGAAATCTTTGCCAAGACACGCGATAAGCTGAAAACGAAAACCTCTGCCGAATGGCTGGAGCTTCTGCGCGCAGCCGATATCTGGTGCGGGCCTGTCTATGGCTATGCCGATCTCGTGGACGACGAGCAGATCAGGCATAACGGCACCTTTGTCGAATATGAGCATCCGACCGAAGGCAAGGTAAAGACGCCGGGCTTCCCGATCCGCTTTTCCAAAACGCCGTCGATGGTTGATCGCGGAGCACCCGTAACCGGGCAGGATACGCGGGATGTGCTGGCTGAAGCCGGATATGCGGCAGACAAGATTGAAGCACTTGAGAAATCGGGCGCTATCGTGTCGGGGCACATCTGAAATGCAGGTGATTAAAGCTCTGACCTGGGATCATCCGCGCGGCTATAATGCATTGGCGGCGGCATCAAAATTGCCGGATGTCATCAATGCGGGTCTGGAAATCCATTGGGACAAGCAGCCGCTTGAAGGTTTTGAATCCCACCCGATTGCTGATCTCTGCGCGCGTTATGATCTCGTGGTTCTCGATCATCCGCATGTCGGCGAAGCGCTTGCTGGCGATTGCCTGCTTTCGCTTGAAGACGTGTTTGGCGCTGAGACCGTTGCGGAACTTGGCAAAGCCAGCATCGGACCGTCTTTGACGAGCTACCGCTTTGCGGGCAAGCACTGGGCACTGCCGCTTGATGCTGCAACGCAGGTTATGGCTTTGCGGCCTGATCTCGTAGAGGGTGTTCCTACGACATGGGATGATGTTGCCCGTCTGTCGCGTGACACTGGCAAGGTAGCGCTTTCCATTGCTGGTCCACATGCTTGCCTGTCGTTTTTGTCCATTGCGGCAGCTTTTGGCGAGCCACCTGCTGAAAAAGACCCCGATATTCTCGTTTCAGAAAATGTCGGACGGAAGGTCTATGATCTGATGGCAGAGCTTGCCGCACGCAGCCCTGCATCGGTTAGACATAAAAATCCTATCGGCATTCTTGGCCATATGGCCGAGCATGACGACGTGGCTCTATGTCCGCTGGTCTATGGCTATGTAAACTATGCGGCCCCGCAGAGTGGGCAAGCCATCGCATTTCACAATGCACCGCGCGCTCATGCCGATGGACGTCCGGGCTCGACACTGGGCGGCACGGGCATTGGTGTTTCTCGTCGCGCTCATATCACCTCGTCGCTCAAAGCCCATCTTTTGTGGCTGATGAGCCGTGAAGCGCAATCAGGATTTATCCCGGATCATGAAGGCCAGCCCTCGCGCCGTGATGCCTGGCACGACGAGCGGGTGAACCGGCGATGGGGCAATTTTTATCGCAACACGGCGGATACGCTCGAGCAGGCTTATGTGCGCCCGCGCCATGATGGCTATATCACCTTTCAGGGCAAAGCTTCGGCGCTTTTGGGGGCGGCTTTTGATGAAAAGCGCTCGGCCTCCGATGTCCTGAATGAGCTTCAGTCTCTTTATGTCGCTTCGCGCGTGAATGCCGGTGAAAGGTAGATTGCTATGACCCAAGACGTTAAATTTGAAGTGGATGGTGCTGTTGCCATCATCACCTTGAACCGTCCGCAAAAACTCAATGCCGTCACGCCAGAAATGGCAGATGCGATTGTGGTTGCCGTTACTGAATGCAACGACAGCAACACCATTCGTTGCGTTATTCTGACGGGTGCGGGAGAGCGCGCATTTTGTGCGGGCTCGGATATTCGCGAACTCGATACTTATGAGACGCCGTGGCAGTTCCGCAATCGCCCGGATTACTGCGATGCATTCCGCGCGCTTCTCAAACCGTCGATTGCAGCGGTCAATGGCTATGCTTTTGGCGGTGGGCTGGAAACGGCGATGTCCTGCGATATCCGCATTGCTTCGGATAATGCGCAGTTTGCAGCACCGGAGATCAAGCTTGGCTGGATCGGTGGCGGTGGTATGGCCGCTCATCTGGCGCACTCCATCGGCGCATCTAATGCAGCATTGATGATTATGACAGGCGACCCGATTTCAGCCGAGAAGGCGGAACGATGGGGGCTAGTGAGTGAAGTCGTGCCGCAGGCCGATCTGCTCAAGCGTGCCCGTGAAATCGCAGATGTGATCGCGTCGCGCGCGCCGATTGCTGCTGAAACCGCGAAGCTCAACCTCAAAGCAGCTGTCTCGATGCCGCTTGAAAAAGCCATCGAGTATGAGCGCGACCTGCAAACGATCTGCTTTGCAACTGCTGATGCGCAGGAGGGGCGAGCGGCGTTCAAGGAGAAAAGAGCGCCGGTTTTCAAGCGGCGCTAACAAAGGCCGGGGGGCTTTATATACGTCAAATCGAGGGAGAGGGATTTTGACAACCGAAACTATGAGCAAGCAGAAGGCGCTTGGCAGTACAATTTTTGCCAGCACCATCGGTACCGTCATTGAATGGTATGACTTCATTCTTTACGCAACGGCTGCAGCGCTGATCTTCAACCATCTGTTCTTTCCGCAATTTGATCCGACAACCGGTATCATTGCGTCTTTTGCGACCTATACGGTCGGTTTTCTGGTGCGTCCGCTGGGCGGCATCATCTTTGGTTGGATGGGCGACCGCATCGGACGCAAGCCTGTGCTGATGCTTACCCTTCTGATGATGGGTATCAGCACCACATTGATCGGTTGTCTACCGACTTACGATTCAATTGGCATCTGGGCACCGATCCTGTTGCTGGCTCTTCGCGTCGTTCAGGGGCTTGGTGCAGGTGCAGAATATGCGGGCGCTGTGGTCATGGCGGGTGAGATTGCTGGTAATCGCCGTGGCTTCTTTGCAAGTCTTCCTGCCGCAGCTGTTGATGTGGCGACAATTCTTGCAGCAGGCGTCTTTGCGCTTTTCACGCTTCTGCCGGAAGAAGCCTTCATGAGTTGGGGCTGGCGCGTACCGTTCCTGTTAAGCGGCCTGGTGCTGTTCCTCGGCATCTATATTCGCCAGAAAGTGCCTGAATCGCCTGAGTTTTTGCAGGTAAAGGAAGAGCGTCGCGACGCGAAACTGCCGGTGCTCGAAGTGCTTCGGGATCATCCAAGAACAATGCTTGCGGCAATGGGTGCAAATTTCGCGCCAAACCTGTCCTATGTGTTTCAGACATTCACATTGGCCTATGCGACATCGAAGCTCGGTTTCCCGCGGGAAATCATCCTTATTGGTGTGATGCTTTCAAGTGCGTTCGGTGCAGTTATGTGCGTGGTATTTGGCGCTCTGTCTGACCGCGTTGGTCGTGTGCCGATCATGGCTATGGGGTCTGCTGCTGCCGCAATCTACTCGCTGGTGTATTTCCAGCTTCTGGGTGCCGGCACGCCTTGGACTGCAGTGGTGCTGATTATCATCGGCCATGCGATTGGCGCGCGTTCTTCGTTCGGCGTTCAGCCATCGTTTTATTGCGACATTTTCCCAACAGAAGTTCGCTACAGTGCGATTGCTTTTGCACGAGAAGTGACTGGTGCGCTCTTTGTTGGCCCGCTGCCGCTGCTCGCAACAGCTTTGGTGAGCTGGTACGATTCCGCCTGGCCAGTTGCCGTGATTACTGCGCTTTATTGCCTGATCACAACGGTATCTGTGCTCTCTGTTGAGAAAGCGCAAAAGCTTGATGCGGAAGCCAGGGAACGACGCGATCTGGTCGAACAAAAAGCGTAGCCGCGAATTCGCAACTACGCTTACAGCGGTTCCAGTTAAGACTGAATCGTTGGAGCCGCTGTAACTCTTTGTTTTTACGCATTATCCGACGCATCGCAGCAGGAAAAGAAATCAGTCCGGCGAACTGATTTCCCTGCGGAGGCGCTTCGCACTTTTGCTGGAAATGCTATAAATTTGAAAATGCTCTGACCGGATTCCGGTCAGAGTTTTCCAGTCAGGGCTGCATTCAGCAGATCAAGCGCACCCTGTTTTGTAAGCTCAATCGGGTTGCCGCCAGCAGTTGGATCGACAATAGCCATTTCGGCGATCAAGTCTTTGCGCGCTGCGTCCATTTCGAGCCCTTTGACGAATTCCGGCAAAGTATTCGGTACCCCGAGGTCTTTGCGCAGCTTCATGATGGCATCGACAAAGCCGTCGAAGCCACCTTTGATGCCAAGATAATCGGCAAGGCGTTCAATGCGCTTTTCGATAGCCGCGCGGTTGTGTTTGAGCACATAGGGCATGAAGACGGCATTGGTCATACCATGATGTGTGTCGTAAAGCGCACCGATGGGGTGGGAGAGGGAATGGATTGCGCCAAGCCCCTTTTGGAAAGCCGTCGCCCCCATGGAGGCCGCAGCCATCAGATTGGCACGTGCTTCGATATCCGCGCCATTGGCATAGGCTTTTGGAAGATTTTCAAACACAAGACGGATGCCTTCAACAGCAATGCCGTCAGCCATCGGATGAAAGCCCGGTGCGCAATAAGCTTCCAGACAATGTGCCAGCGCATCCATGCCGGTGCCGACCGTGATGAAGGGCGGCATGCCGGTTGAGAGTTCCGGATCGGCAATGACGGTCACGGGCAGCATTTTCGGATGGAAAATAACTTTCTTGGTGTGCGTTGCTTCGTTGGTCAGAACGCCAGCGCGACCAACTTCCGAGCCCGTTCCAGCGGTTGTTGGCACAGCAATGATCGGTGCAATTGCGTTGCTGTCAGCGCGTGTCCACCAGTCCCCAATGTCTTCAAAATCCCAGACGTCGCGGGTCTGGCCTGCCTGAAATGCGATAAGCTTGCCAAGATCAAGCGCCGAACCTCCGCCAAATGCAATCACACCATCATGCTTGCCTTCGTTGAAAACCTTGACGCCAGCATAAAGATTGCTTTCGACCGGGTTCGGCTTCACATCGGAAAAAACCGCATATTTGACGCCAGCCGCATCAAGAATGGCGAGTGTGGAAGCGACGACTGGTAACTTTGCAAGGCCGGGATCTGTGACAAAGAGTGGGCGTTCAATACCCGCTGCTTTCAGGACAGTGGGCAGTTCCTTGATACGGCCCGGCCCGAAAAGCACGGTGGTCGGGAAATTCCATTTGGCAGTCAAAGTGGTCATGTCGATCGCTTTCCAGATATTAAAAGCATTTCCAGCAAAAGTCTGATGCGGTTTTGCGTGAGGTAAATACGTCAGACAAATTGGTCAGAGTTTTTCACGCAGATGGAAGGATTTTGGCCGCGTGAGATTGCCGTAACCAATGGGTGAAAGGGCAGCGCCTTTGCCGGTATCCTTCACACCGGTCCACACAAGTGCGGGGTCGAGATAATCGCAACGGTTCATGAATACAGTGCCGGTTTCAATACGGTCGCCGAGTGCTGCCGCGTGATCGGTATCGGTTGTCCAGAGTGAAGCGGTGAGGCCATAAATACTGTCATTCATCAGTGCGAGCGCTCCCTCATCATTGCGCACTTTCATGATGCCAACAATGGGGCCGAAGCTTTCTTCACGCATGACACTCATCTGATGATCGACATGGGTGAGCACTTCCGGCGCAATATAAGGCGAACCGGAAACGTCATTGCCGACTGTCATGTTTACATGGGCTTTAGCGCCTTTGCGCAAAGCTTCGGCCTTCTGCTCCCGAATGAGATCAGCAAAGCGTGCCTGCGCCATCGGCCCAAGCGTTGTTGTGCTATCCAGTGGATTACCAACGACATATTGCTTTGTGAGATCGATGAAGCCGTCGACGAAGCGGTCATAAACGGCCTCGTGCACATAAATACGTTCGATGCCGCAGCAGCACTGGCCGGAATTGAAGAACGCGCCATCGACCAGATTGGCGACGGCATAATCGAGGTTGACGTCCGGCAAAACGTAAGCCGGATCTTTTCCGCCAAGTTCCAGCCCAAGCGACATGAAAGTGCCTGCCGCAGCTTTTTCGATGGCGCGTCCGCCACCAACGGAGCCGGTGAAATTGACATGGTCGATGCTGCCGGATGCGAGCAGCTTCTCAGTCGATGCGTGATCCAGAACAATATTCTGGAAGACACCTTTTGGAATCCCCGCCTTCTCGAAAGCCTGCGCAAAACGTTCGCCGGTCAGCAATGTCTGCGTGGCGTGTTTGAGGATCACGCTGTTGCCCGCCATCAGGGCCGGAATGATGGTATTGACTGCAGTGAGATAAGGATAATTCCACGGTGCAATGACCATAACAACGCCAAGCGGAACGTGCTTTACGTAACGACGGAAACCATCCTTCTGCGTGGGTACATAAGGGTTCAGCGCTTCGTCGGCGATGTCGATCATATATTGGCCGCGCTCCTGCACGCCGCCGTTCTCGCCGCCATAGCGCGTTGGGCGGCCCATCTGCCAGGCAATTTCAGGAATGATTGCCTCCTGCATTGCGGCAAGTACATCCAATGCCGCACGACAATAGCTGGCCCGTTCTGCGATGCTCGTTGCGGCCCATCTGACCTGCGCCTGCCGTGCTGCAGTGACTGCAGCGTTGATCGCGGCGTCACTCGCATAAGGACGCTCCGCATAAATCGAGCCATCAATTGGGGAGATGATCTTGGCTGTGCCGCTCATCGGGCAGTTCCTTTGTATGAAGTCATTCTGTATTTCAGTCTGTTTCGTGACCGCAGGTCAATACCGTTCAAAGCCGCGATGCAGTTCCCAATCGGTAACGCGGCGGTCATATTCGATCTGCTCCCAATGAGCGGTGTGGACATAGTGATTGACCACGCTTTCTCCGAGCGCTTCCTTGAGGAATGCCGAGTTTTTGAGAGCCTCTGCTGCTTCGCGTAAGGTGTAAGGAATTTCCTTGAGCTTGACCGCGCTATAGGCGTCACCCACGAACGGATCTTCCAGTTCGAGGTTTTCGTCGATGCCCTTAAGCCCTGCCGCAATAAGCGCGGCAAAAGCCAGATAGGGGTTAAGATCAGCACCGCCGATGCGGCACTCGATACGAATGCCTTTGGTGCCTTCGCCGCAAAGTCTAAAACCTGCCGTGCGGTTGTCCTGGCTCCACATAATCTTCGTCGGCGCGAATGTACCAGCCTGAAAGCGCTTATAGGAGTTGATATAGGGTGCCAGAAAATAGGTGTAATCGACGGCATATTTGAGCTGCCCCGCCACCCATGAGCGCATCAGCGGTGTCATGGTATTGGGTGCTTTGGGATCGAAGAATAGTGGTTCCTTGCCGTCGGCGCTCCAGATGGAATTGTGGATGTGGCTTGAACTTCCAGCTCTGGAATAATCATACTTAGCCATGAAAGTGATGCACTTGCCGTGTGCCTCGGCTATTTCCTTCATGGCATTTTTCATGATGACATGGCGGTCGGCCATTTCCAGCGCTTCGGCATAGCGAACATTGAGTTCCTGTTGTCCGGGGCCCCATTCGCCCTTGGAGTTCTCAACCGGAATACCCGCAGCCCCAAGATGATTGCGCATGGCGCGCAGAACCTGCTCTTCCTTGGTGGTCAGGTGGATCACATAATCCTGCACATAGGGAGAGGCGGTCTCCATCTCGTGCCAGTGTTTGGCGCGCGCCGTTTTGTAAGTCTCATCGAAGAGGTAAAATTCCAGCTCTGACGCGAAATAGGCGCGATAACCACGCTCATGCAGGCGCGCCAGCTGCTTTTTCAGGATGCCGCGCGGTGAATGCGCAAGGTCTTCGTGATCATGATGATCAAGCACATCGCAGAGAACAATTGCCGTCTTTTCCAGCCATGGTGCGAGGCGCAACGTTGAAAGATCGGGCTTTATGACGAAATCGCCATAGCCCTTGTCCCAGCTTGCAGCTTCATAACCCGGCACCGGTTCCATATCGATGTCGTCAGCCAGAAGATAGTTGCAGCCATGCGTTTCATCGTGGGCGGATTCCACAAAGAATGGTCCGTAGAAGCGTTTGCCAATCAGACGCCCCTGCATGTCAACAAAACATGCAAGCACGGTATCAATCTCGTCATTTGCGACGGCTTTTTTCAGTGTATCGAAAGTCAACTGTTCGGCCATTTAATGCTTCGCTCCTCACGGGAAAAAATCATGGGCGCCGCGCATTGTTGCGCGACGCCCTGAATTGTTAGCTGTAGCGATAAGGCGCGCCCGCATTGCGCATGGTTTCCTGATATTTCTTCAGGATCGCGACCACCTTGGCATTGCGTTCGCTCTGCTTGGCAACGTCGTCCCAGAACTCAAGGGCTGCGTCTTCGATCTGTTTCCACTCAGATTCTGGAATGGTGGTGAGTTCGAGCTTGCCGCCGGTGGTGCGATAATGCGCTTCACCCCACCAATACCAATGCTGGCGATGGTAGTGCGATGAATCCATAGCAAGGCGGAACAGCGTCTTGAGATGGTCCGGCACGGCTTCCCATTTTTCAGTATTCGCGAAATAGGAACCGGCCCAAGCGCCATTGATGTTGTTGGTGAGGTAGTATTTGTTAATGTCTGCCCAACCAACCGTATAGGCCTCCGTCGCACCGCACCATGCAACACCATCAAGCTCGCCGGTCTGGATGGCGACTTCGATATCTTCCCATGGCAATGTGACCGGAACGACGCCGAATTTTGTCAGGAAGCGACCGCCGGTGGGGAAGGTGAAGACGCGCAGGCCCTTAAGATCCGCAACGCTGCGGATCGGCTTTGTCGTCACAAAGTTGCAAGGGTCCCATGAACCGGCGCTGAGCCATGTGACGCCCGGGATTTCCTTATACGCTTCTTCCCAGATTTCATTGAGACCGTACCAGTTGAAGAGTGCAGGTACGTCGAGACTATAGCGCGACGCAAACGGGAAATAGGCCCCGAATACGGCGACATCGACTGGCGAGGCCATGGAGTCATCGTCGCTTTGCGCTGCATCGATTGTACCGGCCTGAACAGCGCGGAAGAGTTCGCCCTGCGGGACGAGCTGGTCGGCGGTATAGAGTTCGATCACCATTTCGCCATTTGCAGCCTTGTTGAAGGCGTCGATAGACGGCTTGATGACATGTTCTGCGAGTGCCGGACCCGCATAGGTCTGCAGACGCCATTTGATCGGGCTCTGAGCCCGTACATAAGGCGTCGCAAGTGTGGTGGCGCCAATGGCCCCCACCGTTGTCAGTCCGGCCTTTTTGAGAAAGTCGCGTTTGTTAAGCTTGTTATTCTCACTCATGCCCATTCTCCCATTAAGTGTTTGAAGTTCCCTGCTATTTTAACGGTTTGGCCATTGGTGGCTCTTTTGACCGTTCATGCTTATGCGTTCCCCCTGAACCCTCGCAATTGGACCCATTATTTGCCCATATACCAATTGGGCAGCCACATCGCGATCTGCGGAAAGATCATCAGAATGATGATGGTCAGCACCATGAGGAAGAAGAATGGCACGATGGACCGGTAGATATCCATCAGCGTGACCTCTTTTGGTGCCAACGCCCGCATCATGAAGAGATTGTACCCGAATGGCGGTGTGATGTACGCGATCTGACAGGTGATGGTGTAGAGAATGCCAAACCAGATGGGATTAAAGCCCAAGCTCTTTACCAACGGAATATAAAGAGGCGCTACGATCACCAGCATAGCTGTGTCATCAAGGAACATGCCCAATATGATGAAGGAAAAAAGCATCAGGACCAGAATTGTCCAGGGGGACAAATCAAAGGTGCCAAGCAAGAGACGCTCGATTGCCTTTACTGCACCAAGGCCGTCATAGACCGACGAGAAGCAAAGTGCAGCCAGAATGATCCAGAGGAACATACAGGTAATAGTCAGCGTATTACGCGTTGTGGTTTCCCAAACAACTTTCGTCAGACGTTTGGTGAACAACGCTGCCAGAGTTGCCAGCAGTGCTCCAATAGCCGAGCTTTCAACGAGGCTTGTAACGCCTGTCAGAAACAGCCCCATCATGGTGCCAAAGATGACAAGCGGAAGCAGCCCGACCTGAAGCGACGAGATCCGTTCGCCCCATGTAATCCGCTCGAGTTCTTCCTTGGGCAAGGTTGGCCCAAGCTCGGGATTTATGCGACAGCGTATATAAATATAGATAGAAAAGAGGGCAGCCATCAGTAGACCTGGCCCGATACCCGCCAACCAGAGCTGTAAAACCGGTTGCCGTGCAATCATGGCATAAAGCACCAGTACGACGCTTGGTGGGATCAGAATGCCGAGCGAACTGCCTGCCTGAATGACGCCCGTCACCATGACCTTGTTATAACCGCGTTTGAGAAGTTCAGGCAGTGCGACGGTTGCACCAATTGCCATGCCCGCGACGCTCAATCCGTTCATGCAGGAAATGATGACCATCAGGCCAATGGTTCCCAAGGCCAGGCCACCGCGAATGCCTCCAAACCAGACATGGAACATGCGGTAGAGATTGCTGGCGATGCCGGATTCCGAGAGCATATAGCCCATGAAAACAAAGAACGGCACAGTTATGAGCGGATACCAGTTCAACACCGCGAATGTGGCATTGTAGGGCATCTCGAAGGAACCCTTGCCCCAGAGCAGAAGTGCTGCGATTGTGCCCACAAATCCGATCACACCGAAGACGCGCTGACCTGTCATCAGCAGCACCATCATCGTGGCGAACATGAAAAGTGTGATGAATTCGGAACTCATATGTGGTGGCCTTCCTCAATCGCAGGGCCTGCAATGGTTTCGATTGGTTTCCCCCGCCAGGAGGCCCAGTCCTTGAAGAAATTCGAGACGCATTGAAGAAGCAGAAGGAAGATGCCCACTGTCATGATGAGTTTGATCGGCCACAAGACCGGTGCCCAGGCCGTATAATTCTTCTGGCTATAGACGATCGCGTAATTGGTGGATGAGATGCCGCCCATCACCATCACTCCCAGATAGAAGATGATGAAGAGAATGGTGATCATATCGGTGATCGCCTTCCTGCGTGGGCTCAGGCGATCAAAGAACAGATCCATACGCACATGCGCGCCCTGCTGCATGGCATAGGCTCCACCCAGCAGATAATAGGCAGAGAGAAGGAACTGGGACATTTCCAGTACCCAGTTCACCGGCACACCCAGTACAACGCGCGAAAAGGTTGAATAAAGAAGGCAGGCGCCAAGTACGAAAAAGAGATACATGGCAAAGCGCCCGACATAATAATTCAGCGCATCAACATATTTGACGAATAGTCTGATCGGCTTCGGCATTTCCCGCTCCTTCAGGCCTTCGGTCTGGTGAGTTGAAGTTGAGGGTCCAGCGTCTTCGCAATATCTGTAAAGATTGTTGCGAGCCGCGCGGCCCAGGCATCCTGTGTGTCTTTGTTCGTGATTTCATTGTTGCGGAGTTCAATCATCGCGCACGGTGTATTGCGTGGTCGTGCATGACGCTCCAGCGTGTAATAGACCCGATCAGCGGGTGAATAGGGCTCGTTCACCCCGACATTGAGGCTCCTGTCCTGCTTTAAAGCAGCAATCAGTGGTGCCGCGATCCGGTCGTCCTGATCGTGAATGATGCCAATTTGCCAGGGACGCGAAACACCGCGATAGATCGGGGTGAAAGAATGGATGGTTACCACCCATGATGCCTGACCGCGTGCTGCGCGGGCATTGATGACCTCTTCGATCCGGCGGTGAAACGGTCTGTGCGATAGATCAATCCGCGCGGTTCTTTCCACCGAGCCGAGTTCGTGATTGCCCGGAACAACCGTTGTTTCGCTGATTTCAGGAATAAGATCCCGCGCATCGAGGGGGCGGTTGCAATCGATAAGCAGGCGCGAAAGGCCGGCTTCGACAAGAGGAGCATCGAGTGCGGCGCTTAAATGCCTCGCAACTTCAACCGCGCCGGGATCCCATGCGATATGCGCGTTGAGAGCTTCCGCGTCGAGCCCAAGTCCGTCGAAGCTGTCCGGTATGAAATTGGATGCGTGTTCGCAAACGAAGAGATAGGGGCTTTTCCCTTCCTCGTTTATGACAAAATACGGCTCAAAAGACATAGCTCCAGTAGCCGCGCGATTATCTCGCTCGTCCGTCATTCTGCTTGTTCCCCGCGCTGTAACTTATGTTACGTTTTTTACAATTATGCGCTATTGCGGATTATTTGATACGTCGTATGATAATTTGTCAAACACAATTTTGCCCGAATTTGAAAAGAGCTGCCAGAATGGAAAATGCCGCAATGACGAGCACGAGCGTCGCGGAACTGATTAATGAGCGTATTGATACGATGCCTGCTGGTGAACGCAGTGCAGCACAAACATTGATCGCGAATTATCCCATGCTGGGGCTTAAAACTGTGGCTGAGTTTTCCGCACAGGCCGGTGTCAGCTCACCAACGATCCTGCGGTTCGTCAATCGCCTTGGCTTTCAGAATTACCCCGATTTTCAGGCTCGGTTGCAGGACGAACTTGCAGCGCAGCTTCAATCGCCGCATCACCGTAACGAGCATCCCGAAAAGGGCAGGGATGCTGCATATCCGGCAGTGGAACATACGCTGGAGAATATTCGCGAGACCTTCCGTCACTTAGGCGAGAAGCAGTTGCGGCAAGTGGTTTCGGCACTGAGCAATTCCAGGGGAAATGTCTATCTGATCGGTGGACGGTTCACCGATCCGATCGCGCAATATATGGCGGCGCATATGTCGATTATTCGCCCACATGTGTTTCATCTTGGCGGACAGGAAAGTGTGTGGCGGGATCGTTTGCTGGATATGGGCAAAAGAGATGTTCTGGTCGTCTTCGATATACGCCGTTATCAGGACAGTCTGTTGAAGCTTGCTGAGAAAGCAAGGGGGCGAGGCGTTGAAGTCGTCCTGATTACGGATCAGTGGCTTTCACCCATCGCGCGCGTGGCACGCCACGTATTGGCAGGCCGTATTACCGTGCCTTCCGCATGGGACTCATCGGCAGCGCTTTTCGTGCTGGCTGAAACAATTATCCGCGAAATGACGCGGGCTTTGGAGCAGGATAGTGCTGCGCGCATCGCTGAACTTGAAGCACTCCGCTAGATACTTTCTTATAAAGAACCTAACGTTTTTGATGGTCTCCGCCATCTATTTTCCCGCACGTGAGATGCGCCGATCTGATCGATAATACTTTGATAATATTATAAATTAATCTGATTCCATCGGATGGTGAGGCCGGGTTTCTTATGGCCAAATTCTCACAATATTACCCTCTTGGATAAGCCAGAGACGTTTCTTTCTCGCGCAAAAGCGCGGAAAAGAAGCTTGACTCAACTTATGACATAAGTCATATGACAGATGCTGTGTCAGCCTGATGAGGATCAGGGCAGAATAAAAGGCACTGCGGGAGGAAATGTCGAAGTGCCATGGGACGGTGCTTGGGCAGAAAAAGCTGGAGGAAATCATGATCTCGAAATTGTTGAAGCGTTTTGCGCTTGCTGCAACTTTCGCTTCTGCCTTGTGCGCTGGTGCATCATCAGTCATGGCGCAATCTTTGTCTGACATTACCGGAAAAGGAACTGTCACGGTCGGTGTGCTGACAGGCATTCCGCCATACGACACGGTTGATGCAAGCGGCAAAACCGACGGGTTTCTCGTCGAAGTCGCACGTGATGCCGCAAAGGCGCTCGGCGTTAATCTGGAAGTCGTGCCGGTAAATAATGCTTCGCGCTCGGCAGCGCTTGAGTCCGGTCGTGTAGACTTTCTGATTGCGCAGATGACAGCAACGCCAGAACGCGCCAAAACCTTTCTGATGACCAACCCTTATGGCGCTTATGAAATGCGCTTCATTGCTGCAAAAGACCTCAAGGTTGAATCTTTGCAGGACCTTGCAGGCAAGCGCATCTCGGTGCCGAAGGGCAGTACGCAGGATGTTGCGGTAAGTGGTTATGGCATCGAAGGGCTTGAAGTTGTCCGTTTCGATGACGATGCGCTTGCAATGCAGGCGCTGATTTCGGGGCAGGTTGATGCCACAGCAGCAGTTGCAACGGTTGCCGAAGACATCATCAAAAAGCGGAACCTCACCAATCTTGAAATCAAGAAAGATGTGCCGATCTTTACGCTCTACTGGTCTATGGCCACGCGCAAGGATGCATTTGAGCTTCATCAGTGGCTGAATAATTTCATCTACTACGAAGAAGTTACGGGCCGTCTGAATGAACTCCATCAAAAGTGGATTGGTGGCCCAATTCCGGGTGGAAAACTCCCGACATTCTAAGTCCTTTCTGTCTGATCGGCGTCGCATGCCGAAATGTATGCGACATCCCGTTCCTTCATGCCGTGTTCCTTGTGCGATGTTTGGATCGACCGAAGAATAAGCATAAAAGTTAAAGTGTTACGGCGTCTCGTCATCTCTTTTAGCGCCGCTGTTAACTCTGAAAGATCAACACAATGGCCTATGTGATGGACTTCGCTCCGGTGTTTGCCCGAGCTCCAGAGCTTGTAACCGGCGCAATCAACACGATAATTCTGTCTGCGGAGGCGATCGCTATCGGCCTGACGATCGGTCTTGCCGTGTCTCTGCTGCGGTTTAACGGTCCGCGTTGGGGCAGGAATATCGGCGCGATCTATGTCGAAGCATTCCGCAACACACCGCTTCTGGTGCAACTCTTCCTGATTTATTTCGGTTTGCCTTATACAGGGATCAAACTCGATGCCAATCAGGCAGCAATTTTTGCGGTGTCGCTCAATCTTGGCGCCTATTCGGCGGAGATATTTCGCGCTGGTCTGGTTGCAATTCCGAAGACCCAGATTCAGGCTGGACTGGCACTTGGTTTGTCGCAGCTGCAGGTCATGCGCTATGTGGTTTTGGTTCCAGCCTTGCAGATTGTGTATCCTGCACTAACGGGACAGCTGACGCTGACTTTGTTGGGCACTTCAATTGTGTCGGCGGTTTCAGCAAAAGAACTGACCATGGCGGCGGGGACCATCGAGTCCCAGACGTTCAGAAGTCTTGAAACCTTCCTGATCGTGGCTGCCATCTATATTTGTATCACCTTCTTTTTCCGCTTCATCTACATGCTGTTTGGCCTTTGGCTGTTCCGCCGCCGCGTGGATGTCAGCAATGAGACGGCTGCATTGATGCTCGACGTACAGGAGCAAAAGCCATGATCCAGTCATTCGGATGGACAAGCATACAGTTCCTGATCCAAGGCCTTTGGTGGACGGTCGGTCTTTCACTCATCACTTTTGTCTGCGGCGGTTTTCTGGGATTGCTCTTTGCGCTGGGTCGCTCGCTGGGACCAAAATGGCTGCGCTGGATCATCATGGGCTATATCCAGCTCGTGCAGGCAACGCCGCTTCTGATCCTGTTGTTCCTGTCGTTCTACGGCTTGAGCTTCCTTGGGTTCTACTTCCCGCCACTGGCTGCCGCAGCGATCTCGCTGACGATTTATACGACGGCCTTTTTGGCGGATATCTGGCGCGGATGTATTGAATCCATTCCGCGTGCCCAGTGGGAAGCCTCGGATTCACTCGCGCTCAGCGGACCACAAACCCTGCGTTATGTGATCTTGCCGCAAGCATTCCGCATCGCTCTCGGACCAACTGTTGGTTTCATGGTGCAGGTGATCAAGAATACCTCGGTAACGGCCCTGATCGGCTTTGTCGAACTCACCCGTGCCGGACAGCTTCTGAATAATATGACCTTCCAGCCTTTCCACGTCTTTCTGACTGTTGCGGTGATGTATTTCGCCCTTTGCTATCCGTTGTCGTGGTGGAGCGAGAAATTAAAGGAGCAGAAAAATGCCAGCGCTGCGCATTGATAACCTGCAAAAATCTTTCGGATATCTTCCTGTGTTGAAGGGCGTGAACCTTTCGGTCGAACCGGGCGAAACAGTCGCGGTAATCGGGCGGTCCGGTTCGGGCAAGAGCACCATGCTTCGCTGCATCAATGGGCTTGAGTTGTTTGACGCCGGGTCGATTGAGGTGGTTGGACACAAGCTGGATGGCACCAACAAACGCCTGCGCGATTTGCGCAAGGAGGTGGGGATGGTGTTCCAGAGCTATAATCTGTTCCCCCATTTAACGGTCGCTGAAAATATCAAGCTGGCGCCACGCATCGTCAAAAACGTGCCCAAGGCGGAGCAAGATGCGCTGGTCGATGAAGTGTTGTCGAAAGTCGGCCTGCTTGAGAAGAAAAACGCTTATCCGGATTCCCTATCCGGCGGGCAACAGCAGCGCGCAGCGATTGCCAGATCATTGGCGATGAAGCCGAAAGTCATGCTGTTTGACGAAGTGACCTCGGCGCTTGATCCGGAGCTGACCGGTGAGGTTTTGAAGACCATAGCCGAACTCGCCAAAACTGGCATGACCATGCTTCTAGTCACGCATGAGATGGGTTTTGCCCGTCGTGTCGCGACCCATACCGTTTTCATGCACGAGGGCAAAGTCTGGGAGGCTGGCCTTTCCGAAGACCTTTTCGCAAATCCTAAAACGCCGGAGTTGCAGGCCTTTATTGCCTCCGACGTGAAGTGATCCAACTAAATTCTATTCCCCACATAACAACTGACTCAAGGAGAGAGCAGTGCCTGTAGTTGAAAATCTTAAACTGGCCGAAAAGCTACGCAATGGCGAAGCGACATTCGGTACGACATTCTACACCGGTTCGACGACAGCAATCGAAGTTGCTGGCAACTGGGGTCTGGATTTCGCATTCATTGACGCCGAACATACACCGGTCAATATCGATACCCATATGGAAAAGCTGGTGATGGCAGCACTTCTGTCGGGTATTGCACCGTTGGTCCGCGTTCGCGGCACCAATGAATGGGATATCCGCAAGTCGCTCGAAATCGGCGCAACCGGCGTTATCGTACCGCAGGTCAATACAGCGGAACAGGCCCGCGCTATCGTGCGCGCTGCAAAATTCCCACCTTATGGTCGTCGTGGTGGTGATGCGTCCTGCCGTGCCGCAGGATTTGCCGGACCGGGCTTTCAATGGTCGTCCTATATGGAACGTGAGAACGCCAATAAGCTTGTAATCCCAATGGCTGAGAGCTTTGAGTTCTTCGACAATATCGATGAAATTCTCGATGTCGAAGGCATTGACGTCATCAACTTCGGCCCAGCCGATTACTCAATCTCGCGCCGCATTTCTATCGACTATTCGATGTCGCATCCGGAAGTCGATGAGAAGCTGAGCGAGCTCATCGAGAAGTGCCATGCGCGCGACATCAAGGTTATGGCCCCATGCATTCCGCCGGTTGCTGAAAGCGTGACTGCGCTCAAGAAGAAGGGCGTGGACATGATCATCATGGGCAATGATGTGATGTTCCTCAATGAAGGAAACCGTCGCGCACGCGAAGCCATCGACACGTCGGCCAAGGCATAAAATCTGCGAGGAGAACACAATAATGACTGATATTTTTAGCGTCAAAGATCGCGTTGCGGTTGTAACAGGCGGACTTGGGCAGCTGGGAACGCAGTTTTCCAAGTCGCTGGCCGAAGCCGGTGCAAAAGTGGCGATCTTCAGCCGTCGCCCGTTCACACGTGAGCAGATTGCTGAAAAGTTTCCCGGACTTGAAGACCGCATTCGTGTCTATGAAGCAAGCGTCACGGATAAGGCCGCGCTGGAAGCTGCGACCAAGCAGTTGATCGCCGATTGGGGTGTGCCACATGTGCTTGTCAACAATGCGGGCATCGATTCAAAGCCAGACGGTTCAGCAGAGCAGAATGCACCGTTCGAGGTCTATCCGCAGAAATTCTGGGATGACATCATCGATACCAACCTCACCGGCGTTATGCTGACCAGTCAGGTTATCGGCAGCCACATGGCTTCTGAAGGTCGGGGTTCGATCATCAATGTTGGCTCGATCTATGGTCTGGTTTCACCCAATCAGGCACTTTACGCCTATCGTGAAAAGCGCGATGGCGTTCCCTTTATCAAGGCGATTTCCTATGCGGCTTCCAAGTCGGGCCTGATCAATCTTACGCGCTATCTTGGCACCTATTGGGGTGAAAAGAACGTTCGTGTGAACCTGATTTCGTTTGGTGGTGTGAAGACCGCAAGTTTCGATAAGGAATTCATCGATGCCTTCCTTGATCGCGTGCCAATGCGTCGTCAGGCCGAGATCAATGAATATAACGGCATCATCCGTTTCTTGGCATCCGATGCTTCGTCTTACATGACCGGTTCGAATGTCGTGGTGGATGGTGGCTTTACAGCCTGGTAATTGTTGAGGTTTTCCCTGACTGAATGGGAGCCGGATTTGCTTGCGAATATGTCGAAAACTTGACATATAATGCGATTTTACATATGACATATGTCATAACTCTAATTTATAAAGAAGTGCCTTATCTCGGGCTTCGGAGCTGTAAAATGGTGATAGGTTCGGTCTCTCCACATGTCGATCGCGGCAAGCTGCATATGCATATTGTTGCAACGATCGAGGCACGCATTCTGTCAGGGGAACTTCAAGTCGGAGAACGTCTTCCGTCAGAAGCGGAAATTGGCAGGACATTCGGTGTCAGCACGCGATCCGTTCGCGAAGCCATGCAGGTTCTTGAGACCAAAGGTCTTGTGCGCCGCAAGCACGGTGAGCGAGCCGAGGTGGTGCGGGATGATGTGGGCGAATTCATGGATTCGCTTGTCTCGTCTGTTGGATCACTCTTTGCGCGTGATTCCTCCTATCTCGTTCAGGCGATGGATGTACGTCGTCTGATCGAAGTGGATGTGGCTGGGCGACTTGCATCGGGTGAGGGGCAGTTGCGCGATGGCGTCACAGCAGCGCTCGATGTCATGCGCCAGTCTGCCGGGGATAATGATTTTTCCCGCTTTGCAGAGGGTGATGCGGCCTTTCATAGGGCGCTGGTTCAGTCTTTGGGCAATGAAATTCTGTCTTCCTTACATGCAAACCTGCACTCGCTGATTTCAGAAGTGATCAAGGTTTCAAGCCGGGTCCCGCGCAAGAAGTTGAGTGCGGGGCTTGCAGAACATGAGAATATTTACGGGCTGATCGCAGCAGGTAAAGCCGGTGATGCGCGCGAAGCAATGCGTGAACACATCACCAACAGCACAGCTTATCTCGAACAGGCGATCAGACAATCCAGAAACAGGCCTGAAACGGGCTAAAACGGAAGAACGAAACAATGAGCAGCTATGATTATTCGCGCGTCAACTGGGATGCCATCAAGCGTCTTTCGCGCTGGTACTCCGGCGACATTCAGGACGTCATGGACAAGCACGGCTTCTATGGCTTTCTGCAGGGTCTCAGCCTGCAAAGCGTGTTGAAGCCTGGTCAGGTTATTTGCGGTCCCGTCCACACTGTTCTTTATGAAAAAAGCACACGGACCGGTCAGCCACAGGATGTCTATCACGGCACGATTGATTCAGTCGTTGATGGCGGTATTTTGCTGGTGGATGCGTCTTGTGCCGAAGGCTCGGGTACAGGCGAGCTGATGTCGACAGGTGCAAAAACAGCAGGCGCCGCTGCAACCATCGTCAATGGCACGGTACGCGATATCGCCGAAGTGAAGAAGCTCGACTACCCGCTGTTCGCGCGCGGTGTAAGTCCGGTCGGTGTATCAGGACGAATGGAGCCAACCAAGTCGCAGGTTGAGCTGAACATCAATGGCGTTCGCGTGCGTCCGGGAGATGTGATCTTCGCTGATATCTCCGGTGTCGTGGTTATCCCGGAAGAACTGGTTGCCGTCATAGCGGACGACGCAGATGCCAATGGCGATGGTGAAATCCAATGCCGTGAACGCATTTTGTCGGGTGAGAAGCTGCAGAGCGTCTGGCCTTTGGGATCAACCGGTCCTGTCTGATCAGAGCAGTTGAACTGCTTGTTGAGGACAAAGCATCGGTTCCAGAGGAGGAGACCACATGCAGGATATCATTCTTGTCGCCAACGGTGACTTGCGTGAAAGCGCAAACATTCAATGCTGGCCCGAACAGGCCAATATGGAAAGCCGCCTTGTAGCGGCAATCGAAAAACTGGGTCGGAAAGCGTCGCGCGGACATGGCGTTGATCGAAAAACCGGCCACGGTTTCATCGCAACGCAAAAGCAGGGCATTGAAGTCTTCTCCAAGATTGATCGCTATGCGCCGCTGATTGTTGCCGAGGCAGTCTGGCAATATTCGCAGAACGTTCTGGCCGGATTGATTGCTCATCGCGGACCAATCCTGACAGTTGCCAACTGGTCGGGAACCTATCCCGGTTTGGTTGGGCTGCTCAATCTCAACGGATCGCTGACCAAGGCGGGTGTTGAATATGCGTCGCTCTGGAGCGAGGATTTCACGGATCAGTGGTTTCTCGACAAGCTTGATGAGTGGCTGAAAACCGGCAAGATTGCCTCACATGATACATCGCATGTGACGCAGTTTGATAACGCGCATGTGCCGCCGCATCTTGTCGAACAGGCTTCGCACATCGCCAAAGACCTCATTGAAAATCGATCCATTATGGGCATTTTTGATGAAGGCTGCATGGGAATGTATAATGCGATCATTCCCGACGAACTGTTGTTTCCATTGGGCGTCTTCAAAGAGCGCCTGTCGCAGTCAGCGCTTTATCATGCGGCAATCAATGTTTCGCAGGATGAGGCCCGGCAGGCTTATCAATGGTTGCTCGATGCCGGGATGACCTTTCATCTTGGCAAAGACGATGCGCAGGAGTTGACGGAAGCGCAGGTGATTGGTCAATGCCAGACCTATATTGCTGCTGTGCGCATGGCAGAGCAGTTTGGGTGCGAAACAATTGGCATTCAATATCAGCAGGGTTTGAGAGACTTGCTCCCGGCGTCCGATCTTGTTGAAGGGCTGCTCAACAATGAGGATCGCCCGCCAGTGCGAAATGCGGAAGGGCAGATCATCCGTGACGGCAAGGCTGTGGTTCACTTCAATGAGGTGGATGAATGCGCCGGTCTTGATGCTTTGATGATCAACCGTCTGCATCGCGCTCTTGGGGAACCTGTCGAAACGACACTCCATGATCTGCGTTGGGGCGATGCGGATCATGGTGGCACGACGGGCGATTACGTCTGGGTGTTCGAGATTTCAGGTGCAGCACCACCGGCGCATCATGAGGGCGGTTATCGTGGCTCGGATTCTGTGCGGCAGCCACCCATGTTCTTCGCCAAAGGTGGTGGCACTCTGCGTGGCATTGCCAGGCCGGGTGAACTTATATGGTCGCGTATCTATGTTGAAGACGGGCGTCTCAAAATGGATATTGGCCGCGGTAAAGCGGTGTCGCTCTCTTCTGAAGAGACCGAAAGGCGCTGGGATCTCACCAATCGCGAATGGCCGATGATGCATGGCGTGCTTTATGGCGTAACCCGCGATCAGATGATGGCGCGTCACAAGGCCAACCATATTCAGGTGGTCTATGCGCGTGATGTGTCAGCCGCTGATAACGCAATGCTGACTAAGGCCAGTCTCGCGCATCAGCTGGGCATTGAGGTTCATCTTTGCGGAACACGCGCAAACGGTTCTTCGCTGCAATAGGTCAGCAAAAAACCGGTTCCGATTTTCTGGCCGATGTTGTAGCCAAGACGCTGCATGGTGCGCTGATTGTGGCGCGCCATGCTTGCATGGGAGGCGTAAGGTGGACGTATTTCTGGGTGTTGATGTCGGAACGGGCAGCGCACGGGCAGGGCTCTTTACACGCGATGGAGAATTGCTTGCGAGTGCTAAGCAAAATATTCGTATGTGGAAGCAGGGCTCGGATATCGTCGAGCAATCCTCGGACGATATCTGGCAGGCTGTTTGCAACTCAGTGGCGGCAGCGCTGAAGCAGGCAAAAATTGCCCCGGAATCCGTCAAAGGCATTGGTTTTGATGCCACCTGTTCGCTGGTTATTCTCGACAAAGAGGGCAATCCATTGCCCGCGAGCCCTGCAGGAGAAGCGGAACGAAATATCGTCGTCTGGATGGATCATCGTGCCCGCGAACAAGCCGAACGCATCAACGCGACAGCCCATCCCGTTTTGAAATATGTAGGTGGCCGCATTTCGCCAGAAATGGAAACACCGAAGCTGCTCTGGTTGAAGGAAAACAACCCTCAAACCTTCAATACCGCGGGCCTTTTTTTCGATTTGCCTGATTATCTCACCTATCGTGCAACTGGTAGCCATTCGCGCTCACTCTGTACGGTGGTTTGCAAATGGACCTATCTTGGCCATGAAAAACGCTGGGATGAAGACTATTTCCGCACTATCGGTCTTGGTGTGCTGGCCGATGAAGGTTTTGCCCGCATAGGAACTGACATCGTTGATATTGCGGCCCCATTGGGGCAGGGCCTGACTGAGCAGGCTGCAAAGGAACTTGGACTTCTTGCTGGTACGGCTGTCGGCGCCTCTCTCATCGATGCCCATGCAGGTGGTGTAGGCACCATTGCAGGCAGTGCGGATAGCGATAGCGCTGTCGATATGCGCTCACGGCTGGCGCTGATTATCGGCACCTCCGCCTGCACGATGAGTGTTACAGAGAAGCCTGCCTTTGTGGATGGCGTCTGGGGTCCTTATTGGGGTGCGATGATGCCTGGCCTCTGGCTCAATGAAGGCGGGCAGTCGGCATTTGGTGCAGCGACTGATTATCTGGTTGGTATGCATCCTTACAAGGCCGAGGCCGAGAAGGAAGCGGCAGCCAAAGGCCTGTCGCTCCTCGATTATCTTGAACAACTCGCTATCGATGCTGCGGGGGAGCTTTCAAAAGTGGCGCTTCTGGCAAAGGGGCTTCATGTCGTGCCGGAGTTTTTGGGCAATCGTGCACCAGATGCCGATCCCGAAGCCACTGGCACGATCACGGGTATCAAGCTTGATGCATCCCGCGAGAATCTGGTTCGTCTGTTAGTCGCTGGCCTTTGCGGACTGGCTTATGGCACAGCAGACATTCTAGACGCACTGACTGCCAAGGATATTCCCATCCGCTCGATAATCGTCAGTGGAGGCGCTGCACGAAGCGCGCTCATGCGCCGGATATTGGCCGATGCAACGGGACTGGAAGTGGCCCTGCCGACTTCAGCAGAACCAGTTCTGCTTGGCTCTGGTATCGCAGGTGCGAGCGCTTTTGAGAAAAGCGATTTGTCTCAAGTTGCAGCCAGCATGAGCGCCATTGCTGAAACAATTGAGCCGCAGAAAGGCTTGGTCAGCGAATTCCATGCTGCCAAGCGCGATATCTACAAAGATCTAAAGCGCAGCGAGCTCGCTGCGCGTCGGTTAATGCAGAAGTTCTGATCGGGATTATTTCCCTGCCTTCGGCGCCTTGAAGACGGGAAGTGGGTAAGTTTTCCCAAGAACGATCCCCGCTTCTCGTAAAACGTTTTCCGGCGCCGCAAACGGCTTGTGGATCCAGCGATCTGGCAGGGATGCGATTTCCGGCACCCATTCGCGCACATATGCACCACCGGTATCAAACTTATCACCCTGTAGAACGGGATTGAACACGCGGAAATAGGGGGCCGCATCCATGCCGCAACCAGCAACCCATTGCCAGCTTCCAGGATTGCTGGCGATATCGGCATCAACAAGCGTATCCCAGAACCATTTTTCGCCTTCACGCCAGTCGATCTGCATGTTTTTGCTCAACACCGATGCCACAAGCATTCGTACGCGGTTATGCATCCAGCCTGTGGCCCAAAGCTGACGCATACCGGCATCAATCATCGGAATACCGGTATTACCCTTCTTCCATGCCCCCAGTGCTTGCGGGTTACTTTGCCACTGAATATCGGCAAGCGTGTTGCGCATATCGTTTTCGGCAATGTCAGGACGATAATAGAGCTGGTGATAATGGAAATCGCGCCAGATCAGTTCGGAAAGAAACTTCTCGCCACCGGTCTGGGTGTTTGGATGCTCATCCATCAACGACAGCGTTGCGTACCATGCCTGTCGTGGGCTGATCTCTCCAAAGCGGAGGTGCGGCGAGAGTTTGGAGGTTCCTTCGACATCAGGCCGGTCACGATCGCCAGCATAGTTTTGAGTAGTTTCATCGAAGAAATGATATAACTGATCAATAGCCGCCGCTTCGCCTATTTCCCACAAACCAATCATCTTTTTTGACCAGAACGGTTGCTTGTAAGCTTCCCGTTTTTGCCTGCCCGTAGATTGCTCGGCTTTCCAGTCAGACGAGGAGAGTGGTCGGGTTACACCCTGCTGACGTAGCGTTCTGGCATAGGGTGTGAAGACCTGATAAGGACCGCCGCCACCTGTTTTGATCTCCCATGGTTCCGACAGAAGATTGCCAGCAAAGGATTCAACATTGAGGCCTTTGTCTTTTAATCTGGATTTGACGATTGAATCAACGTCCCGCTCCTGCGGAGCATAACGCCGGTTCCAGAAAACGGCATCAAAGCCGTTTTCTTCGATCAGTTTTTCGATGATATCGAGTGCTTCGCCTCGCGCTACAAGCAAATTGACATTGCGTTCGTTGAGACTCTTTTCAAGCGAATTAAGGCTCTGCTCCAGCCACCAAAGCACAGCTCCGCCGGGCGAGCGCAATTGCTGATTGGTCTCATGTACATAAAGCGCTGTGATCTTGCCACCGAGCTTAACCGCGGCATGAAGGGCAGGGTTGTCGGCAAGACGCAGATCGTTGCGCAACCAGACAAGCACATTCGCAATCATAGAATAATCCTTATTTGACAGGCTTCAAAAGATAGTGCCCGACGCCCCAGACATCACCATTTTCATGGCCAAATAGCCCGGCAGTTGCGAGAAAGAAAAGCCGCCAGCGGCGTTCCCAGAGGCCAGCATCCTGCACGTAAACCTGTTGCAGAATTGGCCTGATCTGATCAATCGAATTGTCGAAATTCTTGAGCCAATCCAAAGCTGTTTGCTGATAATGCCTGCCCGACCAGCGCCAGTCCTGTTCGACCATGAAGAGATCGCCGAAGCGGTGGGGGAGATCGAAGGCGGGCATGATGCCACCGGTGAAGAAGTGATGGGCAATCCAGTCGGCAGGATTTTCATGATTGAAGCGATAGGAGCGATCGCGGTGGGTGAAGACATGGATGAACAGTCTGCCATCCGCATGAAGCCATCCGCGGACGCGTTCAAACAATGATTGCCAGTTCGACATATGTTCGAACATCTCAACCGAAACCACCCGATCAAAGCGCTGGTCGATTGAAAAGCCGTTCATATCTGCTGTGATGACCGTGAGGTTTTTAAGACCACGCGTCGCTGCCTGTGCTTCGATATAGGTGCGCTGTGGTGCAGAATTGGAGACTGAAACGACGTGGGAATTGGGGAAGTTCTCAGCGAGATAAAGCGACAGGGAACCCCAGCCGCAGCCAAGCTCCAGAATATTCATTCCGTCCCTGAGGTCGGCATGGCGCACGGTTTCGCTTAGCGCATAGGTTTCGGCGTGTTCGAGGGTGGTGTTTTTATCGGGATAGAGACAGCAGGAATATTTGCGCTGTGGCCCCAGCGCCAGTTCAAAGAAATGCGGGGGCAATTCATAATGCTGGCGATTGGCGTCATCGGTATGGGTGGCAACAGGAAAATTCTTCATGGTTTGAAGAAAATCCTGTTCGATATCTTCCGGCGTTTCCGCCAGCCGTCGCTTGGTGCGGCCACAGAGATAATCGATACCGGCTAGCGTGATCGTGTCACTCAGAGGAACGCGTTCTGCCGCATTGATTGCATATGCCAGCATATTCATGTTGAGGCTCCTGATCCGTGTGAATTGTTTCGGGGTCCGGGGAAAAACGCATTGACGCGATGTTGAAGGGCGCGGAAATTTTCACCGCGCGATTTCAGCATGTGTTCTTCGAGCGGCGGGATGCCTGAGACATGCACCAGCAGCCAATACATCTGAATAGGCGCGAGCAACGACAGCCAACTCCATGGCGAGGTGGTGATCGCCATCAGTGGCCACGCGCACCAGAACAGCCATTCGAAGAAATAGTTTGGATGTCGCGAATAGGCCCATAGACCTGTTTCGCAGACTTCGGTTTTGGCCTCTGGTGTTTTGCGAAACTGTGCGAGCTGCGCGTCAGAAAGCGCTTCGCCCGTGAGCGCTATTGCGATGACTGCAACCGCAATAGCGTCCCAAAAATGCGGAAAGTCGGGTCGGCTTATTACCGCAAGATAGACTGCCAGAACCAGAATGAATGCGGCCGATGCCTGTATTTGTAAAAACCAGAAAAGGCGCTTTGAAGCATCAGCGCCCCATTCTTTCATAAGCTTTGCATAACGCGGGTCTTCACCATGTCCCATGCTTCTCTGGGTAATGTGCAAACCAAGACGCAGCGACCACATAAGAATAAGGAGCAGGATCGCTGAACGGCGCTGCCACGACGCATTTGCTAGAAGGACGGCGATAACAGACCCCACACCCACTGAGAACGACCAAATCGCATCAATCCAGCCGCTTTTGCCGGTCTTCTGCTGAAGCGCCCATGCAAAAACCATGATGGCAGACAGGCTTATCGCGACAATCAAAAGCAGACCGAGTTGCATGACAGACCTTTGGTCATGAGTGCATTTCCTACATGCAATACGTTCAGTCTTGCCTTTTGGTTTCCTTAGTCCGCTGAAAAAATGAAAAAATTTCGGCACAGGATTGAACCAATTCCCTTCTCAAAACGTAAGACGATGAAAATGCAGCAAAGACACTGCGAAGAGAGGGACTTATGGATATCACGAACCATCCCGGCAGCTCTAAACGTCTCAAGATCGCGGTTATCGGCAGCGGGATTTCCGGATTGTCGGCTGCGTGGCTCCTCTCGCAACGCCATGATGTCACTGTGTTTGAAGCGGCAAACCGCATCGGCGGGCACAGCAACACTGTCGAATTTGCAAGCAGCGCCGGAAGCGTCGCGGTTGATACGGGGTTCATTGTCTATAATGAAGTAACCTATCCAAACCTGACAGCACTCTTCCGCACGCTAGAAGTCCCTACAGTCTCATCGAACATGTCTTTTGCGGTTTCAGTCGGAAATGGCGCCTACGAATATTCGGGTGGTACGGGACTGGGTTTATTCGCCCAACGCTCCAATCTTGTAAGCCCACGCTTCTGGTCGATGATCCGCGATCTTTTGCGCTTTTATCGCAATGCGCCCAAAGATATGAAAATGATGGGCAGCAATTCACTTGATGATTATTTGACACGAAATGGTTATGGCAGAGCGTTTCGTGAGGACCATCTTTATCCAATGGCGGCTGCGATCTGGTCCACGCCTGCCATGGAGGTCGGGCGTTATCCGGCTGCAAGCTTTGTGCGCTTTTGCTGCAATCATGGCTTGCTTGATCTGCGGGGGCGCCCGATTTGGCGAACGGTGGAAGGCGGTAGCCGCGAATATGTGAAGCGTATCACGAAGCCTTATGCGGACAACATCAAACTCTCAACACCGATTAAAACAGTGCGGCGCTCTGGAAATGCAGTGGAGCTGGTCGATGGAAACGGTGTTTCCTATGCATTTGATGATGTGGTTATCGCAACCCATGCTGATCAGGCGCTACGAATGCTTGACGATCCAAGCGTTGAGGAAAGCCACATTCTTGGGGCATTTCAATATTCCCGCAATGAAGCTGTGCTTCACCGCGATGCCTCGCTTATGCCCAAGCGCCGCGCAGCATGGTCGAGCTGGAATTATCTGACCAATTCAGCAACGGGACCATCGCAGCCATCTATTACCTATTGGATGAACCGCTTGCAGCCATTGGGCGCAGCTCCTGATATGTTTGTTACGCTCAACCCATGTCGTGCGCTGCGTGAGGATCTGGTCATCCGCCGCGAGATCTATGAGCATCCAATTTTCGACATGGCGACCGATCGCGCGCAGAAGGAAATCTGGTCTTTGCAAGGCCGACGGCGGACATGGTTCTGCGGGGCGCATTTTGGCTCAGGCTTTCATGAAGACGGTCTTCAGGCAGGATTGGCGGTTGCTGAAGACTTGGGCGGATTGCGCCGTCCATGGCAGGTAGAGCAGGAAAGTGCACGCATCGTCCGCCATGCTGTACCCACCAGGGAAAGGGCGCTGGGATGACCGAGCTCTTCCAATCTGCGCTTTTTCCCGGCCACGTCACCCATACGCGCTTGCGGCCAAAGGTTCATAAGCTTGGCTACAAGATTTATTCGCTATTGCTTGATCTAGACGAGTTGGAAGCCCTTCACAGCAGGTTGAGGCTGTTTTCGGTCAATCGCTTCAATCTCTTTTCTTTCCACGAGAAAGACAGAGGTAACGGTTCAGTGACACCGCTTCGCGAGCAGGTGGAAGATGCCATGCGCGGTGCAGGCATTGAGCCGGATGGCGGTGCCATTCGATTGCTCACAATGCCGCGGATTCTTGGTTGGGCGTTCAATCCGCTCAGCGTCTTCTTTTGCTACAATCGCGGGGGCGAGTTGACGGCCATTTTGTGGGAAGTCGACAATACGTTCAAACAGCGCCACGGCTATATGATCCCTGTCGATGGCGAGCAGAACGGTCGGATCGTTCAGAGCTGCGACAAGGCGTTTTACGTCTCACCCTTCATGGACATGAAGCTGCGCTATGAGTTTGAAGTGCTGTCACCGGCAGACAAACTCATGATCAGGATCAACAGCTTCGATGATGAAGGGCTGTTGCTGACTGCACGTCATCTCGCCCGCCGGGTAAAGTTGAGCGATGCGGCGCTGTTACGTGCCTTTTTTACCATCCCGTTTCTCACCTTGCGTGTTGTCGGCGGCATCCACTGGGAAGCGCTGAAAATTTGGGCGAAAGGCATAGGGTTTCGTAAGCGCCCGCAGCCACCACAGTTTCCCGTCACCCATATTCGGACTGAAAATCCACCGCAGAGGAACAGGGCAGCATGAGCCAGCTAGACGATTTCTCTCATTTTCCGGCTGCGCCCACGTCGGTTCATGCAGGCTTGAGCCCATCCTCGCGCATATTGCGGCGACTGCTCAATCAGGTCCGTCATGGTCGTTTGGTCATTGCACTGCCTTCGGGAAAAATTATTTCAGCACAAGGAACCGTCCCCGGTCCTGAAGCCAACATTGCAATCAAAAGCTGGCGCTCGCTGCGCCGTCTGTTGACCGGCGGCGATATCGGTTTTGCTCAAGCCTATATCGATGGTGACTGGGAAACACCTGATCTGACGTCCGTCATCCGTTTTGCAGCCCGCAATCGCGACACGTTGCTTTCCACTTTGCGCGGATCACGCTGGATGCGGCTGATGCATCGGTTGGGGCATTTGCTCAATGCCAATACAAAGCGCGGCAGCCGCAAAAACATTGAGGCTCACTACGATCTCGGCAATGATTTTTATCGCCGCTGGCTTGATCCATCGATGCTCTATTCATCGGCGATCTGGAACGAAAAGACACCCACACTTGAAACTGCGCAGGAATATAAGTTGCAGTGCATTAGAGAAAAGCTGGCACTCGAAGGCGGCGAAAAAATTCTGGAAATCGGCTGTGGTTGGGGTGCCCTGGCGGGCTATCTGGCGGAACATGGCGATGCCTACGTAACTGGTATCACCTTGTCTCCGTCTCAGCTTGCATGGGCGAATGCAGGGGTGGCTGAGACCGGCCAAAGCGATGCAGTTGATCTGCATCTTCAGGATTACCGCGATGTTGAAGGTCAGTTCGACCGCATCGTCTCCATCGAAATGTTTGAGGCAGTTGGTGAAGCCTATTGGCCTGATTATTTTGCGACGCTGAAGCGTTGTCTCAAGGCAGATGGTCGTGCCGTGTTGCAGATTATTTCGATAGAGGATGCCCGCTTTGAGGATTATCGCCGCAAGGCAGATTTCATCCAGAAATTCATTTTCCCGGGCGGATTTCTACCTTCAGACAAGGTGTTGGAGCGGCATCTCGCCAAGGCCGGACTGGTGCTGAAAGAAGTGGAACACTTCGGTCATTCCTATGCTCAGACCCTCGCAGAATGGCGCTATCGTTTTGTGTCCAACTGGTCGGAAATCGAAAAGCTGGGCTTCGATCATCGGTTCCGGCGGCTGTGGGAATATTACCTTTGCTATTGCGAAGGTGGGTTTCAGGAAGGCGCGATCAATGTCGGCCTTTATACGATTGAGCATGAATAAAAATCGGGTCCACTGATGCAGGAGGCGTCGATGAAATGGATACTGACGATTACCATGATGATACTGTTATTTCCCGTTTCGGCGCAGGCTACTGATATTAGTGGTAACTGGGCGCGGGGCGATGGCAAGGCGCGCGTTTGCATCGCCGAATGCGGCAAGGATATCTGCGCCACCAACACGTGGATCAAGCCCGGAACGGCCAAGGAAAAGACCGGTGACCGACTGGTCATGAGTATCAATCAAACAGCGGACGGCCAATATTCGGGCACTGCCTTCGATCCGCAGCGCAACCTGACCTACAAAATCAGCGTGAAGGTGGACGGCGATAAAATGACAACCAATGGCTGCGTTCTGGCCGGTCTTTTATGCCGGAATGTTGGTTGGTCCCGCATCAATTGAGAGAGTAATGATATTGATGAAAACCTATCTTACGGCCTATCTGGTCACGGCAATCGCCTTTCTGGCTATTGATTCAGTCTGGCTCTCCAACATGGCAAATGTGTTTTATCGTCCTGTCATGGGCGATATGCTTGTGCCGGGCTTTCGCCTGGCACCGGCTATTGTTTTCTATGTGATCTTCGTGTTCGGACTGGTGTTTTTTGCGGTACGCCCGGGCCTTCTGGCTGGTAGTGCCACCGTTACGCTCATTCATGGTGCGCTTTTGGGGTTTGTCGCCTACGCAACATACGATCTGACCAATCAGGCGACGTTAAAGAACTGGTCGTGGACTCTGACGATTGCTGACTTGATCTGGGGCACTGTTCTCTCTGCAGTGTCGGCCTATATTGGCTATTGGGTAACGTCGCGGATCAGCGGATAGATCGGAATAAACATATGCAGAAATTAGGTCTCCTAGCCGTCTTTGCCTTTGCCATTGTTGTCATAGGAATGGCAATCGGTATCGGCTTTCCGCCGGGCGAATGGTATGCGTCTTTACAGAAACCATGGTTTACGCCGCCCAATGCAGCGTTTGGTCCTGTCTGGACAATATTATATATCTTCATAGCTATCGCCGGTTGGCGTACATGGATAAGCGATACGGGATGGCAGCGTCGCGGACCTTGGTTTGGTCAGATGCTGCTGAATTTTCTCTGGTCACCGGTCTTTTTCGGAGCGCATCTGACAGTGCTCGGACTGGTGGTTATTGTTGGTGTTTGGCTTTGCGTGCTGCTTTTCATTATTCGCGCATGGCAGCCTGATCGTATCTCTGCGCTGTTGTTTGTGCCTTATCTCGTCTGGCTATCGCTTGCGACGGCTTTGAACGCTGCAATTATCGTGTTGAACTAGAGTATTTCCAGTTTCAATCGAAACATTGGAAATGCTCTATCTCTTTGTTTTTACGCGCATCTTGTTCCGAAAACTGGTTCCCATTTCTCGGGATGCGCTCTAGATGAAAAAGGTGGCATTCTTGCCACTCTTTTTTAAATCCCAATCAAAGGCTGGACCATACGCATCAGCCAGCTTTGGAATTTGAGCGGGGCATCTGTCACCGCAAGACAGATACAATCCCCATCTGGTGAGGCGATGGGTTGATGCACGAGATCAGCATCGGCCTCCTCTATGTCGCCTCGCGCAAAGAGGCCGGTCCCATCGTGGAAACTACCGCTAAGTACCAGCGTCAGTTCACGCCCGCCATGGCCATGTTCCGGCACAGGCTTGCCAGCCGGAATTCTAAGCAATCGCACATTCGTTTCACCATCATTGATCGCAATAGGCACCTGATAGGCACCACGCCCGAGCGATTTCCACTTCAGGTCTGGTAGATCACCACCGACATACGATCTAAGAGGCTCAGGCAGAATTGCAGGTGCTGCAATTGAAGCTGAGGTTATTGTTGGCTTTGGTTCGCGCAGAGATGGGTTTGCAAGCTTACTTTTAATAGCGTCCCACGAACCCTCCTTGATTTCTTGTGGCTCGACGGTGTCCAGAAGCTGCCCGCCGATATGCTCAAAATGATTCAAACGGGAACGACATGCAGGGCAAAGCGCCAGATGCGTTGCAACAGCAATACTCCAGCCTTCGGCGAGAGTGCCGGCTGCGTAGCTCGAAAGAAGTTCGTCGCTGAGATGATGATTGATATTCATCAGCGTTCTCCCGAATTATCGAGTGCGGTGCGCAATTTGGTGAACGCAAGTCGCAAGCGGGATTTTACTGTTCCCAAGGGGAGGTTGAGCTTTTTTGCTATGGCGCTGTGCGTGCTCTCTTCGAAATATGCCAGCTCCAGCAAGGCGCTTTGCTCTTTCGGCAGATCTGCCATGGCAGCGCGCAACTGGCTCGCCGATTGTTGCTCCGCAATCCTCACATCGGCTGGTTGCTCTTCATCAGGCACAAAGGCAGGGTCTGTGGGATCAAACTCTGGTCGGCGGGTACGCCGCACTGCATCAATGCGCTGGTTGCGTGCAATCGCGAAGATCCAGGTCGACAACGCTCCTTTGGAAAAATCAAACTGGTCTGCCTTGTTCCAGACCGTAATCATTGTTTCTTGCATCAATTCTTCCGCTGTTTGCGTATCGGCAGACAGTTTGGCCATATAGGCTTTAACACGCGGCGCGAAATGCTTGAAAATCGCCTCAAATGCGTCCACGTCACGCCGAGAACTGACCGCCAGCATCAATTCCTCCAGAGAGGGCTGATTTTCAGAAGCAGTCCGTTCGTTCATCCCTATTGAATCCCGTATGCTCAAACGTGGCAATGCCAGAAGCTGCAAATTGCGCTGTGCTTTCTTGTGCCACGTCTGTGAGCCGAAGGAAACGTTTGTATTCATGAAGCCTCATACGAAGGCTTTCTGAAATTGGATCACACAGCAGGGTAAGAGGCTTCAGTTTATTGCTTTTAAAGGTCTCGGTTCCGCAATTGGATGGCGCTCAACATACTGGCCGCGTTCGAGCAGCAATGTGGTGGCTTTATCGTAATTGACAGCTTTTGAAAAAGCATACCCCTGACCCAACTGGCACCCCATCTGCTGGAGCGTTTCGGCGAGAGCCATGGTCTCTACACCCTCTGCGACCAGCTTGATTTTCAGGTCGCCAGCGATCTGCACAATGCCTTTCACAATCGCCACACTCGGGTCGCCCGGCGCGAGCCTGCACACAAACGACTTATCGATTTTAATGATATCGACGGGAACGGTGAGGAGATGAGCCAAAGCGGCAAAGCCTGTACCAAAATCGTCAAGCGCGATGCGGACGCCTAGCAAACGGAGGTTTCGAATGCCTGATGCGACAACATCATCTCGTTGGCCGATATAGGCGTTTTCGGTCACTTCTATAATAAGATGGCTGAGTGGCACATCGTAGCGACCAAAGGTCTTTGAAATGAAGGCCGCAAGATCGCCCACATAGAAGTCGGCCGCCGTGACGTTTACACCGACATGCTGAACTGGCAGTCCCATGTCGAGCCAGCGCCGTATGTCCTGCGCGACGATCGTGAGCATATATTGTGTTATCTCGGATGCGATATGCACATCCGAGAACGACTCCTGAAATACCGACGCTGGCAGTATGTCGCCAGACTTTGTGGTCATGCGGCTCAGTGCTTCAAAGCCGATAACTTCTCTCGTATCGAGCCGCATCAAAGGCTGATAATGGGCGGTGATGCGCTTTTCATCGAGTGCTTCACGCACTTCCCGTATTGAATTGCGTCGATGGACGATGCGCGTGTCGACATTGGGCTGATAACGCACAAACCCGCCGCGCGCATTTTCTTTGGCGTGATAGAGCGCAAAATCAGCATTGCGTCGTACGATCAGCGGTTGTGTGTCTTGCGCAGCGAGAACTGCGCCGCCGATTGTCACGCGGGGCAGGATTGTCTGGCCGTCAAATTCGACGGGCGAGGAGAGTGCACTGAAAATCAGTTCTGCAGTCTGGTCAAGGTCATAAAGCGCGTTATGGCTCTGGATGACGACTGTAAACTCGTCACCGCCAGTACGGAAGGTGATGTCTGGTGCCATTGATGCTGAAATGCGGCTTGCGATGGTGTTAATCAGAAAATCGCCGACTTCATGGCCAAAGGTATCGTTTGTGACCTTCAGATTGTCGATATCGATGACAAACAACGCCCAACTACCCGCCAATTCACAGCGCAATTGTGAAAGGGCGTCGTCGAAGGCGGCGCGATTGGGAAGCGCTGTCTGCTCGTCAACAGTCGCCCGGCGCTCATAATTGAGAATGCGCATTTCGCGCGCCATCGCGAGATTACAGAGAGTTGCACCTGTATCGATGACTTCTCTTTCGTAAGCCGAGGGCATGTGTTTTTTGTGAAAATAGACGGCCAGCGCGCCGACTACATCTCCCGCTTCGTTGTGCACCGGCACTGAACTGCACGCGAGCAAACCAAATGGCAGCACGCATTTTTTGTATGTTGCCCATTTCGGATCATTCTCGATGTCGTCAACACTAATGGGAGCGTTATGATAAATCGCGCTTCCGCAAGAGCCTACTTCTGGTCCGACAACAGTTCCGTCAAGCACGTCGCTATAACTGTCGGGGATGCTGGGTGCTGCAAGCAAATGCATCATGCCTGCGCTATCGACAGAACAAACCATCGCACTGGCATCTGCGATCAGCGTCTCCATTTCAAGACACAGCCGCATAAGCGTCTGCTTCAGAGGCTTACCCCTTGCGATCAGCTCAAGAACAGAGTTCTGGAATTTAAGCACACGGGTTCCCCATAGTTCTTTTGTTTGCGTGCGTTCTGTCAGTCTGCACGCTATAGCCTTTTTCGGAGGCCTGTCTTTAGAGAACGTCTATTATAGTTACTTGTCTTTATTATTTCAGCCCGGGAACTGACGATAACACTCTTCAGCGATCTGCCGCAGCTGATCGCGCGATATTTCTCCGCTTACTGCGTAACCGAGTTCGCCATCGATCCAGTAGAAGGTTTCCACCCCGTCGTTTGATGCAAAACGGAAGCTCGTGTCACGATTTTCGAGATTTCGGCCGACAATAACTGAAAGACGTTTTCCGGTCGCATCTTCATACATGAAGAACGCCCCGGGTTTGCTATCGACAGGCAGAAGTCGGCCGCCGACGAGCTGAAAGCCAAGCGCGTTGAGATCAGGAACTTTAAAGTCGGGAATATCAAGCCTTTTCCCGAGCCATGTTGTCAGATGTGCCTCTTCCTCGGAGAAGACTTCGACCGGATGGCGCACTTCGCTTGCATAGACAAGGTAAGCGGCCTGTGCCTGTTCCGGCAGGGTTTCCACATTTGCAATCTGTCTTGGCTCGTCATAGAGGCGAGAGCCCATAAAGCCGCCAATACAACCGATGGCCAAGGCGGTCAGGATAGATGCGGCAATTGCCCCGCGATATTGCCAATTGTGTTGTTTGGTCGTTGAGCGGATCAGTCCGACATCACTGGTTTTTTCGAGCGCATAACCGCCAAATAGCTGTCTGATGCCCTCGTTCTGTTTGCGCCATTCCTCAACCAATGCGGCCTGTTCGGGGGTGTTCTCAAGAGCTTTGGCGATACGGGCTCTTTCGTCGTCGGACAATTGATCATCCACGAAACTAAGGAGTTCCACTTCACTTATCGGAGAATTGCGGTTTGTCATTTGTTTCTCCGAAGCGTTACCACATTCGTGCCGTTCATATGTTCCCCAAGGCGTTGCCGTGCACGCGAAAGGCGCGACATGACCGTGCCAACGGGGATTTTGAGTATTCCCGCAGTCTCGCCATAGCTGTATCCCTCGACAACAATCAACATCAAGACGGCACGATTATCTTCTGACAGGCTGTTGATTGCCACTTCAAGCTGCTGCAACTGGAATGGATCATCGTCCGCAGTGGCAGCGCTTATGTTCTCGGCTGCGTCCAGCGTTTCGTATTGGGTGCGCGCTTTGCTTTTGTAGCTGTTGCGATAAAGATTGGTCATGATCGTGAGTATCCACCCACGCAGATTGAGGCCACGCCATTGGTTGCGCCGGGATAGCGCTTTGGTCACGCAGTCTTGCAGCAAATCCTCGCCCTCGGCGTCCGATTTCGCAAGGCTGCGCGAATAGCGCCGCATGATCGGCAGGAGGGCCAGAAGCTGGCCCTCAAAACTGTCGGGAGCGGGACGGCTCAAATCAGCCTCATGGCTTTGCGGCGTGCCAGACTCCATTAACGCCGTCTCCAGTCACATCGCCAGCTTTCTTGTCCTTTATGAAGTAATAAAGCGGCATTCCGTCTTTCGCCCATTGTTCGCTGCCATCCTTGCGCTTTGCAAGCGTATATGCGCCAGAGGCCTTGGCACCTTTTGCGGCCATGAAGGGCGGCCAATTGGTTGCACAAGTATCATAGCAGTTGGACATGCCTTTGCTATCTTTGTCAAAAGTGTAGAGCGTCATATCTTTTGAACCAGCCAGAACCTGTCCTTTGGAGGTGTCCATTGCCTTGACTGCGGGTGCCGCCAGCACGGAAGATGCCGCTACCGTTGCAATTGCCAAAACAGACATAAAAGTTGCGGTTTTCATGGTTTGCCTCACACAAATTTCCAATCGCGACATGCGATATGACGTAAGACAATCGGAAAGCCGATTTTATTCCCGAGGCGTAAAAAATAATCAGATTGGCCGAACGGTTCTTTCATTAGCGCGCAGAAAATTAGAACAGTATTGATCATTGATTGATTGGGAGTTATATATGTAGCTACTCATATTATAGATAGCTACACAATGTCTCTGACCAAGCAAGAGCTCGAAGCCGCATTCACTATGGGTCTTTCCACTGCGGCCCGAAAAATGCGCAATCTTTTTGACTCCCGTGTTCGCGAGCGGGGGCTGACACTTGCAAGAGCCCGCGTGCTTCTGCTTCTTGCGGAGCAAAGAAACTGGAACCAACGCGAACTGGCAGATGCGCTTGAAATAGAGCATCCATCTGTGGTTCGGCTTCTCGATGGTTTGGAAAAACAGGGGCTTATCTATCGTGCTGCTGTAGAAGGGGATCGGCGCGCCAAGCGCATTGAGCTCACGGACGAAGCGCAGGCACAGGTCAAACAGCTTCAGGCCATCACGCAAGCCATCCGTGCAGAATTATTGCAAAGGATCTCCCCGCAAGCCCTCGAAACAGCGCTCACTGTCTTTCAGGAAATCAGCCAGACCGTTGAAACGGCGCTCACTGATAAAGACAGGTGATGCGCTATGTCTGAGAGAGGTGATGATAAACCGACAATGCCGAGCCAACAGCAGGTTCCTACGCCTGCGGTTCCGCATATGCCGGTTTATATGTCTGCAATTTATATCGCAGCGTCTGTTCTTATGTGGTCGACGCGCGGCCTCAGCATGTATTTCATCTCGGCCAATACGCAGCAGATTCAAGGTTCGCTGGGCGCAACCCTGACAGAAACCTCGTGGCTTATTGCGGCCTACATGGCGCCCTATGCAAGTCTCACTATTTTGCTGGTCAAGATACGCACGCAGTTTGGGCTTCGTCGCTTTGCGGAAATTGCTATCGCAATCTTTCTCGTGTCATCGTTACTGCATTTGCTGGTCTATGATATCTGGTCGGCCATTCCGATCCGCTTCATTGCGGGTGCTGCCGCAGCGCCCGTTTCGACCATCGGCTTTCTCTATATGCTGGAAGCTTTTCCGCCTGCAAAGAAGATGACCTGGGGCCTAAGCCTCGCACTCACATGCTCAGCGGCTGCTGGGCCATTCGCGCGCGTGATTTCGCCGATGCTGTTTGATATCGGGCAATGGCAGCAGCTTTATATGGTCGAAATAGGCCTGTCGCTGGCGGCTTTTGCTGTCGTATATGTGTTGCCGATGACACAGGTTCCGCGTGCCAAAGTTCTGCATTGGCTGGATTTTGTGGCCTATGGATTGATCGCCATCGGCTTCGGCCTTCTGGCCGTCATTCTTGTTCAGGGCAAAAATTATTGGTGGTTCGAAGCGCCATGGATCGGCGTTTGCCTCGCCATCTCCATCGCCGCACTTGCCTGCGCTGCCGCGATTGAAATTAACCGCGAACAGCCGCTGATGAATCTTCACTGGCTATTTTCACCGGAAATTCTGCGCTTCACGCTGATCCTGTTTGTCTTTCGTATTGTGCTTGCTGAACAGACGACAGGTGCGGTGGGCCTGTTTCAAGCTTTTGGCTTACAGGATGGGCAAAGTCAGGGGCTTTATCTCATCATCCTCGCCGCGTCACTTGCGGGAGGCCTGTTCTGTGGCATGTGGATGAATATCGAACGTGTCACGACCATCTTCGGATTGGCACTGGTCTTCATCGCTGTGGGGGCGTTCATGGATAGTCACGCGACCAATCTGACACGTCCACACAACGCCTATCTCAGTCAGGCATTGATTGCTTTTGGTGGGGCTCTGTTTTTGCCTCCCGCCATGCTGGCTGGCATCACCAAAGCGATGAAGCAAGGGCCAACATTCATGACGAGCTTCATCGTCATCTTCCTGTTTACGCAGAATATTGGAGGACTGATCGGCTCGGCAGTGTTCAGCACATTCATTTCGATCCGCGAGAAATACCACTCCGCTCATCTGGTCGAACAGCTTGTGATGTCCAATCCGGTCGTCGCGCAGCGTGTTCAGGCGCTTTCAGGCAGCTATTCAAAGGTTCTCGCCGATCAGGGACTGACCAGGGCCGAAGGGCTGGTCCTGTTGGGACAGCAGGTCACACGCGAGGCAACGGTGCTTTCCTACAATGATGCATTTCTTGCGATTTCTGTCATTGCGATTGTCTCGCTCGGATGCCTGATCGCTTATCGGCTTTTTGAAAATATGCAAATCCGCCGCCACTCAGAAGTAACGGCAAGTTAGTTTAGGGTCTGTTGAGAATGTCAGTTGGGAAGCAATATATTCGCGGTGGCTTAGCGCTTATCATCGGTCTTGCTGGCGTGCTGATGGTTCTGTGGGCGTGGCAATTGCCGCCATTCAAGCGCAGCGTTGAGACGACGGATAATGCCTATGTTCGTGGGCAAGTCACAGTCATCAGCCCACAAGTCGCGGGCTATGTCACCAAAGTCGATGCGAACGACTATGAAGTCGTGAAGCAGGGACAGCTTCTGTTTGAGATCGACAGCCGAAGCTACCAGCAAAAGCTCGATCAGGCAGAGGCATCGCTCGCGACGAAGAAAGCAGCCCTTGCCAATTCTGAACAAAGCCAGCGTTCTGCAGAAGCGACAATCCAGTCGCGGCAGGCACAGATTTCAGGCGCTAACGCTGCTTTGGAAGTTGCGCAGGCCAATGCAAAGCGCGTTGAAGCCTTGCTGCCCCGTGGTGTAACGACACAAAGTTCGGCCGATACTGCGCATGGCACGCTGCTTCAGGCGCAGGCAACAGTTGCTGAGGCCGAGGCCGCTCTTGCTGTCGCCAAACAAGACCTTCAATCCATAATTGTTAATCGTGAAAGCCTCAATGCGGATATTGCCAGTGCGGAAGCCACGGTAGAGCTGGCGAAGATTGATCTTCAGAACACCAGGATCATTGCTCCGCGCGATGGCAAGCTGGGCGAAGTTGGTGTTCGTCTTGGTCAGTATGTGACGGCCGGCACTCAGCTTGTCTCGCTTGTGCCCAACACCAAGTGGATCATTGCAAATTTCAAGGAAACCCAGCTTTACGGCATGAAGGTTGGCCAGCCTGTGACCTTTACGGTTGATGCGCTGCGTCATGCCGAATTAAGGGGGCACTTGGAGGCATTTGCGCCAGCAGCGGGCTCGGAATTCAGCGTTATCAAATCCGACAATGCAACCGGTAATTTCACCAAAATTACCCAGCGATTGTCAGTGCGCATCGCCATTGATGACGGCCAACCGGATGCCGATCTGCTGGCACCCGGCATGTCTGTCGTGGTTCGGGTTGATACAGCTGCGAATTGACAAATGGGTCTACGTACAGCAGCTCCAGTTAAGACTGAATCGTTGGAGCCGCTGCAACTACTTGTTTTTGTGCATTATCCTACGCAAAACCGCTTCGCACTTTTTGCTGGAAATGCTTTAACCGTGGCTGGCATCATTTGGCACCAGCGGCGTGACCTTTTTGACCTTGTCTCTGTGGAAGATGAACAGTCCGGCCAGCACGATGATGGCTGCTCCAAAGAGGGTTTGCTGATCGGGCAAGTCGTTGAAGAACATCCATCCGAAAATGATCGCCCATAGCAACAGCGTATATTGCAATGGTGCGAGCACTGAAGCGGGTGCGAGTTTGAGTGCGCGGGTGATCAGCAGATGTGCAAGGCAAGCCACGATCCCGAGCAGGAGCAATGCCAGCAACTCGCCTGTAGTAAAGGGCGTCCAATGTCCAATGCTAAGGACCGCGCCAACGACGAGACAGCCTAAAGTCTGCCAGGTTACCAGCGTCGCGTCCGGTGTGGAACGCAACACGCGTCCAAGCACAAGCGTCATAGCGAAAGAAATGCTACCTAGAAGGCCGAAAACTGACGGCCATGAGAGCATTGCAGAAGACGGGCGCAATGCAATGATGACGCCGATGAAGCCAATGAAGACCGCAAGCCAGCGCCGCCAGCCGATACGTTCACCGAGCAGGAAATGGGAGAGGGCCGCCACATAGATCGGTCCGGCCATGTAGAAGGTCATGACGTCTGCGAGCGGAAGGAATGTAACCGCTGCGTAGAACAGGCCAGTGTCAGCCGTTGCCAAAACGACTCTTGCCAGTTGCAGCGAAGGTTTCTCGACCTGAAACAATGCGCTGACTGGTTGTCGTGACAACATCGGGCCGAGCACAAAGAATGCGCCGAATGAGCGGATCAACAAAACCTGACCGACCGAGAAACTGGCTACAAGCCATTTGCCCATGGCGTCGTTCAAAGCGAACATGAAATCGCCGAGCAACATCAAAAGAATGCCAGCCAGCACAGCGTTGCCGCCCACGGCTAAAGCCGCTTTTTTATTCATAATCTAGGGGTGCTCCGACCACTGGTTCAACGCGTTCTCGCGCGCAAATCCATCGCTGAAGTTTGCCGGATAATCTCGCTGCATGTTTGAATGAGAACTGCTTACTCCTCGCGTTATGCCTTTGCAAGATGGACTGTGCCTGACGCACCTCAGAACAAGCCTTCTCAAGTGGCTCGCCGTGAGCTATAGCGGCTTCGCTTCACTGTGAGGTCATCATGAATTCTGGAAACGCTGAGTCGAAGCCGATCCTCGGGATTGCACTCGCCTCCGCAGGTTATGCCTGCTTCGCCCTGCAAGATGCCATCGTCAAATGGCTGGTTGCCGATTATGCGGTTCCGCAAATTCTTTTCATGCGAAGCCTCGTCATTGTGATCATCACCGGTAGCCTTGCCTGGCGCCTCGGCCACCCGTCCGTCTTTAAAAGCAAATATCGCAATACGCTTGTTCTGCGGGCTGGTTTGATGCTGCTTGCCTGGCTGCTCTTTTATAATGCGGCTCGCCATCTCGGCCTTGCGGAACTGACGACGCTCTACTTCTCAGCGCCGATTATGGTGATGTTCCTGTCGATCTTCATTCTCAAAGAGAAGATCGGAGCTGGACGTTGGGTGGCATGTTTCGGCGGGTTCGTGGGTGTACTCATCGCCGCCAACCCAACCCATTCGCCAAACCTGATCCCCGCCATCATGTGCGTGATTGCCGGTTTCTGTTGGGCTTTGAGCACCATCCTGATCCGCCTTGTCAGCAGAACTGAAACAACCCTGACCCAGATGTGGGCAACGAGCCTGTTGTTTGGTATCGCTTGCGCGGTTTCCTTCCCATGGGTGTGGAAGACACCCGACGTGTCAGCGTGGATCCTGATGATTGGCCTTGGTCTTGTCGCAACGGTCGGGCAGTATCTTCTTTATGAAGGTTTCCGCTATGCACCAGCCTCGGCGCTCGCACCAACTGAATTTACCGGGCTTATCTGGGCATTCCTCTATGGTTATGCGATTTGGGCAGAAGTTCCGGCCTCAAACGTCGCATTCGGTGCGGTGTTGATTGTTTGCTCCAGCCTTGTGCTTGTCGCGTGGGAAAAGAGGGCCGGGCGGGTACGTGCCGTCCAGCCCGGCTGAGGTGCAAACCTCCTCTTCGCATGGGCTTGCGGTTGAGAGAGTTTGATCTATTGACGGATAGATCTGGGGGCGACGGCGGATGCCAGTCCATAATTTGCACGAAGGAAGGGCCGGATTGCCCCGGCCCTCAGCGTCTGTTCCAAAAGTCGCCATGCCGGTCTGCAAATGGCAATTTGCCTCCGTTCCGGTGCTCACGTACCTTTAAGTACGCTGCGCTCCGGTACTCGAAAATTACCATTTTCGCCTCGGCCTGCCGCTTTTTGATTCAGACGCTCATTAGAAACATAAGGAATGACGCCGGGGTTATTCCCCCGGCGCCAGATGCGGGGCTTCGATCTTGGCGCCTGCATGTTTCAACGGGCGTTCGCCGGAGAGCTTGCGGATCAGCACATAGAACACCGGCGTCATGAAGATGCCGAAGGCCGTCACGCCGATCATGCCTGCAAAGACCGCGATGCCCATGGCTGAGCGCATTTCCGCACCCGCACCTGTCGATGTCACCAGAGGCACCACGCCCATGATGAAGGCCATCGAGGTCATCAGGATCGGGCGCAGACGCAACCGGCTTGCCTCGACCGCCGCCTGCACGACGCTTCGTCCGGACAGCTCCAGCTCGCGGGCGAATTCCACGATCAGGATCGCGTTCTTCGCCGATAGCCCCACAAGGACTATCAAGCCGATCTGGGTGAAGACGTTGTTGTCACCTCCTGTCAGCCAGACACCGGTGAGCGCGGCCATGATCCCCATCGGCACGATCATGATAATCGATAACGGCAGGGCAAGGCTTTCATATTGCGCAGCCAGCACCAGATAGACGAGCAGCAGCGCCAGCGGGAAGACGAGGAAACCTGAATTACCGGCAAGAATCTGCTGGTAGGTCAGATCGGTCCACTCGTAGGCGATGCCCGGAGGCAGGGTTTCTTCCGCGATCCGTTCGATGGCAGCCTGTGCCTGGCCGGACGAGAAGCCGGGAGCCGGGTTGCCGTTGATATCGGCGGAAAGGAAGCCGTTATAACGGATGGCGCGTTCCGCACCTACAGTTTGCTCGACTTTCAGAAGAGCCGACAGCGGGATCATCTCGCCCGACTGCGAACGAACCTTCAGCTTGCCGATGTCCTCGGCGTGGCTGCGATAATTCGCATCGGCCTGAATGCGCACGCTGTAGGTGCGTCCAAAGGCATTGAAGTCGTTGACATAGAGCGAACCCAGATAAATCTGCAGGGTTTCGAACACGTCAGTCACCGCCACGCCCAGCTGCCGTGCCTTCGTGCGGTCGAGATCGGCATAAAGCTGGGGCACGTTGATCTGGTAGCTCGAATAGAGACCGGCCAGCTCGGGTGTCTGATAGGCCTTGGCGAGAAACGCCTTGGTCGCATCGTCCAGCGCCTTGAAGCCAAGCCCGTTGCGATCCTCAAGCTGGAGCTTGAAACCGCCTGTTGTGCCGAGACCCTGAACGGGCGGCGGCGGGAACATGGCGATGAAAGCATCCTGAATGGCGCCGAACTGCTGGTTCAGTTCTCCCGTGATTGCATTGGCCGAAAGTTCCGGGGTTTTACGTTCTTCGAACGGCTTCAGCGTCACGAAAACGATGCCGGAGTTCGACGAGTTGGTGAAACCATTGATCGACAGGCCGGGGAAGGCGATGGCATTGGCCACGCCCGGATGCTTGAGGGCAATGTCGCTCATGCGGCGGATCACATCTTCCGAACGGTCGAGCGTTGCCGCATCCGGCAATTGCGCGAAGCCGATCAGATATTGCTTGTCCTGCGCCGGAACGAAGCCGCCGGGCACTGCGCGGAACAGCACGAAGGTGACGCCGAGCAGCACGACATAGAGGCCCATCACCAGCGACTTGCGCGAGAGAATGCTGCCAACGCCGCGTCCATAGGCGTTTGAACTTGCACCGAAGAAACGGTTGAAGCCACGGAAGAACCAGCCGAACAGCCTGTCCATGATCCGGGTCAGCCGATCCTTCGGCGCATCGTGACCGCGTAGCAGCAGAGCTGCCAGAGCAGGTGAAAGCGTCAGCGAGTTGAAGGCGGAGATCACCGTCGAGATCGCGATGGTGAGAGCGAACTGGCGGTAGAACTGACCGGTCAGACCGGTGATGAAGGCAAGCGGCACGAAGACCGCAACCAGCACCAGCGCGATGGCGATGATCGGCCCGGACACTTCCTGCATGGCGCGATAGGTTGCCTCGACCGGCGACAGTCCCTGTTCGATGTTACGCTCGACATTTTCCACCACCACGATGGCGTCATCGACCACGATGCCGATGGCAAGCACGAGGCCGAAGAGGCTGAGCGCATTGATAGAGAAGCCGAACACATACATGACCGCGAACGTGCCGACGATGGAGACGGGAACGGCAACCAGTGGAATGATGGAGGCGCGCCATGTCTGCAGGAACATGATGACGACGATCACCACGAGAACAATAGCTTCGAGCAGGGTGTGAATGACAGACTCGATAGAGGCTTTCACAAACGCCGTCGTGTCATAGACGATGTCGAAATCCACGCCTTCCGGCATGGTTTTCTTCAGGTCGGCCATGGCGGCATGGACGTTTTCGGAAATCTCAAGCGCATTGGAGCCGGGTGCCTGAAACACACCCATGCCGACAGCCGACTTGTTGTCGAGCAGCGAGCGCAGGGAATAATCAGCGGCGCCCATTTCGACACGCGCAACATCGCCCAGCCGGGTGATTTCACCTTCGCTGCCTGATTTCACGACGATGTTGGCAAATTCCTCCGGTGACTGGAGACGGCCTTGCGCATTGACGGAAAGCTGAAGGTCGAGGCCCGAAACGGACGGCGATGCGCCGATGACACCAGCAGCAGCCTGAACGTTCTGCTGGCGGATGGCAGTGGCGATATCGCTTGCAGAAAGTCCGCGTTCGGCTGCCTTCTGCGGGTCAATCCAGACGCGCATCGAATAATCACCGCCGCCGAATATCTGCACCTGACCGACGCCCGGAATACGGGCGATACGATCCTTGACGTTCAAAACGGCATAGTTGCGCAGATAGTTCACGTCATACCGGCCATCGGGCGAGATGAGGTGAACCACCAGCGTCAGGTCGGGCGAGCTTTTGGCGGTTGTGACGCCAAGGGTGCGCACTTCTTCCGGCAGGCGCGGTTCGGCCTGCGAAATACGGTTCTGCACCAGCTGCTGGGCCTGATCGGGATCGGTGCCGAGCGCAAATGTGACGGTCAGCGTCATGACGCCGTCGGCGGTCGCCTGGCTCTGCATATAAAGCATGCCTTCGACGCCGTTGATCTGTTCTTCAAGCGGCGTGGCGACGGTTTCGGAAATAACGGCTGGGTTGGCGCCCGGATATTGCGCGCGGACCACGATCTGTGGCGGCACGACTTCTGGATATTCCGAGATCGGCAGACCTGTCATGCCGATCAGACCGGCAACGAAGATCAGGACCGACAGAACGCCAGCGAAGACCGGGCGGTCGACGAAAAAGCGTGAAAAGTTCATCTGTTTATCCCCCTTAAGCGGGAAGGCAAAAACTCTCCCAGCCCGCGAAATCGGAAGATTCCGCGGGTTAACGAGGCCGAGCATTTGCGTTTATGCGCGCTTCAGGCGCGCACTGCTGCGATCAATTTTTTGCAAGCGTTTCGGTTACAGGCTGCGGTACGACGACCACGCCCGGACGAATGCGTTGCAGGCCGTTCACGACGATATTCTCGCCGGGCTTCAGCCCGCTTTCGACAATGCGCAAGCCGTCATAGTTGCGGCCGAGAACCACCTGCCGGTATTCAACCTTGTTATCCGCGCCGACTACAAAGACGAACTTCTTGTCCTGATCGGAAGAAATCGCCCGGTCGCTCACCACCAGTTTTTCATCCGGTTCCGGCTCGCCGAAGCGAATGCGGACAAACTGGCCCGGAATGAGCCTTCCGTCCGGATTGTCGATTGCCGCACGAACCCGAATTGTGCCGGTTGTGGCATCGACTTCATTGTTGATGAGCTGGATATGGCCGGAAATCGGGGTGCCTTCATCGGAAGCCGTGCCGATCTGGACGGGAATGCGCTCGATGGCGCTTCCGCCCGGCGAGGCTGCAAGCTTGGCAAGCGCCTTGGTGACGACTTCCTCATTGGCGCTGAAGCTTGCATAGATCGGATCGACCGAAACAAGCGTGGTCAGGACCGGCGAGGCGGAACTTGCCGCAACGAGATTGCCCGCCGTGACTTCCAGCCGCCCGACGCGACCGGAAATCGGTGCACGCACTTCCGTATATTGAAGGTCAAGCTCGGCTGAACGCAGTGCAGCCTTGGCGGAACGTAAGGTTGCTTGCGTTTCGTCATAGGTGCTGGAGCGCTGATCGAGGCCGCTCTGGGCGATCGTACGGGTGGTCACGAGCTGCCGCCCGCGTTCCAGCTCGGTCTTGGCCAGCGCGACGCGGGCTTCTTCAGCGGAAACCTGCGCTTTTGCCTTTTCGACCGCTGCCGCATAGGGCTCGGGATCGATGGTGACGAGCAGATCGCCCTGTTTCACCAGAGCGCCTTCGCGGAAATGGGCTTTCAGGATGGCGCCGCCGACGCGTGGGCGAATTTCCACCCGGTCAATGGCTTCCAGACGACCGGAAAATTCTTCCCAGCTCACGATGCGTCGCGATTCTGCCTTGGCGACCGATACCGGCACGGCAGGCGGTGGAGTGGAAATATCGGTTGCAGCATCGGCCTTGAGGTGAGGCGCGCCGAAGAGAATGGCGCCGCCGCCAGCTGCAGACAATAGGATACTCAGGCCGGCGCCCCATAGGGCCCGGCGGGCTGTGATCGATGTCATTGTGTATCTCCTAACCGGTGGGGGCCGGCTTCAATGTGAGCACCAGATCAAAGCTTGGGAGGACTTTAAAACTGATGTTATGCTGCGATTGGCTTTGCTCCTGCCTGCCGGAAGAAATCGGAAAACAGGTCGATAAGTTTATGTTCCTGTGGCGACCAGTCGGTGCCCGCCACCTTGTTTTCGGCTATCCATCCGGCTTTTCCGGGCAGGACATGTGATTGTACCTTCACGCCCGCCTGACGGAGGCGCTCGGCATAGGCCTGCGTTTCATCGCGCATCGGGCACTGGGCACTGGACACAAGCAGAGTTGGCACCAGCCCCGCCAGACGCGTACAAAGCGCGGGAGCAGCATAAGGGTGCGTAAACCCTGCACACTCTCCAAGATAATTCTGCCAGCCATCCGCCATCGACTGAACCGCACTTTCCGGACAATATTTGCGGAAAGACGCTGTAGCGAGGCAGGGGTCGAGCATAGGCGAAAGCAATATCTGACCCTTGAGTTCTGCCAGATTTTGATCTCGCGCCATGAGCGCCAAACCGGCAGCAATGTTGCCACCCGCCTCTTCACCGGCGACGAACAGCATCGACTTCTTGTGCGCAAACTCCGGGCAACGTGCGCGCATCGAAGTCATAATTGAATAAGCCACCTCAAGCGCCGCCGGGAACGGATTGAGACAGGCCGATGAATATTCCGGCGACACGACTACCGCACCTGCCTCGGCAAGTGTTTCTGCAACGCGTTCGCAGGCACCAAGACAGCTATTCGAGAACGCTCCCCCATGCAGGTGTAAAACCACTGGCGGCGGTGAAAGCAACTTGGCACCGCGATAAATGCGCGCCGTGCAGTCGGTATCACCAGCCTGCATTGTTCCAACCGTAAATTTCTCGCACATCTTTCTTGCTTTCGTGACTAGTGGTCTATTTCCGACATTTATCGACAGGCGTAGCACTTAAGAGCGAATGTCGGAATCAAACCACTAGCGGCAAACTGCCATGTTGAGATAGTATCATTGTCTACTATCTGGAATAGTCACCTTAAATTGGTTACACTATCCATAATCTCGAACAATGATGGCTATTGAAAATGGATCAACTCTCGGCCATGCGCGCTTTTCTCCGGGTCGTTGAAACCGGGAATTTTACGCGCGCCTCCGCGTCTCTCAATGTGCCTAAAGCCACGATCAGTAATCTCATTCAGGGATTGGAAGCCCATCTTCGTACAAAACTCCTCAATCGTACGACCCGCCGTGTTCTCGTAACACCGGACGGCGCACTTTACTATGAGCGCGCAGCACGATTACTGGCCGATCTCGCGGAACTTGACGGCAGCCTGTCGAGTGCTCAGACCTTGCCCAAGGGGCGTCTGCGCGTTGAAATGGCGAGCGCGGTCGCCAATCTGATCATCATTCCGGCGCTGATCGAGTTTCACCAGCGTTATCCGGATATCCAGATCGATCTCGGCGTATCGGACCGGCCTGTCGATTATGTGGCGGAGAACGTCGATTGCGCCATCCGCATTGGCGAGCTGGCCGATCAGTCGCTGATTGCGCGGCGCATCGGCGACATGCATTTCATCGCCTGTGCTTCCGCCGAATATCTCGACCGTTGTTCCACGCCGCTCCATCCATCCGATCTGAGCAGGAACTGCACGGTGGTCGGCTATTTCCGCCCCACAACTGGCCAGCAGATGCCGTTCCGTTTCAAAAAAGGGACGGAGGAGATCGAAGTCAATGGGCGCTACGTCGTGGCAGCGAACGAATCGACCACCTATCTCGCCGCTGCGCGCGCTGGATTGGGCGTGGTGCAGGCACCTTTGTTCATGGTGAGGGACGACATCGAAAACGGCACGTTGCGCCCTGTCCTGCAGGAATGGCAGATCGAGCCGATGCCGATTTATCTGGTTTATCCACCCAACCGGCATCTCAGCAACCGCCTTCGCGTCTTTGCCGACTGGGTGGTCAAGACAGTTGCCAAGTCGCAACTTACCGATCCTCAATAGGCTGTTCTGTCTAACTGCTTGTAATATAATTGCTAATTAGCTTGGCCTTGACAGCATGGATGGAGTTCAAAACCGGTTGACGGAAATGGATTAATTATTCAGTTTTTATTGACTTGTTATATTAGTAAAGCAGAATAAGCCGATCCCGACACGGAGACTCTATGGCGACTGAAGGACTTGGACAGACACTTGGGCCCGCAGTGGTTCTGCTCGCCGCCGGAGTTGTGGCGGTGCCGCTGTTTCGGAAACTGGGTCTCGGTTCGGTGCTGGGATATTTCGCTGCCGGTGCTCTGGTGGGGCCTTCGGTTTTCGGGTTCTTCACAGATCCCGCTACGATCCTGCATTTTTCCGAGCTTGGCGTGGTGATGTTCCTGTTCGTTATCGGACTTGAAATGCGCCCCGGCAAGCTCTGGACAATGCGGCAGCAGATATTCGGTCTCGGTCTTGCACAGGTTCTCGGCTGTATCGTCCTTCTGACGGGGACGGGGGTTCTTCTGGGCCTATCTCCGATAACGGCCTTGATCGCGGGGGCCGGTTTCGTGCTGTCGTCCACAGCCGTCATCATGTCGATACTGCAGGAGCGAGGGGAAATCGCCACGCCCGATGGCCAGAAGGCCGTCTCCATCCTCCTGCTTGAAGACCTGATGATCGTGCCGCTGCTGGCGCTCGTTGCTTTTCTTTCACCTTCCCAGCATGAATCCGGTGGAATCCTGGGCATTGCAACGGCCATTGGCGCTATTTTGCTGCTGATTGCTGTCGGGCGCTGGCTGCTTGATCCCTTCTTCTCCTTGCTGGCGCGTGCGAGAGCGCGCGAGGTTCTGACGGCTGGCGCCCTGATTGTCGTGCTCGGGGCGGCCCTGCTGATGGAAGCAAGTGGCCTTTCCATGGCGATGGGCGCTTTCCTGGCCGGGGTCATGCTGTCCGGTTCCAGCTACAGGCACCAGATCGAAAGCGACATTGAGCCATTCAAGGGACTCCTGATGGGACTGTTCTTTCTGGCTGTCGGCATGTCGCTCGATCTTGGTGTGGTTGCTTCGGACTGGTCCACAGTCCTCATCTTCCTCATTGCCTATGTGATTACCAAGGCAATCGGCATCTATGCCGTCGCCCGAATTTTCGGTTCCAGCCATCGTTCGGCGCTCGAACGGACACTGCTTTTTGCGCAGGGCGGCGAATTCGCCTTCGTGCTCTACACGTCGGCATTCGGTAACGGGCTGCTTTCAGCACGCGACAACGCGTTGTTTTCAACCGTCATCATTTTGTCGATGGCCGTTACACCGTTTGTGCTGCTTCTGGGTTCCCGGCTTCTGCGCGACGAAGCGCCGTCTCTCGAAGGCGTTGAATCCGCACACAATCTCAAAGGCCGGGTATTGATGATCGGCTTCGGGCGTTTCGGACAAATCGCGGCGCAATTGCTCCTTGCCCAGAGATCGGACGTTTCGATTATCGAGGCTGATCCCAACCGTATTCGCGAAGCTGGGCGGTTCGGATTCAAGATATTTTATGGTGATGGATCGCGTCTCGACATTCTGCATCATTCGGGCGCCGACGAGGCTGAAGTCGTCATGATATGCGTGGATGACCGGAAGACGGCCAACAGGATCGTGGATCTGGTCAAATCTCATTTTCCGGCAGCCAAGATCATGGTGCGCTCCTTTGATCGCACGCATTCCATTGAGTTGTTGAAAGCGGGCGTGGATTTCGAGTTACGCGAAACATTTGAATCCGCACTTCTTTTCGGAAAGGAAGCGCTTTGCGAGCTTGGCTTGGATGAAAGCCTGGCAGAGGACACGCTACGCGATATTCGCATGCGCGATGCTGAACGACTGACAGCTCAGGTGCAGGGCGATCTCTATTCTGGCCTTGAACAGCTGCACACCGGCGTTCCGGTTCCTGAACCTCTGACGCCACCCGGCAAGATTACGAAACTTGCTGGGGAAGAGGGATAAAATTGGGAAATAAGCCCGGTCACCGAGACAACCAAACGTAACCGGCGGCTTCTGGCTTTGATGCGCAACTCACGGCTTGTAAGCATCAAGGTTGGGACTTCAGTGGAGAAGTTTAACGAAGAGGCCTTTTCATTATCAACGGCCCGTTTGATTGAGGGGCTGTAAACCTCATGACAACGCGTATGGTTCTCGATTTAACAGAGGTCTTGTTTGCACATTCCATCAATGCCTGTTGGGCGCTGATAGCAAATACTTCACCGGCCTTGCGTACAGGCTGATAGTCGACTGTTACAACACGCGATAACTCACCGTCTGAGTTGTAAGTGACTTCGAATGTGGCTGAAGCCCTTTGGTAATCAACGCCTTCGGGGAGTATCCAGCACTTGGTTGCCATTTCTGTCACTATTTCCGCATCCGTGGCAGCAAGCGCGACGGCCGGATTCAATGCGAGTGCAGCAATTCCAAGTAATATCAGGTTTCTCATACGCCTCCCTTATAGACCAGTGATGAATACTAACCTAATATGGACAAGGTAGGTATGGAGAGGACCGATTGCCAGCGCAACACACTGGATCCGGTTCGCATCTCAGCAGACGACCCAAATTTCGGTATCGGCAAACGAAACCGTGCAAAGCCCTTCCGCGCAACAGATGCCAGAGGGTGTTTTCTTGGAAGGCCGCACCAAAACTATTCGTGTCAACGTGACACACACTGACCGCACGGGGCAAAATTCGGTCTCTAGCCGCGCTGAACCAGCAGGAACAGAGCGATGATCAAAATCACGAAGAGCCCCGCTGCAAGTGCTGCTATTCCCAAAAGGGTGAGCCATGTCCGCATGTTTCCGAGGCTTGGCAGCTGACCATCCGCTCCTCTTGTATTGAGAAACGCCAGTGCGGCAAGGACAACCGGTGTTCCTCCTCCAACGATCATCGCCATTGATCCTTCCTGAGAACTGGCGCGCCAGATAACTCCAAACAGATAAATACCAAGAACCGTTCCAACGATTAGGCAGCCGAGAATGATAATAATGCGCATGATATGCCTTTCGACCGCGCAGACGTTAGAGGCAATGATGTTCCGATATGGGGATGTCGAGTCAAGGCCGATGATGACGATACCCTATCCTACTCTGCAGTAAGTCGGAGGAGTGTGTCGAGGCAAATAAAAACCCCGCCGAAGCGGGGTTTTCGTCAAGCAGCTTTAAGCTCATGTATTTCTGCAAGTTCATCCTTAATGGCTGCGGCTTCCGTCTTAAGGTCATAGCTTGCCTGCATGTTCATCCAGAACTCTGGTGTTGTACGGAGGAACTTGGCAAGGCGCAAAGCAGTGTCTGGTGTCAAGGAAGTCTGTTCTTTAGCTAAGCGCTCAATACGAGTGCGAGGGACGTTTAATTCCTTGGCAAGCGCTCCAGCACTCATGCCAAGCGGAATAAGGTACTCCTCACGAAGGATTTCGCCGGGATGGACCGGGGGTAGTTGAATATTCGCCATGATCACCCTCCTTGGATTGTCTTGGCTGATATTAATGGTAATCAACAATCTCAACTTGTTCAGCGCCTGCATCCGTCCAAACAAAGCAAATGCGCCATTGGTCATTGATACGAATTGAATGCTGCCCTTCACGGTTTCCTTTTAAGGCTTCCAGCCTATTTCCGGGAGGTGAACGAAGATCATCAAGTTTAACAGCACTATCTATCATGGTGAGCTTGCGAATTGCCGACTTTAACAAATCTGCCGGGAAGCCTTTCGATGTCTTACCGCTGGCGACTGTTGCTGTAGTGGCATCCCTATAAGATCGTATCATCGCTTGCTCCTAGTTTTTGTATCATATCGTGATACATAGAAGAGTCAATGAGAAATGTATCGCCACGTGATACGTTCAATCTGGACACCAATGCATTAAGGAAAGCAATTGCGAGATAGTGTAAGAGAATTGCGGGGCGAGACGCGCGAGGTTTTACGCGGAACAAACACACGTCTTGATCAGGTTCTTGCTGTGTTGGCGCAGGATAAGAAATAGGGGAAAATGGAAGCAGAGGCATTGAGGGGTGCAAGGTGAACATCTTGCCACACCCGACTTAGGTGTGGTGGAACACCTTAAGAACCGATTGCTACACCTTGAAAAATATCAAAGTGATTTCAATTGCTTATAATGAAAGTGAGAAAAGGTTGGAGGCCTCACCCGGAATCGAACCGGGGTGCAAGGATTTGCAGTCCTCTGCGTAACCACTCCGCCATGAGGCCATCCGTAAGAGGTCTGTCAAATCAGTCAGCGCTCTCTTGAGCAGTTCCAATATTGATCCAGACACGCTTCGTCAAGCGGTTAGCCGTGATTGATTTATTTTTCTCCCAGGCTTTGTTGCGGGTTGTCGAGGGCAGTGTCATTCGTCCGGGTCACGGTCGGCGGGCGTTTGCGGGCGTGCGAGATTGCCTTTTGAGAATGTGTAGCCGGTTTCGACTGCGTTACGACCAAACTTGTTGCGCAAGCGATCGATAGCGCCTTCTGCGACCGCACGCTTTGTAGCCTGTGTGTCAACGAGATCCGGCGGGTCGGCGCGGTCGTCCGGCGAGAGTTCACCAACGCCAATGCCAAGCAGCCGGAACTTGGTTCCATCCAGTTCTTTTTCCAGAAGCTGAAGGCCCGTACGGAAAATACGATCTGCAAGCTGAGTAGGATCTGCAAGCTGACGATTGCGCGTCCGCAATTTGAAATCTTGTGTTTTAAGCTTGAGCACGACCGTCCGTCCGGCAATGTCGCCAGCCTTCAGACGCTGCGAAACCTTCTCAGACAAGGCGCGCAGCACCGGCACCAGATCGCTCGCTTGCGAGAGGTCCTTGTTGAATGTTGTTTCGGCCGAAACACTTTTCATGTCGTGTTCGGGCTCAACTTTGCGGCTATCTTGTCCGCGGGAAAGCCTGAATAGCCGCTGACCCATGGTGCCATAGGCTTTCATGAGCGAACCTTCATCCATGGTCTGTAGTTGTCCGATTGTGCGAATGCCGTCGCTTTCAAGCTTGGCGTTGAAGGATTTTCCGACACCCCAGATCATGCTGACCGGCTTGTTACGCAGAAAATCGAGCGCTTCGGCTTCGCCGATGACCGAGAAGCCGCGCGGCTTCTCAAGATCAGACGCGACCTTCGCCAGATATTTACAATAGGACAGACCCACCGAAATGGTGATGCCAATTTCTTCTTCGACACGTTTGGCAAAACGCGCCAGCACAATCGCTGCTGGTGCACGATGCAGCCGCTCCGTCCCCCCCAGATCGAGAAATGCCTCATCAATGGAAATGGGTTCGACAAGTGGGGTAAGGTCGAGCATCAGCTGTCGGACTTCACGCCCGACGCGAACATATTTCTCCATATTTGGTTTAACCACAACCGCTTCGGGACAGGCCTCCAGTGCTTTGAACATTGGCATGGCAGACCGCACACCATGAATGCGCGCAATATAACAAGCGGTCGAAACCACGCCACGCGTGCCGCCGCCAATGATAAGCGGCTTGTCGCGAAGCTCTGGATTGTCTCGCTTTTCAACTGAGGCATAAAAAGCATCGCAATCGACATGGGCGAGCGACAATTTGTAAAGTTCTTTATGGCGAACCAGACGTGGACTGCCACAGGCACGACAGCGTCGCGCAGACTCGAGCTTTTGCAGCGACAAGCAATCGCGGCAGAAACCTTGCTCTGAACTATTTTCTGCGAACTGATCGACCATGGCTGCGTGCGATTTCATGAACATAAAAGGAACATCGTTTTATAGCACTAAAGCCTGGCAATGCCACCGCCACTCTCATGTCCTGTCAGCAGTGCACTTGACATTGGCAAGGATATCACCAAGTTTAGCATCATGAACAACCGTTTTGCTTCCATACTCCATCGGGTTCAACCGATCACGGGATAGCAACCCTCGAGTCCTGCTCAGCGCAGAGGATTCCGGGGGACGGTTTGCCGCTTGCCTTCAAGCGGAATTACTAAAAGCGCTTTCTTCCAAAATTCAATCAGTTACTCCGGACCGGAATCGTTACGGGGAACAATTATCATTAGACAGCAGTGAGCTATCGTCATGAGCGTAAAGAATCGCAAGAAGCCCAAGATCGTCGTCAGCGACATCGACCACGAACGCCTGACAATTCTGGCCGGGAACGTCTCCGAAAAGCTGGAGGAAGTGGCCGAGGAATTGTTGCAGGAACTCGACCGCGCCAAGGTGGTGCCGCAGAAGAAACTGCCGGTGGATGTCGTACATATGGGCTCGACAGTCGAATTTCGCTCCAATGACGGGCACGAGCGCAAGGTCACGCTGGTTTATCCGGGCGAGGCGGATATTGCTCAGGGCAAGATTTCTATTCTGACGCCAATCGGCACGGCACTTATCGGTCTGACGCCAGGTCAGTCCATGTCTTGGATTGCGCGCGACGGCAAAGCACATGAGCTGAGCGTTTTGAGCGTGTCGGCTGCAGAAGCTGCAAGCGCAGAGTAAATTTTAGTGACGTAAAAAAGCGCCTCGTAAGGGCGCTTTTTATATTGGAGAACTGTTGAGCTGGTTCAGCATTCGCTGTGCCGTTCTAAAGCATGTCGCGGAAAAGTGGGGACCGGTTTTCCGTTAACGATATGCGTAAAAACAAAGACTTAGAGCGCATCCCGAAAAGTGTGAAACGGTTTTCGGACAAAGATGCGCGTTAAAACAAATAATCAGATCGAAACGCGCTCTAAAGCGCGTCGTCTGGGCATGATAAAACGCGACGCGCTTTAAAGATGATGATTTAAGCCGCCGGGCAACAGTGAGGCTGCCTTTTCAATGGTCGCAGGATCGCGCCCAGTCTCTTCGCAAAAGCGTAGCAGGGTCGGTTCGTGGCCGAGATAAAACTGCAGAACGCCCGCCAGAAAACCCGGTTCCTGAGCAGCAGACCGAATTGACGAAACTTCTATGCCGGTGAGTGCGAGAAAACGCGGCATCAGATCCTTGTCCTGAGCCAGCCATACAAGTGCTTCGACTGCAAGGTTTTCTGCATCCGTTTGGCTCATGAGGCTTTTCATCTGCTTCTTCACTTTCGATCATTGTTTTGGCATTTCAGGCCCCGAAACGCCGATTCCTGTTCTTCTGGGATATATCTTACAATAGCTGCGCGACAACGTGAGATTTGGTGAATATTTGCCATTCGTCAATGAAATGCGCTTAGACTATATAGGAACGATATCGGTGTGATGGGCAGACAAACCTGTCTTTGAACAGGAAAGAATAAGGCCAGGGAATATTCGATGACCAAAAGTGTGATGATCGTCGAGGACAACGAACTCAATATGAAGTTGTTTCGCGATCTTATCGAAGCCAGCGGATATGAAACCATCAGGACCCGAAGCGGTCTTGAGGCGCTTGATCTTGCCCGCGAGCATCGCCCTGATCTTATCTTGATGGATATTCAGCTTCCTGAAGTTTCCGGGCTGGAAGTGACGAAATGGCTCAAGGATGATGAAGAACTGCGCCACATACCGGTGATTGCAGTGACGGCCTTTGCCATGAAAGGCGATGAGGAACGTATTCGTCAGGGAGGCTGTGAGGCCTATATTTCCAAACCGATTTCGGTTCCGCGTTTTATCGAGACCATAAAATCTTATCTGGGTGACGCCTGATCACTTCCAAGGCGGGGAAGTTTACGGCGTGAGGATCTGGGGGGCTAGGCAATCATGACGGCAAGAATTCTCGTCGTTGACGATGCGGAATCACACGTAAAGCTGCTGGAAGCTCTGCTCTTGCGCGAGTACTACGAGGTTGTGACCGCCAGTAACGGCGCAGAAGCCATCGAAATTTGCCTCGGTGGTCAGATTGATGTGGTCATACTCGATGTCTTGCTGCCCGAAATGGATGGCTTTGAAGTTTGCCGCCGCTTAAAAGATGACCCGCGCACTACCAATATTCCTGTTGTGATCCTGACAGCGCTGGATGGCGCAGAAGACAAAATCAAGGGACTTGAAGCAGGCGCAGATGACTTCATGTCGAAGCCAGTCAAAGATCTTCAGCTGCTTTCCCGCGTCAAGAGCCTTGCCCGGCTCAAGATGGTTTCCGACGAATTGTTCCAGCGCACCGGAACAGTTGCCGACACGGAAGTGGAAGCGCTGCTTGTCACTAAGCTCTCCGGTCGTTTTGGGGGCGGCGAGGATGCCGCACGCATTCTCGTTGTAGATGAGAACGAACTGGCTGCCGCTCGCCTTCGCATGATTTTGGGTGAAGATTATTTTGTCGATGTTGCGCATGATGCCAATGGCGCGCTGATCAAGGCGATTGAGAGTGACTACGACAGTATCGTCATTTCAGCCGATTTTACCTATTACGATCCGCTACGGCTCTGCTCGCAGATGCGTACAATCGAGCGTACAAGGCTTGTGCCGATCATCCTGATCGTGAACGAGGATGAAGGTTCGCTGGTGGTCCGTGCTCTTGAGCTGGGCGTAAATGACTATGTGATGCGACCTTTGGAGAAGCTTGAGCTTTATGCGCGGCTGCGTACGCAGATCAAGCGAAAGTGCTACAACGATCTTTTGCGTCAAAGCCTGCACCGCACAATCACCATGGCGGTGACAGACAGCCTCACAGGGCTGCATAACCGTCGATACCTTGATACACACATGCCGGTGCTGCTTTCGCGCGCTACGGGGCGTGAGCGGCCTTTATCAGTCGTTATGATCGACTTTGACCATTTCAAGCGTGTGAACGACCAATATGGCCATGATGGCGGCGATGATGTGTTGCGGGAATTCGCAGTGCGGCTGCGCAAGAAGATTCGTGGCATGGACGTCCTGTGCCGCTATGGTGGGGAGGAATTCGCGATCGTTCTGCCCGATACCGATATAATGGCGGCCGCCGCAGTGGCTGAACGCATTCGCGAAGCAGTTGCGGAGAAGCCTTTCCTGCTGGCCGGTGGCAAACACACTATAAATATGACGATCAGTATCGGCATTGCATCGCTGCGCCTTATGGGTGGTGACACTGCCGAGGCGCTTTTCTCACGGACTGATGCCGCATTATATGAAGCCAAGAAAAACGGCCGCAACAGGATTGTTCTGTCTGCTGCTTAGAGCGCATCCCGAAAAGTGCGAAGCGGTTTTCGGACAAGATGCGCGACGGATAAAAACCCATCCCGAAAAGTGCGAAGCGGTTTTCGGACAAGATGCGCGACGGATAAAAACCCATCCCGAAAAGTGCGAAGCGGTTTTCGGGCAAGATGCGCGTCAAAAAATGTTAAAGCGCATCCCGTGTGCAAACGAAAAAAGCCGTCTCGTAAGAGACGGCTTTTTGATTCCTGCCAGTGATGTCTGGCGGCGGAAACGAAAATTACTTGATCTTCGTTTCCTTGAAGTCGACGTGCTTGCGCGCAATCGGGTCGTACTTTGTCTTTGTCATCTTTTCCGTCATCGTGCGGCTGTTCTTCTTCGTTACGTAGAAGAAGCCGGTGTCAGCGGTCGACAAAAGCTTGATCTTGATGGTCGTAGCCTTGGCCATATCGAAATACCTGCTCTTTCATGATTAAACCGCTGCGAGTCTCGCCAATTGGCTAGAAGCGGAAATTCGGCGCGACACTACGGATTGAGGGCGAAAAGTCAACCCCGCTTCTTCCTTTGAACAAGTCTTATCGCAGCAAAGAGTGCAAAAGCTGCAAAAAAGATGCCAAGAGTGAGCGGGAAACCCTTTGGACCCATCGCATCCATGCCCACACCGACCGCTTGAGGTCCGGCGAGCATGCCGATTGCATAGCAGAAAACAAAGGCGGCATTGGCGGAAGCCAGTTCACGGCCGGTCAGCTCTGAACCAAGATGCGCGAGGCCGACCGTGTAAAGTCCGGCCACGACACCACCCCATAAAAACAGGACAGCAGCCATCAGGTACCAGCTCTGCATAAGATACGGCAGGGCGATCATGCCGATGAGGCCTGTCACAGCACAGAACAGAAGCAACTTGCGCCGGTCTGAAATACGGTCGCTGATGATGCCGAGCGGGATCTGCATCAGCACATTGCCAAGACCGATCATTGTCAGCAGCAGTGCTGCATCCCCTTCGTCATATCCGACTCGTGCGCCAAAAACCGGGAAGAGCGCGAAACCGCCTGTTTCAACGGCACCGAATACGAAGACCGCCATGGTTGCCGTCGGAACGGCAAAGATGAACGGCAGGAAGGGAACATGGTCTCCTTCTTCAAAATCCGGGCTGTCGCGCCAGGCGAGCAGCACCGGCACAATAGCGACCAGTATAATTGCAAAGCCCACATAGAAGGGCATGCCTCCCGCGCTGCCGATCTTCGAGAACAGCCAAGGCCCGAGGGCGAAGCCCATCGAAAGTGATGTCGCATAGATACCGAGTACAAGCCCGCGTTTTTCGGGTGGGGCCGAGGCGTTGATCCAGTACTCAGACAGGACGAACAGTACAGTCAGCGCAAAATGCAGCACGATTCGCAGTGCAAACCATGCCCAGAGCGGCTGCAGGAAGTGAAAGCCGAGGAAGGCGACGCTACCGATGATGAGCATCAGCACAATGGCGCGTGCGACGCCAAACCTGGCTGCAATAGGTGCTGCGAGTGGTGCGGCGACAATCGACGCAAGTCCTGCGACAGCCGTATTAGCGCCGATCAGGCTTGCTGAGTGACCGCGTGCTTCAAGAAGTACGCTCAGGAGGGGTATGCCCAAGCCAATTGCAGCGCCCATGGCGCTGATCGTGGCAATTGCTGCAGCAAGCGAACGCCAATGCATCTGGCCCTCATTCGGCCCGCCTTCCGGTTCCCGGGAGGCAAGATCGGCGGGGTGGATTTCTTTGTTCATAAGTTCAGATCACTTCACGGACAAAGCGGCCATGCCGCTTGCTGTATTGTGCCACAGGCAAGGTGGCAGGCAGGTCGAGCCGGGTTTCTGTGAGCAGCATTCGCGCTTCCTTTAGAATGGCCTGAGTAATACGGGCGACGTCGAGTTTATCAACTTCATCGATAGCCACCCAATCCAAATCTTCCAGTTCCCCACTTGGAACAAGTTTTGCTGTTTCAAGTTCCGGCAAGCTGTCACGAAAAACGATAAAAAAACGCGCATCAAACCGACGGACATTGCCGGGTGGCGTCACCGCCCGAGCGAAATAGCGTAGATCACCAAGTGCTGGCAACGCACCATGTTCAAGGAATGCACACCAATCCTTGTTATCAGGCATTATTATGTTGCTAGATGACAATCGTTTGGCAGAAAAGGGTTGATCAAAGGATGGCTTGTCAAAGGACGCGCGCGCAATCCGCAGTCCCGTTTCCTCGAAAGTTTCCCGGATGGCGCATAGTCCAAGCGCACGTGCTCGGCGCAGTGAAGCACGTGCTCCCATGCCTGTCATGAGTTTTTGCGTGTCGTTGGAACTAAGTTCTGTTGCCGCCGCTATTGCGCCATCCACTGCGTCGGCCCGTCCACCAGGGAAAACAAATTTTCCCGGCATGAAAACCAGACTGGAATGACGTTTGCCCATCAAAATGCGCGGCGTGGGGCCTGTCCGGTCAATCAACAACAACGACGCTGCATCGTGTGGACGCAGCGCCGATTGAGTTGATGACTGATTGGAACGGACGGGGGAGGTCACGGCAGAATCGCCTGTTAAGTGACGTCGCCGTAATCGCCTTCACCCTGTCCACCGAAACCGTGCATGAATAATGCCCATTGCAGGCCGATGGTCGCGCCCTTGATAGGCTGTAACAAGAGCAGGGACATGATCACAATCATCGGACCCCATATCGCCATATGAGCCCATAATGACAGGTTGGTTGTGGCTTCCACGCCCATGAATGCGCCAACCACGATGTGGCCGACGATGAGGATTGTCAGATAGGCCGGAAGATCATCAGCGCGCTGCTCCGTATAATCTTCACCACAGACAGAGCAATGATCGACTGGCTTTACGAAGGCGCGAAACAGCTTTCCCTCGCCACAATGCGGGCAGCGGCATTTGAATCCGCGCCAGAGAGCTTGGCCGAGAGGGCGGCTGGGACGTGCGGTTTTATGGCTTTCGCCGCCGAAAACCTGAACATGACTATTGGTGGAATTGGCCTCTAACGTGCTCATCTGCGACCTTTTCTCTTAGGGCCTGCTTTCTTCGACCCTGTTTTGGGGGAGCTGGAGAAGCCTGCTGGCTTTCCTTTGCGCCCGCGCATTCCCCTACTTGCCTTATGATGCGAACGTGTCGACATCGGCAGGGAATGCGGTTCTGAAACCATCTCAAAACGAAGCGCGCCCGCAACGGGGAGCGCTTCAACAAGCCTTACCGTGACAGTATCGCCCAAGCGGAAGCCTTTTCCGCTTCTTTCTCCGGCGATCGCATGGTTCGCTTCGTCATATAGATAGTATTCATCACCCAAAGTTGAAATGGGCACAAGTCCGTCTGCGCCATATGTCGCAAGAGACACGAAAAGACCGGCTCTGGTAACGCCTGTAACACGGCCTTCATAATCGTCACCAAGATGGGCGGCGAGGAAGTGCGCAATCAGACGATCAACCGTTTCTCGTTCGGCAAGCATCGCGCGTCGTTCAGTTGAAGAAATCAACGCGGCAGTTTCGTCGAGTTGCGATTCTTCTATTGTGGTCAGCCCATCGTTACCCAGTCCAAGAGCCTTGATCAGGGCGCGATGGACGATCAGATCGGCATAACGGCGAATTGGCGATGTGAAATGCGCGTATTTGTGCAAATTCAAACCAAAATGGCCGATATTGTCAGGGCTGTAGATCGCCTGACTTTGTGTGCGCAGCACAACCTGATTGACCAGTTCCTGATGATCAGTACCTTCAACAGCTTCGAGAATACGATTGAACTGGCCCGGTCTGAGTTCAGCACCCTTTGCGAGGTTCATATCAAGCGTGCGGAGAAACTCACGCAGGCTTTCCTGCTTTGCGAGTGCAGGCGCATCGTGAATACGGAAGATCAGCGGCTGGCGACGTGCTTCAAGCACTTCAGCCGCGGCCACATTGGCCTGAATCATGAACTCTTCGATGAGCTTATGCGCATCAAGCCGTTCCGGCACGATGACCTTATCGACCTTGCCGTCAGGTGCCAGCAGAATTTTCTTTTCTGGAAGGTCCAGCTCGAGCGGTTCACGGGCATCGCGACCACGCTTCAGTGCTGCATAGGCGTTCCACAGCGGCTTGAGAATGGTATCGAGTATAGGTGCGGTCTTATCGTCGGTCGCACCGTCAATCGCTGCCTGTGCTTGCGGATAGGCCAGTTTTGCAGCCGAACGCATCAGAATGCGGTGGAACTTGTGCGACTTCTTGTGACCGTTGGCATCGAACACCATACGCACTGCAAGTGCCGGGCGATCTTCCAATTCACGCAGCGAGCAGAGATCGTTGGAAATGCGTTCTGGCAGCATCGGTACAACCCGGTCGGGGAAGTAGACCGAATTGCCGCGTTTCAGTGCTTCACGATCGAGTGCGGAATCAGGGCGCACATAGGCTGCAACATCGGCAATAGCGACGACAACGATATGTCCGCCGGGATTATCCGGGTCCGTATCGGGCTCTGCATAGACCGCGTCGTCATGATCCTTGGCATCTGCCGGATCGATGGTGACGAGTGGAACCTTACGCCAGTCTTCCCTACCGTCCAACGTTGCAGGCTTGGCGCTTTCCGCTTCGCGGATCACATCATCCGGGAAAATATGCGGGATTTCATGTTCATGGATCGCAATCATCGACAGCGCTTTTTCACTGTCTATGGAACCGACCACCTGACGCACCTTGCCTGCTGGCAGGCCGTAGCGGCGTGACGATGTAAGCTCGACTTCGACCAGATCGCCGCTTTTAGCATCCTGTAGAGATTGCTGGTCCAGCTGCACTTCCGGCTGCTTACGGTTAACCGGCTCCAACCGCCATTCGCCGTTGCTCAACTTGCGCAACACGCCGAGCACTGCATTGCTGCTGTGGTCGATTACCTTGATGACGCGCGCTGAATATTCCGGACCGTCATTTTCCTTGCTGCGGAAAATCTTTGCCAATACGCGGTCGCCGACACCCACAGTGGGGCCATCGGAGGCTTTATTGAGACGCGTACGGCGGATCAGCACCACAGGTGCCTGACCGTATTCCACTTCGTCCCAGTCCGTTGGGCGAGCCACAAGGCCACCATCATTGTCGCGTCCCGTGACGTTCAAAGTGGTAATTGGTGGCAGTGAACCAGGGCGCGACAATTTGCGATCGCGCTTTTGAACGAGCCCTTCATCGGCAAGTTCACGCAACAGGTCTTTCAGATAGACGCGTGCGTCGCCCTTGATGTTGAATGCCTTGGCCAGCTCACGTTTGCCGGCGCGATCAGGATTTTCCTCAATGAACTTGAGGACTTCTTCACGCGTCGGCAAATAGGAGGCTGGGTTTCCGGACTGAGCGGCCTCGGATTTTGCCTTGTTAGCACGCCGCTCGGTCCTTGCGGACCGTCCGGTATCGGGTTTGGGGAAACGACGCGCCAATTCTTACTCCTCTGCCGCCTTCGCCTTTGCTTTGGAAGGGGCTTTTTTCTTAGCAGCCGGCTTCTTGGCGGCAGCTTTTTTCGGTGCGGCTTTCTTTTCGCCATCTGCGGTCTTAGCGGCAGATTTGCGTGCAGGAGCCTTTTTTGTTTTGGTGCTTCCGGCCTTGGCCGCAATCAGCACCAAGGCTTCTTCAAGTGTTACACTTGCCGGGTCTTTGCCCTTTGGCAGTGTAGCGTTGACCTTGCCCCAATTGACATACGGACCATAGCGGCCATCACGGACGGTGATTGAGCCGCCATCAGGATGATCGCCAAGCGTGGCAAGCGCTGCAGGTGTGGAACGTCCACGACCCGCACCCTTGGACTGTTTGTCGGCTAGTACGGCAACCGCACGGTTAAGACCGACCGAGAAAACTTCGTCTGCGTTTTCAAGGTTCGCGAAAGTGCCATCATGGCTGACATAAGGACCATAGCGCCCAATGCCGGCTGAAATCATTTTGCCTGTTTCGGGGTGTTGTCCGACATCACGCGGCAATGACAGAAGGGCCATCGCCTTTTCATGATCAAGTGTATCGACCGACCAGCCTTTCGGCAGGCTGGCACGTTTGGCTTCTTTGCCCTCACCACGCTGGATATAAGGTCCGAAGCGTCCGGTGCGTGCCGTGATCTCTTCGCCGGTGAATGGATCTTTGCCGAGTGACTTCGGCTCATCAGAAGCCGCTGCATCGCCATTGCCTTCACCGCCGAGCTGACGGGTGAACTTGCACTCCGGATAATTGGAGCAGCCGACAAATGCGCCATACTTGCCGAGCTTCAGCGAAAGCTGACCGGTTCCGCAAGTCGGGCAGGTGCGTGGATCGCTGCCATCACCGCGATCCGGGAAGGCAAGCGTTGCCAGTTCTTCGTTGAGCGCATCGAGGACATTGGTAACACGCAGTTCCTTGATGTCATCGACAGAGCCGGAGAAATCACGCCAGAAGTCGCGCAGCACGTCTTTCCATGACAGCTTGCCATCGGAAATCAGATCGAGCTTTTCTTCGAGGTCCGCTGTGAAATCATATTCAACATAGCGTTTGAAGAAGCTTTCGAGGAACGAAATAACCAGACGGCCCTTCGGTTCCGGCATAAGCTTGCGCTTGTCGATGGTGATATATTCACGGTCGCGAAGGGTTGCGAGCGTTGCAGCATAGGTCGAAGGACGACCAATACCGAGCTCTTCCATCTTCTTGATGAGAGAAGCTTCAGAATAGCGCGGTGGTGGTTCGGTCGAATGCTGCGTCGCATCGATCTTTTCACGTGCAATCGTTTCGCCGGAGCGGATTTCAGGCAGCTTTGCGCTGTCTTCGTCCTCATCTTCTTCTTCGCGATGATCCATATAGGCGGCGAGGAAGCCGTCGAATTTTGTGACGGAGCCGTTGGCACGCAGCATTGCCGACTTCGAGCCGTTCAAGGCTTCGATGTCTGCTGTCGTGCGTTCGATGTCGGCTGCCTGCATCTGACTTGCGATAGCGCGCTTCCAGATCAGTTCGTAAAGGCGTGCCTGATCTTCGTCGAGATAACGGCGCACTTCTTTCGGGTGGCGCATAAAGTCGGTTGGGCGAATTGCTTCGTGCGCTTCCTGCGCGTTCTTGGCCTTGCTGGCATAGTAACGTGGCTTTTCAGGCACGTAGTTCGGGCCAAAGCTTTTGCCAATCGCGTCGCGGGCAGCAGTAATCGCTTCCGGAGCCATTTGCACGCCGTCGGTACGCATATAGGTGATGAGACCGGTGGTTTCGCCGCCAATGTCCACGCCTTCATAAAGGCGCTGCGCCACCTGCATGGTGCGGGATGCTGAAAAGCCGAGCTGACCGGATGCTGCCTGCTGCAAAGTCGAGGTCGTGAACGGAGGGCCCGGATTGCGCTTGGTTGGCTTAGCTTCAACGGAGACTGCCTTGAAGCTTGCGCCTTCAAGCATGGTTCGGATTGCGCTTGCCTGCTCTTCATTCTTGATGTCGAGCTTGCCAAGACGCTTGCCATCGACAGCTGTGAGGCGTGCCGTGAAGTTGTCATTGCGTGGCGTTTTCAGAAGCGCGGCAATGTTCCAGTATTCTTCGCGGATGAAGCGCTCGATCTCGGACTCGCGATCACAGACCAGACGAAGGGCCACCGACTGCACGCGTCCAGCAGAACGGGCACCCGGCAACTTGCGCCACAGAACCGGCGACAAGGTAAAGCCGACCAGATAATCGAGAGCACGGCGAGCCAGATAGGCGTCAACCAGAGGCTCGTCGATGTCACGCGGATTGGCGATAGCATCAAGAACGGCCTTCTTGGTGATCGCGTTGAAGGCAACGCGCTTTACCGTTTTGCCCTTGAGAGCCTTTTTCTGGTTGAGAACTTCCAGCACATGCCACGAAATGGCTTCCCCTTCGCGATCAGGGTCAGTTGCCAGAAACAGTCCGTCGCTGTCCTTCAGCGCTTTGACAATATCTGCCAGACGCTTGGCGGAATTACTGTCCACTTCCCAGGACATGGCAAAATCTTCGTCCGGACGGACGGAGCCATCCTTGGCTGGCAGATCTCGCACGTGACCAAACGAGGCCAGAACCTTATAGTTCGAGCCGAGATATTTGTTGATGGTTTTGGCCTTGGCAGGCGATTCGACAACGACAACGTTCATTAAAGCAGCCTAGATTCGCGACCTTCCAAGGCAAAATGCCCTTTCATCGCGTTCAAATTGTTGCCTTTCACATGAACAGCGGTTTGCGTTTGGTCAAGAGCATGATGGCAAAATTCGTCAAATACAACCTAAGATTGCTGTTGTAGATTGTGAAGCCAGTGGTAGTATTCGGCTGGGGTATATCCGATGGGTTTGAACCAGAAGGGTGATTTTCACGTGATGGAAACGGAAACGTCGTGGGGGCATAAATGGTTCAACGGGAGACAACTCACCGTGAGACATTGGCGTATATTGAAGAAATGCTGCAAGAACTCGTCAAAATGGCAAGGACAACCGATAGTCATCTTCTGGTCTATCTGATGGATATGGCACTGCAGGAAGCGCGAGACAATCAACATAGCTATATATATGACTGACTTTAAAAATGTTGCTCTTGCGGCATGAGAGCCACCTGATTGCCGGGATAGCGTAACAGCCTCCCGGCAAGATCAAGTTCCAGCAAAATCAGTTGTGCTGAACCAGCACTGATGCCGACATGCCTGACCAAAGCGTCCACATCAATCGGCACAGGGCCAAGCGCGTCGACCATAAGATCGCGCTCCATGTCTGTAGTGATCGGCTGCAGCACGGCCGGTTCTTCATCAAGCTGGTTCAGGAGATCAGTCTGTATCGGATTGGGTACAGTGCTGCCGTCCGGCATGAGTGGTGCCAGAGATTCGATCACGTCGTCCGCACCCGTAACGAGTGTCGCACCCTGCTTGAGGAGGGCGTTTGTACCGCGAGCGCGCGGATCAAGCGGAGAGCCCGGCACGGCAAAAACCGTTCGCCCCATTTCGCCAGCCATCCGCGCGCTGATAAGCGAGCCGGAGCGTTCAGCCGCTTCAATGACAATCAGGCCCAACGACAGCCCTGCAATAATTCGATTGCGTCGTGGAAAATCTCGCGCGCGGGGCTCTGCACCCATCGGCATTTCTGTAATCAGTGCGCCGCCGTTTTCGGGAATTGCGCGATAGATTGGCAGATTTTCAGGTGGGTAGGGCCGGTCGAGACCGCCAGCCAGAACTGCAATCGTGCCACTTGCCATGCTGGCCTTATGGGCCGCTGCATCGATGCCGCGTGCCAGTCCTGAAACGATGGCGAATCCGGCATCACCCAGATCGCGCGCAAGTTTTTCGGTGAAACGTGCACCAACGACTGAGGCATTGCGCGAACCGACGATTGCTACGGGCGGTTTGCGAAACACATTCGCATCGCCCTTGATGGTGACCAGCGGTGGTGGTGCTTCACAGTTTTTCAGTTGCTGCGGATAGTCCGGCTCGCCCATGCCGACAAGGCGAGCTCCCATATGCTCAATGGCTTCAAGCTCGCGCTCGGCATCGTCCAATGACGAAACGCGCACTGGCCGCGAGCCGCCGCCACGAATATTGAGATCGGGCAAGCGTTCGATTGCGTTGGCTGCAGAGCCGCAAAAGAGAATGAGATCGCGAAAGGCGACAGGACCGATGTTTTCGGTTCGGATAAGACGTAGCCAGTTAATCCGTTGGCGGTCGGAGAGGCGAATTCCAGTCTTCGAATTCGCGCCCTCTTTCATCCCTTTTTGCCGATCTTGCTTTCGGTGCCGCTCAGAAGTCGCGAAATATTGGCATGATGTTTGATGAAGATGATCACCGTCATGACAGCAAACAATGCTGCAATCGCAAGATCTCCACGCACGTAAAGTGCAATCGGGACAATGAGGGTCGCAACAAGAGCTGAAAGCGATGAATAGCGGGTCAGTAAGGCCGTGATGATCCAGGCGGCGATGAACACCAGCGCACCGGGCCAGGCAAGCCCAAGCAGGATACCGAGATAGGTCGCGACACCCTTGCCACCTTTGAAGCCGATCCAGACGGGGAAGAGGTGGCCGATAAAGGCACCAAACCCGGCTGCGATGGCAGCATATTCACCAAAGCGCGAGGCAATCAGCACGGCGACGGTGCCTTTAAACGCATCGAGAAGAAGCGTTGCAGCAGCGAGTTTCTTGTTGCCTGTGCGCAAAACGTTGGTTGCGCCAATATTGCCGGAACCGATTGAACGCACATCGCCCAGCCCTGCAAGCCGCGTCAGGATAAGCCCGAAGGGAATGGAACCAAGGATATAGCCGAATATCAGCGTGCCGAGCGTCACCAAATTGACCATGCCTGTTTCGGCCATGAAACTCCCCATATCTTCTTTATTAAATCAATTGAGAAGAAAAGCCGCCTAAAAGCAAGACGGCTTTTCTAAAATTTGTGAGAGCTGCCAGAAAAGCCTAAGGCATTATTCTGGATGCTTATTTAAGCGATTGCTAAGCTGTGTAAACGGTTTTGCCACCAACTATAGTGCGGTTCACACGCCCCTGGAAGCGAGCACCCTCAAAGCAGCTGTTCTTCGAGCGCGAATGCAGATCCTGCTCGCGAACGACCCACGGCTCGTCGAGATCAACGATGGCAAGGTCAGCTTTTGCACCCGGCTTGAGCGTTCCGGCATCAAGGCCGAAAATACGCGCGGGTGCAGTCGAAAGCACTTCCGTAAGACGCAGCAAAGGAATGCTGTCATTGTGGTAGAGGCGAAGAGCTGCCGCGAGCAGCGTTTCCAGGCCAATGGCACCGGCTTCTGCATCTGCAAAGGGAAGACGCTTGGTGTCGACATCCTGCGGATCATGGGCAGAAACGACAATATCAATTGTTCCATTCCTGACTGCTTCAACCATCGCCAGACGATCTTCCTCGCTGCGCAGAGGCGGCGAAAGACGAAAGAATGTCCTGAACTCGCCAATATCGTTTTCGTTGAGTGACAGGTGGTTGATGGAAACGCCGGCAGTGACTTTCGTGCCGAGTTCTTTTGAGCGGCGCAAAGCATCGGCAGACATGGCACAGGAAATCTGGGCTGCGTGATATTTGCTTCTGGTCAATGCGGCGAGCCGCAGGTCGCGTTCGAGCGGGATGACTTCAGCTTCACGTGGGCTGCCGGACAGACCGAGCCAGCTTGCGAACAAGCCTTCATTCATCACGCCATTTGCGCCGAGATAGGGATCGCGGGTTTCGCAGGCAATGACCGCGTCAAAGTCACGGGCATAGGTCAGTGCTCGGCGCATCAACTGTGTGTTGGCAATCGTGTGACGGCCTTCGGTGAATGCAACGGCTCCCGCATTGCGAAGCAGACCGATCTCGGTCATTTCTTCGCCATGCAGTCCCTTGGTAATGGCTGCTGCCGGATGGACATTGACGATGGCCGTATCGCGCGCCGTACGCTTGACGAATTCAACAAGCGCAACATCATCGATGACCGGATCTGTATCGGGCATCATGATGATGGAGGTGACACCACCGGCTGCCGCCGCACGGCTTGCAGAAGCGATGGTTTCGCGATGTTCGGCACCGGGTTCACCGATGAAAACACGCGAGTCAACCAGACCGGGCAGGATTGCCATGCCGTTGAGATCAACGATTTCCGCGCCTTCTGGAGCGCCCTGATTGCGCGCATCGGCACCACTTGCGACAATCTTGCCATCCTGGATGAGCAAGCTGCCGTTTTCGTCCAGCCCGCGAGAAGGGTCAACGATGCGGGCATTTTCAAACAGGACCGCGCTCATGCTCGTTCTCCGGTGCTCGATTGGCTACGTCGGGGATCAAGCAGCGCTTCCATGACCGCCATACGAACGGCCACGCCCATTTCAACCTGCTGCTGGATCATGCTTTGTGGACCATCGGCAATGTCGGAGGCGATTTCAACGCCGCGGTTCATCGGGCCGGGATGCATGACGAGAGCATCAGGCTTTGCATATTTGAGCTTTTCGGTGTCGAGCCCATAAAAATGGAAATATTCGCGCACCGAAGGCACGAAGGAACCGGCCATACGCTCGCGTTGAAGGCGCAACATCATGACGACATCAGCGTCTTTCAAGCCTTCTTCCATGGTATTGTAAACTTCGACACTCATATCAGCGATGCCAGCGGGCAGCAGCGTCGAAGGAGCAACAACACGAACGCGTGCTCCGAGTGCATTGAGAAGAAGGATATTGGAGCGTGCAACGCGCGAGTGAAGTACATCGCCGCATATCGCAACGATAAGGTTTCCGATTTCGCCCTTGGCGCGACGGATGGTGAGCGCATCAAGCAGTGCCTGGGTCGGATGCTCATGGGCACCGTCGCCTGCATTGACGACTGCACAGCCGACTTTTTGCGCAAGCAGTGCCGCAGCACCGGCCGAAGCATGGCGAATGACCAGAATATCGGGCTGCATGGCGTTGAGCGTCATGGCCGTATCGATCAGCGTTTCGCCTTTTTTGACCGACGAATTGCCGACGGACATATTCATCACGTCAGCGCCCAGCCGTTTTCCAGCCAGTTCGAACGAAGATTGCGTTCGCGTCGATGCTTCAAAGAAGAGGTTGATTTGCGTGCGACCGCGCAGCACGGACTTTTTCTTTTCTGGCTGTCTTGAAACAGCGACTTCCTGATCAGCAAGATCAAGAAGGCAAAGAATGTCCAGGGGCGATAGCCCCTTGATGCCAAGCAGGTGGCGGTGAGGGAATAGCGGAGAGACCGTTTGGTTTGTCATGGCAAGTCACCCGTATAGAGCTGCGAAAGCTGGACCGCAACCGCCCTTATAATGGCTTTGGTCGATTCACAAAGAAAAACCTGTATTCTTTTGGGTGGAAATTGCACGTCCGTTGGAAAATGTTAGGAAATTGGAATGCATGAGGGCATAAATTGAATTCTGTCCCCGCTCTAATTCTAGAGTGGTTCCAGTTAAGACTGAATCGCTGAAATCGCTCTAACTACTTGTTCTTACGCATTTGCCTCACGCAAAACCGCTTCGCACTTTTGGCTCAAATGCTCTAACCAAACGGATAAGCCTGTGAAAACTCACGAAGTCACCAACCAGACACCGTCCATGACGGGCACCAATGCATATCTGGGCGATCCGCTTCTGATACAAATCGCAGCGCGTTTTCCGAAAGAGCTTCATACCGATCTGGAGAATACCGGACGTTTTGTCTTGTCGGCGGAAGCGCAGGATCTCGCACGGCTTGCAAATACCGAATTGCCGAAACTGCGTACGCATGACCGGCAGGGACGACGTGTCGATCTTGTTGAATATCATCCCGCTTACCATGCCTTGATGCGCCGTTCGATTGCGCAAGGGCTGCATTGCTCGATCTGGGAGGCCAATCCTCTTGAGACAGGTCGCCGTCATCAGGCACGTGCCGCGCGTTTTTATCTGACAGCGCAGCTTGAAGCCGGACATCTTTGTCCACTGACGATGACGAATGCATCGCTTGCCGCCGTGATGGCGTCGTCCGAACTATACAAGGAATGGTCGCCACAGGTTCTGTCGCGCAAATATGATTCTTCGCAAAAGCCTGCATTCAACAAGCAGGGCATCACGCTCGGCATGGGCATGACCGAAAAGCAGGGCGGCACAGATGTGCGTGCCAATACGACCCGTGCTGAACGCAAAGAGGATGGCACTTACACACTGAGCGGACACAAATGGTTTATGTCGGCTCCAATGTCCGATGCATTTCTCGTGCTGGCTCAAGCGGAAGAGGGCCTTTCATGCTTCCTGTTGCCACGTTTGACCAACGAAGCCGCTGGAAATGGCTTCTTCTTCCAGCGCCTGAAAGACAAACTGGGCAATAAATCCAACGCTTCCGCAGAAGTCGAATTTGACGGTGCTATCGGCCATCTTGTCGGAAATCCCGGCGAGGGCGTGAAGACCATTATGGATATGGTAACGTTGACCCGGCTTGATTGTGCGGTTGCCTCCGCTGGTTTGATGCGTTCAGGCCTGGCTGAAGCCGTTCATCATGCGCGTCATCGGGTAGTGTTCGATAAACCATTGATCGAACAGCCGCTCATGAGCCGCGTTTTGGCTGATATGGCGCTTGATGTTGCAGGTGCGACGGCACTTTCCATGCGCCTTGCGCGTGCTTTCGATATGGCCGCAAGTGACCGGGCGGAAGCCGCTTTTGCCCGCTGTATGACACCGGTTGTCAAATATTGGGTCTGCAAGATCGCGCCGTCACTGCTTTATGAAGCCATGGAATGCCTTGGTGGCAATGGTTACATTGAGGAGGGCAATCTCGCCCGCGCCTATCGTGAAGCTCCTGTCAACGCGATCTGGGAAGGCTCGGGCAATGTGATGGCGCTCGATGTAGCCCGGGTGCTGTCACGCGCACCGTCGCTTTTCGATGAAGTGCTGGACTGGATCAGCGAACAACTGGGTGTGCGTGGGCAGGGCACCATCGATGTGCTTCAGGCTGCATTGCAGCTGACTGAAACCGATCAGGGCGTCGCGCGTCTGCTAACGGAACAACTCGCCTACGCTGCTGCTGCCGCCGAATTGCGTAATCTTGGTGCAGACGACATTGCGGATGCTTTCATTGAAACCCGGCTCGGTGGGCAGTGGCGCTCGACTTATGGCATGCTCGACGCGCGCCACAATGCCAATCGGATTCTCGATCAGCTCTATCCAGAGAGCAGCTGATGAAAGGCTACGCCGGATTGGTTTGTTGCCCGCACTGAGAACAGAACCGGCTATCAGATGACAACATAGTCTGGCATCTGGAGCAGGTCTGCTCGTTTGGTTTTGCAAAGGCGGAACCGCACTTCGAACAATATGATGCTGAGGCGTCAGCGCCGAAATTGCATGCCAGACAGGCCTTCAGTTGTGGCGTTGGTTGTGCCTGCTGATTTTCCCATGGAGAATAACTGCCATGTTTGGAGCCGTGACGTTTGCCATGCCCATAACCATTTCCATGGTTCGTTCCATTTCTATAATCATTATGTCCATTGCTCATAGTGCCGACATATCGGCGCATAAAATTTTGTAAAAAACTCATAAATTTATCTCGTAAAATACGTAACTATTTTGCGAGTCTAAATCCTCTAGTGACTAGAGGAGCAAGTGAAATCATTTATTTTTTAGTTTTTTCTGCCGACCATTAATTTGTGGACTGTCGGTTATCCGAACCACTATTCGGGATTGTTCTCGTGTCTTTGACGATCAAGCAGGTGAAGGCGATCCAGTGCGCCTTGCAGAATGAATGATGCAGCGGCTGAATCGATACGTTCGGCCCGCTTGCCGCGTGAGACATCCATGCCAATCAGTGCGCGTTCGGCAGCAACTGTCGAGAGCCGTTCGTCCCAGAATACGAATGGCAGATCGGTGAGTGGTTGCATGGTCCGTACAAATGCGCGTGTTGCCTGAACGCGTGGGCCCGCAGTGCCGTCCATGTTCATCGGCAGGCCGATAATGATGACGCCAACTTTGTCGGCTTCGAGCGCTTTGAGCAGCACCTGTGCATCGATTGTGAACTTGGCACGTTTGATAACAGGTCGAGGATTGGCAAAGGACAGGCCAAGATCGGAAACGGCAAGGCCAATGGTTTTGGTGCCAAGATCAAGCCCGGCAATGGTCTGGCCAGATTGCAGAATTTCCAAAACGTCTTCGATTTCAACGACGGCCATTGTTCCTCTTTGGGTTCCTCATAGCATTTTGATCAGGCGTCATATTGCCTGAAACTTCATTCGCGTAATATCTGTTTTAAAACTGAAAATCGAGCCGCAAGGAGTACTGCAATGAAAATCACCTGGTTGGGCCACGCAGCCTATCGTGTTGAAACGGACAAAGCGGTCATTCTGATCGATCCATTCATCAATGGAAACCCTGGCGCCAAAGGCATCGATTTTAAAGAAGCAACGCAGGGTGTCACGCATATTACGCTGACCCATGGTCATGGCGACCATATCGGCGATACAGTCGAAATCGCCAAAGAGCATGGTGCAACGGTTATCGCAAACCCTGAAATAACTGGCTGGCTCGGTCGCCAGGGCCTTGAAAATTTCAGCATGGGCAATACCGGCGGCACGATTGTTCGCGACGGCTTCAGCGTGACGTTTGTTAACGCGTTGCATTCTTCTGCACTGATGACTGAAGATGGCATCACGCAATCAATGGGCAATCCGAACGGCCTGGTGTTCCATTTCGAAAATGCGCCGACACTATATCATATGGGTGACACGGATATTTTCTCCGACATGGCTCTCATCAATGAACTGCATCAGCCAGAAATCGGCATCGTGCCGGTTGGTGATCGCTTCACCATGGGTGGCGCTGTTGCCGCACTCGCCTGCCAGCGCTATTTCAACTTCAAGACCGTATTGCCGTGCCATTACGGCTCGTTCCCGTTCATTGAAAAGACAGCAGACAAATTCGTTGCGGCAATGGCCGACCACAAGGAAACAAAGGTGCTGGTGGCTGAACCCGGCACTGTTCACAGTTTCTAACTGCGGATGGAAGCGCAAGAAATGTTGCGCTTCCCCACCCGCACCGTTATAGCCGGTAAAAGAACCTTTTCGGGGCAGCCTCATGCTGTCCTACTCAAGCATTTGCGGAGAACAGGATGTCCGTCGATATTTCCACCGTCAAGCGCGTTGCGCATCTCGCGCGAATCGCTGTCAGTGAAGATGAAGCTGCACGCATGACCGGTGAACTCAATGCAATTCTGGGCTTTGTCGAGCAGTTGAACGAAGTTGATATTGAAGGTGTTGAGCCGATGACTTCGGTGACGCCGATGAAGATGCGCCTGCGTGAAGATGCAGTGACGGATGGTAATATCGCCAATGCCGTTGTTGCCAATGCGCCTGTAACCGAAGACAATTTCTTCGTGGTGCCAAAGGTCGTGGAGTAAGTCGATGGTCGTTCGGGTTTCCGTCGAGACCCCACTGCAGGACGATGTGCGCGATCTGGTTGAAGCGCTGAATGCGCATATGCTGCCGCTTTCGCCTCTCGAGTTCCAGTTCAAGATGACTGTCGAACAGATGGCAGAGGCGAATACTACGGTTTTCGTCGCACGAGATGAGAACGGCAAGGCTGTTGGTTGTGGTGCGTTGAAAATGCATGACAACGGTGTGGGTGAACTCAAGCGCATGTTCACTCGCCCGGAAGTCCGCGGCAAGCGTGTCGGTTCACTTCTTGTCGACGCGATTGTCGAGCTGGCAAGAGCCAGGGGCATTTCGCGTTTGGTCCTTGAAACGGGCACTGGCCCCGGCTTCGATGGCGCCTGGCGGCTTTATGAGAATTCGGGTTTTGTGCGCTGTGGTGTGGTTCTGGATTATCCGGACTCCGAATACAGCGCCTTTTTTGAAAAGCGTCTCGTTGAGGCGTGACTTTACAGGATTTGACGATGAGCGAACTGACCGCACTGACCATTGCCGAAGCGCGCGACAAGCTGAAGGCCAAGGCATTTACCGCGACTGAACTCACAGATGCCTATATTGCGGCTATTGATTCCGCCAATGACAAGCTCAATGCCTATGTCGCTGTGACGCCTGAAAAGGCGCGCGAAATGGCAAAGGCTTCCGATGCGCGTATCGCTGAAGGCAAAGCCGGTGCGCTCGAAGGTATTCCGCTTGGCGTGAAAGATCTGTTTGCGACCAAGGGCGTTCACACGCAGGCTTGTTCGCATGTTCTTGATGGCTTCAAGCCGGAATATGAATCGACCGTAACAGCCAATCTCTGGGCAGACGGCGCTGTCATGCTGGGCAAGCTCAACATGGACGAATTTGCCATGGGCTCGTCCAATGAAAGCTCCTATTACGGTCCTGTGAAAAACCCATGGCGTGCGAATGGCTCGGACGTCGATCTGGTGCCGGGCGGCTCTTCGGGTGGTTCGTCGGCAGCAGTTGCGGCGCATCTTTGCGCAGGCGCTACGGCAACCGATACGGGCGGCTCGATCCGCCAGCCCGCAGCTTTCACCGGCACTGTCGGCATCAAGCCGACCTATGGCCGCGTTTCGCGCTGGGGCACAGTTGCTTATGCATCGTCGCTTGATCAGGCTGGCCCGATTGCGCGCGATGTGCGCGACGCAGCGATCCTGCTCAGGTCCATGGCATCGCTTGATCTGAAAGATACGACCTCGGTTGATCTGCCGGTGCCGGATTACGAAGCAGCTATCGGCAAGTCCCTGAAGGGTCTCAAGATCGGTATTCCGAACGAATATCGCATGGATGGTATGCCGGAGGAAATCGAAGCGCTCTGGCAGAAGGGCGTCCAATATCTGAAAGATGCGGGTGCAGAAATCGTCGATGTTTCGCTGCCGCACACCAAATACGCACTTGCCGCCTATTATATCGTTGCGCCTGCAGAAGCTTCGTCCAACCTCGCACGATATGACGGTGTGCGCTACGGTCTGCGCGTACCGGGCAAAGATATTGCCGATATGTACGAACAGAGCCGCGCCGCAGGCTTTGGCAAGGAAGTGAAGCGCCGTATCCTGACCGGAACCTATGTTCTGTCGGCTGGCTATTACGACGCCTATTATCTGCGCGCGCAGAAGGTTCGCACGCTGATCAAGAAAGACTTTGAAAATGTCTTTGCAAGCGGCGTTCATGCAATCCTGACACCTGTAACGCCGTCTGCTGCGTTCAGCATTGGCGACAAGGAACTGGCGAACGATCCGGTCAAGATGTATCTCAACGACATCTTCACCATTACGCTCAACATGGCCGGTCTGCCGGGCATTGCTGTTCCTGCGGGTCTTAACGATCAGGGCCTGCCGCTTGGCTTGCAGCTGATTGGTCGTCCGTTTGAGGAAGAAACCTTGTTCCAGGCAGCCAGTGCGATCGAGCAGGCAGCCGGACGCTTTACCCCGAAGAAATGGTGGTAGAATCTGAAGTTCTCATTCGCCGGGCAGAAATGTCCGGCGAGTTTGTTTTTATGGCTGAACTAGCCGTTCGTGCATGGCAAACTGCGGCGCGAGACATTGAGCTGACGGATGAAAGTCGGTCTGTGCTTAAAGCGAAATTCCTGCGTGATCTGAACGAGAATGCAGATGGCGTTCTGGTAGCATCGCTAGACGGTGAGATTTGCGGTTGGGGCGCACGCGTCCCGCGTTCCAATTATATTTCCGATCTCTGGGTTAATCCCGCCCATCATGGCCAGGGATTGGGTGGCGCATTGCTTGGCGCGCTGATGGCACAGATTGTTCTCGATGGTTTTGCGGAAGCCGAAATCGGCACTCATGCCGATAATTTTCCAGCAATCGGGCTTTATGAAAAAGCAGGGTTCAGGACCTATCACCGCAGCGAAGAATGGTCCGAGAGCTTTGGCTGCAATGTCGATAAAGTCAGAATGCAGGTAAAGCTCTAAAGCATGTCGCCCAAAAGTGGGAACCGGTTTTGGGATAAAGACATGCTTGAAAACAATGACTTAAAGCGTGTCACATGGATATGATAAAATGCGACACGCTCTAAGCGGGCATTGCCATTTCAAGACGCGCTCCTATCCTCTTCTATAGCAACTATTTTCAGGAGGAGGGGCACATGTGGATCATGCTTACGGATGTCAGTGGCGAACGGGTTGCGGTGAATTTCAACCACGTTCTTTCCTATAACGCATATGGGATGGGAACCCGCATCGTAACGTTGAGCACGGACCTCACGTTTTTTGTTAAAGAATCCACCGAAGAGATTGAGAGCAGGCTTGGGATTGATGTGAAAAGTTGATCTTTTTACAGAGAAACGGCAGCTCATCGTTGATGAGTTGCCGTCTGTATTTTCACGTATTGCTCCGATTGAACCCGATCAGATGTCGAGCTCTTCCACGAAGGCCGCACGATCCTGAATGAAGCGGAAGCGGGCTTCCGGCTTTGTGCCCATCAGATCATCGACCGTGTTGCGCGTCTCATCAATATAGTCTTCATCGACGTGTACCCGCAGAAGCGTGCGTTTCTTGGGATCCATGGTCGTTTCTTTGAGCTGCTCAGCGCGCATCTCGCCAAGACCTTTGAAGCGACCGATTTCAATCTTGCCGCGTCCGGTGAACAGCGTGCGAAGCAATTCGTCCTTATGCGCATCATCGCGCGCATAAGCGACTTTACCGCCTTGGCTCAAACGATAAAGCGGCGGTACGGCGAGATAGAGATGGCCGTTACGAATGAGGTCCGGCATCTCCTGATAGAAGAATGTAATCAGAAGCGATGCGATATGTGCGCCATCCACGTCAGCATCGGTCATGACGATGACGCGATCATAGCGAAGGTCATCTTCGCGATAATTCTTGCGCGTACCGCTACCAAGTGCCTGCACGAGATCGGCAATCTGCTGGTTTGCGGTCAGCTTTTCGCGGCCTGCACTCGCTACGTTCAGAATTTTGCCGCGCAGTGGCAGGATCGCCTGATTGGAGCGATTGCGCGCCTGTTTCGCCGAACCACCGGCCGAGTCACCCTCGACGATGAATAGTTCGGCACCAGCCGCCGCGTTCTGCGTACAGTCGGCAAGCTTGCCGGGAAGGCGCAGCTTGCGCGTAGCACTTTTGCGGACAGTTTCCTTTTCCTGACGACGGCGCAGGCGCTCTTCCGCACGATCGACAACCCAGTCGAGCAAGCGTGAAGCTTCCTGTGGCGAAGCTGTAAGCCAGTGGTCAAACGGATCGCGGATGACATTTTCCACGATACGCTGCGCCTCAACAGTCGCAAGCTTGTCTTTGGTCTGTCCGACGAATTCAGGTTCGCGAATGAAAACCGACATCATGGCAGCCGCTGAAATCATCACGTCATCGGTGGTGATGATTGAAGCGCGTTTGTTGTTGGTCAACTCTGCATAGGCTTTCAGGCCACGGGTCAAAGCAATGCGTAAGCCTGCTTCGTGCGTGCCGCCATCGCCGGTCGGGATCGTATTACAGTAGGAGTTGACGAAGCCGTCGCCGCCATACCACGATACAGCCCATTCAACTGCACCATGCCCGCCTTGTTTTTCAGTGCGGCCTGCAAAAATCTCGCGCGTAACCTGATGTTCTTTACCCAGCGACGCAGAAAGATAATCTTTCAGGCCACCTGGGAAATGGAATACGGCCTTTTCGGGCGTTTCTTTTTTCGGGTCGAGAAGAGCCGGGTCGCAGCTCCAGCGGATTTCCACGCCGCCAAACAGATAGGCTTTCGACCGCGCCATGCGATAAAGCCGGTGCGGATCGAAATGGGCGCTTTTGCCAAAAATATCCGGGTCTGGATGGAAGCGGACACGCGTGCCGCGACGGTTATGCACCTCGCCTGCATCTTCCAGACCACCCTGCGGAATGCCACGCGAAAAACGCTGGCGATAGAGGCGGCGATTGCGTGCGACTTCGACTTCCAGAACATCGGAAAGGGCGTTGACCACCGAAACACCCACGCCATGCAGACCGCCGGAGGTTTCATAGGCTTTGCCGTCAAACTTGCCGCCCGCATGTAGCTTTGTCATGATGACTTCAAGCGTGGATTTTCCCGGAACCTGCGGGTGCTCATCCACCGGAATACCGCGACCATTGTCGCTAACAGTCAGGAAACCTTCTGCATCGAGACTGACTTCAATGAAGTTGGCGTGGCCTGCAACCGCTTCGTCCATCGAGTTATCGATGACTTCAGCAAAAAGGTGATGCAGAGCCTTTTCGTCCGTGCCGCCAATATACATGCCGGGGCGCAAACGGACCGGCTCCAAGCCTTCAAGGACACGAATGGATGACGCGTTATAATCATCGCTTCCCGACGAGACGGGTGGTGCCTTGGTAGCAACAGGCGCAGGTTTTGAGGCAGATGGCAACGGTGTCGCTGCCGGCTGCGCAACAGGTCGAGGGGCGGGAGCCTTTTCAGACTGTCGCTCCTGCACCCGTTCGCGGGCATTGTTGACTACTCTGGAAAAGAGATCGTTATCGTCCATCTTTGTCCGAAAAGCTTTCTGTCTGAATCTACGAGGGCAGCGTCATGCACGCTTAAGCCGAAAATAGTCTGTCTGCGAATCATATAGATGATGCCACGGGAATTCACGAAAGGCGACTAAAGTTCGCCTTACGTTCTGCTTTTGCCGGGCTTTATCAAAGGGTTTTATTCGTCCGCAACGGGATTTGCACCAGAAACATGGCGAAAGTCAAACCGCACGCTTTTCTGAGGCTGATTAAGATGGAAACGAAGAGTCCATTCGCGTAAGCGCAATGCGTGGTGAGAAAATTGCGAGTGGTGAAATGCAGGGCAGTGCGACAGTTGGCGTAGAAGCGCATGTAAAGGGCATGGCAATCATGGTGCTCTCGGTGTTGCTGCTGCCGCTTATGGATGCCATCGGCAAGTGGCTTGCCATGATGGATAATATGCCGCCTGCAACAGTCACCTTTATGCGATTTTTCATCCAGTCCGTGCTGATGTTTCTGGTGTTGATTATCATGGGCGGCTTCACAGCTTTGCGCACGACGCATCTTACCGGCAATCTGGTTCGCGGTGCCCTGATGGGGTTTGGTGGCACATGCTTTTTCACGGCGGTCAAATATATGCCCCTGGCCGATGCCATGGCGGTGTTCTTCGCCGAACCACTGATCCTGACGCTGCTTTCTGCTGTGTTTCTGAAAGAAAAGGTTGGCTGGCGCCGTTTTAGTGCCGTCGGCATCGGGCTGATCGGTACGATGATCGTCATCCAGCCGAGCTTTGAGATTTTCGGGGCGGTATCACTGCTGCCCTTGGCGACCGCTGTCACCTTTGCAATCTATCTGATCCTGAATCGCAAATATGGCGCTAAGGAAAGCCCTGTCGTCATGCAACTCTATGCAGGCATCGGCGGTGCTTTTCTTGCAGGTCTGGCTATGGTGCTTGGCACGGCGATCGGCGTCGAGGATCTGACTTTCGCGCTGCCGCACAGCCCGCAACCATGGTTGTTGTTGCTTCTGCTTGGCACGATTGGCACCGTCAGTCATCTGCTGGTCGTGCAGGCGTTCAAGCTTGCGCCCGCATCGATGCTTGCGCCATTCCAGTATCTTGAAATCGTCAATGCAGTGCTGGTCGGACTGATTGTCTTCGGTGATTTTCCAACGCCGTCGAAATGGTTCGGCATCTTTATCATCGTCGGATCGGGCTTCTATGTCTTCATGCGTGAGAGGCGCGTGAAGTCCGTCTAGATCATTTCCGGATTAAGTTGAATCATCAGAAATGCTCTAATTTCCCTTTGTCTGACGAGGGCCGAAAACGCTTTCGAAGGCCTTGCCGAGTGCGACATCCACGTCGCCCATCGTCACTGGAAGCCCCAGATCGACCAGACTGGTAACGCCATATTCGGCGATGCCACAAGGAACGATGCCGCCGAAATGTTCGAGTTCCGGCTCGACATTGATTGCAATGCCGTGGAAACTGACCCAGCGACGCAGCCGAATGCCGATAGCCGCGATCTTGTCTTCGCACATGCCGCCATTGGCAAGTGGCGGCTTTTCAGGGCGCACAACCCATACGCCAACGCGATCTGCGCGTCGTTCACCCCTGATGTTGAATTGCGCAAGCGTCTCGACGATCCATTGTTCAAGCGCCGTTACAAACGCGCGCACATCTTCACGGCGTCGTTTGAGGTCGAGCATGATATAAGCCACGCGCTGGCCGGGACCATGATAGGTGTATTCGCCGCCACGCCCGGTGTTAAAGACCGGAAAACGATCAGGTGTCAGCAGATCTTCTGCATGGGCACTCGTGCCAGCCGTATAAAGCGAAGGGTGCTCAACGAGCCAGACAAGCTCATTTGCCGTACCTTCGCGAATGGCCTGAACGCGCGCTTCCATGAAGGCAAGCGCCTCTTCATAATCGGTCAATCCCTCAGCAATCAGCCATTCAACTGCCGGAGCATCCGCAGTCAGAGGCAGGAAATGCGTTCCACCGGATGCTGTATCGCGCGTGGAGGATAATGGTTCGTCCGTGCGGGCGGTGAAATGGGGGGAGGAGCTATCGTTCATGATAGCAGCATATGGCGCTTTTTCTGCGCCTCTGCCAGATGGCAAAATGCCTCTGTGCATTGCCGTCGAGCAAACTCAGGCGATCAATTGACCTGATTTCATCTTGTGGTCGAACCCAGGAAACACGTCGGAGGTGATCGGTGCCAGAACATTGATTTTCAGACCTGAAGCGGCGAAATCAATATCGCATCGTGCTTTCAGTTCTTCCGCCAACACAAGGCGTAACAAGCGCTGGCCGAAACCACGGTGTGACGGGCGCGTGACAGACGGTCCGTTTGTTTCTATCCAGCGCATCTGGAATTTCTTTTGACCCTGATCATCGACGACGTCCCAGTTGAAATCGATGCTGCCGTGTTCATTGGATAGAGCGCCATATTTGACGGCGTTGGTCGCAAGCTCATATAGCCCCAGTGAAAGTGACACTGTCACGCGGTCACTCACGAACAACGAAGGGCCGCTCATGCGGATGCGGTTGCCGAATGTTCTGTTGAACGGAGCCAGCGCCATATTGGATATTTGCGTGATGGTCGCGCCGCCCCAGTCTTCCTGAAGCAACATATCATGTGCTTGGGCGAGCGCATGCAGACGCTCGTTGAAGAGCTGACTTGCCTGCTCAGAATTGCTGGCATTGCGCAATGTCTGGTTAGCAATGGATTGCACCATCGCCATCGAATTCTTGAAGCGATGAGAAATCTCGCGGGTTACGAGGGCTTTGTCGGCTTCGGTTTGCTTGCGTTCAGTGACATCCAACATTACGCCAAGCAATGTCGGGTTTTCACCGAGCAGAGCTTTTGCGCGTGTTTCCACCCATATGGTTTCGCCGGCTCTGTTTACGATCCGATATTCCATGGAATAGGGTTCGCCGGTCGCGAAGGCCTCTTCAGTTTGCTGCAGCACTGCCATTCTGTCTTCCAGCACCACCATGTCGATGATCTGGTCAAAATGGATATGTTCGCTTTCCTCGAACCCAAAAATGCGACGGCATTCAGCTGAACCCGTGACGTTGCCGGTCTTCATATCACGGGTCCAATAGCCGATATTGGCAACATCTACGATGTAATCGAGGTGGTTCTGACGGCGTTTGGTTTCGTTGGATAACGAGTCTCGCTCTTGTTGAAGTTCGACAAGCCGTTTGAGCTCAAGCGTGACATCAAGCTGAGTTGAGACAAAATGCTGAAGCGCGCCATCAGGGCCTTTGACTGGTGAAATATGCAGTCTGTTCCAGAAAGCCTCGCCAGATTTCTTGTAGTTCAATATGTCGACATCGATGGATGTTTCCGCCGTCAAAGCGGCTCGGATTTTCGCCACATGCTCGGGAGACGTTCCCACGCCTTGCAGAAACCTGCAATTTTTCCCGATGATTTCATCTGGCAGATAGCCTGTCAGTTGCAGGAAGGCCTTGTTCGCATAGACGATTGGGTTGTCCAACAAGCGTGGATCGGTGATCAGCATCGGCGTCGGCGTATGTTCCACCGCAGCCAGAAATGGATTGGCCTCTTTTGACATCAAGTCCGAGGCGAAATTGCTGGCCGATTCTAATTCAGTTGACACGACACCCCCAACGCACACACGCCGTTACAACTCATTTTAGAAGGTTGTAAAGTTAGCTGATAATGGCAGCAATTGCGAATAAAATCACATTTATTCCTGCTGGGTAGAGTTTGACGTTTGAATCCCGACCAATGCAAATGCTATTTCATACGTCAGGTTCGAAAAATGCACTCGCTATCATGACACCGGATCGGCACCAGGCTGGTTTTGCATTAATTATGTTTGCGCTGAGCTCAGGCCCATCACTTGCCAGATATATAGGGTGCTATATATTCTTGGCTGTCATTCAGCACACGTTCATCTAACATCGACCATGATGTGTGCAGTTGAACTGGAGAACAAGATGATTAACACCTTGAAAAAAATGATGGTTGGCTTAATCGGCGCAACTTTTATGATCGGTGCGATGGCGCCAGTTTCTGCTGCTCCGGTCTTGCTCACTGCTCAGGTGGCTGGCAGCGATAACGTCGTTCCGGTTCGGAATGACCGTTGGGATCGCCGTGGTCACGGCAATTGGAATGGTCATCGTCCGGGTCGTCCAGGTTGGAATGGCCATCGCCCAGGTCGTCCGGGCTGGAACGGCAATCATCGCCCGCGCCCAGGTTATTGGAACGGTCATCGCGGCTATAACCACTATCGCAATGGCTACCGTCGTCACAATGATGGCTGGTGGTATCCACTGGCAGCCTTCGGCGCTGGTGCAATTATCGGCGGTGCGATTGCACAGCCTGCGCCTCAGCCGGTTTATCGTTATAGCAACAACCACGTTCAGTGGTGCTATAACCGCTACAAGTCCTACCGTGCTTCGGACAATACGTTCCAGCCTTACAACGGTCCGCGTCAGCAGTGCTATTCGCCTTACCGTTGATAAATTAAGCTTTCGGAAAACAGCCGCCTCAAAAGGGCGGCTGTTTTTTGTTTGGAGGTAATTCGTAGATGCTCCAAATATTTGTTTTAACGCTCATCTTTGTCCGAAAACCGTTTCACACTTTTCGGGATGCGCTCTAACCGCCGCGCTGGTCGTATCCTTCAACGTCTTCGCCGGTCATCTTATGATGCAGATACTGCTTGAGCCGACTGATCTGATCTTCGCTCCAGCCATCGACATCTGCGACTTCAATCCATGCATCTACATAGTGTTCCGGCGCATAAACATGACCGTAACCCAACGGTGTTGTGGTCGCGAAAGCCATATCCAACGCGAGCTGTAACATCGTAACCACCGGATACCACCGCAATTGCGGTGAAACATCGAATCCGCGTGGAGCGTTCATCCACTCCGGCTGGCGATAGAATGCGTGACTGTCAAAGAAGACCACGGCGTCGCTCGCATATTGCAAATAGACGATACGAAGCGGCCCCCACCGGTTACCGTTGCCAGGAGCTTCTCCTTTTTGGTTCATGAAACGGGCAAAAGAGCCGTCCCGGAAAACAGGCAGCCATTCTGGAGAGCCCGCATTTCGGTCCCGTGTGATCTGTTTCCAGTCACGGCTCGGGAAGGGTGGTCCACTCCATAATGCTCCGTTGATCGGATCTGCCAGCATTTCAAACAGGGCAATGGATTTTTCGGAGTTCATTGCACCGAGGCTGAGGCCATAGAGATACAAGCGCGGACGCTGGTCTTTCGGCAGGGTTTTCCAGTAGTTATAAACCGTTGTAAACAGTGCACGTGAGGCTTCCGCTCCATATTCGGGCTGGAAAAGCAGCGAAAGCGGGCTGTTGAGATAGGAGTATTGCATAGCAATGCTGGCAACATCGCCATCATGAAGAAATTCAAGGCCATCCATTGCCGCCGGATCAACCCAACCCGTACCTGTCGGCGTGATGATGACAAGGATCGAACGGTCAAACCCGTTTTGGCGCTTAAGTTCTTCAAGGGCGCGTTCTGCACGCTGCCTGGGCTGATCGGCCACATTCAGGCCGGCATAGACCCGGATAGGGTCCACAGCCTGACGCCCTGTGAATGACGAGATTTCGTCAGCAGTTGGCCCTGATGCTACAAATTCACGACCGGCACGTCCCAGTTCTTGCCATTTCAGGAGAGACGCGGCGCTTCCGGTTTTATCAGCCGCGACGGGTTGCGGACGATCTGGCTCAATCAATGCGTCAAACTCACGGAACGAGCGATCAAGCACCTCAAATGTTGATTGAATAAGAAGGCCGTTCGCAATCGTCCAGATCAGGGCGACGGTCAGCGCTATCCCCACGACATTGGCCACTCTTCGTGGCACAACGCGGTATATTTTTGCTGAAATGTAGTGCCCAAGCCAGATGAGCGCGCGCGTCAACAGCAACAGGATCAGAAAGGTAACGATAGCCAATCCACAGACGCTTGCGGGATAAGCGCTTGGCACAGGCTCCATGCCCATTACAGATCGCACCGAGTTCTGCCAGCCAGCGGACAGGTAAAGTGCTGCTATCGCAACGGCCAGACAAATAAGCCCGACGACCAGATTAACGCGGCTGCGTAAACGGTCGTGAGGTTCAGGCAATTCAAGGTAGTGCCAGATCCAACGCCAAAAAACGCCAAGACCATATCCAGAACCAAATGCCACGCCGCACAAGATACCTTGCATCACATATGTTCGTGGAACGAGGCTCGGTGTCAGAGCTGCTGCGAAAAGCAGAGTACCCAGTGCCAGCCCGATGCCGGAAAGGGAATGTCTGAAACGAAAAACGGCTTTGGCGACAAATGACATGAAAAACCGAAACGTTGGAATGAGTTACGCAGAGTAGCCTACAGTATCATTTCGACAACCGGAATCGATTTCTGGAATCATTTAGGCTCTTTGTAACGGCTATTGAGCGGCGCGATTCTATCTTTTCGGCACGCAACAGATCAAATTCTTTGCCAAAAAGACGAATTCAAGCGTGGCGATTTCATCGACAAGCCCTGTGGGCTCGGAGTTTCGATCAATTGGCGCTGATTTTTTGAATTTATGTTGGAGAAACTTGATTTTATGGTGTTGACCAATGCGAAAGCCGCCCTTATGTTCCGCCGCACTTCCAGGGACGATTTGTTCCTCTAGGGAGCGCGTAGCTCAGCCGGTAGAGCAACTGACTTTTAATCAGTAGGTCCAGGGTTCGAATCCCTGCGCGCTCACCAAAAATCTTCAACGATATCAATTGTTTGATTTTGGTGTGGCAGCTTTAGCCATGTGCCGTAAGATTCCATTTTCTACACTGTTTATCACTGTTTTTAAGGTGTAGCGGGGAGTCCACGACACATGGTTTGGCACATGACACATGGATTAAGCGGCCTGATTTGATTCCAGATTTTCCATCCATTTTTTGAGGCTTGATTTGCGGGCAGCAACCGTACCAGCCAGTTTGAAACTGGGAATCGTTTGGCTGTAAACGAGGTGGTAGACTTGTCGCCGGGTGACGCCTAAATATTTTGCGATCGCCAACGCACCCATCAGCAAATCAGCTTCGTTGTCGTTTTCATGCTGCATATTGATTCCCTCATTATTTGATTTGCTCACGCGTCACCGCCTTTCAGGGCTTGGCGATACGCTTCATAGCCTTTTTCCCATGCGTCCCTTGTGCGTTGATCTTCTTCATCAAATCGTCTGAATTCGAATTTCCACTTCCCCATTTCTCTAAGAACAATGCGCCCGAATGAAATTCGAAAAATCCCTGCGAAAATAACTCCTGCTGCAAATTCAATCATTCGCTATGCTCCCCTAGTGGGACAAGCATCATTTTTTCGATGCTGTAGCCGCGTTTGCGCAACCCACGCCAGCCGCCCATTTGTGTGTCTTCGTTTGCCCAAGCAACAACTTCTCGGCGGTGACCGTTCGCAGTAGACGCTATCGGCCATCCGCCCGGCATGACCATCACGAAAACTTCCGCCGACCGGATTTGCGCTACTTTACTCGCCATGGCTGGCATCTTTCTTCCGCAAATCTCTCGGCTTGAATTCGTCGGTGATGTAACCGTCATGCAGAAGGGTGATGCACGGCTCAAGGCGATTTGATCCGTAAACCCGTCTCAATTCGATCCCGATAATCACGCCTTCAAAGCGGTCAAAGTCCTCCGTCGCATCGCTGATGACTTCATCACCAATATTGAAGCGCTTTAGATCTGGGATATCTATCAAGCAGTTTTCCGGATCGATGCGAACACCCCAGCGTGGCCCGTCCAGCTTGGATAGTCTGTCAATGAGGTCGGTCATTTGTCCATATCCCTGTGAAGTTCGCGTTGGGCGAAAAGCAGAAGAAATCCAGCGCCGACGAGCCATTTCAGGTCGGCATTCGGGGCCAGTGCGAACATAATTGTTAGGCCCAGAAACACGGCGGTTATGGTTGCGCCTAGTATCAATCTCAACATGACGGCTTCCCTCCCAGCACGGCGCGGGCAATGGCTCCGCAATCAGACCACAACGCTCCCATGCCGCCAGTCAACGGTGCAGGGTACTTGTGAACGTCGCCATAAAACTCCAACGCCTTCCGAGCCGCCGATAGTTGGGTTTCGAGGGCTTCGGCTTTCGCTTCGGCGTTTTCGGCACGGCAAAGATAAGCCCCACCTTTCTCGCTATCTCCTATGCGGTCACGACGCTTTTCCGTCAGGGCGTGCTCCAACTCCTTAACCCACGCAGTCAGCGCCGCGTTGTCGGCTTCGAGAAGCTTTAAGCCATGGTCTTTTACGACAATCGCGGCGTGCAGGTCCGCAATGATGGTCTCGGCCTGCGAGCGGGTGACGAGTTCGCGGGTTTCTTTCTTGTCATATGCTTTGCATTCATCTGCGGTCCAATCAGACGGCAAATTATCCCAATGGCCATTTCGAGGTATTTGATACTGGTAAGCCACTGTCTCCAACCCTTCGACCGGCGCGGCAGGGCTGGTGTACGACAGAACACAGATACCATCAGGCAGACCGTAGCCGCGCTGAATATGGCTGATTGTGCGATCCATCGTTTGATCGTCAGTGCATGTCAGGCGAACGGTATCACCAACATTAAAGCCCCGGTCATCGTTTCGGACTTCGGCAGTCTTCGCGCCTGATAGCAGATCAGCAAATGGGATAGTGTCAATCTTGAGATCATGCGTCTGCATCGCTGCCTCCTGTCGGGCGGGGATAAAATTGCTCTTGCTTGCCGCACTTAGTGCAGCGATAGCCATTACCGGGAACAAGGGCTTGGAAGCGGGTCATCTTCCAATCATGGCGACAAAACCGCTGACGGATTTTAGTGAGTAGCTTACTCATTCCGGCGCTCCCGGTGAGGCTGGGAGGGCTTCAAAGCGACCATCGTAGAATTCGTAAGTAGGTCTAGCCCAATACTGACCATCCTCGCCGCGATAGATGACGATACGCTCATTATCAAAAGGTGCGCTTGCCTGAAGTCTGCCTACAGTAATGACCTGATATGTCGAACCACGCTTCTTGTGTCGATGTGTCGGCAACCAGCCATCCGCTACAGGCTGAGACGAAAGGGCGCGAATGGCGGCGCCAAGCCTGATATCGTGATCAGCGATTATCTCTGCTACTTCCCAAGCTTTTCTGTTGGAAAGGCTCTCAATGAACTCGCTGTTGATTGCCGTGCTTCGCCCTTCAATTATCAAGGCCGCACTGTTCAACAGTCCGCCTTCCTCCAACGCCTTAGCACGCGGGGATGGTTCCTTATACGATCCGTCTTCGTTCTTCGATTGAGCTGCTAAATCAGCCCCCTGTGGATAACTATTAGCAAAGGGCTCAAGCGCCGACAGGATGCGAGCCTCATAGTCGGCCTGTGCTGCGGATTTGGCGGCTACGAGGGTGTCAGCTTCGCACACAATATTATCTGGGTGACTTGTTGCGCCTAACGTTCTGACAAGAAATCTCAGCTTGTGTTTAGGAGACTGCTGGAAAATACGATAACCGATAGTGCCTGCCGCCGCTTTAAATGTGCTGCCAGCCGCGCTTAAACCGCTCTCTTCCTGCCACTCCAGCGCCTTCACCTTCACCCCCGTAAGGAAAGGCAGGGCGGCTGTGAGGGCGGAGAGCATGTAGTCTTCGGTTATTTCGTGCCCGTTTTCAATGACTTCTAACGCCGCCTGTACGACCTGCTCACTGACAAGCATAATGCACCTCATCACCAACGACGACGGCCCGACCTGTTGCCGCCAGACGGCGAGCAACGGGCAGGGGAATCCCAGCGCTTCCAACAGAGGCCCGGCCTATGCGCTGCGGGCCGAGCCGCAATGCGTTTAAGTAAGCAGCGTCGATACGGCTGCCGCGTATGTCTGGGGCGCGTACTTCCATCACGCCGCCCTCCGCTTAAAAGGACGTCGATTGTCGTTGGCTGGCCGGATGCGGCGCATACGGATCTTCTCGCCCGTTTTGCGTGATACATCATATGCAATGTCTTTGATTGTTGCGGCGGTTGTCGGGTCGCTCACGCGATACCAACGGGCGATCGACAGGATTGCTGCTGCAGTCGTACCCTGAGCAATGAACTCGTCGGCGGTAAGGATGTGCGTCTGTCTGTTCGACATGAATAAGTGCTCCTCGTGTGGTGGTGGTTGGTAGAAAGGACGGGCGACCCGACAATGGGCTACGGATGGGTGCTGGCCCGCCTAAATTCTTTAAGCGGCAAGCGCAGGCGCACGACGCCATTCAAGATACAGATGCTTGATCAGGCGCTTTTCGGTGTAACGATGGGCGCGCATGGCCGCATGCATCTTGTATGACTCTTTGCCCTTGTCGGATTCAGTGACAGGCAAGCCGAGCTTCTCCGATTCATATCGCGCGCGTTCTGCATAAACTTGCTGGTAGTAAGTCAGTTCGCGATTGCAGCGCACATCTTCGCCAAAGGATGGGCGCCATTTGCCCATGCCGCCGATCACGTGCTGACGTGCATTCCAGCTCACCGAGCGCCGCTGGCGGTTATAGCCGTGCGCAATCCAGTCGTCGGCAGTCGCACTCTTGCCGGGGTTGCCCTGACGGTTGCCGTCGATCACGGCAAGGCCGAGACGCTTCCAAACAGCGCTCACCGATTTATATGTGCCGATGTCTCCGCATTCGCCGACGATCGTGGCGAAGGAAATATCGCCGAAGCCTTTCACGCTCTTTACCCAATTGTAGATGGGGAGGCGCTTAGCTGCCTTCACAAGGCTCTTTTCATAAGCTGCACGCTGTTCGTCTAGCGGCTTTCCTGCCATGAGGTAAGGTGCGACATAGCTGTGCAACTCGTGCGCAGGATCGGCGGCGATTGTTTTGTAAAGTGACTCGGTGCGCTTCCGTGCCTTTTCCTTCGCCTCTTCGTTGGTGAAGTCATCGTCTGACTGGAACATAAAGCGGATCGCCGCTTGACCTTGTAAGGAGAGCTTTGTTTGCGCTCTGATCATATCCTGACGCAAGCGGTGCAGTGTGACGATTTCAGCGACCGTGGCTGCGATTTCGTGCGTTGGCTCATAAGGCGCGAGTGGCAAATGTCCTGACGACCATTCGGCCAATGAGTTGTGGCCAATTGATGCTGCCGCAATAGCGGCTGGATTAAGGTCTGTGTGGATGTTCATGGTGTTGTTCCTCGTGTGCGGGCGCTTCTGGGGTGGGTTACGTCGTAGTCTAGGCCCGGAGTTTGAAAGGGGTGCAGATGGGCGCCGTGCCGTTGGGTTACGCGCTCCTAATGGCCTATCTGTAGTAGAAAAAGGGTGGGGGCGGCGTTCTGTTTATGGTTTACGAGAAAGGCCCGGCCGCCCTTTAACTGTTAAACCTCGCTGGATTCAGCGTCGGATTTCATGCGCTCAAGATCTGCGGGCGATACAGCGTCACCAATCTTCTTGCTTCCAGCGGCTGATCCAACCGCGAGCAAGAACCGAGCATTGCGAACAGCAGTCGCGCCTTTTGAGAGTTCAATTTCGGCGTGGTTATGGATTTCCGTACCCGTCCAATCGCGCAGAGGCTTGGTTAGCCCGCCGATTGTGTAAGGGAGCTCCATCAATACCGATTTGATTGCCGCCCCCGCTTGACGGAGGCGGACTTGCGCTGCTTTCGCACCGGCAGACATGCGATGCGGCGCTTTAATAAATGGCTCGCTAACACTTGATGCGCGCTCGCGAAAAATGGCCGCGCGCTGTGTCTGAGGAACTTCGTTCAGAAGCTTGCGCGCTCCGATGCGCAGAAGCTCATCACGGTAACTGTTGATGTTGGACGCATAGTTTGCCAGCATTTCAGATGCGTGGTTCATATCGCCATCAGCCTTTGCTAGCATGTCCTGTGCAATCTGTTGCAGACCGACAGGCTTTGCTCCGGTAATTCTTCTTGCGGCTACGTTCATCTCATTCTCCTCATGTGGTTGCGGTTAAGGTGCCGAACAGTGGCGCGCGTTGTCTGGGTTACGCCTATTTTCTGGCCGCCGTTCGGTATTAGGTTGGCAAGTGCGGCACGAGAATCGTGGGTTTCGACTTTTTATTGGCCGTACTTGCCTATTGGTGGTGAGGACGGGCGGCAGTCCGCCGGGTTTCGCGATTATGGTGGCCCGTCCTCATGCCCCGAAGGGCGAAACTATGTGGCTGACCGGCGCGATGGTTATGGGTTTCGGCACCCTTCAGGCCGGTCAGCCTTTCCCTTGCGGGATTTGGTATGCAGGGCGGCGGTGGAATTTTGGATTACATCCGACATTAGGCCACCCTGCATATTCGTTTTGCGTCGCTATTCAGCGCCACTGTGATTGTTGGACGGGCGCAATTATGATGGGTTGCGATCTATGCTTGGCCCGTCCTCGCCGTTAGGCGAATTGGTGTTTTGCAGGAAGGCGATAACGCGGTGGGTTACGTGGTTCTTACGGTCTTCCTGCAAAATGGTTGGGGTGGCGTGTCAGTTGTGGTTTACGCACGAGGAATGGCCACCCCTCCGACGAGGCGCTATCTTCTGTCTCGGGCAGCTATCCGGCTATCAATCCATGCCTCAACTTCGGCGCGAACAAATGCTATTCGCTTCGTGGTGAGAGGGATTGGCTTCGGAAAGTGTCCTTCTTTTGCCAGCGCCGAGATTAGAAAACGCGACATTGTTGTGGCTTCCGTCACTTCGCCGAGCGACATCAAACGTGGCTTCTCATCCATCACAAAAACCCCATCGCGCCGACGCCGACAACAACGCAAAATCCGACAACAACCGTCATCTCAACGGCTTCGCGCGCTGCGTATCGTATCCAAGGCATTGGGCGAGCGTGCTTCTTTGCGCGGTAATCCGGACGGCGCATTGGCTCGTCACTGCCCGCACGCGCAGCATCGGTGTGCAGGTCTGGTTCCATGTCGGCGAGCATTTCAAGCAGAGCGCGGTTCATCACGCAGCCTCCGCCAGCTCGGGTGCTTCGGTAGCGACGAGGCGGTAATATCCTCGATTCCCTGCGCCGCGACTGTTGTACGGGATATCCCATCCAAACTGAGGTAGGCGCTTCCGAATGTAGCAGATCTGAGTGCGAACAGTGTCGGCGGCATTCTCAGGCCCACCGTTCGGATCAAGCTGGTAAACATTGTCAACGAGATCGTCGATGTAGATACGGCGCGGGTAAATTGCAGCCAAAGCATCAACGATATTCTTTTGTCCGCGTGAAAACTGGGCTTGATCAAGCTCTTTTGCGGGGTTGCGGGCCATATTATGCAGCCTCCTGCTCAACGCTGGCAGGCAGCGCTTCTACGAGCGCTTCATTACTGGTCGCAATCGCGCCGCTTGTCTGGAAAACTTCAAAAGTTTCGCCGGGGCACAACTTGGCGAGGCGCGTTGCCTCCGCCAGTGCTTGCTCAAACGAGCCGTGTTCATACGGTAGGGTAGTGGCTACGCTGACGCGGCCGGTTAGTTTGCCGCGGCGGAATACAAAGAATCCGCCGCCGATTACTTCGTTCTTTCGAGGTGCTGGCGATCTTCTTCTTCTCGGGGTCTTAGCGTTCATAATAGGTGTCTCCTCGTGTTTGGCTGGTTCAGCAGATCAAGCTGGTGAGGCTGTCTTCGTGCTGTTCTGTCACCCTTATATGCTTATCAGTCATCGGATGTCAACACGATCGATGACAAATACACATATACAGAATCCACAGGGTTAACTAATTATGAAGAATGTTCTTGAAATGTTCTCTTTATGATGGAATCATAATTCAAGAGTTAAGTGTGTGAGGTGCCATGTATCCGCTGTTTGTTGTTCAAGGATTTACTGCGTGCAGATGGGGTGTGATTCCTGATGCTCCGATCCAGGTAGATACAGAGGATCATGCGCTGAGACTGGCTCATCGCTTGGCATGCGAAAAGCCAGCCGTACTTGCGTTATATAGATGGAATAATGAGACACAGATCATCGTCGCCATCGGGCGTGTTCCAGACAGCGCGCTTGAAGCTGTTGCTAATGGCTAATTTCAGCGGGTGTTGTACTTGCCAACGACGCGATGACAGACCGGCCAATCCGCGCGAAATTCCTTGAATTCCTTATGCGGGTTATACTGTTCCAGCATCCATTCGCGGTCATTGAAGCCGACGAGTCGCTTGATGATCGCTTCGTTCTCATCCATTGCGCTCGTATGATAAAGAATTACGTCTTCATCGCGAACTGGCGGCAAATTCGGGTTTACGAGTGCAGTTTCGCCGGGGCGATAGGCCGGAACCATTGATTCCCCAGACAGTAGAAGTCCGTAACCGCCCTTAACGCCCTGCAGTACGGCTGGCATTTTCATATAGCTGATTGGATCAAAGGTGATGATGACATGACCATCGCCACCTTTCGCAGCTGCATAAACGGGCAGGCCGCGTTCTTGGCTGACCAACTGATCGCCGGGGATTGGTGCAGGTGTAAAAGTATCAGCAATCGGCTTAGCTGATGACGAGGTCATTTCGCCGTTGCCAAAGGCAAGCCAATCTTCGTTCAGATCAAGCGCACGAGCCAAGCGGGCAACAAAGTCCACGTTGGCTCCGCGTTTCCCGCTTTCTAAAAGGCTGATCGACGACTTGTCGCGCCCAATAAGGGCGGCGAGGTCAGCCTGGCTCATTCCTTTAAGGTCACGCGCCAAACGAAGGCGCTGCGCGAATTCTTTGTCCATGTTGCTCTTTTCGCATATTGTTGTGAAAATGTAACGTGCGAAAATGTCACCAAGTGTTGACATAGATGCGAATCTGTCATATATAGGTGTCATCAACCGGCGCATAAGACGTCGGATAGTTCGAAGGAGGGCCTACCTCATGATGCCAGAGAACATCCTCCCAAGGATATCGGCACTCAATAGATAGAAGCCGCGCTGAAGCGCAATTGAAACTGAGGAGAGAGCAAATGACCAATTCCGCCGAAAGAAGCGAACCGGCTCTCGTTGTGGCGCCGCCGTAGAGATAACAGGGACGCTGCTGACCTGAATAGGGTCAGTGGCGCTTTCGGCATTCTTGAATGCCGAGAGATTTATAGGACGGCGTTGTGAGCCGGCACCACCCGCTGCTCCGCCGTCCTCGTAATACCCCGGCTTACACGAGGAGGGCTTGCGCCACTTCTACACCGGGGGTTCCTTCGCGAGTACCACCCCGCGCAGGATCACAGATGGCTTCACCAAAGCCATTTGTCAACCAACACCACACACGAGGAGAGCATGAAAGATTATGAAACCATAGAAGAAGTGCATCGCATGCACGAGGTGGGCGCTAACCCGACTGAAATTGGAAATGCGCTTAGCCTGCCCAGATCGACGGTAGCTTCAATTCTCCGCCGACCGATCCCAAAATCTACTGCCGACCGCATTGTTGTGCGGTGCGTTTCGAACGGTGGGTGGTCCACGGCCAATCACTGCGTCAGTTATATCGCAATGCCACGCATCCGTGCGCTGGAAGCCGCGAACGACAATTACGAACAGCCGGGCGCAATCGCAGCCTGAGCAACGTTGGCCCGCATGTGCAGGCCACAGATCAACCTCCTGACAGGAGGAATATCAATGAAATCTCATAACCTGCGTGAGCCCCACAAGGCTTACCAAACCAAATTCACGCGGACTGGTGAGCGGGACACGACAAACCGCAAGCCTTATCGAACCGCCTCGCAGAAGCTGCATGCCCGAGACAGTGCCGTCCTTAAAGATGGTCGGTATGTTTCGAACGCTCCTGTTTCCTTCAGCAGAACGAAGCGGGGTGCAGCGTGACTTGCGAATGCGGTGACTGCTGGGATCTGCCCGGCTCAATTGTGACCCACAAGCTGACAGGCTGGAAGGGGATCATTATCGGCGATCGAGACGGCTGCATGTTCCTCACAGTGCGGTTCTGGATACCAGGTACTGGCCTTGGGACGATCGAGGTTTCGCGCTTCGAAGTCGAACCACCGGCCAAAGATGGTGAGGGCGGTGATGGCTCTGAGATCGGAACAGAAGAAGCCAATGTCATTCCGGTCGATTTCACCAAGGGCGTGAAACTGACCAAAAACACCAAAACACGAGGAGTAGCTTGATGGGTAAATTTAAAGTGGGTGACCGGGTCCAAGTTGTTGACGACAGAGGCGGCAGAAATATTGGAGAAACCGGCGAAATTATCGGCATAGATATCACGTTTTCACCCGCATTCTATTACATCAAATGGGATGCAGGAGTTGCCGAGCAAGGGCTTTATGAGAATCGACTCGAACTTCTGCCCGTTGCTGGCGCAACCGGCAAACCTGCCCTGAAAATCGAAGCAGGCAAATATTACCGGACGCGTGACGGCCGTAAGGTCGGTCCGATGCGCCGATATGTCCACCGCGATGATTTGTTTGACGTAGTAGGAGGTGGCGTGTTCGGAGCAAGTCTCTGGCGCGGTAATGGGACTGCTGTTGAAGAAGAAGATGCGATTGACCTCATCGCCGAATGGGTCGACGAGCCTGTCAAGGCGGCTGCACCGGTTGCCGCGCAGCAGGACACGTCAGAACTAACGGTCAAGCTCTCATTCGATGCCGCTGACGTAACCAACGCAATCAAATCTACCCTCCTGAAAACAAATCAGGGGTACGGCTTCGAGATCGCTCGTCACGGTGATTACGTCTGGGTTGATACAGGTAAGAAGGTGCCGATCGTGCTCAAGGCCACCGACGTGCAAGCTGCCGCCTAACCAGCAAATCCCACCGATAAACCAGCCAGCCCCGCTGCAATCGCGGCGGGGAATGAGGAGGTATTATGCTCAGATCTGATAATGAGGCCGGCGGGCCGGAACCCGCAAAAGCCAAGCCGCAGCAAGTCATCATCATTCATGAAACCGTGCTTAAATCTTGGCTGCGTGATGCCAGCACGTTCGCTCTTTTCTTAGCGCTGATCGGCATCGGAATCCTATTGCAGAGCGTAGCGTTGCAATGGGTCGGCGCGATCATAGGTTTCATTGTGGTCGGAACGCGCGCTTCAATGATCCGTAAGTGCTTCACAATTTCTGATGCACGAAAGCGGCTTGACGAGATGGAGGCCAGCCTATGAGTCCCTTCAAAGACTACGTCGTTGAGGACGACCGCATTTTCACAGAAAAGCAGTTGTCCAGCGAAACTACGTTGGGCCTTGGCGATCGCTTCGTCCAAGGGTTGTTAGTTGTCGCGGCTTTAGCGCTGGCCATTGGCTTTTACTCATGGGTGCTGTCGTGAACGTGGTCACGCCAGCCGGTAATGGCACCGGCAAGATTGCTCGTTCGCTGGCTCTGACCGGCTTTACCCTTGGATTCTTGCTGATCGTGGCAGGGCTCATTTTCTGGAACGCAGTGCTGCCTTTCTACGGTCTGCTTTATTTGTGGGGTGGCCAATGACCTACCCACGGCTCCCCACGCTAGCCACATCGGCGCCAGTCTGGCTGATAGGCTCGCTGATCCTACTGGCCATGATGATCGTAATTCAACTTACCCACTAACCACACACGAGGAGTTACTTATGGCTCTGAATTGGAACGACGGTATCCCAGATGATACCAATGAAAATGAACCGGCGTTTTGCGTCTTCTATGCTGGCGCTAAGTCAGGAAAGACGACGCTGGCGAGCGAGTTCCCTGCGCCGCTTTATGTCCGTACCGGCAAGGGAGAACGCGCGCCTGCAGGTGTAACAATGAAGTCTTTCGGCGTGTCTGAATCCTATCGCGACGTGATGGAACAGGCTGACTGGATGCTGGACGCGCAACATGATCGCAAGACCTTCATCTTGGATTCTGCTGACGGGCTGGAGCAACATATCTTTGCCGAAGTGTGCGCCAAAAACAAGGTAGCCAGCATTGAGGATATTCCTTACGGCAAGGGATACACGCAAGCGTCGGGAATCTGGCACGAATTCATTGCCAAGGTGATGCAGCTAAAAGAGGCCGGGTTCTATGTAGTTGTCATAGCGCACGTGAAGTCAAAGACCGTGCCCGGTGTAACTACTGATAGTTATCCGCGATACATGCCAAATCTACGGGATGATGCAATCGGCATCGTGGTGGATGCAGCCGACCTGATTGGCTTTCTGCATCAGCGCGTTTCCATCCGTAAGGAAGATGTGGGGTTTAATAAGAAAAACACCCGAGGCGAGGGCGGCGGTGACATGCTAATCGCTGTACAGGAGAGGCCTGGGTTCATTTCTGGCAACAGATATGACATCGAAAAGCCCACCCTTCCTTTTAAGCGCGGCGAAGGTTTCAAGGCGCTGGACTATTACTTCCAGCGCAATGCTTTAGCGCCTGACAGTGACAATACACCGGAGCAGCAAGAAGATGCGGCATAAACAATGAGCGAATGCGAGGTGCAGATGAAAACCTGCACAGCGTGCATGGAGGTGAAGCCCGTACATGAGTTCTCCAAATCGAAGTCCGGTAAGCATGGCGTCCGAAGCGTATGTAAGGGGTGCACCAACTCTTATAACGCCGACTATCGATTAAAAAACCTGGAAGCCGTTAATGCGGCCTCAGCAAATTGGAGGGCGGAAAATAAGGACCGTATTCGCTCATATAACCAGTCATATCATGAAGCGCACTATGTCCCGAAACCCGAGAAAACATATAGAACTAAAAAGGAGGCTGATCGTGATTACTATCACTTGAACAGGGCCGCCATTATTAACCGCGCTACGAAATGGAATAGGGACAATCGGGAGAAATCACGAGAGCACGGACGCAAAACTCAAGAGCGTAAACGGCTAACGACAAAAGGAAGGCTGGACGATGTGATGTCGTCGAGTATCTACCAAGCCGTTCAAGGCAATAAGGCTGGCCGAAGTTGGGAAAAACTAGTCGGATATTCCGTCAAAGATTTGATGGCTCACCTGGAAAGCAATTTTCTTCCCGGTATGTCTTGGCAAAACTACGGACAAAACGGCTGGCACATCGACCACATCATCCCTCGATCGGTATTCAATTACGAAGAGCCAGAAGACATAGATTTCAAGCGCTGTTGGGCGCTGGACAATATGCAGCCTTTATGGTGGCGCGATAACCTATCGAAAGGCGCAAAACTCACCGCGCCTTTCCAACCATCGTTAGCGATGACAGTTAACGACAACCAACCACCACTAAAAACACGAGGAGCCTGATATGGCCCAATTAGGAACTAAATTCGACGCGACATCTGTCGATACCGCACCACAAGATTTTTCAACTCTACCTTTAGGTGTTTATCGCCTTGAAGTCACCGCATCGGAAGTCGCGGCAACTAAGGCGGGGACGGGAACAATCCTCAAATTAACGTATGACGTCGTTGAGCCTGATCCACATGTTGGACGTAAGATTTTTGCGAACATCAATATCCAGAACGCCAATCCAACCGCTCAAGAGATTGGCCAAAGGGAACTTGGGAGCCTTTGCCGGGCTATCGGCATCTCAGAGTTGGAAGACAGCGAGGAACTTCACTTCGTCGCTTTTACAGCAAAAGTTGGTCTTGAAAAACCACAAGAAGGATATGCGCAACGTAATAAAATCGTCAGATTCTATTATCCCGACGAAAACAACGTGCCAGAGCCGAGCATTGACGCTCAACAGCCTGCGGCGGCAGCGCAGCGACCAGCCAATGACAACCGCCCTGCAGCGGCAAACAACAACAAGCCAGCGCAGCCTGCAAAAGCTGCGGGCAGCCGTCCTTGGTCTAAGTAAAGGCCCAACAAGCTGCCGGTGCTAGCGCGCCGGTAGCCCACCGAACCGAACACGAGGAGTTTTGTATGGCTTACGAATCCGAGCGCAGACAGATCGATGGTGCGCTTCCGATACGCTTCGACGGTGCGTTTGTTGCTGGTGGCGCAGTCACAAGCGTCTTTACCGGGACTGACATCAATGACGTTGACTTGTATTTCAAATCTCGCTGCGCATTCGAGCGAGCTGTTTATGATGCATATGAGGAGGGCCTTTGGTGTGTGGCTGCAAGTAAGCGCGCCGTTACCTTTACTGACCGGAGCAACAATATTGCTCAGTTGATGTATTTTGACTTCTTCCCAAGTGCGCTGTCTATTTTTGACGCTTTTGACTTCACCATCTGCATGGGCGCGGTGGATCTGGATGCAGGCGCCAACAGCCCAGATTCCGGATTTACCTTTCATCCTGACTTTCTGAAGCACAACAGCCAGCGCTTTCTGAAATTCAATGCTGGCACTCGCTATCCACTCGCGTCAGCTACACGCGTCCTGAAGTATCAACAGCGTGGCTACACGATAGGCAAAGGCGACATTATGAAAGTTGCCTTGGCCGTTCGGGGTGTGAAAATTGAAACTTGGGAAGATCTGAAAGACCAGATCGGCGGCGCGTATGGTGACAAGGTTGTGTTGGGTAATGAGGACAAGCCCTTCACCATTGAGGCGGCGATCGAGGCACTGACTGTTGACGATGCCGAAAGCGAACCATGGGTGCAACCGGCCAACGATAACATGCCGGGCAGTGCCGAAGCGCTGCTGAACCACCTTGCCGATCTCAATGGCATCGAATTTGTTCCGCCTGAGCTTGACGAAGACGGCTGGCCTCTAGCAGCCTAAACCAACCACGGCGCGGTCACCAGCCGCGCCTAAACCACCAGCACGAGGAGAAGCCCATGCGGGTAACGCTTGACCGAGCGCAGCTTGCGCACGCCTTGTCGACAGTGACAAAGGCAGTTGAGGCCAGAACGACAATCCCAATCCTTGGCAACGTGCTCTTGTTCGCGGACAAAGGACAGCTGAGCATCACAGGCACCAATCTTGACTTGGAAATCAGCACCAGCTTGCCGGTTCTGGATAGCCAGGACGGCACTGTCACGGTTGCAGGTAAGCTACTTCTGGATATTGCGAAGCGCGCCACAAGTGACATTAGCTTGGAATCCGGCGGCAATCATCTGATCGTTAAATCTGGCAAGAGCCGTTTCAAGCTGGACACGCTGCCAGCCGCTGACTTCCCGTCCTTCAGTCACGGAAGCTTCGACACCACGATCGAGTTCGATCTGGCATCACTCGTGCAAGAAGTGCAATTCGCTGTCAGCACAGAAGAAACCCGTTATTACCTGAACGGCGTATTTCTGGAAGCCAAGGACGGCCATATCGTTGCCACGGCAACAGACGGTCATCGCCTTGCGTCGACACGCATTGAGCAGGAGGCGACGTTTGCGTCGGTCATTCTTCCTAACAAACTTCTGTCATTGCTGCCGGCCGGAGTTGTGTCCGTTTCGTTGTCGTCGAACAAAGTGATGGTCGAAAGCGGTTCGACTGTCATCGTGTCGAAACTAGTCGACGGCACATATCCAGATTACGAGCGCGTTATTCCCAAGCCATCGGAGCGTGTCGCTACGCTGTCGGCGAAAGCACTGCGCGAAGCTGTCGGCCGCACGTCTGTTATCGCCAGTGAGCGCGGTAAGGCAGTTCGCTTCTCATTTGCTTCGGATGCTCTGACGCTCAATGTTGCTAATCCAGATCGCGGCGACGCAACTGAGGAGATGGAAGTCAACTTCAGCAGCGAGCCTCTGACGATCGGTTTCAACGGTCAGTATGTCACCGATCTGATGGCGGCGTTTGGTGCGGATGAAATCACGATGTCGATGGCGGACTCCGGTTCGCCTGCGCTGATCACGTCAGCCGGTCGGCCGGGCTTTCGCACAGTCCTTATGCCCATGCGCGTGTAGGACAATGGCACCACTCCCCAAACCACAATCTACAACCGTCGGCGCGATCTATGCTGCTTACGAGGCCCGGGCGAAATCCTGGGACTCGTGGGGCATCAGCGTGGGCGAGGCTGGCACAGAATGCGACAGGGCGCTTTGGTATGGCTTCAGGTGGGCTTCCGCCCACGAGGTGCACAGCGGCCGCCAGCTGCGCTTGTTTGAAACGGGCAACATCGAGGAAGACCGGTTGGTCGCTGATCTCGAGCGTATCGGCGTCGACGTGTACGGGCAGCAAGACAAGATCCGGCTAGTGTCTGGATTCGTGCGCGGCAAGTGTGACGGTAAGGCAATGAATGTGCCGGAGGCGTCGAAGACAGAGCACCTGCTAGAGTTTAAATCGAGCAATGCCAAGGGCTTCGCGTTGATTGTTAAGGATGGATGCCAGAAAGCAAAGCCGTTGCACTATGCGCAGTGCCAGCTTGGAATGCATGCCTTCAGTTTAAGCCGCTGCCTTTATCTGGTGTCGTGCAAGGACAGCGACAGCCTTTATTCCGAGCGCATCGAATACGATCTGGAATTCTGCCTGCGACTGGTCGCGCGCTGCGAACGCATCGTGTTTTCGGACATGCCTCCGAGCAGGATTAGCGAAAACCCGGAGTTCTTTGGATGCATGTTCTGCAAGCATAAAACGGTCTGTCATCACGATGCACAGCCGCGTGTGAATTGCCGAACCTGCCTTCATGCTCAGCCAGAAAGCGGCGGAGATTGCCATATCTCATGTGCGCGATGGGCAAAGCCATTGTCAATCGACGAACAGCGTGACGGCTGCCCGGCGCACTTGTACCTGCCGGGCATGGTGAATGGCGAGCAGATCGATGTCGACGAGGACGCTGAGACGATAACTTACAGGATGAAGTCGGGAGAGGTTTGGGTGGATGGTCACGGGCCAAGTAAATGAACATGAGAAGCGAAGGCATCTGGGATATCAATGTCATAGTCACCCAGACGATCTATCGCTGCTTCCCAGTCTTTCTTTTCAAAACGATCCGGCAGCTCGAGTATTATGTATTCACCAGTCAGTTCAGGAAAGCCTGCTTCGATCAAAACTTCAAATCCAGTTGTCTCTCGTCCGTGAACCCATGATCGAATTGTCTCCACGACACCCTTCGCCGCAACTTTCTTACGGGTTCGGTTAGCAAGAGTTTTACGGCCATTTTTCTTGGTCAACAGGTCTTCGTATGCGGCGATCATTTCCCAGAAACGTTGCTCTAAAGGATCTTCATGATCTCTTCCTGCAAGCCAGAACAGCCTCTTTCTACACCGGATAGCTAGATCAGCTTCACCAAGTCTCTCGGCATTGGCCAGTAGGGCTAGAACCTTAGATGGTTGATCCATTGCCTCAGGCTGCACTGTAATTTTGAACTTTGACACTAGGACGCCCCCAACATGCTAACCTTACGAAACTACCAGTCAGAAGCAATAGACGCCGTATTCGACTATTGGCAAGAGGAGGCAGGCAATCCGCTTGTTGATCTTGCGACCGGCTGCGGCAAGTCGTTGGTTATGGCGTCGTTGATCCAGCGGCTCGTTGAAGGATGGCCTGATATGCGAGTGATGGTCGTCACCCACGTCGCGGAGCTGATCGAACAGAATTATCTGGAATTGCTTGGCGTCTGGCCATTCGCGCCTGCAGGTATCTATTCAGCTGGTTTGGGTCGTCGTGATGCGCGCAGTCAGATCGTGTTTGTCGGAATTCAGACTGTTCACAACAAGGCGGAGCAAATCGGGCATGTCGACGTGCTTATGGTCGACGAGTGCCACCTCATCCCAATCAACAGCAATACGATGTATCGCAAGTTCATTGATGCGCTGCTCGAAATCAACCCGGATATGAAGATCCTCGGACTGACTGCGACGCCTTATCGGCTGGATAGCGGTCGCCTGGATGAGGGCGCAGATCGCCTGTTTGACCAGATCGTCTACACCTACGGCGTTGCTGACGGTATCCGTGACGGATTCCTTGCCCCGCTCACCAGCAAGCCGACGGCTACAGAATACGACGTCAAAGGCGTCGGGCGTCTTGGCGGAGATTACAAGCAGCGTGCACTGGAAGAAGCGATCAATCGAACTGACCTTAATGACGCGGTTGTTTCTGAGATCATCGCGAAGGGCGCAGACCGTCGTTCGTGGCTTTGTTTCTGTGCCGGCGTAAAGGCTGCGCTGGACGTGCGCGACGTGTTCAGATCTCGTGGCATTTCCTGTGAAGCCGTAACAGGCGACACGCCAAAGGAAGAACGTCGCCGCATCCTAGAGGACTTCAAGTCATACCGTATCCAGTGCGTAACGAACAATTCAGTTCTTACAACAGGATTTAATCATAAGGGCGTTGATTTAATTGCATTTATGCGCCCGACTCTGTCTTTGAGTTTGTATGTCCAGATGGCGGGTCGTGGTACTCGTCCGCTCTATAAGGTAGGTGCGCCTCTGGATACCGTTGAGGAGCGGCTAGCTGCTATCAGTGCAGGACTGAAGAAGAATTGCCTCGTTCTGGATTTCGCGAAACTCGTAGACAGGCACGGGCCTGTCGACATGGTTGAGCCGAAAGCTCCGAGTGCTGGCAACGGCGAGCCGCCAATCAAGATTTGCCCGACAGTGCCAGACGACAACGGAGCAGTCGGTTGCGGTGAGAAGGTGCACATCTCGCTCATGAAGTGCCCGTGCTGCGGATATGACTTCCCGCCGAATGAGGATGAGAAGCTAACACGGCAGGCCGCCGACGTTCCGATTGTCAGCACCGCCGAAGCAGAATGGCGCAAGGTAACCGGTAGGACGTTTCATTTCCACGAAGGAAAGGGCGACAAGCCGCCGTCGGTGAAGTGCAGCTACATCGCAGGCTATACGCAGATCAATGAATGGCTTTGCCCGCAGCATACTGGTTTCGCACAAACCAAGGCGCATCGATGGTGGACGCAGCACGGCGGTCAGCGACCTTTCCCTAAAACGGTCATGGAGTGGCTCGAACGCCAGCGCGAGTTGCTCACCACCGACGAAATCAGCGTTGTGCCAAACGGCAAATATTGGAATGTGAAAGACGTGCGGGCAGGTGTAGCAGCAGACAACGACAATGTTCCGGAGCATGCGAACGACAATATGTCGATAGGTCTTTCAGAGCTTCTGGACGACGAAATTCCATTTTGAGACCCGTATCGCGCTTTGGGCGGGGGGCTTGGGTTGCGCGATACGGGTGCCGTCCTGCGAACAGGATGCCGACATTAAATAGGTACGAGCGATGAATTCCGAAATGACAGTTTGTTGCAGTTGCAAATGGTTAGTGCCGCAACCAAAAAAGTCGCCCTGCAGCGAGAGCCGTCAGAGCGACTGCGTACGGCGCCCCCACCCGGAAGCCAATACGCGATACAACCGTAACATCTGAGACCTGCAAGTAAAAGTTACATTTACTTTAGATTCCTGTTGCGCCCGCTGTCGACCCCACCACAATGAGCATTACCAGGCCTTACCAGCCAAAACCACACGAGGAGAAAACATGAAGAATATCGACGCAGATACATATGATCCGTACAACGCCAGAACCGCAGTTCAGCCGGGCCACAACAACCCGCCGACTTCCCCGTATGAAGAGATCAAGCAGGAAATCGAAGACCTGTTCGACGAGGCGAAGAACTTCGCGGACGGCGAAGCGATCGACAATCAGGCTCTCGCTGATGCCGTGACCGAACTGCACGACAAGCTGCATGATGCTGGCAACCGTGCCGATACCGCTCGCAAGACTGAAGCTAAGCCGCACGACGACGCCAAAGCTGAAATCCAGGCGCGTTACAATAAGCTGATCGGCAACACCAAGACGTCAGGCAAGGGCAAGGTCGTGCTTGGCAAGGAAGTGCTGCAAGGGCTGCTGACTCCATGGCGCAATAAGGTTGCTGCTGAAAAGGAAGCTGCGGCTAAAGCCGCGCGTGAGGAAGCGGACCGCGTAATCCGCGAGGCGCAGGAAGCCATGCAGGCGAGCGCTGGCAATCTGGAAGCGCGCGAGCAGGCCGAGGAACTGGTCAAGGAAGCCAAACAATCTGACCGTTGGGCGAAACGCGAAGACAAGGCGGCCACGACTGGCACTGGCCTGCGCTCGGTGTGGCATTGCGATCTGGTTGACGAAGGCGTCGCGCTTGATTGGGCATATGGCCGTGCGCCGGAGCGATTCAAAGCTGTTGTGCAGGCAATGGCCGAGGAAACCGTACGCGCCGGTATGCGTCAGGTGCCGGGGTTTACGGTACGGGAAGAACGGGTGGCGCGGTGAGGGCTACTTTGACCAGTCAAAAAAACCACTGAGACCTGTAAGCGATCGGGGCGACACGGCGAGGCCGCTTAATATGTTTTTTAGTTCCTTGGCTGGTATGCTTCCCTCGTTGAATAAATCGTATGTGCCGTCATCCTCCATATTCTCAGAGATGTGGAACAATATCCTCCAGATTACGTAACATTTTGCCGCCTCCTGATGTTGAGCAATCGGAGAAACACCGCCGTACAGCAATTTTGCCAAGCTGTCCTCTATGTGCAGTAGCGCATCACGTTTGGTTGCGCTGATGATTGAGGACAGCATTGGGTTTATGAGAGAAAGTGAGGGAAGATACGCCGAAGTTGAGGGAAAATAGTCACGGGCCCGGTCGGGAGCATAGTGAGCTATCTGATAAGCTGCATCTCTGAACTCATCAGATATCAGGCTACATGCGATAGTTGATTGGCGCTTTCGTGCCTCTTGGTCGTTAACACGCGCAATGTGTGCAGTCCTGTTGGCTGCAAACATTACAAAGGCACCAGCGAATAGCGCACATATTCCGGCAATGAGAGTCTGCCACTTCGACGCCCACTCGAGAAGAACTAACTTGCGCAGCCAAATTAAGGTCTCTGTGACGCATGCATATGAATCTGCAGCGCAACCCAAATCATAAATTTTGATACCGACAAAAGCTGTCAACCAAACCGCGAACAGCGCGACAAGCGCCCAACCCAATAATTTCATCTGCCACCACCCTTTAGGCTTTGATTGGCAGAAATTCGAACGACGATCAACACCCCGCCAGCCACCAACTGGCGGGTTACCACACACGAGGAGAGAATGAATGCATGCACCGCTACCCAGCGGGCCTTTCGGCTGCGTCCTTGCTGACGCGCCATGGTCTTTCAGAACATACGGAAAAAAAGACGTTGCACCGGCACGAGGCCGTCAGCCTTACGGCGTGATGTCACTTGACGATATCAAAGCGCTGCCTGTCGAACAGGTATGCGCTCGCGACTGTTTGTTATTCATGTGGACGGTTTCGCACCTGCAGGCCGCTGCAATCGATGTGGCTGCTGCGTGGGGATTCAAACCTGTCAGTGTTGCTTTTGTATGGGACAAAGGCCGCATGGGCATGGGCTATTGGACACGGCAGGAAGTCGAAATCTGTCATCTGTTCAAGCGCGGTAAGCCTCGCCGTCTGTCGAAGGGCGTGCGCTCTCTTATCAAAGCTCCACGCCGCGAGCATTCGCGCAAGCCGGATGAGCAATACGGGCGCATCGAGAAGCTAGTTGATGGTCCTTATCTCGAACTATTCGCCCGTCAAGCGTGGCCGGGCTGGTCTTCATGGGGCAACGAGTCTGAGAAGTATGTGGCGGCAAACGACAATCAAGATTTGCAGGGGAGGGTGGCAGCATGAGCCATCCAGATCAATGCCATATCTGCCTTCGCAGGGCTGTGGGCCTCGGCGTCCAGGAACACAAAGAGCCGATCCGCTGGCTATGCAAGGAATGCGCAGACATTGCCGAGCATATCCGTACCCGCCGCAGGCTAGATCCGTACGAACTGCGCGCTCTTGATGCCGGCGTTGAGTCAGTCGGGGCCTTCCTTGGGTCCATAGGCAAAACCGACCTTGCTGAGTGCGACGAGCTGGAAGCACGCATGCTGGTGAAAGCCGCATGGGAGGGCTGCGGGCGAGGGATGCGGGAAGCTCTTAAAGAAGCTCCATTTTAGGAAAGGCGCCGTTTTGATGAAACACGACAACGACGACAACGCGCTGCGCTTTCTTTCAGTCTGCAGCGGGATCGAGGCGGCTTCGGTTGCGTGGAGCCCTCTCGGCTGGCAGGCGGTTGCTTTTAGCGAGATTGAGAAATTCCCGTCGGCGGTGCTGGCGCATCATTATCCAGATGTGCCGAACCTTGGAGATTTCACAAAGATCGACACATCCGCACTCGGTCGTGTCGATATCCTCTGCGGTGGCACACCTTGTCAGGCATTCTCTATTGCGGGCGCGCGCAGGTCGCTTGAAGACGCACGCGGCAACTTAACCCTAGCCTTTGTGGAGCTTGCACATGAGCTTGCAGCAGGAAATGGACTTCGCAACGCCGTCTGGGAAAATGTCCCCGGCGTCATATCGACCAAAGACAACGCATTCGGATGTTTCCTGGCAGGACTTGTCGGAGCAGATGATACCTTGCTGCCGCCAGACGGGCACAAATGGCCCAACGCAGGTATGGTTGCCGGGCCACGGGCACGGGCCGCTTGGCGGTTTCTCGACGCTCAATATTTCGGATTGGCCCAACGACGCAAGCGTGTCATCGTTATCGCAGATTTTGGAAACGGGGCAGATCCCGCAGCGGTTCTATTTGAGCGCAAAAGCCTGTCAGGGAATACTCCGCCGCGCCGCAGCTCGCAGAAAAGCCTTACCAGAGATGTTGCGCCAAGCCTTAGAGCACAGAGCAATTGCTCCCTGAGGGACGATAGCGACGCATATGTGGCAGTCTCGTCGTCCGGCGATGTCTCTCACTGCCTAAATGCCGGTGGCATGGGCCGACAGGATTATGAAACCGAGACGATGATCGCGGTTGCTGGCGCTATCTGCAAAGACAGTTTCACGGGTGGCGCAGGCGGTAGGCCAGAAGGCGCCGCAGCTGGTCATTTCATCCCCATAGCATTCGATGCCAGGCAGTCCGATGTTCTGGTTTACGGTGATAAGGCAGGACCAATAGATACTGGCATTCCGCCGATATCTATCTGCGCACCTCTTAACACACAGATGGGCTTACGCGGAGCCGACACTTCGAACACAAACCGTGAGGGCGTTGGGATCGGTGAAATAGGTGATCCAGCGTTCACGCTTCAAGCTGCTCATAGTCATGCAGTCATAACATCTTGGGCCGTCCGCCGCCTCACGCCAACAGAATGCGAACGCCTGCAGGGCTTTCCAGATGGATACACGAATATCCCTGTCGGAAAGAAAATGGCCGCTGATGGGCCGCGCTACAAGGCATTAGGCAATAGCTGGGCCGTTCCCAAGTTCCGATGGGTTGGCGAGCGAATCGAGCGGTTAATGCCGAAAGCAGCCAACGACAATCACTGCAGCAATACGCTGTGGCCCTCCGCATAGAGATGGTTGAGTAGGCCAGCGGTATAGTTGGCCTGCCACTGCTCAAACCCGGTTTGAACGTTACCGCCGAGCTCGGCTACTTGTTCCGTCACTTTATCAATAACGGCCCAGGTTCCGTCTGGCATTTCTCGAATGCTGTATCTGGCTTCGTTCATTGGTTTTCTCCAAGGAAACAAACATGCATACTAACATCACATCCGTTGTCGAAGAAGACCCAATGCTCGACGTAGCGCTGTCGTATCAAGCGCAAAACTGGCCAGTCTTTCCTTGCCGTCACCGTGACGATGAATATGTCGATCAAGATGGGTGCATTGAGATCCTCGCCATCAAGACCCCGCTTACGAGCAACGGGTTCCGTGGTGCGACGCTCAACGAGCGTATCGTCCGTGAATACTGGCGCCGCAATCCATCCGCGATGATCGGCGTGCCAACAGGTGCGCCTATTGGTGCATGGGTTCTTGATATTGATCCGAAACACGGCGGCGACGAGACGCTTGCAGTGTTGGAGGCCGAACACGGCGATCTGCCTGCAACCCTGACCGCAGAAACCACGAGTGGAGGCCGTCACTACTTCTTTCGTCATCGACAGGGCGTTCGCAACCGCGGCGCGCTTGGCTCCGGCGTCGATGTTCGCGGTGACGGCGGTTATGTCATTGCGGCCGGAAGCGTGCCGGAGGTTGGCCTGCCTTATCGCTGGGTGTCTGAGCAAGAGCCGGTCGACGCGCCAGACTGGTTGCTGGAGCTGGTGCTGCCACGCTCATACGAAAGCACTTACACCGCGGCACCGTCTGTTAGCGGCAAGATCAACGACCGTTATGTCGAGCGTGCAGTTCAATCAGAGCTGGACGATCTTGCGCTTGAACCGATGGGTAACCGCAACAACCGTCTGAACGACGCTGCGTTCCGTTTGGGCACTTTTGTCGGGGCAGGCGCACTGGCGGAATCCGAAGCGCGCGCGCTGCTACAAGATGTTGCCAGAGGTTGGGGCCGAGATTGGCCGCGCTGCGTGAAGACCATCGACAACGGCCTGGCTGCTGGTGCACGCAGCCCACGCAGCGTGCCGCAGAATGACAACGACAACACACGTCTGGTCGATATCAGCCGCATGATTGCCAACGGCTTGGCGAAAGCGGAGGCGCGCACTGACGTTATTGCCGAGCAAGTTGCGGACTTCGATTTATCTGTAAGCGAGCCGGAGCAAGCCACTGAAAATAAACGCGCAATCATCGCAACCCCTTTCGTATGGAAAGACCCGGCGACGCTTCCACGGCGCGAGTTTGCGTTTGGTAAGCACTTCATTCGCAAGTATGTTTCAGTGACAGTCGCGCCGGGTGGTCTTGGCAAAACTGCGAACAGCATCGTCGAGGCGCTGGCCATGGCTTCGGGTAAAGCGCTCAATGGCACGAAGCCTCCGAAGCGTCTGAAGGTCTGGTTGTTCAATGCCGAAGATCCACGCGACGAGCTTGAGCGCCGCATCATGGCAGCCTGCATTCATTTCAATCTGAAGCCTGCTGATATCGACGGGCATCTGTTTCTAGACACAGGCCGCGAGCAGGAACTGGTCATAGCGATCGACGACAAGAAAGGCGTGCGCATTCAGGAGCCCGTTGTTGAAGCTGTCGTTGAAACCATCTCTGAGCTTGGCATTGACGTGATGATTGTTGACCCGTTCGTGTCGACGCACCAGGTCAATGAAAACGACAATGGCGCAATCGACAAGGTTGCCAAGCTCTGGGCGCAGGTCGCTGACCGGACCAACTGCTCAATCGATATCGTGCATCATCTACGCAAGGTGAGCGATCGGGAAGCTACGGTGGAAGACGCTCGCGGAGCAGTCTCTCTTATCGGTGCTGCGCGCTCCGTGCGTGTGCTCAACCGCATGTCTGAAGCGCAAGCCAAAGACGCAGGGATGGGGTCAATGGATCGGTTTGCGTATTTCTCTGTCACATACGGGAAGGCTAACCTTGCACCTCTTTCGCACAAGGCTGATTGGCGCAAGCTGGAGAGTGTTGCGCTTGGCAACGGGCAGGGGCTGACAAAGCCGCAGGATCATGCGCCGGTCGTTATCGCTTGGACTTGGCCGACCAGCGAGGACATTGCAGACGAACTTACAGAAGCGCAGCGCGAGGCCATCCGTGGTGCCGTTAATGGCGGGATGTATAAGCAAGCACCTAACGCTAAGGAATGGGTCGGGCTAGCAGTGGCCTACGCTCTGCAGTTGGACGTTGATGAAGAATCCGACAAGAAACGTGCCGGAGTCATAACCAAGGCGCTCTTTGCGGAAGGCTTTCTGAAGAAGGTCGAAGAACGAGACCCGATCCAACGACGTATGACGACGTTTGTCAGAGCGGTGTAAAAAGGCGGCCGGCGTTTTAGTGCGAATGGGAACCAAATATTAGGTTCAGCATTATCTCGATGCTGATATCTTACCTGGTGGGAATAATGAAAAAGAGATTTCTCTCACTCCTGGCCTTCACCTTGTTGGCAGGGGCATTAACAGCATGTAAAACGACCGGTCGACCGTCGCAGGTCCAAGCAGTAAGTGGCTTTGATGCTGAACGCTATCTTGGAAAATGGTACGAACTTGGACGCATCGAAAACCGGTTTGAGCGCGGCATGACCCATACAACCGCTCAATATTCGACGAACACCGATGGGACGATCAAGGTGGTGAACGCGGGCTATGACCCGCAAAAAGGTGCCTTCAGGAGCGCTACAGGGAAGGCGAAATTCGCAGGTGCTTCAGATGTGGGTGCTTTGAAGGTTTCGTTTTTCGGGCCGTTTTATGGCGATTATAACGTCGTGGCGCTGGATAGAAAGTACCAATGGTCAATCGTGGCAGGAGACAAACCAGAAAAGTATTTCTGGGTACTGTCCCGTCAGCCTACGTTGACTAAGAAAATAAAGGGCAAGGCTATCAGTGTCGCACGGCAGCTTGGAGTTGACCCAGATTCCATTCTATGGGTCGAGCAAAAGCGCTAGCAACTAGGGGTAAGAAAGCGGGGCTTCAGCTCCGCTTTTTTCGTCTGCAGCACTATCTACACCATATCTTCCGCCGAAATCCGATAGGAAGTTTGGCGAGCGCTGGAATAAACTTCTCGGGCAACGTCGTAAATAAGTCTCCGAGACGCGTCGAATGCAGCGAGAAGTGACGATTCCGTCGCGGCGATAGCCCCGTTTTTCTCCAGTGCGGTTTTTTCAACTAGGAACGGAACCGATGTCATTCCATCGTAGCCGACGAAGCGCACCCCCATCTCCAAGTCATCGAAACTTCGGCTAGGGTTTGGAAACGAAAGGGTCATTGTTTTTTGCATTTGACTGCTCCGCCTTCATCATGCCAGCGATCAACGGCCTTTGTCATTGTTTGATGCTGCTTGATGAACAGGTTCAATGCAATTCGAAGGCGAACTTCATCAAAGGTGCCTTCCTGAAAACGGCGCGTGAGATATCTCGCCGCACCCGTGCGCAAATCTTGCGTGTCGCCGGGTTCGCGGGCATTCCTGAGAAGGCGGGAAATCATGGTAATGTTGCGGGCATCCAAGTGGGTGGAAGACATGACGTCCTCCTTTGTTGCGGGCTAGGGGTTCGCCCCTCTGACGACAGCGCCCGTTTCAATTGCTGTCGTGATAATGACCATGCGCCTTCCATGGCGAGAAAGCAAATAAGGCTGCAATGCGACGACCGTTGGCACATTTTCTTGAATATCTCATCTAACCGCAAAGCTTTGCGGGTGTTTGCCATCGAATCTTGCAGACAACTCCAACGCCGAATTATCCCGAGGAACTTATACGCAGATGGCACGTTTTACCCTTACAGTCAGGAGGACGGTATGAAAACGCTATCTGATATTTTCGAGCATACGTTGCAGGACATTTATTACGCTGAAAACGCGATTACCAAAGCGTTGCCTAAAATTGCCAAGGCCGTTAAAAATGAAAAGCTAAAAGCGGCCGCAGAAGCGCATTTAGAGGAAACAAAAGGGCAGATTGTTACCCTGAATGAGGTGTTCAAATACCTCAAAATGAAGCCGAGCGCTGAAAAATGCGACGCCATCGAGGGGTTGATAAAGGAAGCCGACAGCTTGATGGAAAAAGCCAGCGGAACAGCGCTTGACGCAGGTCTTCTGGCTGCTTGTCAAGCCGTTGAGCATTATGAAATCTCGAGGTATGGCTCGCTGCGGGAATGGGCAAAGGAGCTTGGTTATACCGAAGCTCACACTTTGCTGAGTGAGATACTTGATCAGGAAAAAGCGGCCAATAGCAAGTTAACGAACCTTGCAATCAGTCAAATCAATAAGGCGTAGTCTCTGCTCTAATCTCCGGGAGTTGCGGATGTAAAGCCGACCTCCCGCCGCCCTAATTGCAACCCACTGTCACAATCAAAATACAACCATAGGTAACGCGTAAAGTTGTGCGTAGAGTTGATTTTTTCTGCATCAACTCTACGCATTTGCACGCTGCTTAAGGTGCGTAATCAATCCTCTATAGATGATTACGCACTTGAGCGCGCAGCGCGTAATGTTGCAGTGTTGGAACTTTACGCACTTTACGCACTTTGAAGGATGGTAAAATACAACCTGAGTTGAGGTTGGTTGAAATTATCCCGGTCGACGCTTGACCGACGTGTCACTCCCACCATGATGTGAATTGTCAGCAAACCAAGCTGACGCACCATGAACACGAGGAGAGACCATGACACGAAGACGTGCGCTGAAATGCGCGTCATCCAGCAAGCTCAGTTCAAGCAAGCTCAGTTCCAGACCAGCAACCAGCACCAAATCTGCAACAAAGCCAAAAGCCACAACCCAGACCGTGCGCATCAATGGCGTCCGAACGATCATCACGACACGCAATGGCAAGGTGACCACAAAGGCAGCCCTGCCTCTGGAGTGGGAACTGCAAGCTGCACAGGTCCGGGCATTACGCAGATTGCCAGAATACGCGCACACCGCGCGCGAGGTGAGGCCAGGAACATTCACACTGGCTGGAGATCAAAACGCAGCCAAGCGCGGCCCCAAGGCGAGAGCCGAGGCATTAGCTGCAGGGCTGACGCCGGGAGAAGCAGACGTCCGGATCTATCTCTACGGTGGTGTGCTGCGGCAGATTGAAAACAAGGTCGGCAAGGCCAAACTCGAACCAAGCCAGATAACCCGTCATCCGTTGCTTGATGCTCTTGGGTTTCCCGTCGTGGTCGTCAGGGCAATCACCGAAGACGATGCAGCAGAGCAGGCAGTGAGGCTGGTTAAAGGCTGGCTGCTGGAAGCTTCGAACGATAACCAACCAAAACCGCACGAGGAGAACATCAATGACGCAGCTTAATCTAAAGCCACATATCATGACCAGTGCCATTCATGGGTCACACAGCCCAGAACGCGCACCAGAGCAAAGGCAGGCAGCGAGGGAGCAAATGCGGCTTGAACGTGCTCGTGAAGTAAAGGCTTTGGCAAAGTTGCGTCGCCGTATCAATAAACGGCAAGGAATTGGAAGCGATTGGGATGGCCGTGCTGCAAACGACAACATCGCTTGGCCATTGGCAACAGCCTTGATCAGGGAAGGCAATACAGACCTTCTAAAATACGCAATGATGTATCGCCGCATTTACACCGCAGCAAAAAGCAATGCGCTACTGGGAGGGGCAACTGTGACGCTGGGCGAAGGAATGGCTCTTGATCGCCATATACATGTTCGCCCGAATGGAAGCATCGCCTACAAGCATGTCAGGCAATCCACGGCTGCCAGCGTAGATATCCCGTCCCGCAAGAAAAGCATTACCGACTCTGAGACGCAGTTGACTTCTGACAAATCGGAAAGCGGTTACACCAACGTACCGAAGCCATGGAAAGGCGATGCACCCGTCAACGATATGATAGATGCGAAACGCAAGTTGGCTAAACTACAATCGGCGCTTGGCTATCTTTGTGAGCCGTTCGAGTTGGCTTGTATTGATGGAAAGACGTACGCAGAGGTTGGGGCAACGCTTGATATTGTGCACAAGCACGCCGCAACTGGCGCTGGTCGGGCACTCATTCATACATCGCTTCTAACATTGCGCGACATGCTTGGAAGATTGGATCGCGAAGACTTTTAAAAGTGAGTGGCCATTCAAACCGCCAGAACGTTGGTAATAGTGGGAAGGCAATCTTCCAATTCATTCCACGTTCTGTGCGCACAGGCCGATGCCAGCGACAGACGCTCGGTCAGTGATGAACCGGGCGTAACAATCCCCGGCGCCGTTTCTCCTCCGGCAGACGGGATACGGCGGGTTGAGGTTGGCAAGATAAAGCCAGTGCCTCCCCGCCGATCAATTCATGTTTGTGTAGCTTAATGGTAAAGCAACGGTCTCCAAAACCGTCGATGTTGGTTCGATTCCAGCCACATTCGCCAATCTTCATCTGGGTGTAGCTCAGCAGGTAGAGCGCTCGGCTTGGGTCCGAGAGGCCGCAGGTTCAAGCCCTGCCACCTTGACCAGTTTCATCAAGAAGAATTATGCGGAGTGGAGAAGTGGTCATCTCGCTTGGCTCATAACCAAGAGATCGTCGGTTCGAATCCGACCTGCCGCAACCAAACAAGACCAGCAACGCCTATCGTGTCCAGCAATGACAATGAAGCGCACCTAAGCTGGTTACTATCGCAAAGGTGCTGGTGTGACCAACGCGCTTACGCGGGCATGGTGCGCAACGCTGCGACTACCTGAATATAGCAGCCAAGTATAATCAGCAGCACTGACGCAGTAATGATTGAAATGATCTTCATGCCCGTTGATAGCCCCACGAGAGTTTCACGATCAAGGCAAATTTGCGTGATCTGTCACGCGGATTGCTGATTACCTACACGAGGAGTAAGAGCATGAGTAAGGGCCAGACAATTATCGCCAACGCATTCAACGAATGGATGCGCCGCTACACTGAAGACCCGAACGGCTTTGAGCGTGAATGGCAAACGGTCAGCAAGTTCCTTGAGCACCAGCAGGATGGCGTTGAGCCTGACTATGGTCAGTCATGCGCTGCATATCTTAAGAAGCTGATTGATGAGCTCTCAGAATAGACCTTGGATCAAATGGTATAAGCTCAAGCGATGGGAAGCACGTCGGCAAGCTCTGTTCGCTGAACAGCCGTTGTGCGTGAAGTGCTTGCAGCGTGAAGAGATCACGGTTGCGAACACTGCCGATCATATCACGCCACATCGTGGAAATCCTGAGCTATTCTGGCACGGTGAGTTGCAGCCACTCTGTGCGTCATGCCATTCACGCGACAAGCAGATTGAAGAGGCGGGCAAGGTTGCCGTGACCTTTGGGGCCGATGGATACCCTCTCGACTGAAAACCGAAATGTTGCAAAAATGCAACATTACCATCCCGAACGTGTCAAAAATGTCACACATCGATGGTGGGGGCGGGGTCAAAAGTCTCCCGACCGCTAGAGCGCGGAACGGCGAGGGAAGTTCCTTCTAGCGCTAATACAGTTTTTTTCAATGAGGTAATTATGGCGAAGCGTAAAAGCCGCATCGATAGCGCGGCTGAAACCGTGCGCGTGATGGCGAAGGCTGCTGCCAGTATTGAGCGTCCATCGAACATTCCACTCTCTGATGAGGACATTCCATTTTTCGAGAATGTTATTGCCGAATATGCAAGGTCGGAATGGTCAGCCCACCAGCTTGAGCTCGCGGCACTACTCGCGCGCACAATGGCTGATCTAACGCGCGAGCAAGGCTTGCTGCGAGATGAGGGCGGTATCGCATATTCTGACAAAGGTACACCTGTCGCCAATCCGCGCAAGTCGATCGTGCAGATGCACGCAAGCTCAATCCTTTCCTTTCGCCGTTCACTGTCGCTTCACGCGCGTGCGCAAGCGGGCGAGGGCCGGGATGTTGCAAAACGACGTGCGTCCGCCAAAGACATTGAGGACGGCAACCCGCTAGAGGACGATCTACTGGCGCGGCCCGATTGAGGTAAATGGCGGGTAAGATATTAACGCGCGGCGAACGTGTTATTGCGTTCGTGGAAAAGTTTTGCATTGTGCCGGAAGGCACGTTGCTCGGTAAGCCGGTTCGGCTGCTCCCGTTTCAGAAAAAATTTATAACCGACGTCTATGACAACCCGAGTGGCACATCTCGAGCCTACCTGTCTATTGCAAGAAAGAATGGCAAGACCGCGATCATAGCTTGCTTGCTACTCGCGCACATCATCGGGCCGGAAGCGTATCAGAATAGCCGCATCATTTCTGGTGCACGTTCGCGTAAGCAGGCTGCGGAAGTTTTCAATTACGCCTCTAAGATGTTCATGATGCAGCCGGCGTTTAAAAAGCTTGGCCGCTGTATTCCGTCTAGCAAGACGATTATCGGCTATACGAAGAACGTCGAATATCAGGCCATCTCGGCAGAAGCCGCAACCGCTCACGGCGGATCGCCAATCCTGGCTATTCTTGATGAGGTGGGGCAGGTCAAAGGACCTACTGACGATTTCGTTGAGGCTATTGAAACTTCACAGGGCGCTTACGAAGGTATGGCGCTGCTGATTGCTATTTCGACGCAGGCTGCAACCGACAACGATATGTTCAGCCGCTGGATCGATGATGCTGAAACATCGAAAGATCCCCGCATTGTTAGCCACGTTTATTCGGCGGACGCGGAATGTGATCTTCAGGATGAGAAAGCGTGGCGCGCTGCCAATCCAGCGCTAGGCATTTTCAAATCAGTCAGTGACGTGAGGGATTTTGCAGCACGAGCTGCCCGTCAGCCAACAGTTGAAGCAAGCTTTCGTTGGTTGCACCTCAATCAGCGTATCGACGCATCTGCGCCGTTTGTAACTCCTGCGGTCTGGAAAGAATGTGGACGCACTGAATTGGCAGACTTCGGAGGCTTGCCGGTGTTCGGCGGGCTTGATCTATCTGAGGTGAATGATCTTACCGCGCTTGTTCTGATGGCTCCCAAGGATGGCATTTGGCATGTGAGGCCTACATTCTGGCTGCCGAGCGATGGGTTGAGGCAAAAGGCAAAAGATGATCGCGTGCCCTACGATATTTGGGCTAAACCATCTGATAACGGCGATGTTTTCTTAGAAACCACACCCGGTCCGACTGTTGATTATGAGTTTCTTGCTCATCACCTATTTTCATTGAAGCAGTCATCCGACCTTCGCAAGATCGCATTTGACCGATGGAACTTTCGGCATCTCAAGCCTTGGCTTTTGAATGCTGGATTCACCGAGGAAGAAACCGAAGGCGACGCCGCACTGTTCGAACCTTTCGGGCAAGGCTTCGCTTCAATGTCACCGGCTCTGCGAACGCTGGAAAGCCTGCTTCTCAGCAAGAAGATTGCTCATGGCGAACACCCTGTTCTCAACATGTGCATGGTCAACGCGACTGTAAAGCAAGATCCTTCCGGCAATCGGAAACTCGACAAGCAAAAGTCGCGTGGACGCATTGATGGCGCTGTTGCGCTTGCCATGGCGACTGCCGTCGCAAGCACATACGAGCAGGAAGTTCCTGAACCATCCGTATACCGCAAAGGCCGTGGCCTTTTAATATTGTGAGGGCCGCATGGGCTTGAGAGATTGGTGGCGTGGGTCGGGCACATCTGCCCCATCTACGCCGCGAAGAGATCCAGCTTTCGTTGGTCCTTCATGGAATAGCATGGCGGCTTCGACGCTGGAAGAATATCTGGCGGGACAGACGCCAAGTGCGAACGTAACTGCCGATGCGGCGATGAAGATCTCTGCCGTTTGGCGCTGCGTGAATCTGATTTCGGGTGGGGTTGCTACTCTGCCGCTTGACTTAAAGCGACGCGTCAATGGTGCACGGGTTGACGCTGAAGATCATGATCTCTGGCAGGTGTTGCGACGCAAACCGAACAAGTGGCAGACAACTGCTGAGTTCAGGCGAATGATGCAGGCGAGTGTTCTGCTGCGCGGCAATGGATATGCGCTTATTGTTCGGTCGGGTAAAAAGGTGCTTGAGCTTATTCCTCTTAACGCTGACAACGTTGAGCCGAAGCAAGAGCGAGACCTATCGATAAGTTACACGGTCACGCTGCCTTCCGGTGTGCGCACAATTCTCAAGCAACGCGATATGTTTCATCTGCGCGGCTTAACGATGGATGGCGTAACCGGGTTGCCGGTGATCACTTATGCACGCGAGGCAATGGGACTTGCGATCGCCACCGAAAATCATGCGGGCGCACTCTTCAAGAATGGTACGCGCGCTGGTGGCGTCATCAAGCACCCTGGAACGTTGGGCGAGGAAGGCGTTGTCGCCCTTCGTGAAAGTCTGGATTACTACCGATCCGGTGGCGCTCTGGAGGGCCGGGACCTTATTCTTGAAGAGGGAATGGAATACGACCGGCTGGCGATGACGTCAGTCGATGCGCAGTTCATTCAAACGCGTGTTCAGTCCCTCGCCGAGATCGGAATGTATTTTGGTGTGCCATTACACCTTATTGGATTGAACGACAAAGCATCGAGCTGGGGAACCGGCATTGAGCAGATGGGCATCGGCTTCGTCACCTATACCATGCAGGACTGGCTCACGATGTGGGAGCAGGCCATTGGGCGTGATCTGATCGATGAGAAAGAAACCGATCTTTACGCCAAGTTCAACCATGCTGCACTGCTCAAGGGTGACACAGTCGCTCGATATGGCGCTTACGCCACTGGCAAGCAGTGGGGCTGGCTTTCGTCAAACGACATCCGCGCGCTGGAAGACATGAACCCAATTGAGGGCGGCGACGAATATCTCCAGCCACTCAATATGGCGCCAGTTGGTTCACAACCATCCACGGCAGACTTGCCACAGGAATAATCAAACATGGACCTACCTAGAATTGCTGTGCCGGTGCGAGATGGCATTCGCGCACGAACGCCTGATGCTGTCTTGGAGAAGTGGGACGCTTCCATCCTCTCTGCAGATGCAATCGGCGACAATGTAATCTCAATCTATGATGTGATCGGCGAAGACTTCTGGACCGGGGGCGGCTTTACGCTCAAGCGACTAGATGCAGCCCTCCGAACCATTGGACGTCGCGACTTCGAAGTTCATATCAATTCACCAGGCGGCGATATGTTCGAAGGTGTGGCGATCTTCAACAAGATCCGCGACCACGCTGATGCCAACAATCTGACGGTCAAAGTCAAGGTGCTCGGCGTTGCAGCAAGTGCTGCAAGCGTGATCGCAATGGCTGGTGACGAGATTGAAATCGGTTCTTCGGCATCGATTATGATCCACAACTGCTGGACCATCGCACAAGGCAATCGTCGTGACTTTGCCGAAATGGCAGTCACGATGGAGCAGTTCGACGCCAACATGGCGTCTGTCTATGAGGCCAGAACCGGCAATGATAAGGAATCCATCGTTGCGATGATGGATGCAGAAACTTGGTTCTCCGGTCAGGCGGCAATTGATGCTGGTTTTGCTACTGCTTTGCTACCGGCTGACCGTATCAAGTCAGAGCCGAACACAAAAGCGAACGCGCTTCGCGCTGAAAAGCAAACTGAACGCGCTTTGAGGCTTGCTGGTGCGTCTGCCAAAGAAGCCAAAACAACTATCTCAGACATGAAGAAGGCCGCGCGCGACGATGCCGTTGAGCCCAATTCCAACGCTGATGTTGCTCAGTCTGAATACGCCGCACTCGCGGCTTCACTTACGAAATTAACGTCAGCGTTAGGAGTATCCCATGACTGACATCAATACTGTAACGGCCCTCATTGAAAAGCAGGGCGAAGCCTTTGAAGCTTTCAAGGCCGAACACACCAAGGCACTCGCTGACGTTCGCAAGGATGTGGTGCAGGCCGAAAAGGTTGATCGTATCAACGCGGACATCAGCAATCTTACGGCCGCTATCGACGATGCAAACTCCAAGCTTGCTGCCGTTATGGTCGGTGGTGCTGGTGAACCTGCAAAAGGCCGCGGTGAATATGCAAAGGCGTTTGATCGCTTCTTCCGTAAGGGCGATGAATCTGGTCTTGAAGCGGCTTCAGCTGCTGGCGTGAAGGCCGGAATGAGCGTCGGCGTCCCAGAAGAAGGCGGCTATACCGCTCCGACAGAATGGGATCGCACGATTACCGACAAGCTGAAGATTGTTTCACCGATGCGCCAGATCGCAACGGTTCAGACGATCAGCGGTACTGGCTTCTCGAAGCTGTATAACGACCGTGCGACTGCATCCGGTTGGGTTGGTGAAACTGCCGCTCGCCCTGAAACCACAACTGCAAAGTTTGCAGAAGTGAAGTTCAACACTGGCGAGATTTACGCGAACCCTGCCGCAACTCAGAGACTGCTAGATGATTCCGAAATCAATCTGGAAAGCTGGCTTGCTGGTGAAGTCGAAACTGAGTTTGCGTATCAGGAAGGTCTTGCGTTCGTCTCTGGCAACGGCACTGACAAGCCAAAGGGGCTTCTGACCTATACGACCGCTCCATCCCATCCTTGGGGCGCTATTCCTACGGTCAATTCTGGCGATGCGGCCGCATTGACCACTGACGGTCTTGTCAATCTCGTCTATGATCTGCCGAGCGAGCGGACGCCGAATGCTCGATTTGCACTGAACCGCAAGTCGCAGGGTGAAATTCGCAAACTGAAGGACGGTAACGGCAACTACATCTGGCAGCCAGGCCTCCAGAGTGGACAGCCAGCAACGATCCTTGGCTTCCCGGTCACGGAGCTTGCTGCGATGCCTGACATTGCAGCAGACGCCATTCCGGTCGTCTTCGGTGATTTCCAGCGTGGTTATCTCGTGATCGATCGCATGGGTATTCGCATTCTGCGTGATCCATATAGCAACAAGCCATTCGTGCAGTTCTACACGACCAAGCGCGTTGGTGGCGGTGTTACCGATCCAACGGCTCTGCGTTATCACAAAATCGCAGCTTAACGAATATGGGGCGGCCTTCGGGTCGCCCTTATACTTGGAGGCGCTGATGGAAGTGCGTATTTCTAAGGCATTCAGAGCGGTGCCAACTGGCGATGTTTACCCGCGAGAATTTAAGGTGGGTGAAACAGTCAACGACCGGATGGCTGAAATTGCTCGCGCTCTGGGTTGCGCCGATGATGATCTCGTGAAGAAGAAGGGCGGCCCTCGTGGCGGTAACGCTTGAAATTGCCAAGAAGCATCTCCGCGTTTCGTATGACGACGAAGATGATGAGATCGATCTGTACCTAGCGGCGGCAGTCAATTGGACGATGACATATACCAAGCGCGAGACGGTGCCCGTTGGCGCTGAGTTTGCGTTTGATGCGGCAGCATTATTGATGATGTCCAGCATGTTTGAAAACCGCGAGATGGTTATCACAGGCACGATCCAAGCAGAAATCCCAACGGCACGACGGCTCATCGATCCGTATCGCCTACTTCGCGTTTAGGAGACAAATATGTCTTACGTAACTAAAAACTACTCTACCGACGGCGGCGATACGCTTGTCATCGGCGGTACGCTGAAAGTTGAGGCCGGTGCAACGGTTGAAGGCCTTGAAGGTGGTGGCGGCGCTGCTGCTTGGGACGACATTACCGGCAAGCCTGCCGTAATCGCGGCTGGTGCGGATCAGTCCGCTGCGCGAACTGCTATTGGAGCAGGTACGTCAAGCTTGGCCGTAGCAACCACGGCTCCAGCAGCACTGGCCGCCGCTGCCGCTGTCGGAACAGGCACTACCGCTGCACGTGCAGATCATGTGCACGCTCTTCCTGCAGCTACTGCGCTTCAAGTTGTTGCCGGTACTGGTGGCCTCGCAGCTGGCAATTTGCAGGTCACGCTACAGGCGCTCGCAACTCGTATCGCAGCCCTTGAGGCCGCCGCAGGCTAATGCCTCACGTCCGCTTCTCCTCAGATTTTGATTGGAAGCCACTCCCGCAAGTGACCATTGCTTATAAGGCTAGCTGGTCTGGCCTCGTGACTACACCTTGCGCAACAGCTGCAATCGAACGAAACAAGGCTGTTCGCCTGAAGACTCCGAGAAAAGGTGAGAAGGATGGCGACACGTAAAGGTGCAGGCGCGCTCAACAACATCGTCGTCTTTCAGCAGCGTGAAGCGGTGAGGGACGAGGGCGGCGGCACTAGCCAGGATTGGGTAGACAGGTTCGAAACCGCCGCTCGTTTGCAGCCCCGCCTTGGTTCTGAAAACGATATTGCGGCTCGTACTCAAGGCATCCAGCCTTATACGCTTGTTGTTCGCAGCGAACCGCGAACGCGAGGCGTTACGCCGTCATGGCGCGCTAGAAACAAGCGAACTGGCGTTCTTTACGAGATCCAGTCATGTGCTAACCCCGACGAGGTTAATCAGTACATCGAAATGCGCGCTGTAGTGCAGGGCGGTGGTTGATGGCTATCGGTGCTCGAATTCTGGGGCTCGCTAAACTCGAACAGAAGTTCAAACGCTTGCCGAAAGTCGCTCGCGACATGGTTCGCGGTGCAATGGAGCAGGGCGCTGACGATATCGTCGACATGATGAAACGTCGTGTTGCTGAAGATGATGGTGCACTGCGGGAAAGCATTGGCTGGACGTGGGGCAAAGCTCCAAAGGGCAGCATGGTGATCGCGACAGTCGAAGCCAGCCTTGCAGCTGATTGGACGATCACGATCTATGCAGGAAACAAAGAAGCTTACTACGCGCGCTGGATTGAGTTTGGTACGGTAGGCTTTGCCAATAAAGGCATGTTTCCCGGCACAAAGAACCCCGGTCAGGGAAAACAACCATTCTTCTACGTGACGTGGCGAGCCAAAGAAAAAGAAGTCAAAAGCCGCATCCGTCGAGCCGTCACCAAAGCAGCGAAAACAGTAGCCGCAGGAGGCTGATGGATGGACCCTGTATGGGAACTTCAAACCGCGATCTATGCGCGGTTATCGCAGAATGCTGCGCTGACAACGCTAATCGGCGCTGACAAAGTCTATGACAATCCTCCCGCCGATCCTAATGGCAATATACCGGCCGCGACCTATCCATATGTTTCATTCGGCAGCGCTTCATCTTCTGATGACAGTGCCGATTGCGTTGATGCGGTTGACGTTACTTTCCAAATTAATTGCTGGTCTTCTCTGCCAAGCCAAAAACAGGTTCGGCAAATCGCTGACGCCGTCACCAAGGCGCTTAGACGATGGGAACCGCCGCTCGCAGTGAACGCTCTCGTCACCTTCGATTATTGGCGCACCGACTACATCCGCGCTCCCGGCATCAACCAGGCTTCGATCCAATACACGGCCGTCATCGAGACGCCGTAGCCCTCGCGCCGGGTTTCACCACTCATTCTCTTTTAAGGTCGCCATGGGCGGCTTTTTTATATGGAGCTCCACATGGTAGCTGCAACAACTATCAAGGGCGGTAAATTCCGCGTCCTTATCGGCGATGATGCCGATCCTATTGTTTACGAAAACCCTTGCGGCTTCACGCAGCGATCGATCACGATCAACAAGGGCCTTGAAGAAATCAATGTTCCAGACTGTACCGACCCTGACAAGGTCGATTGGGTTGGCCGCGACGCAACCAGTCTATCGATGAGCGTGAGCGGCGAAGGTGTACTTGCTGCTGAAAGCGTTGATGTCTGGTTGGATGCTGTCGATAGTCTGGATTCCATTCCAGTGAAAGTTGAGTGGGAATTCCCCGCAAAAACCATCACATGGACTGGTCTGATGCATGTCGAAAGCATCGAGGCAGGCGCCACCAATGGTCAGCGCGCAACACTGAATGTCAGCCTGCAGTCGGACGGTCAGATGGTCCGTACGTCTACACCGGCTACACCATAATGCGCGATGCATCGATCGAGCTAACTTGGGCGGATGATGATTACACATTCCGCCTTGGATGGAGCGAACTTGAAGCACTTCAGGAGGCCTGCGACGCGGGCCCCTGGGTTATTCTTGAGCGCTTGATTTCGAAGCAGTGCTTCATCGGCGATATTGCAAATGTAATTCGCCAAGGGCTGATCGGCGGTGATATGAAACCGACCGACGCCACGAAGCTTGTGCAGCGATATGTCGAAAAGCGCCCACCCGCCGAAAATCTGCTGCACGCTATTGCGATCCTTCAGGCGGGGATTCAGGGCGTACCGGAGGAGCCTGTGGGGGAGCAGGGAGCGGCAAGTCAGACCCTATCGACAGCCTCCCCAATGGAAAAATCAGATTTGCCGCCATCTACGGAAACGGCGCAGTTCTAGGCTACACACCGCAGGACGTTCGTAAAATGTCCATGTGGCAGTATATGGCCGCGCTTGATGGTTACATCAAAGCAAATACGCCAGACGAGCCGGGTAAGCTGTCCGATTCCGAAAAGGACGATCTTTGGGATTGGATTAAGGCTGGGTGATGCTGGTCTGTTTTGGCTATCGGCAAAAGCTTCTATCAACGTACTGTTTGTTTCCGCTGCCGTTGAAATAGTAACAACCTCCGCGTGGACCGAGATGGTACGTGCGGTAGCTGGATGAACTACGACCGCTATACGATGAAGACTGTCTGTAACTAGGGGATGTAACGACACTGCTTCGTGGAGAAGCGGTCAAGATGGCCCCCGCATTGTTGCCGAATGCCACTACGCCTCTTTTACCATCTGACGTGGTTACATAGCCCCTGCCGCCAAGACCGTCGCGATTTCGTGTTATAACAGCACTTCCATATCTGCCGTCGTTGCAAGAAACTGGAATTGTTATGACTGTCTTCATATCCAAGGCATCGTATGTGCCGCCACATATCAATGATTTGTCAGGTGTTGATAATTGAAAATGCCCGCCAGAGATCGCAGCAGTGGTTGTTCCAAGAAGAGCCGTTCCGTCGTCAAACTTAACCGCGGCGGGGGTTGTGTAGCTTCCACAAGACGACAGCAATAATCCCGCGGCACATATTGTCAAATAGCGCATTCCGCCCCCTATAGTTCCCAGTTCTTAGATAAACAGAACGGTTCTATGGTGTCGAGTCTAACGGCAGACAAATTCATGTCGCTTTGAAAACTGCTTAACGCATCTTCCCACTCTCGTAGAAATCGAGACATTTCCTTAGACGATTTACGTGTTCTGCATGTGGGATCGCCTTCGTGTAAGCCTCGTCGAATGTCGGACTATTACTGGTAATTTTCCCGCAATCGGTGGCGAACGCCCGCCTCTTCAGCATTTCTGCTGTCCGGTATTCATTCCAAAAATAGTACCCGACGAACGCGATAATCGCGATGCAGGCTGCACCAATCAATAATTTCATCAGCTTCCCCAAGCTCGCATTCGTGCGGGCTTTTTTCTTATCAGGACATCGTTGAGTATGGCAAGAACCGACCTCGAAAGTCTGGTTGTTCAGCTTTCTGCTGACTTCAAGTCATTTGAAAAAAGCCTGGCTCGCGCCAACGATGTTTCTAATCGCCAATTTAACGCGATTGAACGTCGCGCCCGCCAGATGAACAAGAATCTGGATAGTATTTTCACACGCTCGTTTAGTGGCCTTACGGCACCGCTCGCCGGGATTGGCGCTGCTCTGGGTGTCGATCAGCTTCGCAAGATGACTGATACGTGGACGGATATGACGTCCCGCGTAAACCTTGCCGCTGGGTCTATTGATAAAGGCACGGAGGTCATGGGCCGTCTCGGTGAGATGGCGCGCCGTACGTATTCCGACCTATCACAGACTGCTGAAAGCTATCTTTCTAATGCCACAGCCCTTCGTGAACTTGGCTATAACACCGATGAATCCCTCAACTACACCGAGGCGTTAAACAACGCTCTGGTTGTGTCGGGTGCCAAGGGCGATCGCGCTGCACGAGTTATTGATGCGCTCGCCAAAGCTATGGCGACTGGCAAACTGCAGGGTGATAACCTCAATACAGTAATTGAATCGGGTGGTCGTGTCGCGGAAGCGCTGGCAGCCGGTCTCGATACGACAGTAGGCGGTCTGCGAAAGCTTGGCTCGCAGGGCAAGATTACTGGTAACGATATTGTTCGCGGCCTATCGAGCCAGATGGAAACGCTTCGTCAGGAAGCGGCTGACATGCCTGCCACGATCGGCGACGGCTTTACTCTCCTGAACAATGCGCTGCTTCAGTACGTTGGCAATGCAGACAGTGCAGCTGGTGTGTCTGCGAAGATTTCCGAAGCACTGGTCATGATTGCCGACAACTTCGACAAGGTCGCAGATGGCGCTTTGCAGGTCGCTGCGGTGATTGCGGGTGCCTTGGTTGGTCGGTCGCTCCTTGGCATGATCCGTACGCTCGGTCTTGGCGTGACGGCCTTGGGCCAATTCAGAAAGGCGCTTGCTGCAGCCCAGACAATGGGCGGATTAGCAACAGCCTTCGGTGGTCTTGGTGCCGCAGCTGGTCCTGTTGGTATGGTCATCGGTGGTGCGGTTGTTTCATCGCTTATTCTCTACAATTCAACAGTCGGTGAATCGAGCCAGGGAGCAACGCTCTTTGCCGAGCGACTTAAAAAGGTTGAAGAGGCCGCTAAGTCTTCCGGCAACGCTGTTGAACAGGCCGGCAGACAGAACGACGCGTATACACAGAACTCACTGAGCAAAGAAGTTGAGGCTTCGGTTGTTGCGCTTGATGATGCCCGCGAAGCCGCAGTGAACATGCTGGCCTCGTTCGCTCAAGTCTCGTCGATGAGCCTTATTACTCCGGAACAATACGATGAGCTGGCTCGTCTTCGTGATGGAGTAAACGAAGGCACTGTTTCGGCAGAGGGCGCCAAGCAGTCCCTGTTCGCTATGGCAAACGCTGACTACAACTTTCAGGAAGTTGCGGACGCAATTGGCCCGATCCTCGATCATTTGGCTATGGTTTCTACAGCTGCACGAGGTGCCGCCGCAGATCTTGCTGCGGTATCTGGCGCGCGTGCGGTTATCGAAGACCGTTCGACCCGTTCAGCTAAAGATCCCTACATCATGCAGCGTGAAGCTGCGAATGAGTATGAACGCGATCAGCTTCGCCTAGCCGCCCTCAGCAAGAAAGAACACGCGCTCGAAATGGAGCGCAAGAAAGTTCGCGACGCAGCAACTAAAGACGGCATTGCTCTTACCGAAAAGCAAATTGATGCCATCGCACGCGCGAATGTAGCAGCACAGGAAAGCCGAACTGCCGAAGGCAAGAAGCCGAAGAAGGAAAAAAAGACACCGGCTGAAAAATTCGACACGACAGTTCAGGACGCTAACGACCGCACCGCTGAACTTGTCGCGGAAACTGAGGCTCTTCGTCAGATCAACCCGCTAATCGACGATTACGGGTTTGCTGCCGAAAAGGCACGCACGGAGCAGGAGTTACTCAACGCAGCTCAAAAGGCTGGCATTGCCATCACTCCAGAGCTTCGATCGCAGATTGCTCAAACCGCCGATCAGTGGGCACTCGCAACCGCGGAAGCCAACAAGCTTAACGAAGCTCAAGGTGAACTAAGGCAGAAGTCTCAAGAATGGCGAAGCACGGAGCTGGATGCATTCAAGGGGCTTGTTACTGACCTGTCATCTGGGAAAGATGCTGTCGAAGCACTTACAGATGCTGTTCAGAAACTGATCGATAAGCTGCTCGACATGACGTTGAACAACTTGTTTGACGGTCTATTCGGCAAGTCAGGAAGTCTGTTTGGCGGGTTTATGGGCTTTAAAGACGGCGGACTGCCTAAGTTTGCCAATGGAACGCCTTCGCGACCCGGTCCCGGCCTCATTCGCGGACGTGGTACCGGGCGCAGTGATAGTATTCTCGCAAGAGTTTCGAACAGAGAGTTCATCACGAATGCTCGTTCGACTGCCAAACATCGCAGACTGCTGGAAGCAATCAATAAAGATAATTTGCCGGCCTTTGCTACCGGCACGCCAAGTCTGCACGCCCCCTCAATGCCGATACTCAGCGCGCCGCAAAGGCCAAGTGCTGCACAGGCGGCACCACAGATCAACATCAACGTGGCAAGCGCGAGCGGTGACGATTACATCCGCGCCGTTGTCAGTGACGGCGTTAGTCAGGGACTTCGTCAGTACGACAAATCAGGCCCGATGCGCTTTGCACGGGACAGTAAACAGGCATCAAGGCGGGGGTTAGTGCGATGATCGATCTTCTCTCAACCGTCCGCTTTGTGCCGTCCTACCCGATGCTCAACAACCCGACAAGCCAGACGAAATTTGGCGGTCGGGTTATATCCACGGTTGAGTTCGTTGATCCTTATCGCACTGTGGATATGGAAACTTTGCCGATGAAGGCCAGCGAGGCTGTTCAGCTTCAGGCCTTCATTGCGTCGGCTCGCGGCGGGATGGAGACGATTGTCTATCGTCCGAAACACATCTGTATTCCGCGCGCCTATTGGGGCGATCCTAACAACACACACATTACTGGAACGGCTTCACGTGGGACAGTGACTGGTGGCTACACAGTGCAACTGACCGGCGTTGTTCCAGGTTTGCAATTGATGGACGGCGATATGTTCTCACTCAAGAGTGGCGACTATCGCCAGTTCTTGCAGATCGCCTATGGCGGTGGAGCAACAGCGGTAAGCACGACGATCACGGTTAAGGTGGATCAGCCGATTGCGTCATATATCGCAGCAGGCGCAACAGCTCGGTTCAAGCAGCCAGAAATGAATACGCGGCTTGTGAAGGACAGCTTCCAGATGACGAAAGGTCCGCGGCCAACAGCATCTTTCCAACTGATTGAGGTGCCGAGGTGATGGAGGAAATAGTGGGAATAGTGTTGAAGCTTCGTACAGCAGAGCGAATCGGAGAAGGGCTGTCACGCATCGTATTTGATCAGATGCCTTACGTTGATGGACAGCCCCAAGTCATTCTTACGATCCAAGGTTCGTTTTCACTTGATTGTCCCGGTACTAAGAGTGTTGTCCCAGCCGCATGATGGGCATTGTATGCCTTCAACATGCATCGTATCGCCTCCCGCGTGAGGCGGGTACTTCGGATACATAATGTGTGTGCAGTCCGGGTTGCCACAAATCAGGTCTATGCCTTCATCGGTCTGATTATAGCCCGCGAAGAATGTAGCATCGATCTTTATCTCGCCTTTATGCGGCTGCGCCGGTAACTTTATTTGCTTCATATCAAGCCTCCCTATTGTTGACGCGTGCATCAAAGCTGAGTCGCAACCAATAGTCGATTACACTTTCCTACAATTCGGAGGCTTCATGGCTTTCCCAACCCGTCTACAGCAATTGCTGGAAGAGGGGCGCATCGTCGTGCGCTCACTCGGCGAATTCCAATTCGGCACGGGCTTTTGGTACATGTGGAATGGCTCGTCCGAATTTACTTGGAACGGCAACACCTACATTCCAAATCAGCTTATTGCGATTGAAGAGCCACCGTATCAGATGGGCGCGGAAGCGCTGCCAATCACTATCACCATGCCCACGGCTGCTGATTACGGTGTGACGCCTGATAAGCTCGCACAAATTGAGAGCGTCGATTACAAAGGCCGCACGGTTATTCTGTCGGATGCTTATTTTGATCCGGACACGCGCGAGCTGCTGCATGTCGAACCGATGTATCGTGGCTATATCGATACCGTTGATCACGTCATAGACGGCGGTGAAATGGTGCTGAAAGCCAACGTGGAAACGTCGGCGCTGGAAAACCATCGGGACGGCTACCGCACTGCCTCACATGAAGATCAGCAGCTTATCTCGCCGGGTGACAAGATTTTCGAATACGCCTCGACCGTGAAGCGTGAGAACTTCTACATCACGCCATATCAATAAGCCCTCCTGACAGTAAGGACCGCCATGCACCAGCAATGGGAAAAACGCCTCGTGGCTGTCACGGAGGCGCACATGAACACGCCTTTGGTTTGGGGAAAGTCTGACTGCCTCCTGACCACCTGTGATGCCATTGAGGCCGTTATCGGCACTGATCCAGCGATAGAAGTCCGTGGCAAATACAAAAGCCGTGCTGGCGCATATCGTCTGATCAAACTGCGCGGCTTCGACAGTCTTGGCGCAGTTCTGGCCGATCGATTTGAAGAAATCCCTGTCGCTATGGCGCAGCGTGGTGACGTCGGCATCTTTGAGAAAACTGTCGGCTACTTCTGTGAATACGGCTTTGCTTTGAAAGGCGAGGACGGTTTGCGCTTCCTGCCGCGCACAATGGCCGAGAGGGCCTTCAAGGTTTCCTGATGTTTTACATTCTGGCGATTTTATTCGCGCTGCTGGCAACGCCTGCGGCGGCGGACCCTGTTTCACTTGTGACAGGCATTGTCGGCCTTGGATCATGGCTATTTGGCGGCACCGTACTTGCAAACATCGTGTTGGGCGGTCTTCTGGTGGCAGCCAAATATGCGCTGACATCGATCTTCCAGCAGACCCCGAAGTCTTCCGCATCGGCCACAGAAACCAAGTATGGCGAAAACCTCGTGCGCGAGGTCGGTCTTGGTGTGTTCGGCACTATGGGCCATCACATCTACCGAAACGCCTTCGACAAGGGCAATCACATTGTCCAGGACGTGTTCAAGCTGTCGGATTTCCGATGCCTTGAGCTTCTTCGCGTGCAGATGGATGGTGAATGGAAATCACTCTCGCCAGATCAGCAAGGCGATGAAGGCCGTATTTATGGTCAGCGCATCCTTGGCGTAAAGGATGGTGGACAATGCTTTGTGCGCTTTTATCAGGGTACGCTTGACCAGACTGCCGACCCTGCTTTGATCGCTTATGCCAATCCTGCCGGTCGCTGGACATCGGCACATCGTGGCGCTGGCCTTTGTTACGCAATCGTCACGACGATGACCGACGTGGACAATCTTACGTCAGTTCCAAACATCATGTTCGAAGTGCGCGGGGCTCCTCTTTATGATCCGCGCAAAGACACCTCTGTCGGCGGTTTCGGCGCACATCGCTGGAATGACCAGAGCACTTGGGAGTTCAGCAACAACAATGCCGTGATGATGTATAACCTTGAAAGAGGCCTGTACATCGGCACTGAAAAGATCGTCGGACGTGGTGTGGCTGCAAGCCGCCTGCCTTTGTCTGATTGGTTCACCGCAATGAATATCTGCGATGAAATCATGTCAGACGGCAGCAAGCGCTATAGCGCTGCGCTGATTGCGTCATCTGGTGATGGCGTCACCCACGAAACCAATATGACGCCATTGCGCGAAGCATGTGCAGGTTCGTGGATTGAAGCCGTTACGGGCGAATATCCAATCGTCGGAGCCAATCAGGCTGTCGTTGCGACAATCACTGACGAAGACATCGCATGGGAAAAGTCGTTCCAGCTATCGCTGACGCGCACGCGAACCGAGCTCGTTAATACGGTCGCTGCATCGTACGTCAGTCCGGACCTATTCTATGAAACCACGTCACTGACCACCCGCATTGATGCACTTGCTTTGGCGCAGGATCGTGAGCGCTTGGCGTCGAAGGTCGATTACACGGCGGTTACCGATCATCGCGTTGGCGACCGGCTGGCGGATATTGCTATCCGTGCCTCCCGATACCAGGCCAACGGCAGCTTTACGGTTCATCCAAAGTTTCTGGCGCTTCAGGTAGGCCAGTGGGTGCAATGGCAGTCTGATCGTTACAATCGTACGATCAAGATGCAGATCCACTCCAAGTCTCTTGGTGCGATGGGCAGCGACAGCGTTCGCGATGTTTCAATTTCTTGGCAGGAGGTAGGTGAGGGCATCTTTGATCCAACCGCTTACGAGACAAACCCGCCTGTTCTGATCCCCAACCAGCCACCGGATTATCAGGCGCAGCTTGCCAACTTCAATGTCATCCCGAACAAGGTCATAGGCGATGATGGTCAGGAATACCCCGGCATTCGTCTGTTCTGGGACGAGATTACCGACACTACTGTCGAAGGTGTCGAAATCCAGTATTGGCCAGAGAATGATCCGTCGCAGATATTCACGGCTTACGTGCCGCGTGATGTGACCGTCTTTCAGATCGTCAACGGACTGACCAGTAAATCAGAATGGAACGTTCGCTATCGCTTCAGAGTGGCGGCAGGAACGCGTCCTGTGGTTTGGTCTGCTCCAGTGCTGGTTCTGACGCAAGAGGTGTCAGGCGATGCCAGCCCGGTCGATTATGGCCGTCTTGATGACGACTTGTCGGGTCTGATCAACTGGATAACTGACGATATGCGCGAGCTTAAAAGGCAAGCACAGGAACTGGCAACCAGCACTGCCGACAATCACAACACCAACTACGCTGACTTGCAGACCATTCGCCGCCAGCTGACCAGCACGTACGGAACGGCAAAAGCATCGTGGCAAGAGGATATCCTTGTCGCAACGGGTCCAAATAGCGCCATTGGGCAACAGCTGACGCAGATCAATGTCAGCCTTGGCACCAAGGCAGATGCCAGCACAGTCGTGCTATTGCAAAGCCGCGTGGATGGCGTCGAAGGCGATATGACTGCCATTTCGAATGCGCTGACTGAGGTCAATGCATCGGTAGATGGAACTGTCTCGAATGCCGCTTGGCGCATGACGGCAACACAGGGAAGTGGCGGACAGTCGGTCAAGATTTCAGCGTTTGGCCGCATTGGGTCTGGCGATAGTTGGAAACAAGCCGGGTGGTTTGTGAATGTCACTCCGACAGGCAGCCAGTTTGTCATCGTTTCCAACCAGTTCGCGATAGCTGACCCGAACGATGACGGCAGCTTTACGTATCCGTTTGTCGCTCAGAATGGTGAGATTTACATGCAAAGCGTTCGCCTCGGAACGTTGAGGTTTGATCGTCTCCTGTCAAACAACAGCAAGTTTGATGCTCGCGGGGATGGCGGCAACGCATATCTGAGGATTATCGTCTAATGGTCAGTTGGTTTGTGGGCTGGAAGCCGGGCGTAGGCGCGGTGATGAAGGTCAATAAGTATGACAGCGATTGGCCGTTAGACGTGCCGAACGATGCGCATAATCGCTTCTACTTCAATTCGGAGGCGAGTAATCTTTCCTATGTGTTTGGAAACTTTCAGACACCGCAGCCCTTGAACAAATCGAACTATCCCGGGGGATATCTCCCGGGAGGCATGTATGGCCTGCAAACGGGTTCGCTTGGCGATCAATGGGTGATGAAAAGCACCTACACGACGGCTGGCGAGACTGGCACTCGGTACGACATTTATGGCCTCATTGGTCGAATGTCTGACCTCGCAGGCACTATCCCATTTGCAGAGGTGAAGTTCATTTCTGCGGATGGAACATCTCGCATTCTTTGGAACAATAAGCCGGGAAGTTCGAGCGCCTATTATTTCAGTGTGACCAACTACGGCGTGACTTGCTACTCGACGGAAACTGGCACAACGGGCCTCGGCTATCGACGTATTCCTTCAGACTTCGGCTATACGGGATGGTGCATAAGGCCATCGGACGCGTCTGCAAGTTTTGACACCTACCTTGGTGGCGACAAAGAATACGTGAATACGATGATCTGGGATTTGCCTTGCAACAATGTGCCAATCCCTAAGCCTATCGGAACGCCTATTGCAGGACAGATAGCGTTTGAGGCGTCCAATAACCGCATCAAGATGGCAAGGCCGGGGTTTTCCATTGATACAGCGACAGGGCGTCAGCTGATTATGGATAGTGACAGGACTCCGATCAAGTGTGTGATGATGGGTGAGACGCCTGCTATCGCGCCCGGTACGTCCTACTTTGTCGCAAAGCCTACATCGATTGACTTCGACCTGTCTCCTTCGATGGTCTGCGATACGATTTGCAGCCTGAATGGCTGGGGGTTCGCAATTCCTCCAGTCAATCTGAATACTGGTTTTGATGAGGAACAGACATGGGCATACTACCGTGTTGAGGCGGGAGGCATTCGATTTTCGGTCGTTGGTACGCACTCCGTTGCTATTCGTTTCATGCTCTACGCAACCGGCATTCAAGGCCATACGACGGGCGGAAGCGCTGTAATCCGAAAAGTTGAAGGCCAGTATTTTCAGATCAAAAGGCCGGGTTCCAGTGATGTTGCACCGGGATACAACGATATCCTTCTGGACACTCGTTTCGCAGCTGTGACGGTATTGGCAGAAGGGTACATCCCAGCCTCAAGTTTCAGTGCAGCCAATCAGGTTCACTGGCGTTACGGGAATATTGCCGCTCGGATTGATTTCGACAGCCAAGGCTTGTTCGTGTTTCCCAAGGTTATTGTCGATTTTGGTGACATGTTCCGACAAGGCAATCACACAATGTATCTGTCACCGGGTGGCGGCGTTGAAGTGCTTCGCCACTCAATGGCGACGGTGGTCAATAGTGATCATTGCATTGTCCATATCTCACCCGGCAACAGCGCCGGTAATGTGACGGGTTTTCCCGACCCTGTTGGCGTCCGCTACTACATCCTCGGCGCCACAACGCTCTAACAATCCGAAATCGGAGAATACTATGGCTGTTTTGTCAGATTACACCTCTGGCACGATCACGCTCGCCAATGGCTCAACGGCTGTGACCGGAACCGGCACACTGTTCGATGTGGCGAAGTTTCGCGAAGGTGACACGCTTCAAATAGAGAACCTGACGGCTGTTATTGCCAGCGTGGACAGTAACACGCAGTTGACGCTGACAGCGCCGTGGACTGGCATTTCGCTGGCCGATGCGCCCTATAGAGCGCGGTATTTGCCAGACGGTGCGCGCGTAACTGCGCAGGCGACAACGCTGATCGAATTGCTCGGCAATGGCGTGTTGTCCAACCTTGCTGAACTTGGCGTCGAGGATGGCAAGGTGCCTGTCGGCAATGCGGCGGGTGAGTATGAGCTTATAGATACTGATGAGTTTGGAGTTCAAGACCCAAATGGTAGCCTTGGTAAGCTTGCGGCGCTTACTTTGGCGGATCGTCAGATATTGCAGACGGACGAGAACGGTGCACTGAAAACACTGGCTCTTGCCGCCAATAAGTTCTTACGCACTGACGCAAACGGCGACCTTGCGTTAAGCGATCTCGGCGCAGCTGCTATCGCACTGCTCAATCTAAGCGGAGCGGCTGAGGCTGATCGTTTACCCTATCTTACGGGAGCTAGTGGTGCCGGTCTAACACCAATCACAGCTTTTGCCCGCTCACTTTTAGATGATCCCAATCCTGCAAGCATGGCTGTAACTCTCGGCAATGTATGGAGTTTTCTGGGCAACGGGTACTGCAAGCTATCATTCGGACTTTACTTAATGTGGGGGAACGTAAGCAGCCCTAACCCCGACTATAGAGTGTACTTCCCGACTTCTTTCCCCGGCTTCGTGATGTATGTGAATATGATTAACGTTTATGACTATGGCGGGGCTAACAATACATACATGGCAGCGTCAACGTCTAACCTCGACAATACGGGGTTTGATGCGCGTTGCCGTGTCATTCAAAACGGCGGGTTAGTCGGCCCTCAATCAAATTTACCACTTCGTTGGTTTGCAATCGGTTGGTGAAGGATAATTTGCTATGCAAAGATACGCTGTATTTGACAGTGACGGCCTGCCACGTGGTTTTTATTCGGAAGATGTGCACGGTGCTCGGCTTTTGCCCGTTTATGCTGAGGGAGATGATCAGTCAGATAAAGTTCCAATCGCCGATTGGAAACCAAATCCAGTATGTAGCATCCCTGCCGATGCGGTTGAAATAACCGATGATCAGTGGAAAGAGCTGATGGACTATCCTTCGGCTCGGCGTTGGGACGGTGAGAGTGTCGTGGATTATACGCCTCCGATGCCCGAACCAGAGCCTGTCGTGACAATCCTTCCAGCCGTTACGCTCTGGGAGCGGTTGACGGAAGATGAAGCCGATCAGGTGAATGAGGCCATGGCAACGCAGCCAGTGCGCACACAGCGCATTTTCACGACTGCAAATACGTTTCGATCAGATCATGAGCTTTGGCCGCTGTTAGAGCAGATGGCGAAAGAGCTGTTCGGGGCGGAAAGGGCGGCGGCGTTGCTGGCGCTATAGAAAGCCCCAGCAGATCCCCATCTGCCGGGGCTGCGCAGATCGCCAGTCGCGTCACGAGGATGATCTACGCTTGGCAAGCTTAAACCGGGCCTTGAATGAATAAAACCCCGGCAGGATCGCACAACCATACCGGGGTTGCGTTCAAAAGCAATGATCAGGAACCGTTGAACGCAGCCTTAGTTAGCAAGGGCTACTCAAAATGAAAAGCCCCAGAGGCGCTTGAAATCTCTGGGGCTGGCCCCAGACGGAGGGGTGTCACATCCGGGGCTGCGCTTCGACAGTTCGCAGCTGGTCTACACGCCCATTCATCATCTCACAATCGTGTCAAAAGACAATAAAAACCCCGGCGACCGCAAAGCCCACCGGGGTAATGCGCCTTGTTCTGATGTGGGTCAGGACAGCTTGCCTAACGATCATCTCACAATAAAAGGAAAACACAATGATTGCGGTATGGCCCATTCATACGATGATACAGCCATATGGAAACTGCAAACAAAAACCCCGGCCTCATCGCCGGGGTTTGATTTAAAACTAGTGTTACAGTTTACGTCGGTTGTTCATGTAATACCTGATCTCTTTCCAGCCGATTAAGGCTACCACGTAAGAAAGCGTAGCAAGGATAGCCGCTTCAAATAGCAAAACCCAAATCATGATGAGCTTTCAAGCCTGAACTAGGCCGCCTCCTGATTTTTTGCCCTTCATCCAAGGGATCGCAACTTCTGGTTTTTCGAGAATTCCGTTCTTCTTGGCGAAACCTCGAATGGCGCTCTCTGCCACTTTCACTGGTTTGATGCCATCGTGACTGTCGCAGCACGCTTTCCAAGCGGTTTCGTAAATGAGGCCACGGTCATATTCGGGCCACTCGTAGAGAAAATCTAGCGCATCTCCGATGCTGGCAATCTCACGTATAAGGTAAGGGCCGTCCTTCACAAAAACAGGACTGTCAAACAAACGGTCGCTCATCGAAACCTCCATTTGATCGAACGCATATTGTTGGAATGACGGCTTCGATTTAGTCAAAAATCTATCGGTTTCAAGACCCTCACAATCACAATCTAAGGAAAACACAATGGCACGACGCATAAACGCGGCGGCGCATTTGCTCGTTTAAACTCCAAGGACAATCAAATGAACAAAACAACGTTCTTCGCGTATGCGAGGCGCGCGCCTTTTGGCGGCCGTTTGAGCCAGGCTCAAGTTGATGGCACATCGGCTATCTTGGCTGAAGCTGAGCGCCGCAACCTGCCCGACGAGCAGACTGCTTATATTCTTGCAACCGTTTTTCATGAGACTGGCGGCAAGATGCAGCCTGTTGTCGAAAATCTGAACTACACAAGTGCGGCGCAAATTCGGAAGACATGGCCAAAGCGTTTTTCGTCCATTGCTGCGGCCCAGCCTTATGTTCGCCAGCCTCAAAAGCTCGCTAACAAGGTCTACGGCGGTCGCATGGGTAACGACAGCGTTAACGACGGCTGGACCTATCGCGGACGTGGCCTGCCTCAGATCACTGGCGAGGACAATTACAAGAAGTTCGGCATTGCCGATACACCGGAGAAGGCGCTGGAGTTAGCCACTGCAATCCGCATCCTGTTTGAAGGAATGGTGCTGGGCAAGTTTACGGGCCGCAAGCTGAGTGACTTTCTCGGCAAGGGCAAAGCAGATCCTGAAGGCGCGCGTGTCATCGTCAACGGCACCGACAAGGCCACGCTGATCGCCGGCTATTACCGCAACTTCCTCGACAGTCTGATTGCTGCGCGCGAAATGAAAGCTGCTGCTCCTGACGACGCCAAGCCTGACGACGTGCCTTTGCTTAAGGACAAGACGGTGCAGACCATCGTCGCAGCTGGTGGCGGTACGTTCGTGACCGGCCTTATCGGCGCAGTTTCCAATCCATGGGCATTCCTAACGGTTGCTTTGATCGTGGTTGCCTTGGGTGGCGGCTTCTGGCTTTGGCATACAGGCAGGCTTGAACTGAAGAGGGCGGCGGCGTGACGTGGCTTTTAACATTGCGCTCTAAGCTTACAGGCTACGCAGTTGTTCTTAGCGCGGCGCTGTCCGTCCTCGTCAGCGCGTACCTCAAAGGCCGGTCTGACAGCAAATCAGCCCAGACCACGCGCGACGCACAATCCGCAACCAAAGCACGGAAGATAGAAAATGAAGTCAGCCGTCTTGATGACAGCGCTGTTGACGCTCGGCTTGCTAAGTGGATGCGCGACAAGCGGTAATTACTGTGATGTGGCGCGGGCGATTTATGCCAGCCATGACGACACGTCAGAAACCAAACGCCAGATTCTGGCCGAGAATGAGAAAATGGAAAAGCTATGCGGGGTACGGCCTTGAGGAATGCTGCAATGAACGAATTGATGGGTAAAGAGAAATGACCGGAGCTGAAATCATGGGCGTTGTCGGCTTCATCGTGATGCTGTTTGGTTTTCTGTTTGGCCTTTGGAAGTATGTCGAAGGCCACATCAAGACCGTGCGCTCGGAGTGCGGAGCCAAAGCCGAAGCAGCCACAGAGCTTGCCGCACTAACGCGGCAGGAGCTGTCCGACTACAAGCTACGTGCGGCTGAGACCTTTGCCACTAAGGCCGGGATGCAGGAACAGACCTCGCAGATCATGCGTGCCATTGAAAGCGTTGCAAACCGCATCGACGGGCTCACCGAGCGTATGGATCGTGTGTTTGAGCAGAAGACGACTAGGTCGAGGGGGTGAGTAATCCATAGCCTAAACTGAAAGATTTATGCACATCCCGCGATTGTTTATGGTTGCCACTAAACATTCCGTCCTGCATCTTTATTGTTAATCGCGGCATCTCTCTCATTTCTAAACTGATACAAGTTACCCGGATCGTCACAGTATCCCAATGCAGAATTGAGCCGCGTAACTACGTGAACTATTTCTCCGCTCCAATTACCATAGAAGGAGTTGAATGCTTCATATAAAACTAACTGTTGCTCAGGCTTGAATTTCGTATTGTTAGAAGTCATTTTTGTTCCAGAGTATACTTTTATGACATCAGAGGCCAGGCTAAAACCTAGTAAGCCTAGCTTATCAATATGGGCGTCATATATAGGCGTTTTATAAATAGGAAGAATTATTTCACTCTCTTGATCTCTTAAATAAGGGCTGTCTTTGGCTGTTCTCATCATTGCTGTTTGTGTAAAAATAATATTTCTCTGCCCGTGTACTTGATCAAGAAGCATTGATAGTTCTGCTTGCAGAGAAGCGACAAGTACAGCTTTGTCGTGCTTTAAAGCTTCAATCTTAGATTCTTGTTGAAGTTTCGTTTTATGATCACGATCGTCGCGTTCACGTTTAGCTTGGGCTTCCTGCGACGCTATAAGGTTTTTAAAGCCTGATCGTGTAGTTAAAATCACACCACCAAATCCGATCATGGCGGAAAGCACTGTGGCAATAGATTGTGCGTTAGCAGCGCTGGTTAAGCTAAGAAGGATGGCAGAAATCGTTGGCAAACTGATGAAAATTGCTACACCGAGGCAAACTAGACAAATCCAAGGTCGCAACCACGTCATGTCGTCAAGGAAAATTCGCTTCTTTGCAGCCATTGCCCGCCCCCTACTTTACGATATTATCATGTCACCGGAAGTTATTTTACTCAACGATCCACTAAGGTTCTGAAATACTTAATCACAGAGTTTTTCTTAATCACTTGACGCCTCTTTCACTTCCACCACAATGACAAATTGCGGTCCACCAACCCGCAAACCAACCAACACGAGGAGACTGTATGTCTGAACAGGCACAGGGCGCGGGTGCGCGCGTAAACACGGGTGGCAACGCCTTTCCTTCACCAGACTGGAACGGTGACTGGAAAGGTCCGGACGCTAGCCATGGCATGACACTACGTGATCATTTTGCGGGGCAGGCACTGACCGGCCTTATTGGCGGGTCGCACCATGAGATGGCGACCGTCGCAGAGATGAACAATACAACAATTGTAAAGGTGGCTTCCTCTCTAGCTTACGCTTACGCCGATGCCATGATTGCTGCCAGAGGACACTAAATGCTCTCAAAACAAGAACTAGCCCGCCGTGTTGCTGCGTATCAGAAGCACGGCACGATAACGAAGGCTGCAACGGCTTGCGGCGTCAAGAAGTCTGCGTTTCATGACAGCATCAAACGCGCAGCTGAGCTCGGATTAATGGGTCCAAAGGAAACGCTACCCGGCTATGCAATCAAAAGCCTGACCGAGACACCTAACGGCACTTACATGCGCCAGACGAAAGAGGCTGGCCCTGTCTATGAGGCTACCGCCGGTTTGGCGGTCAAAGGCAAGACGACACTCGTTAACAGCGAAGGCCGCATCGTTACGCAGCACATCATGGAGCGTGCGGACGCAGACCAGCAACGGGCTGCAATCACAGCCATGGTTGAAGCACTGAAGGAAGACCTGCCCCGCGTATCTATTATGCCCGCACCGAAGGGTTGTCGGGAGGATCTGCTGAACTTCTTCTGCGTGACCGACACCCACTTCGGCTCATTATCATGGGGTGAAGAAACCGGCGCGGACTATGATGTTGAGATTGCTGAAAAACTTATAACGGATTGGTTCGCATCTGCGGTTGACCTTGCGCCAGATGCACATACGGCAGTACTGGCCCAGCTTGGCGACCTTGCGCACTACGACAGCATGGAAACGGTTACACCGGCCAGCAAGCATGTGCTGGATTCTGATTCACGTTTGCAGAAGATTATTCGAGTGATCATCCGGACTGTTCGACGTGTTATCGACATGTTGCTGCAAAAGCATCGGCATGTTCATATCATTATGGCGCAGGGCAACCACGATCCCGCCTCATCTGCATGGCTGCGCGAAATGTTGGCAGCGATGTATGAGAATGAGCCGCGTATTACCGTCGATAACTCGCCCAGCCTCTATTATGCTTATGAGTGGGGCAGAACAGCCATCTTTGCGCATCACGGTCACAAGCGGGGCGTCAACAATGTTGATGCAACGCTAGCCGGTAAATTTCGCGAAATGTACGGACGCAGCAAATATGCCTATGCGCACATTGGTCATCTGCATTCTGACGAAGGGCGCAAATCAGGCCTGATGTATGTTGAGCGCCATGAAACACTTGCTGCTCCTGATGCTTATGCCGCTGGCGGAGGCTGGCTCTCTGGAAGAAGCGCGAAGATCATAACCTATTCAAAATTACACGGAGAGGTTTCGCGCCTGACGCTCCGGCCTGAAATGGTTGCGGGGAAATATGCGGCCGCGAATGATAATGTTGAGCAGAGCAGGAGGGTGGCATGAGTTTGCCAAGACTGACGAAAGAACAGGCTGCCATTATCGGTGCATATACGGGTATCGCCGCAGGCCCTTTTGATGCGATTCATGAATATGCGGAGAAAGTGTTAGGGCACCCTGTTTGGTCGCACCAATTTGGAGATAAAGCATTCTGCGATAGACTTGCCACTGCCAGCAAGCAGGACTTTCTTGCAATCTGCGCGCAGTAACCAACCAACAACGCCGCCCACCAAGCGGCGTTTCACCACAACACGAGGAGAGAATATGCTTGAAGAAGCAGAAGACAAAGCCGCACGTGCGGCAGTTGAAGGGCGGCCCGGAGAAGGCCCGGTTACGCGCGTTACGTTGCGGGCTGACGGAATCGTACTAGGCATCAAAGGCGACGACGGTATCTGGATAGACACATATTTCATAAACACTCGGCCACCCGTCAAGCAGCCTGCCGACCTCGTGATCATCGAAACGCCTTACAGCGGCGACGTGGAAGCCAACACCGCATACGCGCGCGCTTGCCTTCTAGACAGCCTGCGGCGAGGCGAGGCTCCGATTGCCAGCCATTTGCTGCACACGCAAGTGCTGGACGATATGCAGCCCGATGAGCGGTCCTTGGGAATTGAAGCAGGTCTTGCCTGGTATCGCGTGGCAACGAAATGCGTTGTTTACACTGATCGTGGTATCAGCGCCGGCATGAGAAAAGGACTAGTTCGAGCGATCCAGCACGATGTGGCTGTCGAGTATCGAAGCATTGAGGCGAGGGCGGCGGCATGATTGACGACGATATCGCGGCATCAAGCCTCGAACACCACATCGAAGAGCTTGTGCAGGCAGCCATCCTCGCAGAGCGCCGGCGATGTGCAGCTATAGCGCTTTGCGTTTTTGACGATGACGATGTCTGGCCTGATAGCCATAGAACCGCAGGAGGCATTATAGCCGAGTCCATTCTCGCAGGAGATTCAGCATGAACCAATTCCACGTTGGCCAGAAAGTGGTCTGCATCGATTCAGTCGTTGGCTTTGAGCAATTTCTCGAAATCAAGGAAGGCGATATTTACGAGATCGAGTGGATTGGTCCATTTGAGCATTATATTCACGGCTCTTACATCGGTGTGCGGCTCAAGGGCGTCGATCGTGGAACGTGCCCTCAGTTTGGTTATGAAAACCCGCCTTTTACAGTGAGCAGATTCCGTCCGCTCGTGGAAGATAAGCTTTCAGCGTTGCGCGGCTTGCTGGCTGGCGGGCCTATTACCGAGAAGTTCGAAGAGCCAAAGCGTAAGGTGAGGGAGGAAGTGTGATGGTGCCAGACGCAAGGATTGATCGTGAGATCACCCGGGGAGAGATGGATAAGCCCACGTTTGCAGACCTCTGCGCTCGCAATAAGGAGGCAGGAGAGGCAGCTACACGTGCATGGTGGGCACAGCGGGAGCGGGAAATAGCTTCGTCGATCGATGGAGCAAGTGTGCCTAACACCTTCGATCCCGGTATCCCTTCCACAATCACCTCTGACGGCGGCTCGACCAGCTATTACGAGCTGCCCGAGGGCGCGAGCGAGCTAAACGATCTTATTGAGCACAAAGGCATGTCCTTCGCGCTCGGCAATATCTTTAAGGCTTGCTACCGTTTCGGCGAGAAGGACGCGGCCAGCCGTCTTTATGATCTGAATAAAATCATATTCTTTGCTGAGAGATTGAAAGCGATCGAGCGGCGCGCGAAGTAAATCCTACTAGGAAAAGCCCCGGCACGAGAGGTGTGATCGAGTGACCGGGGCTGCGCATGCGCTTGGACCCAGCTTCCTGACACGATGCGCAACAATAATTTATCAAAGCGAATTTTCTTTGAAAAGTGTTTTTTGTGCGTATGTGGTTGCGCTATGCCGGCACCGATACAGTCAAAACAAGCTAGCTTAATCTTCCTTATTATCATTGCTCGGCGTCATGTCGATCAAATCCGCATCGGGCAATGGCTTCTGCATTTCCTTTGCTTCATCCCATGGCGCGCGCAACCAGGTATCGATTTCCTCTGTTGTGCGGAGAATGACCGGCATTGCCTTTGGGTGAACGAGCTTAACCACGACGTTAGGCTCGGTGGTGAGGAAAGCAAAGATATCGATCTCAACCGGCCCTTCTTTCTTTTTCCGCACACCTTTCCATGTCGTCCAGATACCGGCGAACGCAAAGAGTGGTTTATCTTCATTCAATGCGAACCAGTGTATCCGTTTACGCTTGGTAACTGGGTCAGGATCTTCCTCATATTCCGAGAACGAAGTGGCTGGAACAACGCAGCGGCTTTCTATACCTTGCCAGTGCCGCCAATGAGATGACTTTAGATTTCTGACATTAGTGACGCCTTTATCGACTTCCGTTTTCAGAAACTCGCGGGGCGTCGGCATTCCCCAACGAAGAAGTGCAAGCTCATGCTCACCATCTGCCAAATTACGCAGCACTGGTGCCGGATAATCTGGGTACACGTCAAGCTGCGGATCAACCCGGTTCGTCACGTCACCGAATTTCGGGAACAGACGGCGCATGGCCTCATGATTGGTCGTGATGTTGTATAGATTGCACATGCGCTCCTCCTGACAGGAAGAGAATAGCGCGCAATTTATCTGCGTCCAGCTGTTGAAATACGGCGTCTGTCGTATTTCAACCTAAGCAAGATTGATTGAATGTCCTCCCACCTTCCGAAGTCGGAAGGCTTGATAGGAGGGCAACATGAAATACGCAATTATCGTTTTAGCCACATTGCTGGCTGGCGCATCGACAGCTTCGGCGATGGCGAGTTGGAAACCGCCAGCAAAGCAATGCTATGAGTGTAAGAAAAGCAAATAATTCCAACAGGAGCCTTTTCACGGGCTCCTATTTCTTTCCACCTGCGAGCAGATCTTCTCCCTGCTGCTTATGTTCTTTGCAGAACCAGAACTGCTCACGCCCCGTTTTATACCCGTATGTTCCCCATGCCTTGCAGTCGGCATCGTCACACCAATGCTCGAACCGTCTGCCCGGTTGTGAAGCGGGCGCTTTATCGTTGTTGTATCCGGTCATTTTTATCTCGGTATTTTTGTTAAGCCGAACTGGCTTTCGCCTTTAGAGCGACAGATTGTGCAGCGCATGCGTTTATGAAGATCCACAAAATAAGTGTGTGTCCCAAATTTACGCAGAATTATTCTCTGCTCGATTGGACCGATATGACCGCATTGATAACAAAAGCCGTGCAGCTCGTACCATGAATCCACGTCCTTAATACGTGTCTCTGCAGGCATGCCTTCTAAGTAACGGGGCCGAGATCTCATTTCTCAAAATACGTCTCCCACGGCTTAGATTTCTTGTCCGTTGGATCGTAAGGCACGCCACCATAAAGGCGGATGAACTCTTCCTGTCCTTCCTTTGTGGGGAAATGAGCAACGCTGAAAGAATTCAGTCCATGCTGCTTGCCTGTCCAAAGACGATATCCGCCAAGTCGACCACGATCAGTCAAAAGCTGGATAAGATTCGTCCGATGCCACTGCGTTAAATGAATGACGACCTGATAAGGGTAGTTCATATTTATGACGGACGGGCTTTCTGCGCCGCGAGAACGAGTCATCTCGTAAACACCGTCGGTTTCCAGCCACGTGAAAACCCAAGAGACATGGCGAGGCTGGCGTACTCAATTTCTTTGATGAGGAAATCCCGGTCTTTCAACAGCGCTTCCATAGCGGCGCGCATATCGCCTTTGTGATAGGCGAGAACTAATTCAATCTCATCGTCGTAATTCTCAGCGACAGCATTCATGACGTTCTCCTGCTTGTTTATTACCACCGCCAATGTTCTTGTTATGTTCCAGTCCGAATTAAGAGTCAAGATTTAGTTTCTCTTGCGATATCATGTGCCGAACTATAGTGTGTGCCTAGAATATCAGGAGATCATTCTTGGCAAAAATAAAGAAGCGCTCGTGGGAAAACGCGAGCGGAAAACATGAAGCTTGGCAGTTGGATTTCACTGACAGGCATGGGAAACGCCACCGAGAACAATACGCGAAAAAACGGGAAGCCGAAGCTCGCCTTGCTGATCTTATGACTGAGACAGGCGCGGCGACCTATAAGGAAGCAGCTCAAAAGACGACTGTTGCTGATGTCTGTCGTGATTATTATGAAGAGATGGAAAAGCGCAACAAACGCGGTGAAAGCGTTGTTCAGTCGTATCTGCGCACTACAAAGCAGCACATAGATAATTGGATTGATCCAAAAGAAGAAAGCGCTGTCGGGTTCACGAAAGGGATCGGAGCCAAAACCCTATCAGAACTGACGACGGCGGACGTGATAAAGCTCAGGAATGAAATGCGCGACGCATCGGCCGGCGTTGTTACTACGCGGCGGGTTCTCGGAACACTGAGCCGCATTTTGAAGCATGGCGTCGAAACGGATAAAGTCGGCGTAAATGTCGCCAAAGGCGTGCGAGTTATTGGCAAGCGAGATGAGGCCGGAGAAAGGGTCACGCCACCGTCGAAAGCGGCTCTGGCAATAATCCTGAAAAATTCTGACGAGAAACTAGCTCTTCGAATCAAGTTTGCTGCTTCATCAGGCTTGCGAGCTTCTGAGCAGTGGGCACTGCGATGGGTACACCTGGATCTGAAAAAGGGCTCTGTCTCGGTCGAAACGCGCGTGGATGCATATGGTGAGTTTGACACGACAAAGTCATCTGCAGGGCGTCGCACCGTGCCCATCGGCAAAGCGATGATCGAGCAGTTGAAATCTTGGAAGAGTGAAACGAAGCATAGCGAGCCTGACGACTTTGTTTTCACCGACAGTAAGGGCGGCTTTGTGCGTCATACCAATTTTATGAAACGAGATTGGAAGTCGATGATCAAAAGTGCAAAGGTTGAAGATATTGGTTGGCACTCTCTTAGACACTTCGCTATTTCGACTTGGATTGAGGCTGGCCTTTCACCAAAAGCGGTGCAGACTTTGGCAGGCCACGCGAGCTATGCCATCACGATGAATCGCTATGGCCACCTGTTCCCTTCTGATGATCACAAAGCTGCGTTCGATAAGATTGCAGAAACTCTCGCGTGATGATAAGTTGGCACATGAATGACACATGATGATTATAAGACATTGAAAAATAAGGTTTAATGCACTGACTTTTAATCAGTAGGTCCAGGGTTCGAATCCCTGCGCGCTCACCATTTTCAATGATTTAGCCGAACATACAAAACACGTTTTAAAGGTCGTCATCGTTTTACACGTGGCAGCCAGATCATTCGTCAGTGTTTTCCAAAAGTTCCCGGCATCGTTGTTCCCTTTTTTGGGGCGGCAAAGCATTGCGATACCGCTGGCAGACGATTTCCTTAGATTGCGCATAATTGTTTAAGGAATAATAATGCGCCTTGCTTTAAGATTTTTTGCTCTACCTGCCGTTGTACTGTCGTGCAGTGCTGCCAATGCTGATTCAAAGGCTCCGGTGAGTTGTAATCTGGTTCCATTGGCCGGAACCGGAGAGTCGAGCCTTCCTGTTGCCCAGCCTCTTTTTGGGATTAAGCCGTTACCGACACCACAACTCTATCAGTTTGATTGTTCCGATGATCCTCGCGGAAAGCCTCAGTCCGGTGTCACACCGACCATCCCTGTGCTTGAAGGGCGGAAAAAATAAGCTCACGGGGCTCTTCCTCGTCTGGTTCTCGTATTTGTCGCAGTGACAATCTCATCAGGGGATGAGATGAGCGATTATGAGCCTCAAAGCCAGAATAATTGGCAATCAGTTTGAAGCAGCCCTTTGGGCGGCATCAATCGTGCTCGTCATTCTGTTTCAGGGGATCATAACCTCCTACGCACAAGCCTCGATGGTTGCGTGGTCCAATGGCCAAACTTCAGTCATTTGCTCGATCCATGAAGGTCAAGCCAATGGCGATGAAGCTCCGCTCAAGGATCTTGCGCGTTCGTGCTGTTCGACACTTTGTCAGGCAGCGTGTGCTGTCGGTGCTGGTCTCGCCGCTCAAACGCTTTCGTTTGCCTACCACGCAGTATTGGTCGCCCGTTATCATGTTGTGCGACTTGTGGTGCACGGTCCGCCTAATTTTCTGGCCGAAACCTATCTCCCCAGAGGCCCGCCTACATTTTCAGCTGATGCATGATTCAATTCCGGCGTTTCGCAGCCGTGCTCACTTTAACTGAAGCGCAGTTGCGTGCCGTCCGGCTGTTTCACACTGGCTGGAGATGCCAATGTTTTCTTTTTATCTACACGAATGTGCTGCACGAAATGAGGTGCAGCCATGACCGATGTTGTTCTGCCAAACACTCAATCGAAGAACAGTCCTGCCGAGACAACGCGCGTTGCCGGTTCGAGTTTAAAGGCCTTCATCACAAGGCTACACTTTTATGTTGGGCTATTTGTTGGCCCATTCATCCTGATCGCCGCGATCACGGGCACGCTTTATGTGCTGACGCCGCAAATCGAAGATATCGTCTATCGCGATCAATTGCGTACAGCATCCCTGGGCACGGTGCAGCCTTTGGCCGATCAGGTTAAGGCCGCCCGCGATTTTATCGGTGACGATCCGAGGCTGTTTGCTATCCGCCCATCGACAGGCCCAGGCTGGAACACACGCGTTATGTTCAGCGTGCCGGGTCTGGGTGAATCTGAAAGCCGAGCAATTTTTGTCGATCCAATTACGCTGGCAATCAGGGGCGATCTGGTCGTCTATGGCACGAGCGGAGTGTTGCCATTGCGCGCGTCGATCGACTATCTGCATCGCAATCTCATGCTTGGGGATTTTGGCCGCTATTACAGCGAACTTGCCGCTTCCTGGCTGTGGGTCGCAGCGCTCGGCGGTGTTCTGCTCTGGTGGTGGAAGCGGGATATCCGGCGTAGCTCAAAGGCCAAAGAAAATGTGCATCTGCGTACGAGGCGTTTGCACAGCCAGATTGGCATCTGGATCGCTGCAGGCTTAGTCTTTCTTTCGGCGACAGGCATGACTTGGTCGCAATTGGCAGGCGGGCGGATTGACGATTTTCGCGCGGCAGTCGGATGGATAACACCGTCCGTTTCGACCGCACTCGACAAACCTGCTGTGATGGCCGATCCGCATGCTGAACATCATGACCACGGAGGCCATCAGGATCAAAGTTCTGTTGCACCGACAACTGATTACGTCAGCCAGCTGGATGCGGTGAATCTCCTGTCACGACAGTCCGGTCTTCAATCGCCAATGCTGGAAATTCGTATTCCGCGCAATGCGGATCAGTCATGGCTGGTCCGTGAGTATGATCGCTCATGGCCGACACAGGTTGATACGATTGCTATCGATCCGCGGGATATGAAGGTAATCAGCCGGGCTGATTTCGAAACATTCCCGATCATTGCCAAGCTCATTCGCTGGGGGATTGATCTGCATATGGGCGTGCTGTTTGGTGTCGCCAATCAGATTGTTATGGCTTTGTTGGGCCTGGCGCTGATTGGTATGATTATCTATGGCTATCGCATCTGGTGGCAGCGGCGTCCGCCTGCTGGCTCCATGCCAAGAACCCTGATCCAGAGCTGGCTCTATCTTAGCATGCCGCAGAAGCTTTCGGTGGTGCTGATTGCAGCCGCGGTTGGTTGGGCTCTGCCGATGATCGGTCTAAGCCTGATCGCATTTTTGCTGATTGATCTTGTTCGCTGGAAATTGGGCGGCGCAAAGATTGTGAAAGCATGAGTAAAAATGGCACCGACATTCTCTGTCGGTGCCATTTTCATCTTAGAGCATTTCCAGCAAAAGTGCGGAGCGGTTTTGCGTCGGATAATGCGAAAAAACAAAGAGATAGAGCATTTCCAATGATTCAAGAAAAACAGGAAATGCTCTAGCTGGCAGGGCGCGGTGGCAGACCTGCGCGAGCGCGCATCTTATCAAGCAAAGCTGCCGCTATCGGCTCATAGTTTTCATCAAAATGATGGCCGCCGGACAGCTTCATCAGGTCTGCACCTTTAAGCTCAGGTGCCGTACAGGCGGTATCGTCTTCTTCTTCGCCATAGACGCAGACAACACGATCAAGCGGGATGGTGGTGATAGCCGGCACAACGTCCTTATCTCCATCCATGCCAAGCCAGCCTTCAATAGAAACCTGAAATGTCGTGGTGGTTTCAACGCCGAGAAGTCCGACCATCTTCGTGCGGTCCTGAAGCGCCGGATCGAGATATTTCCATGCAAAGGGGAATGTGTCCGCTCCGAAGGAATAACCGAGAACGGCCAACGGCAGTTTTCCCGTTGGATCGGCTTTTTCGATCATTGTCGTTGTGTCACGAGCGATTTCTTCTGGCGTGCGCTCGGACCAGAAATAGCGCAGTGAATCAACGCCGATCACATGAACGCCATGAGCCTGCAGCCACTCGCCGATCGATTTGTCGAGATCGCGCCAGCCGCCATCGCCTGAATAGAACACGGCGACCATATCGCTCTTGCCGCCTTTGGCTGGAAGGTCGACAATTGGTAGCGCTTCATTCTTGGCGTCTTGATCGGCCATAGCGACGACGTTATCGACTGCCATCTTCATGCGTGCGGGAAAGTCGGGGCCTGATTGCAATACGGCAATCTTCTTCTGACGTGCGTCAACCGGGTTATTCACCGGCGAGCCAGTTGGCCCAATCACAAGTGTCGGAGCGGGCATATTTACGTCAAAACCGTAGGTGAAGCCGCCATCAGGTGTTTTGGTGGCTTCAGCTGCTTCTGTGCAGGAAGGCAGGCGCGTCTTTGCAGGTGTTGGATCAAGAGCAATAGCGCCTGCAATGGTCGCAGCAGGCGAATCTGATGCGGCTGCATAGGCAATCGTTGCGCCCTGACCAATGCCGGTTACGACCGGATGAAAGTAAACATCAAGATCAAGTCCGCGCAGTGCTTCCTTGGCGATGGCTTCAAAATCAGAGTCGAGATAGTTGCACTCGCCATCTTCCTTATCGAGCGCCGCCCGCCAGGGACCGAGCTCGACAGGCAAAACGATTATGTTTCGCGCAAGCATTGCATCCATATAGCTGCGTTCTTTGTCGCCGATGCCGTTTTCATCACTGAGCAGAATGGCAAGCCCGACCGGATCGCCCTTCGGCATGTAGACTGGAATATTCGAAAGCCGCTCGGCGCTTGCGTGAATGACCGGTTCGTCCGCGTTGAAGAATTGCGCCCACTGGCGCGCAATCTTGCCGGGGTGAAGTGCTGCATAGGCACCGGCACCTCCTATCAGCGCTAACCCAAGAACAGTTAAAAGAATGCGTCGCTTCTTCATTTGCGGATGAACTCCAGAGGGCTGCCATTGATCAGCGTTGTGGCATCGATAAGAGCACGAGGCGTTTCCAGACCCCCAGGACAAACCATGTAATGTGGTGTCCAGATCGGGTCGAACTTTTCTTTGAAAGCCTTGAGGCCGTCGAAGTGATAGAGGTCTGCACCGCGCCGATATATGAATGAACCGAACCGGTTCCAGCGTGATGCGAGTCTGCTGCGGTTCAAGCCGGAGAGCGGTGCCGCACCCAGATTGAACCATTTATAGCCCTGATCCTTGCTATACATCAGCAGTTTGGCAAAAAGCGCATCCATCAGCAGCTTGTGTACGTCGGGCATATAACGCATCAGGTCGACGGTGATTTCGTATTTGTCGGCTCCACGCCACAAATTGGCGAAGGCAACAATCTCACCATCTTTTTTCATCACGGCGACGTCAAAACGCTCCATGTAATCATCATCGAAATAGCCGAGAGAAAAGCCTTTCTCGCTGCCGGATTTATGGTCGAGCCATGCATCGGAGATTTCCCGCAAGCGGGGGACGAGTGGCGACACATCTTTCACGTCGATGACTTCAAAGGTCAGCCCATCCTTGTCGACCTTACGATCGGCATAACGAAATGGCTGGCGACGAGGACCTTCAAGCGAGAAATCAGTCAGATCGACGCGAGCAACTTCGCCGAGTTTCAGCGCTACAAGGCCCATATCCAGAAACAGCGGCAGGCTTTCAGGCCCAACCCCATAAAACACCGTGCGCAATGCCATTTTGTCGGCGAGGCCGTGGAACGACCATGCAAGTTCTCTGGCGGCTTTTTTGTCTCCGATTGGTTCACCCAAGGCGATCAGGCTGCCACCGGATTGCGCATACATAATGAATGCGTTGTTATCAGGTGCGAGCAGGAATTGCTTGTCGCCCAGCATTGCAAGCGCAGCATCGGTATGCGGGCAGGCGGCGACAAGTGCAGGAACAGCCTCTGGAATAGAGTAGTCGCGTTTACGCTTGCGCTGGCTATGCCGGTTGATGATCGAATGGAGGCCAACTGCCGCCACAACTGCGAAGACCAGAACGGTCGCACGCAGGAAGCGCGGCGCATTGGCATTCCATGCAAAATCCCACCAGAGATTATTGGAGTATTCAACGTGGCGATAAACGAAGAAACCCAGCCATGTCGAAACGATAACGGTGGTGCCGACTGATGTGATCCAGCTCCAGCTCAGTTCAAACGGGCCAGAAATCGGACGGCGATAAAAGGAATCGCGGAAGCCCCATAGGGCAAAGGCAAAGACGCAAAGAATGGTTGCTTCTTCCCAGTCGAGACCTTTTGTGAGCGAGAAAACCGCACCGAAAAGCAGAAGAATGAGGGCAGCAATCCACGCGCGTTCCAGCCGTTTGAACAGACCGCGCGCAACGATGAGCAGGGCAACGCCCACAAGACTTGCTGCAAGATGCGATGTTTCGACGAAAAACTCTGGCACGATGTCGGAGAGAATTTCTACGCGGTATCGCATATCCGGCGTTGCGCCTGAAACCAGCAGGATAATGCCACCAAGGAAGATAATACTGGCGGAAAGCCCTGGTATCAGAGGCTCAACGAGACGTTTGGCAAACTTGGCCTGCCGTCCCAGCATCTGCCTGCGCCTCATGATTTCCCATATCAGGATGCCTGCTGTGGCGACCACAAGCGGCATGACCGTATAGATCACGCGATAGGCAAGGAGAGCGGCGATAGCGTCAGGTTGTCCGCCAATGCCGAGGCCAGCAATAATCGTCGCTTCGAAGGCACCGAGCCCGCCCGGAGCATGGCTGGCAATGCCAAGTACAATGGCGATGACATAGACGAGCGCGAAGACAGCAAAGCTTGGCACTGCATCCTGAGGCATCAGCACATAGAGCGTTGCAGCAGCAGCACCGACATCGACAAGACCCGCAAAAATCTGTGTAATGGCACCCTTGGAGTTAGGCAGGCGCAGGCTAAGTGAGCCAAGGCGCAGTGTGCGCTCGCCATGCGAAAGCCAGTAGATCAGCCAGCTGATGCCACCAAGAATGATGATGCCAGCAACAATATCGATGCGGGCGTCGATCGTAGAAATCCACGGCACGTCCTGCGGGTCGATAAGGAGTGCAGCCCCCACCATGATGATGAGTGCAAACCAGATCGCAAACCAGGAAGTACCGACGATCTTTCCGATATCGGCAAGGCTGATGCCTTCAGCCGCATAGATGCGATAGCGAAGCGCACCGCCGGTCAGAAGCGAGAAGCCAATTGCATTGGAAATCGCATAGCCTGCGGCCCCAGCCACGGCTGCAATGCGGCGCGGGATTTGGTTGGGTGCTATTGTGTCCACCGCAACCACGTCATACAGCGCCACAGCTGCATAGCTTAGCATCGTGAAAAATACGGCGAGCCCAATGGTCGTCCACGAAATGGCATGAAGGGCCTCAAGCGTGTCTTTGCGTGAGGTGTTCTGGAGCAGATTTTCCAGAACGTATATTGCTAAGAGGGCGATGGCGATGCCCGCTATGGGAAACAGAAAATGCTGGTATCGTTTCAGAAATCCGAAAGACTTATTCTGTCTGGTGGATACTGAAGAAGGTTCTTCATTATCAATTAAGCTCATCGGAGCGTCGTCCAGTTGGAGCAATCTAAAATTGCGCAAGTGATCCTGATTTAGGGCGAACTTATGTTCGAGCGAGATGCCGCATTGAAAATATTCAAAGTAATGTCGAAGTTAGGGTATAAGGCCAGCAAACGGCGTTCGCCGCAAGCATTTTGAGTGAAGTTGGAAAGTTAGATATTTTTTCGTAATTTGCTCAAAAACAATTCAATAGAACAGCTTATCTGGTTCAGATAATAACTGCTCTATGTGAAAAAATGAGGTTTTGGTGCTCAGTGTTTCTTATCTAACGGCTGCCGGTGCGGGTGCGCTGTCGTTCTTATCGCCCTGCGTTCTGCCGCTGGTTCCACCTTATCTGTGTTATATGGCGGGTGTGAGCGTTGAAGATTTTCGCGCCGAAAAGGAATCACGGGTTGCCGCCGCTTCCTTGCAGCGTCGCTCGCTGGCATTGGCTGCGATCTCATTTGTGCTTGGCTTCACCACAGTTTTTGTAGCGCTTGGCGCCGGTGCTTCGTCCATTGGCGCATTCTTGCGCATGTGGCAGCAGGAAATCGCCATGGTGGCTGGGGTCGTCATCATTTTGATGGGCCTCAACTTCCTTGGCATATTGCGTTTCTCGTTCTTGTCCCGCGAAGCCCGTTTTCAGGCACGCAATGCACCTGCGTCACCGCTTGGGGCTTATGTGATGGGCCTGGCCTTTGCATTCGGCTGGACCCCTTGTATAGGGCCGGTTCTCGGGCCAATTCTCACATTGGCGGGCGGCAGCAGCACGGTGGGTGAGGGGGCCGCACTTTTGGCTGTTTATTCGCTAGGCTTGGGAATTCCGTTTTTGATCGCGGCTCTTTTTTCGGGCGCATTCATGCGGTTTCTGTCAAAGTTCCGCGTTCATCTTGGCAAAGTCGAAAAGGCAATGGGTGCACTTCTCGTTATCGCCGGTGTCCTTTTTCTTACCGGCGGCATGCAGTCGTTTTCGTTCTGGTTGCTTGAGACTTTCCCGGCATTGGGACGATTGGGCTAAGCAATCCGTAAGTTTCCATATACGCTTTAATGCTATGAGCAGATGAGCCTTCAATCATTCTGGACGATATAATGACAGACAGTGCTAGGACAGACCGTACCTGCCTTTCCATCGTGCTTGCCGCGGGCGAAGGCACGCGTATGAAATCGAGCTTGCCGAAGGTGCTGCATCAGGTGGCAGGGCTTCCGCTGGTTTGTCATGTGGTGAAAGCCGTTCAGGACACCGGCAAGAGCGATGTGGCGCTGGTCGTCGGGCGCGGAGCGGATGAAGTGCGTAGCGCTGTCGAAAAAGTTGCCGACGCAGTTTCGGCTTTCGAGCAGAAAGAACGTCTTGGTACAGCCCACGCGGTTCTTGCAGCACGCGAAGCCATCGAGCGCGGTTATGACGATCTGCTGATTGTCTTCGGCGACACACCATTGATCGAAGCCCAATCCCTTCTGGTCGCGCGTGAAAAACTGACCCATGGTGCGGACGTGGTTGTGATCGGCTTCCGTCCGGCGAACCCGCATGGTTATGGTCGTCTCATTGAAGAGAACGATCAATTGGTCGCCATTGTTGAGGAAAAGGAAGCCACCCTTGAGCAAAAAAAGATTGGTTTCTGCAATGGTGGTTTGATGGCTGTGCGTGGTGCCCACGCGCTGGCTTTGCTCGACGCTGTTGGCAATGACAATGCCAAAGGCGAATATTACCTCACCGATATCGTGTCTATCGCTCATGACAAGGGGCTGAACGTCACTGCCATCGAAGTGCCAGTGGACAATGTGATCGGCATCAACAATCGCGCAGAACTGGCAGAGGCAGAGACCATCTGGCAGAACCGTAAGCGTCAGGACATGATGCTGGCGGGTGTGACGCTGATTGCACCTGAAACTGTGTTTTTCTCGCATGATACATTGATTGAAGCCGACGTTGTAATTGAACCGAATGTGTTTTTTGGACCGAAGGTTCATGTCGCATCCGGTGCGTTGATCCATGCGTTTTCACATATTGAAGGCGCAAATATTGGTGAGAAAGCCGAGATTGGACCGTTTGCACGTTTGCGTCCGGGTGCAAATCTTGGTGAAAAGTCCAAGGTCGGAAATTTCTGCGAAGTGAAGAACGCGGAAGTCGGCAAGGGTGCCAAGATCAATCACCTTACCTATATCGGCGATGCGATTGTCGGAGCATCAAGCAATATCGGTGCAGGCACGATCACCTGCAATTACGATGGCTACAACAAATATAAGACGGTTATCGGTGAAAACGCATTCGTAGGCTCGAACAGTTCGCTCGTGGCGCCGGTCGAAATTGGTGATAATGCCTATATCGCTTCAGGCAGCACGATCACAGATAATGTGCCGGCAGATGCGTTGGCCTTTGGCCGTGCCCGACAGGAAACCAAAGAAGGCCGGGGAAAGATCCTGCGGGAGAAGTATGCTGCCATCAAAGCGGCTAAAACCTCTTCGAAATAAATCGACGAACAGATGAAGAGAACGGCAGTCCCTTGGGTTGCCGTTCCGCGCTAGACTCTTTAAATCGCAGTTATATGCGTGAATCTCGGATTTGGAGCACCCTATGTGTGGAATTATCGGCATTATCGGCAATGACGAAGTCGCACCGCGTCTGGTCGATGCGCTGAAGCGACTTGAATATCGCGGCTATGATTCTGCCGGTATCGCCACGCTGCTCGATGGAAAGCTTGCTCGCCGTCGTGCCGAGGGCAAGCTTGTCAATCTGGAAAAGCGTCTGGCGGGCGACCCGCTTCCGGGCGTGATCGGCATCGGCCACACTCGCTGGGCAACGCATGGCAAGCCGGTTGAACGTAATGCGCATCCGCATATCACCACCCGTTTGGCTGTGGTGCACAATGGCATTATCGAAAATTTTGCCGAACTGCGTGCGATGCTCGAAGCGGAAGGCCGTAAATTCGAGACCGAGACTGACACCGAAGCTGTCGCGCATCTCGTGACGCGTGAGCTGGAAAAGGGCAAGTCGCCTGTGGAAGCCGTGCGTGACAGCCTGCCATTGTTGCAGGGTGCTTTTGCACTCGCATTCCTGTTTGAAGGCGATGAAGAAACATTAATCGGTGCGCGTCAGGGACCACCACTGGCAGTCGGCTATGGCGATGGTGAAATGTTCCTCGGCTCCGACGCTATCGCACTGTCACCATTTACCGACACGATTGCTTATCTCGAAGATGGTGATTGGGCTGTGCTGACCCGCAAGGGCGTGACCGTCTATGACGAGAACAATGTTGAGGTTGAGCGCACGGTTCAGAAATCGCAGACTGCCAATATGCTGGTGTCGAAGGGCAATCACCGCCACTTCATGCAGAAAGAGATGTTTGAGCAGCCGGAAGTCATTTCCCATACGCTTGCAAACTATCTCGATTTCACCACTGGCAGAGTCCGTGAAGAAGCAGTCGGCATTGATTTCAGCAAGGTCGACCGTCTGACCATTTCTGCCTGCGGCACCGCCTTTTATGCGGCTTCGGTCGGCAAATACTGGTTTGAGCAGATTGCCCGCCTTCCAGTCGACAGCGATATCGCCTCGGAATTCCGCTATCGTGAAATGCCGCTTTCAAAAGACTCGCTTGCGATGTTCGTTTCGCAGTCTGGCGAAACTGCTGATACGCTGGCGTCGTTGCGTTATTGCAAGTCGCAAGGTCTGAAGATCGCCTCTGTTGTCAATGTCACCGGCTCGACCATTGCCCGTGAATCGGATGCTGTGTTCCCGACACTTGCCGGTCCTGAAATCGGTGTTGCATCGACCAAGGCTTTTACCTGTCAGCTTTCGACCATGGCGTCACTTGCAATTGCTGCCGCAAAGGTTCGCGGCACGATTGATGACAAGCGTGAGCAGGAACTGGTGCGTCAGCTTTCTGAAGCGCCGCGTTTCATCAATCAGGTATTGAAGCTTGAAGATCAGATCGCAGCGGTTTGTTCTGAATTGGCCAAGGTCAATCACGTTCTTTATCTGGGCCGTGGAACATCCTTCCCGCTGGCCATGGAAGGCGCGCTGAAGCTCAAGGAAATCTCCTATATTCACGCCGAAGGCTACGCGGCTGGTGAGCTCAAGCACGGCCCGATTGCACTCATTGATGAGACCATGCCGGTTATCGTCATTGCACCGTCGGATCGTCTTTATGAGAAGACCGTTTCCAATATGCAGGAAGTCGCAGCACGCGGCGGTCGTATCATTCTGATCACCGATAAGAAGGGTGCGGCGGCAGCAAGTCTTGATACGATGGCAACCATCGTTCTGCCTGACGTACCAGAGTTCATCACGCCGCTGGTTTATGCTCTGCCGATCCAGATGCTCGCTTATCATACCGCTATTCTGATGGGTACGGACGTCGATCAGCCGCGCAATCTCGCGAAGTCGGTGACTGTAGAGTAAAAGAAAAACAGTCTTTTATAGATGGGCTTTAATAGATGAATAGAAATGGCCGCAGCAATGCGGCCATTTCTGTTTCCATTATCCTGCTCGAAGCAGGCGGATCGCTTCATCACGACCGAACAGATAGAGAAGCACGCGCAGCGCTTGCCCGCGTTCGCCTTCAAGATCCGGGTCGCTTGCCAGAATATAACGTGCGTCTTTGCGCGCGATTTCCAGCAGGTCACCATGAGCTTCAATTGAAGCAAGCCGGAAGCCCGGTGTACCCGATTGCCTTGTGCCAAGCAACTCGCCTTCGCCGCGTAGCTTCAAATCTTCTTCGGCAATACGGAAACCATCTTCCGTTTCGCGCATCACCTTAAGACGTGCCTGACCGATTTCTCCCAACGGGCCTTTATAGAGCAGCAGGCAAGTGGATGGCTTGTCGCCACGGCCAACGCGCCCACGTAACTGATGCAGCTGTGAAAGCCCGAAACGCTCGGCATGTTCGATGACGATGATTGTTGCATCCGGCACGTCGACACCAACTTCAATCACGGTCGTTGCCACCAGAAGCCGTGTTTCGCCCTGCTTGAAGGCGCGCATGGCTTCATCTTTTTCCGTGCCATTCATGCGGCCATGAATGAGTCCGATCTTGTTGCCAAAAACAGGTTTAAGCGATTCAAACCGTTCTTCGGCGGAGGTCAGCTCAACGAGTTCGGACTCCTCCACCAAAGGGCAGATCCAGTAAATTTTCTGCCCTTCCTGGACTGCCTTTCGGATGCGTTCAACAAGTTCGTTCATCCGCTCCATAGGCAGAATTGCTGTGGTGATCTTCTGACGCCCGGCTGGCTTTTCAGTAAGTTTCGATACATCCATATCGCCAAAGGCGGTCAGAACCAGCGTGCGTGGGATGGGTGTTGCTGTCATGACCAGCATATCGGGAGCAGTGCCCTTCGCAGTCAGCATCAAACGCTGATGCACGCCAAAACGATGCTGTTCATCGATAATAACGAAGACCAGATCGTGATATTCGACCTTCTCCTGAAACAGTGCATGAGTGCCGATGACAATATCGATTTCGCCACTTTTCAGGCCTTCAAGAACAGCATTGCGCTCTTTGCCCTTATCGCGACCTGTAAGCAGGGCTGCTTTCAGGCCGACTTTTTCAGCCAGAGGTGCAATTGTTGCAAAATGCTGTCGCGCAAGAACTTCTGTGGGTGCCATCAACGCTGACTGCCCGCCGGATTCAGCTGCATGCGCCATGGAAAGCAGCCCCACGACCGTTTTTCCGGAACCGACATCGCCTTGCAAAAGCCGCAGCATACGCTCTGGCGATTTAAGGTCGGTGATGATTTCGCGCACGGCCTGCTCCTGACCTTTGGTCAGTTGATAAGGCAGGTGGCGCATGATTTCTGCAACAATACGTCCATTGCCTTCGAGTGGGCGACCCGAAAGGCGGCGCGTTTTGGCACGCACCAGCGCCAAAGCCAGTTGACCAGCCAGAAACTCGTCATAAGCAAGCCTGCGGCGCGTGATGCTTTCAAGTGCAATATCGCTCGGGTCTTCCGGGAGATGCATTGTGTCGAGTGCATCTTTGAAAGCATGAAAACGCTCGCGTGTGATCAGCGGCCTGTCGATCCACTCGGGCAGAACCGGCACGCGGGTCAGCGCTTCTTTCATTGCGCGGCCAAGGGTCTTGGATGAAAGGCCAGCCGTTAGCGGATAGACTGGCTCAACCATCGGGAGACTAGCAGCATCTTCGAGGCTCGCAATATAATCGGGATGCACCATCGAGGCGCGCCCGTTGAACCATTCGACCTTGCCAGAAACGATGACGGTTTCGCCTTCAGGCAACATCTTTTCAAGCCATGGCAATTGCGCATGAAAGAAGGTGAGAATGATTTCACCGGTATCGTCATGGGCAATGACGCGATGCGGAACGTTGCCTCTCCCACGCGGGGCGGGCTGATGCTGATCGATCATCACTTCCAGTGTAACGATCGCGCCTTCCTGCGCAAAAGCGACGCCGGGACGGTTGCGCCGGTCGATCACACTATGCGGTGGCAGAAAGAGAAGCTGGCCAACTCTCGGCTCCGCACCGGGAACATCAGTGCCCAAAAGTTTACCAAGCAAGGCAGCCACTTTCGGACCAATGCCGGAAAGCGAGCGGACGGAAGCGAAAAACGGATCAAGCACAGACGGACGCATGGCGGCGAGCATTAACTGCTTTGCTTTTCTGCGCAACCCTTTGAAATGATTTTGTACTATTTTTGTTCTTGTTGCCTAAATGGGTTCCCACTTGCGCCGTAGATGCTATATACCGGCAGCATATTTTGTTAATGGAGCGCTCAAACAATGACTGGCAGCACACTTGCGGCAGGAAATCTTGATGTAAGGCGTCGCAAGCTTCTGTTTCGCGCCTGGCATCGCGGTATGCGCGAGATGGATCTGATCCTCGGCCAATATGCCGATCAGTATCTTCCAGCCTTCACCGATGAACAACTCGATGAGTTTGAGCAGATTCTTGAAGTTCTTGATCGCGATCTTCTGAAATGGGTGACAGGCGAAAGCGAAACACCGCAAGAATATGATACGCCTTTGTTTCGAGACATTATCGCTTTCCGCGACCGCATAGAATTCTGAGAATAAGTCCCCATGCCCGTATTCAGCAAACTCGGTCTTAAAACCAGTCCAGGCGTCAAAAACAGCAGGCATATCGTAATCGACGGCGTTGCCGATGGTTTCGAAGCCTTTTGTCTTGCGCGTCTGGTCGAGGAGATCGGTGAGCGCGGGCCTGTTCTGTATATCGTCCGTGACGGTCAGCGCATTGCCGATCTGGAGCAGGTGCTGAATTTCGTTTCGCCCGATCTGCCGGTTCTGCATCTGCCGGCATGGGACTGTCTGCCCTATGATCGTGTGTCGCCCGGAGCAGACGCATCGGCGCGCAGACTTGCGGCACTGGCCGCATTGGCTTCGCTGAAGAAGTCGCCGCATCCGGCAGTTATCATCACAACGGCGAATGCCATTTTGCAAAAGCTGCCGCCACAGGCAGCAATTGCCGAGCAGGTAATTTCGGCGCGTCCCGGCAACCAGCTCAACATGAACGATCTGGGTGCGCGGCTGGAACGCAACGGTTTTGAACGTGTCTCGACTGTGCGTGACATCGGCGAATATGCGGTTCGTGGTGGCATTCTCGATCTTTATGCGCCGGGTTCAGAAGAACCGCTGCGTCTTGATTTCTTTGGCGACACGCTGGAAACAATCCGCGCTTTTGATCCGGCGTCGCAACGCACCACAGGCGCGCGCAAGGAATTCGTACTCCAGCCAATGAGCGAAATTTCGCTTTCGCCGGATATGATCAGCCGCTTCCGCAAAAACTATGTGGCGATGTTTGGCGCACCACAGCGCGATGATGCGCTGTATCAGGCAATCAGTGAAGGTCGTCGCTTTGCTGGCATGGAACACTGGCTGCCACTGTTCTACGACAATCTTGAAACAGTGTTCGACCATGCGGGCGATATGCCGGTGGTGTTCGATCATCTGGTGCATGAGGCGCTGACCGAACGCCATACAATGGTCGTCGATCATTATGAGGCACGTCTCAGGCAAGCAGAAGGTAAAGAGCCGGGCAGCGATGCCATTCCCTACAAGCCGGTCAAGCCGGAAGCGCTTTATCTGACACCAAGGGAAGTCGAAGCGGTTGCCGCGTCGACGGGTCTGCGTATCGATCTTACGCCATTTGGCACACCAGAAGTCTCCGGTCGGACGGTCGTTCATGCCGATGTGCATAAGGGCCGTAGCTTTGCGGAAGAACGTGCTGCAACCGATGTGAACCTTTTTGAAGCGGTGGTGAAATACATCGGCGATCTGCGCGGGGCTGGCAAAAAAGTACTGGTTGCTGCATGGTCTGAAGGCTCGCTCGACCGTCTCTTACAGGTGCTGGACGAGCACGGCCTTGAGAAAATCGAAACTGTTGATCGCCTTTCGACGGTTAAGGCGCTTTCACGTGACAAAATCACAGCAGCCGTTCTTGCGGTCGAAAGCGGCTTTGATGCAGGCGATCTGGTCGTCGTTGCCGAACAGGATATTCTTGGTGACCGTCTTGTACGCCGTACCAAGCGCCGCAAACGCGATCAGGATTTCATTTCCGAAGTGGCGTCGCTCTCAGCGGGCGATATCGTCGTCCACGTCGATCACGGTATCGGGCGGTTTATTGGTCTCAAGACGATCACGGCGGCGGGTGCGCCACATGATTGTCTGGAGATACATTATGCCGGCGATGATCGGCTGTTCCTGCCGGTTGAAAATATCGAGTTGCTTTCTCGCTTCGGCTCGGAAGGGTCTGAAGCTGTTCTTGATAAGCTTGGCGGCGGCGCATGGCAGATGCGCAAGGCCAAACTCAAGAAGCGCCTGCTTGAAATCGCCGGTCATCTGATCCAGATTGCTGCTGAACGGCAGATGCGTGGCGCGCCGTCCATGACGCCCCCCGATGGACTTTATGCCGAATTTGCCGCGCGCTTCCCTTATGATGAAACCGAAGATCAGCTGCGTGCGATTGATGCCATCACTGACGATCTTGCGGCAGGCAAGCCGATGGATCGCCTCATCTGCGGTGACGTCGGTTTTGGCAAAACGGAAGTGGCACTGCGCGCAGCTTTTGTTGCTGCCTTGAGCGGCTTTCAGGTGGCGGTGGTCGTGCCAACGACACTTCTGTCGCGCCAGCATTTCAAGACCTTCTCTGCGCGGTTCCATGGTTTGCCGGTCAATGTGGCTCATGCCTCGCGGCTTGTGGGTACAAAAGAACTGGCCGCTACCAAAAAGGGGCTGGAAGATGGCACGGTCGATATTGTTGTGGGCACTCATGCGTTGCTCGGCAATTCGATCAAGATCAAAAATCTTGGCTTGCTTATCATCGATGAGGAACAGCATTTTGGGGTTAAGCACAAGGAACGGCTGAAGGAGCTGAAGTCGGACATTCATGTGCTGACGCTTTCAGCAACGCCAATCCCGCGCACATTGCAGCTTGCACTGACAGGTGTGCGCGAGCTCTCACTGATCACGACGCCGCCCGTTGATCGTATGGCGGTGCGCACTTTCGTCTCCCCTTTCGATCCGCTTGTAATCCGTGAAACATTGCTGCGGGAACGCTATCGTGGCGGCCAAAGTTTCTATGTTTGCCCGCGTATTGCCGATCTCACCGAGATTGAAGAGTTTTTGAAGGAACATGTGCCGGAGCTGAAAGTGGCCGTGGCTCATGGCCAGATGGCGCCGGGTATACTCGATGACATCATGAATGCCTTCTATGACGGGCAATATGATGTGCTGCTCTCCACGACCATCGTTGAATCCGGCCTCGATATTCCGACGGCCAATACGATGATTGTGCACCGTGCCGATATGTTCGGTCTGTCGCAGCTTTATCAGTTGCGTGGACGTGTTGGTCGCTCCAAGCAGCGTGCATTTGCATTGTTCACACTCCCTGCCGGACGCACACTGACCGCCACTGCCGAACGTCGCCTTAAGGTTCTGCAATCGCTCGATACACTTGGCGCAGGCTTCCAGCTTGCAAGTCACGACATGGATATTCGCGGTGCGGGCAATCTGCTCGGCGAAGAGCAGTCGGGTCACATCAAGGAAGTCGGCTTCGAACTATATCAGCAGATGCTGGAAGAGGCGGTCGCGACGCTCAAGGGCACAATTGAGGTTGAAGACAGCCAGTGGTCGCCACAGATTGCGATTGGTACAGCTGTCATGATCCCGGAAGCTTATGTGCCTGATCTGCAATTGCGTCTTGGGCTCTATCGTCGTCTGGCCGATCTTGAAGAACCGCAGGATATCGACGCCTTTGGCGCAGAACTGATCGACCGTTTCGGCCCGATGCCGGAAGAAGTGCAGCACTTGCTCAAGATCGTCTATATCAAGGCGCTGTGCCGCCGCGCCAATGTCGAAAAGCTCGATGCCGGTCCGAAGGGCGTGGTTATCCAGTTCCGCAATGCAACCTTTGCAAACCCGGTTGGGCTGGTGAAGATGATCGGCGAGCAGGGCTCAATGGCCAAGATCAGACCGGACCAAAGCATCGTTTTCATTCGCGACTGGGCAACCCCGGAAAAGCGGCTTAACGGCTCGGCAGTTATCATGACGCAGCTTGCAAAAATCGCGGCTGGTGGCTGAGATACACAGAGATTAAACATTGAGGGTTCGGAGCCAATCCCCCGGCTCTGAAGTTTAAAAACGGAGAGAACTTTGATGCTTAAGAATGCTTTGCGCGTTTCCTGCGCTGCTGCCGCACTCGTATTGGTTTCTCAATCGGCTTTCGCTCTGTCTACGCCTAATTGCAAGGTGCAGGAGATTGAGAATTTCGTTAAGAACTTCAGCCACGATATCGCGATTCAGGAAGCCTCTACCGCAAAGACAGTCATCTTTGAGAGCATGGATATGGAAGCCGACCCTGAGCCAAAGAAGGTCAGCAGGCAAGTTCCTCTTGCTGACGTTGAATGGCCGGTGATGCCAGACGTGGAAACGCTGGCCGGAAGAAAACGGCAGGCTGAGTACAAAGATGGTGAGAATGGTAACAAGATTGTCGTGATCAAAGGCACTGACAATGGCGAATACATGGAATTCGAATTTGCCAAGCAGCCATGCTGGACTCTGGTTCGCGTATCCGACGAAAGCATGTAAGAATTTTCTTGATATTTAAGCCAAAAGCCCGCGCATCCGGATGGAGCGCGGGCTTTTTATTGTATAGCTCTGTTTTCAGCGATCTTCAGAAATTCCTGGTTCAAAGCCTTCCGCAGTCTGCTGAATGGCATCAGCCAGAACAGCCGCAGACTGCGCACCCATGACTGCATATTTCTGATCGATAATGAAGCAGGGAACGCCGCGCACGCCGATGCGATTGGCGGTATCGATTTCCTCACGGATCGTGGCCTTATCGGCATCCGTTTGCAGAAGCCGGGCGACGACTGGCGCTTCCATGCCGATGCTTGCTGCGGCATCAACGAGCACGTCATGGTCACCGATGTCCTGTCCCTGCTCGAAATAGAGCGAGAACAGTGTGCCGACGAGCTTATCCTGCTTTCCCGGACCAGCTTGTGCAGCCCAATGGATCAGACGATGTGCATCAAGCGTGTTCGGTGCCCGCGTGATAGCCTCGAAATCGAAGACGATATCGTTCTCTTCGCCAAGCTCAGTGAGTTGCTTATGAATGTCGTCAATCTTCGAGCCGGTGCCGAATTTTTCGCGCATATAGGCCTGACGATCTTTGCCCTGCGCAGGCAAAGACGGGTCAAGCTGATAAGGACGCCAGCGGACCTCGGCATCGACGTCGGGCGCTAGTGCAAGGGCCTGTTCCAGCCTTTTGCGGCCAAGGAAGCACCATGGGCAGACGACATCTGAAACAACATCGATGGTGATTTTTCTTGCGGTCATAAAGGTGCTCCGTTCGACGAGCAGGAGACGTATTCTCCTGCTCGCTTATCTTTATAATTCCAAAATGTAGGGTGAATTACGGCCTTATCAACTGACGCTATTGGGCGACCTGCCACCATGTGGGAAGCTGATAGCCATACAGCGATGTTTTCGCCGGATGTCCGATCCGATCCCAGCGCGCTACCCACTGATAAGGCAGATAATAGAGCGGGATATAGTAGTCTCCGGATATGAGAATGCGGTCGAGCGCGCGAACGGCGCTGACGAAATCTTCACGTTTGCGTGCGGCAAGCATTGCTTCGATCATGGCATCCACCGCCGGATCGGCAACGCCGGGATAATTGAAGCTACCCTGAGCTTCGCGCGATGCTGAGCCCCAGCGCTGCCATTGTTCGTTGCCCGGTGATAGTGAGCCGGTCAAGGCGCCGAGGATCATGTCATAGTCAAAGGTCTGCAGGCGTTGCTGATATTGTGCATCGTCGGCACTGCGAATTTCGGCATCGATACCAAGGCGTCCAAGATTACGCTTATAGGCAAGTGCTACTTTTTCCTCGTCTGGCGAGCGTGTCATGATCTCAAACTGCAAAGGCTTGCCGGATGGATCTATCGCTTTGCCGTGCTCGAAAGAGAAACCCGCCTCAATGAGAAGCTCGTAGGCTGCCTTTGCCGGTCCGCGATCATGACCACTCCCATCTGTGGTCGACGGATGCCACGTTCCATCCAGAACGTCCTTTCGAACGGCATCGGGGAACGGTTGTAGCAACTCGCGTTCGCGCGCGCTTGCAGGCTTGCCAACGGATGACAGCTCTGAGCCTTCCCAGAAGCTTTGCAGGCGGTTGTACTGATCAGCAAAGAGATTGCGATTGGCCCATTCGAAATCAAACAACAGTCCCAGCGCCTGTCTCACGCGGCGATCTTCGAAAACCGGACGACGCGTGTTGAAGACAAAGCCCAGCATGTTTGCCGGTGTACCTTTCTCGAAGTTCTCTTTGATGACCTTTCCCTGTGTCACAGCCGGGAAATCATAGAACTTCTCCCAGCGTGTCGGGTTGCCTTCAAGAAACACATCGAGCAGTCCTTTCTTGAAGGACTCAAACAAGGCCGTTTCGTTGCGATAATATTCGATGCTCAGGGTTTCAAAATTATCGAAACCGCGTCGAACGGGCAGGTCCTTGCCCCAATAGTCAGGATTCAGTTTGTAAACGATGCGCTGGCCTGGTTGCACGCCAGATACAATGTAGGGACCGCTGCCGACCGGCGCTTTAAGCGTCGAATTGCCGAAAGTCGCAGGATCGATTGCATGCTTGGGAAGAACCGGCATGGTTGCAGCAATCAGCAGTGGGAATTCGCGGTCCGACTTGTCATTGAAGACAAAGCGCACCGAACGTTCACCGGTCTTCTCGATCTTTTCAATCCGGCTCATACGATTGTTATAAGGTGGGCGACCTTTCTCGGTCAGAATGTCATAGGTGAAGATGACATCATCCACGGTGACAGGCTCACCGTCGGACCATTTGGCTTTCGGGTTAAGCGTAAATTCGACCCATTTTCGTTCCGGATCGACTGCAACTTTTTCAGCAAGCAGCCCATAAAGGGTAAACGGCTCGTCGCGTGAACGCTGCATGAGCGTTTCATAGAGAAGATTGCCAAAGTCGAGATCGCCGAACAGACCGCGGGCGGTCGTGCGCATACTTTTGAGCACGAATGGATTGAGACTATCAAATGTTCCGACCACACCCATTTTAAGCGCACCACCTTTGGGCGCATCCGGGTTCGCATAAGGAAAATGCGTAAAATCAGCGGGCAGGGCCACGTCGCCATGCATTGAAAGCGCATAATTGGGCGAAGCGTTATTTTCCGCTTGTGCTGAAGCAATGCTCGCAAAGATGCCAATCAGGCTTGCTAAAGCTGTGTTGCGGAAAAGAGCAAACAATCCAGTCAACTTTCTCGCGTCCCCGTTCAACTTGATAGGTCCATTGTAAATAAGTGTGAGTTTAGTATTGATTCGTGTGGCGAAATTAGCATGAACCTTGCATTTGTGCGGATTAAGAGCGTGTCTGGCGCGCGACAGTGCAGATTAAAACAAAAAATATGGCGTATTTTGCTGTCTGAATGTGGTCGACCATCTGGATTCACAGCTGAAGTCGTTGTAACACGGCCCTCGGATTGGGATGATAAGTCCCGGAGGTCACGCTGTTGCCGCATTTTCAAATCAGTGACGGTCTATCGCTGACTCAAACCAGAGACCGGAAGATCAAAGCCTTGGAAGGAAACTGTTGATCATGACCAGCACGAAGACAATCGCTGCCGCATCTGCATTTGCTGGCGCGTTCGCCCTGCTTGCTTCTGCGACGATGCCTGCAGCCGCACAGCAGCAGCCGCCACAGGGCTGGTTCAAGGTTTGCTCGAAGCAGGAAGATAACGACATCTGCAACACGCAGAACATTATCACTGCTGACTCCGGCCAGCTGTTGACCGCTGTCAACCTCATCGAAATCAAGGGCAAGATCAATCGTAAGATTTTTCAGGTCACCGTACCGATTGGCCGTTTGATCCCTGCTGGCGTCGGTTTGCAGATCGACAACAACAAGCCAACCAAGCTTGAATACGGCATCTGCTTCCCGGATCGCTGCATTGCGGAAGCTCCGCTTTCCGACGATCTGATCAATGCTCTCAAGAAGGGCAGCAAGGTAACTCTGACTTCGGTCAACTACCAGAACAAGCAGAACCCGATTCCAGTTGCATTGACGGGCTTTTCGGCAGCTCTTACGGGCCCGGGCTTGAAGCAGTCTGAACTTGAAGAACGTCAGAAGGAACTTCAGGACGCTGTTGCAAAGCGCCAGAAGGAATTTGAAGAAAAGATGAAGGCTGAACAGGCCAAGGCAAAGGGTGCAGCTAACTAAGCTGCTCTGATGCAAGGAATTTAAAAGGGCGCTTCAAAGCGCCCTTTTTTGTTGCACTATTCAATGAAAGAACCCGTAATACCGAAGTTCATTGAGTGAAACTCATTGGACTTTGGTTAAGCCTGAGTGGCGATTGAACTTTATCAAGGCGTGATGCATTAGCATCTTGAGCCGCCTTGGTATAAAGCTCAGTTTGCGTGCAGTTTTACGCGATATGATCCGTTTTCCAGACGCTCAAACATATCGTTGAGCTGTGGATGGCGAAGCGGTTCATCGCTGAGATCGGGAACAAGATTCTGTTCCGAAACATAGGCCACATATTCCGACTCTGAATTCTCAGCCAGCAAATGGTAGAATGGCTGATCGCGACGCGGACGCCCTTCTTCGGGAATGGATTCATACCATTCTTCCGTATTGGCGAATTCCGGATCGACGTCGAAAATGATCCCGCGGAAGGGAAACAGTCGATGCTTGACCACCTGTCCGATCTGAAACTTAGCGTGTTTTATCTGTGCCATACTCATAAGACATATGTAGTTCACCGCGCGCCGAAATAAAGCTGCGGGAGGTTTCAGGGTCGATTATTGGAGCGCTTTATTGCTTTGGTGACGTTTTCCCGCGTTCGGCCAAGCTTGGAAGCTTAGGCATAAACTGCGAAAAACCACTGCCGGGACGCAAACCCTCGCGCATGAAGAATGCTCTGAGCGGTGCGAATGAACGCAGCATTTCAAGGCCCACGCCGCGTGCAATCTGTGCTGGCAGCATTGGAGATAACAGGGATCGGTTCAGCGCATCAACAGATCCCGTGCGCGCCAGAATGTCTGGGCGACGACCGCGATCATAAGCGCGCGTGACACGATCCGAACCGGGATCCGATGGATCACTTGTAATGGCCTTCACAAGCGTTTCCACATCGCGCGTCCCGAGATTAAGGCCCTGCGCGCCGATTGGGGGAAACACGTGAGCAGCTTCGCCTATCAGCACCGTGCGCTTGGCAGCAAAAGCATGCGGAACCAGACCAGAGAGCGGCCACGCCTGAGGACGGATGTCCAGAGTGACCTTACCGAGCATGGACTGCATCATTTCTTCTATGCGCTGACCAAGCGTTTCATCGTCAAGTGCGAGCAGCGTTTCTGCACGTCCTGGATTAACCACCCAGACAAGGCTGGAACGCTTGCCCTTGAGCGGAACCTGTGTGAACGGCCCTTCTTCGGTATGAAACTCGGTCGAGATATTTTCATGATCGACCGTATGGCTGAACGACAGCACAACAGCTGTCTGCGGATAGCTCCAGCGGCGCGTGCGAATGCCTGCGGCTTCGCGTGCGGCTGAGTTGCGGCCATCGGCAGCAACAACAAGGCGGGTGTGGAGCGTATCGCCGCCTTTGAGCGTGATCGTTACGTGGTCGTCATTGTTACGGTATTCGATGGCCGGAAGCGTGATGCGCTCAATCGCGCTGTTCTTCTCAACTGCTTCCGCAAGTTTCTGATTGAGTGCCGCGTTTGGAATGTTGTAGCCGAAAGCCACCTCATCAATCTCGCCAGCGCGAAATGTAACTGCCGGGCTGCGGATGAGGCGATGGGTTGCATCAACAATGCGCATAGAGGCGAGAGGAGCTGCTTCCGGAGCAATGTCGCCCCAAACGCCAATCTCTTCGAGAAAGCGAATTGCAGGCATCATGAGTGCGGTCGTGCGACGGTCGTTTTTGTCGGTTTCAGGGCCTAGCAACGCTGTCCGATAGCCTTTTGCACTCAACGCAAGTGCTGCCATCATCCCGGCTGGTCCACCGCCACTGATGACGATCTCGGTGAGGGGCTTATCGACAACCACGTCATTCATCGTATTCTATCCTTCGCCAAAATGCTGGCCGAAAGCGATTCTTATTCGTTCTGGTTCAGCCGCACTTAAACGCAAATAGGCCGAAAAGGCCAATGTCGCGTTAATTAAAACCTAATCTTTGGTGGAATGAGGGCGGTTTTGTCTCATGACTTACTTGCTCTTTTCGCCTTATTCGGGGAAAGCTTTATGAAAGATCACGACTTTTTGGCTCAGAGCCTCAGAGTTATATTGGCTGACCCGCACCCGGCAGAATGAACGCTGGAAGATTGAGGGCAGCCTTCAAGAGAAATGGCGAACGGCGTGAAAACCAGACTGACCGGAAAACTCAAAGCCAAGAAAGTGACAGCGCCGCAGGCAAAGGCATTTTCTGTTCATCTTCTCACGGCATCAGGCTCGTTTCTTGCGTTTCTGTCGATCGTTGCGGCGAGTGATGGCCGCTACACCGCAATGTGGTGGTGGTTGGGTCTGGCTCTGTTCGTCGATGGTATCGATGGCCCAATCGCGCGCAAGCTCGAAGTCAAATATGTGCTGCCCAACTGGTCCGGCGAATTGCTCGACAATATCATCGACTATGTGACCTACGTTTTGATACCGGCCTTCGCGCTTTATCAAAGCGGTTTTATGGGGACAAACCTGTCCTTTATATCTGGCGCAATCATCGTGGTTTCGAGCGCTATTTACTACGCTGACACGGGAATGAAGACGAAAGAGAATTTCTTTAAGGGGTTCCCGGTTGTCTGGAACATGGTGGTGTTCACGCTCTTTATCGTCAGACCCGGCGAGTGGGAAGCTTTCGCCATCGTCGTTGCTTCAGCGATCCTCTCTTTCCTGCCGATCAGTTTCCTGCATCCTGTGCGCGTGGTGCGTCTGCGTCCATTGAACCTGACTGTCTTCCTGCTGTGGTGCGCTTTCGGTGCGGCAGGCCTGTATTACACGCTGGATGCACCGCTCTGGGTACGTGTCGGTATCACTGTGACAGGGCTTTATATCTACTTCATCGGTGCCATCATGCAATTCTTCCCCAATCTTGGTCGGACGGCTGCGGTGATTGCTGCTGAAGCTGCGAGTGCCAAGAAGACAACGACTGGAGAAGCATCATGATCAATGCAATTCGTGTCCATCAGACCGGTGGCCCTGACGTTCTGCAATATGAACAGATTGAAATTGGTGATCCAGGTCCGGGTGAGGTGAAGGTGCGCCACGAGGCAATTGGCCTGAACTTCATCGATGTCTATTTCCGCACCGGGCTATACAAGGCGGCACAGATGCCGTTCATTCCCGGCAATGAAGGCGCAGGCATTGTCGTTGCTGTTGGTTCTGGCGTCGATGACATCAAGCTTGGTGATCGTGTCGCCTATGCTGCGACACCGGGTTCTTATGCCGATGAACGTATCCTGCCTGCTAGTCGTCTATTGATAGTGCCGGAAACGATTGAGCTGAAATCGGCTGCTGCGATGATGCTCAAGGGGATGACGGCGCAATATCTGCTGCGTCAGACCTTTGTTGTTAAACCCGGCCACACGATCCTCTTTCACGCGGCCGCAGGCGGCGTTGGCCTTATCGCAGGTCAATGGGCCAAGCATCTTGGTGCAACCGTCATCGGAACGGCGGGTTCAGAAGACAAGATCGCGCTAGCCAGGGCGCATGGCTATGACCATGTCATCAACTATCTCACGGAAAATTTTGTCGAGCGTGTCAAGGAACTGACCGGTGGCGAAGGCGTGGATGTTGTCTATGACTCGGTTGGTCGTGACACCTATATGGGCTCGCTCGATGTGTTGAAGCCGCTTGGCATGTTTGCGTGCTTCGGCCAGTCTTCCGGAACAATCCCGCCATTTGATCTGAACATTCTTGCGCAGAAGGGATCGCTTTTTGCGACCCGCCCTACATTGTTCAACTATGTTGCGAAGCGCCCCGATCTGGAGAGAACCGCAAACGATCTCTTTGACGTTGTGGCAAGCGGTGCAGTCAAGATTGAGATCAAGCAGTCTTATGCGCTCAAAGATGTGCGCAAAGCGCATGAAGATCTGGAAGCACGCAAGACGACGGGGGCGAGTATCCTGCTCCCATAGTGGGTATGAAATTGTGCCTTGGAAATATCGGCGGTGTGCATATGTCCTCCGCCGATTTCTTTTTGGCTTTTCAATTGCGATCTTGCTGGATAAGGTCTTAAAAAAATAAATTCGGGGAACAATGTCAGCGCCTTTATCCGACCGGCCTCTTTTGGATGTCCGCCGGCTCACCAAAGTATTTGGTCAACTCAGAGCCTGCGACGCGGTAGATCTCGTCATTGCAGAGGGGGAAATCCACGCGCTTCTGGGCGAAAATGGTGCTGGGAAATCCACCTTCGTTAAAATGCTATTCGGCGCGTTGCAGCCGCTGGAAGGCGAAATCGTCTGGAAGGGTGAACGCGTCACCATTACCCAGCCCGGTACAGCAAGGAAGCTGGGCATCGGTATGGTTTTCCAGCATTTCTCCCTGTTTGACTCGCTGACTGCGGCCGAGAATATTGCCCTGTCTCTTGATGGTTCACTGCCGCTCCCTGAAGTGGCGAAGCGTGCCCGCGAGATCGGGAAAGCCTATGGTCTGCCGATTGATCCGCAGGCGCATGTTGGCGATCTTTCGGTGGGCGAGCGTCAGCGTATCGAGATTGTGCGTTGTCTCCTGCAAGAGCCGGATCTGATCATTCTCGATGAGCCGACCTCAGTGCTGACACCACAGGAAGCTGATCGTTTATTTGAGACGCTGGAGCGCCTGAAATCAGAAGGCAAGTCGATCCTTTATATCAGTCATCGCCTTGAAGAGGTGAAGCGGCTTTGCGACCGTGCGACCGTGCTTCGTCATGGTAAGGTGGTCGCGCATTGCGATCCACGAGAACAAACTGCGGCGTCGCTCGCACGCATGATGGTTGGCAATGATATCAAAGTCGTAGCGCGCAGACCGATTGATGTGGCTGAAACTGCGGCCACGTCACTGTTTGAAATCAAAAATTTGTCTCAGGCCCCGCGCGGCCCGTTTTCGACCGCTCTCAACAATATCTCGCTTTCGGTAAAGGCGGGTGAAGTTGTTGGTATTGCAGGTGTGGCGGGCAACGGGCAAGGCGAGTTTTTTGAAGCTGTCTCCGGTGAGTTTCTTCAATCATCAGCGTCTGCCGTGCGCATTCGCGGCAAGGATGCAGGCAAGCTCGGTATCAGCGAAAGACGTTTGATGGGCGCAGCCTTTGTCCCCGAAGAACGACTTGGCCATGGTGCCGTGCCATCCCTGCCGTTGACGGATAATCTCTTCCTGTCGCGTTATAAGACTGATGCGAAAGCGTTTTTGCACGGTGGCAAACTGAAGCTGATTGCGGAAAGCGCTCTGCGCTCGGCTGCAAAGCGCATTATTGAAACGATGGATGTCCGCAAAAGCGCTGAAAACCCGCCAGCTTCAGCATTGTCTGGCGGGAATCTCCAGAAATTCATTATTGGCCGTGAACTCGATCGCTCTCCGTCTGTCATGGTTGTAAACCAGCCGACATGGGGCGTGGATGCAGGCGCTGCGGCGCATATCCGTCAGGCACTGCTCGATCTGGCGCGTTCCGGCTCTGCCGTTCTCGTCATCAGCCAGGATCTCGATGAGCTGCTTGAAATCAGCGATCGTATTGCTGTCATGAACCATGGTGCGCTTTCTGATCCTATGCCCATTGCCGAAGTGACGCTGGAAAAGATCGGCCTTCTCATGGGCGGTGTATCCGGCACGGATCAGACAGGGGCAGCATAATGCGGATAGAACTTGTCAAACGGCCTCAGCCTTCAAAAATCTTCAGTGCAGTTTCACCTTTGCTGGCGCTTGCGCTCACGATGGTCTTTGGTGGCCTCGCTTTTGCACTGATGGGCAAAGACCCGTTTCAGGCGCTTTACGTCTTTTTCGTTGAGCCGTTGTTTGATGTGTGGTCGTGGCATGAGTTGCTGGTCAAGGCGACGCCGCTTATCCTGATTGCGGTGGGTCTCTGCGTCTGTTTCTTATCCAATAACTGGAATATTGGAGCTGAAGGTCAGTTCATTATCGGTGCGATAACCGGCTCCATTTTGCCGGTCATGTTTCCTGAACTGCAACTCTGGATCGTTTTGCCTCTGATGATGCTGATGGGCATGGCAGGTGGTGCCGCCTATGCGTCCATTCCGGCGCTACTCAAGGTTCGTTTCAACACCAATGAAATTCTGACGAGCCTTATGCTGGTCTATGTCGCGCAGCTGTTTCTTGACTGGCTGGTGCGTGGACCATGGCGCAATCCTGAAGGCTATAACTTCCCGGAAACACGCCAGTTCAATCCGAGTGCAGTATTGCCGGAAATCTGGAGCGCATCGGGTCGCGCCCATTGGGGCTTCATCTTTGCAATCATTGCCGCTGTTGCTGTCTGGTTCCTTCTGGCCAAAACGCTCAAGGGTTTCGAGGTCAAGGTCATCGGGCAAAGCCCAAGGGCAGGGCGGTTTGCTGGCTTCAGTTCCGGCAAGCTGGTCTTCTTTGTCTTCGCTGTTTCAGGTGCGCTTGCGGGTCTCGCCGGTATTGCGGAAACATCGGGTGCCATTGGCCAGCTTCGTCCAGTCATTTCACCCGGTTACGGTTTTACGGCGATCATCGTTGCCTTTCTTGGTCGTCTTAATCCACTCGGGGCCATAGCCGCAGGTTTTGTGCTTGCGCTGTCTTATCTGGGCGGCGAGGCCGCACAGGTTGCCATCGGCATATCGGAAAAATCAGCCCGCGTGTTTCAGGGCATGATCCTGTTCTTCGTGCTCGCCTGCGACACACTCATCCATTATCGCATCCGCTTTGTAGCGGGCCGCACAGCAGGAAAGGTGTGATTAATGGATCTGACACAGGCAATCCTTCTCACCATTGCAACTGCTGCAACACCTTTGCTGATTGCAGCGATTGGCGAACTTGTCGTCGAACGCTCTGGTGTGCTGAACCTTGGCGTCGAAGGCATGATGCTGATGGGTGCGGTTTCGGGCTTTGCCGCCGCACAATATACAGGCTCGGCCTGGCTTGGCATGATCGCCGCTATCTTTGTTGGTAGTCTCTTTTCAGGCATTTTTGCATTCCTGACACTGACGCTTGTGACCAATCAGGTTGCGACGGGGCTGGCGCTGACCATTCTCGGCATCGGTGCTTCGGCTATGCTCGGCGAGAGCTTTGTCGGTATGCCGGGTGTGCGGCTTGAGGCAATCAGCATTCCATATCTCAGTGATATTCCTTATGTTGGCCGTTTCCTGTTCGGGCAGGACCCGATCTTCTACATCTCCATTCTGCTGGTTATTGGCGTGACATGGTTCCTGTTCCGCACCAGAGCGGGGCTGCAATTGCGTGCCATTGGTGACAGCCATGGCTCGGCGCATGCGCTTGGCGTGCATGTGGTGCGCACCCGTTATCTCGCTGTGTTGTTTGGTGGTGCTTGTGCGGGGCTTGCCGGTGCGCAGCTTTCGCTCGTTTATGTGCCGCAATGGGTCGAGAACATGTCGGCAGGGCGTGGCTGGATCGCGCTTGCACTTGTTGTATTCGCGTCATGGCGTCCGTGGCGCGTGCTGATCGGTGCTTACCTGTTTGGTGCGGTTACAATCGGTCAGTTGCACGCGCAGGCGCTTGGTTTTGGCCTGCCATCGCAGTTTCTGTCGGCATTGCCTTATCTCGCGACCATCGTGGTTTTGGTCATCATCTCGCGCAACAGGCGTTTGACGATGATGAATACACCTGCGTCGCTCGGTAAAACTTTCGTGCCGGACAGATAATAGTTTTGAACGGCGGTCTGGCTCCCACAGTCTGCCGTTTTATTTTGAGGGTGAAAAAAGGAGCGCAGGGAACATGAAAAAGACGCTGTTGGCAATCGCCACCGCGGCCAGCTTTATGCTTGGTGGGGCGGCACATGCAGAAGACAAGCTGAAGATCGGCTTCATCTATATCGGACCTCCAGGGGATTTCGGCTGGACATACCAGCACGACGTTGCCCGCAAGGAGATGATCGAAGCTCTTGGCGACAAGGTCGAAACGACCTTTCTCGAAAACGTACCGGAAGGTGCGGACGCTGAACGTTCGATTGAACGTCTGGCGCGTGCAGGCAACAAGCTGATCTTCACGACCTCTTTCGGTTACATGGATCCGACGCTCAAAGTCGCTGCCAAGTTCCCGGATGTGAAGTTTGAGCACGCAACCGGCTACAAGACCGCAGACAACATGGCGGCCTACAATGCGCGCTTTTATGAAGGCCGCTATGTACAGGGCCAGATTGCAGCCAAGCTGTCCACCAAGGGCGTCGCAGGCTACATCGCGTCAGTTCCAGTGCCGGAAGTTGTACAGGGCATTAATTCATTCATGCTCGGTGCACAGTCGGTCAACCCTGATTTCAAGGTCAAGGTTATCTGGGTTAACTCGTGGTTTGATCCAGGCAAGGAAGCGGATGCTGCCAAGGCTCTCGTCGATCAGGGTGTAGACATTCTCACCCAGCATACGGACTCGACCGCACCAATTCAGGTTGCACATGAGCGCGGTATCAAGGCTTTCGGTCAGGCTTCGGACATGATCAAGTTCGGCCCTGAAACCCAGCTGACGGCGATTGTTGACGATTGGGGTCCATACTATATCGACCGTGCCAAGGCTGTTCTTGACGGTTCGTGGAAGACCCAGAACATCTGGTGGGGCATGAAGGAAGGCCTCGTGAAGATGGCGCCTTACACCAACATGCCTGACGATGTTAAGAAAATGGCCGAGGAAACCGAAGCCAAGATCAAGTCGGGTGAACTTAAGCCGTTCACTGGCCCGATCAAGAAGCAGGACGGCTCCGAGTGGCTCAAGGAAGGCGAACAGGCTGACGACAAGACCTTGCTTGGTCTGAACTTCTACGTCGCAGGCGTTGACGACAAGCTGCCGCAATAAACTGTGACAGGCTTAAAAGAAAAGGGCGCTTCAAGCGCCCTTTTTGTTTTTAATCAGCGGATTATTTGCCCTTGTTAAAGCGACAATTTCATACCTTCGTGACTGTCGACAAAGCCGAGAGACTTGTAGAAGCGTATCGCGTCGGCACGAGATTTATCGGTCGTAAGCTGCACCAAACCGCAGTTGCGTTTGCGACATTGTTCAATTGCCCATTCAATCATTTGTCTGCCTATGCCACCGCCACGTATATCACTGGTGATGCGCACGCTCTCGATCTGCCCGCGCCACATGCCTTTGCGCGATAATCCCGGAATGAAGCTGAGCTGTAAGCAGCCGACCACTATCCCGTCATGCTCGACCACGGCAAGCAATTGGTTGGGATCGTTGTCTATGGCTTTGAACGCGTCAATGTAGCATTGGTTCAGCGGGCTGCTGTTATCCTCGCGCGTGGCCCCCAGCGCGTCATCCGCCAGCATGGCTACAATCGCCGTAAGATCGGCGTCAATGGCTTTGCGAATGGATATGGTGGTATCGGTCATGATAAACTTCCACGGGCTTGGATTCTGAAAAAACAAGCCTATGTGTTCGCACACCGTTACGAAAGCCAAAACAAAAAAACCGGAGCAAAGCTCCGGTTTAAAAGTTCGCTCAGCCGAACTTATTCGGCTGCATCGGCAGGTGCTGCATTGAGCATGCCGTAACGTTCTTCGCCAATCTTGGCGAGCAGATCGAGCTGGGTTTCGAGGAAGTCGATGTGACCTTCCTCATCCGCCAGAAGCTCGTCAAAAAGCTGCTTGGAAACATAGTCACCAAGTTCATCGCAGATTTCGCGGGACTTCTTGTAGGATGCGCGAGCGTCGTATTCGCCTTTAAGATCGCATTCCAGAACTTCCTTGACGTTCTGTCCGATGCGCAGTGGCGCAAGCGTCTGCAGGTTCGGATGGCCTTCAAGGAAGATGATGCGGTCGATCAGCTTGTCCGCATGCTGCATTTCTTCGATGGATTCTTCACGTTCTTTCTTCGCAAGACGCGTGAAACCCCAGTCGTTGAGCAGACGATAGTGCAACCAGTACTGGTTTACTGCACCAAGCTCGAGAAACAGTGCCTCGTTAAGCCGCTCGATGACCTTTGGTTCGCCTTTCATTCCATGAACTCCCGAATTTGTCTCGTAGAGAACGCACACGATCCATGAACAGGACCACGTTTTCGTCCATTTGGTTGTGACGAAGATGGTATTCTTCAGTCACCCTTATGATCGTTTCTACGACGTTTGGGAAGCAGCCACAGCAGCGACCGCTCTTGGACATGGCGTTATAGACGGTGCCAGGTACGATTAATCGCCAGCAGTCTTCATCAAGAAGCTGCGTAACAACGATTTCAATATCTTTTTCGGTAATAACGTTGCAGCTGCAGACTAGCATGAAAAGTAAACTCCAGCATCTGCAATGCTATGTGATTGTATAAAATTCACAACGCGGAGTGACGCACTTTGTTCGTTGCTATTGTCATCGCTAAAAATGCCGCTTATCGCGCCGATTTTTACTTCAATATTGGCAAAATGCCGTGTTGAACCGAACAAAGGTTCCTCCAATCGCAGGGGTTAAAGGCCCGAACATCAAAGGTAGTCTTGGGCAAGTCTTTAAAAACCCACCAATTTAAGTCAGGTTATGGCTGGGGTGGGGTGGTTCTGTCAAATTTTATGTTTTTGAAACGTTCTAAAAATCAACAACTTAGAATTATTCTAAATATGAGTTAAGCACCCATCTTTAAACGTTAATTAGACTTTTACATGGGGCAAAACAGGGCAGTTTTTGCCCTGCTTCAAACTTATGCGCCATTTCGCCGCACGATGTGGAAAACACCGCGTGACAGTGGCTCAAACGCCTTCAACGGCCTCGAATCCCTCGAACTGTGGTGGGCCTGCATAGAGAGGCTTGTTATTGCCAGCGTTGCGGTGGGCATTGCGGAACTGTTCAGATTTGGTCCAGAAGACGAAATCATCACGAGTGCGCCAGACTGTATGGGAAGAATAGAGCGTATAGCCTTCTTCCTCATTGGTCGCGCCGCGCAGCAGATTGAAGCTTTCAAAGCCGGGAAGCTCGGAGAGCTGGGAATCGCGGTTTCTCCAAACGGTCTCGAAATCGGCTTCGTTGCCGATGAGAACCTTGAAGCGATTCATTGCGATGAACATTGCTGATCCTTTTCTTTACAAAGATGGACTGGCTACAAAAAATCTCCAGAACAATCGCATAGATGTTCTGCCGTGTCCTGTCGGTTTTCCGGCGAGTGCGGTGGTAGGGCCCGCACTCGCCGCGCCGTATCTCGGGATATGAAGGCCACAGCCGCGGTCAGAGATGGGTGGACTTCGTAGACACGACGATTGATGTTCGGGAGGCTGTCGCCTCCCGAATGTTTTTAGAATTTCTGCGTCAGCGATACTTTGAAGTAACGGCCTGCTTCTGAGTAACGTTCAGTCACGTTAGCTAAGCTGTTTACATTCATAGCGTTGTAGTAGGTCTTGTCGAATATGTTGTAGACGCCAGCCTGAAGACGCGTGCCATTCAGTTGTTTTGGCTCCCACCAACCTGTCAGATTGACGAGACCATAGCCGGGCAAACGACGTGTTTGTGTCCCTGTTTGGGTTGAAATAGTCTGATTAACATAGGCCGCTGCGACAACACTGGTGTCAAGGCCCCAGGATTCAGCATTGTAACCCACACCGAACACGCCCTTGAAGGGCTGTGATGATGCCAATGGGATATTATCATCCAGGTTCATAGCCTTCGCGTAAGCCAACGTGCCGTGCACATTGAAGCCGTTCACGAAGTTATGGTGCGCTTTTACTTCGATACCGGCAATCCGCGCCTTATCGAGATTACGATACTCGGTCAGGCCCATTGGAAATTCGGTTGTGCGGGTGGTTACGGTATCGATGAAGTCACTGTAGCGGTTCACGAATGCCGTGATTTTACCGCCTGAATTCTGATCGCCGAAATTTGCGCCGACATCGATGCCGTATCCCTTCTCAGGGTTAAGGTCAGGATTGCCGATTGTGCCATAGCCAGCAGACAGGTAGGTGACATAAAGCTGATCAATTTCCGGAGCTTTGTAAGTCGTAGATACCTGCGCAAAGAGTTCAAGAGCTGGTGTGGCCTGCCACGAGAAGCGGATCTTTGGCGAAATGCGGCTGTCCGAATTGTTAGCATAACCGCTTATCGAATCTGGCTCATACTTAAACCAGTCGAACCGCATACCCGGAGTGATGGCAAAAGGCGTATCGCCTATTTCGATACGGTCTTCAGCGAAGAGGCCAAAGCGATAGTTGTCGACGTCAGGTGTATCTGCCTGATTGATATGCAAGAATGCGCAGGTCGGGCTTTGAACACCACGAATACATGCGTCATCACCTGTAAACGACTGAGTGCTTTTGCCGATGCTGAAATCACCGCCAACAGTCAGCGAGTGAGAAAGTGTTCCCGTGTCGAAGCCGAGATTGGTATAACCGCTTGCACCGTAACGCTCATCTTCAAGTTTGTAGTGGCGGCTAAAAGGACCTGCGAGCGCACCTTTGCGGATGGTGTCGGTGCCATAAGATCGTGTCATCTTCTGCCAGTAAACGGTTGCCCATGCATTGTTTACAATGCCATCATCCTGGCTCTCATAACGATAATCGAGCGATACACGGTCACGATCATTTTTGCGGTTTTGATTGTAATCGCGATTGTCGTAGGTCGTCCCTGCATCCGAATTCAGATTGGTGTCGGAATCATAACGATTGCGTTCAGCTGTGATGCCGATGGTGTGGCCACCTTCAAGCTCCTGCCGCAGCTTGAACATAAGATTGCTGCGATCATAATCTTTCGGATCGGCTTCTGTACGGGCTGCGCCATATCCGCCGATGTCTCCGGTGCCCTGAACTTCATGACCACGCTTATAAGAACCCTGGAACAGAACTGAGGTGTTCTGTATTTTCTGAGCGACAGCAGCAGAACCGATGAAGGATTTGTCGGAGCCATCATAGGTAAGCTTAGCAAGACCACCAAATGCCTTGCCCGGAGCGAGCAGATCTTCAGGTTCCAATGTCTTCAGTGCAACGGCGCCGCCCATGGCCCCTGAACCAAGACGGCTGGCATCAGCGCCATAGAGGACGTCAAATGTTGAGAGAGCGGAAATGTCATATGCATCGCTTCCGCCGCCGTTTACATCTGTACGGACAGTCGCATCAAGATAAGGAATTGGAATGCCATCAATGGTCGTCAATACGCGATCATCCTGAAGGCCACGAATATTTACGCTGCCAGTTGTCGTGTTCACAGCAAGGCCAGGCTCCAGCGTATTGGACAGGTCTTTGACGGATTCGATGTCCTTCTTGCGGATTTCGTCAGCAGTCGTGACGTTTGCCAAAGGTGTATCGGAAACCGAGCCCTTTGTTCCACGTGTGTTCTTGATAACAATAGGTTTCAGCTCAACGCCGTTGCTGTCAGTCGCTGCAGTTTGCTCCTGCGCGTATGCACCCGACGCCATTGCCAGAATTACGACTGCGAGACCGGTGCTCGCCAAAAATGACCGCTTCTGTTCCCCGTTTATTGCCCGCATTGCCTAGTTTCTCCTGAAGGACAAAGCAAAATTCTCACGCCCCGCCGGAGGTGAGAAATTTAAGTTTCTCAATAGGTTATGATCTCCCCATCCCGAGGGGAGTCTCAACGCTGGCTGGAAGGAGAAACCTTCGGGCTTGCTCTGGAAAAAACAAGAATTAAACTTGACTCGTTTAATCCAGTAAGGCAGTGATTATTAAACATGACTTTAGATGTCAACTAATGATTTGGTCGACATTCGGTCAGTTAACAAGACGGCTCCATAACTGGCGCAGAGGCAGAAAAATGAACAGGCGTATTCACATCGACATGCAGGTGCGGTTGCCGCGGGAACGCGTCTCCAGCCGCATGCCCGAAATCCAGTCCCGCCTTGCTGCGGACGGACAAATCAAAGCGCGCACTTCTGAATCTCCGCTCGAGCCGCAGCTCCAGACTTATGGCAGCCGTGAACTCTTCAACGGTTCCCGTGAAGTGGCGATAGAGCATGGCGGCTCTCTCTATCGTTTGAAGATCACCCGTCAAGGCAAGCTCATCCTGAACAAATAGGCAAACAACAGATGACGACCCAGACCAAGCCCTCCCCAGAGCAGATACTCAAGGCACGGGCAGATAACCCGAAAATGCGCGAGCGTGATTTCGCTCAAAGTCTCGGGATATCGGAAGCCGATTTCATTGCGGCTTACACCGGTGCAGAAGCTGACAGCGCGATTTCTGCTCGCCGCATCCGTGCAGATGTGGAAACCCTGCTTAAACATGCGCCTTCGCTTGGCGAAGTTATGGCGCTGACGCGCAATGAAAGCGCTGTGCATGAAAAGATCGGTCCTTTTGAAAAGACGATTTGGGGTCCGCACGCGTCCCTTACGCTCGGTAAGGAAATCGATCTCCGCATATTCCCGAAGCATTGGGTGCATGGTTTTGCTGTAGCAAAGCTTGATGGTGAGCATGTTCGCCGAAGCCTGCAGTTTTTCGATGCATCGGGCGAAGCCGTTCACAAAATTCATCTTCGTCCGGCATCCAATCTGGAAGCTTATGAGCAACTCGTTTCCGAATTGCTGCTCGACGATCAGACGCCAGCCATCGAAACGAAGCCAATCGCTGCAAAGGCAGTAAAAGCCGATGCTTCGACTATTGACGGCGATGCATTCCGCGAACGCTGGGGCTCTCTGACCGATGTTCATCAGTTTGTCGGCCTGTTGAAAGACTTTGGTGTTGATCGTCATCAGGCTGTGCATCTTGCCGGACAGGACTTTGCCTGGCGCGTTGATCTTTCAGCAGTCGAAGCGATGATGAACCACGTGGTTCAGGAACAGATCCCGATCATGTGCTTTGTCGGTAGCCGTGGCTGTATTCAGATCCACACTGGCACGATTGCGGAAATCAAGACGATGGGTCCATGGCTCAATGTGCTTGACCCGACGTTCCATCTGCATCTGCGTGCCGACCACATTGCTGACGCCTGGGTCGTTCGCAAGCCAACGAAAGATGGTCATGTCACATCGCTCGAAGCTTATGACGCCAATGGTGAGCTGATCATTCAGTTCTTCGGTGAGCGTCACGAAGGTGAAGTCGAACTTGCTGACTGGCGCATGATTGCTGAAAATCTCCCGCGCTTGCCGCAGTCGAGCGCTGCTTGAAAAAATAGCAGCTAAGCCTTTGTTCTGATGTGCAGTCCGGAAGTGACGTTCATTTCCGGACTGCAGTCAGAACCATAGTTTTTATGCACATCTTCAGCGGAGCGTCGGTTCCGAATTTTCCGCGGCGTGCTTTAGGGAAACAGAACATGTCAATCATTTCATCGAGCATCGGGCGTTGGGCCGCTTTGGCTGCTTCGCTTGCCTTTGGCGGAGTAGCACAAGCCGATACAGTTGAAAAAATCACTGATACGTCGCGACTTGTATCAGTCGGTGGTGCTGTGACCGAAATCGTCTATGCGCTCGGTGCGGGCGATAGGCTGGTGGCTCGCGATCAGACCAGCACTTATCCGGAAGAAGCCCGGAAGCTTGTTGACGTGGGCTATATGCGCCGCCTTTCGCCGGAAGGCGTTCTCTCAGTCAACCCGACTGGTATTCTATTATCGGAAGGAAGCGGTCCCCCGGAAACGCTGGAAGTACTTAAGAAAGCTTCTGTTCCTATCGCTATTATTCCTGACGACCACACTGCTGAGAGCGTGATTCAGAAGATTGAAGCGGTTGGCAAAGCTCTTGGGCTAGAAGACAAGGCCAACGCCCTTGCAGCAGATGTGTCGCGTGATCTGGAAGCCGCGCAGAAAATCTCTGCCAATCAGAACCCGCGCAAGCGTGTGCTGTTTATCATGTCGGCGCAGGAAGGACGTATTATGGCGTCTGGCACCGGCACGGGGGCTAATGGCATCATCACGCTTGCAGGCGGAGTGAACGCCATCGAATCTTATAAAGGCTACAAGCAGCTGACAGATGAAGCTGTCGAAAAGGCAGCACCGGATTTGATCCTCACCATGGATATCGGCAAGGACAGTATTCAGAAAGATGACCTTCTGAAGAACCCGGCACTTGCGAATTCCCCCGCAGGGCGCAGCGGAAATATCGTGCAGATGGATTCGCTCTATCTCCTTGGCTTTGGTCCACGCACGGGTGCAGCCAGTCGCGAGTTGTCAGAAAAGCTCTATGGCAAGCAGGCCGCAAATTAGAGCGCATCCCGAAAAGTTTGAAACGGTTTTCGGATAAAGATGCGCGTTAAAACAAATATTTAGAGCGCCGATCTGATTCAATCAGATCGAAACGCGCTCTAAAATATATGCCTGCCGGGGGAGAATACGGACAGGCACTCGCGGAAACCCGCAGTGAGGACATATCGAAATGACCAGCCAAGATCGCGCGGCAAATCCCGGGGGCGTTGCCGTGCGTGATCAAGTCACCAGCAAGCATGCCGGAGATCGCTCCGTGCGAGCCCGTATGGCTATTATAATTCTTGCGGTAGCCCTTTGCTTCACAGCACTCTTCAGCCTGACGGCCGGTGCTTCGGACGCTTCTGTTCTGAGCGTTATGCGTGCGCTCATTTTCGGCACGCAGGAAAGCGTTGAGGCATTCCGTCGCGATCATCTGATCATCATGGAAATACGCTTGCCGCGCATCGTCATGGGAATATTGGTTGGTGCTGCATTGGCGGTTTCAGGAGCAGTTATGCAGGGATTGTTTCGTAATCCTCTTGCTGATCCGGGTCTTGTTGGCGTGTCTGCTGGTGCCAGTCTCGGTGCCGTATCGATGATTGTTCTGGGTGGAACAGCACTCGCTCCACTTTATCTTCTGCTCGGCCTTTATGCCTTGCCACTCGCGGCATTTTTTGGCGGACTTATCACCACGCTTCTTCTTTATCGCGTGGCGACCCGGCGCGGACGCACGTCTGTAGCGACGATGCTTCTGGCTGGTATCGCGCTTGGAGCACTCACAGGTGCTGCAACAGGTGCGCTTGTCTATATTTCCGACGACCGCCAGTTGCGTGACCTGACTTTCTGGGGCCTTGGTTCGTTGGCCGGGGCCACATGGGGCAAGATTGCCACCGCTGGTCCGATCATCGCCGTTGTTTTGGTTGCAACGCCGTTTTTGGCACGCGGTCTCAATGCGTTAGCCTTGGGTGAGGCCGCAGCCGGACACCTTGGCATACCTGTGCAGCGGATCAAGAACGTAGCAATTGTTACAGTGGCGGCGGCAACCGGTGCAACTGTGGCTATATCCGGCGGTATTGGCTTTATCGGTATTGTGGTGCCGCATATGCTCCGTCTGAGCATCGGGCCGGATCATCGTTACCTGTTGCCTTCGGCAGCACTTCTCGGCGCTATCATGTTGCTGCTTGCAGATGCTGTGAGCCGTACGATCGTTGCCCCTGCGGAATTGCCAATTGGCATCATCACGGCAGTTTGTGGCGCTCCATTTTTCCTCTGGATATTGCTGCGTCAGCGCGGCGTTCTTGATCTGTGAGGCACGAGATGATTGAAACCAAAAACCTATGCGTTTCCATCGGCAGCAAACAAATCATCGAGAACATCGATTTTGTTGCACGCCCGGGGGAAGTGACGGCGATCGTCGGTCCCAACGGCTCTGGAAAAACCACCTTGTTGCGTGCGCTTTCGGGCGATCTTTCCTATGCCGGCTCGGCCTATCTCGATGGCGAAGATTTCTCAGGGATCAAGCCATGGCGTATGGCGGCACGGCGTGCAGTATTGCCACAAGCCAGTGCCTTGTCATTCCCGTTTACCGTCCGCGAGATCGTGCATATTGGCCTGACGGGTGGCTTTAGCGGTGTAACAGGTGCTGAACAGGAGAGGCTGCCTGATCTTGCGTTGCAGAAAGTCGATCTGGCGGGCTTCAGTGGCAGGCTGTATCAGGAGCTTTCCGGTGGTGAACAGCAGCGCGTACAGCTTGCGCGCGTGTTGTGTCAGGTCTGGAAGCCTGTTGTTGACGGCAAGCCGCGTTATCTGTTTCTGGATGAACCTATTTCGAGCCTTGATATCAAGCATCAGATCACAGTGATGGAAATTGCGCGCGATTTTGCAGCAGCAGGCGGCGGCGTCATTGCGATCCTTCACGATCTCAATTTGACAGCCATGTTCGCGGACAGCATTGCGGTCATGCACAAAGGCAGACTCGATACTATCGGCACGCCGCAACATGCTCTGACGGATGATCGGCTGGAACGGGTCTATGAATGTTCGTTGCGGGTAGGGGTGCCGCCAGCACAGGGCGTTCCATTCGTGCTGCCGCAATCAGCTTATGCTGCGGCACTGTAAAAAGCTCTAGAGCATTTCCTGTTTTTCTTGAATCATTGGAAATGCTCTATCTCTTTGTTTTTTCGCATTATCCGACGCAAAACCGCTTCGCACTTTTGCTGGAAATGCTCTAGCAATAAGAAAAGGCTGAGAACTTATCCAGTTCTCAGCCTTTTTGTATTTTCCGGTTGCAGCTAAAGATCAGCTGGCAACGCGCTCTACTTCAACTTCATCGATACCAAGCAAGGCGCGAACATTGGGACGCGCCTTAACCAGATCCGCAATGCTGTACTTCATCAGAACACCGAAGAAGGCATTCAGTGCTTCGCGTAGCGCAGAATTCAAGCCGCAGCTATCGACGAGCGGGCATTCAGTGGCATCGTTCTCGAAGCATTCTGCCATTGCGAAGTTTTCTTCGGTTACGCGTATGACATCGAACAAAGAGATATCTTTTGCTGCGCGCCCAAGACGCACACCACCATTTCGTCCGCGCACGGTCTCAACCAGACTGTGCTCGACAAGAGGCTGCAAAATCTTGAAAAGAAACAACTCCGACACGCCATAAGCGCGGGCGATTTCCGGAACGCGGCTCAGTTTGCCGTCATTGGCGGCACAATACATAAGCATGCGAATGGCATAATTCGTCTGACGAGTAAGACGCATTGATTATTCCTTTCAGCACATTCTCAAGCCTTCCAGATGGTCTTATCCACAGGAAAACTCTGCTTTTGTTACGTCACAGTCCCATCCGAAGCCGGAGTTTTCGGCAGGGGCATGTGCCAAGCGAGTGCATTCATCTCGAATCCACTTTAGAACTATTCTTAAAATATATGAAGCCCTTTATCACCTTTAAAGAGTAAAAAAGCGCTTCAATTATCACGTCGTCGCGATCAGGTACTTCGGACAATGATTGTTGTCATTGGCAGACATCAATCCATTCTGCAGAAACAAGTTCGGCTATTTTTTGTGGCGTGATCCGCACCGCACTATTTGTGGCACCAGCGGCTGGTACAACTTCTTCAAAACTTTTGAGCGATAAATCGCAATAGACGGGCAGGGCACTCGGCAACCCGAATGGGCAAACACCACCAACAGGATGGCTTGTTTCGTTCAACACGCTTTCGGCATCCAGCATGCGTGGTTTAGTGCCGAAACGGTCTTTAAATTTTCGATTATCAATTCGCGCGTCTCCACGCGTAACGATCAGGATGGTTTGGTCTTTCGCCGAGAAGGACAGCGTTTTAGCGATCTGCCCTGGTTCCACACCATGTGCTTCAGCAGCGAGAGCGACTGTCGCGGTGCTGGTGGGCAATTCGATCACTTCTATTTCTGGTGCTTTGTCCGCGAAAAAAGCTTTGACCGATTCCAGACTCATGAGTCCCCTTTTCTTTATGACTATTATCCTCATGTTTAGACTTCGTTAACACTGAGAGCAAGACTTTCAGGCATTTAATAGCGGATGATAGCAAGTGGCAGATTGACGCTGCTATTTGATAACGATAAAGAGACGTCCAAGTCTGCTTCGTTCAGATGCGGAGGGGTGGCCGAGCGGTTTAAGGCACCGGTCTTGAAAACCGGCGTGCGAGAGATCGTACCGTGGGTTCGAATCCCACCCCCTCCGCCATTTTGTTTTCCACACAAGTCCAGATTTTCCCGAATGCTGCGATACCTCGCGCGCAATTTGAGCTCAGAATCGCTCTGCGAAAAATTCGTCTGAGCTTTTAAAGCCCAGTACGCCAAATGCTAACGAATTTGATACTTTCATCAGTCAGGTTGCGAGCAATCCCAAGGACTTATGAGGAGTAATCTTGGGGGCTTTAGGAGGAATTTATGAAGATCACTGCGCTGGAAACCGTGCGCGTGGCTGAACGCGCTAACCTGCTCTGGGTTCTTGTTCATACGGACGAAGGTATTACCGGGCTTGGTGAAACATTTTTCGGCGCAGAAACGGTCGAAGCTTATATTCACGAATATGTTGCACCGAGGGTCATAGGTCGCGATCCTTTGGAAATCGACCTGCTGGCATCGGATCTCGTTGGCTATGTCGGCTTTCGTTCGTCCGGCGCGGAAGTGCGCGGAAATTCGGCCTTCGATATCGCGTTGTGGGATATTTTCGGCAAGGCAACCAATCAACCGATAGCACAGCTCCTCGGTGGCTTTTCGCGGCGGGAAATCCGAACCTACAATACCTGTGCAGGCACCGAGTACATCAAAAAAGCGACCGGCCAGACCACTGGCAATTACGGTCTTTCCAGCGGCCGCGATTACGACGATCTCAACGGCTTTCTGCATAGGGCTGATGAATTAGCCCACTCCCTGCTTGAAGATGGCATCACTGCTATGAAAATCTGGCCGTTCGATGCAGCTGCGGAAAAAACGCGGGGGCAGTATATTTCTTCAACAGATATGAAAGCCGCACTCGAGCCTTTCGAGAAGATCCGTAAAGCTGTTGGCGATCGCATTGACATTATGGTGGAGTTTCACTCCATGTGGCAGCTTTTGCCAGCCATGCAGATCGCGAAAGCGCTAACGCCCTATGGCACCTTCTGGCATGAAGATCCCATCAAGATGGATAGTCTTTCCAGCCTCAAGCGCTACGCAGAAGTCTCTCCTGCGCCCATTTCCGCATCTGAAACATTAGCCTCCCGCTGGGGCTTTCGCGATTATCTTGAAACGGGCGTTGCGGGGATTGTCATGCTGGATATCTCCTGGTGTGGGGGGCTGTCTGAGGCCCGGAAAATTGCGTCGATGGCGGAAGCATGGCATCTACCTGTTGCTCCGCATGATTGCACTGGACCGGTCGTTTTGTGTGCTTCGACCCATCTTTCACTGAACGCGCCGAACGCGCTGGTGCAGGAGAGTGTCCGCGCCTTTTACCGGACATGGTATCGGGATCTGGTCACAGCTCTCCCGGAGGTGAAGAACGGTATGATTACGGTTCCTCCCGGCCCTGGCCTTGGCATGGAGCTAAACCCGGAGCTCGATAAAGCATTCACGGTGAGCCGTCGTATTTCGGATGCAACCTCAACTTGATGTCGGGCAATAACGAACAGCTCTGAACGGAGGCTCTATGTCTGCCACCACGCAACAGCAGCACGGCGGCAGTGCAGTTCCGGCAATCGCCGGACCGGCACTCATGCTTATCGGCATGCTGATGTTTTCATTAAACGACGCAATGGGTAAATGGCTTGTCGCCAGTTACAGTGTTGGTCAGGTCATTCTGATCCGCAGCGTTGCAGCACTTGTCATTCTGGCTCCTTTTCTTTGGCGGGCTGGTCTGCAACCTATTATAAAAGCAGAGAAGCCGCTTCTGCAGGCAGCGCGTGTTTTCTTTTCGACCTTTGAGGTTTTTGCGTTCTACTTTGCTGTCATGTATCTGCCGCTTGCTGATGTGATGACCTACTGGCTGGCTGCACCGATCTATGTGGCGGCGGCATCGCCTTTTCTGCTTGGTGAAAAAGTCGGCTGGCGTCGCTGGACAGCTATCGGTATCGGCTTTGTGGGCGTCATTATTGCGCTCAATCCGTCCAGCGCCATGTTTACCGCGCCAGCTATCATCTCAATCCTTGGCACCATTGCCTTTGCATTCATGATGATTTCGGGCCGGAGTCTGCGCGCTACACCGGACAAGACACTTGTTTTCTTTCAATTGATGGGCGCGCTCATCGCTGGCGTCATTTTCGCGCCACTAGATTGGCGACCATTGGGGGCACCGGCCGAGATCGGGCTGATGCTGCTTTTGGGTGTTGTGGCGATGGGGGCTCATATGCTCGTCAACCGTGCGCTGAAAATCTCAGATGCGGCGACTGTAGCGCCGCTACAATATACGCTTTTGCTATGGGCTGTGCTTTTTGGCTGGATGTTCTTCGGAGATATTCCGAAAGCGAGCATGTTGATCGGTGCGGCGCTGATCGTTGGATCGGGTCTGTTTATTTTCTTCCGTGAGCAGCGAGTGAAGCGGGGAGCGTAAATGGATGGGCAATTGTCCCGTCCGTGAATCCTTTTGTAAAAAAAGCCCGCGGTGAGATATCACCGCGGGCTTTTTGTGCATTTGAACTAAGGCTTACTTGCGCAGGTCGGCAAGGATACTCTGAGCGCGTTCCACGATATCAGTACCGATATCAGCTTTATGCTTCTCGTAAATCACCTGGGACTTTTCGAGAATACGCGCCTGTTCTTCCGGCGTAATCGTGTTGAACTTCACACCAGCCGCTTCGATTTTTTCTAGCGACTTCTTGTTCAGTTCAGCGATCACCTTGCGCTCGACATCACGGCCGACGTCAGCACATTCCCTCAGAGCAGCCTGCTCTTCAGGAGAATAGGTGTCGAAGATTGGCTTAGAGAACAAGAAAAGGAATGGTGTGTAGGCGTGTTTGGTTTCCGAAACATAGGCTTGCACTTCGTAGAATTTTGAAGTGTCGATCGTCACATATGGATTTTCCTGGGCGTCGATAGCCTTGGTTTCCAGCGCGGAGAAAATTTCACCAAATGCCATCGGGGTCGCATTGGCACCAAAATTCTTGAACGTATCGAGGAAGATATTGTTCTGCATCACGCGAACCTTCATCCCTTCAAGATCTTCCCATTTGTTGATGGGATGCTTGGAGTTTGACAGGTTGCGGAAACCGTTTTCCCAATAAGCCAGATTAACCAGACCGGCTGCCTCAAGCTTTTCATTCAGCAGATCGCCAAACTCACCATCCATGACGGTATAAGCTTCTTCGGAATTGGCAAACAGGAATGGAAGATCAAAGACGCCAAGTGCCGGAACAATACCAACCAGAGGCGAAGAAGACGTCACAACAGCTTCCTGGACGCCGGAGCGCAGAGCCTGCGTTGCCTGAAGGTCACCGCCCAACGCACCGCCCCAGAACGCCGTGAGCTTCAGATTGCCATTTGATTTTTCATCAAGACATGCTTGCATCGCCTTGATGCCATCACCAACCGGGTGATCGGCATTGATACCATTGGAGACGCGGATATTGCGGCTCTTGAACTCAGCCTGTGCTGGTCCGACGGCAAAAGTGGCCGCGGCAGAAACGAGTGCGGTTGTTGCGATTAGGAATTTTCTCATGAGTATCCTCCCAGAGTTTAGAGAAAATGAAAGAATACCAGTGGCTCAATAGAGCCAGCTGGCGGGAACAAGAACAAGATCGGGGAACAGAACCAGAAGGAACAGCACCAAAATCTCGGCAAGCAGGAACGGGAAAACACCTGTTATGACCCGACCAAGTGGAACGCGTCCTACACCTGAAACCACATTCAGGACGACACCGACGGGTGGTGTGAGAAGGCCGATAGATGTGTTCATTATGAAGAGGACGCCGAAGTAGACAGGGTCAATGCCTGCCTTTTGGATGATCGGCATAAGGACCGGCGTCAAGATCAGGATCGTCGGTGTCAGATCAAGTGCTGTACCAACGACCAGAACCAGAAGCATGATGACGAAGAGCAACAAAGTCGGGCGATCGATCAGTGGCTCAATGTAGTTGCTGATCTCAGCTGGAATATTTGCCGCTGTAATGAGCCATGCAGAGACGAGGGCCGCGCAGACGAGGAACATGACGACGGAAGTCGTTTTCGCGGCGCGAAGGAACACGTGACCGAGATCGGTGATCTTCAGTTCGCGATAGATGAACATGCCCACGAAAAGCGCATACATGGCGGCAACCACAGCAGCTTCCGTTGGCGTGACTATGCCAGCCTTGATGCCGCCCAGAATGATGACGGGCATTCCGAGCGCCCAGGCAGCGCGACCGCTGGCTTTCAGGCGCTCTTTGCCTGAAACGCGTGGAAGAGTTTCAACTTTGTCCTTACGAACAACAAACAGCCAGGTGATGATGAGGGATGCCCCCATCAGAATACCGGGAAATACACCGGCCATGAACAGCTTGGTGATGGAGACATTGGCGGCCACGCCAAAGACAATGAAGGCCATCGAAGGTGGAATGACCGGCGCAATAATGCCACCTGCAGCGATAAGACCGGCAGAGCGCGGAACATTATAGCCCGCTTTGGCCATCATCGGAATGAGGATGGCGGCCAGGGCTGCGGTGTCTGCGGCTGCGGAGCCGGAAATCGACGCCATGATGATCGCGGCAAAAATTGCGACGATGCCAAGTCCACCACGAATATGACCAACACAGGCAATCGCGAAGTCGATAATACGGCGGGACAGACCGCCCGAGTTCATCAATTCACCAGCAAGAATGAAGAACGGGATTGCCAGCAGCGTGAATGTATCTGCGCCTGCAATCATGTTCTGCGCAATGATTTGCGCATTGAACATGTCCATGTGCCACATAAGCGCGACACCACAGAGCATAAGAGCGAAAGCGACGGGAACGCCGATGGCCATAGCGCCGACGAGCGATCCAATGAATACGAGAAGAGTCATCAGGCACGCTCCGAAAGTTGTTCAATGCTCATGTGTTCTCCGGCGAATGCCGAAATCTCTTCATCGGTGACGCGACCTGTCAAAATGCGAAACAGTCTTTCAAGCGAGATCAGGAAAATACCGGCACCAGTGAACAGTCCGATGCCGTAGACCCAGCCCATGGAAAGGCCACTCACGGGTGCAACCATGGATGAGTTGATCGGCAGCTGTTGCCAGGTTCCCAGAAAGAGAATTGCGGAAACGCCCAGAATAACCAGATTGGAAACGCCCATGAGGACAATTCGGCCCTTGCGCCCGAAGCGGGAAACGACCGTTTCAACACCCATATGCAGGTTTTCACGGTGCGCAACGACAGCGCCAATAAAGGTCAGCCAGACAAAAAAGTATCGTGACATTTCATCGGAAATGGCAATGCCTGAATTCATGCCATAGCGAAGGACGACATTGACGAATACCATCAGTGCCATGCTTGCCAGGGCCAAAATCATGAGCAGTGCCAGAAAGCGGAAGAACAGGTCGATCAGCTTCTGAATCATAGGATCATACCTTTTCGAGAAGGCCGCGAGCGGCAAGATTCCGGAAGAGTGCCGTTGTGCCGAAAGTCCATTCCGGGCACGCATCGGTGCGATCAACCCAATTGACAAGACGGCCCAGAAGAGGCGTTGCAATCTCCACGCGGTCGCCGATTTCATGCGTGAACCCCTGGCCGACGCCACGCCGGTCTTTGACGGGGGCGAACATGGTTCCCAGAAACAGGACAGCCCCATCGGGATACTGATGATTACGATTGCGAAGCTGCGATACGAGATTGGCAGGTGAGCGGCTGATCGCTTCCATCGGGCTTTCGCCGGTCATTTCAAAGCCGTCGTCTCCCTTTACCAGCAGTGAAACGCGAACCTTGGAAAGAACGTCGAGCGTGAAGGTATCGTAGAACAGGCGGATGAACGGGCCAACAGAACAGGAAGCATTGTTGTCCTTGGCTTTTCCGAGCAACAGAGCAGATCGGCCTTCCACATCACGCAAATTGACATCGTTACCGAGTGCAGCACCAAGAATTTCGCCGTCGGAACGCACTGCCAGAACCACTTCCGGCTCCGGATTATTCCATTCGGAAATCGGGTGAATGCCAACTTTGTCGCCACATCCAACCGAGGACATCGGCTGTGCTTTGGTGAAGATCTCGGCGTCCGGTCCAATGCCGACTTCGAGATATTGTGACCAGAGGTTCATGTCCTGAAGAAGGGTTTTAATGCTGGCCGCTTTTTCTGAGCCAGCTGTAACACCGCGCAGGCTGTCGCCAAGGACGGGAGCAAGCTTTTCACGGATGGAACGAGCGCGTGAAGGATCACCCTTCGCCTGCTCTTCAATAACGCGTTCCAGCATACTGTCGGCAAAAGTCACTCCGGCCGCCTTGACGGCTTGCAGATCGATCGGAGCCAGAAGATGGCCTGTCGTGCCACTCAGAAAATCGTCCAAAGAGCCGAGATCAGGCAGATTTGTGGTGCTAGCAAGCTTCGCTGCAATACCATCGATCTCAAACAGGCTCGACACGGTTGCGGCAATAGCTGTCAGGTCGAGTACACGTTCATCCCGCACCAGAACAGGGCAGGGGCCGTCTGCAACTCTAGACCAGACGCGTCCTACCAGAATGGCGTTCTTGGCGTCATCAGGCAAAATTTGATGTGCACTCAACGAATGCTTTGAAGTCAAGCTATCCTCCTCCCGGCAGCCTCCATCAAAATGGAGAGCCGCAATTATATCGCTCCAGTCCGGCGCAGTGGTTGCTGAAGGTTGACGGTTCCCACGGGTTAACCCGTTGGTTTATCTGCTCCCTCTCGCCAATTGCGGCGTCTCCCACTGTTCAGGCAGTGACCCTCCAAAGCCAGCTTGCCTTATTGTCAGGATGTCTGACAACCATTCATATCGTTTTAGTTCGAGAATTTATCGCTGTCCAGAACCGAAATCGGTTGTTCAGAAAAATGCAGCTTTCAGCTTTCTCTGAACTACAGAACAGCGACCAAATTTAATAGGACTCGAGTGCCAGTCCGATTCTGGCTGCTGCCCCCATAAGATGCTTGCGCATGGCATCGCGCGCTACCAGCGGGTTGCGGCTGGCGATGGCGTCGCGCAAGCTGACATGCTCGTCAATCGTTATATTGACGATCTCCTCCAGAATGGCTTTTGAGCGGGCGACATTGATTGCATGGCTGATGCGCTCAATGATGAACCCAACGAATGTGGAAAAATATTCGTTGCCGGTCGCATCGGCCACTGCCTTGTGAAAGGCGAGGTCTGCAACGATACCTTGGTCCGTCCATTTTGCTGCCCCGGTCATTTGCTCGAGGGCTTCATCAAGCCGCGCTAAGTCATCGGCTGTATGATGGGCTGCAGCCAATCCTGCCGCTTCAATCTCCAGAGGGAAGCGCAATTGGAACAGGTCGCGAAAGCTATCGCGGCTGAACAACTCATCCTCATTTATTCGGATCGATCGTGCCTGTCGCTCCGTTACGAAGGCACCGACGCCCTGACGCGTATCGACGAGACCTTCATTGCGTAACTGCGCAATCGCTTCCCGAACAACTGAGCGACTCACACCAAAGGATTTTGACAGAACGTGTTCCGTCGGCAGTTTGTCGCCAGGCTGCAACCGTCCTTCATGGATGTCGCTGCCGATCTGGGTGGCGATCCGCGCAGGGAGGTGCTCACTACGCTTTATATGGCCAAAATCCGTCGACATGTTACGTCCTTTTAATTGCTCGTCTCTGGACAAGGTGGCAAGCTCATTTGGCAACCGGGGTTCATCGCAAGGGTAGGGTCTATCGCAAGCTTGATTGCGGATAGCAATTGGCGTTGTACGTCTGGCATGCGCTTCTCAAAATCCGGTCGTTTGAGCCGACCAATTCCATGCTCTGCGCTCATGGAACCGCGATAACCATCAAGTACATCGTTGATAATGTTTTTTGCTTTGTAGATACGAGCATCGATCTCCGCACGGTCGAGCGTATTCGGCGGCAATACATTGAGATGAACATTCCCATCGCCTACATGGCCATAAGATACGCAGACGCAATCTGGCAGGCCAGCATAGACCGCAGCTTCTGCATCACGCACAAAATCCGCAAGGCGCGATAGGGGCACGGAGACGTCGGTGCGCAAATGAGGGCCCCGCTTGGCCTGGCCTTCGTTCATGCCTTCACGGAACAGCCACAACTTGCGGGATTGGTCTCGCGATGTCGCGATGACGCCATCAGCCACCAGCCCCTCTTCCATAACCTTTTCAAGGAAGCGCCCCATGAGATCTTCGATGTCGATCAATCCGCAGCCGGAGATTTCCATCAGTACATAGGCCGAATAATTGCCGTCCATCGGCATGGCCAAATCCGGCATTGCTTCTCGTGCCAATGTGAAAGCAAGCGGCGGCATGAATTCGAATGCCGACATCAAGTCGCAACAATCGCGTCGCGCGCGGCGATAAAGCGCGATTGCGTCTTCGAGCGCATTAAGACTGAGCAATGCAGTCGCAACCTGTTCTGCTTGCGGCATAAGCTTTACGGCGACTGCTGTAACAATCCCCAAAGTCCCCTCAGCGCCAATGAAAAGCTGTTTGAGATCAATGCCGCGATTGTCTTTACGCAAGGTAGAAAGACCGTTGAAAACGGACCCGTCAGGCAGGACGACTTCAAGGCCGAGCACGAGTTCACGTGTCATGCCATATCGCAAAACATTGATGCCACCCGCGTTGGTCGAAACGTTACCGCCAATGCGGCAAGAACCCTGTGCGCCGAGCGCCAGCGGAAAGAACATTCCCGCTGCTTCCACCTTGTCTTTGAATTCGGAAAGGATGCAGCCTGCATCCACCACAGCGGAAAAATCATCCGTATCAATACTGCGAATTGCAGTCATGCGTTCGAGGCTGATCACGACCTGAGATTCGGGCGAATCGGGCGTTGCTCCCAGCACAAGCCCAGTGTTGCCGCCTTGCGGAACAATCGACAGGCCGCGCGCGCGTACAGCCTTCACGCAAGCGGACACATCTGCCGTGGAACGGGGACGAAGCACTGCAACTGCATTGCTCTTCACATCGTCGTGCCAGTCGCTGCAATAGTGCGCGATCTCTTCGCCCGAGAGAACAAGGTCCATGCCAAGGCTGTCGACCAGTGCCTGTACATGCTCACGCGTCTGGGTGTCGACGCTCATCATCTCGTGTTCCTGGGACATGTTTCCTCCTGCTGCCTGCTTCCCATGCGAAGTGGGTGGCAACTGCATTATTTTGGTTTTCAATCGCATGATATAAGGTTATCAGACAACCTTACAAATACTTTTTCACAATCGTTGTTTTTACGAGGGTGAAATCGAATACGGTACATGGTGGAGGAGAAACAAATGCACATTTTGATCATCGGCGCGGCAGGTATGGTTGGCCGCAAACTCTCTGAACGTCTCACGAAAGACGGTTCGCTTGATGGTAAGCCGATAGAAGCGCTTACGCTGGTGGATGTGGTGACACCGCAGGCACCTGCGGGTTTTACCGGGCAGGTAACACTTGAAACTGGTGATCTTTCTGCGCCGGGTACTGCTGAAAAGCTGATCGCCCGACGCCCTGACGTTATCTTTCATCTGGCCGCCATCGTTTCGGGCGAAGCTGAGCTCGATTTCGACAAAGGATACCGCATCAACCTTGATGGTACGCGCTACCTGTTCGATGCTGTCCGTATTGCCCACAATGAAGATGGGTATTTCCCACGCATCGTCTTCACCTCATCGATTGCAGTTGTCGGCGCACCACTGCCTTTCCCAATTCCCGACGAGTTCCACCTGACACCGCTGACCAGCTATGGCACGCAGAAAGCTATTTGCGAGCTTTTGCTGTCCGATTATACCCGCCGCGGCTTCTTCGATGGCATCGGCATTCGACTGCCTACGATCTGCATTCGACCCGGCAAGCCCAATGCGGCTGCATCAGGCTTTTTCTCAAATATCCTGCGCGAACCGCTGGTCGGTCAGGAAGCTGTCCTACCGGTTTCAGATGATGTTCGCCATTGGCACACGTCGCCACGTTCTGCAGTTGGCTTCCTGATCCATGGAGCGACTATGGATCTCCAGCGTGTGGGTTCGCGTCGCAATCTGTCCATGCCCGGCCTGTCTGCTACTGTGGGAGAGCAGATTGCAGCGCTCCACCGTATAGCGGGTGATAAGGCCGTTGCTCTCATCCGTCGTGAACCGGATGAGATGATCATGCGCATGTGCGCGGGCTGGGCTCCGGGTTTTGAAGCGAAACGCGCGCGCGAGTTGGGCTTTACCGCCGAAACCTCGTTTGACGAAATCATCCGTGCCCATATTGAGGATGAGCTTGGAGGTTCGCTGTGACACGTAAAATCGCATTTCTCGGCACCGGTCTTATGGGTGCACCAATGGTGCGCTGCCTTCTGAATGCTGGCTTCAGCGTTAGCGTGTGGAATCGTGACTCATCCAAAGCTGAAGCATTGGTCAAAGACGGCGTGGAAGTGGCATCAAGTGCTGTTGAAGCCGTCGCGAACGCCGATATCGTCTTCACCATGTTGTCCGATGGTAAGGCGGTAGGTTCAGTGTTGTTTGATGGCGGTGTCGCAGAGGCACTGAAAGCTGGCGCGGTCGTTATCGACACGTCTTCAATTGCGCCGCCAATTGCCAGAGAACATGCTGAGAAGCTTAGTTCAATCGGCATTCGTCACATCGATTGTCCTGTATCAGGTGGTACTGTTGGTGCGGAAGCCGGAACGCTGGCATTAATGGCTGGCGGCGATGCGGCCCTGATCGAAGAACTGGCGGATGTTTTTGCAGCGCTGGGCCGCGTCACGCATGTCGGTCCTTCGGGTGCAGGGCAGATTTGCAAACTGGCTAACCAGCAGATTGTAGCAATCACGATTGGCGCGGTTGCTGAAGCAATGATGCTGGTGGAAGCTGGTGGTGCGGATCGTGGCAAGTTCCGTGATGCCATTCGGGGTGGCTTTGCGGAAAGTCGCATTCTTGAATTGCATGGGAAACGCATGGTGGATCGTAGTTTCCAACCGGGCGGTCCTTCTGGTCTGCAATTGAAAGATCTGAATGCCGTGGCTGCGATGGCTGAGAGCCTTTCGCTCACGCTGCCGTTGACTGAAGAAATTCGCGACGAATTCCGCGCTTTTGTAGAAGCCGGACATGCGGAAGCGGATCATTCGGGCATTTTGCTGCATATTGAAAAAATCAATAATCGCCAGCGGGAAGACGATAAATGAGTGATGATCAAAACACACCGCGCCGCCTGCGTTCGCAGGACTGGTTCGACAATCCCGACCATCTTGATCTGACAGCGCTCTATCTGGAGCGCTTCATGAACTATGGCACGACGCCGGAAGAGCTGCGTTCGGGTAAGCCAATTATTGGCATTGCGCAGTCTGGTAGCGATCTTAACCCCTGTAATCGTCACCATCTCGATCTCGCCAAGCGCATCCGCGATGGCATTCGCGATGCAGGCGGAATTGTTATCGAGTTTCCGAGCCACCCTCTGTTTGAAAACTGCAAGCGACCAACCGCAGCGCTCGACCGCAATCTGGCCTATATGGCGCTTGTCGAGATCTTGTATGGATATCCGCTTGATGGTGTTGTCCTCACAACCGGTTGTGACAAAACTACGCCTTCCGCATTGATGGCGGCTTCCACCGTGGATATTCCGGCTATCGTGTTTTCCGGTGGTCCGATGCTTGATGGCTGGCATGAAGGCAAGCTCGTCGGTTCCGGCACGGTAATATGGCAGTCGCGTCGCAAATATGCGGCTGGTGAAATCACCAAGGAAGAATTCCTCGAAGCGGCACTCAGTTCCGCGCCTTCGGTCGGCCATTGCAATACGATGGGTACGGCTTCCACAATGAACGCAATGGCCGAAGCTTTAGGCATGTCGCTCACAGGTTGCGCTGCCATTCCGGCTGCATATCGTGAGCGTGGTCAGATGGCGTATCGCACGGGTCGCCGTGCGGTGGAGCTAGTGCTAGAAGACATCCGCCCTTCAAACATTCTGACACGAGCGGCGTTTGTAAACGCCATCAAGGTCAACTCCGCCATTGGTGGCTCGACCAATGCCCAGCCACATCTTATGGCAATGGCAAAACATGCAGGTGTGGAGCTGAAGCCTGACGATTGGCAGGATGAAGGATTTGATATTCCACTGCTTGCCAATATTCAGCCGGCTGGCAAATATCTTGGCGAGAAATTTCATCGAGCAGGTGGTGTGCCTGCGATTATGTGGGAACTGCTATCCGCAGGAAAAATCGACGGCTCTTGCGCGAGTGTCACCGGAAAGACAATGGCGGAGAATCTCGAAGGTCGGGAATCATCGGATCGTGATGTCATTTTCCCTTATGACAAACCACTCAAGGAGCGCGCTGGCTTCCTCGTTATGAAGGGCAATCTGTTTGATTTTGCCATTATGAAAATGAGTGTGGTGTCACCGGAGTTTCGTGATCGCTATCTGTCAGAGCCGGGACAGGAAGGGATTTTCGATGGACGGGCTATCGTTTTCGATGGCTCGGAAGATTATCATAAGCGCATCAACGATCCTGCGCTCAACATTGACGAACGCTGCATATTGGTCATTCGGGGCGCTGGTCCGCTCGGTTGGCCGGGGTCTGCCGAAGTCGTAAACATGCAGCCGCCGGATCATCTGATCAAGCGTGGAATCACAAGTTTGCCAACCATCGGTGACGGTCGCCAATCGGGCACAGCAGATAGCCCGTCCATTCTCAATGCTTCACCGGAAAGTGCAGCGGGCGGTGGTCTGGCCTGGGTGCGCAACGGTGACACCATTCGCATAGACTTCAACAAGGGGAGGTGTGATATGCTGGTGGACGAGGCGGAAATCGCACGTCGCAAGGCAGAAGGTATTCCGCAGACACCGGCAGATGCAACGCCTTGGCAGATGATCTATCGACAGACGGTAACGCAGCTGGCCGATGGAGCTACGATCCGCGATGCTGATAAATTCCGCCAACTGGCCAAAACACCACCGCGTCATAATCATTAGTGAACTGATGAAACTGTTGAAATAGAAACAGGCAAGCATAGCTATCCTATAACGCCGATCTGATTGAATCAGATCGGCGCAACAAGTGTTCATTTTTACGCGCATCTTATGAGGAGTATAGCTATGCCTAAATTCGTAACAATTGGATATGGAGATCGGGAGGGCTACGATCAAACTCCGAAACCCATTCGAGACGCAGCTCATGCCCATGATGCAAAATTGCAGAAAGATGGAGTTTTAATGGGGATCGCTGGGAACCCGGTGCAGGTACGCAATCTTGACTCTGCCCGGGTTGAAACGATGAGCGGTCCATTCATGAGTTCTTCGCTACCAGTGGCCGGATTTGCTATAATTGAAGCTGCTAATCTGGATGAAGCCATTGAGATGGTGTCACGAACTCCCTGCGCTGTTGCTCGTGGTGTCGTTGAAGTGTGGCCGCTGGAGCGTTCGTCCTAATTCAAATACAGAAAACCTAGGTAAAGAAGTTATCGGATGGCGTGGCACCAGGCGTGTGCAATTTCCTCGTGCGCTATCACTCGGGGAAGGTGATTGGCTAATTTAGGCCTCAATACTGAACTCGTCGCAGCGCATATCGGCAAGCAGGATGCTTTCTTCGAGTTCAATTCTCCAGCTCGACAATATAGTCGTTGTATTTCGCCCAATTTCTTGCAAGAAAACATCAGCTGAGCGAGGGAGAAAAGATGCGATGGCCAACATCCCTTTAACGCGTAGCCAATTTCTTCTTCCTTTTATGGGTATACTTGATGAGTTGGGTGCGCCTACGAGTTCGCTTTTGGAGAAAGCCCGACTGCCATCCTCTCTTGAGGCAAAGAGCAATCTCTATGTTCCGGTATTGCCAGCAATTCGGTTTATTGAAACTGCCCAAAGCTCTCAGGGCATCACAGATTTCGGTTTCCTGGCCAGCCAGCGGCTGCATTTTTCTCATCTGAGAGAGAAAACCAGAGCATTGATCGCTCATTCTCCGACATTGCTCGTTGCGTTGCGACATGCCTGCAGCGAGGCTTCAAGGGAAGATACGATCCTGAGCATGTGGATCGAACACGATAACGATCACGTGCGGGTTTGCAGCAAGCTCGCAATAACAAAAGAGCTTCAGCATCTTGAGCATGCGCAATGGCTTCAGAATATTTTCTCGATCTATATCGTGCGGCAATTCACTGGTCCCAACTGGACGCCGCCGACAATGGCTTTTGAAGCGCATTATACGCCGAGTGAAGCGACCCAATCCTTCTGGCCAAATGTGCGCTTCCTATCTGGGCAGCACGCCGCCTGGATCAGCATACCGATTTCGTGTCTCAGTCTCTCCAACTGTTTGACTGGATCATTTAATCCGGTTCTGGATCAGGAGGATGGGCCTTCTGGCTACGATGTTGTGGAACTTCTCAAACTGATGTTGCCATCCTATCTTGATGGAGGGGTTCCCACGCTTGCTGAGATTGCAGAGATGGCTGGCGTCAGTACGCGCACTTTTCAACGTAAACTCGCGAATATCGGTTTTGTATATTCAGATATTCTGGATGCCGTGAGATTTGAGCGCTCAAGCCATTTGTTGTGTGAATCCAATTCTAAGATCATTGATATAGCTTTTGCGTCGGGCTATTCTGACCCTGCTCATTTTACGCGAGCATTTCGCCGGATTTCTGGTGTTACACCACGTCAATTTCGTGAGCAGTCGCGGTTGCGATAGGTGGGGTTTGCCCGGAATATAGGTGCATTACATTTATTGATTTTCAGTGCAAGAAAACCGTTGCCAGCCAGAAGTTGGCACTAAATGGCAAGATTGATGATCTGCCCCCGCTAGAAACGGTTTGATCGGAATTTGTCGGCCATCACGCAATGATCGGCTAGCTGCTGTTGGTATTGGCCAGATCACGCTCTGCGGAATGGCATCTTTTTGCTGATGTAAGACAATTTCAGTATTTGTTTACGGGGAATGCAGTTCATGAATGGTCTGTTCAAGGGGCTTAAGCGGTCATGTGCCATGATTATCTCGATCACCGGCTTTATAACCTTTAATACTGGTTTGGCATGGTCCGAATCTTCTGCTGATGATCTGTCGCAACAGCTAGCCAATCCTCTCGCCAGCCTGATCAGCGTTCCCTTGCAAAATAATTTTGATTTCAAGGCAGGCCCGAACAAAGACGGCTTTGCCTACGGCCTCAACATTCAGCCTGTTATTCCATTCAGTTTAAACGATGAGTGGAATCTTATATCGCGCACGATCATACCAATCGCTTATCGGGATTATATGCCCGGTGGCAGCGTTTCCGGTTTAGGCGATATAAATGCCAGCTTTTTTCTGTCTCCCACAAAACCGGGGCCCGGTGGTTTGATATGGGGCGTCGGTCCGGTGTTTCTTCTTCCTACGGCCACCGATGAATATCTTGGTAGTGGCAAATTCGGGCTTGGTCCGACAGCGGTAGCGCTTGTTCAGGAAAAAGCGTGGACGGTCGGCGCATTGGGTAATCATGTTTGGTCTGTTGCCGGTCCTTCGGGCCGGCAAGATGTGAGCGCCAGTCTGTTGCAGCCGTTTGTTTCTTATAATTTTGGCCAGGGACGATCGATGTCGCTCAGTGTCGATTCAACCTATGACTGGGAGGCCAGACAGTGGTTGGTGCCAATTAATTTGGGTGCTACTCAGGTTTTCAAGGTGAATGATCAGGCTATGAGCTTTCAGGTGGGCGGGCGCTACTACGCCGATGGTCCTGCCGGTACTCCAGAGTGGGGACTGCGTACGACCCTGACCCTTATGTTCCCGGAATAGGCGAAATGGAAAATGGCACGAAATGGCAAGACTGGTATTTCGCGAATGTTAGAAGCGATCGGGATAAGATTTGTCAGCTGATCAAATAGTGATTTGCTGGTGGTGTTTGAATTGATCCCTGCCGCATCCTGTGGAGGGGCACCGTGGTTGTTAGTTTGATTGAATGAAGAGGTATTCCATGTTCCGTTCGGTTGGGATCAGTCTTGCCGTCGCCTCGGCTGTTTGGGTCGGGGGAGCGTATGCTGAGACCTCAGACAGCAAGATACCAGTCACCGTTGACAATTTTGTCCGCGCTGAGACCGATCATTACCTTGCAGCCAATGTTAAGGACATAGGCAAACTGGGCCAGTTCAAGCATTCTCGGGAACCTGTGGCGATCGATAAGCAGACCGTCATCCGTATGAACCGCGATACGCTTTATTCATTTGCCGTATTTGATCTTGCTGCCGGGCCGGTAACGCTCTCTCTGCCTGATACGGGCAAGCGCTATATGTCGATGATGGTCGTCGATCAGGATCACTATCTACCCATTGTCGCTTATGGCACGAAGCCGGTTACGCTGACGCAGGAATCGGTTGGTAGCAAATATGCTTTCGTCGCCGTTCGCACACTTGTTGACCCCAATGATCCAAAGGATCTTGACGAGGTCCATAAGCTTCAGGATGCCATCAAGGTCAGCCAGAAGGATTCAGGCAAACTTGATCTGCCAAACTGGGATGACGAAAGCCTGACTGACATCCGTAATGCGCTGCTCTCATTAGCAAAGCATCAGACGTCGTATAACGGTTCTTTTGGAGCCCGTGGTCACGTCGATCCGATCCGGCATCTGATTGGTACAGCCTCTGGATGGGGCGGCATTCCGGAAAAGGATGCGATGTATCCGAGTTTTACGCCTGAGAAAAACGATGGAAAAACTGTCTATACGCTGGATGTGCCAAAGAATGTGCCTGTGCAGGCCTTCTGGTCGATCAGCGTTTATAACGCCAAAGGCTTCTTCGAAAAGAATGAGTATAGTGCCTATTCGCTCAACAGTATCACCGCAAAGAAAAATGCTGACGGGTCGGTGACTGCGCAATTTGGTGGTTGTGACGGCAAAATTCCAAACTGCCTGCCCGTTGTTGAAGGCTGGAACTACACCGTAAGACTTTATCGTCCAGATCAATCCGTTGTTAGCGGCGAGTGGAAGTTTCCCGAGGCCAAGCCGCGTTTGAACTAAGTCACATCGGCTGAATGCCTGGCGAAGCGGTCTTGTCCCATGGGATGTGGGTTTTGGCCGCTCCTCCACTTGTGTTTATGCAGTGATGAGGTGTCCGTTTATCCGTCCGCTATCTGTGGAAGTATGACTGACGCCCGCCAGTAAACAGCCTGAATCCCATTTTGAGGAGAACTGGAATGTTTTCGAACATTTCTCGGGTGGTCTTGATCAGCTCTGTCGTATTGTCTGGCCAAGTAGCGAGTTTCGCTCTGGCCGACAATGCCGTTGGCCCGAAGGTAACGGATCCGCATTTTCATCTCGCACCGGGCTATCTGCAACCGAGTGAGCTTCCCAACAGTCTTGTTTTGCTTGGTTCACCTCCAGCGGAAGGAAGTGCGGCACTGGCACGTGATGAGGCTGCAAGAGAGGCTACCATTGCGCTCCGCGGAAAAGCACGTTGGGATCAGGCGCGGACGGATGCTGATTTGCAGTTCCCACAGCCTGCGAAGAATTTCTCCTGCGCCATGGGCGTTGATATTAGTGAAGAGAAGACCCCGCATCTTTACAATTTGATGCAGCGAGTTCTTACCGATGCAGGGCTTTCCACCTATGGCATCAAGAACAAGTATAACAGAACCCGCCCTTTCGTCGTGCACAACGAAGGCACATGCCAGCCGGATGAGGAAGCTGTGTTGCGTCAGGACGGCTCCTATCCGTCGGGACACACAGCTGCAGGATGGGCATGGGCGCTCACATTGGCAGAAGTCAATCCAAAGCGCGCCGATGATCTGTTCAAACGCGGGTTGTCGTTTGGACAAAGCCGGGTGATCTGTAACGCGCACTGGCAAAGTGATGTTGACGCGGGACGCATTATGGGCGCAGCGACAGTTGCTAAACTGCACAGCAATCCCGAATTCCTTGCTGATATTCAGGCCGCGCGCAAAGAACTGGAAGCCGCGAGCAGACCGTCTGTCGATTGCGCTGTTGAGGAGCAGGCGCTCTCAGAGCAAATGCAATGACAGCCCTTTCCCTCAACTGATCACCGAAGCGGAATTTCGGGGGGACAATGCATCACTATAGATTTTTCGCGATCGCGCTGAGTGCTTTGATTGGCAGTCAGCATATGGCCGTCGCTGCTGATATTCTGTTGGCGCCCACTGTCTCAGAGCCTGTAAGGCAAGAGATCAAACCGGATGGATGGCGCTTTAGTGCAAGCCCATATTTTTGGGCAGCCGGTATCAGTGGCACAGCGGGCCAATTTGGGTTGCCACCCGCAAAAATGAAATCTGACTTCGGGAGCCTCTTCAAAGAACTCGACTTCTCGTTCATGGGTGTCATTGAAGGGCATTATGATCGCTATAGTCTGTTCAGCGATATCATTTATACAAAAATATCGACAGGTGGTCAGACCCCTTACGGTGTGTTGAGCAACAGCGTCGATATTAAATCCGAGACGTTTTCCGGCTTTTTCGGCGGAGGTTACAGTCTTCTAGAAGAAGGGAGAAGCCGGCTGGATGTAGTGGCAGGCGCGCGCGTCTGGTACGCGAGTACGGAAATCTCTTTTGATGGTGGATTATTGGACGGGCACAGCGGGCGTGACAGCGCTGCATGGGTCGATGCCGTTGCCGGAATACGCGGTAAGTACTTCCTGACGAATGATCTTTACTTCAGTGGTTGGGGCATCGTGGGTGCGGGGCAGGCAAGAATGGATTGGGATGTTGCCGGAACATTCGGATATCAGTTCAGGGACAATCTATCTGCCGTTGCAGGCTATCGTGCGCTTGGTGTCGACTATAGTCACGATGGTTTCGTTTACGATGTGGTTCAAAAAGGACCGATACTGGGACTGGTACTTCATTTCTAAATCATACTAAAGCATGTTTCCCAAAAGTGTGAAGCCTTTTTGATAAAAACATTTGTAAAAACAAACAGATAGAGAGTTCCTATGATTCATTATGAACTGGAAGTTCTCTAGCCTTCAGCTATGACGAAATACGACATCTGACGTATGTGCCGATCTGCCCCCTCCGATTAGTGTCATGCTGGATTGTGAAGCAGCGCCAGCATGATCCCCTTGTATTTTGGTTCATGGCGCTTTCTGGCCTTTGCCAGTATCGGAGGAAAAGATGAAGACTATTTTGTTATTTGCAGCCGGTTCATTGATGACTGCCAGTGCAGCCTTCGCCGCAGCCCCAACCAGCGGTCAGGTTGATACATCGACCACAGTGAAGCAGGAACAGGGCACCAAGATCCAGTTGGCAGTAGGACCAAATCGGGTGGGTAGAATCTCCGTGCCGGGCGGCGGTTTCTCCGGCGGTAAAACTATTTTCGGTTAAAGAGCTGACAAAGTTCTGCTTCGCAATTCGCGGGGCAGAACTTTTTGAGCGACCCTAAGAAAATATTATTGATACCCCACATTTTCTATCATGCTGCTCCCTGTTGGTCGCGCCAAGTTGCAGGACTTAACGAGGTGACACGCCGAAATTCCCGATTGAAATTGGATTTGGTCTGAAACCCTGATTCAAACATTATCGTCGTAACGGGCAGTGTAGTTTCTTGCAGCAGTCGACAGGCTTCAGTGATGCGATAATCATTGATGTATTGGGATACGTTTTTACCGGTAATCCGGTTTATGGAGCTCGAAATCTGGCGCGCTGGCAGACCCACTTTTCGCGCAAGCCTTATAAGAGTCAAATTCTCGTCCAGATATAGTCGGTTCTGAATGAGGACATGTTCTACACGCGCGAGACTATCCCGATCCTGCTCGTTGCGGGCCTCGTTTTCGCTTTCTTCAAGCGGAACAGGTGCAGAAGGTTTTGCGCGGCTTGCAACCATCGCTGTCAGGCCCACGAAAAGCAGCCCGAGCAGATTGGCGTTGCCGACGATCAGTGCTGCATTCTTACCATTCGTCCATTCAAAGTCCATCAAAACGGCAAGGTCGAAAAAGGCCGACAGGCAAAGCGATACTGCAGCAATAATAAGCGCGCGATGCGCCGAAATCGCACTGTCGAAACGCGCATCGTCAAGCCCGTCTGGGCCGGTTCTGCCAAGATAGAGAAGTGCGAGTGCATATCCCACAAATAGAACAATAAGGCCAGCATCCAAGAGAACGGGAACAGTCAGCAGGATGGCTGTAGTCACAACCGGAAAAGCTGCAACGTACCAGATATGACGGGTTTGAACCTTGCTGTCTCCACGTATCAGGCTCCGAAAACTCACATATACGAGTGGAGGCAGGCAGCTCGCGATAATGGGAAGCAAATAGCGAACTTCTGCCAGCCCATAGCCCCAGCGAAGGCCCACAGCCACGGATTGCGCCGCGCACAATACGATCAGCAATTGGAATGGGTGATTGGAGGCAGCATTCTCCTGACGACGCCACATCACTACCAGAAGGATGAGCAGCAAAAGCGCAACGACAAAGGGCAAAGGAACGAAAATCAAAAGCGGTCTCGCAATCTGATGGGCGATATGTTGCCGATCATTGATCTATATCGCGATTCTGAACGACCTGAATCGTGATTTAGAACGCCAGATAATACGTTCTCTGGAAAGCATGGCTCATCGTATGAAATATGGAGATACACGATGAGCCGCTTTAATCTGTTGTTTTCAGCCTTTGCTATTGGCACAACGCTTGCCGCTTCCAATGCTTTTGCTGCTGATGTGGGTGTCCGCACAGTTGAAGTGCCATCACAAGGGCGCGGGAAAAATCTCGCTGTGACACTCTGGTATCCTGCGACGGGAGCGGGGGCTGCCGTACTGTTCGGTGATAACAGGATATTTAAAGGCAGTACGGCATCAAAAGACGCGCCGCTCGGTAACGGGCGGTTTCCGCTTGTCATGCTTTCCCATGGCTCGGGTGGTCGCGCCGAGGCGGCGGGTTGGCTTGCCGTCGAGCTTGCAAAGGCTGGCTTTATTGTTGCAGGCCCCAATCATCCAGGCACGACTTCTGGTGACTCCTTGCCTGCTGCAACACCGAAGCTTTGGGAGCGCACACAGGATCTCTCGACGGTCATCGATTATCTGATCGGCAACTCAAACTGGGAGGATCATATAGATGCAGATCGTATCGGCGTTGTCGGATTTTCGCTTGGCGGCTCAACTGCAATGGAAATTGCCGGTGCTCGGGCCAATCTGGAAGCATATGTGCGCTATTGCGACACTTACACGAAATGGGATTGCGCCTGGTATGCGGGCGGTCGGGGCTATGCCGATGATGAAGCGGTGAATGTTGAAAAGCTTGATCTGCGTCGTGTCGATAAGGCACGTTTTGAACAGTCAAATCTCGATCAGCGTATCAAGGCTGCTGTGATGATCGATCCGGGTCTGGCTCAAGCCTATGTGGCTCAGAGTCTCGAGGAAATCAAAATTCCAATGGGCTTTATTAATCTGGGCAGCGAAGGAAATATTCCAACCGCAGTTCAAGCGGGCCATTTGGCGGCACTCGTTCCAAACAGCAGCTATGCCACAGTCAAAGGTTCGGACCATTTCAGTTTCCTGCCCGAGTGTAAGGAAGGAGCGTCTGAGTTTCTCGATTCAGTTGGAGAAGTTGATCCGATCTGTGAAGAGACCGGCAGAGCGCGCAAAGATATTCATGCTGAGATATCAAATCTGGTGCTGATGAACCTGCAGATGACGCTTAAGCGTTGACCCGCTTTTAGTCGTTCGCTGGATGCTGAAATAATACAGCGGGCATGTCTCGCCCGCTGATACTTTCGATTTTTCAACAATGATTTGAAAGTTCAACGCTGCGCGCGTTCGCGAATAGCTTTGATCCAGCTGTTATTGAACATTATAGCACCGATGATGAAAGCAACTATACCAAGAATTATCATTCCGAAGGCGACACCCTGATCACCAAACTGCTGATAGAGCCAGCCCGATTTTTCAACTGCCTGAGCCGGATATCCCAGTTTTAAAATCCCCTGAATGAGCGCGCCGATGCCGACGATTAACAAACAGACACTACGGATCATGGGAAAGGCCTAAATGAGGTTGGCGGAAATCTTCGGATGCAGCGGAGGTTTTGCGTATTGCGAATAAAATTTCCAAAGATAGAAACGCGCTCGGAGGTGTTAATTCTCTGTACTGTTCTGGAAAGCCTCGGAAAACTGGAGCGGGCGAAGGGATTCGAACCCTCGACCCCAACCTTGGCAAGGTTGTGCTCTACCCCTGAGCTACACCCGCTCGCGCCAGTCTTCTCTGAGAGAAGTCGTTTCCGTTAGGCACGCGCTATATGGACTAATGATTTCAGGATTGCAACAGGGAATTTGATGTTTCGACTAAGATATTTACAAAGATTCACAGGCTGATCCATTCAGTCGTTAACGCTTGCGCCGCGCAATGCTGATGATGGAGGCGAATGCGGCAAAGCCCGCAGCAACGAGCAAGATGTTGGGGATATTCGCGATCCCCCAATGGGCTAGCAGGAAGGCAACAAAGGCCGCGCCGAGCGACTGCCCCATCAATCTTGCAGTTCCGAGCATACCACTTGCAGCGCCACTTCTGGCGCGAGGAGCAGAGGTTATGATCATGCGGTTGTTCGGTGCCTGGAAGAAGCCAAATCCGATGCCACAAATCGCCATGCGCCAGCAAATATCCTGTATTGTTGGTTGTTCCGGCAGAAGGCCAACCAGGGCCAGACCTGTCGCAAAGATAATCAATCCAACAAGACCAAGTGTTGCGGGCGAGTATTTATCTGAAAGTTTACCGGATAGCGGGGCAATGATAGCCAGTGCAATTGGCCATGGCATTATCAGGAAGCCGACTTCAATGGGTGTGAAGCCGTAAACACTCTGAAACAGGAATGGCAGAGAGATGAAGGCCATCATCTGCGCCAGAAATGACATGATGGATGTGCAAAGCGACAGGCTGAAAACAGGAATCCGTAACAGATCGAGCGGTAGCAGCGGATCGCTGGTGCGAAGCGAGCGGCGGATAAGCCAGGTTGCAGCGAACACACAGGCCGCAGCTTGCAGTAAAAGCCAGCCAGCATCGACGCCATTGCCTGCACTATCGATCACCGTTACCAGCAATCCGAGCGCCAGCGCACTGAGAACTGCACTCAGATAGTCGAACCGGCGCGACGAGCGCTCATTGTCTGGCAGGCTTTTGAGGCCCATCGCGACAGCCAGCACTCCAAGCGGAATGTTTATCACGAAAAGCCATGGCCAGCTCAGTGAATGCAGGATGATCCCGGCAAGTGTTGGGCCGATGGTCGAGGAAACTGCAACAAAGAGTGCGTTGAGGCCAATGGCCGTGCCGAATTTGGCCTGCGGAACCGTATAGCGCAACAATGCAGTGTTGACGCTCATCAGACCTGCAGCGCCAAAGCCCTGAATGACGCGCGCTATTGTGAGTGCTTCCAGGGAACGGGAAAACACGCAGGCGATCGAGGCAAGCGTGAACAATGATACGCCTATAAGATAGACGCGCCGGTAGCCGTAAATTTCACCCAATGCCGCTAAAGGCAGAAGTGTGATGACGATTGCCAACTGATAGCCATTGACGATCCAGATCGATGCGGCCGGTCCCGCAGAAAAGTCGGCAGCGATGGTCGGAAGTGCAACATTGGCGATGGTGCCATCAATCACGGCAAGGGTAAGCCCCACCATGAGCGTTGCCCAAGCCCAATAGATACGTGGCTTGGGAAGGCCATCAGGTGCTACGAATGTCCCTTCTTTGACGACCGTTTCATGCTTCATTTCATCGACCAATTATATGGGTGACGAGCGACAGAGCGTTGCGCTGCGAATAAACGAAAGAATTCTGCCAACCTTATCCGGATTGGTAAGGTCAACAAGGCATCTACTCCAAAATTTCGCGCAAAACACCGGCTTTGATCCATGAAATGGGTCAGGTAACGTTATTGTGTGCTGTTTTCAGTAGCCATTACGAAACTCATCACACGTGCATAGTGTCGCGGATTGAAGCTCAGATAAAGCGGGCAGATACTTGCAACCAGAACAAGATGCATAATCCAGCCTGAAGCAAAGCTGCCAGTCAGATTGTGCAGGAAAGCTGTTGCAATCGGGCCGAGGGCAGCAATCAGAAAGCCGCCGCCTTGCATCATGGCCGCCAGTGCGCCAGCTTCTTCCGGTTTTGGAAGGTGGTCGAGCGACGTTATCATCGCTAGTGCAAAACTGCCGCCAAGACCAGCTCCACAGATAGCAGACCAGAACGGTGGAGAAAGCTGCGGGGCGAAGGCGAGGCCTGCAAATCCTAAGCCCTGCATAGCCAATGTCAGAAAAAGCCAGGGCCGACGGTCGATACTGCGTCGTGCAAGAAGTGGAAGGCCAAAGGCCGAGAGCGCCTGAGCAATTGCCATGATCGCCACCAGATTGCCCGTCGCGGAAGCTTCGACACCGAGCGACTGATAATAAGGTGCAAGCCAGGCTACCATTGATGAGTAACCTGCATTCACCAGTCCGAAGGCCGCCATCAAAACCCATGTACGTGGGCGTCGAAGAAGTTTGATCGTTATACCCGATTTCGAACCGGATGAGGCCGTTTCACTCAGGATTGGTATTGCTGCGAACAAAGCCACAACTGCAGGAATTGCGAGAACTGCAAGCGCAAGGCGCCAATTATGTTCCGAACCCGCCAGCCAAGGTGTCAAACGGGCGCCAAGCGCCCCGCCGCCCATAATCATTGCTGAATAAAGGCCTGTAACGGCTGCAATACTTGCAGGAAATTTCGCTTTGATGAGCCCGGGCATGATTGCTTGAATCATGGCAACGCCTGCACCGCAGAGGACGGCGGTAAGCACCAATGATAAACCGTTGGGTACGAAACCACGCAAGACCGAACCGGCGGCGAGTATCACGAGTGCTGCGAACATGCTTCGGCGCGTGCCGATCAATGATTGAATGCGTGGCGCGACAAAGGCACCAAGCCCCATCAATAACATCGGTAGAAACGTGAGTAATGACAGCGCGCCAAAGCCCATTCCGGTATCGTTCGCGATATCCGTGAGAACAGGCCCCGGTGCCGTGAGGAAAGGCCGGAGATTAAGGCCGATCAAGACGACGAGTATTATAAGAGCGACTGAACTGGCCTGTTTGCCAGCTGGCGCAGTTGTGGTGGGATGCATTTTATCTAGCGCTTTGACTGTTCTTTTTTCTGCCATGCGCGATAGAGCCGTTCGCCATCGTCAGGGGAGCAATGCTCAACCTTGATGCCCGTTTGCTCGCTTATAGGCCTGGAAAGCTCTTCGGCAATTTTTGCCGTCGAGAGATTGTAGGGGGCAGCCTGATCGTTTGAGTAGGCGAACACGATTTCGGTAACACCTGACATGCGCATGGCAGCAAAACACATGGGGCAGGGCTGGCCGCTTGCATAAACACTGCAACCGTCGAGACGCGGGGACTGCAATATTTTGCCTGCTGCGCGCAGTGCCAGTAATTCGGCATGGGCAGTTGGATCGCAATCTGCCTGCATGCGGTTAACGCCCGTGGCGATGACCTTTTCGTCTTTTACGACGACTGCACCGAATGGGCGTCCGCCTTGCTCGACGTTTTCAAACGCAAGCGCAATTGCCTGATCAAGAAATGCGTTGTTCATACTCATTTCGCGCCAGCCTTTTCCAGCATCGCCACCATGGGCGCAAAGCCGCGCTGACGTGCATGCTGTAATGGCGTAATGCCATCATTATCGGCAAGATTTACATCTGCTCCTGCATCAATCAGTAATTTCACGATATCGACATGACGTTGCCCACCGTCACCCAGGATGATGGCTTCGAGAAGAGCGGTCCAACCGAGATTATTGACGTGATCGACCTTCACGCCTGCTTCAATCAGCGTCCGTACGGTTTCCACATGACCACGTTCTGACGCCGGGATCAGTGCTGTGCCACCATAGCGATTGGTACTTTTAAGGTCAGCCCCGTGAGAGAGCGTGAGTTTCAGGATTTCGAGATGACCGCGTGCGCCCGCATAAAGATAAGGGCTATCCTTGATCGCATCTTTGGCGTTTACGTCCGCGCCCGCTTCAATAAGCGCGCGAGCGACATCGACATGATTGGCATGGGTGGCAGCCAGCAGGGCTGTTTCGCCCCGGTTGCCACGCGCGTCCAGATTAACACCTGCTTTAATGGCATCGTTTACAGCGGGAAGATTGCCTGCTGTGGCGGCGTCAATGAGCGAGCTTTGCGCGCGTGCTGCGGCGTGGTGGCTCGGCAGAGTTGGTTCGGTCACGACTATCGTCCCTGCAATCAATGCCAAGGCACTCAAGCTAAGTATCGTTTGACGCATCGGCGGTGCTCCTAATTTATTGATTAAATACTAGCTATAAGTCATATTTAGAAATTAAATGTTCAACTGGTATTCATTCAGATTATGAATAACGTATTCAGTCTCGATCTCCTGCGTGCTTTTGTGGCTGTTGTTGATAGCCGGAGCTTCACGGTCGCCGCACAACAGTTGCATTCCACGCAATCGACTGTAAGCCAGAAAATCCTCCGCCTTGAAGAAGCAGCGGAGCAATCTCTTCTGGAGCGTGCACGCCATGATATCCGCCCAACAGACGCTGGCGAAAAGCTGCTCGGCTATGCACGACGCATGCTGCATTTGCATGATGAGGCGGCTGCAGCCATGACCGGTAACGCGCTTACCGCCGTTTTCCGACTTGGATTGGCTGAGGATTTTGCGGCAAGGCTCGTGACGCCGGCGCTCGCAGCTTTCCTGCGTACACATCCCAACATGAAGCTGGAAGTGACCAGTGGGTTAAGTCGCGAGCTACAGAAGGGCTTTGAAACGGGCGAGTTTGATCTTGTCATGATCAAGCAGAAACGTGGAGAGACTGTGGGGACGATGCACTGGCCTGAACCACTGTCATGGCTGGAAAGTGCGGACTATCCGGTTTCGGATATTGATTCTTTGCCGCTGGTCGTGTTCCCGCCAAATGGCCTTTACCGCAGTGATATGATGGAAGCGCTCGACCGCATCGGACGGCCGTGGCATGTCGTTTTTACCAGTTCCAGTCTCGCAAGTGTTCAAAGTGCAGTTGCAGAAGGATTGGGCGTCAGCCTTCTCCCTACACGTGTCGCGCAGCCTGTGCACCGCATTGTGCCTGCTGCAGCGGGTTTGCCTGCTGTTGATCCTATGGAAATCGTCATCCGACATATGGAGAATGGCCCCGACCAGATACGGCAATTGGTCGAAATGCTTTCCGAAATTGTGGGGGAATGATCGAATATTGCTTTAACAGGCCGATTTAATGTGACTCATTGCGTCAAACACCGTGAGACTGCTTGACTCTACTGCAAGCGCAGTGTTTTTGCCTGTTCATAGCGCTACAGATATGCCGACAGGATAGCCCCCACTTTTACCATCTTAAAGTTCCTTTCGCTCGCTGCGACAGCCAAACGGCATGGTTCTTGCTTATTGCAAGCGGGAGGCGCTTTACGGGATTATGATAATGTCCAACACCACCATCACTCACAATGATGGAAACACTTTGTTTCCAATCGTTCTTTCAATCGTTGCTGCTGCTGCAACAGGCGTTCTCTGGGCCTATGCGAACCCTATCCAGCTCGTGCCTGGTGTTATCCAGTGGCGTATCTTCGCTTTCCTTCCGCCGCTCGTCGGCATTCTTCTTGGCCGTAAAAGCGGTTTTATCTGCGGTTATCTCGGCACCGTTATCTGGTCGTTGCTTGCTGGAACATTCATTCCTGCGCATTCGCTTATCATCGATGGCATCATGGTCGGTCTGACTGGCTTGATCCCGGGCATGCTGTTTGATCCAAAGACCACCACATTCAATCGCGCAACGCTGATTAAAATTGCGGCAACCTGCCTTGTTGTTGGTCTTTTGATGGTGGCTGCTGTTTCGGCCAGCCTGGCCTATCTTGGCATTTTCCCATATTGGTGGGCGGTTATGTATCTCGGTCTCTCTGATATCGTACCAATGCTCATTGGTACGCCACTGCTGGTCGTTCCAGCTCTGAAGATCCTCAAGGGCGCTCATCCGTCCGGCTTTACCCGTTTCTGATTGCGAGCCTAAAAAAGTGCTCCAACTACAGAATGTAAAAGTAGGCTTTGGCGATTCCGTTTTGGGCATCGCCGAAGCCAGCCTGAATATTCGTGATGGCGAACGCCTTCTTATTTGCGGCGCGGGCGGTAGTGGTAAAACCACGCTGCTCAACGCTGCGTCTGGCATTGTGCCGCGTCTGATCACGCCTCAGGTTTTCGCTGGCGAAATATCGCTTAATGGTAAGCCACTTTCCTCCATGCCGAAGGACGAACTCTTCAGCATGGTCGGGGTGGTGTCGCAGAATGTCGAAGACCAGCTATGGGATCTGAGCGTTGAAGACCTCGTCGCATTTCCGCTGGAAAATCGCGGTCTCGCCAGAGATGTCATCCGTGCACGGATCGACGATCTCCTGAATGAGCTGGAACTTAACGCTTTGCGTGGTCGTCGCGTGCTGACGCTGTCGGGCGGCGAGCGCCGGATGGTTGCGATGGCTGCGGCACTGGCAGCAGAGCCGAAGCTGCTTATTCTCGATGAGCCGACCACGGGTCTCGATCCAGCTGCACGGCAGCGTCTTGTCCGCGTTTTGAAGAAGCTCGGCGCGGAAATCCCAGCTCTGCTGATCGCAGAACAAGACCCGGCGTCTTTGCAGGCTGTGGTGACGAATGTCGGTTTGTTGAAAGATGGAAAGTTGGCGCCTCTGGTGTCGCTTTCCGAAATCATCAATGATGCTGCGGCTTGGGAAGATGCAGGCGTTCTTCCGCCCATTGGCGTTCGCAAGCGTCTTGCAGGCGCCAAAGAAAATGGCAAAGTGCTTGTTTCTGTTTCCGGGATCAAGACCCAGCTTCAGCGCCGTGATGGGCAACCGGTTCTGGAAAACGTGAATTTTGAAATTCGCGCTGGTGAAGTTGTTGCACTGATCGGCAAAAACGGTGCGGGCAAAACTACGCTGTTTCAGTCTATTCTGGGGCTTCAGAAAATTGCGGCTGGCACCATTACCATTGGCGGCGAGAATGCCGACAAATGGACGGCTGCAAAGCGCGCACGTTCCATCGCCTATCTGCCACAGAATATGCGCCGTATCCTGTTCAATATGACAGTGCTGGAAGAAGTGGTGTTTGCGATTACCGCTGCCACGCGCGCACCAAAAGACGATGTGGTTACGGCACGTGCGACCGCTTGTTTGCAAAAATATGGCCTTGGTGGACACGAGGAAACCAACCCGTTTGCTCTCTCGTCGCGTCAGCAGGCTTTGCTTGGGCTTGCTTGTGCAGAGGCAGCCGGTGCTTCAGTTGCAATTCTCGACGAGCCGCTTCTGGCGCGTGATTTAAACGGTCGGCGCATGCTGGAGCTGTTCCTGGAAACAGCGCTCGCTGAAAACCGTGCTGTGATGTTGATCTCTCACGATCTGGAACTCGTGGATGATGTTTCATCTCGCGTCATGATCCTGGATCGTGGCCATGTCACCTTTGACGGCGATGTGGATGCATCATGGAGTTCAGAGGCATACAGTGCACTTGGCTGGCCGAAGCCGCGTGTTGTCGAGACCGGAGAAGCGGCATGAAAATCTTCTATGACCTCAACTTCTTCGTAAAACTTGCAGCAGCATTTCTGGTCATGCTTGCAGCCTGGCTGGTGCCGGGCTGGAAATATGGTTTACCGCTTGCGCTGGTCACGGTCGGTTTTCTGGTGTTGGTCAAGGTGCCGGGCCTTCGCGGCTATCTCAAAGGTGCAGTGCTTCTGACATTGCTCGTCATGGCAAGCTGGATTCTCAATCTCGTGCTGCAAGGCATGGCATTCGTTGATACTTTGCCTATTGCAGCAGGCATGGCGGCGCGTCTGGTAACGACCACCGCAGCCTTCTATTTCGTTATGGAAACCAGCACACCCGGCTCCATTCTGGCTGCGGCCAGCGCTGCACGTCTGCCGCCAATGGTGACGCTTGTCTTGTCACTGACGTTCGGTATCATTCCGATGTTGCGTGAGGATTTCGAGCGCATCGCTGATGCGCAGCGTGCACGCGGTATGGAAATTGACGACGTTTCGTTCCCCATGCGTCTGCGTTTTGCACTGGCGCGCGGAGTGCCGCTTCTGGTGCAGGCGATCCGTATGGCCCACGCTATTTCGCTGTCTCTTGCTATTTATGGCTTTGACACCAAGCGCAAGCGTACCACATGGCGTAATGTCGGCCTGCTGGTCGAATCGAGACTCAGAGCGGTGCCCACAAAAGATGAATAGTTGGAACCGCTCTGACGGTTTGTTTTCACGCATTTCCGGGCGCAAAACCGTTTCACACTTTTGCTGGAAATGCTTCAATCCCAAGGATGCAAAACGATGACTGAAGACAGTGCGAAACTCTCCGGAAACGGTCAGGTCTGGACCGTCGATGTGGCGGGCAGCAAGGTTGATCTGCCGATCGTGCCGATCAATCCGAACTTCGCTATTTCGCTGATGATGGTCATTGATCTCGGTGTGCATTTTGGTGAGCATGTGGGCAAGGCATTGGCTGAAAAGCTTGCACCGCTGAAGCCAGATGTGATCGTCGGCGCTGCAACACTTGGTATTCCGGTAGCGATTGAAGTGTCACGTGCTCTTGGTCTTGATGATTATGTGATCTTGCAAAAGTCACCAAAGATTCATCTTGGCGATGCGTTGGTACAGACAATCTCGTCCATCACGTCGAAGGGTGAGCAGCGTCTGCTTCTCGACCGTCAGGCAATTCCGCTGCTTGAAGGCAAGCGCGTAGTTGTGGTGGATGATGTGGTTGCGTCCGGTTCGAGCCTCAAGGGTTCGGTTGAGCTGGTGCGTAAGGCAGGCGGCGAAGTTGTCGGTGTTGGCGTTATCCTCACTGAAGCCAGGGATTGGCAGGAAGTGCTTGGCGATGATGTGAAGCTGCTTCACAGTCTCGCGCATATTCCGCAGTTCGATAATCAAGATGGCGAGTGGAAGCCAATTCCAGAGAGCTTCCTGTAAATCGAAATATGCAGAAAAAACGCCGCGCTTGTCGCGGCGTTTTTATGCGGCTCACATCCGGTTGGGTATTGATGTTTAAATACCTCGGTTTTGAAAATCCGATTTTATAAGCGGGCTCTATTCGAAACGCAGAGTCATATCCCAGCGGTCCAATCCAGAACCGAAACCATCAGGTGTAATTTTAGAAATTACGAAGCCGAATCTCTCATAGAAACCGTGGGTATGCTGGCTGGTCGCCAACACCAATTCATCGATTTCTGGTATAGAACGTGCCAACGTCAGCCTCGCTTCCACCAAATGGGTACCCAACCCCTGTCTGTGAAATGCCTTGCCGACCATTCCCCACGATAGAGACGCTTGCCGCTTGTCTGGTTCGATTGTAAGCCCTCCGCAAGCAACGATTGAGCCTTTGTGCAAAAATACCAGAAAAGGCATGCCTGCGGTGTTGATGCTTTGCAAATACTCGCAAAACTCCTTGCGTTCTTGCAGTGCAAAAAAGGTTGGCACATTGCTATCGAAAATCGCCATACAGGCAGAAAAGTCGCCTGACCTATACTGTCGTGATACGAGATTATCCATAGGATAAATATAGTTTGCATTAGCCTTGACTGGCTAGCACTGGATCATGTCGTAAGAAAATTCTCAAATTTGCCAAAGCTCTTCGATAACTGCTTTGCTCCATTCGCCCTTGTTGCAGCCAGGTATCCTCTTCAGTTTGAGGCTATTTTTGATGCTGGTGGCCTTTGTCCAAACCCCCTTGGATACTTTTCGGAATAGGCTTCAATTTCGGATTGACTGATTTTGTATCCAGGATATTGTGTCCAGAAAAGTTGGGAGGCTTTTCTATTGGCGGCTTTTGAATGGCGCAGTCAGACCCGTTTGCTGGATGAAGTTGCAGAGGCACTTCGCGAGCGAATCTATGCGGGCGTCTATGCGCCGGGCGCGATACTCCGACAGGAGCACATGGCCGCTGAGTTTGGCATCAGTCGGACGCCCTTGCGGGAAGCCTTGCGTGTTCTGGAGCGTGACGGACTGGTTGTTCATCTTCCCGGTCGTGGTGTTCGCGTGGCTTCTGCCGATCTTACCCGCCTGATTGATGCCTATGCCGTGCGTGAAGTGCTCGACGGTGTGGCCGCGCGTTTTGCCGCCGAGCGGGCCAGCGATGCGGATATTGCAAAACTGCGCGCACATGTTGTGGGTCAGGGTACGGTCGTCGATCCGTGGGACCCGAAAGCCTATACCCAGTCCAATGTCGATTTTCATATGGCGGTGATGAGCACGGCGGGCAACGCGTCGCTGATAGCCTTCGTGCCGCTTCTGCGGATGACATCGCAGGTTTTTGCGCCTTCGTTCTCGTTGTCCGTGGACAGGGCGCGCGATGCTATCCGCGAACATGGCGCAATTGTCGAAGCCATTGCTGCACGCGATGGCGAAGAAGCCGAGCGGCTGGCGCGGGCGCATATTCGCGCCACAACCGCGAGACTTGAGGCGGAAATGCCTCTTCGGGAGAATGAAAATGAAGCATGAGAACAAGACGGGAGGAGCCGGCTTGCTCCGTTATGGCAATTTCATCGCGGGCGAATGGCAGGATGCCGTTGGCGGCGAGCATATCACGCTCCGAAATCCTTCCGACGGCAGCGATCTTGCGCTGATTGCGCGTGGCACCAAGGCCGATATCGATCTGGCAGTGGCTGCGGCCCGTAGCGCGCTTTCCGGCGAGTGGGGCAAGCTGACGGCGACCGAGCGTGGTCGTGTGCTGCACCGCATTTCGGAAGAAGTGCTGAAGAATATCGATCTCCTGACCGATCTGGAATCGAAAGATGTCGGCAAGCCGGTCACACAGGCGCGTGCCGATGTGGTGGCGCTGGCGCGTTACCTCGAATTTTATGGCGCTTCTGCCGACAAGGTGCATGGCGACACGCTGCCTTATCAGAATGGTTTTACGGTTCTGTCGATCTATGAGCCGCATGGCGTCACGGGGCACATCATTCCGTGGAACTATCCGATGCAGATTTTGGGCCGCAGCCTTGGCGCAGCGCTGGCCATGGGCAATGCAGCCGTGGTCAAGCCTGCCGAAGAAGCCTGCCTGACGATTCTGGAATTCGCGAAGATTGCTCAGAAGGTGGGCCTTCCGAAAGGCGCGTTGAATGTGGTGACCGGACTCGGCGCGGAAGCCGGTGCGGCGCTCTCCGAACATCCTGACGTCAATCACATCTCGTTCACCGGATCGGTGCGCACTGGTGAACTCATTCAGGCCGCAGCTGCGAAAAACACCGTGCCTGTTACGCTCGAACTTGGTGGCAAGTCTCCGCAGATCGTCTTTGCTGATGCTGATATCGAGCGCGCTGTTCCATTCCTTGTGAACGCGGGTATCCAAAATGCCGGTCAGACCTGCTCGGCGTCGTCGCGTATTCTGGTCGAACGCAGTATCTACGAGGATGTCGTCGCCCGGATGAGCGAACGCTATCGCGCATTGAAGGTTGGCCCGGCAGGAGAAGATTTGTCAGTCGGTCCGGTTGTCTCGCAGCGTCAGAAAGAAATTATCGAAGGCTATCTTGATGTCGCTAAAGAAGATGGTCTGGCCATCGCTGCGCAAGGTGTTCTTGCCGATAACGCGCCGGAAGGCGGGGCTTATGTTCTACCGACCTTGATCCGCGATGTTCCTGCCGATCATCGTCTGGCGCAGGAAGAAATCTTCGGTCCGGTGCAGGTCATCCTGCCTTTCGACACTGAGGAAGAAGCCATCGCGATTGCCAATGGCACGTCTTACGGCCTTGTTTGCGGTGTCTGGACCAATGACGGCGGACGACAGTTCAGACTCGCTCATGCGATCCATTCGGGACAGGTGTTCATCAACAATTACGGTGCCGGTGGCGGTATCGAGCTGCCATTCGGTGGCGTGAAGAAATCCGGCCATGGTCGCGAGAAGGGTTTTGAGGCGCTCTACGGGTTTGCCTCGTTGAAAACCATCTCGGTCTGGCATGGCTGAAATTAGCATTTTCAGGGAAAGTGGGAACCGGTTTCCCGTCCGAAAATGCGCTGGAAATAGCATTCGGGAGAATTACAGTGTCGCTTGAAGGTAAGGTCGCGCTCATCACGGGAGCAGGTTCTGGGTTTGGCGAAGGCATGGCGAAGCGCTTCGCTAGTGGCGGCGCGAAGGTCGTCATCGTCGACCGCGACAAGGCAGGTGCTGAGCGCGTCGCAGGCGAAATCGGCGATGCGGCGCTGGCTGTGGCTGCCGATATTTCCAAGGAAGCCGATGTTGATGCAGCGGTGGAAGCCGCTCTGTCGAAATTCGGTAAGGTTGATATTCTCATCAACAATGCCGGTATCGGTCACAAGCCGCAAAATGCCGAACTGGTTGAGCCGGAAGAATTTGACCGCATTCTCGGCGTCAATGTGCGCGGCGTCTATCTGATGACGCGCAAGCTCATCCCGCATATGAAAAAGAACGGTGAAGGCGTCATTCTGAACGTCGCTTCGACTGGTGCCGGTCGCCCGCGTCCGAACCTCGCCTGGTACAATGCCACCAAGGGCTGGGTCGTGTCGGTGACAAAGGCGCTGGCTATCGAGCTTGCTCCAGCGAAGATTCGCGTGGTTGCATTGAACCCGGTTGCCGGTGAAACGCCGCTTCTCACCACCTTCATGGGCGAGGACACCGAGGAAATCCGCAAGAAGTTCCGCGATTCCATCCCGATGGGCCGCCTGTTGAAACCCGACGATCTGGCTGAAGCTGCGGCTTTCCTTTGCTCGCCCGCTGCCTCTATGATTACCGGGGTTGCGCTCGACGTGGATGGTGGGCGTTCGATTTAAAAAAGAGGCAAGGGGAGCCAAAGAGGAACAATGGGTAAACTGCTGAAAGCCGGGCTGATAACAGCCGCGATGCTGGCATCGATCAACGGTGCATTTGCAAAAGATACACTGGTGGTTGGCGAAGTGCTGGAACCGCCGGGCCTCGATCCGACGGCCAATGCCGCCGCCGGTATCCGGCAGGTTACCTATGCCAACCTTTATGAAGGTCTGGTGCGCATTGTCGAAGACGGCACGGTGAAGCCGCTTCTGGCCGAAAGCTGGACTGTCTCCGACGACAAGAAAACCTATACGTTCAAGCTGCGGCAAGGCGTGAAGTTTCATGACGGCACGCCGTTTGACTGCTCGGTCGCAAAGTTCTCCTATGAGCGTGCGGTGGCACCTGATTCCACCAACGCGCAAAAGGGGCTGTTTGAACCGATTGCGAGCACGGAATGCCCTGATCCCGCAACTGCCGTTGTCACGCTGAAGCGGCCTACCTCGAACTTCCTGTTCAATATGGGCTGGGGTGACGCGGTCATGGTCGCGCCGAATTCGGCTGCCGACAACAAGACCAAGCCTGTGGGCACGGGCCCGTTCAAGTTCAAGCGCTGGGTGCAGGGCGACCGCGTGGAGCTGGAACGCAATGCGGATTATTGGGGCGAGCCTGCAAAGCTTTCAGCCGTCACGTTCCGCTTCGTGAGCGATCCGTCGGCAGCTGCTGCGGCTATCCTCGCCGGTGACATCGACGTGTTCCCGATGTTCCAGGCACCGGAGCTGATCAGCCGCTTCAAGAGCGACGACAAGCTGCAGGTCGAAGTGGGTGATACGGCAGGCAAGGTTCTGCTGTCGCTCAACAATGCCAAGGCGCCGTTCGATAATGTGAAGGTGCGTCAGGCACTGGCTCATGCCATCGACAGCAAGGCGCTGATCGAAGGCGTTTATTCCGGTTTCGGCACGCCCATTGGCTCGCATTATGCGCCGGTCGATCCGGGCTATGTCGATCTGTCGGAAACCTATCCATATGATCCGGCCAAGGCGAAGCAGTTGCTGGAAGAGGCTGGCGTGCCGGCTGGCACGTCGATCACCATCACGCTTCCGCCACCGGCCTATGCGCGTCGCGGCGGCGAGATCATTGCGGCGATGCTGGCTGAGGTCGGCATTCAGGTCAATCTGGTGCCGATCGAGTTCGCGCAGTGGCTGGATCAGGTGTTCAAACGCTCGGATTTCGATGCGACGATCATCGCGCACACTGAAGCACGCGATCTCGATATCTATGCCCGCGACAAATACTACTTCAACTATAACAACCCGGAATATAAGGCGCTCTACAAGGCCTATGCCGAGGCTGGAAGTGATGAGGAACAGCTCGAACTCGTAAAGAAGCTGCAGGAAAAACTTGCTGCTGACGAGCCGAACATCTTCCTCTATGCGCTGCCGAAAATCGGCGTATGGAACAAGAACGTCAAGGGTCTGTGGAAGAACATGCCGATCCCGGCTGATGATCTGACGCAAGCCTATTGGGCTGAATAAAAAGAACTCCGCCCCGGCGCGCAGGCAAAGGGGCGGGAAACAACACGAATGGCCGTGCACCCCATAAAGATAAGGGGAGGGCGTGCGGTGAGTTGGAATGTGGAAAGCGGGTATCCGTCTTTTCAAGGAGGTCGCTTTGCTGGCTTATATATCCGGGCGATTGGTTTCGCTCCTGCTTACGACGCTTGCGGCTTCCGTCATCGTCTTCCTGCTGATGCAGGTACTGCCGGGTGATCCCGCAGCAGTCATCCTCGGCATCAATGCGCAGCCTGAAACGCTTGCAGCACTTCACAAGCAGCTCGGCCTCGATCAGCCGCTCTGGTGGCGCTATCTTTCCTGGATTGGCGGTTTCCTGAAAGGTGATTTCGGAACGAGCTATACTTATTCCGTGCCAATCAGCGAATTGCTTGGGCCGCGCATCATGGTCACGCTGCCACTGGCGCTTCTGTCCATGGTGCTGTCCGTCGCGGTCGCTATCCCCGTTGGTGTCTACGCTGCTTCGAAGCGCGGCAAGACCGGCGATGTGCTCTCCATGGGCGTAGCGCAGGTTGGTGTCGCAATACCGAATTTTTGGCTTGGCCTGCTTTTGATCCTTCTGTTTGCGCTACAGCTCGGCTGGTTTCCAGCATCTGGTTTTGCCGGATGGGAGAATGGCTTCTGGACAGGTATTCGTTCGCTGTTTCTTCCTGCGCTCGCCCTTGCCTTGCCACTTGCTGCAATTCTTGCTCGCGTGACACGCTCCGCCGTTATTGAAACACTCGGCGAAGACTTCGTGCGTACTGCACGCGCCAAGGGGCTCACACGTAACGCCGCACTCTGGCGTCATGCGGTGCCCAATGCGCTGATCCCGGTTGTCACCATCATTGGCCTGCAATTCTCCTTTCTGCTCGCAGGAACCATCATCATCGAAAACGTCTTCAATTTGCCTGGTCTTGGAAGGCTGGTATTTCAGGCTATTGCGCAGCGCGATCTCATTACAGTGCAGTCGCTGGTGACATTGCTTGCTGCCTCCGTCATTGCGGTCAATTTTGTTGTTGATCTGGTCTATGGCTTCATTGATCCGCGCCTTTCGACGGGAGGTAGCCGATGAGCGACGTTCAGACCATCGCCAAGCCGAACCGCTTCCGAACGCTGTTTTTAAGCCGCAGCTTGTTTATCGGATCGCTGATTACCGTCATTTTGGTAGCTATGGCGCTGGTGTCCTATTTCTGGACGCCTTATTCGCCAACAGCGATGAATTTCCGCGATAAATTGCAGGGACCGAGCTTCAGCCATTTCTTCGGTACGGATAATTTTGGGCGCGACGTGTTTTCCATGATTATGGTCGGCGCGCGCAATTCGATTGCCGTGTCGATCATTGCCGTGCTGGTCGGTGCAGGTCTTGGTATTCCGCTTGGGGCTTTTGCCGCAGCGCGTGGCGGGATGGTCGACGGCTTTGTCATGCGCATGACCGATCTGGCCTTTGCGTTTCCGGCACTTCTTACCGCTGTCATCATCACCGCTATTTTCGGTCCGGGTGCCGTCAATGCGATGATCGCCATCGGCATTTTCAATATCCCGGTCTTTGCGCGTGTAACGCGCGGAGCATCACTTGGACTTTGGAAGCGGGAATATGTGCAGGCCGCACGTTGCGCAGGTCGTGGCGATATTTCGATCACAATTCTGCATGTGCTGCCAAATATCAATCACGTGCTGATCGTGCAGGCGACGATCCAGTTCGCGTTGGCAATCGTTGCCGAGGCGGGCCTCTCCTATGTCGGGCTTGGCACCCAGCCGCCGATGCCAAGCTGGGGCAAGATGCTCAACGATGCACAGACCTTTATCTATGACGCGCCATGGCTCGCCATTTTTCCCGGCCTAGCCATCACGCTTGCCGTTCTGGGGCTTAACATGCTCGGAGATGGGCTGCGTGATGTGCTCGACCCGCGCGTAAGGAGGCAGAGATGACCGCTCCTTTGCTTGAAATGACAAATATGTCAGTCGAACTGCCGATCGGTCTCAAGGTCGCGGATATCGTGTCCGATATCACGCTTACGCTCAATCGCGGCGAACGCCTCGGTATAGTGGGTGAATCGGGCAGCGGCAAATCCATTACCGCGCTTGCGGCTATGGGCCTGCTTCCTGATCGCATGCGCGTGCGGGGCACACTCCGGTTTGACGGTCAGGACCTTGCGTCTTTGCCGGAAGCGCAATTGTGCAAAATGCGTGGGCGCCGTATGGCGATGATCTTTCAGGAGCCGATGACGGCGCTTAATCCGGTGAAATCCATCGGCGCGCAGATTGCGGAAGGCCGCCGTCTGCATCTTGGTGAAAGCCGTGCGGATGCAGAACGAAAAGCCCGCGAGCTTCTCGACCGCGTTGGATTGCCCGCGCCGCGTTTTAATCTTGCTCTCTATCCGCATCAGCTTTCGGGTGGACAGCGCCAGCGTGTGATGATCGCCATGGCGATTGCCTGTGAGCCTGATTTGCTGATTGCCGATGAGCCGACAACTGCACTTGATGTAACTGTTCAGGCGCAGATTCTCGATCTCATGGACGAGTTGATCGACGAAACTGGCACAGCTCTGATGCTGATCACCCATGACCTTGGCGTGGTTTCGGAAATGACTGATCGTATTGCGGTCATGTATGCCGGACGAATTGTGGAAACGGGACAAACCGAGGCCGTGTTTCGCCGCATGGCGCACCCTTATGCGCGTGGTCTCTTTGCGGCTTCGCCGCATGGTGTAGCACTGGCGCGTCCAAGCTCCGGCGGGCGCCAACGGTTGAAGGCTATTCCGGGCGTTGTGCCTGATCCGCTTACACGTCCGGCACATTGCACATTTGCAGATCGCTGTGCCTTTGTGCAGGATGATTGCCGTCAGACAATCCCACCGCTTGATATGCTGGGTGAGAACAACGGGATTACGCATCGCGCTGCCTGTTTCCATCCTTGCGAAGGCGAGGTGATGGCATGACGAAGCACATTCTGGAAGTGCGCAACGTTGTGCGCGAATACCGCCTGCCGCGTGCTTCGTTTTTGTCGAAGCAGGAGAGTCTCCGGGTGCTCCATGGCGTCAGTGTTGACATTGAAGCAGGGCAAAGTCTTGGCATTGTCGGCGAAAGCGGTTCGGGAAAATCCACGTTGGCTCGCGCGGTGATGGGGCTGGAACGCCCGCAATCGGGGCAAATTCTCATCAACGGGCAGGACATCTATGCGCTTGATCGTGGCGGGCTTCGCGAAGCACGCAAAGGCTTTCAAGCGATTTTTCAGGATCCGTATGGTTCGCTTGATCCGCGTCATACAGTGCGGCGGATTATATCCGAGCCTATTGTTTCTCTGGAACGAGGAACAAGCGCGGCTGAACGCAATGAGCGTGTGGCGGAAGTGTTGGCGGCGGTTGGATTGCCGCCGGCGTCTGCAGACAAATACCCGCATGAGTTTTCCGGCGGCCAGCGTCAGCGTATCGCGATTGCGCGCGCGCTGATTACAAAGCCAGCACTCATCGTTGCCGACGAGCCGGTTTCTGCGCTTGATGTTTCTATTCAGGCGCAGGTGCTTAACCTGATGATGGATTTGCAGGAGAAGTTCGGCCTTTCCTATCTCTTCATCAGCCATGATCTTGGCGTGGTACGTGCGATTACTGACCGCGTTGCCGTGATATATCGCGGCAATATCGTCGAACAGGGGCTAACCAACGAAGTCTTCGACAATCCGCAGCACGACTATACCCGTGCGCTTGTCGATGCGGTGCCAAAGCCGTTCTCGGGACGGCGTAAACGCGCTCCGCGGCAGACCGCCAATCTTCAATTGCCGGAATGAAAAAAGGGAACTTAAATGTCAAATCTTGCGGATTTGTCGGCCGTTGCGCTTGTCGATGCCTATAAAGCGAAGACGCTTTCTCCGGTTGAAGTGACCGAAGCAGTGATAGAGCGCATCGAAGCCTATGAGCCGAAACTCAATGCACTTTGGGCCTATGATCCGGACGCTGCGCGTGCATCGGCAAAAGCATCGGAAGCGCGTTGGGTGAAGGGCGAACCTGCGGGTGCAATTGACGGTGTGCCGCTGACGCTGAAAGAAAATATCGCAACGGAAGGTCTGCCGGTTCCGCTTGGCTGTGCGGCGCTGCCGCTGAAGCCTGCCACTGCTGATGCCCCGGCTGCGGCTCGCACCCGCGAAGCTGGCGGCGTTCTCCTCGCCAAGACGACTATGCCCGACCTCGGCATGTTGTCGTCGGGCTTGTCGAGCTTCCACAAGCTTGCACGCAATCCGTGGGATTTGAGCACAAATCCGGGTGGGTCGAGTGCGGGTGCAGGCAGTGCCGCTGCTGCCGGTTATGGTCCGTTGCATGTCGGTACTGATATTGGTGGTTCGGTCCGTCTGCCTGCTGGCTGGTGTGGTCTTGTGGGCCTCAAGCCGTCTTTCGGGCGCATTCCCATTGATCCGGCATTTCTCGGTCGCGTTGCCGGGCCAATGACCCGTGATGTTGCCGATACCGCACTTTATATGTCGGTGCTGTCAAAGCCAGATCGCCGCGACGGCATGAGCCTGCCCCAGCAGGATATCGACTGGATGAACCTTGACATTGATGTAAAGGGCCTGAAGATCGGCCTATGGCTTGATGCCGGTTTTGGCGAAGAAGTTGGCGAAGAAACGAAAGCTGCCGTGGAAGCTGCGGCAAAGCTTTTCGCCGATGCTGGTGCTATCATAGAGCCGGTTGCGCCGTTCCTCAATCGCACAATGATCGACGGTCTTGATCGTTTCTGGCGTGCGCGTTCATGGTCAGATATCAAGAAGATGACGCCCGAAAATCGCGCGAAAATCCTGCCATATATCTATCAGTGGACCGAAACCGCCGAAGGCCTGTCAGGCGAAGAAGTTTATATGGGTTTCGCCCAGATTGATGCCATGCGCAATGCGGCGCTTGCCGCATCGAAAGGTTTTGATTTCATCATTTCGCCAACCTCGCCGATGGCGACCTATCCGGCGGAATGGGCATCGCCGGTCAACGATCCCCAGCGTCCGTTCGAGCATATCGCTTTCACCGTGGCAATGAATATGTCCGAGCAACCTGCGATTTCAATCAATTGCGGCTATACGTCGACGGGATTGCCAATCGGCTTGCAGATTTTCGGCCAGCGTTTCGATGATCTCGGCGTGTTGCGTCTGGCAAAAGCCTATGAGGACATGCGGCCGGCTCAAAGGCCATGGCCTACCATCGCATAATAGAAAGGCCGCATTATGCGGCCTTTTCATTGTTTTTATCTGAGCGGCGTTCGCTCTTTGTAGCGTTCGGTTGCCGTCAGCTTCACGATAAGCGGATCGGCATCACGCCAGCCGTAAATCTCGGTACGCAGATATTCCAGTTCTGCGTCCAACTCTTCCTCATCGACTTCCGTCCACCAGGATTTCGGGCGACCATCGGTGCCATCCGACCAGCGATAGCGGCGCTCTTTCAGCTTGTCCTTCATTTCAAAGGGACTGTTTTCAGCATAGATCCGCAGACGCGATTTGCGGCTGGCCTTGAGCAACTCGGAAAATGGGGTTTGTTTGCGACCTGATGTTTCGCGCAACACGGCCAGCAGCGCCTGACAATCATCTTCGGCGCGATGACCATTATGAAAATATCCACTCTGGCCGATCAGGTAGCCAAGCTTCGTGCCTTCAAAGCCGCGTGCCGTCCAGTCGATCTCCTTAACCGAGCAGGCCCATGGCTTGTTTGCGAAGGCTGGTGAGAAGCGCTCGAGGAAAGGCCGGTCGAAACCTGCATTATGCGCGATGATCAGATCAGCGTCCGCGATCAGTGCGTCGAGTTTCGCACGCGGGATCATCTGTCCAGCCACCATCTCATCAGTGATACCGGTGATGCGCGTGATTTCGGCGGGAATGGGTTTCGATGGTTCCTGCAACGCACCAAAAGTGGCGCAGACATCGCCGATAGACCCATCATCTGCATAGCGGAAGGCAACCGCACCTATTTCGATAATTTCTTCTTGCGCAGGATTAAGCCCGGTCGTTTCCGTATCGACCACGATGCCAAGACGCGGGAAAGCGAGTTTGTCGGCATTGGGCACAATCGGTGCCGGGTCGAGCCGCCGCAAAATCCTATAACGACCACTATCCTTGAGGCGCTGTATCATTTCAGCTTCATCAATACCGGTCGTCTTGCCAGGTTTGGTGCGGGCAGGGCGCAGTTCCGCCTGTTTATCTCCGTCCACTGCGGGAGGAGCAAAAAGGTCGAACTGATGGCGCATATGTTTTCTCCGCTGGGGCTGTGCCTGCTGATAAAATGACATTTCAGAGCCTCGTCACCAAGCCCTCAATAAATTTAGTAACAGGTAATGTTGGTATTTTTGGCTTTCATCGCCTTATTTTGGTGAATTTTTGAAATCAGTATCTGGGGATAACTACAGGTCTTTAAAATTCAAACGCTGCTGTCAGCGCTGGCATCCTGTTGATTGTAGATAATTATTAGTAAATCATTATTTTATAATAAAGTAATTATATAAAACGCCTAGCTATTAATACTGTAATTACACTTGATTTAAATTAGTTATTATCGTTTGAAGGATGTTCAATTTCGATTTTAGTATAATTTTTAATTTAACGGTATCTTCTGTCGTGAATTTTGTTCCGCCCCTTCTGATTATGTTGTTTGCGACGACGATGTCGGGCGTCTGGATGCTCGACACAAAACGCAGACACATATTGCTGTTCGGATTGGGCTTCGCAACCTTTGGGACTGGCTTACTGCTTCAGGTTTTGCATCTGTTTCCGAGTTTGAATGGGGCGGTATTTGCTGCAACTGCCCTCTATCTTCTGGCCGGACTGTTCTTCTGTGAAGCTGTCATGGTTCGTCTTGGCAGGCCATTTTCTCCGTTTGTCGGGGCATCGATCAGTGTGTTCACACTGGCGATAATTGCTTATTTCGCGCAAGCTGGCATCGCTTACAAGTATATGGCGATTGCTTCGAACTTCGGGCTTGGAACAATGATTGCTGTTCTTTGTATAAAGTCCCGGAAACTGGCTGAAGGTAATTGGATCGAGCGAACATTGCACAGTGTTCTTGTGATATTTGCGATGCATTTTTATCTTCGAAGTGTACTCACCTTCAATATGCTTGACGGCGTTAAAAGCAGTGAACAATTGATCAACTCCCAGTATTGGGCCCTTGTTACGATTTCCGTCTCCTTCATCGGGGTCTTACTCGGCCTCGTCATTCTGGTCGTCGCGACCGCTGACGTGATCAACGAATTACAAGGAGAGCGGGATTCAGATCCGCTCACCGGTACCCTTAATCGCCGTGGGTTGGAGCGATCTTTTAAACGGAAATTCATCGTCTCGGATACGAACAAACGCGCTATCATCATCGCGGATATCGACCATTTCAAAGCGATTAACGATGAATTTGGGCACTCTATCGGTGATCAGGTTTTGGTTGAGTTTTCGTCTCTGCTGCAATCAATGACCGAAAAAGGAGGAATTGTTGGTCGGATTGGCGGCGAAGAATTCATCGTGATTGTGGAAGGCAACGCTCAACAATGTGAAGTCTTTGCCAATCGCCTATGCAATCATGTGGCACGCTATAGTTTCTCAATGTTGCCGAATGGGCGCAAACTTACCAGTAGTTTTGGCGTGGCTCTCATGCGCAAAAACGAGAGCATCTGGGATGCTGCGGAACGCGCAGATATTGCCCTTTTAAGGGTGAAACGTCGTGGACGTAACCGCGTAGCCGTCGAGGGTTTTGAGTTTCAAAACACCACCCATGTTGGCTATTTGCTCACGGCATAGAGAGCCCGCCTGAGAGCAGCAGCCATACTTTCTTTGCTACAGCCGGGCGATTGTAAAGAATTTAGTTACCATAATTCTCCATGCTTAGCGTGACTTTCAAGTTGGCACTTTTGCCATGATTGCTTCGCTTTTCCGCCGAACTTTCATGCAAAGCGACAGCGAGAAAACCAGTTATTTTTCAGGACGAGTAGTATGGCGTTCGTCACAGAACCGTATGATTTTGCATTGCCGCGTGGGATTAACATTCCTAACCCTTTTGTATTTAAAGGTGTTTTGCGTGTTGCAGGTCTTTTGGGCGCGGGCCTTCTGGCGGGAAGCTGCCTTATGACTGCCTTGGGTACTGTGGAAGCCGTGCTGCCAGCCTTCGTGCCTTTAGCGCCTGTCATGCGCCGTCTTCCGACGGCGACACCACATCAATTGGCCGTTGTGGATCATAAAATTGGCATGGGTCACGTTATCCGCCAGCGCTTCATTGAGGCCTATACTGCTGATGCGCCATATTCCAATCTTGACTGGCGGCGCAACAAGGCAATTGCGGATGCACCTATCATTGCAGATGTCGGTCCTGAATCGGTCATAGAAGATCAGCCCGTGGCAACGACCGAGGTGGTTGAACCGCGCGAAGAGCGCGTGGCACAACTTGCACCCACCCAGGATGTTGTTTCTCCCGCCGTGATCGCCTCGGCCTCTATTGCGGCGCAGACCGCAGCACAAGATTATAGCGCCCGTTTGCGGGATACGCTGCCATCCGGCGATGCGGTCCCCGTTCCGATGGCTGCACCGGATACCCAAATAGCGCGCGCGCCAATTGAAAACGATACAGACAGCTTCCTGCCTGATGAAGTGCCGTTTCCTGGCCAGAAGCCCATCATTGATAAACCAACTATTGCAAAGCCTGAAAAGCAGGAAAAAACACAGCTGGCTTATGCGCCTCCAAGCGGCCAAACCGAAAATATTCAGCGCGGGCTTTTTGGTCGGCTCTTTGGTCAGGCAGCCCGCAACAAGACTGCGATTTATGATATTTCCGCAGCAACGGTTTATCTGCCGAGCGGTGAAAAACTGGAAGCGCATTCGGGCATGGGTCACATGCGTGACAACCCGCGCTATGTTGATCAGAAGATGCGGGGTGCGACACCGCCGAGCACCTATAAACTTCGTATGCGCGAAAGCCTTTTCCATGGCGTCGAAGCTGTGCGCTTACTCCCCGTCGATGGACGTAACCCGTATAATCGGGATGGACTGCTGGCTCATACCTACATGCTTCGTCGCGCCGGCGATTCAAATGGCTGTGTCGTCTTCAAGGACTACAAGCGGTTCTTAAACGCATTCAAGCGTGGCGAATTTGATAAGATGATCGTTGTCACGAGCATGTCGTCATCAGCAAAGCCTGCCCGCATTGCTTCCATCTTCTGATCATCAAAAAAGAGCGCCAGAGCTGAATCCTGTTCAATTCTGGCGCTCCAATTTGCACTAGAGCGCCGGGCGTCCTATTGGACGCCCAAAGGTCGCTCTAACCCTTTAAAATCAGAGCATAATTCCTTAAACTGATCCAAGTTTAAGGAATTATGCTCTATCTCTTTGTTTTTCGCATTATCCGACGCAAAACCGCTTCGCACTTTTGCTGGAAATGCACTAGACACCGATGCTTTCATAAAGCGGTGCGGTGATTTCGAGGATCAGGTCAAGCGCGTGATCAGCAGCTTGCTTGTCTTCGGGCAATTCAAATTCTGCAAGTTCGATTGCTGCAATTTGAGAGGCGGGAATTGCGGCCAGCGCATCGCGCAGTTGTGGCGCAAGTAGTCCGTCTTCGATTGCGTAAGCTGCTGGAATTAGCCCGGGCTCCATGACGTCCCAGTCAATATGAATCCAAAGCGGCCCTGTGCCGATTGCCGCTAAAAGCGATTGTGCATTGGCTGCCTCAGGCTTAATTACCGTAACTTTTTTGCGGTTAAGCGTTTCCATTTCTTCCGGATCGATGTCACGCGCTCCGAAAATCACGAGTTTTTCCGGCGCAACATTGCCGCCATATCCGCTATCCCAAAGTCCGCAGATACCAGCAAGCGCCATTCCGCCCATGTAACCAGAATCTGTTGTTTCAGGTGTGTTGAAGTCACCATGCGCATCGACCCACAGGACGGTCAGTCCATTTATTTGGCTTGCTGCTTGTGGAATCGTCGCAAGGCTCGCCGAACAGGTGTTGGTGGCAAGGAGAGGTCGACGTCCAGCAGTCAATTCTTCTGAAACAGCCGCAGCAAGACCCTTAAGCGTTTCATGAGCTTGCGGCAGCGCTTCGCGCCAGTCATCGGAGACAGCAGGTGCGGGTGTGCCTACAGTCTTGACGGAAAGATCATAGCGCGCCGCCAGAGCTTTTGCGACGGCCAGAGCGCCCGGAATGGCGCCGGGAGTACGATCTGCTACACGGCCCTGAGAAGTGATGATGCGCGATTTCATGCGAGTCGTCCTTGATACTTGAAACAGGCAGAAGCTCTTTAGCGAGTTCTCAAAATTATCGCTATCTGTTTGTTTTTGCGACGCTTAGAGCCGTAAATTATTGGATCAATCGAGGTCTCTTCGATCAGGGTGGCTGGTCTAACGTTTGTGTCACCGACGAAAAAGCATTCTCGTAATCGAGAACAACTTGATATAAGCCTGCGCGACATCGTTCCTCGTTCCGGTTACTGAAATTGTTGGGATCGATAGATATTCTTGCTCACGGTTAGAAATAGGAACCGATGATGTTCAACGGTTTTCGGCTTTTTGTGCCCATATTGGCTGGTGCCAGTCTGCGTGACCGGCTGATCGGCAGTCTGGGTGCATTGATCGGCATATGCCTGACGGGTCTGATAACCGCTCTCATTGTGGGCAGGGGGATCGAGCTCCCTTTGATCGTGGCACCAATCGGCGCTTCTGCTGTGCTGATATTTGCAGTTCCCGCAAGTCCACTGGCGCAACCTTGGTCGGTCATCGGTGGAAATGTGATCTCAGCGCTTGTTGGCATTACAGTTGCCCGTTTCATAGGTAATCCGTTGATTGCCATCGGGGTTGGTGTTGCTCTTGCTATCGCGATCATGTCGCTTTCGCGTTGCCTGCATCCGCCGGGTGGAGCTGCCGCTTTGACAGCTGTTATTGGCGGTTCGAGCGTGACTGACCTGGGCTATCACTTTGCTCTCATACCTGTCGGGCTCAACTCTGTATTGCTGGTCGCCCTCGGTATCGCCTTTCACAAACTGGCTGGGCGAAAATATCCCCATGTGCCGGTTGCAGCTCCGGCCAATACCCATAAGACAAACGATCTTCCCGCACCTTTGCGCGTAGGCTTTACATCCGATGATATTGCCTCGGCGCTGAAGGAAGTCGATGAGACGTTTGATATTGATCCGGGCGATCTGGATCGACTGCTGAGGCAGGTCGAGTTGCAGGCGCTTATCCGCACCCATGGTACTGTAACGGCCAAAGATATCATGTCGCGTGATGTTATCAGCATTGCGGAGCACGACAGCACAGGCGAAGCGCGGCGCTTGTTGCTTGAGCACAATATCCGCACCTTGCCCGTGATTGGCGAGCAGGGAAAACTGCTTGGTACTGTGGGGTTGCGCGAGCTGGGCCAATCTGCGGCAAATGTCAGTTCGCTGATGATTGAGGCTGTAACAGCCCAGAGAGACGAACCGGTTGTGAAACTGGTGCCGCTGCTGACAGATGGCCGTTCCCATGCCGTTATCGTAACGGATCAGGATAATGTCGTTCAGGGGCTAATTTCGCAGACGGACTTGTTGAGTGCTTTGGCTCGTTCGCTACGGTTTCAGGAACCAGAGCCACCAAAGAAGCGTAAATCGCGGCTCAATCTGCTTCGGGGCGCAGGAATATAACCTCGTAAATATCACGCCAACTTGTCCGATGGAACCGCTGTAAAAGTGCGGTATCGCCGTTGCATGCCTGCGTTTCGTCGGCGCTCATACGATAAAGCCGCCGATCCGCCGGTCCAGCCCGCAATTAATTGCTCCTAAGCTGCGCCAACACGATTCCAAAGGAGTAAAGAATGCGCGGCGCAGATATTTTGGTCCAAATGTTGATTGGCTATGGTGTGGAGACAATCTTCGGGGTGCCGGGCGATACCAACGTGCCTCTTTATGAAGCTCTGCAACAGCGAGAAGGCGAAATTCGTCATATCATGGCGCGTGATGAACGCTCTGCCGGTTATATGGCGGATGCCTATGGTCGTTTTACCAATAAGCCCGGTGTCTTTGAGTGTCCGTCGGGTGCAGGCGCTATGTATTCGCTGCCGCCTGTCGCTGAATCGAATGGATCGTCGATACCTGTAATCCTCCTGACCATTGATATTCCTTTGCCGGGAGAAGGGCGCGGTGTTCTCACTGAGCTTGATTGCGCCAAACTGTTTGAGCCTGTGACCAAGCTGTCCGTTCAGGTAAAATCTGCCGAGAAATTGCCGGAAATCATCCGTCGTGCGTTTCGCGTCGCCTGTTCCGGAAAACCGGGTGCGGTGCATCTCCAGATCCCCGAGGACATGCTTCTCGCTGAGGTCGATCCTGCACGCATTTCACTGCACATTGAAGAAGAGTGCAAAACCTTCCCGGCTTTCCCGACACTGCCGCCAAAACAGAAGCTGCATGAACTGCTCGAACTGATTGCGAAAGCAGAACGACCTCTGATTGTTGCCGGTGGCGGCGTCAATCGTGCCAGAGCGGGCGATCAGATTTCAAGGCTGGCCGAGAAATACAACATTCCAATGTGCACAACCATGACGGGGCAGGGAGCGATTGATGACGATCATCGTCTGGCCATCGGGGTGATCGGCGACAATGGTTATCATCCCCATGCCAATTGGGCTTTGGAACATTCTGATTTTACCCTGTTTGTCGGATCACGCATCGGCTCTGTCGTGACGATTGGCTGGACCTTTCCCAAGATCACGCTCAATCGGCGCCTTGCACAAATCGATATTTCGCCTGAAATCATGGCCAACAACTATGAGAATTTGCTCTCCATTCAGGGCGATGCATTGCTGGTTCTTGAAGAATTACTACAGATCGAGCTGACGATTGAACCGAAAAAGCACGATGGCTGGATCGAGGAATTGAATGCTCGCAGGCGCATATTCTGGGAACATGCTGAGGAAGCTTTGAACGATGAGCGTGTGCCGTTGCGTCCTGAACGGGTTGTTCGTTCCTTCAATGATGCATTGAGTCAATCGGGACAGCCAGCCCTGATTTACTCTGATGCAGGTACACCAACGCCCTATATGACACGTTTCTTGAAAATCAACGATCAGGAAACACGGTTTGCCATTCCGCGTGCTTTTGGTGGTCTTGGATCAGCACTTCCAGCCACGGTTGGTGCTTGGCGTGCCGATCCGGACAAGCGTCCCATCGGACTGTTCGGTGATGGTTCTTTCGGCATGACGGTAGGCGAGCTTGAAACGCTGGTGCGCTTGCAGGTGCCGGCCATTCTGATCCTGTTCAACAACGCGACATTTGGCTGGATCAAAGGTTTGCACAGGTTGAAGGGGCACAATCAATGTTTTGGCGTCGATTTTCTTGCGCCAAAGGGGCAAGCCATTGCCGAAGCCTACGGCCTGAAAGCGTGGACTGCCAAAACCGCTGCGGAGGTTGATATAGCCTTGGCCGAAGCTTTCGCGTGGAAGGACGGTCCTTGCTTTGTCGATATTTATGTTGAATCGATCGCTGACCGTGTGCCGCCGGTCTATTCATGGCTTTTGAAGCGCGGCGAAGACCCGCTCAATCTGAAGCCGGTTGAACGCTCATACGTCTAAGCCGTTTTTGAACACCGTAGTTTACGGCGCCACAGGCAGAGAATGTCTGTGGCGTTTTGCTTCAGTGATAAACCAATCGCGGAACAGACGGACATTTTTCGAACCCTGACGCGCCTGCGCTGAGCAAAGAAAATAGCTCTCGCCAGATGTCTGCACGCGCTCAAGTGCCAGTTTGAGTTTTCCGGAACGCAATTCTTCCTGTACGAAAATTCTGGGCGCGATGGCGAGCCCCATACCCGCCACGGCGCATTCGATAATAACGTCATGCGTTGGCAGGCGCGGCCCAAAGATACGCTTGTTGTAATGGATACCCGCGCCGCGCAGCCAATGCAGCCATAGGCTAGGCCTGTTTGAGTTCTGGATCAGCGGAAAGTCGAGCAATTCGACATCTCCGGCCAGCCCGTTTTCAGGCACGATGTCAGGCGATCCGATCACGACGAGCTCTTCATCGAAAAGCAAATGGCTACGCACATTGGCCCAATTGCCGATGCCGCGCAGTACGGCAAGATCGAGATCGGACTTCCCCCAGTCAAGATCGTGGGAGCAGGGAAACACCTCAAACCAAATCTGCGGATGAGATCTCGCAAAGGTGCTGATAATGCCTGGTGCCCATTTGCGCATCAGTGTCGGCGGCAGACCCACTTTGAGCAGGCTTTGCGTTTTATACCCACGGACTGCATCCATCGACACTTCTTCAAGCTTTGCCAGAATGCGCGAAACTTCCTCGTAATAGTTCTGCCCCTCTTCGGTCAGAACCAGTCGCGGTCCAGCGCGTTCAAACAGTTTAAGCCCAAGAAAAGATTCAAGATTCTGTATCTGGCGGCTCACTCCGCTTTGGGTCATCCCAAGATTTTCCGATGCGCGCGTGAAGCTCAGATAGCGTACCGAAGCATCGAAAGCGTGCAGAGCTGAAAGGGATGGAAGAAAGCGGCGCATTGGATACCTCTGAGTTTGATCATGAGTTTAAGTCATGCTTAATCCAATTTTCAATGCTTTTATTTGATGAGAAAGCGCCGCATTCTCATTAAAAATAAACATAAGGGAACACGATGGACTACGGTGATAGTATCGACCGAAATCTGGTCAGTATCCTGGAGGAAAACGCACGTCTCCCGGCGAGTGAACTGGCGCGGCGCGTGGGCCTTGCCCGATCAAGTGTTCAGGAGCGAATAGGCCGTCTGGAACGTCGTGGCGTCATATTGGGATATCGGGCTATCGTTCGCCGGGCGAAGGATGATAACAGCATTTCCGCCTATTTGTTCATCACGGCCTCACAACGCATTGTGCAGCGCTTGTTTGCAGCCTTGCGCGCCTATCCGGAAATCCTGACCGCTGATGCTATTAGTGGCCCGGCCAACATATTGTGCCGGGTTCATGTCGGGTTTCTCGAAGATCTGGAAGCACTCATCGAGGAGCTGGCACAAATCGAAGGTATCGAGAACGTCAGTTACTCGGTGGTACTTTCCAATAAGTTTAATAGAGAAAGCAGCCTGGCGCATTCAAGTGCCCAATAATGCTCAATGGAATGCTCGATTCAAAAAGAGGGAAACAACAATGAATAGACGTAAGTTTATCCAGACGACGCTTTTGGGTGGTACTGCTGTCATGCTTGCCCCCGGCTTTTCGTGGGCTGTCGAAGAAGGTGTGACACTGAAATCCATCAAGGACCGGGGCGCTCTGCGTATCGGTGTATTTAACGGCACGCCACCTTATTATCAGAAAAATCTCGCCACTGGTGAATGGGATGGCTTCTGCGTTTCCATGGGCAGAGACTTGGCTGAATATATTGGCGTTCCGCTCGAAATGGTCGAAACCACCTGGGGTAATTCCGTCATGGACCTTCAGGGCGGCAAAATCGACATCATGTTTGCCCTCAGCAACAATCCTGAGCGCGCGAAATCCGTCGATTTCACCGAAGCCATGATGGATAACGTCTTCACCGTCATCACCAGTGCGGACCGCGAGATCAAAAATTGGGAAGAATTGAACAAGCCGGAAATCCGCGTCACGGTTGATCTCGGATCAACCCAGGATCTTTTCGCCCGCAAAACCTTACCCAATTGCACGCTCGTTGCGCTCAAGGGTGCGGATGAAACAGTTATCGCACTACAGTCTGGCCGGGCAGATGCGATTGTGCAGGTTGCGCTGATGTCTGTGGTAACGGCGCACAAGCTTGGCAGCAAATTTAAGGTTTTTGTTCCGGAGCCGCTGGATAGCCAGCCAACGACGATTGGTGTGCGTAAAGACGAAAAGGGCGAATTCCGCGACTACGTTGATGTTTGGCTCAAAAAGCGTCGCGAGGAGGGCAAGGTCAATGAGTGGATCGTCAGCAGCCTTTCGCTTGTTGGCGTGCAGCCATCTGACCTGCCGCCAACTCTGAAGTTCTGACGCGTCCACCATCATGCAGCTCGAGCAAAAATCACTCGGTGTCATCATGCTTGACACCGGCTTTCCGCGTCCGCCTGGAGATGTCGGCAATCCGGCATCCTGGGAGATGCCAGTGCGTTTCAAAAAGGTAACAGGAGCATCGCCTGATAAGATCATTCGTCAGGGTGGCTCCGGACTGATCGAAGACTTCGTCATTGCGGGTGAAGCCTTGATTGCTGAAGGCTGTAGCGCGCTGGTGACGTCTTGCGGTTTCATGGCACGCCACCAAAGCGCGCTGAGTGCAAAGCTTTCGGTGCCGATTGCCACTTCCAGCCTGCTTCAGTTGTCGATGGTAAGCACACTGATCGGACCGCAACGCAAAGTGGGTGTGATCACCTATGATGAAGCGAGCCTCGATGATGCGATCTTTGCTGCTTGTGGTGCCGACATCAGGACGCCACGGATTGGCATGCCAGACGGCGGCGCATTTCGTGAACTGATTGAAGGCAGTGGAACTTATGATTGCGCTGCGCTTGAAGCTGAAATCACACATGCGGCGCGAGAGTTGAAGTCGCGCGAACCCGACCTTGGTGCTGTTGTTCTTGAATGCACGAACATGCCGCCATTCGCTCAAGCCGTTGCAAAAACATGCGGCTTGCCTGTGTTCGATGTTCTGTCGCTTGGACATTGGCTGTTCAGCTCAACGTCTTCCCGCGCCTTTACCGGGATGTCAGAAAGAGTGAATTAATGGACTATCAATGGGACTTTTCCGGCCTCTGGCAGTATCGGGGTTTATTCCTTCAGGGCCTGGCCTACACCGTCGGTTTCACGATTATAACCGTACTCTCGGGCATATTCGTCGGAACGGTTTTTGCTCTGGGCAGGCTTTCAGGCAACAAGATTATCACCGTTCCCATCATGACGGTCGTTGAAATTTTCCGCTGTACGCCGGTGCTGGTGCAGCTTGTCTGGTGCTATTACGCGCTTCCAATGCTGATTGGCTTTGAAATTTCGCCCGCCATGGCGGCTTTCATCACGCTTACCTTCTATGGCGCGGCCTTTTATGCAGAAATCATCCGTGGCGGTATTGTTTCAATTGATGCAGGGCAATGGGACGCTGGACGTGCAATCGGTATGCGCCGCGGTCAGTTGATGGGCAAGATCATTCTGCCACAGGCACTGCGCCGCATGGTGCCGCCGCTGGTCAACCAGTCTGTGCTTCAGCTGAAAAACACATCGCTTTTATCGGTTCTAGCTGTGCCTGATCTTCTTTATCAGGGCCAGCTTGTAACTTCGGCTACTTATCGGCCGCTTGAAACCTACACCCTGATTGCAGTGCTTTATCTCGCCGTTCTCTTCCCTCTGACGCGGCTCGCCCATGGGCTGGAAGGCAGGCTGAAATGATGAACCGTATTGAGCGAATCGTCATTGTGGAGATAAGCTATGAGTGCTGAACCGATGATTGAAGTGCGTGGGCTGAAAAAGTCTTTCGGCGACATCGAGGTGCTGCGCAATATCAGCCTCACTGTCGAGCGCGGACAGGTGGTAGCGCTTATCGGACCAAGCGGCTCCGGCAAATCAACGCTGTTGCGCAGTCTCAATCTGCTTTCGCTGCCCGATGGGGGTTGCATCGCAATTGGTGAGCAGAAGATAGATTTCTCGTTCGGGAACGTGTCGCTTAAAGACAAATATCTCGCGGCATTCCGCGCCAATACCGGGATGGTGTTCCAGAACTTCAACCTGTTTCCGCATATGAGTGTCCTCGATAACGTGATGATCGGGCCGGTCACTGTTCTCAAGCAGGACAAAAGGGCAGCGCGTCAACTGGCTATGGAACTGCTGGAGAAGGTTGGGCTTGCAGCTCGTGCCGATGCCAGACCTGAGCAGCTTTCCGGCGGACAGAAACAGCGTGTGGCGATTGCACGAGCGCTAGCGATGCGTCCCGACGTGATGCTGTTTGATGAAGCGACATCGGCACTCGATCCGGCGCTGGTCGGTGAAGTTCTGGCGGTCATTCGACAACTGGCCGAGCAGGGCATGACGATGATCCTTGTCACCCATGAAATGGCTTTCGCGCGCGATGTCGCTGACAAAGTCATCTTTATGCAGGACGGTTACGTCGTTGAAACCGGCGATGCTCGTCAGGTGATCAATGAGCCGCGCGAAGCTGCAACCCGTGAGTTCTTAAGCCATTTCCATGGCGGCCTCGCATAAATGCACGTGCAGAACGGGTAAATGTCATGACAGGCAATGTTATTGTCGTTGGGGCTGGCATTATCGGCTCCACAACCGCCTTGCGGCTTGCTGAGGCAGGCCTGAAGGTTACGCTGTGTGATGGCTCACAGCCGGGTGGTGAGCAAAGTGCAAGCTACGGGAATGGTGGCTGGATCAGCCCAGCTTCGATCATTCCAATGAGTATGCCGGGACTATGGCGGCAGGTGCCGGGCTTTCTGCTTGATCGCAACGGGCCACTGACCCTCGACTGGAAATCGGTTCCAAGGCTGACGCCGTGGTTGATGCGGTTTTTGCTTGCGGGCGCAACCAAATCACGCGTGACGAAAACTGCGGCCAAGCTCAACTGGTTGCTCAATGACGGACCAAAACGGCATCTTGAGCTGGCCAGAAAGACCGGGCAGGAACATCTCATTGTGCAGAAGGGTTTGCTTTACGCCTATCCTGACAGGGCTGCATTTGAGGTCGAAGCACTCAGCTGGAAGCTGCGTCGCGATAACGGCATCCTGTTCGACGAGTGGCAGGAAGCGGAACTGCGTGAACGTATCCCGGCGCTTGGGAGCAACTATCGCTTTGCCATACATGTGACAGAAGGCGCACATTGTCTCGATACTGGAGGTTATGTCGCAGGTATCGTGGCGCAGGCTGAAAAAGCCGATGTTCGCTTCATCCGAAGAAATGTCGTGAGAGTTCTCACCGGCGTTTCGCCGCGTGTTGTGCTCGATAATGATGAGAGTATTGCCGCCGATCATATTGTGCTGGCAGCAGGCATCCATTCGGGGCGTATTATGCACGATCTCGGCATGCATGTGCCTATGCAGAGCGAGCGCGGTTATCACGTAACCCTGCCGATGACAGAGGTCCCCTTCGATATCCCGATCATGCCGAGCACCGGGAGAATGGGCAATACGCCGACCAATATGGGATTGCGGCTTTCCGGTCAGGTTGAACTGGCAACTGTAGAGAAAGCTCCCGACTGGAGACGTTCAGAAGTGCTGCTGAAACACGCGCTGACGAGTTATCCCAATCTGGCAAAGCATGATTTGCAGCATATGAAACTTTGGATGGGGCACCGGCCATCGCCTGCCGATGGGATTCCGGTGATTGGAAAACTCACACGCCATCCCGGAATTATAGCAGCTTTCGGTCATGGTCATATCGGGATCGCTGCAGCCCCCAAGACCGCCGATATGGTGTTCGATGAAATCAACAACCTACCTTCCGAAAGCGCTCGCGTCTTCTCGCCTTCTCGCTTCGGTCACTAGTTTTCTTAATCCAAAGGAATAAAACAATGATGCTCAAAGGTGGCTACACCAATTATGGCCAGCAGATCGGCGTTCTTATGCTGGATACGATTTTTCCTCGTCCGGCTGGCGATATTGGCAATGCCCTGTCCTATGATTTTCCCGTTCGCTACAAGACGGTGAAAGGTGCTCATGCCACACGCATTATGGGCAATAATCCTGATCCCAAGCTGATTGAGCCTTTTATCGAAGCCGCGCGCGAGCTGGAAGCGGAAGGCGTTCGCGCCATTACCACGAGTTGCGGCTTTCTTGGGCCGTTTCAAAAGGATATCGCGGCAGCGGTCAACATTCCGGTCTTCACTTCGTCCTTGATGCAGGCACCGATTGTTCATGCAATGCTGGCTCCTGGCAAAGTCATCGGCGTCTTTACCGAGCGCGCGCATCATATGAATGATGCACATTTCAAAGGTGTTGGCTGGTCATCTGAGGTTATTCCTGTGCAGGTGCAGGGCATGAAGCAGGATGCCGAGTTTCCGCAGACCTATATCGAAGGCCGCGATTATCTCGACACAGAAGTGCTGAAGGAAGAGATGCTGGAAATGACGCGGGAGTTCATGGCGAGCTGTGAAAATCCAGGCGCGATCTTGTTTGAATGCACAAATATGTGCCCGTTTTCGTCCTATGTGGCTGCTGAATCCGGTTTACCGGTGTTCGACATCAACACGCTGATCAATACTTTCTATCTGGCAGCCAACCCACGCCGTTATCTCTGAGTTCGACACGAGAATGGATCGCAGCGGCAGTGCATTTTAGCCGCTGCGAGAGTCTACCTATCATTTTTATCAAGACCGGTGGAGCGACAGTCACCAAGCTGTCCATTTCAACATATTCCATCCACAAAGAATAAATTTGCCTCAACACTGCATATTTCAGTCGCCTGATCTTTGAGATTTTGTCGCGAAGTCGAGAAACTATGCTCGGCTGGTCCGTGCTCGTGCGCGCTGCACAGAAGGCTCCGCCTCAAAAATCTGATGCTCAGCGAAAATGGATGCGCCAATGCCCTATCAGTTAAGCCTTCTCGACAAGAGCCCGGTAGCACAGGCTGGTAATGCGGAAACCGCCCTTGCGAATACCGTGTCTTATGCTCAGGCTGCGGAGCAAGCGGGCTACAAACGCTTTTGGGTTGCGGAGCATCATCACGCGGATGAGCTGGCCGGACCTTCGCCCGAGGTGCTTGTTTCCTATCTTCTGGCATCGACAAAGCGGGTCAGAATTGGTTCTGGCGGCGTGATGCTTCAGCATTACAGCCCCTACAAAGTTGCCGAAAACTTCAACCTTCTAGCCGCCCTCGGGCGTGGGCGCGTTGATCTCGGTGTCGGCAAGGCTCCGGGCGGACTTCCATTGTCAACCAAGGCCTTGCAGCAGGAAACAGGCAGCGAAGAGCGGCTCGATTTTAACAGCAAGCTTGAACAGCTCAGCGCATTTCTTGGTGGTGACAAGATCGCTTCCGGTCCGTTTGAAGGACTGGCCGCAACCCCCAAACCACAGGCGTCTGCGGAAAAATTTGTACTAGGTGCAAGCCCTGAAAGCGCGCTGCTTGCCGCACATTCCGGCTGGGATTTTGTCTATGCCGGTCATTTGAACGGCGATACTGCCAATTTGCAAAAGACCTTCGACGCCTATCGCAATGTGACTGGAAAAGTGCCGGTGCTGGCGCTTGGTGCAGTGGTTGCCGAGAGCCAAGACGCGGTTGATGCCGCAGTCTCGAAAATCAAGATCTTCAAGGTTCATCTCTCCTCTGGAACATCGGTTTCAGTAGGCACTCCGGAAGCCGCCGCCGAGTTTGCGCGTCAGGCTGGAGAGACTGATTATCGCATTGAAGAAAAGCATCCAAATGTGCTCGCAGGCTCAGCAAAACAGGTGAAGCAGAAGCTCGATGAGCTGCATGCGCAATATGGGGTGACCGAGTTTGTGCTCGAGTTCCCCGCCGTTTCACATGAGCAAAGATTAGCTGCCATCGAAAGCCTCGCAGGCGAACGTCTGGCTATTGCCGCCTGATCAAAGCCACTGGCTATAGGGAGTACCTCAAATGAGTTCCAAGCAGATTAGATTCGGTGTGATGCTGCAGGGTGCAGGCGGACATATGAATGCCTGGAAACATCCATCCGGGCCGGCAGATGCCAGTGTGAACCTCCAGTTTTTCATTGATGCGGCACGCAAGTCCGAAGAGGCTGGCATCAGCTTCGCCTTCATCGCAGACGGGCTCTATATCAACGAGATTTCCATTCCGCATTTTCTCAATCGCTTTGAGCCTTTGACCGTGCTTTCGGCGCTCGCAGCGAACACGAAGCGCATTGGTCTGGCAGGCACGGTTTCGACGTCCTATAGCGATCCATTTACGGTTGCACGACAGTTCGCATCGCTTGATCTCATCTCAGGCGGGCGTGCGGGCTGGAACGTGGTGACATCGCCGCTCGAAGGGTCAGGCCGCAACTATGGCAAACCGCATCCCGAGCACGCTCTGCGTTATGAAATCGCCGATGAATACCTCGACGTGACCAAAGGCCTTTGGGATTCATGGGATGAAGACGCCTTCGTTCGTGATCGTGAGAGCGGGCAGTTTTACAAGCCTGAAGGGTTCCATCGGCTCGACCATAAGGGGCGCTTTTTCTCGGTTGAAGGGCCGCTTAATATCCAGCGCTCCCCTCAGGGCCAGCCTGTCATCTTTCAGGCCGGTGCTTCCGAGGCGGGTGTCGGACTTGCGGGCAAACACGCGGACGCCGTGTTCACCAATGCGGGCACCATCAAGGACAGCCAGACATTTTATGCGCAGATCAAAGCTAGCGCTGTTGCGCATGGGCGTTCGCAGGATGATGTCGGCATTTATCCCGGCATTGGTCCCATAGTCGGGCGAACCGATGCAGAGGCCGAAGAGAAATATCAGGCGATCCGTAATCTGGTGAGCGTGAATGAGGCGCTCTCTTATCTCGGTCGTTTCTTTGATCATCATGATTTTACCGCCTATGATCTCGATGCGCCGTTCCCTGATCTTGGCGATGTCGGCAAGAACAGCTTCCGTTCGACAACGGATCGGATCAAGCGTGACGCGTCTGAGAATAAGCTGACCTTGCGTGAAGTGGCCTTGAATGTAGCCACACCACGCACGTCCTTCATCGGCACGGCAGAGAAGATTGCTGACGAAATCATTCTCTGGAAAGAGCAGAAGGCTGCTGACGGTTTCATCCTTGGTTTCCCGGTGATTGCCGAAGGGCTGGATGATTTCATTGCCCATGTTCTGCCAATTCTGGAAGAACGCGGATATCATGAAGGCAGCCTGAAACACGATACGCTGCGCAGAAATCTTGGGTTGGAGCATCCGCAGAGCCGTTATGCGAAGCCCGTTGAAAACAATGATGCCGGAAGTCACCGAAAGGGTGCGGCATGAATATTCAACGGTCGCCAGATGCAAACCGGAAACTGGAAATCGAGGCAGGTCTTGCCTCGTTTATCGACGAGTTTATCGCTTTGCGTCGCGACATTCATACCCATCCGGAGCTGGCGTTCAAGGAGACACGGACCTCTGCTCTGGTGGCGGACCATCTCAGTCAGTGGGGCTACGACGTTACAACCGGCGTTGGCGGTTCTGGCGTCGTTGGCACATTGAAGCGTGGCAACTCCAGCAAGACCATCGGCATCAGGGCGGACATGGACGCCCTGCCGATCATCGAGGATACCGGGCTCGATTATGCAAGCAGTAATTCCGGTGTGATGCACGCATGTGGCCATGACGGACATACGACCATTCTGCTGGCAGCGGCTCGCTATCTCGCCCAGTCCGGTCGTTTTTCCGGCACTGTGCATCTCATTTTCCAGCCTGCTGAGGAGATCGGGGCAGGTGCCCGACGCATGATCGAAGACGGCCTCTTTGAGCGCTTTCCGTGCGATGCCGTTTATGGGCTGCATAACTGGCCGGGTGTGCCCGCAGGAAAATTTGGTTTTGTGACCGGCCCCGCGATGGCATCGGTAGACCGTGCAAGAATTCGCGTAAACGGGCGTGGTGGTCACGGTGCGGAGCCGCACAAGTCGGTCGATCCGGTTGTGGTTGCTTCATCCATTGTTCTGGCCCTGCAAACGGTGGTCGCGCGCAATCTCGATCCGCTCGATATGGGTGTGGTGACGGTGGCCTCCATTCATGGCGGCGATGCGTTGAATGTCATTCCAGCGCATGTCGATCTTGGCATTACCATTCGCTCATTCTCGCAAACTGTGCGCGAGGAATTGCGGCGGCGGATTGAAGCTGTCGCGCGTTCTCAGGCCGAAAGTTTTGGTGCTGTTGCTGATGTCAATTATCAGTGGGGCTTTCCTGCGCTGATCAACGCAAAAGCCGAGACGGATTTTGCACGACAGGTCGCGCTCGGCACTTTCTCCAGCGGCACTGTCATCGAAGATTTCCGACCGCGCACGGCCAGTGAGGATTTTGCCTTTATGCTCGAACAGAAACCGGGGACGTATTTCTTCATCGGTAATGGCGACAGCGCCGGTTTGCATAGTCCTGACTATAATTTCAACGATGACATCTTACTGCCAGCAGCCCTGTTCTGGGTGCGTCTGACCGAAGCTTCTCTCAACTGATACGGAAGTCCATATCATGGCGGATGAATTTCTCTACACTTCAACGACTGACATTCGTGCAGTGCCGCTGATCGAGGCGCTGACAATCGAGTATGACACGCGCTACGGTAATTATTTCAGTGACGAAGGTGCGGCTGCGGAAATGAACAAATATCCGCCGGAAGCCTTCGCGCCTCCGCACGGCAATTTCCTGCTGCTGCTCCGTGATGGCCAGACAATCGGTGGCGGTGCATTCATGCGCTATGACGATGTTACAGCCGAATTCAAGCGCATCTGGACGCATAGCAATTTGCGCCGACAGGGGTTGGCCAAAAGGGTGCTTGAAGAGTTGGAAGCGCAGGCGCATCGTCAGGGTTACAAGCGCGTTTATCTGACCACCGGTTTCCGGCAGCCGGAAGCCAAAGAGCTTTACTTAAGAAACGGATATACGGCGCTCTTTGATGTGTCCGCCGATCCGGAAATTTATGGGACACTTCCTTTTGAGAAGAGCCTTCATAATATTCATGAAGTCGATTTTCACACTGTCGATAATGAATTGAAAAAGGCAGCTTCAGGTTAAGTCAATGCGTGACAGATGATCGCGAATAATGGAAAAAACATCCATTCAACAGTGTTTAAATAGACTTATTTGTTTTGAAACTTATCCTCTCTTCTCCGAATATTGAGTTCAGTGACTTCCATGGCAGACGCGTCTGTATTGGATCATAAGTTAAATGATATTTCGGAGCGACGTTGATCATGGCAATTGCTACAGATTTTGTAGGGACAGATAGGGAAGATACTTCCCGCGTAAGTCCGGGCGACTTCAAGCACTACAAGATCGTTCCGGCGCGTTATCCGGCGCGCGTGATTGGAACAATCTTTGCCGCAGGACTGATTATCGCGGTTATCCAGTCTGTTTTGACAAATCCGAAATGGGGCTGGCCGGTCTTTGCTGAATGGTTTCTGTCTGAGCCCGTCCTCGTAGGATTAATGCGGACTTTGTGGCTGACGGCGCTCGCAACAGTTCTCGGTTTTGCGCTGGGAACCGCGCTGGCGCTTGCTCGCGTTTCACGCTCTCCGCTGCTATCGAGTCTTTCCTGGGCCTATATCTGGTTGCTGAGATCCATTCCGCTGATCGTCTTACTTCTCGTTCTCAACAATCTCGGCTATCTATATGAAACTGTTAGGCTTGGTGTGCCTTATACGGATATCACCTTTGCCGAATATCCAACCGTTCAGATCCTCAGTCCATTTGCTGCCGCCCTTCTGGGATTGAGTCTCAATCAGGCTGCTTTCTCATCCGAGATCATCCGTGGCGGTATTCTGTCTGTCGATCAGGGTCAGCTCGAAGCCGCCGCCGCGCTTGGTTTGCCACGACGCAGGCAAGCCTTCCGCATCGTGCTTCCGCAAGCCATGCGCACGATCCTTCCAACGGGCTTCAATGAGATTATCGGTCTCGCTAAAGGCACATCGATGGTCTACGTGCTTGCGCTTCCTGAACTCTTCTACACGGTGCAGGTCATCTACCGCCGCAATCTTGAAGTGATCCCGCTGCTGATGGTTGCGACCGTCTGGTATCTGATCATCATGACGGTGCTGTCGATCGCGCAATATTACATCGAGCGGCATTTCTCGCGCGGTGCATTGCGCAATCCGCCGCCAGCAATTCTGACACGCTTATTTGCCCGTTTTATTCCGGCACAAGCCACGACACCGACCTCAGCCCAGAACGTCGTAAGCCGTGACCAGGATGCACAGATTACCGAAACGCTGGCCGTCAGTGGCTTCACCGGTGCACGACGCGGTGCGGTGGATATCCACGGTGTATCCAAGAGTTTCGGCAACAATCTCGTTCTCGATAATGTCAGCCTGCACATCAAGCCCGGTAGTGTGACTGCAATCCTCGGCCCATCGGGTTCGGGCAAGTCGACATTGCTGCGGTCGATTAATCATCTGGAGCGTGTTGACGACGGCTTTATCTCAATCGATGACGAACTGCTGGGCTATCGCCAGAGCGGCAACACCCTCTATGAGCTGAAAGAAAAAGATATTCTGAAAAAGCGCGTCGATGTCGGCATGGTGTTTCAGAACTTCAATCTCTTCCCGCATCTGACCGTGCTGGAAAACATAATCGAAGCACCGATGATTGTCCGTGGCCTGAGCCGGGATGCCGCGACCGTGATTGCCAAACGTCTGCTAGCGCGTGTTGGTCTCAGCGAAAAAATCAATGCCTATCCGCGTCAGCTTTCCGGCGGTCAGCAACAGCGTGTCGCCATCGCCCGCACACTGGCACTTAATCCAAAAGTCATCCTGTTCGACGAGCCAACCTCGGCGCTCGACCCGGAACTGGTTGGTGAAGTGCTGGATGTCATCAAGGAGCTTGCGCGCTCTGGCACCACGCTTGTCATCGTAACCCATGAGATCGGCTTTGCCCGTGAAGTGGCGGATACGGTAGTCTTTATGGAAGAGGGCCGTATTCTCGAAACCGGCAGGCCGGAGCAGCTTTTCAATGCGGCAACGCATCCCCGAACCCAGGAGTTTCTCGCAAAAGTCCTCTGACGCAAGAACGCCCGTTGTTTTTAAGCGCATCCCGAAAACCGGTTCGCACTTTTCGGGATGCGCTCAAGTTCAAACCACAACTCCCGACATTTACGATCGCCCTGACGGAGCAATCGACGGGGATTGTTTGTCCAAAATTCAGATTATTCTCAGGAGTCATTCAATGAAATCAGGCAACTACAAGAACGCAATATTGGGCAGCTTTCTGGCAGCAGCAACGCTGTTCAGCGCGCCAGCCTTTTCCGCTGAACTCGATTTGAGCCCGGAACAGCCAAACCGTCTGCGCGCGGAAAAGAGCGAAGCCGTCGTCAATGCCGTTCCCAAGGATTTCAAGTTCGTGCAGGACGGCAAGTTCGTCGTCGGTATCAATCCTTGGGTGCCTCCGATCAGCACTTATGCAACGGATGCAAAGACTGTCGTGGCCTTCGATCCCGATCTCATTCAGCTGGTTTCAGATACATTGGGACGCGAGCTTGTGCTGGTGCCAATCGCCTGGGCCGACTGGCCGCTTTCGCTTGAATCCGGCAAGTTCGATGCCGTGATTTCCAATGTGACCGTGACCGAAGAGCGCAAGGAAAAGTTTGATTTTTCAACATATCGCAAGGATGAGCTTGGATTTTACGTCAAGGCGGACAGTGCGATTACATCGCTGAAAGAGCCCAAGGACATTGCGGGTCTGAAGATCATTACCGATCCCGGCACCAATCAGGAAAACATCCTTTTGCAGTGGGACAAGCAGAATGTTGCAGCCGGTCTGAAGCCCGTTGAAGTGCAGTATTATGACGACGATGCGGTCAAGAGCCTCGCGCTTGAATCCGGTCGTGCTGACGCGGTCTTCAGTGTCAATGCAGTGCAGGCCTATGCGGCATCGCAGCACGGCAAAACCAAGCTCGTCGGAACGGTAAGCGGCGGCTGGCCACAGACCGCTGAAGTGGCAATCACCACACGCAAAGGCAGCGGTCTGGCCGATACGCTGACGCTGTCGCTCAATGAACTCATCAAGAACGGCAAATATCATCAGGTGCTTGAGCGCTGGAGCCTGAGTTCAGAAGCCGTTGACGAGGCCAAAACCAACCCTGCCGGATTGCCGAAAAGCGGATCGTAAGATCCGCTCGTAACGGGGCGAAATGTAAAGAAATCAGGTCATTACACAGAGTTTTACACTCAAGGAGATGGGAATATGACTTATATCAGAAAAGCGGGATACTTCACTGCGGGCCTGATTTCAGGGGCTTTGCTGATGACGAATGCTGCATGGAGTGAGGGCAAATTTGATCTCAGCCCCGAACAGCCAAACCGTTTGCGGGTTGAAAAAATCGATAAGCGTATCGATGAGGTCAAGGATTTCAAATTCGTCAAAGACGGTGTTCTGACCATCGGGATCAGCACCAGCGGGCATCTGCCGCTGCATGACTATGCATCAGATTCCAAGACTGTCATCGGCTACGATGTCGATCTGGCGCAGATCATTGCCGACAGTCTCGGACGTGATCTGGAACTGGTTTCGGTTGCATGGGCCGATTGGCCTCTTGGGCTTGCTTCAGGCAAATTCGATGCTGTGATTTCCAATGTCACAGTGACGGAAGAGCGGAAGGAGAAGTTCGATTTCTCCACCTATCGCAAGGATGAGCTTGGCTTTTATGTGAAGGCAGACAGTGCGATCAAAGAGCTGAAGCAGCCCAAGGATATTGAAGGCCTCAAGATCATCACCGATGCAGGCACCAATCAGGAAAAGGTGCTGCTGGAATGGGATCGCCAGAATGTTGCAGCCGGTCTGAAACCGATTGAGGTGCAATACTACGACGATGACGCGGTCAAAGATCTCGCCATTCAAAGTGGCCGTGCAGATGCTGTATTCAGCGTGAATGCGACGCAGGCCTATTCTGCGGGCATCAACGGCAAGACCAAGCTGGTTGGCACTGTCAGTGGCGGCTGGCCGATCACTGCCGAGATTGCGGTCACAACGCGTAAGGGCAGCGGACTTGCAGCGCCGCTGACCAATGTTCTCAACGATCTGATCGCAAGCGGTGCCTATACCAAGGTTCTCGATACGTGGAACCTCGGACCGGAGGCCATCAGTGAGGCCAAGACCAATCCACAGGGCCTGCCGAAAAGCGGTTCGTGAGGGGCAGGGCCGGTACAAGAGGGGACGTTTGTGCCGGCCCGCCGTACTTTACATAAATGGAGAGTGGTTCATGAGAGCAGGTGCTCTGTTAATAGCTACATGGGCATTGGTAAGTGCTTCATCTCTGCCAGCCTTTTCGGAAGATGATTTTGATTTGTCACCCGAACAGACCGGCCGCATTCATGTGCAGAAAGATGCCGCAGCAATCGCTGCCATTCCTGCTGATTTCAAATTCGTCACACCAGGCAAATTGACTGTTGCTGTTGCACCGGGCGGTCCGCCGCTTGCAGCCTATGCGACGGATGCCAAGACCGTTGTGGGTGCGGATGCAGACTATGCGTCGGCCATTGCCGAAAGCCTTGGGCTCGAACTCGAAAGCGTTCCGGTTGCATGGATCGATTGGCCGCTGGGTCTCGCATCGGGCAAATATGATGCCGTGATATCCAATGTTGGAGTGACCGAAGAGCGTAAGGAAAAGTTCGATTTTTCGACCTATCGGCAGGGCCTGCATGGCTTCTTTGTGAAAGCCGACAGTGGCGTTATCCCCATCAAGGAACCAAAGGATGCTGCAGGCCTCCGCATCATCGTGGGCGCCGGGACCAATCAGGAGCGCATTCTGGTCAAGTGGAGCGAAGAGAATGAGAAGGCGGGGCTGAAGCCGCTGGAGCTGCAATATTACGATGATGAGGCTGCCAGCCTTCTGGCTCTACAATCGGGTCGGGCCGATGTGATCGTGCAGCCTCACGCGCAGCTCGTATTCATCGCCTCGCGCGACAAGAATATCAAACGTGTCGGCACGCTGAGCGCAGGCTGGCCGGATCGCTCGGACGTGGCAATTACAACGCGCAAAGGCAGTGGACTTGCCAATGCTTTGACCATCGCGACCAATGGTTTGATCAAGAATGGAGACTATACGCGCATTCTTGATCGCTGGCATCTCCAAGAGGAAGCACTGGAGCAATCGGAAACCAATCCGCCCGGATTGCCGAGGTTTAAATAATTTCTTGAGTGAAGCTTATAGCGAAGGACAGAACGTGCCAAAAACTATCGATTATTTCTTTTCCATCGGCTCGCCCTGGTCATATCTCGGGCTTGATACGCTTGAGGAACTGGCAGAGCGGCATGTGGTTGAAATCAAGCCTTATCTTGCTACCGTCATCGAGGAAAATGGTGGCATCTTTTCGCGCAATCGTCCAGAAGCCCGTCGCGCTTATGGCACGCAGGATCTCAAGCGTTGGGCCAAGTTTCGTGGCAAGCCGCTGTTCATTGATGAGCGCCCAGCTTTAAGCGATCCGACGCCAGCTTCGTTTACGGTGATTGCTGCCTATCTTGAGGGGCAGAACTGGCTGCAGCTGACCCGCGCCCTCCAGCAAGCATTCTGGTCTGAGGCAAAGGATATTGGCAAACCGGAAGTCCGCAGTGCCGTGGCCGATGAAGCTGGTTTCAACGGTCAGTATCTGGTTGGGCGTGAGAATGATCACGACGTTCAGGCCAAGTGGAAATCGGATCGCGAACGTGCCGTCGATAAGGGCGTTTTTGGTTTTCCGACCTATATCTACGATACGGAGACCTATTGGGGACAAGATAATCTCGGTTTTCTTGCCAATCACTTGCGTGGCGAAACCTTTTAACTTCAAGTGGCTGCGTTAAAACCTTATTATAACGCAGCCATTTTTTAACGCAGAGCGTAGCCGCCATCCGGGTAAAGAGCTGAGCCTGTCATAAAGCTATTGCTCATCAGGTAGAGCACAGTGTCTGCAACTTCTGCCTCGGTTCCCGGTCGCCCGGCAAGCGCGATCTGACTATAATGCTTGAATGCGGCGTTGCGAATTTCCGCCGGACGGTTTTGCCAGAGGTGGCCGTTAATCGTGCCCGGAGATATTGTATTCACCCGGATGGGTGCGAGATCAATCGCCAGTCCGCGCCCGAGTCCTTCAATCGCGCTGTTGCACGCAGCATAAACCGCTCCACCCTTGATTGGCCTTGCGCCAGCGGCACCTGCCATCAGAGTAATAGAGCCATCTTTTGCCAGATAGGGAATAGCGAGCTTTACTGCCCAGTATTGGCCCCAGAATTTTGAGCGGAATGGGCTTTCTATGGCTTGTTCGTCATCGCTATCCAACCCAACGACCGTATAAGTCGCAGCTGAAATGAAAAGATGATCAAACTGGCTTATTGTCTGGAAAAAACCTGCCAGCGAAGCGTGATCGGCGGTATCCACCTGTAAAGCTCTGCCACGGCTCCCCAGCGCGTCTGCGGCCTGTGTGAGTTTGGCGGGATCGCGTGCGCCGATCACCACATTGGCACCTCGTGCAATTGCTCCTTGCGCAACATTCAGGCCGATGCCTGCGCTGCCACCGATCACTACAACAGTTTTATCGTTCAACATCTCAACCATGCCTGGTCCTTTCGTCACACATGTGCTTACGAGCGGTTGGCAACTTATCATGGAGTTGAAATCGCATTTCTGGCATTAATTATCTTCAATCAGGACAAAAAAGATCGAATGATGATTTCAACCGAGCGGTTCAACGGTATCAGGGCTTTTGTGCAGGCAGAACAGTCGGGCAGTTTTGCTGCGGCCTCAGCATTGTTGGGGCTATCGCAATCTGCGGTCAGCAAGTCGATTGCGCGGCTTGAAGATCGTCTTGGAGTGCGGTTGTTTCATCGCACCACGCGCAGTTTGCGCCTTACTGATGAAGGACGCGTCTACCTCGAGAGCTGCCGCCGTGCGCTCGAAGAGTTGGGGGCTGCGGAAATTGCACTTTCCGCGAGAAGGGAAATTCCGGCCGGACGGCTGCGAATTAATCTGCCGGATTTATATGGACGCAGATGTGTGGCGCCGGTCTTGTTGCAACTGGCTAATGAATATCATGAGCTCCAATTTGAAGTTTCCTTTGAAAATCGCATCGTGAATCTGATCGACGAGGGCTATGACCTTGCTGTCAGGATTGGCCAACTCCCTGATAGTGCGGACCTTATCTCCAAACGTATCGGTCAGCAGGAAGTGATTATCTGTGCGTCGCCTTCGTATATTGCAGTTCATGGTATGCCCGCGATGCTGGACGATCTTGAGCGGCATCGATGTATTACGCAGTTTCGTGGTGGTCAGCGCGAGCCATGGATTGTTCTAAATGAGCGGGGAGAAGAGGTCAGACGCAATATTCCGTCGAACCATAGTTTTGCTGCGGTGGACATGATTGTGGATGCGGCGGCTCGCGGGTTGGGGCTGGCACAGGTGCCGCACTGGCTCGTTGAGAACCAGCTTAGCTCTGGAGCACTGATCCCCGTGCTGTCAAACGTCAGAATGCCCACATTACCTATTCATATCATATGGCCGGGAGGACGTGCTTTAACATCCCGCGTTCGGGTGACGATTGATGCAATCGCAAAAGCATTGCGTTGAGCTGCGTCGCGCGGAATCCGCACGACGCAATAAAAAACACGATTGGAAACAAAACTACTGGCTTGAGAGGCTGTTTCCTTTGGGCGGCAAAAGCTCGAAAAGCTGGGCTCCATCTTCATGTCCCGCTTCTTGATAGCCGATGATCCTGAACCATCTCACAACGTCAGGACGATCAAGCCAGCTTCTGGAATGTATCGGACGATCACCCGATAAAGCTTGAATCTGCTTTATGTGTTTTCGGCAGAACCGGACGGATCGTGCATTGAAGAAATCTTCTTTTGCCGCAAACAGTGTATCCGTTGCCTCGTCCGCTTCCTGCCATGCAATGATCGCAACGACTTTGTCGTTTTCGATCAACGCATGTGCGCGTCCTTCACGCAGGTTCATGGTAAGATTGTCGTAGGCAGACCTCACGTCTTTACCGGCCGCAATATATTCTGTGGCCATTCGCTCTGAAAGGTCGTGAAAAACGCTTTCAAGATCACCAACACTCGCTGTTCGTGCTTTCATCTCTCTGACCTCCCTTCGATCCACTTTGTATTTTTCAGTAGAAACGTCTCCGTCCTCAGGCGTGCGCCGGATCGTCATCTTCAACGTCAAAGGTCGATGTCGGTTCCACTCCTAAAATATGCCATGTCGAGTTTGTCGATAAAACCCAATAAAGCCAACGCAAGATATTGGGATAGAGTCTAACATTGCTCTGTGACGGGCGCTTAGCACGATGATCCATGAATCACGGAAATATGAAGTGCAAATTCCTTGAGTGGCGCAGGCTGCGCAATCATATTTCTTAGCTCAATGAGTGCGTAGTCGTAAAATCACCGATCTGACAAACGCTCATCGAGAAGCGCCCACCTCATTTTGCAATAGCCTCAGGAACAATCAATTGAACAAGTCTCTTCATCTTACGGCGTTTATGCGTCCTGTAAGCCTGCATACTGGCGCTTGGCGATATCCCGGTGCCTATGCCGACGCGAATTTCAATTTCAAGCATCTGAAGGCTTTCGCCCAGAAACTTGAAGCAGCGAAATTCGACGCATTCTTCATGGCGGATCACCTCGCTGTCCTCAACATGCCGGTCGAGGCGTTGAAGCGTAGTCATACAGTTACATCATTTGAACCATTCACGCTGCTGTCGGCTCTGGCAGCGGTGACTGACAAGATCGGATTGGCTGCAACGGCCTCCACGACATTTGATGAACCCTATCATATTGCCAGACGTTTTGCCTCGCTTGACCATATCAGTCAGGGGCGTGCAGCGTGGAACATCGTCACGACGTCCAATCCTGATTCAGCGCTCAACTTCGGTAAGGACGAGCATGTCGAGCATGGCGAACGCTACAAGCGTGCGCGCGAGTTCTATGATGTTGTAACGGGGCTTTGGGACAGCTTTGCGGATGATGCATTCATCCGGGATCAGGAAAGCGGTATCTTCTTCGATCCTGCCAAGATGCATGTTCTGGATCACCATGGCGATGATTTCAATGTGCGTGGACCGCTCAATATCGCGCGTCCCGTACAAGGATGGCCGGTGATTGTTCAGGCTGGTCAATCAGAACCGGGTCGCCAGCTGGCGGCAGAAACTGCGGAAGTGGTATTCTGTGCGCCGCGAGACATTGTTGAATCAAAAAAGCTTTATGCTGATTTGAAGTCGCGATTGGCTGCCGCCGGTCGCGCGCCATCGTCGTTGAAGATATTGCCTGCCGCCTTCATCGTCCTTGGCGATAGCCTTGAGGAAGCCAAGCAGAAGCGTGCGAAGCTCGATAGTCTTGTTCACTATGATAGCGGTATCGCATCGCTATCGATTGCTCTGGGCCACGATGTATCAGGTTTTGATCCAGACGACTATTTGCCTCAAATTCCCGAAACCAATGCAAGCAAGTCTGGCAGGGCGCAGGTTCTTAAACTGGCCGAAGAGGAAAAGCTGACTGTCCGTCAGCTTGCCCAGCGTTACGGTGGCTATTCAGGCCTTGCTTTCGTCGGAACGGTCGAAAGCGTTGCCGATGAAATGCAGAAATGGCTGGAAGAGGATGCCAGTGACGGCTTCACGATTGTATTCCCCTTCCTTCCGCAAGGCCTTGATGATGTGGCGGAAAGACTGGTGCCTGAGCTACAGCGCCGTGGTATCTTCCGCACCGATTACGAGGGCAGCACACTGCGTGAACACTTGGGCCTCCCTCGCCCTTCAAACCGCTTTTTTGATGGCAGCTAAGGTGTCTGAACTCTGAACCGATGTCGCGGGATGGATCGGTATTTTCAAACCGAGATTGTCCCGCAATGTCGGACCATCATAATCGCTGCGGGCAAGCCCGCGGCGACGAAGCTCCGGCAGCACCAGCTCGGCAAAGTCTTCCAGACCTGCCGGGAAGATCGGCGGCATCACATTGAAGCCATCCGCGCCATAGGTTTCAAAACGCTCTTCGAGCGCGTCAGCCACGTCCGTCGCTGTACCGACGATTTGCAGATGACCACGCGCGCCCGCAACCCGTAGATAAAGCTCACGAATGGTCAGATTTTCGCGCCGCGCCAATTCAAACAGAAGCTCTTGTCTGCTTTTGCTGCCTTGAGTTTCCGGCAACTCAGGCACGGGACCGTCGAGATCAAACTGCGAAAGGTCGGGACCAGACCAGCCTGACGAGAGAATGTTTAGTCCCACCGATGGGTGAATGAGGTTCTGAAGTTTAACAAATTTGTCCTGAGCCTCCTGCCTCGTGCGACCAACAACCGGAAAAATGCCTGGCATGATTTTGATATCGTCGGCATCACGCCCATAGTGTGCTGCACGCTGTTTGACATCTTTGTAGAAAGCGGAAGCTTCCTCAACAGTCTGCTGTGCCGTGAAAACAACATCTGCACTTTTTGCTGCCAATTCCCTTCCAGCCGCCGATGAACCGGCCTGCACGGTCACCGGATGCCCTTGCGGCGAACGCGGCACATTCAACGGTCCCTGCACTGAGAAGTGCTTGCCTTTGTGATCAAGCACATGCCGCTTGTTAGGGTCGAAAAACCGTGCCTGCTCCTTGTCATAAAGAAAGGCATCATCTTCCCAGCTGTTCCATAGCCCCGTGACGACATCGGCAAATTCTTCCGCCCGTTCATAACGGTCGGCATGTTCATAATGACGGTCGAGATTGAAATTGCGCGCCTCAAAGTCGCTGGCCGACGTCACAAGGTTATAGCCCGCGCGACCACCGCTTAAATGGTCAAGCGAGGCAAATTTTCGTGCGATGTGAAAAGGCTCATTGAAACTTGATGAGGCCGTCGCAACAAGACCGATATGGCTGGTGACAGCCGAGAGCGCGGACAAAAGCGTGAGCGGCTCAAACTGTGCTACATAGCTGTGCGCTGTGCGGCTCAGAATTTCGAGATTGTCGCCGCGAGTTCCTGCACCATCGGCAAGAAACAGCAGATCGAATTTGGCTGCTTCTGCCAGCGAGGCAACGTTGCGGTAATAATCGAAATTGATGCCAGCATTTGCAACAGCATCAGGGTGCCGCCATGCCGCAATATGGTGGCCGACCGGATAGACGAACAAGCCAAAACGCAGAAAACCCTCACGCTTTGCCATTTCAGGCGCTCCGGGCTTGAGATGGTGTTGCAACGGATAAGGCTGGCAGTTCCAGATTGGCGCGGAAGTCAGAACCGATATAATCCGTATCAATCAGCGAGCGGCGGCGAAGCTCAGGGATCAGGCCATTTAGAAGCAAATCTTCCTGATCGGGATTGCCAATGCCGTGCAGTGTTAGAACGTCGACAGCACCCGTATTGAAGCGTTCTTCAATCGCATCAACAAGTTGCTCCGGCGTACCTGCAATCGACCAGTGACCGGTTTCCTGTGCCTCAATAATCAACTGACGCAGGGTCAGACCTTCACGCGCATAGCGGCGGAAGACTTCAACACGGCCCCGGCGGCGGTTAATGCTGGTGACTTCCGGCAGCAGGTTTTCCGGTAGAGACTTGTCGAGCGGCAGCTCGCTCAGATCAATATGGCCGCCGAGCATATCTGCAAGTTTGACACGTCCCTGATCATAATCGATTGCCTCATGCTTGTCTTTCAGACGGCGAACAACATCGGCTTCCGATGAGCCAATTAGCGAATGAAGCGAGTTCATGATGAATGGCAGATTGTTGGCTCGGCCAAACTGTGCTGCTCTGCGGCGCAGCTCGGTGGCAAAGGCCACAGCATCTTCGAGCTTCGGCTGTGACGTATAGACGACTTCAGCATAGCGGGCGCCAACGGTGACACCGGCGTCGGATTGGCCGGCCTGAAACTGAACCGGACGACCCTGCGGCAGAGGTGGCACATTCAGTGGCCCTTCTACGCTGAAATGCTTGCCACGATAGTTGATGGGGTGAAATTTTTCCGGGTGGACAGAGATATTACCCGACGCTTTGCGGGTGATCGCATCACGTTCATTTGCATCATAGAGCGCGTTGACGATCTCGATAAATTCCGCAGCACGTTCATAGCGCTCTTCCGGACTTGGCAGATCGCCGCCGAAATTCTCTTCGCCGACCGAAGAGGTCACGGCATTCCAGCCCGTTCTGCCACCGCTCAAATGATCCAGCGTTCCGATCTGGCGTGCGAGATTATAAGGATGCAAAAATGTTGTTGAGACGGTCGCAATAAGCCCGATATGCGATGTGGCATGTGCCAGCGCTGCAAGCGCGATAACCGGGTCTTGCGTGCCAGTGGTGCCTGCAAGACCCGCCGGGTCAAGTTGCAGAAGGTCGGCAGTAAAAAGACCGGTGATTTTCTCGGCTTCCGCCTTCTTTGCCAACTCTATTGCGCGTTTGAACCCAAAGGTCTTGTCCTGGTCATTGTCCGCGGAAACAACGTTGCTGGCACCGAACAGGGTTTTCAAGCGGCGGGTACGTATTCTTGTCATAGTGATCTCCTCAAGAAGCGCATCCCGAAAAGTGTGAAACGGTTTTCGGACAAGATGCGCGTTAAATAGTAATTCAAGCGGCGCTAATCGTTGGAACGGCATCCAGCAGGGCGCGTGTGTAATTGTGCTGTGGCTGGGAAAAGACGCGTTCAACAGCGCCGCTTTCAACGATGCGACCGTCCTTCATCACCAGAACGCGGTCTGTCAGATGATGGACGACGCCAAGGTCGTGGGAAATGAACAAAAGCGATGTGCCTGAAGCTGCTTGTAGCTCGGCCAAAAGGTCGAGCACCTGAGCCTGCACCGATACATCAAGCGCGCTTACAGGCTCATCGGCGACCAGCAATTTCGGGCGCGGTGCAAAGGCACGCGCGATGGCGACACGCTGGCGCTGACCGCCCGACAATTCACGGGGATAGCGCTTGAGAAACTGAGCGCCCAGACGCACAGCATCCAGCACTTCCACCACGCGCTTGCGGCGTTCATCGCCATAGACATGAACTGAATCAAGGCTTTCACCGACGATCTTTTCAACCGTGTAACGCGGATCGAACGAACTGAGCGCATCCTGCGCAATCAGTTGCATATGCGCACGTTGTTCGCGGCGTTGCTCCTCACGCAGATTGCTCCAGAGCCTGCCATCAATATGCACCTTACCCTGGTCGGGTTCAGTTAACCCCAGGACGATCTTTGCGACGGTGGTTTTGCCAGAGCCGGATTCCCCAACAATGCCGAGCGCTTCGCCAGCTTTCAACGAGAATGAGACATCATTGACGGCCAAAGGCGTGTTGGCTTTGCCATAATGTTTGAAAAGCCCTTTGGCTTCGAGAACATTGGTGCTCTCATCGATGCGCTTTGCTGGCAGAGCCACCCGGATTTGTGGTTGGTGCGGCTGCGTTGGCGAAAGCCTGTAACCGCGCGAACCTGCCGATGGCACGGCTTCAAGCAAATGTCGCGTATAGGCTTCCTTCGGCGCACTGAGTATCTGCCTTGTTGGGCCTTCCTCAACGATGCGGCCATTGTGCATGACCAGAACGCGATCGGCCAGCCTTGAGACAACAGCAAGATCATGGCTAATCAGCAGAAGTGTGTGTCCCGCCCGGCGACGCTCCGCAAGAAGATCGAGGATCTGCTTCTGAACCGTCGCGTCAAGCGCTGTGGTCGGTTCGTCGGCAATAAGCAGTGACGGCGAGCGGGCAACCGCTGTTGCGATCAGTGCGCGTTGCCGCAAACCGCCGGAAAGCTGATGTGGATATTGCAGCAATCTGCGATCAGGGTCGGGAATGCCGACCGAGCGCAGCAATGCCTTGCTGCGATCCGTGACATCCGGCCTTCGGAAGAAGCCCTTGACGCCAAAGGCATCGGAAAGCTGTTGCGAGATGCGACGTAGTGGATCAAGCGAAACCAGCGCGTCCTGTAGGACGAAACCGATCTTGTTGCCGCGCAACCCCCGCCATTCCTTATCGCGGTAATCAAGGACACTCAGACCATCGATCTCGAAAAGGTCAGCCTTGACGATAGCGCTTGGGCCTGAAAGTCCGATCAGTGCTCGTGCCGTCACTGACTTACCCGAACCGGACTCTCCAACAAGCGCTACCGTCTCACCGGGGTGAATGGTCAAATTGATGCCTTCGACGACTTTGACCAATTGGTCATCGCGTTGAAAGCTGATGGATAGATTGCGAATTTCAACAAGGGGCGTTGTCATGACTGCCTCCGGCCTTCAAAGGCAAGTTGCCAGCGTCGTCCGAGAATGCTGATGGAGATAACGGTGAGTGTGATGGCCAGACCGGGCCAGACGCCAATCCACCATGCAACACGCAGATAATTGCGCGCTTCTGAGAGCATCGCACCCCATTCGGGAGCTGGCGGCTGCGGTCCCATGCCAAGAAAGCTCAAGCCCGCAGCGCTGATGATCGCTGTGCCAAGCCCGATTGTTGCAAGGATTGGTACCTGCGCAATGGCGTGGGGCAATACGTGCCGCAGTACGAGGATGTGACGCTTCAGCCCAAATGTTTTCGCCTGCTCGACATAACCACTTTGCGCGATAACAAAGGTCTGCGCGCGCACGACGCGGGCGAAACGCGGAATGATGGCAACCCCAAGCGCAAAGATCAGATTGACGGTGCCCGGTCCTGTGAACGAGATGAAAACAAGAGCCAGCAGCAGATCGGGAAACGAAGACACCACGTCAAGAAAACGGGAAATTGCTTCATCAACCAAGCCGCGCGATAATCCAGCCAGCAGCCCCAAAATCGAGCCAGCGATAGCACCGATAGCCACAGCGCTAAAGCCGATCAGAACGGAATAGCGCGCACCGTGAACCACGCGTGAAAACACGTCGCGGCCAAGATGATCGGTGCCAAACCAATGTTCTGCAGAAGGCGGCAATTGTGCTTGTAGCGGATCGGCCAGCAATGGATCGGCTGTTGTAAGTAAACCCGGCCAGAGCGTTGCAACGGCAATTAGCGTTAGAAAGAGTGATGGTAGTGCCAGTGCCGGGCGCGAAAGGACCAATCGGGCCAGATTACGTAAGCTTGTACCAGCCGGTTTTGCCGTCGAGTGTGTTTCAAGTGCGGGGGTGACACTCATGATCTATCTCCGGCCTTCGGTTCTCAGGCGCGGATCAATCAGCAGATAGAGCACATCAACGATGGTGCTCATCACCACATAGATAAACGCCGAGAAAATAGCGACTGCCAGCACCACCGGCAGGTCGTGATAAAGCACTGCATCAACCGTGATGCGGCCAAGACCGGGACGCCCGAAGACGGCTTCGGTAATGACGGCGCCTGAAAGAAGCCCACCAATCAGCCAGCCGGTCAGTGTCACTGCTGGTAGCGATGCATGGCGCAAACCATGTCTCAAACGCAGCACAAGATTGCTGGTACCCCAACTTCGCACAGTCAGCGCAAAGGGTTCTTCCAGTGCGCGTTCCAGACCTTCGCGTAGGACCTGTCCGATCACCGCACCTAAAGACAAACCAAGCGATAGAGCTGGAAGAACGAGTGCTGCGAAATTCCTGTCCCCAGACACCGGAAACAGCTTGAGTGTGAAGGAGAAGACGAAGAGCAGAACGATGCCAAGCCAGAAGGATGGCGTTGAAATCAGCACAAGTTCTGTGCCGGCCGCGATTGAGCGCGGCAGCTTTTTACCGGCTGTCAAAACAGCGCTGCCAACAGCAAAGACGATTGCCACAAAGAGCGCGGCCCCCGCGAGCTTGAGCGTCGGCCACATCTGCGAAAACAACAGCTGTGAAACGTCTGTCTGTAGATAATAGGAGCGGCCAAAATCGCCATGCAGAATACGTCCGAGATAGGACAGGTATTGCATGAAGATTGGATCATCCAGCCCCCATTCAGCGCGAATGGCAGCTTCGACTTCAGGCGTGCGTAACTGCTCGCCAATCAGTATGCTGACGATGTCGCCCGGCGCGAGATGGACGCTGATGAAGCTCAGCGTGATTGCAGCCCAAAGAACCAGCAGACCTGAACTTATGCGCAGGGTGATTTGTCCCGTAAGACTGTTCCGCGGGACTCCGAAACGCCGGGGCAACCAGCTTGCAGGTGCGCGACCGATGGTCGTGGTATTTTCAGCATCCATGATCTGTAGCTCCTTTGTGACGAAGTCCGCGAAAAGCGTGCTTATTCGCTGCGCCAGATATTGTGCGCGCTTTCTGGAAGTTGCTTGAATGGGCGGAAGCTGATGCCTTTGACATAGCTTGCAGCGGCAACCTGATCTTCAGGCTCGTACAGCGGCAAGGCATAGGCCTGATCCAAAATGGCGAAATTTTGCAGCTTGCTGTAAAGCTCAAACCGCTTGGTCTGATCGAGCGTTGAGGCGGCTTCATTCAGCCATTGCGCTAATTCAGGTGCTGAAGCGCGGCTGTAATTGATGTAACCGCCCTTATCGAGTGGCAGGTAATGCAGCTCGATATCGATAGCATCGGTTGGCGTATTGGAATTGGCAATCGAGCCAAATTCGCCGGTCTTGCGGCGATCTGTGTAGGTTCCGGCATCCACATAAACGATCTTGAGATCAATGCCCGCACTCTGGCGCGCCTGTGCCTGCAAAGCCTGCAAAAGAACATCGCGCTGATCACGCACGGTTGCCTGTGCCTGAATAACTTCGATGGTCAGCGGCTTGCCATCCTTGGTGCGGAAGCCTTCCGCATTGCGTTCGGTCCAGCCCGCTTCATCGAGAAGCTTGTTGGCAAGCTCTGGATTGGCACCGTATTTTCCTTCGATGCTTTTATCGTAGAACTGCGGATCAATAGGCGAAGTGATGCCCCATGCGCGGGTGCGTTCCCCGCGATAGACAGATTTGAGAACGGCATCGACATCAATCGCTGCAGCCAGTGCTTTGCGAACATTAAGCTCCTGCGTCGGCCCCCATTCGACATTGAGGAAAAGCGAATAAGGTGTGCCGGTATTCAAGGCCGTCTGATAGGTGAAATCAGGATTGTCCTTGAACAAGGCCGCATCATTGCCCGACACACCTTCAATGACATCAACCTGACCAGACGTAAGGGCGCCGGTTCTGACCGAAGACTCGCCCAGGAAACGGTAGGTCACTTCATCAAGATAGGCTGGCCCCTGATGACCGGCATTTGCCGGTGCCCAGTTGTAATCCGGGTTTTTTACGAAGTTGAGTTCCTGTCCTTTGGCATAGCGCTTCAAAATGAAAGGACCGGTTCCTGCAACCTCAGGTCCACCGGATTTGATTTCTTCGGATTTGAATGCAGCAGGCGAGAGAATTTCCAGGCTGGCAATATAATCGAGAAATGGCGCGTAAATGCCTTTGAGCGTGAAACTGACGGTGTTTTCGTCAAGCGCTTTCGCTTCTGCAATGCGCGACACTGGCCCGGTGCTTGTGCTGCCGGAATAGGCCGGGTCTTTGAGTGCCGTAATGTTGGCTACTACGGCTTCCGCATTGAATTTTTCGCCGTCCGTAAACTTCACATCATCGCGTAGCGTGAATGTGTAGGTTTTACCGTCGTCCGAAATCTTATGATCTTTCGCAAGCCAAGATACATAACCGCCGTCAGCGGTGCGTGCGAGCAGCGATTCATAAGCATTGCGCAACAGAAGTTTGGTTTTGTCCTGACCATTGAGTTGCGGATTGAGTGTTGCAGGCTGAGTTTCAACGCCCCAGACCAGCTTGCCACCTTCAACGGGTTTGGCATCTTCCGCGAATGCGATTTTTGGCAGTGCGACCGCTGCGATAAGGGCGGTTCCGAGTGTCAGGAAATATCGGCGATTAAGCATGGATTTGTCTCTCTTAAGAGCGATGAAATTAATTTTGAAGCCAGATGTCGTAGGCGTTTTCCGGAAGCCGCTTGAAAGGGCGGAAACCAATGCCTTGAACGCGGGATGATGCGACGATCTGATCGGCTGGAACATAAAGTGGCAGGCCGTAAGCCTGATCGAGCAGCGCGAAGCGTTGCAGTTCTGCGTAAGTCTCAAAGCGCCTTTTGGGATCGAGCGTCGAAGCGCCTTGGTCCAACCATTGGGAGACTTTGGGGTCTTCTGTCCGGCTATAGTTGATCGAGCCGCCCTTATCTCGTGGCAGATAATGGAAGTAGATGGTGACGCCGTTTTCCTGCGTCGTGGTCGAGTTTGGAATGATGCCGTATTCGCCGTCTGTCTGACGGCTGGAATAGGTACCAGCATCGACATATTGCAGCGCAATATCGATGCCCGCATTCTGCCGCGCCTGGGCCTGTACCGCCTGTAACAGAATATCCCGCTGGTCGCGCACGGTGGATTGTGACTGCACAATCTCGATTGTCAGACGTTTGCCGTCTTTGGTGCGGAAGCCGTCCGCATCACGTTCCGTCCAGCCAGCTTCATCGAGAAGCTTATTGGCTAGTTCTGGATTAAACCCGTAAGTGCCTTCAATCGACTTGTCGTAAAAGTCTGTGTCGGCGGGCGTAAGAATGCCCCAAGCACGTTCGCGTTCACCGCGATAAACCGACTGAATAATGCGTTCGACATCGACGGCAGCCAGCACTGCTTTACGGACATTGACGTCGGAAGTGGGTTCGCGGGTGATGTTGAGATAGAGCGTATAAGGCGTTCCTGTGTTGGTTGAAGTTTGGTAGCTAAATTCCGGGTTATCTTTGAAAAGTTGCGCATCGTTGCCGGAGATACCTTCTGCGGCATCAATCTGCCCGGAAGTGAGTGCGCCGATACGCACTGAGGATTCAGGCAGGAAACGATAGGTCACATCATCGAGATAGGCCGGGCCTTGATGCGCGGCATTTTCGGGCGCCCAATTATAATCCGGGTTTTTAACGAAGCGGATTTCCTGACCCTTGATATAACGGTCGATAATGAAGGGGCCTGTTCCGGCAACTTCTGTTCCACCAGCCTTCAGCTGTGTAGACTCGAATGCTTTGGGCGAGATCAGTTCAATGCCCGCCGCACCATCCAGAAAAGGTGCGTAAACGCGGTCGAGTTTTATAACGACAGTCAGTGAATCAACGGCCGTGACTTCGCTGACACGCGCGACATGGCCTGCACTGATGCTTCCAGAATAAGTGGGCTCTTTGAGTTTGCTAAAGTTGAGAGCAACAGCCGCCGCATCGAATTTCTCACCATCCGAAAACTTCACGCCGTCGCGTAGTTTAAACGTGTAGGTTTTGCCGTCTTCAGAAACTTCATAGCTCTTGGCGAGCCACGGCACATAACCACCCTCCGGTGTGCGGGCCAAAAGGGATTCATAGCTGTTGCGCAAGATGAGCTTGGCTTTGGCCTGACCGTTCAAATGGGGGTTAAGTGTGCTTGGTTCTGTCTCCACGCCCCATGTGAGAGAACCACCGCTGACGGGTTCAGCATTCGCTTTGGCCGAAGTGATTTCAGCTCCAGCAGCAATGATCAGAGTAAGGGCGCTGGCGCCAGCCAGGAAAGCTCGTCTTGTTACCACGTTGAATATCCAGTGTCGGGAAATTGGGAGAGTTTATGCCGCGATTGCCGGGCGATTATTGGCGAGCAGCTCAATGGTTTTGAGACGATGGCTGCCTTCTGAAACAGGACAGTCGACAACGAACTCGGCGATGCCCAACTCCCGATGCAGGCGTTGAAGCTCATTGTGAACATGCAAGGCTGTGCCACGGATCACACGAGGCGTGCGCTCTTCGATGCTGTATTGTGTGGCACCGGCCTGTCGCACATATTCAAGCGCCTGTTCGTGACTGCCGACATTGACTGGCTGCAGGCCTTCGACCGCGACACGGAAGCGGCGAATATCGCCTGCCAGTTTTTCCGCCTCGGCATCGCTCTCAGCAACAATAACGCTGACCGCTAAAATGGCAGGGCGGTTCGTAATTGTCCGATAGGCTTCAACCGCTTCTTTGATGGCTGCCGGATCGCCCTGAATATGTCCGGCATAAACGAAGTTCCAATCGAGCTGCGCCGCAAGTTCAGCACTTTCGACGCTCGCACCCAGCAGGAAACGTTCAGGTTTTTGCGGCGGAACCGGATAGGCGGCAATACCGTTTTCATCATCTGGTTTCTCTGAACCATGATCGAGATACCCATCAAGCTCTGCGAGTTGCTGTTTAAAAGATGGCTTTCGGTCTGGGTCATAAGCCCCTTGCAATGCGCGAGTTGACAGCGGCAAGCCACCCGGCGCTTTTCCGACGCCCAAATCGACCCGTCCCGGGGCAAGTGATGCAAGCAGATTGAAGTTCTCAGCGACTTTGTACGCGCTGTAATGCTGCAGCATCACACCGCCAGAACCAATCCGGATATGATGGGTATGAGCCAACAAAAAGCCGATCAGTACCTCCGGTGACGAACTGGCAAGCCCCGGTGAGTTGTGGTGCTCTGCCACCCAGAAACGATGAAAGCCTGCGGCTTCTGCTTTCTGCGCAAGCTTTATCGTGCGGGTCAGCGCCGCCTGGGCTGCTTCGCCGTCATGAATGGGACTTTTATCGAGAAAACTGAGCGCGTAGGGCATTTGATCCTCACCAACAACTTCAATGAGGAGATAATCTATGTTTTTTGTAGAATATTAATCGAGCAACGATCTTCCAATATTTGCACGCTCATTAAACGTTCATGCCGTGCAAACGTGCGAGCAAAGAGGCACCGTTAAGGAGAGATACTGTTCGATGGCAGCTTTATGCTTCCACTCAACACAAGTCGGACAGGATTTGTTTCAGCGGAGGCATTCTATGGTTGATACTATTATCCAGTCTTCTCTTTTGGACCCGGCAGCACAGCCTCTCATCGATGGGCTGGTTCATGAATATGACAGCCGTTATGCGAATCTGGACCGACCGGGCGGCGCGCGCACAGAAATTCTGCGCTATCCCACAGAGGCATTTGCGGCGCCGCTTGGCGGTTTCCTGCTGCTTCAGCGCGATGGGGAGACCATTGCCGGGGGTGCCTATATGAGCCACGACGATGAAACCGTCGAACTCAAGCGTATCTGGACGGCATCGCATTTGCGTAGGCAGGGACTGGCGCGCCGCATCGTTTTGGCGCTTGAAGAAAGTGCCGGTGAGCTAGGTTACACACGGGCTTATCTCTCGACCGGCTTTCGCCAACCCGAGGCCACAGCGCTTTACATTTCACTCGGCTATCGCCCGCTCTTCGACACATCTTTAGATGTTCAGCAATATCGGTCGCTGCCTTTTGAAAAGCACATCGGCTCCAAGCTAGGCCAGCAGATCTCCTCGCCGCTCTATCCCGCATCGGCCTCATTTGAGGAGGCAACGCAGCGCGTGCAGGAACGTAAGGCGGTGCAGGAAGCAAAAATTCTTGCGCGACTTCAAAGCTATCGCGAAACCGCTGCGTGAGAAGGGAAACAAGCCATGCCCCTTTCACATATCGAACATTTCGCCTTTCTCATTCCCGGCAGTCATCACGAGAGTGATCCCGCACGGGGTTTAGAGGATACGCTCCAACTTTTCGAACATGGAGAGCAGCTGGGATATGACAGCGCATGGGTGCGCCAGCGCCATCTGGAACGCGGCATTTCATCTGCCGCTACCTTCCTCGCCGCCGCTTCACAGCGAACAAAACGCATCGGTCTTGGCACTGCGGTCATCCAGCTTGGATATGAAAACCCGTTCCGGCTGGCCGAAGATCTGGCAACTGTGGACCTGCTGTCAAACGGCAGGCTGAATGTTGGCGTTTCAGTTGGTGCGCCGCCTTTTGCGCATCTTATTGCAGATTTCGTCGATGCCGCTCCCATCGCTGATTTCAGTCATGCGCGTGCAGAAAAACTGGCACAGGCTCTGCGGTCAGAACCGCTTTCGGGCGAGACCGAAGCGGGCAATGCCGCTGGTGCGCAAATCCCGCGTTTGAGGCCTTTTGCTAGAGGGCTGACCGACCGCCTGTGGTATGGCGGTGGATCACAGAATTCAGCACGCTGGGCGGGGCAGGCTGGGTTTAATCTTCTGACGGGAAACATTGTCAGCGGTGAGAACACGGATGATTTTCTGACAGCCCAAAAAGCACTCATAGAACGGTTCCGTCAGGAATGGGTGCATGAGCGTGCGCCGCGTGTCGCACTTGGCCGGGTGATCTTGCCCACGGACAGTGCAAGTCCCGATGCGCGCCGTCGCTATGCGGAATTCGCCTCCGAACGCGACAAGCGAACGGGTTTCGCCCATGGTCCGCGCCGCACTTTGTTTCTGCCCGATATTGTGGGCACGACAGAGCAAATTCTGGAAACACTTGCAGCCGATCCTGTTCTCCCGCGTGTCTCCGAATTTCGGTTGGAGCTGCCTTACGAATTTCACGCCGAGGATTATGCGCAAATACTCACAGACTTTGCGCGGCTTCTTCCCGCCTCGGGCGCAAGCAAGCCAGAGCTGAGCGTTGTTCGCGTTGGCTAGTTATCCAATTCATTCAATGACGATCGGAATAAAATCATGACGCAGTCTAAAACCCTGCTCTTAGGCGTGGGTATCAGCGCCGCAACCGCACCTCAAACGAGCCTCAAGCAATCGCGGCAGTTCTGGACGGAGCTGACAAAACCGTTTGATGGTGCGTTTGCATTTCTGACACTGGAAGATGAGTTCGCACACAAGGGCGGCGATGGGCTGGATGCCATCTTGCTGGCCAACTGGCTTGCACCACGTCTCACCAATATTGGTATCATCGCCGGTGCTCCGGTGAATTTTCTGGAACCGTTTCACGTTTCGACAGCCATTGCGACGCTTGATTATGTCAGCGAAGGGCGCGCTGGACTGCTTGTGCAGCAGCTCACAAAACAGCGCAATCTGGAAGCCAGCAAAGCGCTGGGTGCGTTGAATGGTTATCCTTTGCTTGCTCAACAGGCGCTTAAAACGGACGCCCAGGATGCAATCGAAGTTATCCGCAGGCTTTGGGATAGCTGGGAAGACGATGCCGTTATCCGCGATAAGAAAACGCAGCGTTTTCTTGATGCATCCAAACTGCACTACATCAACTTTGAAAGCGACAATTTCCGAATTCTTGGGCCTTCAATCACCCCGCGTCCACCGCAGGGCCAGCCGATTGTAGCCACCAAACTTTCAAACCTCGATGAGCTGAATGTCGCCCGGAATGCGGATGTGGTGTTTGTTGCAGCGGATGAGCAGCTTATCAGGGCTGCTGGCGCATCCGTGCATGATCGCACAGCGCCGGTTGTCGTCGCCGACATCGCGCTTTCTGACAAGCTAAGTGTTCAGGAAACGATTGATGCCGTTATTGAGAACCAAGCATGGGGCGCTTCGGGCATAAGGTTGCTCTTGTCTGATCCGCAATCGCAAAGCGATTTCGTTCTCAGAGAACTGCTGCCCGCATTGCAGGCTCACAAGCTTGTTCACAACGGCGAAGGCACCACGCTGAGGGCGCGGTTTGGCCTGCCGGAAGCAATCAATCGTTATTCAACAGCCGCTTGAGCGAAGGAACCGGGAAAATGACAAAGCTGAAGCAGGTTATTCTCGGAGCGCAGTTTCCGGGCGTCAACAATTTCACCGTATGGAGTGATCCGGCAGCGGGCAGCCAGATCGAGTTTTCTTCGTTCAAGCATTTTGCTGAAACGGTCGAGCGCGGGAAGTTTGATTTCATCTTTCTTGCGGAAGGCTTGCGCGTGCGCGAGCAAAAGGGAAAGCTTCACGAGCTTGATGTTGCTGGTCGGCCCAATACGCTGGCTATTCTCACCGCACTCTCTGCAATCACCGAAAATGTGGGCCTTATCGGTACGCTAACAACCACATTCAACGAACCCTATGCGCTTGCGCGACAGCTTGCGACTTTTGACACTCTCTCCGACGGGCGTGCAGGCTGGAATGTGGTGACATCACCGGGTGCATTTACTGGCGCGAATTTCCGGCGAGGCGATCATCTGCCCTTCAAGGAACGCTATGAGCGTGCGCGCGAATTTCTTGATGCCGCGCAAAAAATCTGGGCTGGAGGTGATTTTGCTTTCAAGGGCAAGCATTTTGACATTGCTGGTCACTCAGATCTGGCACCGCTACCGCAAGGCGCGCCCGTTATTGCACAGGCTGGCGACTCGCAGGAAGGGCGCGAGCTTGCCGCAAGCCACGCCGATGTCATCTATTCCCGCCATGGCACACTGGAAGCGGGGCAGGAATTTTATCGCGATGTGAAGCAGCGTTTGGCTCATTATGGGCGTAGTCCGGATTCGCTGAAAATCCTGCCGGGCGCCAATTTCGTTTTGGGCGATACGCAGGAAGATGCAGAAGAAAAGCTTCGGGAAATCCGTCTGCAGCAGGTCAGTCCAAGATCGGCAATTACTTTTCTGGAACAGGTATGGAACCGCGATCTTTCAAACTATGATCCGGATGGACCGCTTCCGGAATTGGAGCCGGATGTTGCACACGAGCAATTGGCTCTCGGGCGTGCAACACGTTATGATGACCGCATTGATACGGCGCGTGCGTGGCGCGAGCTCGCTGAACGTGACAAACTCAGCATCCGTGACCTGATTATTAAGGTTACAGCGCGTCAGCAATTTGTTGGCACGCCGCAGACTATAGCGGACGAAATCAACGCCTATGTTCAGGCTGATGCAGCCGATGGGTTCGTGTTTGCGCCGCACCTTACGCCCGGAGGCTTCGACGAATTCGTTGAAAAGGTTGTACCGATCCTTCAGGACAAAGGCGTGTTCCGCAGCGATTATGCCGGAGAAACATTGAAAGATAATCTCGGCGTATCAGCTTAACCGCCAAGAACAATAAGCAGTGGCGCGTAATTGCGCCGTTGCTGGTTCTAATTTTCTACAAAATCAGTCGAATATAGAAAGCGCATTCTCGGCCAATCTGTCGAGCGCTGCTACCGTGTGACGGATTGATAAATCTGGAGTAATAAACAGACATGGGATCAACGGTAACATATCTCCGCGAGAGTATTCCGCAGTATGTTGAAGAGCCTGTAGATATCGAGGTTTCTCCAGGTGAACTCAAGGCCGCTATGCGACAGCTAGCGGGTGGGGTAAGCGTTGTTACAGCGGGGTTTGACGAAGGACGCACGGGCGCAACAGTGACGTCAGCGACGGCACTGTCTGTCGATCCTCCAACAATCATCGTGAACATCAACCGTGGTTCCTCGGTCTGGCCGGTGATCAGCCGTCACAACCATTTTTGCGTCAATATTCTGTCTGCCGGTCAACAGGCCATTGCTGATCGTTTCGCGGGCAAAGATGGTATCAAGGGGGCTGCTCGCTATGATGGTGGTGAGTGGTATGCACTGGAAAGCGGCGCGCTGGCGTTGCATGGCGCGTTGGCCTCGGTCGATTGTGCGGTTGAGGACGTTATTGAGCGCCATACCCACGCTATCATTATCGGACGGGCACTGAAGATTGTGACAGGCGGAGGTGAGCCGCTTCTTTATCACGGTGGCGGTTATCGATTGCTTGGGTTATAAATTTGTTTAAAGTATATATTATCGTAAGCCGAAGAATATATTCTTCGGCTTTTCCTATTTTAGGAATTATTGAAAAATTTAAAAGAAATAATTTTCAACTGTCTATTTAATTTTAAATAATCCCACCACTTTGATCAATAAGTTATTTTAAAGCCGCATTAAAAATTTTTTTTTTTTTCACTGTGCGTCTGCTGAAAAAAAAAAAAAAAAAAAAAAGGAGAGAGAGAGAGAGAGAGAGACAGACAGAGAGAGACCATGTGCTGGATTTTTTTTTTTTTTTTTTTTTTGTTTTTTTTTTTTTTTTTTTTTTTTTTTTTTTTTTTTTTTTTTTTTTTTTTTTTTTTTTTTTTTTTTTTTTTTTTTTTTTTTTTTTTTTTTTTTTTGTGCAAACTGTTAAAGAAAAGAAAAAAAAAGGAAGAAAGGAAGGAGGGAGGAAAAAAAAAAAAAAAAAAAAAAAAAAAAAAAAAAAAAAAAAAAAAAAAAAAAAAAAAAAAAAAAAAAAAAAAAAAAAAAAAAAAAAAAAAAAAAATTTTTTTTTTTTTTTTTTTTTTTTTTATTTTTTTTTTTTTATTTTTTTTTTTTTTTTTTTTTTTTTTTTTTTTTTTTTTTTTTTTTTTTTTTTTTTTTTTTTTTTTTTTTTTTTTTTTTTTTTTTTTTTTTTTTTTTTTTTTTTTTTTTTTTTTGCCACCACCACCCAGGCTGATCACTGTTGTAACAGTGCCACCACCACCACCACCATTTTTTTTTTTTTGTTATTTTTTTTTATTTTTTTTGTTTTTTTTGATTTTATTTTATTCAAGAGCAGAAAATTTTTTTTTTTGTTAGGGGCTGGGTTGGATTTTTTTTTTTTTTTTTTTTTTTTTTTTTTTTTTTTTTTTTTTTTTTTTTTTTTTTTTTTTTTTTTTTTAATTTTTTATTTTTTTTTTGAATCAGGAGGGAGGAGTGAACTGCAGTATGTATTTGTCATTTTTCTTCCTCAGCTGTCAAAGTGAGATGTGGGCATGGCACTCCAGCTTCATGCCAGGGGAGGCTGCTGCTGGAGCTGCAGTGAGCAGCCACCTGTGTGTCTGTCTGGGTCATTGTTGTGGTGATGTGTTCTCATGTCGGTCGGGCACCGAAGAGCAGCACCACCAGGGCATCGAGATGAAAAAGGCGGCGCCCGTCTCCGTTTTGTAACGCTGGGGTTCAATGTGGCGCGTATCCTGCGCAGTCACACGCATGACCACCATTCGACGGGTGATGCCTTGCGCAAGGATGTCGCTCTGTTCGTGGACGAACTCAAGATCATCAATGTCATCCGGCCAAACACAAACACGGATGCATTTGCCGAAAAGATCGTCGCCAATGTCATCACCTGACGCCGTCTATATCTCGTCCAAGGACGATGCGCGGGAGGCTCTGCCCTCCGCGCTTCGCCGTTCGCTATGGCCCTTCGTGGCGGTGATCGCCTGGGCCATCGTGAGTGCTATTTCCGTCTTCCTTCCCAATGTGGTGGTTGGTTTTGCTGAGCCGCTTTATGTTCGTGAAACCAATGGCTTGTTCATCGGCTGGACGATCCTTCTGGCAGTCGGTGCAGCATTGGTTGCGGTCTATCCGGCATTTGGCAAAAGGCTGGTTTACTGGTCGCCATGGCTGACGGCTCTGGCGGTATTTTTTGGTGTTTGGGAATTGCTTACGGCCAAGTTTGCATGGCTCCCTGTGCCGTTTTTCCAGCCGCCTTCGTCTCTGCTCGAAGTCTATCTCGATGATTGGCCGCGTCTGCTCGACAGCCTCTACAACTCGTTCAAGCTGCTGGCTTCGGGTTTTGTGCTTGGTGCGATTGCGGGCTTTCTGACTGGTGTTTCCATCGGCTGGGTACAGGCAATCGGTTATTGGGTTCATCCGGTGTTGCGGTTTCTGGGGCCAATTCCTTCGACTGCACTGCTGCCGATGGCATTCTATTTCTTCCCGTCAGGCTTTTCAGCAGCAGTCTTTCTCATCGCGCTTGCAACATGGTTCCCGCTTACGATTCTGACATGGTCGGGCGTGGCGAGTGTCGATAAAGCCTATTACGATGTTGCCCGCACTTTGGGCGCCAGTCAGTTGTTCCTGATACTGCGTGTCGCAATTCCTGCAGCATTGCCGCATGTTTTTGTCGGTCTTTTCATGGGGTTGGGTGCATCTTTCTCGGTGCTGGTCGCCGCCGAAATGATGGGCGTCAAGTCCGGTCTCGGCTGGTATCTGCAATGGGCACAAGGCTGGGCGGCCTATAACAATCTCTATGGCGCGCTCATCATCATGGCGATTGTGTTTTCCGGTCTGATTACGCTGCTCTTTACGGTGCGTGATCGCGTTCTGACATGGCAGAAGGGGGATGTGAAATGGTGAATGCTGCCCTCAAACAAACGCCTGCCGCCTCTGCTGATGAAAGCCGTGGCTTTCATATTCAGGTTGAGAATGTGAGCCATCGCTTTGGTCTTGAAGGTAAGTCATTGCCGGTTCTCAACCACATCGAGCTTGATGTGAAACCCGGTGAGTTTGTCGCTATTCTGGGCCCATCGGGTTGCGGCAAGAGTACGCTTTTGCGGCTCGCTGCCGGGTTGGAACCGCCAAGCGAAGGGCGGATTTTGGCCGATGGCGAGGAAATCCTCGGACCAAATCCGTCGCGCGTGGTGGTCTTTCAGGACCCCACACTTTATCCGTGGCGAACGGTGCGGGACAACGTGGCTTTGGGGCTTCAGGCGCGTGGCGTGCTGAAAACTCAGGGACACCGGATCGATGAAGCGATTGAGCTGGTGGGATTGTCGGCTTTTGCCAATGCTTATCCGCGCCAGCTTTCGGGCGGCATGGCGCAGCGTGCAGCCTTGGCGCGTGCGCTCGTCAATGATCCGAAATTGCTCATTCTGGATGAGCCATTGGGGAAACTCGATTCCCTGACGCGGCTTGCCATGCAGGCTGAGCTTCTGGATCTTTGGCAGCGCAACGGCTTTACCACACTGCTCGTCACACATGATGTCGAGGAAGCGATTTTCCTTGCGCAGCGGGTCATCATCTTTGGTAACCGTCCGGCAAGCATCGAAGCCGAACTTAAAGTGGATCTCAGCTATCCACGCCATCGCGGCGATCCGCGACTAGCGGAACTGCGCAGGCAGGCGCTTGCGCATCTTGGGCTGGATGCCGACTGGTAAAAACAGGAAAGAAATATGTTCAAAAAAGCAATTCTTACAACGGCCCTTTTATTGGGGTCGATGACGCAACTTTATGCTCATGCTCATCTCGCACAATCCGAGCCAGCCGAAGACGCTGTGCTCAATAAAACGCCTGCCACTGTTTCCATCGAATATACCGAAGCGCTGGAACTCGGCCTTAGCAAACTTGTCCTGAAAGATGAGAGCGGGGCGACTATCGAGACCAGTAAGCCTGAACATATTGACGGCAACACAAAGACGCTCTCGGTCACACCGCCAGCTTTGAAGCCGGGTACTTATACGGTCGAGTGGGGCGCTGCGTCGGTCGATACGCACCGCACCGAAGGCGCGTTCAAATTCAAGATTGCTAATTAAGGTCGCCGGGCGCAATGACTGGAATTGATATCGTCATTGCGCTTGTGCGATGCCTCAATTTTGCGGGCCTTGCGATGCTTGCAGGGGCGATGTTTTTTCGGATATTGCTCGTTCCCAGCACAATAAGCGAAAGCAAACTTGCGGCTTTTGTGAGATTCTGGTGGCTAATTTGCGGCTATTCCGTGGCAATCAGCGCCTTTGGACTGGTTCTGTGGGTGCCACTTCAGTTCTCATTGCTCTCAGGTGCGAATAGTCTTTTCGACGCATTCGCTTTTCTCCCAAGCGGACTTATTGGAACTGCCTTCGGCATTGCATCAGGCCTGCGCGCTTTGGCAATCGTGCTTGCTGCTTTGCTTCTGCCGTACGCGATAAAATCTCAAGCCATCCGTATCATTTTGTTTTTGATCGCTGTTCTGGCGCTTGGTCTTCAGATACGCATGGGACACGCCGCAGCAGCTGAGACTATCTGGCTACCGCTGGCCGTATCAGCGCATGTGATTGCAGGCGCGCTGTGGTTCGGATCGCTCTTGCCGCTCTATCTTCTCTTACGTGTTTCGCGTGTTGAAGGCCTTCAGGCCGCGCGGCGCTTTTCTCTGTTTGGCATTGTTTTTGTTGCAGTTCTTATTGTAGGAGCCACAATTGCCGGATGGCTTTTGACGGGTGGTTTACCGGGGCTGGTTGGTACGACTTACGGCAGGATCATGATCATTAAGGTCGCGCTTCTGGCTGCCATGCTGACACTTGCAGCACTTAATCGCTTCTGGCTGAGCCGTGACGGCAGCAGCGGCAAAGGGCTTCGCTATGCGCTGATCTTTGAAGCAACTATTGGCCTCATGGTGTTTCTCGCAGCATCCCTTCTCGCGACCCAACCACCCGGCGTGCATGAGGACATTATCTGGCCTTTTGCCTATCGTTTGCGCGACAATATTCTGGGTGATGCGTTTCTTGTCGATGCCGCATGGCGCAGCTTCAAGCCACTTCTGCTGGCACTTCTGATCGGTATCGGCTGTCTGTTTCTGCCGAAATGGCGTTGGCCAGCGATCATTGTCGTTGCTGTTACAGGCTTTGCATTGTTTCAGCCACCACGCATCGGATTGTTTGTTCAGGATGCCAATGAAGCAAGTTTTCTGCGCTCGCTCACATCCTATACATCTATCGCAATTGCGCGCGGCGCGGCGGCTTTCGGAGGCAATTGTGCCTCCTGTCATGGCAATGACGGGCGCGGTCGTGGGGAGAAGGCCACTGGCGATCCGGTATGGCCACCAGATCTGACCGCGCCCTTGTTTGCTGACCGTAGTGACGGCGAAATCTTTTGGACAATCATGCATGGCAAGCAGCTGCAAGATGGTCGGCAATCCATGCCCGGTTTTGAAACGGCTTTGGACGCGAAAACCGCATGGTCGATTGTAGACTATATCCGCATGATTGCTTCCACCCGGACGATCAGTTTGCCTGCGCCTGATGGTGAAGTTTATCCGGCTGCGAGCCCACGGATCACGGTCTATTGCGATGAGGAGCGGCATGACGTGGGGCGCCAATCTGACAGCTTTTGGTTGCTTAGTCTTCAGAGTCAGCAGCTGAATGTCTTTGCCGTCGACAACGATGGTGGGGCAAAAAAATGCGATGTTCCCGACCAGACTGCGGCTCTTGCTGTGCAGCTTTTGACACCAACGTCCCAAGAGACAAGCGTTCTCGTGGATCAGAATGGGTGGATACGATTTCGATGGTCAGTGCGTGAAGATTTAAGCTTTTCGACCCTCGCAGCTGCGATCCAGAAGGCTCGCGCGAATCCGGTCAGCTTGTTGAACAAGGGACATCATTCATGATGATCTGAGTGATGCTGACGTGCGGATATAAATGCAAGTTGGTCGTCCGTTATGGAGTAAAAATCTATGAGCCGAATGAACTAAGTGAATAATTTTCTTAATAAAATTCAATATCTGACGAAAATTAAGCGCTGAATATTAATGCTGTCAGTAAGAGGGAGTGGATTGTGGGTAAAATATACAATGGCTTTTCGGAGCTTGTCGGCAATACGCCTCTGGTTTCGTTCGTGCGTTTGCAGAAACTCAATGATCTCTCTGCGCGTATTCTCGCAAAGATCGAGTATCTCAATCCTGCTGGAAGCATCAAAGACCGCACGGCATGGGGGATTATTCGTGATGCCGAACGCGGAGGTCAAATCAAGCCGGGCGATCTTCTGGTAGACCTGACGAGCGGAAATACCGGGATTGGTATTGCGGCCGTTGCTGCCGCAAAGGGCTATCGGACGAAGTTTTATCTGCGTGATACGATCAGCGAAGACAAGATCAATATCCTACGCCAGTTCGGGTCCGAAATTGTGCTGATTGATAATGACGAGCTGCTGGAGCCAGGGGCTCTGCAAAAGGTGCTTGATCGTATTCGCAGCGAAAATCCTGACGCCTACTATACCGGTCAACGGTCCAATCCTGCCAATCCGGCAATCCATTTCGAAACGACCGGTCCGGAAATCTGGCGTGATACGGATGGCGCGGTGGATATTCTGGTGAGCACCGTGGGTACGGGGGGCACCATTTCCGGCGCGGGTAAATATCTCAAGGAAAAGAAGCCTTCTCTTCGTGTCATTCTGGTGGAGCCAACGGCAGATTCAGTGCCTTCAATCGATAATCCGCGAGCAGAGACTATTGAAGGCGTCCATAAAGTCACTGAGATCGATGAGACCATTCTGCCAGAGAATTACGACAAGGCTATTGTCGATGAAATCGTTGCCGTGACGACAGAGCAAGCCCGGCGTGCGGCGCTTTCAGTTGCAAGGGAAGAGGGCTTTTTGGTTGGCACGTCTTCCGGGGCGGCCATTGCTGCGGCCCTTCAAATCGCGAAGCGCCCGGAGAATGCGGGAAAGACCATCGTTGCCGTTCTGCCCGATAGCGGAGAGCGCTATTTGTCGCTGTTTCAAGAACCAGTCATAGCGGATTAGCGGCTGGTTCGACTATTATTGAATGCAAAAGAAAATAATGAGCAAGTAAACAATATTATATAATTTATATTATTTCTTCTGGTCAAATCTATAGAATATAATTTTGTTGAGATGTGTGATTATATCAATTTTGAATATTATTATATAAAATATTATTTGTCATATATTTTACAATAATTAGATATAATTGCCTTAATCGGATTATCTCTCTGAAATAGAACGATTTTGTTTATTGTTAGTGGGGATAATTATGATTCTGAAAAACACTGTAATCGGTTCGGCATTTGCTGTTCTCGGGGTGACGAATGCAAATGCGGCCGATGCAATCGTCGCGCCGGAACCAGAAGCTGTAGAATATGTCCGCGTCTGCGATGCTTATGGAGCGGGTTATTTCTACATTCCGGGCACTGAAACTTGCCTGCGTATCCATGGTTATGTTCGTTATGACCTGAGGGGAGGTGATAACGTCTACTACCGTGGTGCAGGCATCAGCCGTGCTCCGGACGGAAGTGCCTATAATCTGAGCCCGCGCGGCAAATCTTACGATACCTGGACCAACAACACACGTTTCACATTGCGCACATCGACGGCTTCGGAAACCGAACTCGGCACGCTTTCGACCTTTACCGAAACGCGCTTTAACTTCGGCAATGGCGTGGATGCCGGCACCACCCTCAACCGCGCTTACATTCAGCTGGGCGGCTTTCGCGTTGGTCTGGATGACACGGCATTTTATACCTTCACTGGATATTTCGGTGATGTGCTGAATGACGACGTTATCAGCGCCGGTGGCTATCGCACCAACCAGATCAGCTACACTTTCAAGGGCGGAAACGGCTTTTCGGCCATCATCGCGCTTGAGCAGGGTAATAATGTTGATGTCGACTGGAATGGCGTAATCGATGATTACACACCACATGTGGTCGGTGGTTTGAAATATGCGCAGAGTTGGGGGTCGATTGCCGGTGTCGCCGCCTATGATGCCGTCAACGAAGAGTGGGCCGGGAAGGTTCGTCTCGATGTCAATGTAACTGAACAGTTCTCTCTCTGGCTGCTCGGCGCATATAAGTCGAATGATGATCACTATGTCCACTACGATGCTGGAGGTACTGTCGTCCATGACGGTGGTAGCAGCACCTATCGCGGTGTGCGTGTCATCGACAGTTTCTATGGAACATGGGGCGGCGACTGGGCAGTCTGGGGTGGTGCCAAGTTCAAAGCCACCAGCAAGGCAGTCTTTAACGTTCAGCTGGCCTATGAAGACGCCAAGACCTTCGCAGCCAGTGCAAACGTTGCCTATCAGCTGGTTCCGGGTTTCACCATCACACCACAGGTTTCCTACACCAAATGGGATGACAAGAACTCGATCCTTAAAGGTCAGGACGCCTGGCAGGGTGTGGTCCGCTTCCAGCGTTCGTTCTGATCTGGCAGTGAAATCAGTTTTCACACTGTGAGTAATGAAGTGGCGGCTTTGGTCGCCACTTCTCGTATGGGGCTTTTTTCCATTAATCGCGATCTATCAAATACCGATATTTCTGATTTCTGCGCATGAATAGCTTGAAGTGCCTCGTTTCTGCCGCGCGTTAGAGGCTACAATCGATGTCAGCCCTTAAATCGTAAATGTCATTGATAGGAGATGTGATTATGATGCAAGCGCAGTCAGACTATCAGCATTCTTCATCACCGAGCTATGCCGACAGCGGGAAAGCGCGAGGGACGATTGCGTCACTATTGGCTGCAGTTGAAACCGCCAAGCAGGCGGCAAATGAGAGCTTGCGCCGTGCTCAGTCCGCTCCACTGCCGCATATCGCTGATAATACAATTTTCATTGCTCTGTTTGAACGTCATTTATCTGATCGTGAAGTTTTGTTTTCAAAAATCCGGCAGCTTGACGATGCAAAGGCGTCTTTGCGGGCTTGAGCATGACGGCATATTCATTTCATAATGATCGGGTTTCATGGTCCGGCGCGAAGTGAGTTTGAACGGGAAGAAGTGCATTGACTGATTTTACATCCAGAATGACGCTGACTGAAGAATTGGTTTCGCTAAGCATTCGGGCGGAAGTAGATCGAGGGCCGGAGCCGAACAAAGCTCCGATGACCGATCTTGATGTGCAAAAACTTTCTGAAAAACTATATCTTGAAAGCGGTGAAGATCCATTGTGGGTGTTTGCTTATGGCTCGCTGATCTGGAAACCTGATTTCAATGCTGTCGACTGGCGTTATGGTGGATTGAGAGGCTGGCACAGGTCGTTTTGCTTGCGGCTGACACGCTGGCGCGGCACACAAAGCCAGCCGGGTTTGATGCTTGCTTTAAGGCGAGGTGGCAGTTGTAATGGGATCGCTTTTCGGCTCTCTGACGAAGACAGATTGGGTCAGATTCAACGTATGATCCGCCGCGAGATCAGCTCGATTAGCGATGCATCGAGCATTCGCTGGGTATTTCTTGAAACACCTGAGGGGCCTGTAAGGGCGCTTACATTCTGGGCGGGCCCCCGCGGAGACCGTGTGTTGAACGGTTTGCCGCTTGAGACAGTGGCCCGAACTCTGGCGCGTGCCTGTGGGCACATTGGTTCCTGCGCAGAATACCTCTATCTTACAGTCAAGCATCTGGAAGAAAAGGGCATCCGCGACCGCAATCTATGGAAGCTTCAGGAGCTCGTCGCGACGGAAATTGCCGAACTTTACGAGTTGAACAAGCCAGCATCCGCCAAGTCGCATTCGGGCAATCTGTGTGTCTCTCACTGAACCGCTTCGCACTTTTCGGATGCGCTCCAGATAAAATCCATCAGCTGACTGAATGTGACATTTGGTCAGTTGTAAAAGACTATTAATCCGCTCGATTTAGTGCAAATGCACAATCTACCAAATCGGCGGAGGGTTGCATGCTTACGAAAAAGGGGAAATACGGCCTAAAGGCGTTGGCACACCTTGCTTTGCTTCCTCCAGGTGAGAGCGCATTTGTTGCGGAAATTGCAGCCAAGAACAATATTTCAAAGAAATTTCTGGATGCGATCCTGCTGGAGTTGCGCAACGACGGTATTTTGCGTTCAAAGAAAGGGCCGGGTGGCGGTTATAGTTTGGCAAAACCAGCCAGCGAAATCACGATCGGCCAGGCCGTCCGCGTTCTGGATGGACCGCTGGCACCTATCCGTTGTGCCAGTCGCACCGCTTATGAACCTTGCGAAGATTGCGAGGATCACAAGGCATGTCAGGTTCGCCGTTCCATGTTGCTTGTCCGCGAGGCAATCGTCGGCGTTTTGGATGCCATGACCCTCGACCAATTTGCGCTAAATGGCGGGCTTGAGGATGATGGCACTGCGCCTGAATGGGCCAAACTCACGGCATAACGACCGATTACTTGCGATACACGATTTTGTAAGTCAGGCTACCATCCGTGACTTCTTCAATCTCAATAACAATATCGCGTATTTCAATGGTCTTCTGATCTTGCGGGAAAGATGAAGTCTGTCCTGTCGCAGGGGAGTTCAAATCTGCGATTGAGTAGCCGCGGACCTCAAACTGCATTTCGCCATTTTCGATCCCGAGAAAAGCAATATCGTAGATCGTTCCGCTTTCATCCGGGCTGTATTCATTTGTATCAGGAAGCTGCAATCCCTTGCCGTAATCGCGCGGTGGGATGATCGGATTGCCAGACAGAATGAATTGAGAACGTCCGAACGTGTCTGTTTCGGGTGCAGGCTGCTCTTGTATTTCCGCCTGCACGACCACCGTTTCAGCTCCTGCGGCAGGCCCCGCGTTTCCAATGGCAACGAAGGAGATTGCGAAAGCTGCATTGATGGTTGATGCCATGACAAGTGCGCGCAGTGTTCGGTTCATTTCAGATGCTTTCTTAGTTTTGGTCTAATGCCTGCACTACTGGAAAGCATTGATGACGGCTCGCAATAGATAATTGGAACTTCCGCATCTTCAGCCAGAACGAAAGCAATCATTCGCTATCGCATTACAAACATTCCCAGATGAGTCAATTGTCTGCTCTGTGGACAATACTGAATTGACCTCTCTCCGATCTTCCGTCTAGTGTTCGCTAATGTAAGGCAATTCGTGCCGATCCGATTCAACCGGGTCGAAACGGCTCCAGGAAAGATGTCTGATGAACTCAGTATGGACCAAGTGGCTTATTAGTATCGTGTTTGGCGTTCTATTGGCACGTTTTGGTTTTGGCCTCCTGGCTCCGTTAGCAATGGCCTTTTTCCCAGCCCAGATGGACACCGTAACCACTGCAACAGCCAATGCAGACGGTCTTAATAGTGCAATTATCATCACTATACTTGTGCAGGTTTTGGTGGTGGTTGTGGGCGCTATTTGGTTGTCCCGATTTACAACCCGCAAACTTCAAATTGGTTGGGGCTGCTTTGTGCTGGGAGCTGTTATCCTCCTCGGTTTGCTCGCGACGGTATTTGTATCTGGTTCAGAGATGCAGGAAGGAGCGAATCTCGTAGCGTCAGGTCGTAACGATGCAGCTACGGCATTTTTGTTCTGGTTGTTCGTCCTTGTATTGCCAATGGCAATCGGTGGCGGAATATTGACGGTCATCGGTTGGGTGATGATCTCAAAAGGGCGGCGCGAGTTGCAACATAGATAGTCCGGTTCTCCAAATCGTAGATTGAGGGCCAATTTATTGGGTGGTAATCCACCATCTGCTTAGGCGAATGAGCAATTACTGATTGACATCAATCTGTTGAATCGTATTGCAATAAACGAGTTGAATGGCAGATCATAGTTTTGGGCGCCTTGCTATCCGCGATAAGTGCCGCGCCATATTGATGACATTAGCGGAATGGGGACTTTCGAATGCGTCTTTTGGGTGCGGTTTTTTTCGCGAGTTTTATCGCGTCCAATCTTCCTGCCCATGCCGAATTTGAGAGGGAACTCGGCCCGCTTGCCTCAGCTGTATCCTCGCAGATTGTTCAGGGATGGACTGGTTCCGCCAATGACGGTTGGTTCGTTCTCAACAACCAGCAGTCCAGCGGTACTGAGCAGACACTGGTCGTCAATGCCGGACCCGCGCCCGAAGCCGGACGCGCAACGAAGGTAACGATTGCAGTTAACTCATCCAAATCAGGCGCCTCGCTGGGGCTGGTTGCATCAAACCCAGCCAATAAAGCGATCTGTCTGATGGAGGTCGTCGCAGATAAGAGCGTTAAGCTGTTCTGCATGGAAAATGGTCAGCAGCGCAATATTGCAACTATACCGAATGTAGCCAGGCTCGACGGTACCGATGTCATCGAGATGATCGATGTTCCCGGCGTGACACGCTTCCTTCTGAATGGAAGAATGATCGGCGACGTTCAGGGTTCACCGGCCCTCGGCGCACAAATCGGCGTAATGGCTTACGATATTGGAATGTTCGGGATCGCTAATTTCAGCATCACGTCTGACGGCGAGAACGTCCCGACGCAACCAATTGTTGGAAGCGGGCAGGGTGGCGGTTCGGCACCACAGACAGCTGATACCGGTTCCCAACCAGCACCGCAAACGACCGGCAATGGTTCTCAACCTGCATCAGGTGCGGCAGGAGTTTCTGGTCCTCTGCCCGACTTTGGCGGGGATGGGGGGCGTATCGCATCAGTTTATTACGGACTGGTGCGCAGCATCTTTGCGCATGAATTTGGACATGCGTTGATTGGGGAATTGCAACTCCCATCGACCGGCCCTGAAGAGGATGCTGTCGATATCTATTCCGCTTTGCAAATTGTCGAACCGACAATGTATCCGTCCGGTGATAAAGAAATCGACGACATGGCAATTGGCAGCGCAAGCTATGCGGCATTGCAGTGGTATTATAGCGGCAAAATCAACGAGATGAAGGGCAGTTCGCCTTCTCCATGGCAGGATGAGCACACGGCCGATCTTAAGCGCTTTCGCAATATGCTTTGCATTATGTATGGCGGCAACCCGAAAGTTTTCAGCTCGATTGCCGATGGGGTGAAGCTGGATGAGCGCACGCGTTTTCGTTGTTCGGATGAATTCAACAAGCAAAATCGCGCATGGCGCAAAATCCTCGCCCCTCACACGCGTTCCGGCGAATGGCACCCGGAAGGCGAACAACCGGCAAATGCCCCGGGCGCAACAATCAAGACGGTCTTTCAGCCTTCTTCGCGCAGAGTGGGCGATTTCTACGCCACAAAGCTCTCGACTGCTTTGACAGGTTATTTCGATGGCTTGTCCCAGACCTATGTGCTGCCAAGACCCATAACGGTCACGTTCCGTGACTGTGATCAGCTGAATGCATGGTACGACCCGAAAGAGGGTTCGATTACCATGTGTTATGACCTGTTCGAACATCTGGCGGTTATGATTTCTGACGTTGAGACAGGAAGTGCGCAGGGAGATGCTGCAGGACAGCCAACCAATGCATCCGCGCCAGCTTCAGGCGGTGCGGCAGGTGCGACTCTGGATGAACTGCGTGATGACGGCGTGGCTGCAAGCATGGTGCTGTTCCAGTCGCCATATACCGGGCCAACGCCCAGCAAGCATGCCAAAGCAACGATTATCACCACCGTTGAAGTTGTGAAGATCATCGCGAACGGACGTAAAACTCTTTTCGTTGATACCAGCGGTTTGCAGGAAACCATGCAGAACGCCTATTCTCTCGTAGATGCCGGGCGCGATGGCAGCGTTACAGATAGTCTGCAGCAGGCGCTGGATGAGTGGCTCAACGAGAAGGCTGGTGGTGACAGAAGTGTTGGCGTGGTGTTTTTCGGCAAGGGCATGAATGACCGTTCGTCCTATAATGCTGCACTGCGTTCAGCTATGCTCGGCTGGACTACTTTCTGGTATCGCGGTGGACTCGAAGCATGGACGGGAAATGGTTTGCCCGTGAGCAAGTAACTGCTGCGGGTTGATTGTTGATAACCACTGATGCAATGGTTGTAACTATATTGCATCAGTGGAAATGAACGAATGAACGAGCTTAAAGCCCTCAAGACGTTTCTACTGGCCGCTGAGAAGCGTAATTTTGCGCAGGTTTCGCGAGAGCTGGATATGACGCCGGCTTCCGTCACACGGACAATCGCAGCACTTGAAGAAGAGCTGGGCGTCCAGCTTTTCGTGCGCACGACACGGCAAGTCTCGCTGACCACTGATGGGGCTGTGTTTGCAGCCCGTATCGAGCCAGCGGTCACGGCGCTGGAGGTGGCTCGGCTGGAACTGATGAATGTTCATAAGGCCGATCAGGGACGTTTGCGGATCAATGCGCCGATGTCGCTTGGTCAGCAGGTGTTGCCGCAAATACTTTCTGCATTTCGTGAGCTCTATCCCAGGATTGAAATAGAATTGTCATTGACCGATCAGATGCTGGATATGGTCGAGCAGGATTTTGATCTCGCGATCCGCATTTCAGGCGCACCGTCTGATAAATTTACAATCTGGCGCAAGATTAGTGCGATCAAGCGCATTCTGGTTGCGGCCCCCGGTACGGTTTTCGTCGATGTTAAGCATCCGACCGAGCTGACCGTTGATGGTTGCTTAGGTTATAGTTTTCAAAGTCGCCGCGAAAACTGGATTTTGTCTGATGGAAGTTCGACGGTCAATATTTCCGCCGGACGTATGATAAGCGCGAATAATGGTGAAGTGCTGGCCAATATGGCGGCCGACGGGGCAGGAGTCGCAATACTGCCTGTCTTCATTGTGGCTGAACATCTGCGCACCGGACGGCTCGTGCAGATTTTGCCGGAATGGTCGCCGCCGCAGCTCTGGCTTACTCTTTATTATCCGCCATTCCAGAAACTGCCGCCACGTATTGCGGCATTTTCGGATTTCTTTGAGCGGGAAATCAAAGCGATCATTACACGGATGGAATAATAGGCGCTTCCCCACAAACAACAAAAGGCGGAGCCTGAAGAGGCTTCGCCTTTTTGTATTGGACCTGCTTCCGCGGGTCTTAGTTCTGGAAGCTTGATGGGGACGCATCACCGAAACGATGAGCGGAGCCGTCCTGATAGGTGGTTGTCTGGCCGATTGAAGCGGTTGCAGTGTTATCAACCTGCTGGGTTGCAACTGGCGTGCGGTCATTTGCATAAAGATCGGCAGGTTCACCAACATGTGGATTTTCAGCGAGTGCTGCACCGGCGCTAAGGGCAACGGCTACGGCAGCAAGAGCAAACTTCTTCATTTTTCTATTCCTTCTAATCGCCCCTTTGGATGGCATCAGTGCTTCCGGGGACACCGGGGTGACACCAATGCCATCCACCGGGGAGATAACTGGGGTGCCGTTCGGATTATTCCGTCAGGCGGGATTGTTTTGAGCGCATCCCGAAAAGTGTGAAGCGGTTTTCGGATAAGATGCGCGCATTAAAAGTCGGGCTTAGTTCTGGAAGCTCGAAGGCGATGCATCACCGAAGCGATGAGCCGAACCATCCTGGAACGACGACTGGCCGATGGAAGCGGTTGCAGTGTTATCAACCTGCTGGGTTGTAACGGGTGTACGGTCGTTTGCATAAAGATCGGCAGGGGTGCCAACATTTGGGTTTTCAGCGAAAGCGGCACCGGCGCTAAGGGCAACGGCTACGGCAGCAAGAGCAAACTTTTTCATTTTCTATCTCCTTGGTTTTGTGAAGCGACGGTTTGTTCGTCGTTTCGATGAGCAAGAGATAGGCCTTTCCATCGGCCGCGCCTAGACAGCATATGGTTCACAGAATGTATCGCAAAATGTGAACAATAAAGCCTTGAAACGGGCTGAGTGTCCAATATGACACGATTTATTCAAGTATATGTGAACACTATGAGGCCGAAAAATGGCTGTTAAGCACACGCGGAACAACTCGGGTTACAGCCACGCGGCAGGAATGCTTGCCGCATCTTTTTTAAGTTTTCCGAACTAAGCTCAAGTTTGAGACTAATGGGCACTGGGGAGCGCAAACATGAATGCGGGTGTGGAACGCGGCGAATTCGTAAGTTTGATTGCGCCAATTCTGGAGCCGATGGCGTCTGCTCTTGAATTTTTTGGTGTGGCAGTGATCCTGATCGGTGTCGCCGTTGCAACGCTTGGTTATCTTAAAGACGTGTTCGTACTTTCGGGCGAGAAAGCCTATACGCGCTATCGCGCCAATCTTGGTCGCGGCATTCTGCTCGGCCTCGAAATCCTGATCGGTGCGGATATCATCGCTACCATTATTTCCCCGCTTACATGGGAAAGTGTTGGCCTGCTGGGCCTGATCGTTCTGATCAGAACCTTCCTCAGCTTTTCACTGGAAGAGGAAATCGATGGTGAGTGGCCATGGAAACGTCGCCTCCGCGACAGGACTATCGCAAGCGGCGATTAAGTTTCGCTCATAGGGTATTTCTATCCGATGGGCGTCAATTCGCGTGAAAGCCTGTTCATGCTTTCCGCACCGCTTTCTGTAATCAGAAATTGTTCTTCAATCATCAGAGCACCGAGCCCGTTAGCATAGAACGGGGTTTCCAGAGCCAACACCATGTTTGGTTCAATCAGCATTTCGTTGCTGCTTGAGATGAAAGGCCATTCTTCAATGCCAACGGCCGCACCCACCGAGTGACCAAAATGGCCGCGATAATATTCGCTGAAACCGCTCTGCCGCATGGTGCCAAGCATCGCAGCATGAACATCGCAGAACCGCGTTCCGGGCTTTAACAATGCTTCGCCCACGGCAAAGCTCTCCTGCAACACCTTGTAGATCTCACTCGCAAGCGGATCAGGCTGGCCGCAGACATAAGTGCGCGCACCATCCGACGAATAGCCGTTGATGAGGGTGCCGACATCGGCTTTCACAAGATCACCTTCTTTGAGCTCGGCCTTCATGTCCTGAAGATCAGGGCCCGTCGAGATATAAGCCCAATGCCCGGAAAGAGCCTGACCATTCCGGCTGGCTTCCTGTGTTGCTCCATCAAGCCAGGCTGCCGAAAGCGCATTCAGGCTGGAACCGCGTCGGGCGGTTTTCAGCATATTTTCCAGCCCGCTTTCCGCATAGTGTGCTGCATTGCGCAGATACTCGATTTCATGAGTATTCTTGATGAGGCACAAGCGCTTGACGAGAGTTGATGCATCCCGCCAGTCAACTGATGGAAGCGCTTTTTTGAGAGCCGCAAAATCAGCCGCCGGCATGAACTCCAGATCAATACCGATCTTTGCTTTGGAAAGTCCGCGCTCTGCCAGTAGTTCGCCTAGAAGCCTGAAAGCTGCATCCTGATCGAAAGTTTCAGCACGCGGGCCGACATTGTTTGCCTGCCTGTAGGCTGCATTGATATCTTCAATTGTCCTGGCATTTTCGACCATAACCATGTCGATCCAGATGCGGTGTGTGCGGAAATCAATCCTGTCGCCAAGATGCGCTGCCGCAGCATAGGCATGATCGCTGATGACGGCACCGAGTTTTGCCTTTTCATCGGCTGGCACCAGCGCAATTGCCGAACCCGCCCGACCCCACATCGTCGCAACACCGGCTGCAACACCGGTTGCATAGCGGAAGTTTTCAGGTTGAAACAGCACAAGTGCATCAAGCCCTTCCGCTTCGAGAAGAGACTGGGTTCTACCGCGATTGATCTGGCTCATTATGTTCTCTCAATGCCACCGGGCCGTGATGGGGCTTCGCGAAGCCTTTGGTTTGTCGTCGTCTATATAAGACTGGGCTGCTTGGTAACTCAATTTTTAAAGTTGGGTGGATATCAGTCTATCGTGAAGGATAAATCATCTACCAATTTTATTTATTATAGAATAATCTTCTAAAGAATCCCCGTATAGCACAGCTCCGCCGCTTATCGAGGCTCAGACGGTCGCTGTATAACCTGTATCAACTGAGGCCCTTATGGCGACCTCGAAGCAGGAGAATAAAATGAGCGGTTTGACCATTCTTAATCGCAAAATGAAGTTGAGTAACTGGGGCCTGACCACGGCGCTGACCGTTGCGCTCGCATTCGGTTCGTTCGCTCAGGCGCACGCACAAGAAAGCGACCCGGACGCCACTATCAATATCGGATCGCTCTATGAGCCGCAGAACCTCGACAACACTGCAGGCGCAGGGCAGGGCATTAACGAGGCCTTCAACGGCAATGTTTATGAAGCATTGTTCCGTCTGGATGACGATGGCAAGGTTGAGCCAGTTCTTTCGAAGGAATACACCGTCAGCGACGATGGCCTGACCTATACGTTCAAGCTTCAGCCGGGCGTCAAATTCCATTCAGGCGCGCCGCTGACCTCGAAGGACGTCAAGTTCTCCATCGAGCGTGTTGCAGCGCCTGAATCCAAAAGCTCGCGCAAAAGCAGCCTCAAGACCATTGTTGGCGTCGAAACACCGGATGATGAAACAGTCGTCGTCAAGCTTTCGTCCCGCTCGATCTCGCTGCCATACAATCTCAGCTATGTCTGGGTCGTGAATGACGAAGCGACTGACTTCCAGTCGAAGGAAGACGGTACTGGACCTTATGCGCTGGAAGATTGGCGCCGCGGTTCATCGCTCGCCATCAAGCGCTTTGATGGTTACTGGGGCACCAAGCCGAAAAATGAAGAAGTTGTCTTCCAGTATTTCACCGATGCGAGCGCGCTCAACAATGCGCTTCTGACAGGCTCGGTTGACATCATCACCTCGGTTCAGAGCCCGGATTCGCTGGCGCAGTTCAAGGATAATCCTGATTTCACCGTCAGTGAAGGGAAGTCCACGACCAAGCTGCTTCTCGCTTATAACGACCGTGTTGCGCCTTTCGACAATGTGAAGGTTCGTAAGGCACTGGCGCGTGCCATCGACGACAAGAAGCTGCTGAATGCCGTTTGGGGCGACTATGGCACGCTGATTGGCTCGTTTGTTCCGCCAACAGATCCGTGGTATGTCGATTTAACCGGTGTGGATGCCTATAATCCTGAAAGCGCCAAGGAGCTCTTGAAGGAAGCAGGCTATCCGGATGGCTTCAGCTTCACCATCGATACACCGAATTACGATCCGCACCCGATTGCCGCGCAGTTCATCCAGAGCGAACTGGCAAAGATCGGCGTGAAGGTGAACATCAACATCATCACGGCCAATGAATGGTACACAAAGGTCTATAAGGCGCATGATTTCCAGGCGACTTTGCAGGAGCATGTGAACCACCGTGATATCGTGTTTTATGGTAATCCGGATTTCTATTGGGGCTATAACAACCCGAAGGTTGTTGATCTGATCAAGGAAGCCGAAGCCAGCTCCACGACCGATGAACAGACGGCCAAGCTGACCGAAGCCAACAAGATCATTGCAGAAGATGCAGCCAGCAACTGGTTTTATCTCTATCCGCAGATCGTGGTCTCAAAAAAGTCGGTTACCGGCTATCCGGTTAATGGCCTGAACTCGCAGTTCTTTGCCTATGATATTGTGAAATCAGCAGACTAATCGGTTGTCTATAATTAAGAACTGATGCTCGACAGAGAGCGCCGCCTGAATTATTTTCCGGCGGCGTTATAGCATTTTTGAGTGGCTAAAAACTGCTCCTCATGCCCGAGAGGTATTCGCCATTCTTGCCTATATTCTGCGCCGTTCGGCCATTCTGATCCTGTCGGTATTTATTGCAGCTATCGTTCTGTTTTTGCTGCTGCGCCTTTTGCCGGGCGATCCGGCAAATGCGCTCGTATCAGTTGGTGCGGATGCCGCACAGATTGAAGCTGCGCGCAAGCAGGTCGGGTCCGATCTCCCGCTTTATCAGCAATTCACACAGTTCATCGGCTCACTTGTGCGCTTTGATCTCGGCAATTCCTTTGTCAGCGGTGCGCCTGTTCTGACCGAAATCGGCAAACGCCTGATCGTGACGCTGCCACTGACACTGATGGCTTTTGTGCTCGCAATCATCATCGCCGTGCCGCTCGGCATCCTGTCTGTTGTGCGTCAGAAAACCTGGTATGGCTCGATCATTTCAGTGATCTCACAGTTGGGCATCGCAGTGCCTGTTTTCTGGATCGGCATTCTTCTGGTGTGGGTGTTCGCGGTGAAACTGCGCATGTTTCCATCGGGCGGCTTTCCATCGCGTGGATGGCAATCAGCACCTGCTGCATTTCAGTCGCTGACATTGCCTGTCATCACCATTGCCATTGTCATGTCGGCATCGCTTATCCGCTATGTTCGTTCGGCAACGCAGGACGTTCTGGGCAGCGATTATCTGCGCACGGCGCGCGCGCTGGGCTCTACGTTCTCGCAAGCGCTGATCCGCCATGGCATCCGCAATGGCGCGGTGCCGGTGATCTCCATCCTTGGCATCGAACTCGCCTCTACGCTTCTCGGCGCTGTGGTGGTGGAACGCGTTTTCTCGCTCCCTGGCCTCGGCTCCATGCTGCTTTTGGGTATTGAGCAGCGTGATTATCCTAACGTGCAAGGCGTCTTGTTTGTCTCGACGCTTCTGGTTCTTCTGGTGGGCTTCGCTGCCGATCTGGTGCAACGTTTGATCGATCCGCGATTGCGCAGCAGGTCTGCGGGAGGCCGCGCATGAGCAGCATCACCACAACTTCGCAACGTTTCCGATTACCTTGGCCGCTCGTAGTGGGTGGTATCCTTGTCGGTATGCATGTCGTTGTAGCCCTGCTTACCCTGTTCTGGACGCCTTACGGCGCCGGCGATATGGTTGGCGGACGGCTGGCAGCGCCATCATGGGAGCACTGGGCAGGCACGGATCGCCTCGGTCGCGATCTGATGACGCAGATCATGGTCGGCTCGCGTATCGCGCTTTTTGTCGGGCTTGGAGCCGTCACCATCAGCGCTGTGATTGGCGTCACCATCGGGGTTCTGGCCGCTTTTGCGACGCAGACACTCGACGATATGCTGGCTGCAACGCTCGATATTCTGATTGCCTTCCCGACATTGTTGCTCGCTATGCTGATCGTCGCTTCAAGCGATGGCGCAAGCCTTTCGACCGCTATTCTCGCAATCGGCATTGCGGCATCAGCCATCGTCGCGCGATTGACCCGCATTCTCGCCAAACGCGTTCTGGCGATGGATTATGTTACGGCGTCGCGCATTTCCGGCACTTCGTGGCTCGGTGTCGTTCGTATCCATGTGCTGCCGAACATCTGGCCGACACTGATTGTCAATTTCGCGCTGCAGTTCGGGCTTGCTGTAATCGCCGAAGCTTCATTGTCTTATCTTGGGCTTGGCGCGCCACCACCAAATGCATCCTGGGGACGGTTGCTGCAGGAAGCGCAGGCTTCGGTTTATACAGCTCCCTTCGGTGCAATCGCACCGGGTCTGGCACTCGTTTCGCTCGTCATCGGGCTTAATCTTTTTGCAGATGGCTTGCGCGATGTGGCCGATCCAACGCGGAGGAGGCAACGATGAGCCCATTGCTGAACGTTGAAAATCTTGCGATCGAAACAGCAGGCCGCGTTCTCGTTTCAGGCGTGTCTTTTTCGGTTGCGCAGGGCGAACGCGTCGGCTTGATCGGTGAATCCGGCTCAGGCAAATCACTGACAGCATTGGCGGTGATGGGACTGCTTGCCGACGGAATGAAAGCAACCGGCTCGATCACGCTCGATGGTCATGAGATTATCGGTGCACGGGACCGTGCGCTTGTTCCGCTGCGCGGGCGAAGTGTCGCTACCGTCTTTCAGGAACCGATGACCGCGCTTGATCCGCTGATGCGCATTGGCAAACAGGTCGCAGAAGTGGTGCAGCGCCGCGCATCGCGCGATGGCCGCAAGCTTGGCAAAGCGGAACTCAAACGCGAGGTTATCGGGCTTCTGGAACGCGTTTCCCTCCCGGAACCGACCCGCATTGCGCGCTCATGGCCGCATGAAATTTCAGGGGGCCAGCGGCAGCGCGCAGCCATTGCCATGGCGCTTGCCTGTCGTCCGAAGCTGCTGATCGCCGACGAGCCGACAACAGCGCTCGATGTGACGACGCAGGCGGAAATCCTCAAGCTGCTTGAGCAACTCGTTCACGATGAAGGCATGGGGCTTTTGTTCATCAGCCATGATCTGCCGGTTGTCGCAAGCATTGCCGAACGGGCACTCGTGCTCAGACATGGCAACTTGATAGAGCAGGGGCCAGTGACCGCACTTTTTGCAAAGCCGGTAGAAGACTATACCAAGGGACTGGTTGCTGCCGCGCGTGCCTTCGACGCTGCATTGGAGGTGGCGCGATGAGCCTCATTGATTTATCCAACGTATCCTTTGCCTATAGTGGCGGCAAAACCGTGCTGCATGGCATTGACCTCACGCTTGAGAGCGGCAGCAATCTTGGCATTGTGGGTGAATCGGGCTCCGGCAAGACAACCATGCTCAAACTGCTGCTTGGATTGCAGGTTGCAACGTCCGGCGATGTAAATTTTCGCGGCCAGAAGCTCAACATCAAAGACCGCAGTTTTATGCGCGGCTTTCGTCGCTCGGTACAGGCGGTTTTTCAGGACCCTTACTCCTCGCTTGATCCGCGCCAGCGCGTGTTCAACATCATTGCTGAACCGCTGCGCTCGCTGAAAATCGAGACGAACATTGCGCAGGCTGTCGCGCAGGCACTGGCTGCCGTTGATCTGCCAGAAGATGCAGCCACACGTTATCCGCACGAGTTTTCCGGCGGTCAGCGTCAGCGTATCGCAATTGCGCGGGCGATCGTCGCCAATCCCGATCTCATCATTGCCGATGAAGTGGTAAGCGCACTCGACCTCACGACCCGTGCTCGCATTATCGAACTGATGCAAACTTTGTCAAAGCGCACGACTTTCGTGGTTGTTTCACACGATATTGCACTTGTGGCTTTGCTTTGTGAAAGACTGATCGTGCTTGAAAAGGGCAGGATCGTTGAACAGGGCAATACGCGCGACATTCTTGCCAATCCGCAACATGGCTATACGCGAAAACTGCTGGCAAGTTTGCCGCGAATGCCAAGAGAATCGTGACTTAGTTATGGCTCGGAGGAGGGGATTTCGAGCCTGATCACGGTTTTGTGCATATGAGAAAATATGAAATTAAATCGCAAGTTTTAGCGATATTCTGAACAATTTATCTCATTGAATTCATTATTCTATTAGAAAATTTTTCGATATGTAGCGACGCCCCGCACGTAGCCTTGAGCGTCACTGGCAATAAACAAACCGGATTTGCGAAATTTGAATTGTGGCAAATGTTTGTATAACGAGGCGCTTTGTTTCATACTGCCATTTTATATGGAGCCCCCCCGAAACAAATTTAACCGTCTTACCCACCTAATCGGCAGGAAACGACAAATGACCGACCTCCCCGGCTATCCGAGCCGGCGCAGCTTTTTGAAAGCATCCGCAGCAAGCGTGATGCTTTCAGGATTGGCTGTGTCAGCTCAGGCGCAACAGTCGACGCCCCCTGTTGCCCTTGAACAATACGAACGTCAATATTTTAACGATCTTGAATGGACTTTCATCCTTGCTGCAACAGCAAGGCTGATCCCGTCTGATGGTGATGGCCCTGGTGCTATCGAAACCCGTGTACCTGTATTCATCGATCTTCAGCTTGCTGGCGACTATGGTCGCGCAGACGACTGGTACATGGTTGGCCCGCATGATGCCTCGGCAGATCCGACGCGCGGCTGGCAGACCCCGCTTAACCCTGCACAGATCTATCGACAGGCTATTCCAGCATTCAACGGCTGGTGCGAGCAGAAATATGGCGCTGCATTCTCGGCACTGACTGCCGAGCAGCAGGACGCAGCACTAACTTCCCTTCAGAAGGGTGAAGTTGGCTTGCAACCTGAATTGCGCGATTTCTTCGGTATCCTGTTGCAGAATACCAAGGAAGGTTATTTTGCTGATCCGATGTATGGCGGCAATCACGGCATGCAGTCGTGGACCTATATCGGCTTCCCCGGCGCACGCGGCAGCTATAAGGAATGGGTTGAGCGTTACAATGTTCGCTACCCACTAGGCCCGGTTTCCATCAAGGGCGAGAGGGCTTAAAAATGGCACGTCAGGAAAAGAAAAAAGACGTGGTCATTGTTGGCCTCGGCTGGACGGGTGCGATTCTAGCTATGGAATTGGCGCAGGAAGGTCTTGAAATCGTCGCTCTTGAGCGCGGTCACGACCAAAACACCGTTCCGGACTTCAAATATCCGAACATGATCGATGAGCTGAAATACGGCGTGCGTCTCAAGATGATGCAGCGCGCCAGCCAGCAGACCGTCACCATACGTCGCAGTGACAGCGAAATTGCACTGCCTTACCGCAGCTTCGGTTCATTCCTTCCGGGCAATGGTGTCGGCGGTGCTGGTACGCACTGGAACGGCCTCAACTGGCGTCCACAGGCAGAAGAACTGCGGCTGCGTTCGCATGTTCTTGAAAATTGGGGTGAGCAGATCATCCCGGAAGATATGTTGCTTGGCGACTACCCTGTGACCTATGACGAAATGGAACCGTTCTTCGACCGCTTCGAACGTGTTGCAGGCATTTCCGGCAAAGCTGGCAACCTCAACGGCAAGACCGTTGAGGGCGGCAATCCTTTTGAAGGCTGGCGCGCCAACGAATATCCTATGCCGCCAATGCATACGACATGGGATGGCCGGAAATTTGCCGATGCGGCAAAGGCCATGGGTTATCACCCGTTCCCGTCACCGGGCGGCATTGCCTCGACGTCCTATGTCAATGAATATGGCATGCAGATGGGGCCGTGCAACCATTGCGGTTTCTGCGAGCGTTTCGGTTGTTACCAATATTCGAAGTCGTCGCCACAGACGACCATTCTCGATGCGCTCAAGCGCATGCCGAATTTCTCATATCGTACGGAATCTGAAGTTCTGCGTATCGAAATGGCACCGGACGGCAAGACTGCAACCGGCGTTACCTATTTTGACGACAAGACGCAGGAAGAAGTCTTCCAGCCCGCCGACATCGTCATCATGGCTTCGTTCCAGCTCAACAACGTACATTTGGCACTGCTTTCAGGCATCGGCAAGCCTTACGATCCGGTAACCGGCGAGGGTGTGACGGGCCGTAATTATGCCTATCAGCTGACCGGCGGTGTGACGCTCTTCTTCAAAAACGAAGAGTTCAACCCGTTCATCGGTACGGGTGCTAACGGCATGTGCATCGATGACTTCGGTGTAAACCAGATCGACTTTGGTCGTGAAGGCTTTATTGGTGGTGCTTATTGGCGTTCGGGCCAGACCAACGGCCAACCGATCCGCAGCATGACGCTTCCTTCGGGCACGCCGGGTTGGGGTGCAGGCTGGAAGAGCGCAATCGCCGAGTGGTACGGTCACTCCATGAATATCGGAACGCATGGTTCTGTCATGGCGTACAAGACCAATCATCTTGACCTTGATCCGACCTATAAAGATCCGCACGGCCGTCCTTTGATGCGTATGACCTTCAACTGGAATCCGAACGATATCCGGATGACCCAGTTCATGAAGGGCAAGGCGGAAGAACTGGCCAAGACCATGAACCCCGACCTCATTCAGTCATCCTTCAAGAAGGAAGGTTCTCAGTTCGACGTTCGTCCTTACCAGACGACGCATACGACGGGTGGTCACACTATGTCGGCCAATCCGCGAGAGGGTGTGGTCAACCGCTTCTCGCAGGCATGGGACAAGCACAACGTCTTCATGCTGGGCGCGGGCAACTTCGTGCAGAACACGCAGTATAATCCGACCGGTCTTCTCGGTGGTCTGGCTTACTGGACTGCGCATGCGATCCGCACGCAGTATCTTTCCAATCCGCGTCCGCTGGTTTGAGGAGAATAGTCATGAAAACTTTTCTTCGCATCATCGGTGTTCTGGTTGTTCTTGGAGTTATAGCGTTTCTGGCTTTCCTGTTCGTTCCGGTTCAGCTGACCAAGCCAACGAAAGAGCTTGCTGCTGATTGGAAGCCTGCAAAGGGGCAGGGCGAATATGTGATGTATGCTTCCGACTGCATGGCTTGCCATACAGCGGAAGGCGGCAAATCATTTGCCGGTGGCCGTAAGATCGCAAGCCCGATGGGCACGATCTGGACGACCAACATCACCCCTGACAAGGAAACCGGCATCGGTAACTGGACGCTCGATCAGTTCCGTGCAGCGCTCTATGATGGCATTCGTGCCGATGGCGCGCATCTTTATCCCGCCATGCCTTACGAAAATTATCGTAAGCTGAACGAAGAAGATGTCCGTGCGCTTTACGACTACTTCATGCATGAAGTGGGACCTGTAAAGAACGAAGTGCAGGAGACCGAACTTGGCTTCCCGTTCAACATGCGGTTCGGTATCCGCGCATGGAACTGGCTCGCTCTGAACCACAAGGCTGGCTTCACGCCTGCGGGTAAGAACGAAGTTCAGGAACGTGGCCAGTATTTGGTTGAAGGTGCAGCCCACTGTGCTGCCTGCCACAGCCCGCGCAATGCGTTCATGGCGCAGGATGGTGTTCAGGCTGGCGACAAGGCTTTCCTCACAGGCGGTGTTGTCGATGGTTGGAATGCACCTGCGCTGCGTGGTCCACAGTCGGCGCCACAGAAATGGTCCGTCGAGGAAATGGCTTCCTATCTCGCAACCGGTCGCAATGCACATTCGACCGCCAATGGCGAAATGGGCCTCGTTGTAGAACATTCGCTTCAGCATCTGACCGATGCGGATAATCTTGCGATTGCGGCGTTCCTCAAGGGTGTCGATGGTGCCGCGGCTGAAGTTCCGCAGAGCTTTGCCGAGAAGGTTCCGACTGCACTGCCTGCAGCTCCTGCAGATGCTGCCGGTGAAGAGACTGCAAAGATGCTGACTGAAGCATCTCCGGACATGCCTGTCGGCGCACGTCTCTACATTGACAACTGTGCAGCGTGTCATTTTGTGACGGGCAAGGGCGCTCCGGGTATCTTCCCGGAATTGGCTGATAATGATCTGGTCACTGGTTCAGAAGTGAAGCCTCTGATTTCGATCATTCTGCATGGTGCGGAAGTGCCTTCGACCGAAAAGCGTCCAATGCGTCTGGTGATGCAGGGGTATGCCGACCGCTTGTCGAATGAGGAAGTTGCTGAGCTTGCAACCTTTGTTCGTTCGGCTTGGGGTAACAAGGCTGGTGCTGCTTCTGCTGCCGATGTTGCTGCTGTGCGGGGCCAGTCTTCGCACTGAAATAAAGCAAACGGCGGCTGAGTGAAGAACTCAGCCGCCGTTAATCTCAGTGAGAAATGCATAATACATATAAATCACATAACGTATGTTATGGAACTTAACGCAAGCAGGAAGCCAGCACCTTATTGGGGTAAAACATTTGCGGCGGATTTAATATAATGCCCAGATGGTCTGCCGAAGTTGTCTTACGATAAGTGTTTTCCACAACTCGAATTCATTGATCAAAAATTAGGCGAATCGCACGTCTTGAACCGAATGAAACTGCTGACAACAGTAGCGCAAAAGTCCGTAAAATAAGGAGTTTTCGTGATTTTTATGCGTCCTGTATCAAGCACAAATCGGTCGTTAGGCTGCTGTTGCGTACCAAAATTTTGCCTTCTAAATTAGCTTTGCTGTCGTCAATCTGTGAAACAATTCAGTGTGTTGAGAACTTCTCTTGCAAGAGCCGATCTTATCCATAAGATGCACACCATTTCAAAAATTACCAAGGAGGGGTTCTTCGTGTTTCGCAAAACTTTACTGACAAGCGTATGTCTTTTGGCACTGATGGGAGCGGCATCGGCTCAGACTGTTCTCAACCGTGGCAACGACACCGATCCAGCAACGCTTGACCATCATCGCACGTCCACTGTTTCCGAAGGCAATGTGCTTCGTGATCTTTACGACGGCCTGACCATTCAGAATGCTGATGGCGAAGCTATCCCAGGAGTAGCGAAGTCTTGGGATATATCAGAAGATGGCACCTCATATACCTTTCACCTACGCGATAATGCAAAATGGTCGAACGGCGATCCGGTAACGGCTGGTGATTTCAGCTTCGCTTTTCACCGTCTGATGGACCCTAAGACAGCTGCTGGCTATGCGAGCATGTTGTTTGTCATCAAGAACGCGGAAGACGTTGCTGGTGGTAAAAAGCCGGTCGATGAACTCGGTGTGGAAGCCGTTGACGATCACACGCTGAAGGTAACACTCAACTCCCCTGCTCCTTATTTCCTCGAACTTCTGACGCACCAGACGGGCTTCCCGCTGCATAAGAAGAGCGTTGAGGAAAATGGCGACAAGTTCACGACACCTGGGAAGATGGTGACGAACGGCGCTTACGAACTGGTCAGCTTCACGCCGAACGACAAGATCGTCATGAAGAAGAACCCGAATTACTACGAAGCCGATCAGGTCAAGATCGACACCATCAACTGGATTCCATTCGAAGATCGCGCCAGCTGCATGCGTCGTTTTGAGGCCAAGGAAGTTCAGGTCTGCTCGGACGTTCCAGCCGAACAGATGGATTATGTGAAGAAGAACCTCGCCAACGAATTCCGTATGGCACCTTATCTCGGCGTTTATTATCTTCCGGTTAAGGGCAAAACCGCTGACAGCAAGATGAAGGACCCTCGTGTCCGTCAGGCGATTTCCATGGCTATCGACCGTGATTTCATTGCCGATCAGGTCTGGCAGGGCACCATGCTCCCCGGTTATTCGCTGGTTCCTCCAGGTATCAACCACTACGTCAAGGATGCGCCTAAGCTCAACTATTCCGATGACATGCTGGATCGTGAAGACAAGGCCAAGGAGCTGTTGAAGGAAGCAGGCGTTGAGCCAAACACACTTTCGATTGAGTTGCTCTACAACACATCTGAAAACAACAAGAACACGATGGCAGCAATTGCCGATCAGCTTGGCAATATCGGTGTGAAGGCAACGCTCAACGAAACCGAAGGCGCTACCTACTTCAACTTCCTGCGTGAAGACGGTCCGTTCGATATCGCACGCGCTGGCTGGATCGGCGATTACAACGATCCGCAGAACTTCCTCTACATTGCCCAGAGTGATGTCAGCTTCAATTATTCCAAGGTTAAAAACCCGGAATATGATGCGAAGATGGCTGAAGCAGCAAAGATCCTTGATCTGGATGCCCGCGCCAAGGTTCTGGCTGAAGCTGAGCAGCTCAAGCTCGATGACATGAGCAATATTCCTATTCTTTATTATTCCTCGCGCGCTCTTGTGTCTGACAAGATTGATGGCTGGAACGACAACCTTATGGACAGCCACAAAACCCGCTGGCTCTCGTTCAAACAATAAATTTTCAGCTCGGGCTGCGCCTTTCGGCGCGGCCCCTTTTTCTTTCGACCTGGGAGGGTCGGAGGGTCCCTCTTTTCATGGGACAGATATTTTTTTAAGACTTATGGGAGTTTCACGATGGTTCGCGGAATTTTATTGGCAGGCGTTTGCCTGATTTCGCTTGGCAGCGCCGCGTCTGCTGCAATTGTGCTTAACCGTGGCAATGATATGGATCCTTCAACGCTGGATCAGCAGCTCACCACTACAGTTCAGGAAGACCGCGTTTTAAAAGATCTTTATGAGGGGCTGGTGGCGCAGGATAGCCACGGCAGAGCAGTTCCCGGTGCGGCGACATCATGGGAAATTTCGCCTGATGGCCTCACCTATACTTTTCACATGCGCGACAATGCAAAATGGTCGAATGGCGATCCTGTAACGGCAGGCGATTTCGAGTTTTCATTTCGCCGCCTGATGGACCCTAAGACGGCTGCGGGCTACGCCAGTGTCTTTTATTCAATCAAGAACTCCGAGCAGATCGCGACGGGTCATATGTATGTCGATCAGCTTGGCGTGAAGGCACTCGACGACAAAACGCTCCAGATCTCGCTCAATGCCCCTACTCCATATTTCATTGAATTATTGACCCATAACACCGGATTTCCGGTCAATCCGAAAGCCGTAAAGGAATTCGGGTCAAAGTTTAGCCAGCCGGGCCATATGGTCAGCAATGGCGCTTATGAGCTTGTCAGTTTCAATCCGAACGACAAGATCGTTATGAAGAAAAATCCCTATTATTGGGATGCGGAGCATGTTCAGATTGATCAGGTGAACTGGATACCGTTTCAGGACCGCTCCAGCTGTATGCGCCGGTTTGAGGCGAAAGAAGTTGATATCTGCTCTGATGTTGCCGCCGAGCAGATGGACTATGTGAAACAGAACCTCGGTAAATGGTTTCATCAGGCGCCGCTGCTGGGCATTTATTACATCGACATCAAAGGTGAGCCTTCCAGCAAGTTGCGCGACCCGCGTGTCAGACAAGCCATTGGAATGACGATTGATCGTGATTTTCTGGCACAGGAAGTCTGGCGCGGTACAATGCTTCCTGCCAGCTCGATGGTGCCTCCCGGCATCAATAATTACGTCAAAGACGGACCGCAGCTAAGCTACGCCAAAGAAGACATTCTTGATCGCGAAGACAAGGCAAAAAAGCTGTTGGCAGATGCGGGCGTCACACCTGGTAGTCTGTCGATAGTGCTGAGATATAGCACGTCGGAAAATCACAAGAACACGATGGCGGCGATTGCCGACATGCTCAAGGGTATTGGTATCAATGCCACTCTCGACGAAGTCGATGGCACGACCTATTTCAATTATCTTGAGCAAAAAGGCATGTTCGATATCGCACGCGATGGTTGGGTTGGGGATTACAACGACCCGAATTCGTTTCTGTCACTCTTCACGAGCGACAGCTACTTCAATTATGCGCAATGGTCGAACAAGGACTATGACGCGCTGATGATGAAGTCAGCCATCACAGCGGATTTGGGTGAACGGGCGAAAATCCTCGCCAACGCAGAGAAGATTTTGCTTCAAGACGGGGCTGCTATTCCTCTGCTCTACTATTCATCTACCGCATTGGTTGCCGACAAAGTCAAAGGCTACGACGACAACCTGATGAATTCGCACGCCACACACTGGCTGTCGATAAAAGGCTAAACAAAAACAGGAACGCCCTTAGTGGGATTTGCCGGGTCGCTTTTTGAGCGTTCCGGCAAAGAAGGGAAATAAAAATGCTGGGCTACACGCTCCGACGATTGGGTAGTGCAATACCAACTATCTTTATCATCGTCACACTGACTTTCTTCCTTATCCGGCTTGCGCCGGGTGGTCCTTTCGATCTTGAGCGCCCGATTGATCCGCTGATCCTCGAAAACCTCAAGAAAGCCTACAATATGGATGCGCCGCTTTGGCAGCAGTATCTGATTTATCTGGGCAATCTGTTGCGCGGTGATCTTGGCCCAAGCTTCACGCGCCGCGACTTCACCGTCAATGACTTGTTCGCCTCCGGTCTTCCGGTTTCGATCATGCTTGGTGCGCTGGCCCTTAGTCTGGCTGCGATTATCGGAACATTTCTCGGTACAATCGCGGCATTGAAACAGAATTCGCCGATCGATTATTTCGTTGTGGCACTTGCCACCTTTGGCATTACCACACCGAATTTCGTTGTTGCCCCTCTCCTCAGCCTGCTTTTTGGTGTCATTCTCGGTTGGGTGCCAGCCGGTGGCTGGTCCTCCGCGAATATCACGTACTGGATATTGCCGGTACTGACACTGGCTTTACCGCAGGTTGGTGTGATCGCCCGTCTAGTGCGCGGTGCAACGATTGAAGCATTGCGCGCCAATCATGTTCGCACCGCCCGCGCCTATGGCTTGCCGTCGCGTGTTGTGGTTGGGGTACATGCCTTGCGTGCTGCCATGCTGCCCGCAGTTTCCTATCTCGGACCAACAGCTGCAGCACTTCTCACCGGCTCAGTTGTTGTTGAAACCATCTTCGGTATTCCCGGTATCGGTCGTTACTTCGTGCAAGGCGCGTTGAGCCGCGATTACACGATGGTTATGGGCACCGTGGTTGTGATTTCCGTTTTCGTCGTGGTGTTCAATCTCATCGTCGACCTTCTTTATGCATGGCTTGATCCGAGGGTTCGCTATGACTGACCTTACCGTACCGACAGAAACAGAAAAGCTTGCAGCTGTCGCAAGCCGTTCGCTCTGGCAGGATGCCTGGTTGCGCCTGCGCAAGAACAAGGCAGCAGTAACAAGTGCAATCGTCCTGATCATATTGGCACTTGTCGGCATTTTTGGCCCTATGGTCAGCCCGCATCCTTACGACAAAATCTATCCGCAGTTCGTGCGCGTGGCTCCAAGTCTGGAGGCTTATCCGCGTGCTGATACGATCATGCCTGGATTGGAACGCGAGCTTGCCCGCGCCCGTCTGAATGCGTCCGCGGAGCCGGAGCTGACGGGCAACAATATCGTAGTTGACTTCACCACACAGCGTCCGACGGATGAGCGGGTGTTGCGCTATTTCCAGCGCTCTGACCTGTTTAGCAATCCTAAGATTGAACTTGCTGCAGATGGGCTGTCGGGTAAGCTTACGTTGAATGTCGCGCGTAATTATTTCGTACTTGGTACTGATAATCTCGGTCGCGATCTGATGACACGCATCTTCATTGGCGTTCGTATGTCGCTTGCCATCGGTCTGTTGGCTTCGGCGATGGCTTTGGTGCTTGGTGTTGGATACGGTGCGATATCGGGCTACCTCGGCGGACGTGCCGACAACATTATGATGCGACTTGTCGACATCCTTTATTCGCTGCCTTTCATCTTCTTCGTGATATTGATGCTCGTCTTCTTCGGGCGATCCATTTTGATCATCTTCATCGCCATCGGCGCAACGGAATGGCTGGATATGGCGCGCATCGTGCGCGGGCAAACATTGAGCCTCAAACGTCAGGAATTCGTGCAGGCGGCAGAAGCACTTGGCGCAACACGGCGTGGTGTCATCACACGACATATCATCCCGAATGCGCTTGGTCCCGTTATCGTCTTTGTGACGCTACTGGTGCCCAAGGCAATCCTTCTTGAAAGCCTCTTGTCGTTCCTCGGCCTCGGTGTTCAGGACCCTCTCACCTCGCTCGGTCTTCTCATTTCGGAAGGTGCTCAGAACATGCGCGGCGCAAGCTGGCAATTGATCTGGCCGGCCGCAACGCTGACCATCATCCTGTTTGCGCTGAACTTCCTTGGCGACGGCCTGCGTGACAGCCTTGACCCGAAGGATCGCTGAGATGACGAACGAAAACATTCTGAGCGTGCGCGACCTGCGCGTTACCTTCGATACAAACGACGGACCGGTTGAGGCCGTCCGTGGCATCAATCTGGATGTCAAAGCCGGTGAGACCGTCGCTATCGTCGGTGAGTCCGGGTCCGGTAAAAGTCAGACAACCATGGCGATGATGGGCCTGCTGGCCCAGAACGGTACGGCTACGGGGCAAGCGCTCTATCGCGGGCAGGACCTGATCGGTATGACCGATAAGGCACTCAATAAGATACGCGGTGCAAAGATCACGATGATCTTTCAGGAGCCGATGACCTCGCTCGACCCGCTTTATCGCATTGGCGATCAGTTGGCCGAACCGCTGCGATATCATCGTGGCATGAGCAAAAAGGAAGCGCGCCCGCGTATTCTTGAATTGCTCAAACTGGTTGGTATTCCAGAACCGGAGCGCCGCATCGACAGCTATCCCTACGAGCTTTCGGGCGGACAGCGCCAGCGTGTGATGATTGCCATGGCGCTTGCCAACGAGCCGGATGTTCTGATCGCTGACGAGCCGACGACTGCGCTCGACGTTACCATTCAGGCGCAGATACTCGACCTGCTGGCAGATCTGCAAAAGCGGCTCGGCATGGCAGTGGTCTTCATCACGCATGATCTCGGGATTGTCCGCCGCTTTGCTGACCGGGTTTATGTCATGCGCTATGGCGAGGTGGTTGAAACCAACGAAACCGAGAAGCTTTTCACAGCACCGGGGCATCCTTATACGAAGATGCTGCTGGATGCTGAACCGGAAGGTGAAAAACTCTCACCGCCTGATGAAGCGCCGGTGCTCATCCGTGCTGATAATGTGAAGGTCAATTTCCTTATCAACAAGCCATGGCTCGGCGCTGCAACCTATCTCACAGCCGTCAACGATGTTTCTCTGACTCTCAAACAGGGCCAGACCATCGGTATTGTCGGGGAATCCGGTTCCGGAAAATCGACACTTGGCCGCGCTATTCTGCGTTTGCTGCCGTCAGAAGGCCGCATCGCTTATCTTGGCAAGGAATTGCCGACGGAATCGCAGGCGATGCGTCCAAAGCGCCGGGAACTGCAGCTTGTGTTCCAGGATCCGTTCGGTTCCCTAAGCCCACGCATGACTGTGGGCCGCATCATTACCGAAGGGCTTTTGATCCATGAGCCGAACCTGTCGGCCAAAGAACGCGACCGCCGTGCCTGTGAAGCGCTTAAGGAAGTCGACATGGACCCGGCGATGCGTAATCGCTATCCGCACGAGTTCTCGGGTGGTCAGCGTCAGCGCATCGCCATTGCACGCACCATGATCCTGAAACCAAAGGTGATCGTACTTGACGAGCCGACAAGTGCGCTTGATCGTTCGGTCCAGAAACAAATCGTCACGCTCTTGCGCGATTTGCAAAAGGATTATGGTCTTTCCTACATCTTCATCAGCCATGATATGGCAGTGGTCCGTGCGGTATCAGACTACGTGATCGTGATGAAGAACGGTAAGATCGTGGAGCAAGGCGATACGGAACAAGTCTTCGATAGTCCGCGTGAGGAATATACCAAAGCGCTGATGGCGGCGGCACTCAGCGAGGAACGTTTCGGCACTGACGCTTAGCTCTAAATTACAAAATAAAAACGGGGCATTAGCCCCGTTTTTTACAATGCAATCTAGCTCTGGAAGACTAGCGAGCGGTGAGCCGAGACGCCTGCGGTAACGCCATCTGAAACCGACCAGGCAACACTATGCGCACCGCGTGAAACGTCGCCCGCTGCATAAATACCCGCAACACTGGTCGCTTTCATCTCGTCGGTCTTGATAGTTTTACCGAGCGGCATGTCCTCAAGCGTGCAGCCGAACTGCTCGGCAATGGAACTATTGAGCCGATTGCGGGGAGCTATATACAGAGCTTCCGCAGACGATATCCGGCCGTCAGCCAATTCAATCTCCGACAGAGAAGTGCCCTCGCCTCGTAAATGGGCCACTTTGGCAGTTTCTATATTGATGCCACGTTTTTCCAGCTCTGTGAGTGTCGCAGCATCCGGTTCATCGCCACCGTTCAAATAGAATGTCGTTGGCCCCCATTCTGTGATCAGCATGGCCTGATGGACAGACATGGGTGAAAGGTTCAGCACGCCAAGTTTTCTGCCGCTGAACTCATAACCATGGCAATATGGACAGTGGATTACCGAACTGCCCCATCGTTCCGCAAGCCCCGGAACATCTGGTAACTCGTCCGAGATGCCAAAGGCAAAAATGAGCCTGCGTCCGCGCACGGTCTCGCCTGAGTCGAGCTGTACTGAAAAATCATCAAGCCCTCCGGCTCCATCTATCGCCTTCCCATGGGTTATTGCGACGCCTGGATAGGCTTGCACTTGAGCCCTTGCCGTTTCGAGCATGGCTGCCGGATTGCTTCCATCCTGTGCGAAGAAGCCATGCGAATGCTCAGCGAAGCGATTGCGGGGTTTGCCTGCGTCGATCACGCGGACTGATCGTCTGCCACGAGCGATGTAAGTTGCCGCGGTAAGCCCGGCAAAGCTACCGCCGATAATGATTGCATCATGATGCGTCATGCGCTGTCTCCAGATCGAATGTCGCGCCGCGTTCGAGGGCGCGTTTATGGAAATCCTCGCTCAACATGGCGAGTGACACTTCGCCAAAGCGTTTCAACAAGAGTTCCTCAGCATCGTGAAACGCTTTATTCAGAGAGGCATTGACTGCCTGCTCAACGATGCATCCCGGTATTTCGGTACGGTTGCTCATGGCAAGCAGCGAAGGTTTGCCGATGGCATTATAGATGTCCCGCAACGTGACCTTTGATAGATCGCAGGCAATCTCCCAACCGCCACCGTGTCCTTTTTCGGAACGAACATAACCCTGCTCACGCAGGCCGCCCATAACACGGCGGACAACAACAGGATTGGTGCCCATTGCTTTGGCCAGCACCTCAGAAGTCACCGGCTTCTGATATTCTGCCATGTGAAGGAGGACGTGCAGAACGCCCGATAATTTGCTATCTCTTTTCATGTAACTTTATATGTTACGAGTCTTGAGTGTTGTCAAGAGCACAAAGTTTGGAAGCAACTTTCGGGAAGCAGTGGCAAGGCTTTGTGCTAAGATCGCTCGATGAACGATCTCTTTTCCAGTCTCGAAACACGCGAAGATCTCGCGGACGGTGCCGTGCTTTTGCGCAGCTTTTCTCTTGCGAACGACAAAAATATTATCAGTGCCTTAGAAGGTGTTGCTGGTGAAGCACCGTTTCGCCACATGACGACCCCGGGCGGTTTTCGCATGTCTGTGGCGATGACCAATTGTGGCAATTACGGTTGGGTCACGGATCGACGCGGCTATCGTTACAGTCCGGTTGATCCAGAGACTGACCGGCCCTGGCCTCAGATGCCGGATGCTTTGCGCAGCCTTGCGGAAACTGCTGCACAGGAAGCGGGTTACGCTGAATTTTCACCCGATGCCTGCCTGATTAATCGCTATGAGCCGGGCGCGAAGATGTCGCTGCATCAGGATAAGGACGAAAAGGATTTCACCAATCCGATTGTGTCCGTATCGCTTGGCCTTCCCGCGACATTTCAGTTCGGTGGTTTGCAGCGCAATGACCTGGTGCGCAAATTTGTGCTGTATCACGGCGACGTGGTCGTCTGGGGTGGCCCATCACGGCTGTTCTATCATGGTATTCTGGCGCTTAAAGACGGGGAACACCCGCAGTTGGGGCGCCATCGCTACAATCTGACATTCAGAAAAGCTCAATAGAGCGTTTCCTGTTTTGCTTGAGTCATTGGAAATGCTCTATCCATTTGTTTTTACGCATGTCTTTATCCCAAAACCGGTTCCCATTTTTGGAGACATGCTCTAGACCAAAAGAAACGGGGAACGTTCTTATAAGGACGCTCCCCGATTGAGATATGCCTTAGTTGAAAGCGCCGCCGTCGCTTCTGCTTTCCGGGCGCTCCTTGGCAACTTTCTCACGATAGCCACTCGCGCGATAAGCAGAAATCGGCTCGATCGCTCCGCCTGTTCGGCGACGTGCTTCGGCCAATATCGGTTCTACATCTGTGCGATAAGCACGTTTCAGCGTGTCTGACGCCATGAGTGCGTCATTTTCCTGCTGATAGGTTTCCAGCGCTTCACGATCCACCAATAGTGCTTGCGCATAGGCGCGGCGGATTTCATTGGCTGAAGAGATAAGACTTTCCAGTGGATCGGTTACATTATGCGACTGATCAATCATGTGAGCGGGATGAAAATCCTTCACGCCGCGATAATCCGCATCAACCAACTCATTGAAAACGAGGAACAGGCGATAAGGATCAATAGATCCTGCATCGAGATCGTCGTCGCCATATTTACTGTCGTTAAAGTGGAAGCCGCCAAGTTTTCCGAACTGCATTAGTCGCGCAACGATCATTTCGATATTGGTGTTGGGAGCATGGTGACCGAGATCGACGAGACATTGTGCTTTCGGACCGAGCGTGCTCGCTATGAGATAATTGGTGCCCCAGTCCTGTACGACGGTGGAATAGAAGGCCGGTTCATAAATTTTATGTTCGGAAAACAGCCGCCAATCGTCCGGGAGTGCCTTATAAATCTCGCCCATCGAATGCAGATAGCGCTCGAAAGCGCGAGTGAAATTCTGCTGGCCCGGAAAGTTTGAGCCGTCAGCAAGCCAAACGGTCAACGCTTTTGAACCAATGGCATTTCCGATTTCGATACACTCAATATTATGTTCAACAGCCTGCGCGCGGACCGCCGCATCCACATGCGTAAGCGAGCCATATTTATAGGAATGCTGCTGATCAGCTGAATCCGCAAAGGTATTGGAATTCATCGCGTCAAAACCAAGCCCCAAGGCAGTGGCATGTGCCATCAGCTTTTTTGGATCGGCTTTGTCCCATGGAATATGCAGCGAGACATTTGGTGTTGCGCGGGAGAGCTCGTTGATGACGGCACAATCATTGAGCTTGTCGAAAATACCACGTGGTTCACCGCGACCGGGGAAACGACCGAAGCGTGTGCCCCCGGTGCCTGTACCCCATGAAGGCACGGCAACAAAATATTCCGCGACTTTTTGGGTTATCTTTTCGATTTCGATGCCGCGACGTGCAAGCTGCTCGCCAAGTGCCTGATAGTCGCTCTTCAATGCGTCTTCGTAACCGAAATTATGCTCAGCGATGAAATCGGCTGCAATACGTTGTTCGGACATGGTTCCTCCCAGAATGTCCTCAATTTCCTGGATAAAAGGCAGGAAGGCAAGATCGCCTCGCCCGCCTTTTCAATGATCAGCGCGGAAAGCTCTGCTGGTTTCCTGCATCCACATTGATGATATTGCCGGTGGATTTGGCCGAAGCATCACTCGCAAGGAAGTAGATCGCTTCCGCAATATCTTCCGGCAGCACATTGAGCTTTAACAGCGAGCGCTTGCGATAATGCTCTTCCAGTTCCGTGACATCGATTTTGGAAGAAGCTGCACGCTGTTCGCGCCACTCACCGTCCCAGATCTTCGAGCCACGCAAAACCGCATCAGGGTTGACGACATTCACCCGGATGCCAGCCTCTGCACCTTCAAGCGCCAGACAACGTGCCAGATGAATTTCGGCGGCCTTTGCCGTGCAATAAGCAGATGCGCCGGGTGATGCGGCAAGGCCGTTCTTTGAGGCAACGAAGACAACGTTGCCACCGATCTTCTGACGTCGAAACAGGCGGAACGCCTCGCGTGAAACGAGGAAATAGCCCGTTGCCAGAATATCTATATTGCGGTTCCACATCGAAAGTTCTGTCGTCTCGATTGGTGCCGACGATGCAATGCCTGCATTGGATACGAGAATATCGATGCCGCCGAGTTCAGCGCTGGCCTCAGTGAAGGCATTTATCACCGCCTTTTCATCAGTCACATTCAGCTCGACGCTGCGTACCTGATCCGAGCCGAAGCGTTTCGACAGATTCTCATGAGCGGATTTGAGCGATCCTGCATCAATATCTGCCAAAACCACGCAAGCGCCCTCGCCTGCAAGGCGTTCTGCGGTCGCATAACCGATACCGCCTGCTCCACCGGTGATGAGTGCAATTCGACCTGCAAGGCTTTTAGGCTTTGGCATGCGCTGAAGCTTGGCTTCCTCAAGCAACCAATATTCGATGTCGAAGGCTTCCTGTTCAGGCAAGCCCTGATATTCGGACACGGCAGACGCGCCGCGCATAACGTTGATCGCGTTGACATAGAACTCGCCAGCAATGCGTGCGGTGGCCTTGTCGCGCGCAAATGACAGCATTCCAACGCCGGGAATGAGAAAAATCACCGGGTTTGGATCGCGCATTTTGGGTGAGTTATTGTGCTTGCAGCTCTCATAATAGCGCGTGTAATCGGTGCGATAGGCTTCAAGCGATGCTTCAAGTCCGGCAACGATGCCGTCAATATCCGGCTTGGCTGGATTGAAATCGATCACGAGCGGACGGATTTTCGTGCGCAGGAAATGATCCGGACAAGACGTGCCGAGGCGGGCCAGCGGCTGAAGATCTTTCGCATTCACGAATTCAAGCACGGCATCCTGATCATCGAAATGACCAAGCTTGCGCTCGTCTTTGCTGATCAGCCCGCGAACCTCCGGCATAAGACGCGCCGCAATGGCGCGACGTTCCGATGCTTCAAGGCTTTGCGCAACAGCTCCGCCGAATGCAGCTTTGCTGCTCGTCTTCTGATCAAGCCATTCAATAGCCTTGTTGATGATTGCAAGGGTTGTCTCATAACAGGTCTTTGCATCATTGGCCCAGGTGAAAAGCCCATGACTTTCAAGGACTACGCCTTTAGCCTTCGGATTTGACTTCACAAAGGCTTCGAGGTCGAGACCCAGCTGAAAGCCGGGACGACGCCATGGCAGCCAGCCAATATCATCGCCAAAAATCTCGGCGGTCAGTTCGCGGGAGTTCTTTGATGCGGCAATTGCGATGATCGCATCAGGATGCATGTGATCAACATGGGTGAATGGTACGAAACCATGCAGTGGCGTATCGATGGACGCTGCGCGCGGATTGAGGTTGAAGGTACAATGCGGAAGAAAGCCGACCATGCGGTCTTCATCGTCGACGCCTTTGTAAATCCCTTTCAGCGCATCGAGCTTGTCCTGATAAAGCGTGGCAAAGCCATCAAGCTTGATCGTGCCGACGTCGCCGCCTGAGCCTTTGACCCAGAGAACCTGAACCTTCTGACCTGTCAGCGGATCAATTTCCTCAACCTTTGCAGACGTATTGCCGCCACCATAATTGGTGATGCGCTTGTCGGAGCCAAGGAGATTGGAGCGATAGAGCAGTTTGCCCGGTTCATCCAGCGTCGCTGCTTTGGCGTCATCCCACCGGTTATCCAAAAGCCTGCTTTGGGCCACCATGTCATCCTCCCGTTTTATGGTGAAGACCTGATTGCGCGCTTTCTTTTTCGCGCACAAACGATCAATTCATTTGTAGGTATGGCGTATTTGATAATTTACTGTCAATCACATTCGATCAAAAATGAGCATTCTTGCTTGTTTATTTTTGCGCGATTGTGATTGTTTATGATTGACACTGCTGCTATTTGTATTCGATAAAGAATTAGGAGGAGTCATGCACGAAAGAGAGCGCCACCGTATTATCCTGACCGCAGTTCAGGAAAAGCCGGTCATCACCATTCAGGATTTGGTGGAGCTGACGGAAGCGTCGGAAGCGACGCTTCGACGTGACATTGCATCCCTTCATATGCAGGGCCGTATCAAACGGGTACGTGGTGGCGCGGAAGCTATTCACCCACCGCAGTTTGCAAGTCTTGCGAGTCGCCCCTTCAAAGTGTCGGAATCGGAAAATGCTGATCGCAAGCGCTTAATTGCTCGTGAGGCTGTGTCTCTTTGCGAGGAAGGTGACAGCATTATCATTAATGGTGGTTCGACCACTTTTCAGATGGTGCATTATCTCGCACCACGACGAATGCAGGTGCTGACTAACTCCTTTGCAATCGCTGAGCATCTTCTGCGGCAGTCAAAAAGCACCGTATTGGTTCCGGGTGGTGCTATCTATCGCGAACAGAGTCTTATTTTATCGCCATTTGACAATGATGTTATCCGTAATTTCTACGGACGCCGCATGTTTCTGGGGTGTCAGGGTATTAGTCCACTTGGCGTTATGGAGGCTGATGCTCTGGTCATTCAAAGTGAGCAGAAGCTGATGGGTCAGGCGGACGAGATCGTTCTTATGGTTGATTCATCGAAATTCACACGTCGCTCAAGCCTTATCCTCTGCCCTCTTGATCGGGTCAGCACACTGATCACCGATGAAGGCATTTCGGATGATGCGCGGCGAATGGTGGAGAATGCGGGCATCAAGCTCATCGTAGCGCAGGTCTCTGCAAATGCTGGCAAGGGTGACGAACGGGGGGAAGCCACAGAAGTTGCCTAAGCTATAACCAAACATATGAATGTTCTTAATCGGGAGGAATGGGACATGAAACTTTTCACGAAACTGGCATTGAGCACAGCACTGGCTGTTGCTTTCATGGCGAATGCCGCACAGGCTGCCGACATGAAGATCGCACTCGTTGCGAAATCGTTGGGCAATGGTTTTTTTGAAGCGGCCAATAAGGGCGCACAGGAAGCTGCCAAGGAACTGGGTGGCGTTGAAGTTATCTATACCGGACCAACGACAACGACTGCCGAAGGTCAGATTGAAGTCATCAATTCGCTGATTGCGCAAGGCGTGGATGCGATTGCAATCTCTGCAAACGACCCGGATGCGGTTGTTCCAGCTCTCAAAAAGGCTGCGCAGCGCGGTATTAAGGTTATCTCTTGGGATTCCGGTGTCGCGCCTGAAGGCCGCATCGTCCATCTCAATCCATCATCGAACGATCTAATCGGCAAAATGTGCCTGACGCTGGCAGCGCATCATTTGCCAGATGGTAAGGGTGATTTCGCGATCCTTTCGGCAACGACCACCTCGACCAACCAGAATATCTGGATTGACGAGATGAAGAAGCAGCTCAAGGATTTTCCGGGCCTCAATCTCGTAACCACCGTTTACGGCGATGACCTTGCCGATAAGAGCTATCGCGAAGCACAGGGACTCCTCACTTCCAATCCTGATGTGAAGGTGATTGTCGCTCCGACCACCGTTGGTGTACTTGCTGCCTCGCAGGCAGTCAAAGACGCTGGCAAGATCGGCGATGTCTATGTAACCGGCCTTGGCCTGCCGTCTGAAATGGCAGGCGCCATCAAGTCGGGTGCAACCAAGGAATTCGCGATCTGGAACCCGATCGATCTGGGCTATTCTGCAACGCAGATTGCCTACCATCTTGTAAAGGGTGATGCAGACGGCAAGCCGGGCTCGGAAATCGAAGCCGGTCGCATGGGCAAAATCAAGATTGGCGAAAACGGCGAAGCCGCGATGAGCGATCCATTTGTCTATGACGCATCGAACATCGACGAATTCTCCAAGGTCTTTTAATTTTAAGACTGAGGCTGGCGGTGCGAGGGATAATCTTGCACTGCCATCATTTTCCGAATTGAATTCAGGTATTTCTGATGAATGCAGCTTTGCAGAAAAGCGGGCAATCGGTGTTGCCTGCCGGCCATCCGGATACGCCTTTGCTGGAAATGCGCGGCATTGCCAAGACATTTCCCGGAGTGCGAGCGCTCGATAACGTCAACATCGCGCTCTATCCAGGCCAGGTAACAGCACTGATCGGCGAAAACGGAGCGGGCAAGTCGACGCTCGTCAAAATTCTGACGGGAATTTATCATCCGGACGAAGGCGAAATTCTGATTGATGATCAGCCGGTTCATTTTTCGACTGCGCAGGATGCGACCGACGCCGGTGTAACCGCCATTCATCAGGAAACAGTGCTTTTCGACGAATTATCCGTTGGCGAGAATATCTATCTCGGCCACGCCCCCCGCACGAAGCTTGGCTTCGTCAATTGGGCGGCAGTTTTTGCACGGGCACAGGCTCTGCTCTCTTCGCTGGAAATCACGGTTGATGCACGTATCAAGCTGCGAGAACTTTCCATCGCGCAGCGGCATCTTGTGGCGATTGCGCGTGCGCTTTCGGTGGATTCCCGCGTCGTCATCATGGATGAGCCGACAGCAGCTCTGTCGCGCAAGGAAGTCGATGATCTTTTCCGCATCGTCGAGCGGCTGAAATCACAGGGCAAAGCAATCCTGTTCATTAGCCACAAATTCGATGAAGTCTATGAGATAGCGGATCGGTATGCGGTTTTCCGCGATGGTTGTGCGGTCGGGCACGGACTATTGTCGGAGATGAATGAACGCGAAATTGTCCGGTTGATGGTTGGACGTTCGGTGGAAAAGGCTTTTCCCAAGCAGGATGTTGCGCTTGGCGACACGGTGCTGAAGGTTACGAACTATTCTCATCCGACCGAGTTCCGCAATATATCCTTTGAACTGCGGCGCGGTGAAATACTCGGTGTCTATGGTCTGGTGGGCGCTGGTCGTTCTGAGTTCGCGCAATCGCTGTTTGGCATGACGACGCCCTCATTCGGTCAAGTTGTGCTGGAAGGCAAGGAAATCAAAATCCGCCGCTCGGGCGATGCAATTGCTCAAGGCATTGTCTATGTGCCAGAAGAGCGCGGACGGCATGGCGCGGTTTTGCAGATGCCGATTTTTCAGAATGTATCGCTCCCCTCGCTGGCGCGCACATCGCGGCGCGGGTTTCTGCGCATGGCGGAAGAATTCAAGCTCGCACGCAAATATGCCGAGCGGTTTGATTTGCGCGCCGCCGCACTTTCTGTGCCGGTGGGAACGCTTTCCGGCGGCAATCAGCAGAAAGTGGTTATCGGTAAGTGGCTCGCGACCCATCCAAAGGTCATCATTCTCGATGAACCGACCAAAGGGATTGATATTGGCTCGAAAGCAGCCGTGCATGAATTTATCAGTGAGTTAGCTGCGGAAGGTCTGAGCATCATTATGATCTCGTCCGAGCTACCCGAAATTATAGGTATGTCGGATCGCGTCATGGTGATGCGCGAAGGGCTGGTGGAAGGCATTTTTGATCGTGCGGACCTTGATGCCGAAGTTCTGGTGCGTGCGGCCACTGGAAATGCCGGTGAGAATGCGGAGTAAGATATGAAACAACTTCTCAAACAGCGCGAACTCCTGCTTCTTGTCATCATTGCAATCATGATCGGGCTGTTCTCGATGCGTGCGCCGGGTTTCAGCTCGCCACGCAATCTCGCGAACATTTTCAACGACACGTCGATCCTGATTATTCTGGCTCTGGGTCAGATGTCGGTGATCCTGACAAAGTCCATCGATCTTTCGGTCGCGGCCAATCTGGCATTTACCGGCATGGCGGTGGCGATGCTCAATGCCGCCTACCCTGAAATACCGCTGGTCGTGCTGATTGTTTCAGCCGTAGGCATTGGTGCCATTCTGGGTGCGATCAATGGCATTCTGGTTTGGAAGCTGGATATTCCAGCCATTGTGGTCACACTTGGCACACTGACCATTTATCGCGGCATGGCCTTTGTTCTGTCGGGTGGTGGCTGGGTCAATGCTCATCAGATGACCGGGCCGTTTCTTAATACGCCGCGCACGGTGTTTCTGGGGCTTCCGCTCCTTGGCTGGACGGCACTGCTCATCATCGGCCTCATCTATGTGCTGCTCACTCGCAGCTTCTTTGGCCGAGCACTTTATGCATCAGGTGGCAATCCGACGGCTGCGGTCTATGCCGGTATCGATGTGGGCCGCACGCGCTTCTTCGCCTTTGTGCTTTCCGGCTCATTAGCAGGGTTGTGCGGTTATCTCTGGGTTTCGCGCTATGCGGTTGCTTATGTCGATATCGCCAACGGATTTGAACTCGACAGCGTTGCTGCCTGCGTGATCGGCGGGATTTCTATCATCGGCGGCATTGGCACGGCCTTTGGCGCAGTGCTGGGTGCGCTGTTTCTCGGCGTCATCAAAAACGCCCTGCCCGTCATCAACATCTCACCCTTCTGGCAAATGGCGATTTCCGGCGCAGTTATCATTGCAGCCGTGATTTTCAATGCGCGACAGGAGAAACGCGGCGGACGTATCATTCTGCGCGACAAGGCCGCAAAGACTTATGAGGAGCCAGCAGCGTGAGCGACATAACCGAACGCCGCCAAATTCCCGATCGGCTGGGAACCTCCTATACCCGCCTGTTCGCCAGTTGGGAAATGCTGCTGCTTGGTGTTGCGATTGCGATCTTCATTGCAAATGCGTTTGCCTCGCCGTTTTTCCTCAATGCGTGGAACCTGTCGGACGCGACTTTCAATTTCACGGAAAAAGCACTCATCGCTTTTGCCATGACGCTATTGATCATCTCCGGCGAGATTGATCTGTCGGTAGCTGCCATTATCGCGCTCGCATCCACAGCGATGGGAGCCGCAGCACAAGCCGGTGTCGGCACGCCCGGATTGGTCCTGATCGGTATTGGCACAGGCCTTGTCTGTGGAGCGATCAATGGCGGTCTTGTCGCGGGGCTGAAACTCCCTTCCATTGTCGTCACCATCGGCACTATGAGCCTCTTTCGCGGCATTTCCTATATTGTGCTTGGTGATAAAGCCTATGGCGGCTACCCGGCAAGCTTTGCCTATTTCGGACAAGGCTATGTCTTCTGGGTTTTCTCATTTGAATTTGTGCTGTTCATTGTTGCCGCCATTATTTTCGGCGTGCTTCTCCATTGCACCAGCTTTGGTCGCCGGATTTATGCCATCGGCAACAATGAGTTTGCAGCGCGCTTTTCCGGCATTCCGGTAGAGCGGATGAAATTCACTCTGTTTTTGCTGACCGGCGTCATGAGCGGCATAGCAGCTGTCTGCCTTACATCTCGCCTTGGCTCCACTCGCCCGTCGATCGCGCAGGGATGGGAACTTGAGGTGGTGACAATGGTGGTGCTTGGCGGTGTGTCGATCCTGGGTGGCGCAGGCAGCATCATCGGTGTGGTGATCGCCGCCTTCGTTATGGGACTTGTGACCTTTGGGCTTGGACTTCTCAATGTGCCGGGCATTGTGATGTCGATCTTTATCGGCCTTTTGCTGATCATCACCATTTCGCTTCCAATCCTTGGGCGCAAAATCAAGGCGAGGCACAGAACATGACGACGGAGCGCCATGCTTTCCGGATGCAGCTTCATCCCGCTATGGAGGCTGAGTATCGACGCCGCCACGACGAAATCTGGCCTGAACTTGTTGGTCTTCTGCATGAGGCGGGCGTGTCTGATTATTCAATATGGCTGGATGAGGAAACGCATATTCTGTTTGGTATTCTCACGCGCACGAAGTCGCATGACATGGCCGCCCTGCCCGATCATCCTGTGATGAAAAAGTGGTGGGCGCATATGGCGGACATCATGGAAACCAATCCAGATAACTCGCCGATCTCCTCAGACCTCAAACCCGTATTTCATATGCCATGAAGCGCATTGCCATTCTCGATATTGGCAAAACCAATGCCAAGACTGTTCTTTTGAACGCCGAAACGGGAGAAGAGATCGCCGTTCATCGTATACCAAACACAGTACGACGCGATGGCCCCTATCCTCATTATGACATTGAGGCCTTATGGAGCTTTTTTCTCCATAGTCTGAAAGCCTTTGCGAAAGAACCGGGCTTTGACGCCATATCGATAACGACCCACGGTGCGAGTGCTGCACTGCTAGACAAGAATGGCGAACTCGCCATGCCGGTGCTCGATTACGAGCATGACTACGGGCCTGAAATTCGCGCAGCTTATGCGCGTATCAAACCACCTTTTGATGAAACCTTCTCACCGGTATTATCGCTTGGGCTCAATGTCGGCGCACAGCTTCATTATCTGAAAACGGAGTTTCCCGATAATTTTGCCGACGTGCACCTCATTCTGACCTATCCGCAATATTGGGCATATCGGCTTACCGGCATTGCTTCCGTTGAAGTTACATCGCTCGGTTGCCACACTGATCTGTGGTGTCCAAAGAACGGCACCTATTCTTCGCTGGTCGAAAGTCTGGGCCTCGAGGGAAAGTTTCCCCCATTGCGATCCGCATTTGATGCGCTCGGCGCGCTATGCCCGGAACTCGCCGATGAAATAGGATTGTCGAACTTTGTGGAGGTTCACTGCGGTATTCACGATTCCAATGCGTCGCTGCTGGCGCACCTCTTGGATCGTAAGCCACCGTTTTCGGTCGTCTCCACCGGCACCTGGGTGGTGAGCTTTGCGGTGGGCGGTGATCTGAATGGCCTCGACCCAAAACGCGATACGCTGGCTAATGTTGACGCCTATGGCCGTGCGGTTCCATCTGCACGCTATATGGGTGGGCGGGAATTCGACCTTATGACGGAAGGTCTGGAAGCGCCTTCATTGAATGAGAGTGCCGGGATACTCGATGAAGTTCTGAAGTGTGGTATCATGGCGTTGCCATCGGCTGTTCCCGGCTGCGGTCCTTACCCGGATAGAAGTCTGCGCTGGGTTAATACAGAAGGCGCCAGCTCGGAAGCGCGTTATGTGGCCGCCTGCCTTTATGCGGCACTGATGACAGAAGCCTGTCTCGATCTGTTGGGTGCGAACGGGCCAATTATTGTCGAAGGACCATTTGCAGCAAACAGTTTCTATCTCTCAGCATTGGCCGGATTTTCAGAGCGGGAAGTGATTGCTGTTTCGGGTTCGACTGGAACGGCATCAGGTGCAGGACTATTAGCCGGAGCTGCAATTCCGGTGATGCACAATCAAAGATATTCAGCTAATGATGATCGATATAAAGATTATAAAAAACAATGGGTAAGTTTATCTAATTAATAAACTTAATAAAGAGAGCCCGGATTTCACATCTGAAATCCGGGCATTCATTTATCAGTTCAGTGCCTTGTCACGCGTTTCCACATTGATGAAAAACGCGACGATCCCGGCCAATGCCAGCAACCCTGCAAACATCGCCACCGCCATATTGAAGCTTTGGCTGATAACCAAAGCGAGGGCAGACGGTGCGAGCAAGCCGCCAAGGCGAGCCATAGCGCCTGCTGCACCCATCCCGCTTGCACGCAATGCTGTTGGATAAAGCTCAGGCGTAAAGGCATAAAGCGCGCCCCACGTGCCAAGCAGAGCAAAGCTCATGATCAGGATTGAAGCGCCAACCAGGGTCGAGCTGCCCGCAACGGTGAAGAGCGCGCAGGCCGCCGCACTGATGAAGAGAAAGCTGATCAGAGTCTTCTTGCGCCCCCATGCTTCGACGCCATAGGCTGCAAGCGCATAGCCCGGTAATTGCGCCAGAGCGACGATCACCAGAAAGCCATATCCGCGCACGAAACCGAAGCCGTCACCGGCAAGCTTTGCCGGGATCCATGTGAAAATTCCGTAATAGGAGACTGATACAAGAAACCAGATCGCTAGGGTGGTTAGCGTGCGCTGACGCAAGTTGGGCGATAACAGCCTTTCATTGGTAATAAGAAGCGGTGCTTCAAGCATTGCTTTGGGCGGCAGTTCAGTTTTGCCGTTTTTGCGAAGGACGCGATTCATAACGGCCTTTGCTTCTTTGCTCTGACCTGTTTTGAGCAGATGCATCGGCGATTCTGGTACCCAGAAACGCAGCCAGATGCCAATTAAAGCGGGTGCAGCAGTGACGACAAAGATATAGCGCCACGCGTCTGCAACGCCTGCAAGGCTTGCGGCCCATGCGGCCAACGCGATGATGACGGTTCCGACGGCCCAGAAACCTTCAAGCATCACCAGCCAGCGGCCGCGATTCTTGGACGGGAGGAATTCCGCCATCATTGCATAATCGACGGGCAAGGTGCCGCCAACCGCGATGCCTGTCAGAAAGCGCAGGCCAAGCAGAATGGCAAAATTGGGAGAGAAAGCTGATAGCAGGCCGAACACGGCATCGCAGGCAACGGTGATGAGAAGCACGCGACGACGGCCATATTTATCAGCGAGTCTGCCGAAGAGCGCGGCACCTATCAGCATCCCCAGAAAGAACAGCGTTCCGGTCTGCAGGGCTTGTGGAACAGTTAAGCCGAAAGTCATGGCGATTGAAGCGGCGGTGAAACCCACAGCCAGTACCTGCATGGCATCTGCAGCCCAGACCAGTCCGAATACGCCGAGAAGGTTACGCTGGAAGGGGCCTGCTCCGGCCTGATCGAGCGTTTGTTCGATAGTAACTTTCATGCCGCGCTGATCCCCTCTTTCCGGCCGAAATTCTACGGTGCTTTTGCTGCGCCTCCGAATGGCATCTGTCAATGAGAGCTCTAAGAAAATCCCCACTTTTGCTTAAAGTGAGCATAAGTAATGCGTCGGTGCGACTTTCATGACACTCTCAAAGCGCTTCGATGCAGAACGTAGCTTCCAACTCGGCATTTGTTACAGAATGGATACTGCTTACCGGCGAACGACTCGAACAGATGGCGGCACAATGAGTCTCAGGGTGGCGCCCGCATTCAATCGCTACCGCAACTGTAAACCTTGTCGTGTGTTGGTATGGCACTAATAGTTTAATTTAAAAATTATTTTTATATCGTTGTTATTTAATGCAAATACTGTCTTTTCAGATGATTTCATGATTGTCGTGCGGCTGGCCCTGTCTAAGAAATTTGTCGGTTTTGAGTGAATTGTGAAGGGGGTTGTTAACCTTCATTTTTTATTACTAAGGCTCATTCGGGCGACATATCTATGGTTCAGGTATCATGCGTAATTTGAGAGAAAATTTTCCCCATACTAATGGTAATCGTGCAGAAACTGCTTCCGAGCAGAAGCCGCAACGCGACCCGTTGGGAGCGCATTCACCGGATTCGGACGGAGCATGGAAGGCGCATTTCGCGCTGGGGGCAAATGTACGTTTTACCCGTACGCCGGAGGTTGAACTCGTTCGGCGCCGTGGCGAAGATCTGCCGGATATCAACGGTCGTACCAAGACAGCCGCTCCAGAGACCTCTCCTGCCGAGGTTGCGAAGGTCGCAGAAGCCCAGCCGATGGCTGTCGCTGCTCTTCAGCAATCCGTGTCCCAAAATATGGTTCGCACGCCTGTCGCACCTGTGCCACCAGTTGTGACAGCCGCCGCTGTTGCCCCCATCGCGCAGCCGCCCGTTGTGCAGCCGATTGAAGTTGCACCCGTGCAGGTTGCGGTAACGGTGCATGCTGAACCGATCAGCAATGCAGCTGTTTCCGCATTCGCCCATCTGTCGGATTTCGCATTCTGGGAAAGCTTCGATTTCGATTCAGCCCCGGCGCAGCCAGTTGCTGCTGTCGTCGCAGAGACACCAAAGCGTCCTGTTCCAACGGTTGAATCCATCATTGCGCAGTTCCGCACTGTCGAGTGGAACAAGCAGAAAGTTGACGAGACTCCAGTTGTCGCGATTGCGCAGCCAGTCGTCACCGAACCTGCGCCACAGCCCATTGTTACGCCTGTAGCAGAGGTAAAGGTTGAAGCACCGGTCGTACCTGAACCTGTTGCCGTTCAGGTTGAAGCACCTGCAGCACCAGCAATTGAAGCGGCGGCACCGAAGGTTGAAGAAATCGCAGGGCCAGTTGAAGAAATTGTCGAAACCGATGTGGTTCTCAATGGTGTCGAAGAACAGATTGTTGAAGAAGTAGAACAGCCAGCGCCAGTTGCTGCTCCTGTTCCAGCGAAAGCAGCGCCTTCTATTGCGCTTTATCAGCCTCAGCCCCTCCCCCGGACGGAAGCTGTTGTAATGCATGGCGACTATGAGTTTCCGCCGCGTGATCTGCTTCAGGAGCCGCCATCGCTTGAAGGCAATGTGATCACGCAGGAAATGCTTGAACGCAGTGCTGGCCTTCTTGAAAGCGTGCTGGAAGATTTTGGCGTGCGTGGCGAGATCATTCATGTTCGCCCCGGCCCGGTCGTTACACTCTATGAATTTGAACCTGCACCGGGTGTGAAGTCTTCCCGTGTTATTGGTCTTGCTGATGATATTGCCCGTTCGATGTCGGCATTGTCGGCTCGCGTCGCCGTCGTTCCGGGTCGCAATGTCATCGGTATTGAACTGCCGAATGCCAATCGCGAAACGGTTTATCTCCGTGAGATGATCGACTCTCGTACGTTCGAATCCTCGAACTATCGTCTGCCACTTTGCCTCGGTAAAGGCATCGGTGGCGAGCCGATCATTGCAGAACTGGCTAAGATGCCTCATCTGCTCGTTGCCGGCACCACTGGTTCCGGTAAGTCGGTTGCCATCAACACGATGATCCTGTCGCTGCTCTACCGCTTCAAGCCGGAAGAATGCCGCCTGATCATGGTCGATCCAAAGATGCTCGAACTCTCCATCTATGATGGTATTCCGCACCTTCTGACGCCAGTTGTTACCGACCCGAAGAAGGCCGTTGTGGCTCTGAAATGGGCCGTGCGCGAGATGGAAGACCGCTATCGCAAGATGGCACGTCTGGGTGTGCGTAACATTGAAGGTTTCAATCAGCGTGCCGCATCTGCCAAGGGCAAAGGCGAAACCGTGATGTGCACGGTGCAGTCCGGCTTTGACAAGGAAACAGGCGAGCCAACTTACGTTCAGGAAGAACTCGATCTGACGCCAATGCCATATATCGTCGTTATCATCGACGAAATGGCCGACCTGATGATGGTTGCTGGCAAGGATATCGAAGGTGCCGTACAGCGTCTTGCACAGATGGCGCGTGCTGCTGGTATCCACCTCATCATGGCGACGCAGCGTCCTTCGGTCGATGTTATCACCGGCACGATCAAGGCCAACTTCCCGACCCGTATCTCGTTCCAGGTTACGTCTAAGATCGACAGCCGTACGATCCTTGGTGAAATGGGCGCAGAACAGCTTCTTGGTCAGGGCGATATGCTTCATATGGCCGGTGGCGGCCGTATCGTCCGCGTTCATGGACCGTTCGTTTCAGACGAGGAAGTCGAGAAGGTCGTCAATCATTTGAAGGAACAGGGCCGTCCAGATTATCTGGCGACTGTGACCGAAGATGAAGAAGACGACGACACAGCGCAGGATACAGCGGTTTTTGACAGCTCCGCTATGGGTTCGGAAGATGGTGATGATGTTTACGAGCAGGCCGTCAAGGTTGTGATGCGTGACAAGAAATGCTCCACCTCTTACATCCAGCGCCGTTTGGGCATCGGCTATAACCGTGCTGCTTCGCTCGTTGAACGTATGGAACAGGAAGGCCTGGTTGGTGTCGCCAATCATGTCGGAAAACGCGAAATTCTGAGTGGCAATCGCGACTGATCGATTGAAATGACAGTGGCAGAAAGCCGGGACGCGTGGGCGTTCCGGCTTTTTCATACGTATGGACAAGGGCTTACGCAAGGTTGCAAAACGGCGCTTGTCAAGCTACCCATTTAGGTTAATAATTGGTTCATTCGTACATTCTTGACGACCGGTCGGCGTAGCTTTCGAAGCTGTCGCCGCGCCCAAAAACAGGGAGAATGATCGATGAAGAGCATAATTGTTGGACCTAGCGACAGAGATCGAGTGGTCACACAGCAGGCATTGCTAAACATAAAATCCCAGATGGAAAAGCCGTCCGAAGATCGGACACAGGTTTGCAATGTTTTGCGCCTTTCTAAAGGTGGTTATTCGCATCGCAGACGCAGAGTTCATAAAAGCGCATAACCCAATTTATAAATGCCAGCGCCATGTCCGCTAAGAGGACATACGGCGCTGTTTTTTTGGCTAAGAGCGCTTCTCAGTAACATTCTTTTGCCGTGCGCTGCACTTTCTTAAATATGCCATCTGGGGTATCTGAGGGCAGCTTACCCTCCCCCAAGATCAGGAAATTGCCATGTCCGCCCCGGCCGAAATGAACGAAGCCCCTCAAAAGAAGAAATCGCGTTTCTTCCTCGGCTTTTTGTCAGTTCTGGCTGTGGGTTTCTTTGCCTTGTTTCTTGGTCTGGGAATTTGGCAGGTAGAGCGCTTGCAATGGAAGCTTGATCTCATTGCGCGCGTCGATGCGCGGGTGCATGCGGAGCCAGTTGCAGCGCCGGGGCGTGATGACTGGGCCAATGTCAATCAGGCTGAAGATGAATACAGGCATGTTGCGCTTACGGGAACCTATCTTAACGACAAGGAAGTACTCGTCCGTGCGCTGACCGAGCGCGGATCAGGCTTTTGGGTTCTTACTCCTATGCGTTCTGATGATGGTGCTCTGACATTTATCAATCGTGGATTTATACCGGATGCCAGGCGCGATCCTGCATTGCGGGTCGAAACACAGATTGCAGGTGAGACAACCGTGACTGGTCTGCTGCGTATGCCGGAGCCGGATGGCTTTTTCCTTCGCCCCAACGACCCCGACCGCAATGAATGGAACTCGCGCGATGTGGTGGCTTTTGCAACCAAGGAAGGTCTTGGCACTGTAGCGCCCTATTTCATCGATGCTGACGCAAAGTCAAATCCGGGCAACGTGCCAATTGGTGGTCTGACTGTTGTCACTTTCCGCAACAACCATCTTTCCTATGCGATTACATGGTTTGCACTTGCAGCAATGGTTGCCGGTGCCGCCATTTTTGTCTGGCGGCACGAGCGCAAGCCAAAGGATTAAACGTGGAGCGCGTGGCCGAGTGCCTTCATGCTGGCTTCGGCAAAGCCTTCGCTGAGTGTCGGGTGAGCATGGATCGTACCTGCGATATCTTCCAGACGCGCGCCCATTTCAACCGCTTGAGCAAAAGCCGCTGACAATTCCGAAATGCCGACCCCGACTGCCTGAATACCAAGGATGACGTGATTGTCAGCCCGTGCTACAACGCGGATCATGCCGTCCTCCCTCTCGATGGTCATTGCGCGGCCATTGGCTTGGAATGGGAAAATACCGGTCTGAATATTATATCCGGCCTTGCGGGCTTCATCAGGAGATAAGCCCACTGTCACAATCTCAGGATCAGTGAAGCAGACTGCAGGAACGCAGCGTTTGTCCCAGACCTGTTTACCGCCCGCAATGATCTCGGCCACCATTTCGCCTTGCACCATAGCTCGATGCGCAAGCATCGGTTCGCCGGTCACATCGCCAATCGCATAGACACCGCGCATGGATGTGCGACATTTGTCGTCAATGCGGATAAAACGCCCTTCCATATCAAGCCGGATTTCGCTCAAACCCCAGCCATCCGTCTGCGGCTTGCGGCCGACCGTGACGAGAACCTTGTCCGCATCGATAGAACGGGTCGCGCCATCAGATGTGGTGATCTCCAGCGCTTGGCCATCTGCTTTCATGCCTTTGGCAGAGGTATTGGTGAGCACCTCAACACCGAGCTGTTTCAATCGCGCCATGACTGGTCGCGTCAGTTCCACATCGTACTGTGGTAAAATCCTGTCAGTCGCTTCTACGATAGTAACTTTCGAGCCGAGTTTGGCAAAGGCGGTGCCTATTTCGAGCCCGATATATCCGCCGCCAACGATTGCCAGTTTTTCGGGTATCTTTTCGAGAGCGAGTGCTTCGGTCGATGAAATGATATTGCCACCAAACGGCAATGAGGTGATTTCGACCGGCACAGAACCCGTCGCAATAACGATATTTTCCGCGTGGATTGTCTGGCGCCCAGTGTCGGTATCGACCAGTACAGTCTTGCCATCGATGAACCGGGCTTGCCCCTGAAACATACGCACATGAGAGCGTTTCAGAAGTCCTGCCACGCCGCTGTTGAGGCGATTGACTATACCGTCTTTCCACTCAAGCGTTTTGGCAAAATCAATCGCGGGGTTTTGTGCCGAAATGCCAAGGGAACCCTTGTTTGCGAATGTTGTGAGACGATGAAACTCGTCTGCAGCATGGATCAGCGCCTTCGACGGAATACAACCAACGTTCAGACACGTTCCGCCGAGACGCTTCTTTTCGATCAGCACTGTATCAATACCAAGCTGACCTGCGCGGATGCCGCAGACATAGCCGCCGGGACCACCACCAATGATCAAAAGTTTGCAGGAAATTTCACTCATAGTGTCAGCCTTCCACAAAGATCATCGCAGGTGTTTCGAGCAGGCTTTTTAGTTTCTGTACAAAGACAGCGGCGTCCCAGCCGTCGATCACGCGATGGTCGAAACTGCACGAAAGGTTCATCATCTTGCGCGGCACAAATTGTGTGCCGTCCCACATCGGGCGGACGGCCATCTTGTTGATGCCGACAATCGCAACTTCCGGTCGATTGATGATTGGTGTCGTGGCGATTGCACCGAGCGGCCCGAGCGATGTGATTGTGATTGTGGAGCCGGACAGTTCTTCGCGCTTTGCAGTGCCGTTGCGAGCAGCTTCTGTAACGCGCGTGAGCTCGGTTGCTGCCGCAAACACACTCATGCTTTCAGCATGACGCACGACCGGAACGATCAGCCCATTCGGCGTCTGCGTGGCGATGCCAACATGCACGCCACCGAACTGACGGATAATGTCGGCTTCGTCGTCAAAATGTGCATTCAGTCCCGGCTGCTCTTTCACAACCTTGACGATTGTGCGGATGACGAAAGGCAGCAGCGTCAACCGCGGACGCCCTTCCTTCTTCTCATTGTTAAGACCCGTACGTAGTTCTTCGAGCTGCGTGACATCTACCTCTTCGACGATGGTGATATGCGGGATATGACGTTTGGCTTCCGCCATGCGTTCAGCAATTTTGCGTCGAAGCCCGATTACCTTGATTTCATTGACCGTCGTATCAGCCACATATCCGGCTGTTTGCGGGGAACCACCAGCTTCCAGCTTGAAATATGCGTCCATATCCTCATGCGTGATACGTCCCGCCGGACCCGTGCCGCGAACACGACGCAAATCGACGCCTGCATCGCGGGCGCGTAATCTGACGGATGGTGTTGCCAGCGGCCTTTCACCCTCGCTGCGTACTGGACCTGCGCCAGAGAATGCGCGGCTTGTGGCTTCACGCTTGGGAGCAGCCGCTTTTGGAGGAACCGGCGTCTGCAGCAGAACGGGTGTTTCAGGAGCTGGTGCCGATTGCGGTTTGACCGTTTCCACCGTCGCTGGAGCCGGATTTTTCTCGATTTTTTCGACAGGCTTTTCTTCAGTCGCACCGCCCTCGATCTCTAGACGGACCAGTTCAGAGCCTACGGCGATCTTTTCACCGACTTCGCCATTGATGGCGATGACCTTGCCGCCGCGTGATGAGGGAATTTCTACTGTTGCCTTGTCGGTCATGACGGCAGCAAGAAGATCATCTTCCCGCACAATATCGCCAACTTTCACATGCCATTCGACAAGTTCGGCCTCTGCAACGCCTTCGCCAACATCGGGGAGTTTGATTGTAAAATGAGCCATGTTTCTCTCCCCTCAGGCTTCCATGATCGATGTGAGCGCGCGGCCGACCCGGTCGGGACCAGGGAAATAGGCCCATTCCTGCGCATGTGGATATGGCGTGTCCCAGCCGGTCACACGAACGATTGGCGCCTCGAGATGATAGAAACAATCACGCTGCACGAGGGCTGCAAGCTCCGCTCCATAGCCACAGGTAAGCGTTGCTTCATGCACGATCACACAGCGTCCGGTCTTTTTGACAGACGCCATGATGGTTTCGGTATCAAGCGGAAGAAGCGTGCGCAGATCGATGATTTCAGCATCGACGCCTGTCTCTTCTGCGGCTGCGAGAGCGACATGAACCATGGTGCCGTATGCCAGAACGGTCACATCATTGCCTTCGCGACGGATTGCAGCCTTGCCGAGTGGTACAGTGTAATAACCTTCAGGCACATCGCCCAGATCATGCTTTTTCCACGAGGTAACCGGCTTATCGTGGTGACCATCGAACGGGCCGTTATAAAGCCGTTTCGGCTCAAACATGATGACGGGATCAGGATCTTCGATGGCTGCCAAGAGCAGGCCTTTCGCGTCGGCCGGCGTTGAAGGCATTATCGTTTTCAAGCCCGAAACATGAGTGAAAAGTGCCTCCGGGCTCTGGCTGTGTGTCTGCCCGCCATAGATGCCGCCGCCTGACGGCATACGGATCACCAGAGGGCATGTAAATTCACCCGCCGAACGATAGCGCAAGCGCGCCGCTTCCGAGACGATCTGGTCATAGGCCGGATAGACATAATCCGCAAACTGCACTTCGATACAGGGGCGCAAGCCATAAGTCGCCATGCCGATGGCTGTACCGACAATACCAAGTTCACTGATCGGCGCGTCGAAACATCGTTCTTTGCCGTATTTTTTCTGCAAACCGGCGGTGCACCGAAACACACCGCCAAAGTAACCGACATCCTCACCGAACACGACAACCTTCTGATCGCGCTCCATGGCAATGTCATGGGCGTTCTGAATGGCCTCGATCATGGTCATTTTTGTCGTCTTGCTCATGTATCAGAACCCCGCTTCATGGCGCTGGCGGATCAAATGTGGTGGTGTCTCTGCGTAGACATCCTCAAACATGTCGCGCATGGAAGGCTTGCGCCCGTCATGCAACGTGCCAATTGCCTCTGCTTCGCGTTGTGCAGCAACAACCATGTCCATCACTTCTGCTTCGGCCTGCTTGTGGCGCTCATCACTCCACACACCGCGCAAAATGAGATGGTTCTTCAATCGCAGGACCGGATCACCCAAAGGCCATGCATCGCTTTCAGCCTTGGGACGATAGGCGGATGGATCGTCGGATGTTGAATGCCCGCCGGCACGATAAGTTACATATTCAATGATGGTCGGGCCAAGATTGCGTCTCGCGCGTTCGACCGCCCATTTGGCCACGGCATGAACAGCCAGATAATCGTTGCCGTCAACTCGTAGGGCCGGAATGCCGAAGCCATGGCCGCGCGCCGCGAACGTACCGGAGCCGCCGCGTGCAATGCCTTGAAATGTCGAGATCGCCCACTGATTGTTGACGATGTTCATCACCACAGGCGCCTTGTAGGTCGAAGCAAAGACCAAAGCTGCGTGAAAATCACTTTCTGCCGTCGAACCATCGCCAATCCAGGCAGCGGCGATCTTGGTGTCGTGGCTGATAGCCGATGCCATGGCCCAGCCGACGGCCTGTGTATATTGCGTGGCGAGATTGCCGGAGATAGTGAAGAAGCCATGCTCCTGTGATGAATACATCACCGGAAGCTGGCGACCTTTCAGCGGGTCCTGTTCGTTGGAGAAAATCTGGTTCATCATCGTGACGAGTGGATAATCGTCAGCAATGAGCAATCCCGCCTGTCGATAGGTCGGGAAATTCATGTCGCCCTTGCGCAACGCCTTACGGAAAGCGCAGCTGACTGCTTCTTCGCCCAGATGCTGCATATAGAACGAGGTCTTGCCCTGACGCTGGGCCATCATCATGCGCGCATCGTAAGCGCGCAGTATCATCATATGACGCAGACCCTCTTTCAGCTCATCATCTGTAAGGGTTCCAGCCCAGGGACCAACCGCCTCGCCATCCCGATTGAGCACCCGGATGATGCTGAACGCCAGATCGCGCATGGCTTCCGGCTTTTCATCTATTTCGGGACGGCGGACACTGCCTGCACGTGGGATTTTGACATGGGAGAAATCCGGCGCATCGCCGGGCCGCCATTCCGGTTCAGGAACATGCAGGGATAGGACGACATCGTCACTCATGCGGGCATACCTCGCAAATTGGCCTCGCAAATTGGCACAAAATGTCGAACGGGTGGATTTCGATTTTGTTCCGGTAAAGCACCTGCGCCTCACCGATAGCCAACCCTAAGCAGGCTGGCTTCATTCCTCCCATGCGACGTGAAGCCGGTTTTCCTCCTCCGATTTCACTTCATTCAGGGTGGAACGGCTTTCAGAATAAAGCAAGATTATTCTTCGCTAACCGCATTCCATAAAAATCTGGATGGTTCCGAAGAGAAATAAAGGTCGCTGAAACTCACTATCGAAACAAGCTTATACAACTGATTTCATATACGTTTTTAATGATAAGAATGTGTCCATACAGCGCAATATTATTTCTTTACGTTGACGAATACGTCAGTACCTATTGGTACGATTACGATGTAAGCAGAAAGAAAACTTGGCGCTTTACTCCCATGTGAGGCATTTTGTCCACAGCTCTAGAGCATAATCCGACCGGAGTGAAACGAGGATCGATAAGATTATGCTTAAAATAGAAGAAGTTAGAGCGCCGATCTGATCCAATCAGATCGAAACGCGCTCTAATGCCGTGTTGGTTGTCGGATTGCGGGAATTGATTTGGTTTTGACGTCAAATAAAGAAATGGCCCGTTTCCGGGCCATTTTACTTTAAAACATCAATGATGCTTGTTGCCTTCGCGCGCCAGGTCAGCGGTTGGGTCGCCAGCAAGGCGCTTGCGCACCCTATCATCCATCAACTCATACCACATGGCGTTTAATACGGCGAAAGCTACAGCAAGCGGCAGGCCCAGAAGCCAGGAGAAATACCACATTTTGCTCTTCCTTTCTCAGTTTGGATTTATCGGGCGCTCTAATAAGCGTGGTTGCTCTCGTCTTCGATCATTTCCTTATCAACCTTGCCCCACAGAACTTTGTAAACCCATGAGGTATAGGCGACGATCAGCGGAAGGAAGATCAACGTCACCACCAGCATGATGAACAAAGTCATGTGGCTTGACGAAGCATCCCAGACCGTCAGGCTCGACCGAGGATCAATCGAAGATGGCAGAATGAACGGGAACATCGAAACGCCGACCGAGGCTATGATGCCGAAGACGGATAGTTGCCCGACAAGTATCGGGGTTACTTCTCGTTTACTGCGAAGCATGATGAAGAGCAGTAGCGGACCGAGAATACCGAGTGCAGGCGCGATCAGCAGTACCGGGTAGTTCATATAATTGACGAACCAGGCACCATGATCGAGTTCAACAGCTTTGCGTAGCGGGTTGGATGGTCCACCTGTCACCACAGTACTTGTGATGGCATATCCCGACACCCAGAACCAACTGATGATGCCCGCTACGATGTAGAGTACGGTCGTTAGCAGCGCAGCAATACTGCCATATGAACGCGCTCGTGCCTGCACTTCGCCAGTGGTCTTCAGCACCAGCCAGCTTGCTCCGAGCATCGTCATCATCGTGACAGAAAGGACGCCACAAAGAAGAGCAAACGGATTGAGCAAGCCGAAGAATGTTCCGTCATAGAAGATCTGCAGATCGTCGTTGAATCGGAATGGAACGCCCTGCAATACATTTCCGACTGCAACGCCAAAGATCAATGAGGGCACAAAGCCGCCGATGAATAGCGCCCAGTCCCAGCCTGTACGCCAGGCAACGCTATCGCGCTTGGAGCGAAATTTAAAGCCAACCGGACGCAGGATCAGGGCGAACAATATGAGGAACATCGCCAGGTAGAAGCCTGAGAAAGATACGGCATAAAGTGGAGGCCAGGCGGCGAAGATAGCGCCACCGCCAAGGATCAGCCACACCTGATTGCCTTCCCATACGGGGCCGATCGTGTTGATGACAATGCGGCGTTCCACGTCGGTTCTGCCTGCGAATGGCAACAATATACCGACACCGAGATCGAAGCCGTCCATCGCGGCAAAGGCGATCAGCAATACACCGAGCAGCACCCACCAGATGATGCGGAGTGTTTCATAGTCCAATAAATCGCTGAGTATCATAATTTTTACTCCGCTGGCGCAATGCTTACAGGTGCAAGCTTTGCTTCTGGTTTGCTATCGGGTTCAGGACCGGCTTTGATAGCGCGCAACATCAGGCCCATTTCTATGATGAAGAGGACCGTATAGATCGCGACAAATCCGGCGATGGTGAGAAGAACCGTTGAAGCACCAAGATTGGAGACTGCGACCGCAGTCGGCAGAATACCTTCGATAATCCACGGCTGTCGTCCGAATTCGGCAACGATCCAGCCCATCTCGGCGGCGATCCAGGGAAGTGGGATTGCGAATACTGCAACTTTCAGCAGGAACGGATAACGATCCAGCTTGCGTTGTGCCGACAGCACGAAGAATGTGCCGGTCAACAAGATCATGAAGAAGCCTATACCGACCATAATGCGGAATGCCCAGAACAGTGGCAGAACGCCCGGAACCGTATCGTTGGCCGCCTGCGTGATCTGCGCATCTGTCGCCTGACGCGGATCATCGACATAACGTTTCAAGAGCAGCGCATAGCCCATCCACTGGCTGTTGTCGGCGAAGACGTCTTTAACATCCTGTGGCACAGCGTTTGTATCGCCTGCGGCACGGATTTTCTGAAGCGCGTCATAAGCGATGATACCCTTGCGGATATGCCCTTGCGCATTTTCGACAAGCTGTTCGATGCCTTCAATCGGCGTTGTGAGCGAGCGTGTACCGATCAGGCCCATGACCCAGGGAATATGCACGGCGAAATGGGTTTCACGCGCTTCCTGATCTGGAAAACCGAAGAGGGTAAAGGAAGCCGGGGCTGGCTCTGTTTCCCACATGGCTTCGATGGCCGCGATTTTCATCTTCTGATGTTCGTTGGCGAGATAGCCGCTTTCATCGCCGAGAACAACCACGGAGAGAGACGCCGCAAGACCAAAAGATGCCGCAACGGTCATCGACCGCTTGGCAAGTTCGGTTGAGCGCCCCTTTAGCAGATACCAGGCTGAAACGCCGAGTACGAAAACCGAAGCGATTACATAACCAGCCGAAACTGTATGGACGAACTTCGCTTGTGCCACAGGGTTCATGAGAACCGCGAAGAAATCAGTGATTTCCATGCGCATGGTTTCCGGATTGAAAGCTGAGCCGACCGGGTTTTGCATCCAGCCATTTGCTATCAAAATCCAGAGCGCGGAGAAGTTTGAAGCCGCAGCAATGGCATAGGTCACCATAAGGTGCCCGATCTTGGAAAGGCGATCCCAACCAAAGAAGAACAGGCCCACGAAGGTTGCTTCAAGGAAGAAGGCCATCAAGCCTTCGATCGCCAGAGGCGCGCCGAAAATATCGCCTACATAGTGGCTGTAATAACTCCAGTTCATACCGAACTGGAACTCCATCACAACGCCGGTAGCGACGCCCATAGCGAAGTTGATACCAAACAGCGTACCCCAGAACTTGGTCATCTGCCGCCAGATGAGCCTTCCGGTCATGACATAAACGGTTTCCATGATGGCAAGCAGCACGGATAGACCCAATGTCAGAGGTACGAAGAGGAAGTGATAAAGTGCCGTGATTGCAAACTGCAATCTCGACAGGGAGACAATATCGAATTCCATCTCTTTAAGCCGGCAAGTCCGGCCCTCCTGATGTTATGAGCTGTTACCGACGATGGGCCGGCTCACAGCCCCCCTACTTAAATTTCACCTCAAGGATTTGAGGGCTTCTTCGAACGAGGGTTCTCCTTTGGTCATCGAGTTAATGAGCACGCCTTGATCCAAAACAATCGCACGATCACAAATGCGTGCTTCGCGTTGAATATGCGTCGCTATCAACAAGGTTCGATCTTTGGCCTGTTCATCAAGGCGACAAAGCACATCCTCGGCGGTAGCTTGATCGAGCCCTTCAGTGGGCTCATCAAGGAGCCATAAAGGAGCGTCTGTCAGGAACAGCCGGGCCAAAGCTAGGCGTCTGGCCTGACCACCAGAGAGCCCAAGTCCCCCCTCGCCCAGAACAGTATCCAGTCCCTCGGTCTGGGCTTTCATGAAGTCGCCTAAACCGGCGGCTTCCAATGCGGCGTTTAGCTCCGCATCGCTTGCATCTGACTTCGCGAGCTTGAGATTGTTACGAATACTGTCTTTGAAAAGCTCGGTTCGTTGCGTCAGAAGTCGTGCTGGTAAAACTCGGACATTGCCATTCTCGGCGCTGATCTCGCCTGCCAGCAGATTGAAAAGAGTAGATTTACCAGCGCCGCTGGTGCCGATGATCGCTAGGTGCTCGCCTTCGGCAATGCTCAGATCAACCATATCAAGAGCTTTCGCTACAACACCTTCATGGCGAACGGTGACCTGTTTCAGGTTCACAGCATAGCCCTTTGCAGGTGATGCCAGCACTTGAAGCCTATCGGATGCTTCAAGTGCTGGAGCTACACGGCGCGCCGCAAGTATGGTGCGACCGAGTTCCATTGCGCCACGGCGCAGTGCTGCAAATGGTTCCATTGCGCCAAGGATAATCAGCAGCGCGAGAGCAGCCACAGGAGCATTAATCAATCCAGCTTGCATAAGAAGTCCGGCGCTAACCAGTCCACCTGCGAGGAGACCCGCATGGAGGACGCCAAGACCGGCACCGGTCGAAATTTCAATACGGTTGAGAACGCGGTCGCTTGATGCGATGTAGCTATCGGCTCGCATGATGCTTGCATTCTGACTGTCCGTCCGCCCAGCCATAATGAGTTCAGTCTGCCCTGCAACCAGATCGACTGTCCGCGCACGCAGCGCTTCGGTGCCTTTGGCGCGCCGACGCATAGGCTTTTCAGCACGCCTGGCTGCAATAAGCGGCAGTCCGAGTCCGACAAAAAGCAGCGTCAACGCAATGATCAGACCAAAAAGCGGATGCATCAGGCCAAGCGCCACACCGGTAATAAGTGCGGTTGCAAGCGCCGCACCTGCTGGTACGAGGACGCGTAGATAGAGTGAATCAAGCGCATCGATATCCGCGGTTAGTCGGAACAGAAGCCGTGCTGGCCGTTTGAGCAATGCATTCGCCGCTGCCGGACGAGCCCAACTCCGGAACAGTTTTTCGCGCAGCGCTGCAAGAATGGCGAGCGTCGCATCATGCGTTACAAGGCGCTCCAGATAGCGTGCACCCGTACGTAAAACTGCAAGAAGACGAATACCGGCAGCTGGTGCAAAAACATCGAAGACTACGGCTGTTGCAACACTCAAACCAGCGATAGCGGTGGCCGTGATAAACCAACCTGAAAGGCCGAGCAGAGCAATGCCTGTGAGAACCGTCGCTGTTGCAGCTGCAATGCCTGCGTAAAGCATCAGCCCTTTTGTGCGGAAGAAAAGTTGCAGGATTGGGCGGAGCGATTGAAGTCCGTTCATTCTGCTGCCCTCTTCTGCCAGACTTGGGCTTCGCCACTCAAATCATCGAGCCGAACAATGCGATCCATACGGCTTGCGAGTTTCTCATCATGCGTCGAAATGATGAGCGTCTTGCCTTTAGCGAGGCTGATCAGAGTGTCGGCGATACGGTCAGCCGTTTCATGGTCAAGATGCGCCGTTGGCTCGTCAGCGAGAATGATATCGGTGTCCTGATCCATAGCGATGCGTGCCAAGGCCAATCGAAGCGCTTCGCCACCGGAAAGTCCCGCACCATTTTCGCCGATCACACCGGTTCCGGTAATGCCTGCCACATGGCTCAAGGCCATCTGGTTGATTATCGAGGCGGTTTTCTCAGCATCAGCATCGCGACCGAGAGTTATATTGTGTCGGGCACTTCCTGCAAAAATATGTGGCCTCTGACCGACCCATCGCATTCTCGCCCGAAGACTTGTGGCCGTTTCATCCTGAAGTACAACACCGCCAATACGGATTTCTCCTTCCTGGGGGGCTGCCAGTCCGGCAATCAAGGCGAGCAATGTCGATTTGCCATAACCACTCGGCGCGAGAAGCGCTACATGCTCACCCGGTTCAATATCCAGATTAAAGCTGGCGAACACATCTTCACCCGTGGAGTACCGAAAACGGATATTTCGCAGCATCAACGACGGTGTGTTCCCGACCTTTTCCGTAGCTTCAATGCCGCCGACTACTGTGCCTCCGACCACTGGCATTTCGTGCTTTGCAAGCTCTTCGAGCGCATCAATGGCAGCTTCGCCTGACGCCCTGTCATGCCAAACAGCGGAGAGATCGCGCAGAGGTTCAAAGAATGCGGGGGCAAGCAGGAGAATGAACAAGCCCTCAGCGAGGCTCAACTTATGTCCCCATGCACCAAAGCCAAGAGGCCCGAGCAGATGAAAGCCGATGTAAACCGCTACCATAGCGACGCCAAGAGCTGCAAAGAGCTCAAGAACGGCTGATGAAAGGAAAGCGATACGCAGAACAACCATTGTCTTGCTGCGCAACGTCTCGGCATTATCGCGGAGACGTGTTGCGGTCATATCGACAGCATTAAAACTGCGAATTGTTGCAAGCCCACGCAGACGATCGAGCAGAAAACCGTTCATGTCGCCCAAAGCCATGAGTTGCTTCTCACTGGCGGCTTTTGCACGCCAGCCGATTAGCGCCATGAAAATCGGGATCAAAGGTGCCGCTATCAGCAGGATCAGGGCTGCTACCCAGGAAAACCACAGGACGACTGCAAGAATTGCCAACGGAACCAGCATGACGCGAATGCGAACTGGCACAAAGCGAGAGAGATAAGGAACAACCATCTCTGCCTGCTCAGCGAGTATGCTTGCAGCTTCTCCGGAAGATTGACGAGATGTATCAAGAGGTGAACGCTGCGATAACGCAGTTACCGCTTTCTCTCGGAGCTTGGCTAGTTCACTTCTTGCTGCATCGAAAGCCTTCGTTGCGCCGTGTGCATCCAGAAGGCTGCGCAAACAGCCTATAAGAAAAAGCCCTGCAGCAAGATAATAGATTGTGGCATCAAAACCTGTGTTGGCGAGATAGCCTACACCATAGGCGAGAAGTGCGGCCTGTGGCAGCCAAAGAAGTGCCGCCACGGCCTGAAACCTTGCCCCCGTTTTCAGCAGAGACGGAACTGGACGCCGACGCGGACGACGTTTGTCGTCTGGTGTTTCGCCGTCTTGTTGTGCCGTTTCTTCCGTTCGGGGGACAACGGGTTTCACTCTCGTTTAGGCTCCTTTTTGGCCGATGCTCTCCCGCGTCCCAGCGCCACTATCTTGTCCGTGGTTTCCAGGAAGCGGGTCACCTTGGCGCCGAGCGCCAGAAGGCTGGTCAATCTGTCGGTATCGAGTTTCTTGACGTCGTCGTACCAATTGGTCAGTCGCTCGATGAGTGCGTACATGTCCTTCATGCGATCTTGCGCAAAACGGTCGCTGTCGCCTTCCGGTTGCTCCATCAGAACTTCGCGAAGCACCGACAAAGTCGGATCGATTTCGCGCTTCTTGCGTTCTTCCGCAAGCGTTCGCAAAATCAGCCACACGTCGCCCGGAGTCGTGAAAAAGTCGCGACGATCACCGGGTATGTGCTTCAGCAGCACAAGATTCCAGCCCTGCAACTCGCGGATGCCCATCGAAACGTTGGAGCGCGAAACACCAAGCGCATCAACGATATCATCCGCACACAAGGGTTCAGACGATAGATAGAGCAGCGCATAAATCTGTCCAACCGTACGGTTGATACCCCAGCGGCTACCCATCTCTCCGAAGTGGAGTACAAACGACTGAACAATTGGCGATAATTCCAAGTTCTCTCTCCCGTAAATTCTGAATTTTCAGAAATTACTGAAATTCAGATAATTCAAATGGCTTCAACCTTCAATCCGCATGTCTGGATGCAAGGTGCATATGGACAATTGGCCGCAGCCTTCAGCACTCCTCCAAATGCCTCAGGCCGATGCTTCCAACCATCATTTCTGGTCGGAAGATGAAGGAAGCTCTTTGCTGTCCTGCGTCTGATCACGATGAATCACCGCGCGGCTTAGCAACATGAGCGTTACCGGCGTTGTGATGACCACAAAGACGGTAATCAACACTTCATGCAGAATCGGCTTGGATTGCAAGATGGAGAAAAACATGATGGAAGCAATCAAGATTCCACCGGCGCCGAACGAAGAACCAATTGTCGGCGCGTGAATGCGTTCATAAAAACTCTTGAAACGAACAAGTCCAATGCAACCGACGAGTGTTAGGAAGGCGCCGGAAACCAGAAAAAATGAAATGACGATGGCGGCCCAGACGGGCAGATCAGCGGCTCCGATCATTCGATCACCTCCCCGCGCATCAGGAATTTGGCAAGTGCCACCGTGGCAACGAACCCAAGCAGCGAAATGATAAGTGCGGCTTCAAAATAAATGACGCTGCCTGTACGCATGCCGAAAGTAAGCAGCAGCAGAAGCGCGTTGAGATACAGGGCGTCGGTTGCCAGTACGCGATCTTGTGCGCGTGGTCCGATGAGCAAGCGATAAACCACACAGCCCATGGCTGCTATGAGCATGATCTGTGCAGCGAGTAGTGACCAGAAAAGAATAACTGCGCTCATGCCGATTGCTCCTCTTTCACTATGTCTCGCGCTCCGAATATACGAATAAGAGGCTGTTCATAGCGCTGCTTGATCGTTGTTCGCCAGGTTTTTGCATCTTCCAGATCAAGAACATGGATTGTCAGCGTCTTGCGGGCAACGTTGTAATCAACCCAGGCAGTTCCCGGCGTTGTGGTGATGATGCAAGCAAGGACTGCCAGTCCTGTTCGATTTTCAAGATCGAGTGGAATGACCACGAAGCCCGGGTGACGCTCCTTACGCCGAGACAGGATCAGCTTCACAACAGCAATGTTCGATGTGAGGATGTCGATGCTGACGGCCCAAAACAGCCACAACATGGTCGGGATCGAGCGCAGATGATTTTTCTGCGGCTGAAGCGCTGTCATTGCGTGGCAGGCAAAGAGCGCAATAATGATACCCAGGATCAGCTGCGCGCGTGTAAACCCGTTCAGCAGAAGCCAGAACACAATCAAAGATAAGAAGAGTAGCGGGAAAGGTAGAATTTTTCTCATTTTACCTCCACCGTTTCTCCGTCTACACGCGGCGCATTAAGGACACTGTTGATGTAGTCTTTTGGATTGTGCAGCGAACGAGCTGTCGCATCCATATATCCCATGGCCGGGCCTGCTGCGATGGTCAGTGCCAGACAGACGGCCAGAAGGCCGGCAATTGGCACCACTTCGCGGACCAGAACGCGCGGCACATTGCCCTCAAGCGAGGCCCAGAACGTGCGAATGCCTGTGCGGGTCATCGCAATCAGCGCTGAAAGTCCCGAAAGCAGGATAAGCGCTATCAGTGCCCAACTTGCAGGGCTGACCGGCATAGCTAAGGTCGGGGCTGCCCCATCGCCGTTGAAAACGGCTGCAAGGATCAGGAACTTGGCTATGAAGCCAGAGAACGGTGGCAGGCCAATCAGAAGAATTGCTACTATGGCAAAGCAGGTGCCGAGAATGGCGAGGGTGGCAGGCAGAACGACGCCAACTTCCTCTTCCTCTTCTTCCTCCTCGTCGTCGCCATAGGCTTCCATCGTGACCGCAAGAACGTTTGCCGCCGCATCCTGACCGCGTTCGACAAGTTCGATCAGAAGGAAGAAAGCAGCAATCGTCAGTGTGGAGCTGACCATGTAGAAGAGTGCCGCACCGGTCATCGCAGTATTGCCACTCCCGATGGCTGCGAGCAACGTACCGGATGACACAAGAATGCTGTAGCTCGCAAGACGCCCCATGGCCTGCGACGCGACCACGCCAATCAGGCCAAAAGCCAGCGTGACCATACCGCCATAATAGAGCCAGTCGTTACCAAAACCGTAGGATTCGCCAGCGCCAATACCGAACATGAGCGGTGAAAGACGCAAGAGAACGTAAATGCCGACCTTGCTCATAATCGCGAAAATAGCCGCAATCGGAGCCGCCGCTGCCGTATAAGCAGGCACGAGCCAGAAATTGAGCGGCCACATGCCTGCTTTCACCAGGAAGGCGACCGCGAGAATGGCAGCGCCTGCTTCAAGGAGCATGCGATCTTCCGGCGTTACCTGCGAAATCTTCTGCGCAAGATCCGCCATGTTAAGCGTACCCGTCACACCGTAGATCAGACTGACGCCGATCAGGAATAGCGATGACGCAACCAGATTGACCGCAATATAATGCATGCCCGCCTTGACGCGCGCCGGTCCCGAACCATGCAGTGCCAGGCCGTAAGATGCTGCGAGCATAACCTCGAAGAATACGAAGAGATTGAACAGATCGCCTGTCAGAAATGCGCCATTCAGGCCCATCAGCAGCAGCTGGAAGATCGTATGGAAATTCGGGCTTGCCTTGTGCCAATGGGCAAGCGCAAAGCTGAGGGCCGCCAGAGCAAGCACGCTGGTCAGCATGAGCATCAGCGCAGCGAGCCTGTCGAGAACCAGCACAATACCGAATGGTGCGGGCCAGTTGCCAATCAGGTAAACCGAAGCTTCCGGCGCTTTTTCGCTGGCAACACCGAGTAGCGTATAAGCGATGTAGATCAGGCCCATGATGGAAATCGTATTGATCGCCATTTTGAGCTTGCGCTTGCGTTCATCGAACATCAGCAACAATGCAGCCGTTACAAGCGGCAGGAGAATGGGTGCGACGATGAGGTGTGATTTCCAGTCCATCATCAATTCTCCTTGCCGTCGACATGGTCGGTGCGTGTCATTCCGCGCGATGCGAGCAACACGACAAGGAAAAGCGCAGTCATAGCAAAGCCGATAACGATAGCGGTCAGAACCAGCGCCTGAGGCACAGGATCGGTATATTGCGCAGCCTGAACACTGATGCCGGAATCAAGCACCGGCGGTGCGTTGGTGCGCAAACGGCCCATCGAAAAGATGAACAGATTAACCGCATAAGACACAAGCGCCAGACCTATGGCCACCTGAAATGTGCGCGGACGCAGGATCAGCCAGACACCAGACGACATCAACACGCCGATTGCTATAGCGAGAACCAGTTCCATCAGTTCTCCTCCTTCGCAGCGGCAATTTTTTCGACACGATGTTTACGGATCGACTGGTGGGCCAGGGCGATCAACATCAGAACAGTGGCACCTACGACCAGAGCGAAGACGCCGATATCAAACAAGAGCGCACTCGCGATTGGCATTTTTCCGATATTCGGTATCTCGGCATACTGGAAGAAGGATGTGAGGAACGGATAGCCGAATATCCATGCGCCCGCCCCTGTCGCGGCTGCAACAAGCAACCCGACGCCTATCCAGCGTACAGGCAGGATACGCAGATGATCTTCAACCCAACGCGTACCAGCGGCAAGATATTGCAGGATGAACGCAACCGCCAAGGTGATGCCAGCCGCAAAGCCACCGCCCGGCAGGTCGTGCCCGCGCAGGATTAGGTGAACCGCGAGTACGATAATGACCGGGAACAGCCACTGCATGATTACAGAAGGCACAGCCAGATAGTCGGTGAGCGTCTCACCTTTTTCGCGGTCTTCCATGGCTTCATCATAGGCGTCCTGAATTTTCTGCTGTGCAGTCGAGCCGGTGCTGTCAGGTGCAGGACGGAAACGGCGCAACAGTGCGAAAACCGTCAGGCCTACGATGCCAAGAACTGCGATTTCACCAAAAGTATCAAAGGCGCGGAAATCAACCAGAATAACGTTCACGACATTTTTGCCGCCGCCGCCCGAATAGGCGTTTTGCAGAAAATAATCGCCAATACTAACCGGCGATGGGCGGGTCATCATTGCATAAGAGATGATAAACACACCGACGCCACTGCCAATGGCCAACGCGAAATCGCGATAGCGGCGCAGTCTTGGGCCGAACTTCACCGGAATAGGATCGGGATCTTCCCAACGCTTGGGCAGCCAGCGCAGGCCAAGCAGAAGCAAAACGGTGGTCACGATTTCTACCAGCAATTGCGTGACCGCGAGATCGGGGGCAGAGAGCCAGACAAACGTAATACAGGTGATAAGCCCCGCCCCGCCCAGCAGGATCAACGCTGCAAGACGGTGATATTTTGCCTGATAAGCAGCGCCAATCGCACAGGCTCCACCCAAAATCCAAAGACCGGCAAAGATCGGATCGACAGGCTGCACACCAAGCATACCCGCATGGATGCCGTCTTCGAAAATTGGCCATGCAGCGGCGACAAGCGCAACGGCCACGACAATGCGCAGCTGTGGCTGGAGACGACGCGTACTGAAGAAGTTTTCAGCCTTACGTGCCCAGTTCCAGGAAACGGTAACGAGCACGCGTTCGAAAATACGCTGTCCCTGCAAATGACGGAAAAATGGCGGGCCGTCTTCACTGGTCGCAAGATAGTTTTTCAGCGCCCAATGCAGAATGATACCGCCAATCATCGCCACAATACTCATCATCAACGGAAGATTAAATCCGTGCCAGACTGAGAGGCTATATTGCGGTGTTGCATCTCCAAGTACCGAAACCACTGCCGAATGCAGGAAAGGTCCGATTGCGATATTTGGAATGATACCGATCAACAGGCAGAGCAAGACCAGAAGTTCGATCGGACGACGCATCCAGTGCGGCGGTTCATGCGGCTGTTTCGGCAGGTCGTGCGGTGCAGGGCCGAAGAAGGTCGAATAGATGAAACGCACTGAATAAGCGACCGTGAATATACCGGCGAGCGTCGCGATATATGGCGTGAGTGTATCCAGCGACGAAGCCATGTGCGTTTCAACAGCTTCGGCAAAAAACATTTCCTTGGACAGAAAACCATTGAGCAACGGAACACCAGCCATGGAAGCACTCGCAACCATGGCAAGCGTCGCGGTATAAGGCATGGCGCGTGCCAGACCACTCAGCTTGCGCATGTCACGCGTGCCGGTTTCGTGGTCGATGATGCCTGCCGCCATAAACAGTGACGCCTTGAAGATGGCGTGATTGACCATGTGGAAGATCGCTGCGACTGCGGCAAGCGGACTGCCGAGGCTTAACAGAGCAGTAATAAGACCAAGATTGCTGATGGTTGAATAAGCCAGCAAACCTTTGAGGTCCTGCTGGAATACCGCAAAGAAACTACCGATCAGCAAGGTCGTGAGGCCGGCAAGGCCCAAAATCCAGAACCATTCTTCGGTGCCGGCAAAGACTGGCCACAAACGCGCCAACAGGAAAACACCCGCTTTCACCATCGTTGCTGAATGCAGATAGGCGGAAACCGGTGTGGGTGCCGCCATCGCATTGGGTAGCCAGAAATGGAATGGGAACTGCGCTGACTTGGTAAAAGCCGCCATAAGAATAAGAACAAGCGCGACCGTATAAAGCGGGTGTGCGCGAACGACATTTCCTGCTTCGAGAAGCTTGTCCAGATCATAGCTGCCGACAATGTGGCCGAGCAAAAGCACGCCTGCAAGCAAACAGAAACCGCCAATACCGGTTACTGTCAAAGCCATACGTGCGCCATCACGGGCGCTGGCATTGTGATACCAGTAGCCGATGAGCAGGAACGAGAAGATGCTGGTCAGCTCCCAGAAAACGGCGAGCAGTACAATATTGCCCGATAGCACAACGCCGAGCATCGACCCCATGAACGATAGCAGGAACGAGAAAAAGCGCGGGACCGGGTCTTCCGGTGACATGTAGTAGCGCGCATAAATGACAACCAACAGGCCAATGCCTGTAATCAGCATGGCAAAAAGCCAGGCGAAACCGTCCATTCGAAACGTTACATTCAGGCCGTAATTTGGAAGCCAGTCAATTGATCCGCGAACAACGCCGCCATTAGCTACGATAGGATAAAGGCTTGCTGTGATGACAAAGGCTACAAGCGCTATGGCTGCTGTAAACCACGCTGATCCGGTGCGATCAACGCCCTTGAATAGACCTGTTATGGCACTGCCAAGAAACGGTAAAAGGACAAGCAAGAAAAGCATTCTGCCGTCCATCGTCATGCGCCACAGGCCTCCATTCCGTAATCAAGGTTGATCCGAAGCAGGCACCGCTCATGAAAACAGCAACAGGAATGCTCCGGTAAGATGTCGCGAGGAATCATTTATTCCGATGTCTTTATTATGACCGGCTAGCAGTTATTATGGCAATAGCTTTCAATGGCTTATCGCGATATTTTGAATCATTTTAGTCTGCAAACACCCGAGAAAACGGCCTCCTTGGGGCCAGTTTTCTACACAACCACATTTTATCGGGCATATTGACGCGTAATTTTTGCAGCCGAATGACAGCATGCTCAGTGTGCGCGGGCTGATTGAATTAGTGATTCCTAACCTTCAAGAACTGTCTTGGCGAGTCTTTCGGCCTGAACCCGAATATCCGGCACTGCCGTCACTTCCCAGAAGATGCCTTTTGTTATCGGTCCAATCGCGAAGATTGGCCCTGCCGGTTCGCCACGCGCATTCACGATCTGCAGATCGGCTGTTACATCAAGGCCAAGATCAATAGCGTCTGGCTTTGCAAGTCCGTGTTCCATCAGGCTGATCAATGCGAGATTGCGGGTCGTTGAAAATCGTGAGCTTCCGCCACGACAATCGATGATCGTTTGAACGCCAAGCTCCTCAAGCCCCTCGCCCCGCCGTTTACGATAGCGAATTGCGATGTGTTCAGCCTTATTTTTAACAGAAGCGAGATGGGCAGCAGTAATTGTAAGTTGCCCAGATTGCTGTGCGGCTTCAATACGGTCAGCGATTGCCGGGGCCATGCGATGACGATGCACGTCCCACCACGGTCGCAGATGGCGCAAAAAGCTCTGGCGTTGCCTCAATGGCAATCTGCTCCAGATGTTTTTCGTGTGAGGTCGCAATCCGTCGATGACGCTGCGCCAGCTTTTGCCATTAGCCTCGCATTGCTCAATCATCCCACGAACAATATGCAAGAGCGCGGGCAATCCATCTGCAACCGGCAGCGTACCCGCATCGATTGGGAATGGTTCAGCCGGTGCGTGGCGTGCAGGCAGCAGACCACGCCGGGAAATCGCATGAATCTGGCCCTTGTGTCCTCTGTCGAGCAGCGAAATTACGCTGTCGATCATCGATAGTCCGGTGCCAAAAATAGCGACTGAATGATCAGAAGGAATGTCGAAATAGCCATTGCTGGACCAGTATTCTGTGACATGGCCACCAGAAGCAGCAATTGCGGCTTCATTGCCGGTGGCGACAATAATGGCATCTGCCGGGAAGCTTTCTCCCTTAGAGTTTGTTACCTGCGGTCGGATGCCGTCATAAGAGACGTCGGAAACGTCTGAGTTTTCAATGAAAATACGTGGCTTGTCACTCTCAAGATATGGCTTGAGCAGATCGTTGAGGTAGAGCCGATAGAAAGTGCGTGGTGCGAAGGATTGCGGCTGCCACTCGCCTTCTGTCATGGCGTGAGAATTGTTTTGAAGCCAGTTGAGAAAATGTTCGGGTTGATCCGGAAACGCGCTCATATTGCTGGCGCGGACATTCAGCAGATGGTTGGGATTTTGTGTCGAATAAGCGATTCCTGCACCTAAACTACCTGAGCGCTCGAAAATGCAAACCTTGGTTTCAGCCGATCGGCCGAGCAATTGTGCGGCCATGAGAACACCACTCGCACCGCCTCCGATAATAATGAATGACTTCAAACGATTTTGACCTCGTAACCTTTAGTCAGTTTTGAACCGGCGGTTCACACCAACTTTTTCTTTTACGTTCCCATATTCCGATAAATTTTGTCAGATTTTGAATGGAAACGAAAGACAAAAGCCAAATTATCCCAAAAATCCCCGTCGTTCAGTTCAACGAGTTGAGACAGTCTGGCGGACAAACGTGTCATCTGTTGACAGTGTGTTTCAGAAATACAGGCTGGCGCCTTGCTTTAAAATCACAATATTTTGCATGAGATTTTCCCAAGCGCTGCAATAAGTTCGCAGCACAGAATCGCTGTAAAAACAGGACAATGATGATGAGCAATAGTTATATCGCCGCCCTTAAGAAGCGTCGTACACAATATGCACTCGGCAAGAACCTTCCCCTCTCCCAGGATGCGACCGCCGAGCTGATCCGCGAAGCAATCAAGCATTCGCCGTCCTCGTTCAATTCGCAAAGCTCGCGCGCTATCGTTCTCTTCGGTGCTGAGAGCGAGAAGCTGTGGGACATCGCCAAGGAAGAACTTCGTAAGATCGTTCCTGCTGACGCTTTTGAGCAGACCGAAGCCAAGATCGACAGCTTTGCTGCCGGTGCAGGCACTGTGCTGTTCTTTGAAGACCAGAGTGTTGTTAAGGGCCTGCAGGATAACTTTGCACTCTATGCGGACAATTTCCCTGTTTGGTCGGAACAGGCTGGCGGTATGGCACAGCTTTCGGTTTGGTCGGCACTCGCTAATGAAAACATTGGCGCAAGCCTTCAGCACTACAATCCGCTGATCGATGCTGAAGTTGCCAAAACCTGGAATATTCCGTCGTCATGGAAGCTCCGCGCCCAAATGCCATTTGGTTCGAATGAGCAGGCTTTTGGCGATAAGGTGTTCATGGATGATGCCGAACGGTTCAAAATCTTCGCATAATTCTTTGCTATTGCTTTGTGAAACGGCTGGAATTTTCCAGCCGTTTTTTATTTGCGGCTAAGTATTTCCCACCATTGTGTCCCCTATAAAAACGGAATCTAATACTTCCGCGTTCTGGAGAGTCGTCACCGGAACGAATAGAGAATTGATGAGCGCGTCCGGGAATGGGCGTGATCTCCAGGGGAACACATATGAAATTCGGAACTGCACTACCCGTTATTGCTTTGCAGCGCGGAACGCTCACCACCAGACTGATGCGTGCGTCCATTCCTGCGGCACTGGCATTTGCGCTTTGCCTGTCAGCATCACCAAAAGCCGTGGAAGCTGCCACGCCATCCGACACGCTCGTGATTGCAATGAGTATCGACGATATCATTTCGCTCGATCCGGCAGAAATCTTTGAAATCACGACGTCTGAAATGCTGACCAGCACGTATGAACGTCTTGTGACGACAGACACGAAAGACCCAACCAAGATTATTCCACAGATTGCTGAGAGCTGGAGTTTCTCCGACGACGGCAAATCGATCACGTTCAAAATTCGTGATGGTCTTAAGTTCGCCTCCGGCAACCCGATTACGGCGCATGATGCTGCCTATTCGCTCCAGCGCGCAATCAAGCTCGACAAAAGCCCTGCATTCATTCTGAGTCAGTTTGGCATCACAGCTGAAAATGTTGACCAGAATGTCGTTGCAACCGATGACAAGACATTCGTTTTCACCACCGGCAAGGCTTTCGCACCAAGTTTCGTCATGAACTGCCTGACCTCCAGCGTTGCATCGATTGTCGACAGCAAACTGGTGAAGGAACACGAGCAGAAGACCGAGAAGACGGACACGTATGCTTATGACACCGATTTTGGATACGAGTGGCTGAAAAACAATTATGCCGGTTCCGGCCCATTTGCTCTGAAACAGTGGCGTGCCAATGAAGTTATGCTTCTTGAACGCAATGAGAACTATGCTGACACCAAGCCCGCAATGAAGCGCGTCATCTATCGTCATATCAAGGAAGGTGTTTCGCAGCGCCTGCTGCTTCAGGCGGGGGATATCGACATTGCCCGCAATCTCGAACCCGGTGACATTGAAGAACTGGGCAAAGATGCCAAGTTCAGCGTGATCAATGCGCCCAAGGGCCGTATCTATTTTCTGAGTGCGAACCAGAATGTGCCGGAGCTGGCCAAACCGGAAGTACGTCAGGCATTGAAGTATCTGATCGATTACGACACGATTGAAGCGACTCTGATCAAGGGCATTGGCCGCACACATCAATCCTTCCTGCCGGTAGGCATGTTTGGCGCGGTCGATGACAAGCCTTTCAAGTATGATGTTGAGAAAGCAAAAGAACTGCTTGAAAAGGCAGGGCTAAAAGATGGGCTGAGCATAACGCTGGATGTTCGTAACAACCAGCCATATGTCGGAATTGCTGAAAGTATCCAGCAAACCATGGCCAAGGCCGGGGTCAATGTTGAAATCCTGCAGGGCGATGGCAAGCTCACGACCACCAAGGTTCGTGCGCGCAAACATCAGCTCGCTTTGGGTATCTGGGGGCCGGATTATTGGGACCCACACACCAATGCCGTCACATTCACCAACAACCCAAACAATGGTGATGAAGTGAACCTGCGCACAACCGCCTGGCAAGCTTCATGGGATATTCCTGAACTGACGGCAGAAACCATGGCGGCGGCAGAGGAACGCGATACAGCCAAGCGCGAAGCTATGTACCATGATCTTCAAAAGAAGTTTCAGGAAGATAGTCCGATCACGGTCATTTATCAGCAGATCGAAACGGCTGTGACAGCATCCAATGTTCACAATTTCGACATGGTCGCTGATGCGAACTATGTTGCGACTGTAACTAAGGACTAATACCAAAATTCATAGAGTGAAACTCATTGGACTTTGGTTAAGAAGCCCGAGTGGCGCTTGAACTTTATCAAGGCGTGATGCGTTAGCATCTTGAGCCGCCTTGATATAAAATAGAAAGGCCGGATGTTTTAACGCATCCGGCCTTTTGTTTATTTATCAAAACTGAAAGATGGCAATTGCTCGAGCGCTGACTTCAGCGCCTCAGACCAGCTTTCCGAAACTGTCTGATAATAAGGGTCGCTTGCTTCAAAGCGCCTGTGTTCGCCGAGCTTGAGGCTGTCGGTCTCGTAAATCTGCATATCGAGTGGCAGACCTACCGAGAGGTTTGCCTTTAGCGTCGAGTCAAAAGAAACCAGCAGAAGCTTCACTGCGTCCTCGAAACTCATCGTCTCCTGATAGGCACGCACCAGAATTGGCTTGCCGTACTTGTTCTCGCCAATCTGGAAAAATGGCGTATCGACCGAGCTTTCGATGAAATTGCCTTCAGGATAGATATAGAAGAGCCGTGGCTGTCCACCTTTGATCTGACCACCCAGAATGAACGATGCGCCGAATGCGTCTGCACTTTGCCCGCCAGTCGCTGAGTTTGTGATGACTTCCTTGACCGTGTCGCCGATGAGACGTGCCACCTGAAACATGGAGGGGGCATCGAATACCGATGGATGCCTGTCTTCCGGAGCCTTCATGCGCTCTTCAAGCAGGCTGGCAACGGCTTGCGTAGTGGCGAGATTACCAGCTGATAAAAGTACGATCACGCGTTCGCCAGCTTTGTTCCAGCTCCGCATTTTCGAGAATGTCGAGATGTTATCAAGGCCTGCATTTGTCCTTGTATCGGACATAAATACGAGGCCGCGATCAATTTTCATTCCAACGCAATAAGTCATCAGCAGTTTCCGGCAGGCGCTCTATAATCTTAAACAATCACTGCCCTACATTGATGTGAACCGCAAGACTTTCGACAGCGCCTCCAAGCCTTACCCCGGAAATTGGTGCGGCATCGCGATAATCAAGCCCCGTTGCCAGACGAACATAGCGATCATTGGGGCAGACATTGTTTGCAGCATCAAACCCTACCCAGCCAAGTCCATCGATATGCGCCTCCGCCCATGCATGGCTTGCCGTCTGCTCCTCGGTGCCTTCCATTAGCAGGTAGCCGGAAACGTAGCGGGCCGGAATTTTAAGCAGTCGTGCTGCTGACAGGAATATATGGCTGTGATCCTGACAAACGCCCTTGCCCGCCTCAAGTGCGCTTTCTGCGTTTGTCGCAACGCTCGTCGTGCCAGGCATATAGGCCACTGCGGTATGAACCGAATTCATCAGTTCATGTAGCAATGCAAGGCGATCCTGATTTTTCACCAGACCGCCAGCAAGTGCCCGGATGCGTTCACCGGGTGTGGTCAGATGTGTTTCGCGTTCAAACAGCCATAGTGGCGCATAGCCATAGACCGGACCCAGAACGCCGACGCGATCTTCCACTTCAACACTGCCGCTGGCCGTTATAATGATCTCATTCACATTGCGTGCATGCTGGACAAGATCAGTCTTGTTGCCAAAGCCATCAATATAGGAAACTTCCGGCTCACCACCTTCGATTTTCAGTTCCCAGTGCTTGATCAATTGGCCGGGCAATGTCGGCGGGCGCAGACGCAACCGCTGAACTGCATAAGGAACCGGGTTTTCATATCGATAATGCGAAACGTGGCGGATATTGAGCAACAAGCAATCACCTCAATAAAAATTATAGGTTTCAGCGATCTCGTTGCCGAGCCGGTTGTTGCGGGAAATAAAATCGGTCAGAAACTCATGCAAGCCTACATCGAAGATCGCACCGATGTCCTGATTTTGCAGAGTGGCATAGATTTTCTCGCCGGTCTGGTGACAGACATCGCTATCGCCATAATCCTTCGCCAGATAATTTAAATGACCATTGATGCTCTGATAGCAATAGTTGAGTGATCGTGGCATACGGCCATTGAGGATCAGATAATCAGCGACATGCGCAGGACGATAGTCGCCGTCATAAACCCAGCGATAAGACCGGTGCGCGGAAACTGACCGTAAGATCGACTCCCACTGATAATTGTCGAGCGTGGTTCCGACATAAGAAACAGCTGGCAGAAGCACATAATATTTCACGTCGAGAATGCGTGCCGTATTGTCTGCGCGCTCAATGAAGGTTCCGAGCCCCGCAAAATCGAAGATCTCGTTGCGTAACATCGTACCGTGAAAGGCTCCCCGGATCAGCGCTGTCTCGCGTTTTATCTGATCGAGCAATGGTGGCAGATCAGCTTCTTTCAGTGGCTTGCAGAGCGATTTTTTAAGCACCATCCACGCTTCGTTGACGCTTTCCCATGCTTCACGGGTTAGCGCTGTTCGCACCATCCGCCCATTGGAACGCGCTGTTTCCATGCAAGACATCACACTTGATGGATTGTCCATGTCGCGCAGTAGAAAGTCGGCGACGTTAGCAGCATTATACGTGTGATATTTTGCCGAGAATGTCTGGCTTGCGCCTGCCGATACTACTACAGAAGACCACTCTTCCGGTGCATCCGATGTTTTCGTAAGTGCCATACGCAATCCCGCATCCACCAGACGCGCCATGTTTTCAGCGCGCTCGATATAGCGGAACATCCAGTAAAGCCCGTTTGCCGTACGGCCAAGAAGCATAAATTCATTCCCCTTCCACACGCTCCGGTCTTATCGCCGGTTTTGATGCGCAATTCCAAAAACTGTCCTTAAAGCATGTCTTTTCCCAAAACCGGTTCCCGCTTTTGGGAGACGCACTTTAATCGTCGAGTACCCAAGTATCCTTCGTGCCGCCGCCCTGACTGGAATTCACAACGAGCGAGCCTTCCTTCAGCGCTACACGCGTCAACCCACCGGGTGTAATACGAATGCGGTCTGAAACCAGTACGAACGGTCGTAAATCAACGTGGCGTGGAGCAAGGCCGCTTTCGGTGAAAATAGGTGTCGTTGAAAGTGCCAATGTCGGTTGTGCAATATAGTTGCGAGGGCGCGCTTTCAGCTTCTCCGCAAAGCTATCGCGTTCGGCCTTGGTCGCTGCTGGGCCGACCAACATGCCATAGCCGCCGGAACCATGCACTTCCTTGACCACGAGATCGGCAAGATTATCGAGCACATAAGCCAAGCTGTCCGGCTCCGAACAGCGCCAGGTCGGCACGTTTTCAAGAATGGCCTTGCGGCCCGTATAAAACTCCACGATCTCCGGCATGTAGGAATAGATCGCCTTGTCATCTGCGATGCCGGTCCCAGGCGCATTGGCAATAGTGATATTCCCTGCCCGATAGACATCCATAATGCCCGCGACGCCCAGCGTGGAATCTGGTCTGAATGTCAGTGGATCAAGGAAATCATCATCGACACGGCGATAAAGCACATCAATTGCGCGATAACCTTTTGTCGTGCGCATGGCGACACGCCCATCCACAACGCGCAGATCACTCCCCTCTACAAGCTCCACACCCATTTGATCCGCCAGGAAGGCATGCTCGAAATAGGCCGAGTTGTAGATGCCGGGCGTCAGCACTGCCACCGTCGGCACGCCTTGTGTTCCGGGTGGTGCCACACTTGCCAGTGATTGGCGCAGCAATTGCGGATAGTTCTCGACCGGGCGAACCTTCACATTCTGAAACAGCTCCGGGAAGAGCTGCATCATGGTTTCGCGGTTTTCCAGCATATAAGACACACCGGAAGGCGTGCGGGCATTGTCTTCGAGCACATAGAACTGGTTCTCGGCCGTACGCACGATATCGACACCGATGATGTGCGTGTAGACATTACCGGGTGGGCGAAATCCGATCATCTCCGGCAGGAAAGCCTCATTATTGGTAATGAGTTCCTTGGGGATGCGCCCTGCCCTGACAATCTCCTGTCGATGATAGATATCGTCCAGAAAAGCATTGAGCGCCATGACGCGTTGCTCAATGCCCTGTGAAAGCCGTCGCCATTCCTGGCCTGAAATAATACGTGGAATGATGTCAAACGGGATCAGTCGCTCTGCTGCATCTTCGTCGCCATAAACCGCAAAGGTAATGCCCGTCTTGCGAAAGACGCTCTCGGCATCCTGCGTTTTCTGCAGAAGTTTGTGTTGATCCTGCTGGCCGAGCCACTGCTTGAGAAATTCGTATGGTTGGCGGACACTCCCGCCATGATTGAGCATCTCATCGAATGGCTTCACTTAATTCCCCTTCTTTTCGCTAATACTCAGCTCCAAATCGGGGAAATGCAAGTGTGCATATCATGCAAAAGCGCAAGGCTGGGTTGCGCAATTTCGTCGCGACAGCGGCTTAGCGATAGTTTCTAATTCCGCGCAACGGATATTCGGTTCTAAATTTCAGCCCGGACGATGGGCTTTGACAACGGCCGGATCGGTCTCAATACGGCCTGCTCCAATTAAATCGAGGCAATAAGGCACAGCCGGGAAAATGGCCTGTAAGGTCATAGCGATGGAGACGGGTTTGCCCGGCAGATTTAGTATGAAGCTCTTGCCGCGACTGCCAGCAGTCTGACGAGAGAGGATTGCAGTCGGTGTTTGCTCTAGGCTTGCGCGGCGCATCTGTTCGCCAAACCCGGGCAATTCTTTATGTAAAACGGCCTTCATCGCTTCGGGTGTTTCATCACGTGGGCTTGGGCCTGTACCGCCTGTGGTGAGGATCAAATCGCATCCGACATTGTCTGCGAGATCCATCAGTGTGTCGCGCACGGATTCCATTCCGTCAGGAATGACACGTCTGACGATTTCGTACGGCGTTACAATCGCGCTTTTAAGCCAGGTTTCGATTGCCGGACCGCTCAAATCTTCGTATTCGCCGCGGCTTGCACGGTCAGAAACTGTAATGACGCCGATTTTCACTATCCTATCCTTTTCATTGCACTTTTGGCTTGGCTTATACAGCTACCTCTAAGACTTGTGAAGGTTTGGGTTCCAGGCGGATATATCGCAAAAACAGTTTATCAGGCGCGCTTTAAAATGCTGTTGCTTTCCTCTGAAATTAGAGCTTCAATCAAATAATTCAGGGGGAGAACACCATGCCATTTAAAGGCAGCCAGTATTACGGAACGTTCACGCCCGAGGACTTGCAGTTGATGCAAGTCGCTTATAACCGAAGCTGTGCATTGTTGGAGCGTTGTCCAACGACACATGAGGCCAAAGACGATCTTGCACGCGCCATTATCAGGACGTTTCAATCCGGTGAGTGCGACCCAGAAAAAATCGCTGCAATCGCAGCGCGAGTAGAACTTATGCGCAGTTGAAACCAGTTACTGAATGTAAACTATCCACATGTATGGTAGTAGTGCATCCAGATTTACTAAGGACATGCCTTTAGATTGCATCCCGATAAATTTGAAGCGGTTTTCGGACAAGATGTACGTTAAGACAAAGAAATAGAGCGCCTATCTGGTGCAATCAGATCGATAAGTGCTCTTAAGCTATCGTCCAGGTAATGAAATTCGGTCAATCACGACCAAACTGCGAATGAATTGATATGCCGTTTTCGAGAGATTATTATTTCAAGCGTTTCAAGCCCGCTGAACTTGAACAGTTGCAGGCGGCCTTCATAGAGACGTGCCAGCGTCTGGGGCGTTGCCCGATAACCTCCCCCCAGAAGGATGAAATGGCGCGCGAAATCATCCAGATTTATGAATGTGGTATTTCAGATCCTCAGAAAATCGCCGATCTCATGATCCAGGTCGAAAGCGTGAAGCCAAAGCTATTTGCAGAGCAGGTCTTTGAGCAGGATGTCGATCGCACTGTGAAAAGTGCCTGACACCTCCGTTAAAACTCAAAAAATTTATGCGCATTCAATTGCTGCAGTTTTGTATATTTGATGTAGAGTATTAAATTAGATATCTAACATATTGTTTTAATTTCATAGTATCTGACTAATCCCCACTCTTTCGTTCGATTGCATTTAAGCCTTTCGTAAACTTTGGATTCAGCTTTGTGCGGTAATCTTTGGTTAGCAAATTGCTCGGGAGGAGCGTTGCGAGTGTTGATTGATGGCATTTCTGCAACCTTTTTTGTTTGGCTGTAGAGCGCCTGAGTTTTGTGTACGGGTATCATGCGTTTTTCAGTTGTGTCAGCAATTGCCCTTGCCTGCACCGCTCTGGCGGGTTGTACGTCAAGTTCCGGCATCGACGGTCTTATGCCGCAGCCATCTGCTGAGCTGACCAGCTCCGTGGTTCGGCCATCCGCGCCTGTGATAGAAACAGCGAGGGCACAGCAATCGATGCCCACAGCACCGCAGGAGGAAGTTCTTGCCTGGGCAGGTCCCGTTCCCGATGCAGGCCCTTTTAAAACCGAGCCTCCCGCTCCTTTGTCCCAACGCCCTGAACAAAGGGTGGCGGCACCTATCTCCGTTCCCAAGCCGGAAGTCGCCGCCTATCCACCTGTGCGTCTTGCACCGCAACAGCGTTCACGGGTTTACAGCCAACGCTTCCGCGATGCGAAGCCGATCAATTTCGGTAGTGTATCTCCACGCAGGCACGCTGTGCATGGTGTCGATGTCTCGCGTTGGCAGGGAAATATCGACTGGGCCACCCTTCGCAAGAACGGAGCGAATTTCGCCTATATCAAGGCGACAGATGGTGGCGACCATCTTGATCCGATGTTCCGCAAGAATTGGCGCGACGCAAAGGCCGCAGGCTTGAAGCGTGGTGCTTACCACTTCTTCTACTGGTGCCGTGTGGCAAGCCAGCAGGCTGACTGGTTTATCCGTAACGTTCCGGTTGATCCTGACGCGCTGCCACCTGTGATCGATGTGGAATGGAATGGTGATTCATCCTGCAAACGCCGCCCATCACCAGCACAGGTGCGCGAAAAGATGCAGGTGTTCATGGATGCGCTTGAGCGCCATTACGGCAAGCGCCCGGTTATCTACACGGCTCCGGATTTCTATGATGACAACCTCAAGGGTGCGTTTACGGATTATCCGTTCTGGCTGCGTGCTGTGGCTCAGCACCCATCCAAGGTCTATCCAGGTCGTCGCTGGGTCTTCTGGCAGTATTCTGGCTCGGGCCTGTCTCAGGGTGTCAATGGTAAGATTGACCTGAACGTATTCCACGGAAGCGAAGAACAATGGCACAAATGGGTTGACCGTTTTGCCAGTCAATCCTGATGTTTAAAATGCTAATCCCCTTTCGGGGATTAGGGTCTGTGGGGAGTTAGTTTTGAAGCGTGGTATGGATGAAAATAGCACAGGTTTAGGAGCAAAGCCGAAGGTGGAGTGGTTCTCCATCGAGGCTTTGCGACGCAAAACTGGTCCATTTTCACTATATCCCTTTGGGACGCGGCGGATTTTCTCTCTGAATGCGTCGAACAGCCCTTGTGGAGATACACTCCACGGCGTCCTGTTCTCCTGTTCAGAAACAAAATCCGTCTCACGCCACGCTCAAAACCTAATTCCCCACAGACCCTAGCTCATTTTTCGGATCACGACTTGCCGATATTTTCGAGATCGTAAGGCGTAGACTGGTACATCTCATTGATCCAGTTGCCAAAAAGCAGATGTGCATGGCCGCGCCAGCAATTCTGCGGCTTACGGCTCGCATCATCATTTGGAAAATAGTTGGCAGGCAATGGTGTTTCAGGCTGAAGCTGGATATCCCGGAAATACTCATCCGCAAGCGATGTCGTATCATATTCAACATGGTTGAACATGTGCAGAGCACGATGCTGCGGATCTTCCAGCAGGCACAGGCCACTCTCTGGACTATCGACCAGAACCTTCAGGCTGCTATCTGACGGAATGTCGTCCTTGCGCACTTCTGTCCAGCGAGAGACCGGAATTGCAAAGTCATCGGAGAAGCCGCGCAAATAAGGTGAAGACGGCGCCAAATTCTGTTGGCTGTAAACGCCGGAGGCTTTACCGGGCAGATCATATTTGCCCATGCCGTGAAAATGATGCACAGCCGCCTGCGCCGCCCAGCAAATATTCAGCGTGCGATGAACATGCGTCTGCGTCCAGTCGAAAACGCGCTGCATTTCATCCCAATAGGTGACGTCCTCAAATGGCATACGTTCAACCGGCGCACCCGTAATGACAAAGCCATCAAAGCGCTCATCACGCACCTCTTCCCACGGACGATAGAAGGAGAGCATGTGATCGGCTGACGTATGACGTGCAACATGATTGGTAATGCGCACGAGCGTTAGTTCGAGCTGCAGTGGGGTTGCACCCAGTAACCGCGCAATCTGTGTTTCCGTCGTGGCTTTATTCGGCATCAGATTGAGAAGGCCAATCTTTAGCGGCCTGATATCCTGACGGATAGCATCCGCCTCACGCATAACCATAACGCCCTCGGCTTCGAGAACACTGGTTGCGGGCAGATCGTCAGGAATTTTAATAGGCATGTCGCGTCGGTCCTTCGTTGTGTCAGAGCAGACGCGCGTGGCTTCATCCGTATATTTGCCGGTTGGCCACATCCTTCCTTTTAAGGAAGTACCACCTTGCCCGGAAAGGCAGGTTGGCGTTGGGCGTCGCCCCAACTCTTGATGTGACGCTACTTCTACTCAAACTGATGCGTACTGGCAATAGTGATTAAACATCCGTCGGTTCAATGCATCGGAATTTTATCCCAATCATCAGGCTAACAGAGGCGGTCCGATTGCGCTTTCAGGCTGAAGACGAAATGGACTGTCTTTTCAAAGCGAATGAGTACTTTCGAGTGGAAAGCCTCGCAATTGATATATGCCGGGAACCAGCCGCCATTTCATACGTTTTTCCTTTATCCGGCAGATATGTTAAACTCACGGAAAAAGGGAGGGAGAAATGAGCAATATTATTTTCTGGATGGCGCTTGTCATTCTGCCGATTCTGGCAGGAACAGCTTTCGCCTATCTTCGCCATATGCATCACGGAGACGACTTCTAAAGCGGTCATTTCGTGATGAGGCTAACTAACTGGCTTGACGAAATAGATTGATATCAACATTACTAGGCAATGCCAGAAGTTCGCGACGTCCCGTTTGAAACCACGCTTCTTGTGCGTGACACCTGTTTATGTCTGCATGTTCAGCGTGCGGCACGTGCACTTGCGCGCTATTTTGATGAGGAACTGCGCCCATCAGGCCTGAACAACGGGCAATTCTCGCTGCTCATGTCGCTCAACCGTCCTAGCCCACCTCCTATGAAACCAGTGGCTGAGCTTCTCGCCATGGATCAGACCACCCTCACCGCAGCACTAAAACCCTTGCAGCGAAATGGCTGGGTCGAAGTTGTCGTTAATCCGAAAGATCGTCGCGAGCGGCTTCTTGTTCTAACATCTGAAGGACAATCAGTGCTTGCTTCTGCCGTTCCTATCTGGACGGCAGCACATGCAAAACTCGAAAGCACATTTCCCGGCAATAACCTTGAATTGTTCCGTCAGGAATTGGTGTCGCTTGGCCGTTAGAATGGTCATATTTCAGATTGCATCGCTGCGGTCGTTCTAACCAGTTGTTTTTAAGCATTATCTGACGAAAAACAGCTTCGGACTTTCGGCTCAAATGTTCTAGGCTCTTTACGATCCACCTGATAGCGTTAGGTTGCAAAGCGTAACTATCTTTTGACGAGCGTGACTCGGCTTCACGCCTAACGCAGGTGTACAATTTCCATGAACGGACCGGATACCCCCCATATCCTTGTCGTCGGCGCAGGCTTTGGCGGCCTGCAATTCATCCATGATCTGAAAGGCGCGAATGTTCGCATAACGCTCGTCGATCAGCGCAATCACCATCTTTTCCAGCCACTGCTTTATCAAGTCGCCACAACCATTCTCGCGACTTCTGAAATTGCCTGGCCGATCCGCCACCTCTTTCGCGACCGTAAGGAAGTCACAACCTTGCTTGGAACGGTTGTCGGGGTGGATGCTGCTGCCCAAAAGGTGCGGCTCGAAAACGGTGAGGAGATTGCCTATGACACGCTGGTACTCGCAACGGGCGCACGCCACGCTTATTTTGGCAATGATCGTTGGGAAAAAGTTGCTCCTGGTCTGAAAGCGCTGGAGGACGCTACGACCATTCGCCGCCGTTTGCTTCTCGCATTTGAACGTGCGGAGCGCGAAACCGATCCTGCGAAACAACAGGCTTTGCTCACATTCTCGGTGGTTGGTGGGGGACCGACCGGCGTAGAATTAGCGGGCATTATTGCAGAACTGGCCAAGCAGACCATGTGGCCGGAATTCCGCAATATCGATACGCGGCAGGCACGTATTCTGCTCGTTGAGGCGGGTCCACGTATTCTGGCAGCATTTCCGGAAGATCTATCAAACTACGCGCAAAATGCTTTGGAGAAGATCGGCGTTGAAGTACGCCTCGGTGTACCGGTTAAGGAAATCACAGAGGATGGCGTGACTGTTGGCGAGGAGTTCATTCCTTGCATAACAGCTATTTGGGCCGCTGGTGTTGCTGCATCACCTGCGGCAGCATGGTTGGGTGCCGAGAGCGACCGCGCTGGTCGCGTTCGTGTTCTTCCGGATCTGACTGTAGTCGGCCATGAGAATATCTTTGTGATCGGCGATACGGCTTTGGTTGAAGGACCGGATGGAAAGCCTGTGCCGGGCATTGCACCAGCGGCCAAGCAGCAGGGAGCTTATGTTGCGAAGGTTATTCGCAGCCGCACGTCCGGTAAGGCCATCCCGGCACCATTCCGCTATCGCCATCAGGGCAATCTCGCGACCATCGGTCGAGGTGCGGCTGTGGTTGATATGGGACGTATCAAGCTAAAAGGCGCGATTGCCTGGTGGGTATGGGGGATTGCCCATATCTTCTTCCTGATTGGTACGCGCAGCCGCGCCGCTGTGGCGTGGAGTTGGCTCTGGACCTTCATATCGGGCCAGCACAGCGCTCGCCTGATTACGCAGGGCAAAGCCGCAGAAGACAATAAATAAAGCAAAACGGCCCGCCAAAAGCGGGCCGTTTCTGTTGCCTGAGATATTACTCTGCAGGTTGCAAAACCAGTTCGCCCACTGGCTCCGGTTCTATGACTATCGGTTTGCCATTCATCGCGGCATTAAGACGCTCGACATCCAGTTCGTTTTCCCAACGCGCAACCACGATGGTTGCAACTGCATTGCCGACAAGATTGGTCAGTGCACGGCATTCCGACATAAAGCGGTCGATGCCCAGGATCAGCGCCATACCGGCAACCGGAACTGCTGGAACAACCGACAGTGTTGCAGCAAGGGTGATGAAGCCAGCACCGGTGATGCCCGCTGCACCCTTAGAACTCAACATAGCCACAAGAAGCAGCAGAATCTGGTCGGTTAACGAGAGTGGAATATCTGTCGCCTGCGCGATGAACAGTGCTGCAAGCGTCATGTAGATATTCGTGCCATCAAGGTTGAACGAGTAACCAGTTGGGATAACAAGGCCAACGACGGAGCGCTTGCAACCTGCCTTTTCCATTTTGTCCATGAGGCTCGGCAACGCGGCTTCCGAAGAAGATGTACCAAGAACCAGCAGGAGCTCTTCCTTGATGTAGCGAATGAGCGCAATGATCGAGAACCCGTTATAGCGAGCAACAGCACCCAGCACCACGAGTACGAACAACAATGCCGTGATGTAGAATGTAGCGATGAGCATTGCCAGATTGGCAATAGACCCGATGCCATATTTGCCGATTGTGAATGCCATTGCGCCGAAGGCACCAATTGGCGCAGCTTTCATCAGGATCGAAACCAACTTGAAAACGGGTGCAGTCAGCATCTGCAGGAAGTCTGTAACTGGCTTGCCTTTATCGCCAACCATGGCAAGAGAGACACCGAACAGGACCGAGAAAAACAGAACCTGAAGAATGTCTCCAGAAGCGAATGCGCCAACGATTGTGGTTGGTATGATGTTGGACAGGAAGCCGCTGATCGTCTGTTCATGCGCTTTTTCGGCATAATTTGCGACAGCGCTTGGATCAAGCGAGGCCGGATCAATATGCATACCTGCGCCCGGCTGCACAACATTGGCAACGATGAGACCAATGATCAGTGCCAGTGTGGAAAACGTCAGGAAGTAGATCATGGCCTTACCGGCCACGCGCCCGACTTTCTTCATGTCGGTCATACCGGCAATGCCGGTTGCTACCGTCAGGAAGATCACCGGAGCGATGATCATCTTCACGAGCTTGATAAAGGCATCGCCCAAAGGCTTCAAAGAGGTGCCAAGCTCAGGATAGAAATGTCCAAGCAAAATACCTGCAGCAATCGCGAACAGAACCTGCACATAAAGTTGCTTATAAAATGGGATTGGGCGGCGTGGTTCAGCCACAGCGCCATTCGGTACGGCAATCATGATGTCCTCCGTTTGGCTCTATCTGGATCCCGTCCAGCCTCCCGAGCCTTTCGTCCTCTTGTTCAGCGGCCCTCGCCGCCGCTCACATCATGAATTGCAAGGTCTGTGCCAGTTTCCTTTGCGTAGATTAATGCACTGAAATACAATGATATTTTTTATTTCATGCCGAGTGCTTCCGTTCGTTTGTGCGAACTATCGCACGCATATCTTTTCAGTAAGTGCGGAATAGTGCACAATAGGCTCCATGAAAGAAGTCACCGGCTCCGTAATCGAAACAAGCTCGCCACCCGCCAGTAATCGCCGCACTTGGTGGATATTTGGCGTGATTTGCGCTGGCATTTTCGCAATGGCTTTCTGGATTGTTGGCGATGCTGCGCGCGAGCGCGCTTTGCTCTCGCTGGGCGAACAGACGCGGATTGATGCTAATCTGAACACGGCCCTCCTCCGTACTGTTCTAGAGAAACAGCGTGCACTTCCATTGGTCCTTTCCAAGGACAAGGAATTGGCGGATGCGCTCGCAATGCCGAGTGCGGTGGCTATCGATCAACTGAACCGTAAACTGGAGGCGCTCGCTGAAGGTACGCAAGCAGCCGTGATCTATCTTGTCGGCCTTCACGGCTATGCGATATCGGCCAGTAACTGGCGCGAGCCCGACAGCTTTGTTGGCAACGACTATAAGTTTCGTCCTTACTTCAACGACGCTTTGAAAAATACCAATGCCGAGTATTTTGCGCTCGGTAATGTCAGCCGTCGTCCGGGTCTTTATATTTCACGCCGTGTCGATGGGCCAAATGGACCGCTTGGCGTTGTTGTGGTGAAACTGTCGTTCGATCAGCTCGAAAGCGATTGGAATGAGACCGGACGCCCAACTTTCGTGACAGACGATAGAAATATCGTGCTGATTACCACGCTGCCGTCCTGGCGGTTCATGACGATTGGTGAACTACAGCCTCAGAATGTTGAAACCATCCGCAACAGCCTCCAGTTTGGCGATGCGCCTTTAAAGCCATTGCCACTTTCGCTAAAGCCCGTGGCTGGTGATGATATGGTTCTGGTCGACGCCATTCTGCCGGGCTCGGCACGTAGCAAGGACTTTCTGGCCATTCGCTCCCATGTGCCGGGTACACCATGGCTGATGTATAGCCTCGCGCCCGTCAGACAGCCTGTCGAAGCGGCCATACGTGAAGCACGGCTGATTGCCTTCATTCTGCTTGCGAGTATTGCCACTGTTGCTGGAATCCTATTGCGTCGTCGCCAGCGCGTTGCCGCGCGAATTGCCGACGCTCAACGCAGGCAGATTGAACTCGAACAGCGCGTGGCCGAGCGTACCAGTGATCTCATTACAGCGCGTGACCGTCTAGAATCCGAGATTAACGACCACCATAAAACTGAGAGCATGCTGCAAGGTGTGCAACAAGACCTCGTTCATGCAAACCGACTTGCCATTATGGGGCAAGTTGCGGCGGGCGTCGCGCATGAGATTAACCAGCCAGTCGCGACAATTCGTGCTTATGCGGACAATGCCCGCATCTTCATCGATCGAAAGCGATTGGATGCGGCGGCGGACAATCTGGTGGAAATTGCATCGCTCACGGAACGTATTGGAACGATTACCGGCGATTTGCGCGCATTCGCTCGTAAGGGGCATCGTGCTTCTGAACCGGTGCCGCTTGCGCAAGTGATTTCGGGCGCATTGGTGCTGCTGCGCAGTCGGTTTGCGGGCAGCATGGATCAGCTCAATATTGAACTGCCTGCGCCTGATCTCTGTGTAGCCGGACATTCAATTCGACTTGAGCAAGTTCTAATAAATCTATTTCAAAATGCTCTGGAAGCTGTTGAAAATAAAGGAAATGATGGTCATGTAGAGGTGCGAACAAAAGCTCTCTCGAAGAGCGTTGTGCTGACGGTTTCCGATAATGGCCCCGGCATCCCACAGCACATTCTGGATAATCTTTTTACGCCGTTCAACACATCCAAGGAACGAGGCCTTGGGCTTGGTCTGGTGATCGCCAAGGAAATTCTGACCGATTATGGCGGCAAGATTTCAGTGAAAAGCAGCGCTGATGGCACTCTATTCCGCGTGGAATTCAAGAAAGCATGATGAATATTCCGGTCATACTCGTCGATGACGACAAAGCACTACGCCATGCAACCAGACAGACTCTGGAACTTGCGGGTTACGAGGTGTTGGATTTTAGTAATGCCGGTGACGCGCTGATTAGCATCAGCGCCTCATTCGAAGGCGTGATCGTTACAGATGTGCGTATGCCGCAGATTGATGGACTTGAGCTATTCGCCCGCATTCGCGAAATTGATCCCGATCTGCCGGTCATCCTGATCACAGGTCATGGCGATATTCCGATGGCCGTTCGGGCTATCCAGGATGGCGCATATGATTTTATAGCCAAGCCGTTTGCGACTGACAGGCTGGTTCACAGCGTTCTGAGAGCTGGCGAGCGGCGCAAGCTTGTTCTGGAAAACCGCAGTCTGCGTCAGATGGCCGATGAAGCACAGAATGATATGCCGCTCATAGGTCAAACGCCTGCGATTGAGAATCTTCGCCGCACAATACGCGATATCGCCGATACAGATGTCGATGTGTTGATCGCAGGTGAAACCGGCAGCGGCAAGGAAGTTGTGGCTCAACTGCTTCACGATTGGGGAAGACGGCGAAAAGGCAATTTCGTTGCGCTCAACTGCGGCGCATTGCCCGAAACTGTGATCGAAAGTGAACTGTTCGGTCATGAGCCGGGAGCCTTTACCGGCGCTCAGAAAAAGCGTGTCGGACGCATTGAGCACGCAAGTGGTGGCACGCTGTTTCTCGATGAGATCGAAAGCATGCCAGCCGCAACGCAGGTGAAGCTGCTACGTGTTTTGGAAATGCGCGAGATTACCCCACTTGGAACCAACGAAGTCCGGCCAGTTGATCTTCGCGTGGTGGCGGCAGCCAAGATTGATCTCGGCAATCCCGAACAGCGCGGCGATTTTCGCGAAGACCTTTATTACCGTTTGAATGTCGTCACACTGACGATACCACCTTTGCGCGAACGTCGTGAGGATATCCCTCTGCTCTTTTCGCATTTTCTTGCACGTGCTGCTCGGCGCTTCAATCGGGATATTCCCGTGCTGGATGCCGCCACGCACCGACATCTCATGGAGCATAACTGGCCAGGCAATGTCCGCGAACTTGTGCATTTTGCGGAGAGATTTTCGCTGGGCGTTACTGCTCCTGCCAAGCCTGCGCCGGTTCCGGACGAGCAAACGACGCTACCAAAGCGACTTGAGCTTTATGAAGCGACCCTTATCCGCGAGACGCTTGCAACGAACAATGGCGATGTGCAGCAAACGCTCGAAGCCCTCGGTATCCCGCGCAAGACCTTTTACGACAAGATGCAGCGCCACGGGATAAACCGGGCGGATTACAAATCTGAAAACTGAAACATCCTTTTATCGAGGTGCGGCGATCAGGTGGCCCGTTGATGCATGTTTCATGACGTCCATCTGAATGCCGTAAATCTCTTCTAGCTGCTCAGGCACCATAATCCCGGTCGGTGTCGATTGAGCGATCAGGCGACCGCTGTGTAGTGCGAATACAGCATCGCAGAAACGTGCCGCCATATTCACGTCGTGGAGAACAACGAACACGCTCAGGTTCTTTTCATGCGAGAGTTTCTGCACAAGCGAGAGAACTTCAATCTGATGTGCAATATCGAGCGCCGATGTCGGTTCGTCCAGCAGCAGGCATTCTGCATCCTGTGCGACCAGCATTGCGAGCCAAACGCGCTGACGTTCGCCCCCCGAAAGCGTATCGACCATACGATCCGCAAAAGGTGAGATGCCCGTCAGTTCAATGGCTTCTTCAACTTTCTGACGGTCAGTTGTGCCGAAGCGGCCAAGTGCGCCGTGCCATGGATAGCGACCAAGTGCGACCAGCTCTTTGACCAGCATGCCCGATGCTGCCGCTGTTTGCTGCGGTAGATAAGCGAGTTTGCGCGCGAACTCGCGATCACCCCACTCGTTTAGCGGCTTGCCTGCAAAACGCACTGTTCCGCCCGATGCAGGGTGCTGGCGGGCCAGAATTTTTAAAAGCGTCGACTTTCCTGACCCGTTGTGTCCGATGAGTGCTGTGAGGCTTGCCGCTGGGATCGACATGGTCAAAGGCTGCAACAAGGTGCGCCCGGGAACTGCGAAGCTGACATTCTCAAGTTCGAACAATGCGGAAGTCATCAATTTATCCCGTTTTCGGATAGCAGCCGTGCGTTAAAACTATGTTTGGCCGGTTGATAGCAAAACATGACGAATATATACATGTTAAAATTGTTTCATCGGGAAAAATCCTATTGGGCTTCCATCCGCATATGAAAAGCCACATCGAAGACGTCCGCTTGCTGGACGATCTTCATTATCGCGTCTGGAATGGTGCCATTGCGGATGTGTGGACAGTGGAATGCGGTCCTGGCGCGCGTGGAGAATATGTTTCGCAGGCCCCACGTCTTTTTCTGGTACTTGAAAGTCGCGGCGAGTTGGCGATCAAGCCTGAGCAAAGCGCTCGAGCCGTTGCGCAAACAGCGGAACAACCGAAGCTCTGCTACATACCCGCAGGCATGACAATCTGGAGCCGTGTTACCAGACCGGGAAAACTGAAACATCTCGATTTACATCTCGATATCCGCACGCTCCAACAGCGCTTCGGCAATGCGCTTGACATCAATGCCGTGGAGCGTCCGCGCCTGCTCTTCTCCAATAACAAAATCGAACAGATTGGTGCGCTCCTTGCGGAGGAGTGTCTCTCGGACGCCCCATTGCATGGGCTTTATGGTGAGAGCCTGATCAATGCACTTGTCAGCGAGTTGTTTGAAGCACGGTCCGAACAGGCGACACGCAAGAGCAAACTTTCGCCGTGGCAGTTACGCCGTGTCACTGATTTCATCGAGGAAAATTATTATCGCATAATCCGTCTTCAGGAGCTTGCATCGCTTGCAGAGCTTTCAGAATCCTATTTCTGCAGCGCATTCAAAGCATCGACGGGTGTTTCTCCACACGCCTGGCAGATGAAGCGGCGCATTGACCATGCGCAGATGTTTCTCCTGCAGCCCCGCGCATCGCTGCCCCATATAGCCGCTATCACCGGTTTTTCCGATCAAGCTCATTTTACGCGTGTATTCAAGAAGTTGATCGGTATTACACCCGCTGCTTGGCTGCGGTCGCGCTCCTAGAGCTTTCTTCTGAGAGGACCATCATATTAGCAAAATATCGTTCAATTTAGCGTAATAACGATCAATCTTCGCATAATATCTTGATGTAAATACTCATATTAATTGCAGTCTGATCAGGGTTTGCAATGATCATGCCTGAGAATACGCCCGGAGGGGATATTTCGGTCAATCAAGCAGGCATTTATCAGATTATATGAGGGGCCATAGCCATATGACGATATCGATGAAGCAAAAAATGATGATGCTGTTGGCGAGTGGAACCGCGCTTGCGTTGCTTCCGCTCACGGGCACGTCAGCTTACGCACAAGATGCTGATACATCGATCCGTCTTGATACCGTTGTCGTACAGACTGGCAGTGGCAGGTCATCAGATGGCACAGCACCGGTAGAAGGCTTTGTTCCGGTAGCAACGACGACGGGTTCAAAAAGCAGCGTGGCGATTGAGAAAATCCCGCAATCGGTTTCTGTCGTTGGACGCGATCAAATGGATGCCATAGGTGCACAGAAGCTCGATGAAGCTTTGCGTTACACACCGGGCGTACTCGGTCAGCCTTTCGGCGTCGATAACGATACAAACTGGATCTATATTCGCGGGTTTGAAGCGACGCAGTACGGCACTTATCTCAATGGATTGCAGAATTTCAGCTACGGTTTCGGGGGCTTTCTTATCGATAGCTTTGATATCGAGCGTATCGATGTCCTGCGCGGTGCCTCCTCGGCACTTTATGGTGGGGCCAATCCGGGCGGTATCGTCAACTATATCAGCAGGCGTCCGACCGGTGAACGCATCCGCTACCTGGAAGCTGGTATCAACAGCTACGGCAACGGTTATCTCGGTTTCGATATTGGCGATAAGGCTACCGATACGGTCAATTATCGCATCAATGGCAAGATTCAGGGTGGCGACAACTATACTGACTATTCCAAGGAGTTCCGCGGCGTCATTTCACCGAGCATTGAATATAAGCCGGATGAATCGACACGTCTGACCATTCTTGCCAATTATACGCACCTCGACCTGACACATGATGGCGGCGGCTTCCTCCCTTACTTTGGCACAGTCGTTCCTACCGAATTTGGCAAGATTTCGCGCAAGACCAACCTCACTGAGCCATATCTGGACGATTATAAGCGAGAGCAGGCCCAGATCGGTTACGAGTTCGAACACCAGTTCGACAATGACTGGACCATTCGTCAGAATGTTCGCTACGGCTTTGCGCATGTCAAAGAACATAGCCTCTATGCATATGGCTATAATTTTCTCCCACAGCCCGCGCCCGGCGATCCGAATGTCTCGCGCATCAACTTCAAGCACGACACGACCGTCCATACCTTTCAGGCCGATAATCAGCTCGAAGGTGCTGTGACTACTGGTGCTCTGACCCATAATCTGCTGTTCGGTGCTGAATATCGGTATTTCCGCATCAATCAGATGCAGCAAACCGGCGGTGCGACGCCTATCAATCCATATGATCCGGTTTATGGCGAGCCACAGGGGCCAATGTGGGACCCGTATATTGATCAGGATTTGCGCCGTCATCAGCTTGGCGTCTATGCGCAGGATCGTATCGAATTTGGTGATGGCTGGATTGTGACGGCAAACGGTCGTTATGATTATGTCTGGACCGATGCAACCGGCCTGCCCGCTTATGAGTATAATACTGGTCGCCTGTCGGGCCGTGCCGGTGTGGGTTACCAATTTGACAATGGTATCACGCCTTATCTGAGCGTTGCGACCTTCTTTAATCCGATCATCGAAACGCTTTATGACGGCAGCTATGCCCGACCTGAAACAGGCACGCAATATGAGGTGGGCGTGAAATATCGTCCTGAACTCTTTGACGGTCTGATCACGGCGTCGCTGTTCGATCTGACCAAAGAAAATGCGCTAACCGGCACCAGCTTTGCTCGCGAGCAGCTTGGCAAGGTTAATTCGCGCGGCTTCGAACTGGAAGTCCAGGCCAACATCACCGATGCATGGAAATTGACAGCTTCAGTGACCGCGTATGACTTGAAGATCAAAGAAAACCAGAGCAACGACGCACTCGTTGGCAAGAGGCCATATCTTTTGCCTGAACAGCAGGCATCTGTTTTTGTTCAATATAAGGTGCCTGAAGGCAAGCTCGAAGGTGTAACTCTGGGTGGTGGTGTCCGTTATATTGGCTCATCTTATGCTGATGAGGAAAACACGCTTAAGGTCCCAGCCGTAGCCCTCGCCGATTTGAAACTCGGCTATGAAAAGGATAACTGGGGCATTGATCTCAACGTGACCAATCTGTTCGACAAGAACTATGTCGCCGGATGTCAGGGCGTCTTCGTCTGTGGGTATGGCGAAGGTCGTAAGGCTCTGCTGAAAGTCCACACCAAGTGGTAGAATAGCGCTCTGACTAAAAGCTGACAAATAAAAACACCCTGAATTCTCATATTCAGGGTGTTCTATTATTCTATATATTACAGATAGATATTCATAATTCTTTGTGATTAATTTAGGTGAGAGACTGAATGAAATCTCGCAGGACGACTGCCTGATTATGCTGCTCATCTCGGGCTCCATAAAGCAGCGTCAAATGCCGCTGAGCCGCCTTCTGCATGAGTTCGAGTATCGCGGCCTCGTTGTTTGCCAACTCGCCACGATATCTGTTCTCGAACTCGCTCCATTTGGAGATGTCATGGTTGAACCATTTGCGCAGCGCTGACGAAGGAGCAATGTCTTTGGCCCAAAGATCGAGTGCTGCTTTCTCTTTGGTCATGCCACGTGGCCATATACGATCAACCAATACGCGAAATCCGTCTTCGGATTGTGGTACTTCATAAATCCGCTTGATGCTGATCGTGGTCATGACATTGTTTCCTAGATGACTTCAGGAAACAATAGCTCTTGATGCATTCAGGGTGAAGCCTCCAGTCAACCGGCGGCTGAAAACAGCCCGTCACCTGACGAGCCTGCCTGTACCGCATGGAGGCGCTTGTAGCGTCCATTCTTTACAGACAGGAGTTCGGCATGATTGCCCTGCTCGACAATCTGGCCATCCTCGACAACCATAATTCGGTCCGCATTAACGATGGTTGCAAGGCGATGTGCAATTACCAACGTTGTGCGACCAACTGAAAGCTCCGACAAAGACTGCTGGATCGCGCGCTCGGTTTCCGTATCGAGAGCAGAGGTGGCTTCGTCGAGAATCAGGATCGGTGGATTGCGCAAGAAAATACGCGCGATTGCGAGACGTTGCTTCTGTCCACCGGAAAGCTTGACGCCCCGCTCGCCGATAACCGTGTCATAACCTTCTGGCATTGCAGCAATGACTGCATCCAGACGCGCGCGACGGGCGGCATCGGCAATTTCCTGATCACTTGCGTCCAAACGACCATAGGCAATATTCTCGCGGATAGTTCCTGCGAACAGAAAGACATCCTGACTGACAATTCCGATGTTGGAACGCAGCGATTTCAGCGTCATGTCGCGAATGTCTATACCGTCAACCAGAATGGCCCCGCCATTAACTTCGTAAAACCGTGGCAACAACGAGCAGATCGTCGTCTTGCCCGCCCCCGACGAGCCAACAAAAGCGATTGTTTCGCCCGCATTGATTGTCATGTTCAGGCCATCGAAGATTGGTCGCTCGGAATTATAACCAAAGCTGACATCGCGGTATTCGATATCACCTTTGAGGCGTGCAACCGATTTTGCATTCGGACGATCAGCAATATCAGGGCGGGTATCGAGAAACTGGATATAGCGTTGAAAACCGGCAATACCCTTCGGATAGGTTTCGATAACCGAATTGATCTTATCGATTGGGCGGAAGAAGACGTTGACGAGCAACAGGAAGCCGACAAAGCCACCCGCAGTCAGTTCACCGCGCACGACAAACCAGGCACCTGCAAGCATAACCACGACCTGCACAAAGCGCATCGAGAGATAAGACAGCGACATAGAGGCTGCCATGATCTTGTAGGCGGCGAGCTTTGTTTTTTGATAGTTCTCGTTGCTTTCCGCAAAGAGCTTGCGCTCATGGTCTTCATTGGTGAAGGCCTGCACGACACGGATACCGCCGACATTTTCTTCAATACGGGCATTGAAGTCACCGACACGGCGATAGAGCGCATGCCATGTTGTTGTCATGCGGCCGCCATAGCGCAGCGTCACATAGGCGCAAAGCGGCACAATCACAGCCGTTATTAGGGCCAATGGAACATGAACCCACATCATAAGACAGAACGCGCCGATCAGTGTCATGATGGCGATAAACAGATCTTCCGGTCCATGATGCGCGACTTCGCCGATCTCTTCGAGATCTTTCGTCAATCTGGCAACCAGATGGCCAGTTTTCTGATTATCGAAGAAGCCGAAGGACAGCTTTTGCAAATGATCGAAAGCCTTGCGGCGCATCTCGGTCTCAATATTGATGCCGAGCATGTGGCCCCAATAGGTTACGATAACCTGCAGGAAAGCATTGAGCACATAGATCCCAAGCAAACCGATGGCTGCCAGTGAAATAAGGCCAAGCTGGCCCGTTGGCAGCAGCCGGTCGATGAAGAGTGTTACTGCAATCGGAAAGGCGAGCTCCAGAAGACCCGCAGCCACAGCACTTGAAAAGTCCAGTATAAACAAACCGCGATGCGGTCGGTAATAGCTGGCAAAGCGTTTCAACAAATCGGCCACGGCCCGGCTCCTTCTATTCACAATTAGTAGGGTGCCTAGCGCATTCCGTTTGCAAGCGAAAGGTTATTATGAACTCCGAGGTCAGCATTTTTCGGAAACAGCCTATCAATCAAGCGGGGGCAAACAAATGTGCCCAAACCGCTTGTTTTGGAGCGCGTTTCGATCTGATTGGATCAGCTCGACGCTCTAAATATTTGTTTTAACGCGCATCTTTGCCCGAAAACCGTTTCACACTTTTCGGGATGCGCTCTAGCTTCAGTCTGCATTAACCGGCCATGAAACCTACTGCGTCCTTGTGCCAATATCCGGCAACAAGTGTACTCTCTCGGCTCTTGCCGAGTGTCTGCCGCCAATATTGTCGAACAATCTTGGCCTGATCCGCCTCGCCCGCAAACCAGCCGAAACTATCCGGACCTTCTGGCCATTCGGCTTCGCAGAGAATTTGCGTCAATGTTTCTGCGGCACGCTTCTGATCTGAATCGATAATCCAGTCGACGGAAACACCTTGCGGATGCTGCAACGGCTGTACGTCTTTCTCACTATCGACAGCGATGATAACACGGCCTGTTACGTCCGGGGAAAATTCCTCCAGCATACGTCCTATAGCTGGCAACCCGGTGGCGTCGGCTCCGATCAGGTAACGGCTCGCCTGGCGCAGCGGACGTCCCACTGGTCCCATCAGGCCAACAGTATCGCCAATCTGCACGCCTTTAGCCCATTTGCAGGCCAAGCCTTCCACTTCATGCAGATAGAAGTCTATTTCAAGCCAGCCAGCATCGATATCAAGTCCGCGGATCGTATAGGCACGTGATGCCGGTTTGCGTGCTTCATCGGGCCAGAATGGCAGGCCATTTGGTCCCATGATAGGCCAGACTGGCTCAGGCACCTCTTCTGTCGGAAGTAATAGGCGAACATGCATAGCTCCAAAGAGCGAAAAGCGCTTCAGGTCTTCTCCGGCAAGCCGCACGCGCAACATATGCGGTGTGAAAAGGCTCGTCGATAAAACGTGCATCAGTCGAAACTGCGGCAGAACCTGTTCTCCTGCACGGTCGCCTTGCCACACAATCTCCGGCGCTTCTTCTTTGGTGTAAAGCTTGATGGCGACGGCTGCGAGGTCTTTGAGACGATGCAAACCGATATCCTCATCAGCGAAAAGCGAAACGCGATAGCCGTTATCAGCGGCATCAATTTCTATCCGACCGAAATCGTAACCGAAAGCATGGCGACCTTCATGGCTATCATACTGAGCCTGATAGGAATTCAGCCGGTCAATAATGCTCGGCAGATAAGCTTCGCCTTTCTGAAGGCTAATATGGGAATGGCTTGTCAGCCTGGCTGTCAGTTCTGATGACGTCTTGGACACGGCTTTTCTCAATCTGTGTTTTCCAGAATCTTACTAGCATAAAGTTGAGTGTTCTGGAAAAGTTTTGTTGTTCTGATCGGAGGTGGCGGGCGAGGTAAATAGCCGCCTCGCCCGCTGCAAAATCAGCCGCCGATGCGACCAGTGATGGCGATCTTAAAAGTGCGCCCTTTTGCCTGTTCGATGTCCGTGCTTGTGGCCCAACCGGTCTGTGCATCGGTATAGGCTTTGTTGAAGAGGTTATCGACGCCGAAGTCGAGTTTCACATTGTCAGTAACCTGCCAATTGGCGAAGATGTTTACGAGATCGACGCGCGGATAGACTTTGATGCCACCCGTTGTAAGCGCACGATTGACCTTGCCGATGCTTTCATATTCGACACCGTAAACCAGCTTTTCTTCAAAGGCCTTCAGGCCCAACGTTGCACTGAGGTTGTTGAGCGGCGTGTTGCTCAGGCTTTCGCCCTTGTAAACACCATCCTTCATTTCCGCGTCGGTATAAGAAGCCGCAAGGTTCACGTAGCCCCACCAGTTGTCATAGGTGCCTTCCAGCTCCACCCCGCGCAGACGTGCATCGCCGACATTCTCAGATGTCGTCACACTGCCGGTCTTGACGGTGTTGATGTAATTCTTGACGTCTGTATGGAAGAGGTTGAGCTTGGCGCGAACCTGATCGCCAGCGTCCAGAATGCCATCCTGACGCAGATTGACGCCAAATTCATAAGAAGTTGCGACTTCGGGCTTGAGAAGCAGGTTCGGTTCATATCCTGAACCGTGCGCTCCGTTCTGCCTGAACATGTCCTGCATATGGGGAACTCGATATCCCTGAGAATACAGGCCGTAAAACTGAACACCATCCCACGGCGTCACACCGACGCTGAAACGCGGCGAAACGCGATTGCCATCGACGCTGACATCTTCCGAAGGCAGAACATTGGTGGCCTTGGTCGTGCCGTCAAGGCGGTAGCCATCGTAACGCAGGGCACCGATCAGCTCGAGCCACTTCTGATAATCACCCTGCCACTGGATAACGCCGCCATAAGCCTGCTGTTCGCCGTTGCCAAAGTTGTCGGTGTCAGATTCACCGCGCATCTTATAATAGTCCACGCCATAAGTGAGCGTATGGCTCATGGCCGCCGTTTCAAAGCGTGAACTGTTATAGGCACGGAAACCAGCTGTCGAAACATCGTAGTAACGGGTCTTGCCTATGTTGGCCTTGGTCCAGACCTGATACTGGTCATTGTCGGTATCGCTGTAATAGGCATTAACCGACAGATCCCAGAATGGATTATCGTCAGGCTTATAGGTGTAGTTGCCGGTATAGGTGCTGACAATCGTTTCAGCATTATAGCGAGACAGTGTGCTGGAGGTAGATCCGCTGCTGCCCGTCATGATGTCGTTATATTTCTGGCGCTGGAAACCGAGTTTGACCTCGTGACCGTCTGCCGGTCGGATTGTGATTTTACCAAGGCCACTGACGACGCGTTCACCGGTCCAGCGGACGACATCGCCATCACCATTCTTATAGGCATCGCTATCACGATAATTGATGTTGCCAATAACATCGAAGTTCGGATTGAGGCGATAGGCGCCGACCGTACTGGTCATCCAGCCATTTCCGTTGCTTTCGTAACGCAGCTTTTCGCTCAACGCCCAGGTTTCGTCGTCGCGCAGGAAGTCGCCCGCATCTTTGGTTTCAAAAGCGACAAGACCGCCGATGCCACCAGAACCGTATGCATTGGAAACAGGTCCGCGAATAACCGTTACCTGCTTGAGCATTTCCGGGTCGATATAGAATGAACCTGAGCCGTGACCGACACGCCAATAATCCTGACGTGCGCCGTCAATCGTTACTGCAACACGACCATACTCCTGAAGACCGCGAATATTGATCGATGTCGCCGGGTCGTCTCCGTTCAAGGACGCATGCACGCCGGGTGTCGAACGGAAAATGTCAGCGGCCGTCGTTGCCTGAATGCGATCAAGCTGCTGCTGCGTGATGACACTCGTGGATGCCATGGCATCAATGGCAGCCTGGTTCTGAATATTTGGGGAAATGGTAATTGTATCGAGTTGAAGTGCCTGCTCTTTCTTTTGAGCCAGCTGATCCGCCCCCGCCGCTTTTTGATTCTGAACAGTTTGTCCAAAAGCGGGCATTGCCGCCAGAAGACTCAAACCAATTGCTCCGCCCAAAACCGTTGTTTCCAACAGATAGCTGCCGCGTCTCGACTTCATTTTCATTGCAACCCCCGAATTGGCTGTCACCGCCATGTCATTAAGATGATAAAAAGACTCATGTTAACTGGAGGCTATATTAATCATGATATTATGAGTCAACTTTAAATATACAAATGTGGATAAGGGGTATGCGCGGGTTGTGGAACGCCAGGCGTCATAAAGGTTTAATCGATTAAAGAAAGGAACGTTAAGTTCGTTGGGAAGAGATATAACATCTGATCGACTTGTGTATTTTTTTACATAAGGATTAAAAAATTACACAATGCAAGTTGGGCGATGAAGACTGTGAAATTAAAGCTTCATAGCTATTTTGTAGGAGTGCTCATTCCTACATTGATTTCAGTAAATTCTGAAAATTAGAGTTGAATATTAAGGGGTTGCTTTTTAATCGCTGGCCGTTATTGTCGGCTCCACTTGGAGGAGGATAGAGCCGCCCCAGCGCGTATATCGCTGCGGGGCGGTTTCTTTTTTAAGCTATTCATAAATGCATAACTGCTTTGCAGCATCGCCTCTTGTAAGTGGCGGGTCCCGCTCCTATTTTGGGGTTGTTCAGTTTCACTCCTCCTCCCAGAAACTGAACGCGAAGCGCGGCACTCCTCCTCCCAGTCGCGCTTTACAGATCAGCCCGTTGCACACTCCTCCTCCCAGTGCAGCGGGCTTTCTTGCTTTTAAGCCCCTCCCGCACCGTGTGAGTTTTTAATCAGCGTCTGTCTGAGGCGGAATTACCGTGTTCTGCTCTTGAGCCAAAAGCGACCAGGCAGCGATGAACATTGCCGCAATCATTGGGCCGACGACAAAACCATTTATTCCCACCAGCGAAATACCGCCAATCGTCGAGATGAGTATGACAAAGTCGGGCATACGCGTGCCTTTACCGACCAGCGGCGGGCGCAGGAAGTTGTCGATCAGGCCGATTACGAAAACACCTACGAACACAAGGACTGCCGCCTTTATCCAGATACCGTTGACCATAAACCAGATGGCTGCCGGTCCCCATACGAGAGAAGCGCCGACAACGGGAAGCAGTGAGAAGATTGTCATCATCACCCCCCAAAGCAATGCGGCCTCAATGCCAAGGAACCAGAAGGTCAAGCCGCCAAGCGTTCCTTGAATAAGCGCTATAATGATGTTGCCTTTAACGGTGGCGCGGATGACTGCGGTAAACTTATCCAGAAGTTGGCCAGTATATTCATCGGTAAGAGGAATGGCCTGGCGAATTTTAGCGCCCAGTTCTGCGCCATCGCGGAACAGGAAAAACAGCAAATAGATCATGATGCCGAAGCTGATGAAGAACTGAAGTGTGTTCTGACCAAAGCTCACCAACCGGCCAGCAAAGATTTGACTGCCCTGCAAGATGGCGGATGAAATGCGCGAACGCCATTCGGCAAAACTACCAAGTTCAAAACGAACCATCCATTCCTCAAGGGAGTCGGGCAAAGCTCCCAGAATGCTGGTTATATAGCTATTCAGATCGAACTCACGCGTACTGAGCCGCTGATAGAGCGAATTGCCTTCCTGAACCAGCGATCCAAAGATCAAAAGCGTTGGAATGATCACCAAACAGATACACATCAACACCGACAACAGCGCGGCAACATTGCGCCGCCCACGCAGAACCCGCAGCAGCCATTGTTGAACCGGATAGAATATGACCGCGAGGATAACGCCCCAAAGAACCGCAGAATAATAAGGAATAAGCAGCCACGTGAAGGCTATAGTGACCAGAGCCAGAAGAATATAGAAACTTACGCGCTGGACGGACATGAGATCTCTTTAGTCTGGAGTTTGCGTCAAACGTGACCGCAATTCATTTTGCATTCAACAAACACTAATGCATTTGAGCAAAAAGTGCGAAGCGGTTTTACGTGAGGCAAATGCGATAAAACAAACAAATAACGTGGTTTGAACGATTCAATATTGAATGAAATTGTCTCCTGACTAAGTCTGTATTTTTCACAGGCGCTGGTTGGACGTAAGCCATTAGAAATGAAGTGTTTGATCTCTTGCTAATAAGCATTGTGATCACCTTATCGCCATTTTGTTTATGATGGGAATTAATATTGTTGACAATCTTTTAGATGTGACGTTCAATCCATCATGCTCTTCTCCATCAAACGAGAGAGGGGTGATTTAAACAAGGGGAATAAAAATGTTTAACAGACGCGCAGTTATCAAAACTGCGGCGCTGGGCGCCGTTTCACTTTTTGCGCTCATGTCCGCCAATGCCTCCCAAGCAGCAGACAAAGAACTCAAAATCGGTTTTGTCGGTGTAACCAGTGGGCCCGCTGCGGCATGGGGCACTTCTAACGTTCGTTCGATGCAGGTACGTGCAGACTGGCTTAATGAGTCCGGTGGTGTGAAGATCGGCGATGATACTTACAAGATCAACATCGTCACTTTCGATGACCAGAAAGATCCCAAGCGTGCCATTGCCGGCATGGAAAAAATGGCTCAGGAAGGCGTGCATTACGTCGTAGGGCCAAATGTAGATGACGGTGCCGCTGCCGTGCGGCCGGTCGCCGAATCCAAAGGGATCATCTACTTCCCTTATTCATTCCCGAAAGAGCTTTATACGCCCCCAGCATCCAACGCTGTTCTGGGTATGATCGCCAACTATCAGTCCGGTCCGGCGATCTATAAATACCTCAAGGACAATAAGGGCATTAAGAGCGTCGCATTCGTTGCCGCCAATGAATCAGATCCGCTGAGCCAGCGCGATAGCGGCATCGAAGCTGCCAAGGCTCTTGGCCTTGAAGTCGTTTCTACCAGCGATGCCTACCAGAACGACACCCGTGATTTTACGCCGGTTTTGACACCGATCATCATGCAGAAGCCTGACCTTCTGGTTCTTTCAGGTGTTGCACCAGGCAATGCGCCACTTCTCATCCGTGCCGCGCGTGAGCTCGGTTACGAGGGCTTCATCTCAACCGAAACTGCTCAAGACGCCAAAGTTCTTGAAGAAGGTGCGGGTGAGCTTGCGAATGGCTTCATTTCTGTAGGCGGTGCTTCGACGCCGGAAATCGCGTCAGACACCATGAAGGAATTCGTTGATCGCTACACGAAAGCCTACGGCGAGTATAATGACGAGTCCAACACCAAGGTTTATGCGCTCGACTATATTATCGAAACGATCAAAGCCAATCCTGCTGCAATCGACAATGTCAAAGAATTCATGAAGACCATGGATACATTTTCCGCAAAGAACCCTTTCGTGAAGGGGGACGATGCGAAGTTGACTTATGTTGGCACGACGTCGTTTGGCCAGAAGCGCCAGATCGGCATTCCGATGGTTGTGACAGAGTACAAGGACGGCAAGTTTGAAACGCTGTTCGTGGCGAAAGTCGATTAAACGAACGGCACTCAAGCAATAGCCTGATGCGGTGTTATGGTCCGCATCAGGCCTCCCAACCGTAAAGAACTGTCACGGAGGCTTTGGCTTGGCCCTGTCTCCGCAGGGGGAGTCTGCCTTCATGGAACAAATTATAGCCAATGGGCTGTATCTCGGTGCGCAATATGCACTGATCGCGTTAGGATTGACGCTGATTTTCGCACTGATGAACGTCCTCAACTTCGCGCACGGCCAGATGTATGTGCTCGGCGGCTTCGTCACTTACACGATCTATGGTCAGCTCGGCTTACCATTTGTCGTGGCGTTGCTCGCCTCTGCAGTCACTTTGATGATTGTCGGTGCACTGATTGAGAAGCTTTTATTCAGGCCCGTCATCAAACGAAGTCTGCGAGATGAAAGCACAATGCTGCTTGCGGCGGCGGTCGCGTTCTTTCTCGATGCGATTATCCTTCTGCTTTTTGGCGAAAAGCAGCGCGGCGTGCCAAAAATCATAAACGGTGTCTTCGTTTCTGATTGGCTGATAATGCCTTATGACCGCATGTTGATCGGCGCACTCGCCGTCATCTTCATCGCTGCTTTCGTTCTCTTTATGCAGTTTACGAAACCCGGTCGTGCAATGCGCGCGCTCGCCCAGGACCGCGTGGCTGCGCAGTTGATGGGTGTGAATGTTGATCGATATTCGATGATTGGCTTCGCAATGGGAGCTATGCTGGCAGGCCTCGTCGGCGGTCTGCTGGTTGCCATTACCGGTGTTAATTCAGGTATTGGTGGAGCAATTTCCATCAAGGCTTTCATGATGGTGATGATTGGTGGCGCAGGTGTCGTCAGCGGTGCAATTGCCGGCGGCTTCATCCTAGGCATGCTGGAGTCGGTCGGCCTCACTGTGCTGCGTCCTTATGGTGATATCACCTATCTCGTCATCTTTGCCGGGCTGATGGTCTTCCTCAGTCTCCGCCCGAATGGGCTTATGGGCAAACCTTGGGGTTGATGGGGGCAATCATGACAAAGACAACAAAACTCCTTGGCGTCGTTGCCTTTCTCGCACTCGTACTGATCGGCATTCCGCTGCTCATCGAAGTAACCGGACGCAACGACCTTTATTATACACTGACTTCCGTGGCCTTGTTATCTATCGTCAGCGGTGGTGTTTGGCTTACCTTCTATATTGGCCGCATCAATATCGGTCAGGGTGCCTACGCATTGATGGGCGGCTATGTTTCGGCCATCCTCATGGTCAAATATGGCATTTCTTTCTGGCTGACGCTGCCATTGGCCGGACTGTTCTGTGCCTTCGCCAGTATCCTTATCGGCATACCGATCCTGAGGCTTCGCGGTGTTTACTTTGCTATGGTCACACTGGTGCTCACGGAAGTTGCGCGGTTGCTGGCGATGGCCTTGCCAATCACCAATGGTGCGAAGGGCATGGTCAGCATTCCGATGCCCGGCGGCATATCGATATTCGGCCTGACGATCCTGCCGGATTTCGCAACGCTCCAGAACCCGCGTGCAGCCTTCTATTACGTGTCGGTTGTGCTGATGGTGCTCTGCTTCGCCGGGCTTTACCGGCTTATTCATTCGCGCATCGGCGGGCTTTGCCAGTCGCTGCAACAGAACGAAGAACTCGCGTCCTCTATTGGCGTCAACATTACTTATCTGCGCGTACTGGCTTATGCCATTTCGTCTTTCCTTGGCGGTCTTGGCGGTGCGATGTTCGTGGCAATCTCGCAGTCAATCTATCCTTCGAGTTTCACTGTTACGGACTCTGTCAACTTCATGCTCAACTGCTTCCTTGGTGGGCTTGGCTATGTTTTCGGGCCAATCATCGGCACTTTTGTCCTCTATTTCGGTTGGGATTTCCTGTTTCAGACCGGAAAATTCCAGCTCCTTATCTTCTCAAGCCTGTTGATCATTCTGATGCTGTTCCTGCCTAACGGCCTGCTCAGCCTTCGACTGACTGGCAAGAAAGGATCGAGATCATGAGTGCACTTCTCGAAGTCAAAGGGCTGACCAAGCGTTTTGGCGGGCTTGTGGCAGTCAACGAGGTTTCCTTCTCGGTAAAGGAAAAGGAAATTCTATCTGTGATCGGGCCGAACGGTGCGGGAAAGTCGACTCTTTTCAAGCTGATCGCGTCTTTTATCACACCCACGACCGGCGAAGTTCGCTTTAAAGGTGAACGTATATCGGGGCTTGCTCCGCACATCGTCGCCCGTAAAGGCGTAGTTCGCACGTTTCAGGAAACGACTATCTTCAAAGGCATGACGGTGCGAGACAATGTGATTGTCGCTCATCACCTGCGCGCCAAAGCAAGTTTCCTCGGATGTTATGTCGGCACGGGGCTGGCTCGACAAGATCAGGAGGAATTTGGCCGTTCTGCCGACGAAATTCTTGAGTTTCTAGGGCTTGGCAGTCAGCGCAATGAAGTTGCCCAGACCCTTCCCCATGGTCATCTTCGAGCGCTTGGCATCGCGATCGGGTTGGCCACGGAGCCTAAGATCCTGCTGCTTGATGAACCTTTTGCCGGCATGAACCACGATGAAACCGTCAAAGCAGTGGAAATGGTGCGTGCCGTGCGGGATCGCGGGGTCACTGTTCTTCTCGTTGAACACGATATGCCAGCCGTCATGAATATCTCTGATCGGATCGTTGTCATCAATTTCGGTCAGAAGATTGCGGAAGGTACGCCTAAGGAGATTCAGGAGAACGAAAAAGTCATCGAAGCCTATCTCGGCGCAGAAGATGAAACGATTGGATACTGATCATGACAGAGCTTCTGAAAGTCAACGATGCCGAACTCTATTATGATCACGTATATGCCCTCAAAGGCGTTTCGCTGACAGTCAATGAAGGCGAGACAGTAGCCCTCATCGGTGCAAACGGCGCTGGAAAATCCTCAATTCTGCGAGCGATTACAGGGCTGAACAAATTGCGCAAAGGCGAGATTTATTTCGAGGGACGTCGCCTTGATGGAACACGTTCGGATACGATTGTTGAAATGGGTATCGCTATGGTGCCGGAGGGACGCCGTGTCTTTCCATATATGAGCGTGCGTGACAATCTCCTGATGGGAGCCTTTACCCGCTCCAGCAAGGCAGAAATCGCCAATACGCTGGAAATGGTGATGGGCCGCTTCCCTCGTCTGAAGGAGCGATACTCGCAAGCAGCAGGCACCATGAGTGGTGGTGAACAGCAGATGCTGGTTATCGGGCGCGCGCTTATGGCAAAACCTAAGCTATTGCTTCTTGATGAGCCATCATTGGGCGTTGCACCAAAGCTTGTGCAGGATATTGCGCGTTCGATTGTAGCCATCAACCGCGATGAAAAAGTGAGTGTTCTGCTCGTTGAGCAAAACTCGCGTATGGCACTTCGTATCTCGCAGCGGGCTTATGCGCTCACCACCGGTAAGATTGTGCTCTCCGGCAATTCAGAAGAACTCATCTCTGATGAGCGCGTGAAGAAACTTTATCTGGGGGGCGAAATCTAAGTTGCGACACCGGATCAGCAGCCGTGTCGTGGGGGCAAGGCACGGCTGCTTGAATTCTGCTTTGAGGCATTACTATGCCTAAAGAATTTTCAGAAATCGAGATCAGGATTTCTGCTTGAAAACAATAACTTGAAGCGCGAAGTGAATATTGCAAGGGCAACGCGCTTTAAGCCATCAACAACGATAAAAAAAGATGGTTTGAGGAAATGGACATACTTGTCGTCAACCCGAATACGACCGCTTCCATGACGCGTAAAATCGGCGAAGCCGCGCGAAGCGTAGCAGCGACCGATACCAATATCATAGCCGTCAATCCCAAGGACGGCCCACCCAGCATAGAAGGTTACTTCGACGAGGTTTTTGCAATTCCTGGTATGATCGGCGAAATGCAAAAGCATTCGTCGGCTGATGCCTGCATCATAGCTTGTTTCGACGATACGGGATTGGATGCTGCACGCTGTGCCAGCACAATGCCTGTGATTGGCATCGGTGAGGCTGCTTTCCACATGGCGAGCTTGATTTCAGGCAAGTTCAGTGTGGTAACCACCCTCTCCCGCTCCGTACCTGCTATCGAGCATAATCTGGTACGCTACGGGTTGGCGACGCGTTGCGCTCGTGTAAGAGCCAGCGATGTTGCCGTGTTGGAACTCGAAATTCCCGATTCTGATGCACGAAAGCGAATTTCTGAAGAGATAGCGCGCGCGATCCGGGATGATCATGCGGAAGCGATTGTGCTTGGCTGTGCAGGCATGGCTGATCTCGCTGCATCCTTATCGCAGGAACATGGCTTGCCGGTAATTGATGGTGTCACCGCTGCGGTCAAGCTCTGCGAAGGGCTGGTTAGTCTCGGCTTGAAGACATCCAAGAGAGGCGGATATTTGCCACCGCGGACAAAGACCTTTGAAGGGATGTTTGAACCATATTCACCAGGGCGGTGAGCTGAGCATAAGGATAATGTATCGACACCATGTTGTAGATCAAATGACCGAATTTGTTGACAATTATTAAGGTGAGTTCGATATGTACATGAAAAGCTCTGAAGGCTCTGTATGTTCGCAGAGCATTCTGCGGTCTGAATAACCTGGCATCCGGACACAAATGAATTTTTTTGGCTCTAACGCACCAGACACGACTGAAAACGGCAATAATAATGGGGCGGCACGCTGGCATTCCGTTTATCAAGGCTTGCGTGATGCAATCGTCAGCCATCAGTTACTGCCTGGCACCAAACTACCGGAAGATGAGCTGGCAACGATCTATTCTGTCAGCCGTGCAGTCGTGCGATCGGCTCTTCAAGCGCTGTCGCATGATCGCCTTGCGCGGCTTGAACCCAACCGCGGCGCTTTTGTTGCCGAACCCTCGCGGGAAGAAGCGCGAGAAGTGTTTGAGGCTCGAACTCTGGTTGAGCCGGAAGTTGCGGCACTTGCGGCCAAGGTGGCTACAGCGGCCGATATCGCCAGGCTCCGCAAGCATCTTGATGACGAACATGCCGCCCTCCATGCCGGTCGCGACAGCGATGCGATCAGGCTTTCGGCGCGCTTTCACCTCGACCTTGCAGAGATTGCAGGGCATTCCATTCTGGCAGGTTTTGTTGCCGAACTGTTGCCGCGCTCATCGCTGATTATTGCGCTTTATTGGCAACGCCGGGAAACGACCTGCGAAAGCCATGCTCATAATGCGCTTGTGGATGCTATTGAGCAGCATAAGGTTGAAGACGCGGAAACCTTGATGAAGACGCATATTCTGGATCTGCTTGCAGGTCTCAATCTTGATCGCATGGAAAAAGAACAGAAGCGCCTTTCAGACATTCTCCGTTAAATAAAAAGGCTGATCAAAGATCAGCCTTTTTATTAGAGTTAACGCGGAAAGCGCTGATTTTCTTCAAGAACATTCAGATCCATATGATTGCGCATGTAACGCTCCGATGCCTTCTGCAATGGCTGATAATCCCATGGATAATAAGCACCATTGCGAAGTGCTGGATAAACCACATGGCGCCGCGCCTGACTGGCTCGCACCTGACTATCATAAAGCTCAAGATCCCAACGCTTCTCGGCTTGGCGGATAAGACGCTCAAATGTTTCCCTATACTCAGGCGAGGCCGCCAGATTTTCCAGTTCATGCGGATCATTCACAAGATTGAACAATTGCGGGGGATCGACCCTACAGATATTCAGCTTCCAGTCGTCTTCCCGCAAAGAAACCATCGGTGCAATGGTGCCCTCGGCAGCATATTCTATAGGCACTGCGCCACGCGACGTTGCTCCTGAAGCAACATCAACAAGCGATACACCATCTGTCCATGGCATGATGCCCTTAAGGTCTATGCCCGCAAGATCGGAAAGCGTTGGTAGCACATCAAGCGTGGATACGGCTTCTTCTACCAATTCCGGCGTTAACTGGGGTGCCGCGATCATCAGTGGCACACGCGCAGAGCCTTCAAAGAAGTTCATTTTGAACCAAAGGCCACGTTCCCCGAGCATATCACCATGATCTGAAGTGAATACGATCAGTGTGTTCTCACTCATGCCGCACCGTTCAAGCACATCGAGAAGACTGCCAATTTTCTCATCGACATAGGAGATATTGGCAAAGTATGCCTGCCGGGCAGTTCTTATCTGCTCACGTGTGAGATCGTAATCTTCGGCCTTGCAGGCACACAGCAGACGCTCGCTGTGCGGGTCGATTTTGGTTTCTGGTAATGGTCCGATTTTAGGATCAAGTTCCGGAATATCCGCATAAAGATCATAGAAGCGTTTGCGGGCTACATAGGGGTCATGCGGATGTGTGAAGCTCACCGTTAGACACCAGGGGCGTTCATCATGACCGCGAGCGAGATCGTAGAGCTTGGCTTCTGCCTGATAGGCGACCTCGTCGTCATATTCGAGTTGATTGGTAATTTCTGCCGATCCCGCACCAGTGATCGAACCGAGGTTATGATACCACCAATCAATGCGTTCGCCGGGCTTGCGATAATCAGGTGTCCAGCCAAAATCAGCGGGATAGATGTCTGTCGTCAGGCGCTGCTCAAAGCCGTGCAGTTGATCCGGACCGACAAAATGCATTTTGCCAGATAGAGCTGTTTGATAGCCCGCATTGCGTAAATGATGCGCATAGGTTGGAATTTCGGAGGAAAATTCAGCAGCGTTGTCGTAGACGCCCGTTCGAGACGGTAGCTGTCCAGACATGAACGATGCACGTGCCGGAGCACATAGAGGGCTTGCGGTATAACAATTTGCAAAACGCGCTGAGCGCTCGGCAAGCTTGCGCAAGTTTGGCGCATGCAGAAATTCAGCAGGCCCATCAGGAAAGAATGTTCCGTTCAGCTGATCAACCATCAGAACGAGGATATTCGGCTTTTTCATTTGGCTAAGACCATAAATTAAAAGAAATCAAACGCAGAGCGGCGGACGTTGAAAACGCCCGCCGAAAATGGATGTTTAGCGCAGTTTAAAGGCCGAGTTTTGCCTTGACCGCCGCTGCTCCTGGTTCGCCTTTAAAAGTGGTGATGCCTTCGAGCCACTTATCGATATGCTCGGGATTGGCTTTCAGCCATGCAGTAGCTGCTGCTGGCCCTTCGGCACCTTCATTCAGGATCTTATCCATCAACTCGTTTTCAATATCGACCGTGAAGACAAGTTTCTTGAAGAAGTTCGCTGCATTCGGGCATTCGCCCGCCCAGCCAGTGCGAGAGAGGGTATAAACTTCAGCGCCGCCATAGTTGGGTCCGAAGTAATCATCACCACCAGACAGATATTCGATGTTAAGCTTGGTGTTCATGGGATGCGGCGCCCAGGCCAGGAAGACCACCCATTGCTTGTCCCGGTTTCTGCGATCAACCTGTGCAAGCATAGCCTGTTCGCTCGATTCTACGATCTTCCAGCCGTCGAGCTTGAATTTTTTGTCTTCGATGATTTTCTGAATATTTTGATTGGCCGGAGCTCCCGGCTCGATGCCAAAGATTTCTTTATCAAATTTGTCGGCATGAGCCGCGAGATCGGCGAAGTCCTTCACGCCTTCTTTGGCGACATAATCTGGTACAGCCAGAGTGAACTTGGCGCCTTCGAGATTTTTCACCAGAACTTCAGCAGCCTTGGCGCCATCGAGATCGTCACGGAATTTCTGTTGCGCCGGCATCCAGTTGCCAAGGAATACATCGGTGTTGCCAGTTTTAAGGGCCTCATAGCCAATCGGCACCGACATGGTTTTTACATCGGGCTTATAGCCCAGACCGTCGAGCAGCACGCTGGCGATGGAATTTGTTGAAGTGATATCTGTCCAACCCGGATCAGACATACGAATAGTTTCGCACTTTGCAGGATCTGCTGCAGAAGCCACGCTCGTAAGCCCCGTGAACGCCGCCAGTGCAAGTGTTGTCATTTTGAGATAGCGCATGCGTTTTCCCCTGTTCCGCTTTGACAAAATCCGATCCGTAAAATCAAATTTCGTTATGACTTGCATTCTGCCTTCAAGGAAAACATCTTTATGGATAAGGGAAAAGACATTCATTTTTTATTGCAGACATAAAGGTTTTCTATGGTTTCTTCGTCCTGGGATATTGGTAGTCTTGGCGTTTTTGAAGCGGTCGGACGGTTGGAAAATCTGACCCTTGCAGCGCGTGAATTGGGTATGACGCAACCAGCAGTCAGCTATCAAATAAAGCGGATGGAAGACCGGCTGGGCGTGTCACTCTTCGCAAGACGTGCCCGTGGTGTGGAAATCTTGCCCGAGGGGCGCATACTTTATGAGGCAGTGCGTCTCGGCCTCGATGGAATCGAGGAGGCCATTCAGCAGATCAGGCGCAGGCAACGAACACCGGGGCTTCGAATAGCCACGGATTATGGCTTTGCTGCCTTCTGGTTGATGCCGCGTGTTGCAAAATTTCGCCCGAAATATCCGGAGGTGGATGTTCGTATCACTGCGTCGTCCATGTTGCAGCCTCTTGATCACAGAGAGGCAGATATTGCCGTTCTGTTTGGCTCACGTGAGGATTTTCCAAAAGACGCGATCGCTTTTGTAGGGGAATCTGTTGTGCCGGTCTGTTCCCCCGGCTTTCTTGAGCGGCACGGGCCGTTTCCGAATGGAAAGGGTTTGGGCTCAACAGCACTTTTGCATCTCGATACCTTGCAAGGGGATCGCTGGTTTACGTGGCAGACTTGGCTTGATGCCATTGATGAGGAAATCGACGACGGTAATTATGGGTTGGTTTTCAACACATATAATCTCGTTCTTGAAGCTGCCATTGCTGAGCAGGGAGTGGCGCTAGGATGGGCCGGACTGATCGACGGTGCGATTAAACGGGGGCAACTTGTTCCTGCTTGCGATGTTACGCTCACAAGCAGGAAAGGCTATTGGCTGGTGTTCAATCCTGATATTTCCGTTGCCGCCAAAGCTTTGTGCATGGAACTGCTCGAGTCCGAGCCGAACCTATAGAAACTTGAACGCAAGGCCTGAGATCAGGGCTTTGACATAAAGCTGTTTTTGAAAGTTCCCATTGAGCGAAATACGTTTCATGGCGGTGGGTCTTAAAGCGTCTGATCGCTGAAGCACTGCCGGCTGGGTCGTTACGGCCACCTGGAAACCGGCCTTTGCTGTCATCTCTATCTCGCGCTCCCCAACAGCCGAGGACCAGCCGTAAGGGTATGAGAATGATTTGGGACGATAGCCAACACAACGCTCAATTGCAGCTGTTGATCCGTCTATTTCTTGAGCAAGACGCTCTTTGTTCACTCGGCGAAGGTTGACATGCGTGATTGTGTGTCCGCCAATGTGAACGAGTGGGTCAGCGGCCAAGGCGCATAGCTGCACATAGTCCATGACCAGTTCGTCAACAATAGCACGAGGATCAATACCGCATTGCGTCGTTGCAAGTTCGTCGATGCGGCGGACAGCTTCATCTTCTTGACCGTTACGCACAAACGCAGTCAATCGGTCGAATGCTGCATATTTTTGTGCAACCGTTTCAGTCCGTATTGTCTCCAGCCCTCTACCAAAATCGAACCTGATTTGCGGCGTATTCGTTAAAAGTGCTTCAGCCGTTTCCCACCAGATTGTGTGTGTTCGATCAATAAAGCCCGTGGTCGGAAAAACGGTATAGGGAATGCCAAATTTTCGGAAAATTGGGGCGGCAATCTCTGCGTTATTTCGATAACCATCGTCGAATGTGAAAGCCACAAACTTTTGATTATCGGATTTGTCTGCAAGCAGTGTCGGCAAATCATGCAGGTGAACGGGCGTTAGGCCAAACTCAAGCACCGTTTGAATTGTTTGAGTGAGAAACTCCGGAGTAACCGACAAAATGGAATTGGGCTGAAATTTACCAGTCTGGTTTGGGCCAACGTGATGCAGCGTGAAGACCACGCCTCGTCCGCCAGCAGACGGAAACAATTTATCCAGGCCTGAGAAGGCAATTGCGTTCAATCCGATCCGCATTGCTGCGTACCGCATGTTTCGCCTGAAAGATTGCAAACACACCATGTTTGAAAAAGACCCCCGCGCACTGACATATCCCAAGACTACAAGAATGCAAGTTCCGTGTTGGACGTTTGCGCTTCTTTGAACTCTTGTTGCAGCCAGTCCATGAAAACTCGCACACGTGGCGAAAGCTGGCGCTCACGCCTGTAAAGCAGGGAAATAGGTGTTGGCTTTGGAGGGAAATCCGCAAGCACTTCAACCAATTCGCCGGACTCCATCAGCTTTATGGCGTGATAGATCGGCACCTGGATCAGCCCCAGACCGAGACAAGCAGCCGATACATAACTCTCAGCCGCATTGACTGACATGGGTGCAGGTAAGCCGACTTCAACCACCCTGCCCGCGACGGTAAATTCTAAAGGCAGCAATCCGCCGGTTGATGTTGAATGAAATCCGACCATACAATGACTGTGGGCCAAATTATCCGGATGTGTGGGCGTGCCGTGGCGTTCCAGATAGGCCGGAGAGGCGAGCGTTATCTCTTTCAGCAAGGCGACACGGCGAGCAATCATGTCGCTATCCTGTAATGTTCCGGCTCTCAGTACGCAATCAATACCCTCGCGGACGAGATCGACGAAACGGTCGCCTTCGCTCATGTGGATTTCAATTCCGGGGTAAGCTTCGAAGAATCGTGGCAGCGCTGGCAGCAGAAAATGACGGGCAAGCGTGCCATGCACATCGATGCGCAATGTTCCTTTAGGCTTGTGTCCGGCAAAAGCGCCTTCTGCGTCCTCCAGTTCTTTGAGAATAGATAAGCAGCGCCGATAATAGGCTTCACCGTCAAGCGTTGGGCTGACATGGCGGGTGGTGCGTTGAAGAAGGCAGACACCAAGACGTTTCTCCAGCTGCTTCACCGCATCCGTAACAGTCGACCGTGGCAGCCCCAAATCTTCCGCAGCAAGCGTGAAACTACGGCGTTCCGCAACTCGGGTAAAAACCCGCATAGCATCAAATCGGTCCATAATATTATTCGCTATTTTCGGATAGTGATGCTGAATTATGCATGATTATCCGGCTTTATAGAAGCGTTATGTTTGTCTCGAATAGAGCGCGCACCGCTATCGATCGACGCTCGCCATTTATTTTAATGCGTGTCGCCTCTCAAACTTCTTTGAAAGGCGCGCCAAAGGAAAGCTAAGTTCATGCCAGCCAACAATGACAGGGTTGCAATCGTTACAGGTGCATCACGTGGTATAGGCGCTGCTATCGCGCGTCGATTGGCAACGGATGGTTTCACCGTTATCGTCAATTATGCAGGCAGTAAAAATGCGGCCGAAGAATTGGCGGCCGAGATTATCCAGTCCGGCGGGCAAGCGGTGACACATCAGGCCGATGTAAGCGATGCAGCAGCTGTGAAACGCATGTTCGAAAGCGCTGAATCTGCCTTTGGTGGTATCGATGTGCTGGTCAACAACGCAGGTATTATGAAACTTGCTTCTGTGAAGGATGGCGACGATTCAGTCATCGATAGCCAGATTTCGATTAATCTCAAAGGTAGTATTTACACAATGCGGGAAGCATCCCAACGCTTGCGTGACGGTGGACGCATTGTCAATTTCTCGACGAGCGTAGTGGGACTGAAGCTTGAAAATTATGGTGTTTATGCCGCAACGAAGGCCGCCGTTGAAACATTGACTGCAATTCTTGCGAAAGAACTGCGTGGCCGCGACATCACTGTCAATGCGGTCGCTCCCGGACCAACGGCAACAGATTTGTTCCTGAATGGCAAATCCGATGAATTGATTGAGCGGATGGCGAAAATGAACCCGCTGGAAAGGCTTGGAACACCTGAAGATATCGCTGCAGCAGTCGCATTTCTGGTCGGCGACGATGGACGTTGGATTAACGGCCAAGTTTTACGCGCCAATGGCGGCATGATCTGACACCCATCAGGTAAATGAGCGAGGGTTTTCCCTCGCTCTTTGCTTTGGTTCAGGCTTTGCCCGTCGTGGCATTCCAAAGTGGTTCTGCAATTTTGGCCATGAAAATCACAATCAGCGAACCAAGCACAAAACCGAACACACCATCTGCGAAGGCAGTTGCAAACCAGTTTGCTGTGCTGGCAAGGCCAGTTGACACATAGGTTGCAAGGTCGGCGGCGGTTTCCGTAATCCATGCAAAGGGCTGGTGAACACCCAATCCGTGCAACCCATGGATAAAAATATTTCCTCCAACCCAGAGCATTGCAGCAGTGCCGATGATTGTAAGCACTAACAGCAACTTAGGAACCGCGCGAACCGTAAAGCGTCCTAATGCCCGTGTAGCCGAAAGACGCCCCTTTCGCGCCATCAACACGCCGAAATCATCTAACTTTACGATAACTGCTACAACGCCATAAACCAGTACCGTAATCATGATGCCGACGACTATAAGCGTGGCAAGCTCGATCCAGATTGAGTTGGTTTCAATCATCGAAAGGGCCAGTGTCATGATTTCTGCGGAAAGAATGAGATCGGTTTTAATAGCACCTGCGACGCGTTTTTCTTCAAGTGCAGTTGGGTCTTTATCCTCTTGCGCTCCATTTTCATGGTGCTCTTCATTCGGAAAAAGTTTGTGCCAGACCTTTTCGGCTCCTTCGAAGCACAGATAAGCACCACCAATCATCAATAGTGCGGTAATTGCTATCGGCAGAAAATAATCGAGTGCAAGAAGAACAGGAATAAGCAGCGCTTTATTTCGGAGACTTCCCATCGCAATTTTGCCGATCATCGGCAATTCACGTGCGGCGGTTATACCAACCACATAGTTGGGTGTGACGGCAGCATCGTCAATCAACACACCAATGGTCTTGCTGCCAGCTTTCGCGGCGTTCGCGGATATGTCGTCCACTGATGCAGCGGCAATCTTGGCGATCGCTGCGACATCATCCAGAAGGGCCAGAAAGCCGCTCATATAGTTTCTCCGCTTAAAGCATTTCCAGCAAAAGTGCGAAACGGTCCCAACGATCTAGCACCAACTTGAATCGCTGTAACGCGCCGCTCCTGTCTTCACGTGGCACGGGTAACGTTTCCAATAAGTCTACATTGCAGACTCGCACGTAGTTCGGCAAGCCATGCGCAGCGTTCGTCTCATGGCTTTGCAGTGGCTGGGCTTGCTTCCTTGTTTACATACTCAAATGAAAAAAGGCGGCTAATGCCGCCTTCATTGTTTCTAAACTCTGAGATTTTTCGTTTTATCGCGCTGCAAGAATACCTGCGATAAGGCCGGTTGCAGCGGTTACCAGCAGATATTGATTATCGACCTTTACCCAATGCTGGCCACGGCCGGGCTTGCGAAGGCCATAGCGTTTGTAATCGCGAATTTCCTGATGGCGCTGCCAGTTGTTGTAGCGTTCACCGCGCGACCAACGCTTGTGTCCCTGATCCCGACGATCATGGCGCTGGAATTCCTTGCCATGCGATGGACGAGCAGGTTCTACCCGATTGTATCCCGGCTTGCGCGGCTGATGATAATCCTGAGCCTGTGCAAGTGGCGCGCCAACAAACGAAAGGGCAATAGCGGCGAGAACGGCTTTCTTAATCATGGGACACTCCTTTTGTGTTGATACGAATGTATCACTCGTTGGAGTGAACGCGAGATGAATGAATTAGGATCCAAACATTAAATAAAATCAATGTGATCAGAAAGAGGATTGGGCGACATTCAAAGCTAACGGCCTTCAATGTCGCCCTTGGAATGCGCGCTTCATACTATTCATACCAGAAAAAGCACAAACGGTACGAGAATCAGAAATGCAGCGGCAATGCCTGTTTCAATTTTTGAATATAGCAGCATGTCAGCCTCCATTATGGTTAACGACAGCTAAACAACGCAGCTACAGCGATTTGGTTCAATCAGACGCCAAGATATAACGGTCATGCCAAAGAGGTTTCGCTCATGTCCTGCAGGTATCAACGCAAATGGAATGAGATTTAAGAATTTTGTTGGCAGTTCTCGAAAGAAAATTACGCCCAAAAAAGGGTTATTCCTGAACGATCACAGCTATTTACGGCTTAAATATTTCTAACTAATATTTTTTGGCTCGATGTTGAGCGGGTGGGTAATAATTATGAAAAGAATAAAGATAGCAGGTGCCATTTCGGCTGCATTGCTGATGTTTGTCGGCGTCGCAAAAGCAGATGATCTGGTATTCAATCTAAAGAACGGTACGAATTCTGTTCTGACGCACTTTTATACTTCTCCAGTTGGCGTCAATGAATGGGAAGGTGATGTTTTTGGGCAGCAAGTCCTAAATCCGGGTGAAACGATCGAAATCACGATCGCTGACGGTCGTCGCGTGTGCAAATACGACATGCGTTTCGAGTTTCAGGATAGTGATGATCTCGACACCACGACAGACACGCAGGATCTCTGCGAACTCAGCACCTATACCATTGAGGAATAGGCTTACTTTTGGGCGGGGAATAGCGGCTGGACTTTAAAGTCTGGCCGCTTTTTTGTTTGGTTTATTTCAGATGCCAATACCCATTGTTATGACGGCGCTGCGCATAGCTTTGGAAATAGCTGCGAATTTGAGCGCCTGCCAATAGCGATAATCGTTAACCAGAGTGGCAGATAGCCAGCAGTCGCCACGATTGCCGGGGCGCTCCCAGCCCATAAGGCCAGCGTCACGAGCACGAGCGAGAATCCGTGCTGTGTTGCTTTGTGACATGCGGTATCGACTTGATATGCCATTTGAGGTTACCTGCCCGATCCATATCCGATCACCGGAAAACTCCCAGGGCGCGCGTGACGCAACATCGTGCAGGATATTATTTCCAGATTCTGCGCGCGTAAAATTTGCGATGCTCGCCACAGGTCTGCACCAATCGCTGTTGTGCAGAACCTCGCGAGTCATAAGCGGTTGGGTGTAGCGCAACAAATCGGGGTTTGCATCGATAAGTCGAGCGCGATTGCCACCATCCATCAAGTCCAACGCAGCAAGATGCGTCCTCAGCCATAAATGAATAAGACCTTCTGTCTCCCGCCTCGCACGAAATACTTGCTGCCGTCGATCCGCGGTCGGGATGGCCTCAAGCAATTTGTAGTGGCGAGTTTCCTGCAGAAATGCCAGCGTCGTATTTTTGCTGGCAATAGGTGTGCCTTTGAGGAAATTGAGCAGGTTCGTCGGCGAGATCGGTGGATTGTTCGGATTGGTCACGTGTTCGAAATGCACAGCAAACGTGGCCTGGCTGAGCAACCATTTCTGCATGTCGGAAAGATAGCGCACTTCGCGCGGCAAGCGACCTGTAATGGCCAGAAGTTCTCTTGCGGCAGATGTAAGACAATCACCAAAACGTGGGGAGCTGTGCAACTCGGAAGCTTCGAAAGCCTGAGGCAGAAAGCTCGGTTCTTGAATGGACAACGCGGCTTCCATGATTGTATTTGCGTCCGAAATTTATGGGTAGCTAATTGCCTGAATTTTTCAGCTCGACCATATACCGCTATTGGTGTCACATTTAAGCTGGTCTTTTCGTCGCTCTCCCAATTTTGCAAACCTTCAACTTGTTCAGGAAATATGCTTATTTCGGCAAAGCATGAACAAGGCATAGCATGACAGATATTTTCACGCCCGCAGTCCACACACGTAAGAAAAAGATCATTGTTTTCGACACTGAAACGACGGGACTATTACCGTATGATCGCATTATCACGCTTGGCGCGGTGAAAATTGAAGGTGACGAACTGCTTAAGCAGTCGCTCTATTTGATTTTCGATCCAAGAAAAGACAGTTCACCGCAAGCTGAAGCGGTTCATGGATTTGACAACTGGATGACGCGCTATCAGGATCTGTTTGCCGATCTGGCAAGCTCATTGCGGCAGTGGCTCGGCTGGGCAGACGAACTGGTGGCGCACAACGCTGAATTTGATATGCGTTATATTCAACGGGAATTCCGCAAGGCCGAAGTCCAGATGCTCAGTCAGCCGGTCTATTGCACGATGGATGGCGCCAGACGGCTCTGGAGAGGTGAATCTGCCAAGCTGGACCATTGTCTTTCCAGAATCGGTTTATCGCGTGTAGGAGTTCGCCATGGGGCTCTGGAAGATGCTTATTTGACGGCAGGTCTTTATTTGCATCAACAAGGATCAAAACTGCAGATACCGCCAATCAATGCTTGGCAGGAACCAGCCAATCTCAAGCCCTATCCAAGCCGTCCTTTCGGACAGCTTCCACGTCGAACACCAAAACACAGGCAGGGTTGTCTAGACCTCTCCTAACGTTTGCGGGGCAGCCCTACTGACCAGCAGTGAATGAGATATACTCCTGTAATTGCTTTGTGCGAGCTTCGATCACGCTCGCTCTGCAGCTAGGATAATGCAGTATTTGGCCTTCCCTTCCCCAATCGCCATTTGCATAGAAATTGCAGGACGATTCTTTATAGCTGTTCCATAAACGTTGTTCAGCCAGCAGATCGGTTTTGGTTTGCCCGTCAGCCTGACCATAGATTTTCTTCCAGGTCGCATTCAGCTTACCGTCGGCGCGCTTTAGCCAGTCACCACCACACTGTCCCCACGCAGTATTGGTTCCGTCAGACTGGTCAATACACTTGTCATAGAGTTTATCCGCAAAAACCGGCGAAGCGGAAAAAGCAATAATGGCAGCAAGAAGAGATCTTTTCATAGCGTCCACCCAATTGATCTTAGCTTGATAATGTAGCGATGTATCGCCAAGTCAAGGGCGTGCAAAAAACCTGACGGCTGTTGAGCTGACAGGGCAATATTGTAGATTTGACGGGCTGGATAATTCTAGAGCATAATTCCTTAAACTTGGATCAGTTTAAGGTAAAACTATGCTCTAATTTTAAAGTGTTAGAGCGACCTTTGCGCGCCCAATAGGGCGCCCGGCGCTCTAGTTGTGAGATTCGCGTTTTTTGGGAATGAAGTAGCCATTGCCCCGATCACGGTAATGCCTATCAGACCTGTGATGGCGGTCACCTCTCCAATCACGGGATGGGCGATCGCGATGCCAGCGAGGTGACGGCGGCGGTGCATCACGACGCACACGCACGCAACGTCCGCGACGGTCAGTTACACGACCCGGTCCACACCGATAATCGACTTTATGCGTCAAACCGCTCTGATTGATAGGCTCTGGCATCGAAACAGGCGCTGCATTCGCGCCAAATGAAAATATAGCCATCGCAGCGGCCAGCGAAATCACAGAAAGCTTCATATCTTTCTCCATTCATGAGACTTGGCGATATTAGGCAGGATAGTCGAAGAACAGGATACGGCGTCATCACGTTGTGTTTTCAACACGCAGATATGATTGAAGGCAGAGCACTCGTCAGTGGTTACGAAAAACCAGAAAATGAATCGGAAGTACGGTGAACGGTGACCTGAACGTCAAAAAGCCACATCGCATCTGCGGTCAGCATATTTCTCTCCTGCATAGATAGAGATATAACTGCGACGGGTGCAATCCGGTTCCATGATTGATGAAACAAGCTACGATTCTATAAAATAAACTCTGTTCGAGATTGCTTTCTAGGCAAAGAAGCAAAATAAAACACCGATTCGCAATCGTCATTCAATGACAACAAATAAAGACAGTTCTCAATGACACGTTGAAAAATGAAACTAGAAATGTTTCGAGTCGATGGAGAAACGTAATGTCTCCAAATACTTACAAGAAGTAAGTGGCTCCCCGGGCCGGAGAGATTTGTGGAAATCAAACCGTTAGCCAAGGGCAGTTTAACCCTTTATTTTCAATACCTTAGATGTATATCTACCAGTAGGTTAAAATTGTTGTGTGTACTTTGTCCATGCAATTTTGTGTACTGCTCTGCGTATATAAAATAAGATCGTTGATCTCTCAACGCATAAAAATGATAAAGGGTTTAAAACACGTTGGCGGCTCCAGATTTTACTAAATCAACAATTGATGTTTTGGCTGCACGAGCGGCTTATCGCTGTAGTAATCCTGACTGCGATATTCTGACAGTAGGTCCCCACACAACTGAAGAAAAGTCTCTTAAGATTGGAGAAGCGGCTCATATTTATGGTGCGAGGCCAAGTGAACGGCGCTATCGACCTGAGATGACCGATCTCGGAAGGGCATCCATTTCTAACGCGATCTGGCTTTGCCGAAACTGCCACGGGAAGATTGATAAAGACCCCGGGGGCTTCTCAGACAGTTTATTATTTATCTGGAAGGATGCACATGAGGAGAAAATATTGAAGGAGTTAGGCACCGATGGCGATCGGTTGAAAAAGAAAGCTGAAATTCAGCAGACTGAGGTCTACCGAGAGTTTCCACAATTCATTCAAGCAATTATTCGAGATAAACCAGATTACTGGGAATATATATTAACTGCCGAATTAATTGATTTCTATTGTGGCCCGATCTTAAGGCATGGGGCGGATTTAGAAAAAGGCATAGTTATTCGCCCTAAGACCCTCATATCTGGGGACAATTTCACGCCTTGGATATTGACTAAAGTCGATGATCTGTTGGCAGTCTCAAGAGCAACGCATGGTTTGCTTGCAGAATTTCAAAGCTCATGGGGCGAAAGCGGTGTTCCCGGCGATGTGGATGAGATAATTCATGTGTGTAGACTATATGGTGGCCTAGTGCGCCATATCGTTAACACTGCGGAGGAAGTTATGTTCGCGCGGGTTCCTGACGGCTTTGCGGGTGCTGCTGAAGTAATAGCAAGCGCTCCTCTTCATATGTTGAAGAGGTTCCCTGAACTTCCTGCATTTCTCCGAACAATAGGCACGGGAGATGCGACATCAGGTACTCTTAAGTTTGATTTCGTTTTAGAGGTTCCCGAAGGCTGGAACGATAACTTTGAAATCGAATTGGCAAAAGGCCAACGCGAGCTTGAAGTTCGTGGTCATTGGTGAGTATGCAGATAACCGGCCCCAGAGTTTCCCCTGAGGCCAACTTTATCATCCCCTTATCCGCACTTAACGGCCCCGGTTCCTTTCATTAATCGCGTCCTCAGCTTTCTTCCCGACTGAGATAACGTCCTGAGCGCCGTTGATCATTTCCGCTGCTGTACGCCCTGCGCTGCCAATTGTGGCGTCTGTTGCTGCCTTAACGGGTTCTGCAATCCGGCCTCCTGTCTCCTTAGCAATATCGCTGTAACTTGCATCGTTCTGCATCTCGTCGGCATACTTGTCCGCAACAGCAGATGCCGTGATCTTTGCACCCACGACCACACGCTGATACCAAGTTGAAGCAGCCTTGAGTTTCTGGTTCATGCGCTCAGGGCGTTTGAAGACAGGTAAGCCGCTAGGGCTGATTGCAGTGGTCCTGCTGTAACGTTTCCCGGTCTTCTTCCAGTTTGGCGTCTGGCCTTCCTCAGCAGTGTTGTGCCAGATTTCCCTATCCGTGTTGATCCAGACAGTGGAGCCGTCTTTATCGAGCGCCTGAAACAGACCCTTGGCGTTCACGCTCTGGTTAAATGCGTTGTACGATGCATTCGCCTTCTCGAGCATTTGACGGTTTGCGTTATCCCACGCCCTGAGATTGCTGAGCGTGAAGAAATGCATTGCCCCGTTGTCGTCAGTCACGGGGAACATGGTGTCTTTATCGACCAGATAGAAACGACCATCCTTGTCGCCGGTCTTATAGATCGTAACCTGAGATGCATCGTAAGCCTTCCCCTTGCTGTCCTCAAGGAACGCCGCAACCTGAGCCTTTACAGCCCCTTCAAATCACTTGGCATTTCAGCACGGGTGTTGATTGAACTGACATCAATAAGGGTGCCGTTATGATGGATTGCAAACTTCTCAATTGCCGACTTTGCAGCAGCAACCGCGTCCTGACCACTAAGACCAGCAGCGGCATACTTCTTTGACAAATCCCAAAGATGGTCTTCAACCATGCCTGAGTTCTCCATGCTAGGATTACTCAGGCTGAACCATTTGCTATCCCTGAACGCATTCAAAGCGTTCGTTATGTCGTGACGTGCCGCAAAGTCCCTGCTTCTTGCCTGAGGAGACGGATTGGTGACCGCATAGGCGAGTGATAAAAGCGGCTGTATCGTCCCGACCTAACGCTTCCCGCGTTGCAAAGAAGCCGTCAATAAACTCCTTGTCCTGCCCCTTGAGATAGGAAGCCGAAAGGTTCTTGTTCGTCTTGGTGACAGTGTTCGAAGTATAGGCTCAGGCTGATGGCTATCGAAAATCTGCAGATGAACGTTGCAGTGTCTTTAGTTACTGATCTTCAACTCCAAATGCTTCGGCGATCGGCACGGAGGTGTTTCCTGCGATGTTTGAATAAGTTCCGCAAAACATTCTCAGGATGAAAAACCCAAAGCTGCAAATAGCTTTAGGAATGAGGTTCTAATCTTCATTAGATGGTTGCAATTAAGAAAACGGGTGTTGTATCGTAGCGTAGATTTCCAGTTTGTAAATAATACTCAAATACAGACTATGATAGAATGGGACGTGTGTGCCCAGCAGTGGCGGAATAGTAAATGACAACGAAGATACAAGCGCTAGCAGATAAGCTTTTCCCAGTTGCAGCGGCGCAAGAAGACGACGCTGAATTAAGAAATATTCCTCCCGAGCAGAGACGCCTACATACGGAGACAGCCGATCTCACAGTCGGCTCCCTGCACCAACTGATGGCAACCGGAAAAATAGAAATTCCAGAGTTCCAAAGAGGCTACGTATGGACGCGAACACAGGCTTCAAGGCTTATAGAGAGCCTTATAATTCAATGCCCAATACCAGTGGTATATTTCAGTCAGTCTCCCAACAATAACCTTATAGTTATTGACGGAAATCAAAGGCTTATGTCAATAAAACTATTTCTGAACGACGGTTTTGAATTACAGGGCCTCACCACATACCCTGAGTTAATTGGCTATACTTGGAGTCAACTCGACCCGAGATTTCGAGATCACATTAATAATAGAACTATACGCTGCATTACAATCCTGAAGGATACACATCCTCAAATCAAATTCGATGTATTTGAGAGGTTGAATACCGGCTCCGTAAAGCTTAACGGTCAGGAGTTACGGCATGGTGTAAACCACGGATCATTAATGAAGCGTGTGGACGAGCTCGTAAAGAATGAAACATGGAAAAAGCTCAGCGGCATCAAATCGGACAAGAGGATGAAAGGCGCTGAGCTAATACTCAGGTTTTTCGCATTCAGGCATTCTAGGGAAATATATTCAAAACCGCTGTCTGGATTTCTAGATACATTTACGACGACTTACCGTTCAATTAGTGAAAATGAACTTGATGAATGGACTTCAGAATTCTTAGATAACTTGAATCTCGTGGATTATTATTTTGGAAAAAACGCATTCAAAATAATTAAGCCCAACTTAACTACGGCGGGCAATTTTAATTCGGCTATATATGATGCACAAATGATCGGGATGGCTGAGACTAATAGTGCCAGACTTCGGGGGCGCTTAGCAGATAGAAACAGCGTTCAACAAGGCTTTGTTGACCTCATGACCGACCCTGCATTTGCGCAGAGCGTACAAAGAGCAACTAGTGATGAGGCATCCGTAAATACTCGTATATCTCGCGCAATTCAATTATTTAACAGGTTTTAAACTTGCGATATCGAATTAGCATTCACCGAAATAGCTTTAATACGCGCACAGAACAGCTGATACGAAATTCACGTTTAGCGACTAAGAAACACGTGCCGCATGGAGTGCGAGACTTAGCCTTTCAGTGCTCAATCCTGCAGACTAGCGCAGCTATCGAGGAATACATAAAAGCAGTGTTTGAGGCGTGGGCATTCAAGATACGCACAATGAACCACGCGCAAAGTAACGCTATACCCATGCGTACTAGAGTAGCGGTCGCGAAAAGCCGCTTAACCCAGCATTTCTCGACCCTAGCATATACTGGTGACGAAGGTCGCTTCTTAAGAACCATCGAACGAGATGCTGACCTTTGGCCATTCCTACAAGGCAGCGGACAAATACCCATGACCTTTGACGGCGGTGTGGTATTTGCTGAAAAAAAGTATCCATCACCTAAGAATATGAAAGTGATCTTCTCGCGACTCGGTATAGATAACATTTTTGATTTAGTATCAGCTAGGATAAAAGCAGATGCCGAATTTCGGTTAGAGAGCTTCAACTCCGTTAGAACTGCGCTTGCCCATTCAAACCCACCACAACTTACTTATATTGACGTAAGAAGAAATATAAAAGATGTTCAACAATTAATATCTGCTATAGATCGAATATTGCATAAAGTGCTATCGGCATCAATACAAGCGCCTATTTGGTGACGTTCAAATTTTTACTCTCATTATTATTTTATCAATTCTATATTATAGGGATAAATTCACACATCAAATCCAAACAACATTACTTCTGATCAATACCTCATATGCGCTTTTGAAGGGCAATGCACATAGATACGGGATTTTACCGGCGAAGTTACGGCTAGAACGAACGCCGCAAAGCCCTCATAGAAGAGCAGCGTTTATGGCTGAAAACCAGTGATGCTCGCGGCCCGCACGTGGCATGTCCAGATCAGTCGTATGATAACCGCCTTCAGATTATAAGGATATTAACGTTTCTGCTCGGGCAATTGGTAATAAAACTAGAAAACTTGTTGTGGGCGTCGCTCTAACTGCAAGGAGGCCCACAAACGCCACGGGAAGCAAGAATGTCGTTGCAAGAGAACCTCTGAGGCGTATAGCGCGTATTCTTGGCTAGTTGATCTGCCGTGCAATCAAGTCTGCCGCCTTTTGCGCTGCTGTGTTCGCCACCACGTCTGCCCGTTCATTCCACTCATTCCTTGCATGGCCTTTGACCCACGACCACCTGATCAGCGACGAATTGAGTTTGTCCAACTCTTCCCAAAGGTCCTGATTTTTCACTGGCTTCTTATTTGAAGACTTCCACCCTTTCGTCTTCCACCCTTGAAGCCATTGGCTCATGCCCTTGATGACATACTCGCTGTCGCTAATGATGGTCACGCGGAAGACGATTGGTGAAACGGCCTTAAGCGCCTCAATTGCCGCCGTCATTTCCATGCGGTTATTTGTCGTTTCCTCATTGGTGCCGCCTGAGATTTCCTGAGGTTCGCTATTGTCGCGGAGGATTATAGCAGACCAGCCACCCGGACCCGGGTTCGATAGGGAAGAACCGTCAGTGTAGATTGTGGTGGCATGTGTCGTAACATTCAGAGCGGTTTCGGTGTTTGTCATTCTTTCCAATTAGTTATCTGTTCTTCTATTTTATCGCTTGGTCTTAATGCCTTGCTCTTTGGCTAGGCTCAGGGCTTCCTCGCATGTCACACTGTCGACAATCGCTGGGTGTTCTCTTAAGATGAACTTCCACAGTCTGCGATAATCACATACGCGGGACACGGTGAAGCCTGTCGCCCGTGCTTGATCGTCCTGGCTACCGAGGCCTAAGCGAATAAGCCGCCAGACTTCCTCCCTGCGCTCCTTAGCCGTCATCTGGAAATTTCGTTCGGGCATAGCTGGAAGGAGTGTTTGGTTTCTCATGTACATGCTTCAATTCTCTTTCTGTTTCATGCTGTTTGTTTTGGGGTAATTTGGCGCTGCCCCCTTGCTGGACAGGTGGTTCGGGGACCCACTGGCCCCCCGGAGATGTGAAATTTCACACCACGTTATCTAACCTATTGAATTTGTTAGAACTCGTCGTTGTCGTAGTCCTTTTGGACGGCACTCTCGGGGCGCTCTAGCCTTTCCAACTGAAGGAAACTGTAGCGCTGCCTAATTTGGCTCCTAAGTTCCATGTTCGTGAGCGAATAAAATGCTGATTTCACCTCTCCTGCGTGGATCATAATTTCCCTAGCCCGTGCTTTCTCTCTCTGGGCTTTCCCAAATGGCTGCTCAGGTTCCTCATTGGTGGCATCGGGTTCACTCATGAGTTTGTACACGCTAGGGAAGTCCTGCTGCATCCAATCTGGCAATCGACGGTGACTGACGATCCCTTGGAGTTCCTTCGCCATTTGTCTTGCCGACTTAACTTTTGCCTTGCCAATCTTTCCTGTTCGGTGTTCACCCGCCTTCACGTACGCTCTGAACACTCTTCGCTTGTCCTTGCGTGTCAGGCTTAGCCCGTGGGTACGGTTGCCCTGAGCGGCGAGCCATTGGTATCTGTTCGGGTCCGCTTCAATAATGACATTGGCGTCTGTGTAATCGATCCCGAGTTCCTGCATGGCCCTGAACCTGTGCCAGCCGTCGATCAAGATGAAGCCCCTGCCGTCGTCTGTGGGGTCAACAGGAACGACCGTGATTGGAGGGAACTGGGTTTCCTGACGCATGGCCTCCCGATAATTTTTAACAACCTCGGGATTAATGCTCTTCTCTCTGATCTGGGTCGATGGATTGAGGACCACGCTGTCTAGCCGTATGGCAAGCAGCCGCGTTCCCTGAGGTTCACTCATGGTTATTCCTTTGTTGTCTGAGGATGTTGTTTAAGTCGGTGTTGAGGTGTCTGACTGGCGTATCGCGTTTTGTCCTACGGACACCGATTAGCGGCCATACGTCCCAGCATTGCTGATGGTTTCTGGCTTCAATCGGCTGATTGCTGCTACTGTAAGGGCTATTGTCGAAATGACGCATACTGCCACTGGAGCAGGTGTTCAGACATGGCGGCTGCTGTGCAGGCCATTCTTGTAGTTCCACCTACAGGGAGCCAATCGTCTTATCAGTTACAGCGGTACGTAAGCATACTGCTATTGGAGTGGGTATTCGGACGAGGTGCTGCCACTGCGTAACCTATTATGGTTACTTTCGGTAACTGAGGACTTTTTCGCTTATCCTGCTCCTGTGCAACCTAATTGCCTTGGTTGAGGTATTGCTCCTGTTCACCCTATTCGCCCTTGTGCTGTCTGAACTGGTCAAACGGCTGAGAATGGACAGGAGAACACTCAGAGTTGGAAGTCGAGACGGTGGCTGCTACTGTGGAGGCTATTCGAGTTGGTTACTGCTTCTGTTGCCCCTATTCGGTGGCAAACCTCAGTAGTCTTTCTTGCTCAGGGCTTAGCCTCAATCTCCAGTCATCCTCAAAACGCCCCCTCAGCCACCACGTTCAGCCGTCTTTCCGGCCTCCTTAAGAATACTGAATACGCTTGATCGTCCTGCCCCGGTCTTTGCCATAATCTCAGCCACGGTCTTCCCTTCATCCTTCAGCCGGATAATTTCGTCAGCTTGACGCTGTGCTGTTGGGACACGACCTTTGTATTTGCCTTCTGCCTTAGCTGCTGCAATGCCTTCACGCTGACGCTCCAGCATAAGTTCACGCTCGAACTCCGCAATGGAACCCAATAGGTTCAGCATAAGCTTACCCGTGGGTGTCGCTGTATCGAGGTTCATCGCAAGAATACGGAGCGCCACGCCCTTGCTGTTCAGCTTAGACGTAATATCCACCAAGTCAGCAACAGAACGCGCCAGACGGTCCAGCTTAGTGACAATGAACGTGTCACCTTCTCGCAAATGATCAAGGGCACGTTGAAGTTCAGGCCGCTCAGCCTTCTTGGCTGATGTCTGTTCACTGAATATGCGGTCGCATCCTGCCGCGTGTAGGTCACGCTCCTGAGCTGCTAGCCCTGCCTTCTGGTCTGTGGTCGAGGTACGTGCATAGCCGACAAGCTGTCCCCTGTAGGAAGCCGTAGTGGTGTGTGTCGAGTTCATCCGAGAGTTCCCTTAAGTCCAAATAGCGTTATAGACTTATCGGACAGGTAGTCCATAAAATCAATACCTATTCTAATTGGACTATCGGGACGGCATTTGGTCCAGTCCAGCACGATCAAGCCCTGTTGGACTATTAAGGCGACAGTCGGGATGCTTCACTCTTGGAATGCACAGAAGAAAGGTTCGCCACTGCTACTGTAGGCCCGATTAAGTGCTGACGTGCTGCCACTGGGCAGGCTATTTACCCCGCCCCCCCCGCCACAGACACCTCAGGACAGTCGTTCTGCCTTGTCTGGCTCTTAACCTACCGAACGCCATGGGAAACGCGCATGTGCGTACGTAAGGCCGCTCAATGACCTACGATTAGGATTATCGAAGGGGTACACGGGGGTACTGCGCTAATCATCTATCTCAGATTGGCCGCTCAGATTTTTGTAGTGAACATTCGGGTGGAAAGGAAGCAGCAAACTCTAGCTCATCAACACGGCAAGAGGCCCTGTATACGCTACTTCGTACCGCCTGACTGGTATCAGTTAGTGTATAAGCTGTTAATAATATATTCTTTAGCAGTCGAAAGTCCAGCTTCCCAACGTCGCTCGGTATTGCTTGGATTGCGGACAATATCGGAGCCAGCTCTTCGACAGTCGTAGGTAGAACCACTTGCCCGTCAAGAACAGACGAAAGTAACTGCTTACCTCGTCCAACAGCTGGCCTGTAAGCACTAGGCCCCCCGCTTTGCACACGTTTAGCTGCAATGTTACGGCTCTTGGGGTAAGTTGCCTTTTCCGCAGCTAGAAGCCCCACTATACGATCAAGTGGCATAGTGGAAATCCGTACATAATAAAAAATCGGTAACCATGTTCTAGCGGAATGAGCTGAATGAAGGACATATTGGACCGGTTCAGCGACAGGCGTGTCGTTCAAAAAGTTAAGCAACATCGCTTCACCGGTGACATTGCCCCTAATTGTATTGGTCTTAACAGCTTGGACTGCTGTAACGTCACCAATTAAACGTAGGGAAGGCGCTCCCTTTTCTTCTGAAAACTCCCCTGATCTCAAAAACTGAATTTTAGGAAGAAGTGCCTCATCGATGACGAAACTACTATCACGTCCTTCAACCTTACCGCTGTTAAGGTCGAGGGTGGCAATCGCCCCTGTAGCAATTCCCGTTATCCGTCGAGAAAACTCGGCAACAGCTTTTTGTTCGCGATAAGCAATGATCTGTTGAAGCTCGCCGGGTTTTATCGCCCTAGTTTCACCTACGTACCGAAAATAAACAGCACCTTCTCGGACCTCACTATTAACATTCTTGATTGCCATAACAGGGGGATGGGGGTGCTTCTCGACGCCTATAACGCCTACTTTCAGGCCGTCAAACTCAATAGTGCATGTACTGAAAACGGGTACAGGATGCAGACTTCCGGCAAGACACCGATTTAACTCAGAAGGGTCGGTTTGGGTGAAAGCGTTATCGCTCAGTCCTTTAACGTGAAGTGTACCGTCCTGAAGCTCTTTAATACCAAACAATAGCATACCGCCATCATTGTTGGCCAAACCCGCTATTGACCTGAGAGGATCGGCGAAACGACCTTCAGGCTTAAGACAAAAACTTTCTTTGCATTCGACACGTTCTGTTTCATGACTGCTTAATGACCAACCTTGCGCTGTCTTTACAAATAGAGCCTTAGCTCGTTCACCAAGAGTTAGCTCACGGACGGCACCTACTGTTTCGACGACTGCACCTATCTGAGCAGCTTCAAAATTTGAAAGAAAGCAATTCAGTGCTTCTTCCGTAGCCGTGGCGACTTCCGGTCCGTAACTACTCCCTTTGATCTGTGTAATCCGACCGGAGTTTACGGGCCTGTCTTGACGGTTAAAATAAAACTGAATGTCTCTATTCTTCATTCCCCTGAGAAGCATAGCTTTAATAAAGCCTATCTCCTCATCTGTAATGCTACGCTTTCCCAATTCATCCGCCCGATGTGCAATTTTCCCCATGACGATGGGGATGCTATTTGCCCCTGTTAGTCAATCGTAAATTCGTGCCGCTTCATCTATTATGCCCGTCACCTATCGTATTACCTGACATTTCTTAAAAGAGCCGGTTACGGGGTTTTTAGATAGGCTCCGGTGCGCGTATAAAACGCAAGAACGCATCTCCTACAGGTGTTGAGCGTTTCGCCAGTAATGAGCTTCCCGACACCATAGTGTTCAAGCTGCCTTCGATCATTCCCTCTCTCGAAAGGTCATTTATAATTATACTGAAAACAGTCTCATCAATCTCACTGTCGGGTATTTCTGCACGAATTATGTGCATTTGAGCGCCCATCATTCTTGATGCCATATCGACACATGCTGGAAATTTGCTCGGATCGTGTAGGACGTTAAGGATACGGACGTGTTTCTCTGTGAAGTGGTCTATGCAGGACATGAAACGTCCGCGTAATGCATCGTCTATCGTGAAATTGACCGCTGCATTAAGTACAGTGTTTTTAAGCGCTTCCCGTTTGAACTCTTTGTGGGTCTTCATGGATGCTTCAGTAGCGTCATAAACAGCACTGAGAAATTCTTCATTTTCATTCAAGGCAGAAGGATCAAAACCTTCAAAGCGGCCCTGAAGTTCACGTAATCCTTCGCCTACAGAAACAAGCCACCTAACCCTACGTTCCTGTAAGGGGTCACCAGCTAGCTTATCCACGCCCAACTGCAAAAGATACCCGAAGCCGGGGAAAGCAATATCACCCAGGCCGACGCCCAACTTGGCTGCATGAAACCCAAAGCTGCGCGGGTCGGAGAGTGGAAAATCATCAATCATGTCGGCTTTAGACATCGGCCCCTCGTAAGTTTTCCACGAATGGTAGAAAATTCAATTTACTCTACCATGACAAGAACGACCGAGCGAATACCGCTGCTTAACGCTGACGGCTATTTCCTCAGCTTTATTCGATGAAGGCTGCCCTCGTCGCCTAACTTAGGTCTGACCATACGCCTTCTTAAGCGCCTCGCTGGTCGCCACAAGCCTCGCCCTGACGCCTCCGTAGGTGTCGCCAACTTTACCTGCGGAATGCCCAAGGATTGCGTCTTGGTCCTGCTGTGAGGCACCCGAGCCGATCAACCGATCCTTCATGTTGTGGCGCAGTGAATGGATCGTATGTTTCTTATTATCGCTCACTGTTCTGATGTGCTTCATTATCGCTGCCGATGCCATATCAGCACCCCGCTTATCTCCCGCATTGTCTGCATACTTCGGGAACACGTATGGCGAACCCTCTGGTGACGAAGCTAAAGCCTCCTTAGCGGCGACAAAGGCGTCTGCCACAAGCGCCACAGGACGCTCTGAACCCTTTGTCTTCAACCGCCTGTTAATGCGCGGCTCAATCTTCAAATGCGGAAACTCATCATCAAGAACGATGTCTGTCTTCCACATGCCTGTGATTTCACTAAGACGACACCCGGTTCCTTCGAGCAACCGCCAAATAAGAGGCAAATCCGATCCTTCTGCGGAATGCTCAAGAATACGCTTACGGGCCGCTTTAAGCACGTTCTCCGGGATTGGGAGACGGTCGTCGCGCTCGAGGCCCTGCCGCTTCACCTCAAGTCCATTGAATGGGTTTACTACTCCGTTAAGGTCAAACTCTTCGATAGCAAAGTTGATGATCGCCCTCAGTGTATTCATATACCGCTTTACAGAAGTCGGCTTTAGCTTGCCGTCTCCCGCCTCATTCATCAAATAATCGCGCACCTCACGAGCGTCTGAGCGCTTAATACGCTTAAGCTCGACGTCTCCACCGAGTGCTATCTTGACCCAATTCATAATCCGCTCGACATGAAGACGGTTTTTCTTCTCGTCACTCCCGCCTTGGACACGCTCTTTGAGATAAAGTTTCTTGGCGTCTTCCAACGTTGGTGAAGGTGGTCGGCCTATTCCGTTTCTCACCGCATTAAGAAAGGCGCTTTGTTCCCGATCTTTGATAAGGGGGTAGCCGGTCTCATCATCTATAGGATGACTATCCGCAAGAATGTCGGCCAAGATTTCGCGCTGCATTCCCTCGTCGTGCGGATCATCTAGGTCAGTCTCGCCATTCCAATGAGGGTCAAAGCCCATTTCACGTAGGCGTGTTCGCAGACCCTGCCAAATTTCCAAATCTGAAAGCTCTTGCTTGGATACGTGTGTGGCACCTGCTGATTTCAGCAATGCGTTTCTGAGGGTGGTTTCAAATTTGCTGTGGGTTTTGGCGTAACGAACGGCTGCTTGCTTCTGAGTATCACCCAGAAACTCGGTCAGTTCTCTTTTGCCAATGATCGCTCTCAGTTCCTCGGGAACCCGCCGACGATACCGGAATGTTCCAGCAGCGGTCTTCTGCACGTACTTCAAGATAAGCCCCATGTGTATCCCTCAGTGTACCGCGTTGTGTACTGGAAGGAAACCTTAGGTATTGAAAACATTGAGAAATAAGCAACTTCTGAAGAGAAGTGGCTCCCCGGGCCGGATTCGAACCAGCGACCAACCGGTTAACAGCCGGTTGCTCTACCACTGAGCTACCGGGGAAGAGGTGCTCGTTGCGTCAGCGAGGTGGCGTATAGCAGGAGGATTTCTGATTTGCAAAGCCCTAATTTCAATTTTTTCCAACTTTTTGCATTCTGATCGCGAAACCCTATATTCTCTGGTACGTTTCCAGATGCGGAACGCCCCATTCCAACCTGTGAGAAATGTCGAGTGACTGAAGAATACGAACCAAAACCACGAAAACGCGCGATTGTGATTCTTGGAAAACGAATCCCGATGCCGCAATCCGTCATGATGCGAAGAACACTTGGTGGTTCACTCGTCGTCGGTGGAGCATTGGGGTTCTTACCGGTCCTCGGCTTCTGGATGTTGCCACTCGGTTTAATCGTCTTATCTCACGACTCTCACCGCGTCCGTCGCTTGCGACGCAGAAGCGAAATTCACATCTGGCGCAAATGGCTAAAACGTGGCTCGACAACAACGGCGAATTAGTCTTCATCTACGATTGCTATTTAATATGCGGGCTATTTAAGGCCTGCGGTATCGCAGGTGTGAACTGCGGCGTCTGATTTCCCCAGGTGTAAGACGTCTGTATTTTCGTAGAGCGGTTGTAAGATGGCTCTGGCTTGAAAAACTTAATCGTGCCGCGATAGTACTGATTGGCATATCTGTTTCTCTCAGCCACCGCTCAGCTTCATCCAGCCGCAAGCTCATCAGATATTGGTGGGGCGTCTGTCCGAAGCTTTCTCGAAAACGTGTTGCAAAGTGCCCAGCCGATATCCCCAGAGCCAAAGCCATATCGGGCACAGACACCGGTTCACGGAATTTATCTTTCAAATAAGCCTCTATTTGACGAGCTGCATAGCTGCTGAGACCGGCTGGCATCACCATCGATGACCGAATTGTCAGAGCATTCCGTTGCAACAAATGGGCTAGGACGGAATGAAGAGAAGCAAGATAGTCTTGCTTTTCTTCATCGTGCTCCATCAACTGCTCAACGACAAGCTGACTCACCTGCAGACACTGCTTGCTGGAAAAACTTACAATACTGTCGGCTGTGGCGCTTCCATCAGCCGCGCTGTTTCTTTCATTCTCGACCGAATTGCTGGCTGTCGGGATCGTTACCTGCAGATATTCTACAGGTTCCGTCCAGCAGGTCTCCATGGTTCGTTTTGCGGGAATAACGAAAGCCGTTCCAGCGGTGTAACTTGAAACCAATTCTTCGTCACCCTCTGATTTCCACCTTAGATTGCGTACCGGTTCTAACAAGATCATCGCAAAAGCCTGATCTGATGCATAAACGTGGTGACCAACTTTAGTCACGCCATAGGTGAAGCGGCTTTTTGTGGAATTTATCATTTTGGTGTACTGCCCCGGTCTCGGGTAAGTCGTTGGATAAGACGTAAGATCGTGATTTTTCTTAATATTATCGGTTTTCGAATGCATCTTTGTTCCCGTCTCAAAAAAACAGATATGAGAATGATTCCGAACGCATGCACGTCTGCCTAAGCTGAATTAATTGGTATCTCTGATATAAGAAACGCCCGAAATACCCCAAAAGGGCTATATTTACGATACGAGAAGTTACACAACAAAAATCAAAAATACAATTTATAGGTGTAATTTCTTTTTATCAGGCAGTCCGGCCCGCAAAATGCACTCCTCCTTTTTGCAAATGATTTGCAAAAGCGCTTGTGGGTAGCTATTTTCTGTTTTATGCAATTGCAAATGATTGGCATCAAGGAGATGAGAATGATTCGACTTTTCATGCGGGCTCTGACGGCTGGCCTTACCGGGAGTGTGTTGCTTTGCGCAGTGTCTGGCGCGGCTTTGGCTGCTGAAAAGTTCAAAGCTGTGACCACATTCACGGTGATTGCGGACATTGCACGCAATGTTGCGGGTGACGCAGCAACGGTTGAATCAATTACGAAGCCAGGCGCTGAAATTCATGAATATCAGCCAACACCCGGCGATCTTATTAAGGCGCAGGATGCGAAACTGGTGTTGTGGAATGGCCTTGGGCTGGAATTGTGGTTCGAAAAATTCTTCTCGCGACTAAAAGATGTGCCAAGCGCGGTTGCGTCTGACGGCGTTGTACCGATGGATATTAGTGAAGGCCCATATAGCGGCAAACCCAATCCCCATGCTTGGATGTCCCCTACCTCGGCTCTCATCTATGTCGACAATATCCGTGATGCCTTTGTAAAATATGATCCGGAGAATGCGGACATCTACAAGGCGAATGCAGAAAATTATAAAGCGCAAATCAAGGCTGCGATTGATCCGATCCATGCTGAGCTTGATTCAATTCCGGCAGACAAGCGCTGGCTGGTGACGAGCGAAGGTGCGTTTTCTTATCTCGCGCGAGATTTCAACCTGAAAGAACAGTATCTCTGGCCAATCAATGCTGATCAGCAAGGCACGCCGCAGCAGGTTCGCAAGGTGATTGATGCCGTGCGGGAGAATGACATTACTGCGGTGTTCTCGGAAAGCACGGTCTCTGCCGCTCCTGCAGAGCAAGTCGCGCGCGAAACTGGCGCGAAATATGGTGGTGTTCTTTATGTCGATTCTCTTTCAGAAACCGATGGACCCGTGCCAACCTATCTTGATCTGCTGAAAGTCACTTCGAGTACCATTGCAAAAGGCCTCAAACAATGAACGTCTCGATCAGTCATCATGCTGACAATCTAGCTGCGCTTGAACAAAGCGCGGCCAACGGGTTGAACGTGAAAGATGCGACTGTAACCTATCGCAACGGGCATACTGCCTTGCGCAATGCTACTTTCAATATCCCGACTGGAACGATTACAGCACTTGTTGGTGTGAATGGCTCGGGCAAGTCGACGCTGTTCAAGGCTATTATGGGCTTTGTGCGCCTTGCCAAAGGTGAAATCACAATCCTTGGTCTGCCGGTCAAAGAAGCGCTAAAGAAAAATCTTGTCGCCTATGTTCCACAAAGCGAAGAAGTTGACTGGAACTTTCCTGTTCTGGTCGAGGACGTCGTCATGATGGGACGTTACGGCCATATGGGTATGATGCGGATTCCCCGCCGTGCTGATCACGAAGCGGTCGAAAAGGCACTGAGCCGGGTTAACATGCTCGAATATCGTAAGCGTCAGATCGGTGAACTCTCCGGGGGGCAAAAGAAGCGCGTGTTTCTCGCACGTGCACTTGCGCAGGATGGCCGCGTAATCCTGCTTGATGAGCCGTTCACCGGCGTAGATGTGAAGACGGAAGAAGCAATCGTCACCCTCCTACGCGGACTTCGTGACGAAGGGCGTGTGATGTTGGTTTCGACACACAATCTTGGCAGTGTGCCGGAATTCTGTGATCGCACGGTTCTGGTCAAGAATACTGTGCTCGCCTACGGCCCCACAGACGAGATTTTTACGCAAGCCAATCTGGAAAAGACGTTTGGCGGCGTTCTGCGTCATCTGGTTTTGGATGAGGCAACCAAACAAAATCGCTCGGCTGTCGGTGTAATCACCGATGATGAGCGGCCTTTTGTTCTATACGAGCAAAACACAAAGGGACACGATTGATGGCCCTTCTGCTTGAACCGTTTCAATATGGTTACATGATCAATGCGATGTGGGTTTCTGCCCTTGTCGGTGGTGTCTGTGCGTTTCTATCTGCCTATCTGATGCTTAAAGGCTGGTCGCTGATTGGTGACGCCCTTTCCCACTCCATCGTTCCGGGCGTTGCGGGTGCCTATATGCTGGGCCTGCCCTTTTCCATAGGAGCATTCTTCTCCGGTGGACTGGCGGCTGCGGCCATGCTGTTTCTCAATCAGCGCACGAAACTCAAAGAAGATGCCATCATCGGGCTGATTTTCACGGCCTTCTTTGGGCTTGGCCTTTTCATGATTTCACTACGGCCAACCTCGATCAGCATTCAGACAATCGTGCTCGGCAATATCCTCGCGATCACACCGGGCGATATCCTGCAACTGGCGATCATCGGCTTTGTCTCGCTTGCATTGCTGCTGTTGAAATGGAAAGACCTGATGGTGGTCTTTTTTGACGAAAGCCATGCGCGTTCGATCGGCCTAAAACCAACCGCACTGAAAATCATGTTCTTCACGCTGCTTTCGGCCTCGACGGTTGCTGCAATGCAGACGGTGGGCGCGTTTCTGGTAATCTGTATGGTTGTGACCCCCGGCGCCACGGCTTATCTTCTGACGGACCGTTTCTCGCGGCTTTTATGGATTGCCGTCATTATTGGCGCGCTGACGAGCTTTATCGGTGCCTATGTCAGCTATTTCATGGACGGAGCAACGGGTGGCATCATTGTCGTATTGCAAACACTGGTCTTCCTGACTGTGTTCTTTCTCGCACCCAAACATGGAATGCTGGCAGCGAGAAGACGTGCGGCAAGCGCATTGCGGGAGGTGCAGCCATGAGTTTTCCTGACATGCTTTTGATGCCATTTCAGTTCGATTTCATGGTCTATGCGCTGATCGCTTCGGTGCTGATTGCCATACCAACCGCCCTGCTCTCCTGCTTTCTGGTGCTTAAAGGCTGGTCACTGATGGGCGACGCTATCAGTCATGCGGTTCTGCCGGGCGTCGTCATTGCCTATATGGTAGGACTGCCCTTTGGCATCGGTGCTTTCATTGCAGGCATGATTTGCGCTCTTGCGACCGGATTTCTCAAGGAAAACAGCCGTATCAAGCAAGATACGGTGATGGGTATTGTTTTCTCCGGAATGTTCGGGCTGGGGCTTGTGCTTTACGTATCGGTACGCGCAAATGTGCACCTCGATCACATTCTGTTCGGTGATATTCTGGGCATCAACACAGGCGATCTCATCGAAACCGCAATCATCGCCGCGGTGACCGCCGGTGTACTTATTGTGAAATGGCGAGATTTTCTGCTTCATGCATTCGATCCGGCACAAGCGCGTGCGGTTGGATTGCCCGTCAGGCTTCTGCATTATGGGCTTCTGTGCCTCATTTCGCTGACGATTGTCGGTGTTTTGAAAGCAGTCGGCATTATTCTCGCCATCTCATTGCTCATAGCGCCCGGTGCAATCGCCTTTCTCCTCACCCGCAGGTTCAGCAGCATGATGATTGTCGCAGTTATTGTTGCAGTCTTTTCATCATTCATGGGAGTTTATCTGTCTTTCTTCATCGACAGCGCCCCTGCTCCGACAATCGTACTGCTGATGACTGTAATTTTCATTGTAGCGTTCCTGTTCTCATCATGGCGCACAGCGCGAACAGAAGCACAGCATGAGGCTGAGACTGTTTGATTATTTATTTGTAAGCCGCTCCCTTATCTGAGGGCTGCTTGCGTGCAGCGTGGACAGCTTTGCAAAGCTGTCCACGTTTTTGCACAGCTGCGCAGCTCCAGTCATACGACTGTTATAAAACCTCGTTAGATAACGACATCAACAGGCAGCTGATAAAAGCTGCTCACGATTTTCCAGCGCATTTCAATTTGTTGCTTGTCGAGGTAAAATAAAAATGCTTCAATCCAGATTGCACGGCTGTGCAGAAAAAATAAAACCGGCCGTCGATCCTGGGGAGGATACGCATATGCCTGCGTTTTTGGAGGTAGCGGATGCACGCGTCCGTTATGGCAATAATGAGATTCTTAAAGGTGTAGACCTTTCGGTCAAGAAAGGTGAATTCGTAGCGCTGCTTGGTTCGTCGGGCTGTGGAAAGACAACTTTGCTGCGTGCGATTGCGGGCTTCAATACGCCTAGCGATGGAGCGATCCGCGTCGGTGGTAAGGATGTCACTCGCCTTCCGCCAGACAAGCGCGGCATGGCTCTGGTTTTTCAGTCCTATGCGCTCTGGCCGCATATGACAGTTGCCCAGAACATTGGTTATGGATTGCGCATTCGCGGAACTGCAAAAGATACAATCCGACAAAAAGTTCAGGAAGTTGCGCGCCTTCTGGGGCTTGACGCCCTTCTTGATCGTAAGCCAGCTGCACTATCCGGTGGTCAGCGCCAGCGTGTTGCACTAGGACGCGCACTGGCTATTGAACCCGATATCCTGTTGCTCGATGAACCGCTTTCCAATCTTGACGCACGTATTCGCCTGTCGGTTCGTCATGAGATCAGCGCTCTACAGCGTCGCCTTGGCATTACCGCGGTTCATGTGACCCATGATCGCGAAGAAGCCATGGTCATGGCAGATCGCATCGTGATCCTAAACAACGGTGAAGTGGCGCAAGCCGGTGCTCCCGAAGAAGTCTACAATCACCCGGCTTCTGATTTTGTAGCGGCATTCATGGGGGCTGAAAACCTTATTGAGCTGCCTGTTACGGTCAAAGCTGACCGTATCGAGATTGCCGCCGGACCAGATAACAAGGCGAGCACAATTCCGGCGGGTCGCCGTAATTTATCTGACGGTATTGCTAAAGCGCGCTTTCGCAGTGAAGCGGCAAAGCTCGCGGCACCCGGTTCGTCCAATTCAGCCACAACGCCGGAACTTATCCTGTCCGGAACCGTCGACCAGACCAGCTATCCGGGCGGCCTTTGGCGACACATGATTAGCGTAGGCCGCAGGCATCTTCTGGTCGATGCCCCGGAAAGTCACGAACCCGGCTCACAGGTAGAAATTCGCATTCCCGAACAGGCTCTATTTCTGTTCGACAAGTGATTTGATCGATCAATTCGGCAGGAATCTTGAAGATGCACAGGTGTGCATTGCGATGAAACTGCGCCGAAAATCGATCTTAGCAGTACCAACTGCTCACCACAGGATTGCGGGCCCTAAACTGCCCGCAGCCGCACAAAATTCCCGATCACACCTCACCGGATATCCAATATCCAACCGTCGAAATCTTCCGCTAAGCGGATCAAAGAAGCAGGAACTATTCGATGAAGACGATCCTGAAAACAGCTCTCGTCCTTGGTCTGACCGCATCACCCGCCGCAGCCAATGAACTGACCGTTCTGACCGCAGGCGACCAGAACATGGTCGATTATGTGAACGAATATCTCGGCCCACTGTTCGAGAAGGAAAACCCGGGCACGACGGTTCGCGTTGTCGGCACGGGACCGGGCGATGCTGGTTCGCAAAAAATTCTCGAGCGCTTCGAAGCACAATCCAAGGCTGGCGTTGAAAAGTGGGACGCCGATGTTGCCGTTGTCCATGAAAAATTTGCCGGCCCAATGGTCCAAAAGAAGTTTCTCGAAAACTATCGCAGCAAGATCGACAGCGGCAAGCTTGTAACGCGCGGCAACGCCAAGATGGCGCTTGGTACGGATGTTGATGGCTATGTCATGCCAATGTTCAACAGCCAGACCGCGCTTGCCTATAATCCAGCTCTCGTTGCCAACCCACCAAAAAGCTATGATGAACTGGTCACATGGGCCAAGGAAAACCCGAAGCAGTTCGGCTATAACGGCATCAAGGGCGGCGCATCAGGCGTGAGCTTCGTGATGGGCTGGATTTATGCCTATGGCGGCGATGCCGATAAACTCATGAAGGGCCCGTTTGAAGAAGGTGAAGCCAAGAACTGGGATAAGGCTTTTGCATCTCTCAAAGATTTTACCACTAATGCAACGCTGACGCCGGGAAATGCCGGTACGCTCGACATGCTGAGCCGCGGCGAAATTGCTATGGGGCCGGTCTGGGTCGATATGTTCTATTCGTGGAAGGCCAATGGTCAGCTTCCGCCAGAAATGAAGCTTGTGCTGCCTTCGCCGGGTATGCCGGGTCAGCCGATGCATTACGTCATTCCTGAAAAGAGCGCCAACAAGGAACTGGCTGAAAAATTCGTGGCACTGGCAACCAGTCCGAAAGTTCAGGCCGAAGGCATCGTGAAGCGCTTCAACTGGTATCCCGGCATTGATGCCGATCACGTCAAGGCGGAGCTTGATGCCGATACCTGGAACAAGCTCTTCACGGACATTTCGCCAGAAGATCTGGCCAATTACGGTAAGCCTTTCCCGATCGCACCATACAACACCGCGATCCTGGAAGCTTACGAACGTCAGGTCGGCAACTGATAAAGGCATAGACCGGGTGCGTTAGAGCATTTCCAGCAAAAGTGCGACGCGGTTTTGCGTGAGGATAATGCGATAAAACAAATGTTTAGAGCGTTTCTGCTGATTCAATCAAAGTAGGAAACGCTCTAGCACGCATCCGGTCGATAATTCAAAAATTCGGGGAATATCCATGTCGCAGAGAATGACGGGTTTTCTGCTGGTTGCTCCAGCATTGGCCATCGTGCTGTTTCTGTTCATCGTGCCGCTGTTTGGCTCGATAACCGGTGCATTTCATGTTGGCGAAGACTGGGGTTTCGGCAATTTCACAAAGGCATTTGAGCTTTATTCAAGCGATATGCTGTTTACGGTTGTGATCGTCACCCTCTCCTCTGCGCTGATCGCGCTTTTTTCCATCGCTATTGGCGGATATTTGACACTCGGCTCCAATCAGCGTGCCGTTACGGTTTTGCGCTGGCTCTATCGCTGGCCGCTGTTCATTCCTTTCATTGTCGTTGGCCAGATCTTGCGCACGTTTCTTGCCAAGAATGGTCTGATGAACAGCCTGCTGATCGAAAGCGGCGTTCTGACACCACTCCAAGCTATGAGCTTTCTTGACTGGCGCGGCATCGTGATCGCGTTCGTCTGGAAACAGACGCCCTTCGTCACATTGCTACTGGCTGGTGCTATGGCATCGATTGATCGCAGCACGATTGAATCGGCGCGCAATCTCGGTGCAGGACGCCTGCGCATTCTAATCGAAATCGTACTTCCGCAAGTGCGCCCAACGCTGCTGGTAGGCCTGATCCTCAGTTTCGTAACCATGATGTCTGTGCTTTCCGTACCGCTCATGATCAACGCCCAATCTCCAACCATGATCACCGCTAATATGGCGTTCCGCATTAATGCTTATGGCGATTACGGCGTTGCCAATGCGCTTGGCACCATCTCGCTCCTGATGACCAGTCTGGTTGCATGGATTTATCTTAGACAAACCATGAAGGAGCACGGCTGATGAGCAACGTGTTTGACTGGCGCTGGATACCGCGCGGCATCGTGCTTGGTTTACTGGCCTTCGCAATCTTCGGGCCGCTCGCCAATCTGCTTCTTTGGGCAGTTGCAGAACGCTGGTATTTTCCGCATACCCTGCCCATTCAGTATGGCTTTTCCTTCTGGGCGAATGTGTTTTCAGCGCGTGGCAATGCGCTTTCCTCGCTCGGAACAAGTGTGGTTATCGCAAGCCTGACGGTGGTCGTCTCGCTCGGTCTTGCTATTCCGGCAGGCTATGCGCTGGCACGATTGAAGCTTCCGTTTCGCGGGCTCGTTCTGCTCATCTTGTTGATTCCGCAGGCATTCCCAAATCTGCCAATCTACGTCAATATCGCGCAGATGTTCTATTCTCTGCGATTGAATGGCACGATTACAGGCGTGGTTCTGGTGCATGTGACGCATGGGCTGGTCTATGCAGTGTGGATTGCGACTGCTGCTTTCTCCGCAATTGATCGCGAGTTGGAAGAAGCCGCACGCTCCTTGGGGGCATCCGCCATGAAGACTTTCTTTCATATCACATTGCCGATTGCAGCACCTGGCCTGCTTGCCAGCGCCATCTTCGTGTTCCTTGAATCACTCGATGAATTCACCGGGACATATTTTGTGGGTGCACCCGACATTACAACCTTACCGCTCATGCTTTATACAGCGAGTTCTGGCGGCAATTACCAGATTGCATCGATCAGCGCGCTGATCCTGCTAGTGCCTTCAATTGCCTTCATGTTCGTGGTTGAACGTTTCCTGAGAGCCGATGTGCTTTCCAAAGTGGGTCGATAACAATGGCAGACAATGATCGCCTTCAGGATGAGCTCTCAGAACATCTGCCGCGTTTTATCAGCGCTCATGAAGTCGCGGTCGAAGCTGGCGTATCTCGTTCTGCCGTGTCCAGAACTTTTACGCCCGGTGCCAGTGTGTCGCCTTCCACGCGCGAAAAGGTGCTGAAAGCAGCCGAAAAACTGGGCTATCAGGTCAATGATCTTGCGCGTGGTCTGTTGGCCAAGCGCAGCCGTATTGTTGGTATGATTGCGGCTGATCCGGCGAGCCCCTTCCGCTCGCGTCAGATTGCAGCACTTTCACGCAGGCTAACGGCGCGTGGCAGCGTTCCGGTATTGATCCCAACGGGCCAGCATGGCGAAAATCTATCCGCTGCGCATCAGACGCTTCTCCGCTATCGAGCGGAAGCGACAGTTGTTCTGTCCGGTATGCCTTCGTCCTCTTTTGTCGAACTGGCTCAGCGCAACGGTCATACGTTGATTGTTGTGGGGCGCAATGAAGATGGTCCGGACCATATTCGGATCAATAACCGACAAGCGGCAGAGACGGCGGTTGACGTATTCGTAGCGCGCGGCATGAAACGATTGGGGCTTGTGACATCGAATGTTCGCAGCCCTAATCTGCTGGAACGCGAGGAAGCCTATATCGCTCGTGCAAAAAGCGTTGGTTTGGATGTCAGCGTTCAGCGGGGAGAATTGACGGATTATGATGGTGGCTTTGCTGCGGCATCACTCCTGCTCAGTGAGCGAGACCGCGTCGAAGCCGTGTTTTGCGTCAACGACCTGATGGCGTTCGGGCTGATTGATTGCGCGCGCGACGTTTTCAATCTCTCTATACCAGACGATCTTTCAGTGATTGGTTTCGACAATGTCACTGAAGCGCGTTGGGGTGCCTATAGGCTCACAACGTTTGACCAGAATGCCGAGCGCCTGTCAGCGGAGATTATCCGCCTGCTTGATGAGCGGCAGAGTGCGCCTAATGCACCGCCACAAATGGTGATGATTGACACACCGCTCATCCTGCGCGGCAGCGTGCGACCCCTTAAAACTGATAATACCGCTAACGGAAGCAGAACCTGAATGTCCGATCATTCAATTTGGCTGAGCCCTGCGCATGATGATCTTATATTTCTCCAAGAAATTGTCCGGGATTTAAGTGAACGCTTCCATTCGCCTGCGTTCGAGCCGCATGCAACGCTCGTGCCTGACATGAACTGTTCAGCAGAAGCGCTTCTGCCACAGGTGAAGAGTCTTGCAATTGGACACGAACCACTGGAACTCGCAATCGATGACGTTACCGGAAGCGAGGCCTATTTTCGTTCGTTCTACGCAGCGCTGGAAAAAGCTCCAGCCTTGATGCGTCTTAAACAAGATTCTCTTGAAATATCCGGTGAAGCAAGCTTGCAGAGCTTTATGCCACATGTCTCGCTGGCCTATGGTGTTGACGATTCAACGCTCAAACATTTTGAAATGCAGCGCCTCGCCAAAGAGCTTTCAGGGCGAAAGCTGCGGTTCGACCGTCTGGTGATCGTGAGCTCATCAAGTGATACGCCGATCGACGAGTGGCATGTAAAACACGAGATTTATCTCAGAGCATAGTCCGACCGGCGTGAAACGAGGACCGATAAGATTATGCTTAAAATAGAATAGGTTAGAACGTCGATCTGAAGGCTAGGCCAGCCACAAAACACGCGGCTGGCCTTTTTTAATTAAAGTGGACGCGGATAGGTGCGGTAGACCTTTTCAATGTCTCCCAGAACTTCATCTGAAAGCTTTACTTCGCTCGCAGCGATATCGATCTTCAGTTGTTCTACTGATGTCGCTCCGATAATGACTGAGGTCATGAAGGGGCGCGTCAGCGAAAAAGCGATTGCCATCTGCGCGATATCGAGATTGTACTTCTTTGCAACTTCAATGTAAGCGCGAATGGCAGGTTCTGAATGGGAATTGTCGCGCCAAAGGCCACCATCAGTAACGGAAGCGCGCGAGCCTTCAGGGATCTTCCCCCCAAGATATTTTCCGGTCAGAACGCCGGCAGCAAGCGTTGAGTAAGCGAGCAAACCAACGTCTTCGAACAACGAAACTTCTGCCAGGTCGAAATCAAACTGACGCTGTAGCAAGCCATATTCATTCTGGATTGACGCCATACGCGGCAGCTTGTGCTCGTCAGCGATTTTCAGCCACTGCATCGTGCCCCAGGCCGTTTCGTTGGAAAGGCCAACATGACGGATTTTGCCCGCACGAACTGCATCTTCAAGGCCGAGAAGAACGTCGTGAATCTGTGCGGTTTCGGCCTTCGGGTCAACTTTGGATGGATCAAAACTCCAACCCTGACCGAAATGGTAATGCGGACGTGATGGCCAGTGAATCTGGTAAAGATCGATATAATCTGTCTGAAGACGTTTCAGGCTGTCATTCACCGCATCAGCAACACTTGCACGACTTGGCTTTGCACCTCCGCGGATCCATTCCTGACGGCCACCACCTGCGATTTTACTGGCAAGGATGACGCGGTCGCGTTTGCCGGACTTTTTGAACCAGTTGCCAATATAGGTTTCGGTCTTACCGTAGCTTTCCGGGCTCATCGGAATTGCATAACCTTCGGCAGTATCGATGAAGTTGACACCGGCATCGACGGCATAATCGAGCTGTTCGTGGGCGTCGTTTTCAGTATTCTGCACGCCCCATGTCATGGTGCCGAGGCAAATTTCAGTTACATTGAGGCCTGTACGGCCCAAAGTTTTCATTTTCACGAGATTTTTCCGGATCAGTTTGGCCGCAGAACGCGGATTGGACGGAGACCGAATTGATAACCCCGCGATGCCGCCGCTGACAAGGCCTCTCGCTAATATTTGAAGTCGCTTATTAGAAACGTTTTGCTGAATAAGGTGCAGGATCGGTAAATGTCTTCTCGCCTGTCATCATTTCAGCGAGCAAGCGGCCGCTGGCCGGTCCAAGCGTCAGACCATGATGGGCATGACCGAAATCAAACCAGAGTCCCTTATGGCGTGGTGCTGGCCCGATCACTGGACGCATATCTGGTAGACAAGGACGCAAACCGAGCCAGGGTTTCGCTTCCACAGCATTACCCAGCTGCGGCAGAAGGCGGCGGGCGACCTTTTCTGCTCGTTTAAGCTGAATGAAGTTGGCAGGTGCATCAGGCGAAGCGAACTCGATACCTGTCGAAAGGCGCACACCCTGCACCATCGGTGCAAGTACATAACCGGCCTCCTCATCGACCAGTGTATGGCCGAGCCGCGCACCATCCTGCATCTCAAAATGCATGTGATGTCCACGCTTGATACCAAGCGGAATTGCATAGCCGAATTTCTGGAAAATCAGGCCGGACTGAGGACCAAGAGCTACCACAACATCGCGTGCAGAGATCGGACCTTGTTCGGTGGTCACCTGCCAGCTATTTCCGGCTTCAACAAGCGAGGCCGCATCGCCATGCACAAAAATCCCACCATTTTGGCGGAAAAGATCAGCATAGGCTTGCACAAGACCACCGGGATTTACGATCGTCTTGGGATCAAGCCAATGAATGCCACCGGCAACCGCACCAAGGGTCGTTTCCCTTTGCCTTAGAGTATTGGAATCAAGCACGTCATAGGCGAGATTATAGGGCTGCAATTGCGGAAGGCGCTGCACGGCCGCATTGAATGCTGGTTCATTGCGGAACACCTCGATCCAGCCCTGCGAACGAACAAGCCTTTCACAACCAGCTTGGGCAATCAGCACATCATGTTCGCGAACACTCGCTTCAATAAGCGGCAGCATTGCATTTGTTGCAATCTTTAACCGTTCTGGTGAGGATTCGCGCCAGTATTGGAACAGCCAGCGCGCAATGCGCGACACATAGAATGGATCATAACGCACGTCGGAACGACGATTAAGGCCATAGCGCAGCAGTGTGCCAAAGCCTTGAGGAAATGAATACGGAATAACGCTGGAGCGTTCAATGAGACCAGCATTACCAAAGCTCGTGCCCTGCCCCGGTTCGCCTCGATCAACCAGAACAACCGAACGACCGCGCGCTTGCAAATGCAACGCTGCGGAAACTCCGACGATACCCGCCCCCAGAACGATGACATCTTGTTGCTGCATGGTATTCCCGCCAATCCCATCACACGAAAGAGCGCGCTGACGATGTGCCAGCGCGCCCTTGCATACATCAAAGAGTGAAACTTTTTACAAGTAACTTATCTTCGATCAATAAATATCGAAGTCAAAATATTTCTTCACCACAGTTGCGTAGGTGCCGTCCTCACGGATTTTCTTGATTGCGGCGTTGAACTGTTCACGCAGATCGTTGTCGTCCTTACGCACAGCAATAGCTGTGTCTGTCTGCGTACCCGGCACATCGCCAATCAGTTTGCAGCACTCACCGCCATCGCCCTTAATCCAATCGGAAATCGGGAACTTGTCCGAAATGACGGCGTCAAGGCGCCCACTTTTGAGATCGGCATTGGCTTCGTCTGCAGTCGGATAAAGTTTCACATCGGCACCGGCTTTGCCGTAGACGTCTTCGGCATAGGTTGCCTGCGTGGTCGATCCCTGCGCGCCGATTGATTTACCCTTGAAGGCTTCTGCATCAAGCGCAGTGATTGGACTGTCTTTCGGAACGGCAACCGACAGCGGTGTCGAATAATATTTGTCGGTGAAAGATACCTGTTTCTGGCGCTCTTCCGTTACACTCATCGATGCAATAACGGCATCAAATTTGTTGGTCTGAAGGCCCGGAATCATACCGTCCCAATCATTGGCGACGATCGTGCACTTGGCTTCCATTGCCTTGCAAAGCGCATTCGCAATATCAACGTCCAGCCCCTGCAAAGAACCATCAGCCGCGACGAAATTGAACGGAGGATAAGCGCCTTCCGTTGCAATCTTGATTTCCTTCCATTCTTTCGCCTGTGCTGGAAGTGCGGCGATAATGGAAGCGACGCCTGCGAACAGGATTGATTTTAGCATAATATTCCCCTTGACCGTTGTTATGGTTCTGTTTTGCGGGTTGCCCGCCCGCAATATTATGGATCGAATGAAGCACCGGACGCCGCTTGTTTCAAGTTAAAGATTGAGCGGCGTCCGATAATTTTATCAGTAGATGTCGAAGTCGAAATACTTCTTGCGAATTGTTTCATAAGTGCCGTTGTCACGGATCTTTTTGATCGCTGCGTTGAACTGTTCACGCAGATCATCGTCACCCTGACGCAGAGCAACGGAAATCTTGGTTTCAGAACCCGGAATATCGCCCAGGAACTTGCAGCAATCAGCGCCCTGCTTCTTCAGCCAGTCGGCGGCCAAAAACTTGTCAGCTGCGATAGCGTCAATACGACCGTTTTCCAGATCGGCATTTGCTTCGTCAGCCGTTGGATAGAGCTTCACATCTGCGCCAGCCTTGCCATAGACGTCATCGGCATAGTTGCCCTGTGTTGTGCCAGCCTGTGCGCCTACAGTCTTGCCGTCGAATGCAGAAGGCTCAAGCGAGGTAATGTCGGTGTCTTTAGGAACCACGACTGCCAGTGGCGTCGTATAATAGCGTTCCGAAAAAGCAACCTGCTTTTCACGCTCTGGAGTGATTGCCATCGAAGCAATAACGGCATCAAACTTGTTGGCCTGCAGGCCCGGGATCATGCCATCCCAGTCATTGGAAACGATCTCGCACTTGGCTTCCATGGCTTCGCAAAGCGCATTGGCAATATCAATGTCGAAGCCTTCAAGCTTGCCGCTTGGCGACATGAAGTTGAAGGGCGGATAAGCACCTTCACTGGCAATACGGATTTCTTTCCATTCCTTTGCCTGCACAGGCAAGGCAAGAACGACGGAGGCCAGTCCGGCCAGCAAAATTGTTTTAAACATCGCTTCCCTATTCCACTTGTTTGTTACGGGCTTTTTATGAAGTCCTCAGTTCGGATTGCCCGTAAAGCCGAACAAATTCAATCGCAACTTTGGTGTCATTGACTGAACGCAAAATGACCCGCTGCGTGTTTAACGCAACGGGTCTGATATGGCCTCAACGGTGCTTTCAGGCAACGAGACGCGTCGAATGATCGTCTTGTGCATAGGCTTTGCCGAAGCGGTTTGCGAGGAATGCATCAAGCGTAATGTCTTCCTGACGAACGAAGCCCTTCTGTGCAATTTCGCCCTTGGCCAGCATGTCGAGCACGGCGCAGATGGCTGAAGCGGTCGTAATCTGGATGCCCGAACGAACGATCTTGCCAACCTGATTGGCATAAACCTTGTTCGCGTAGGTTTCCTGAACCAGACGGCCGTTCTTTGTGCCGGAAACGGTTACGAAAATCACGATAACGTCCTGCAGCGTGCTTGGCAGAGCATTTTCGAAAATGTCCTTGAGCACTTCACGGCGATGACGAAGACCGAGATCGTTGAGCAGCGCCTTCATGAGCGCAACGTGGCCCGGATAACGGATCGTGCGGTAGTTAAGCGTGCGAACCTTGCCTTCAAGCGTATCGCAAAGCGTGCCGAGGCCGCCCGACGTGTTGAATGCTTCGTAGGTCACGCCGTCGAGCGAGAACTCTTCACGCTCTTCAAGTGCTGGAACCTTGGTCAGCTTGCCGTTTACGATGGCTTCGCATGGCTCGATATATTCGTTGATCAGGCCGTCGGTGCTCCAGGTCAGGTTGTAATTAAGAGCATTGGACGGGAATTCTGGCAGGGCGCCAACGCGCATACGCACGTTTTCAAGCGTGTCGAAGCGCTTTGCGAGATCGTAAGCAACGATCGAGATGAAGCCTGGAGCCAGACCGCACTGTGGAATGAACGCGGTATTTGCATCCTGTGCGAGTTCCATGACGCGCTTGGTGCTGGCAACGTCTTCGGTGAGGTCGAGGTAATGAACGCCGGTCTTCGCAGCTGCTTCTGCAATGAGCGTGGTCAGCTGGAATGGTGCAGCGCTCAGAACTGCAAACTTACCGGTAAGAACTGCTTCAAGAGCCTTGGCGTCTGCGATGTCGAGAGCCTGAGTCTTGACCTCTGCACCAGTGTCTAACGCATCGAGCTGTGTCTGCGAACGGTCAACAACCGTTACAGCATAATCACCAGTCGAAGCCAGAAGATCGGCAATGGTCGCGCCGATTTTGCCCGCGCCTACAACAACGATCTCTTTCATGTGTTTTCCCCTTAATCAAGGCATGTTGGGTAATGCAATTTCAATTCCTGAAGAATCTCACAATTTCCGGCGAAAAGAAGCATCTAAACTGACGATTTCACGTTGTTTGTTTGTACAATATGACGTATTTAATATGCATTATGACGACAAATGCTGATCTTGCCCTTATCGCCCTGTTGCGTGAAAACGCCCGTGCCTCCACAGCCGACCTTGCAAGAAGGCTCGGCGTGTCACGCACAACCGTGCAAAGCAGGCTGGAAAAGCTGGAAAAGCGGGGTGTAATCGAAGGCTATACCGTTCGAATCGCTCCGGAATTTGAGCGTGATCTGGTGCGTGCGCATGTGCTGGTGACAGCACTGCCGAAATTTGCACCAAAGGTTGAAACCGCACTGCGCAGCATCATGGCTGTGCGCACGCTGCACTCAGTCAGCGGCCATTTCGATATGATTGTTGTGGTCGAAGCGCCGTCGATACAGGAACTGGATGTTGTTCTGGATAAGATTGGTGCGCTCGAAGGTGTTGAGCGCACCATGTCCTCGATCATTCTTTCTACGCGAATTGATCGCTGATTTTATTAGAGCATTTCCTGTTTTTCTTGAATCATTGGAAATGCTCTATTTCTTTATTTTTTCGCATTATCCGACGCAAAACCGCTTCGCACTTTTGCTGGAAATGCTCTAGTTTCCAACAAACTCGAATTTATCGACATCGACTAGTCCGCGATCTGTGATCTTCAGATGTGGGATAACTGGCAACGCAACAAAAGCCAGCTGAAGGAATGGTTCTTCAAGAATTGAGCCAAGCTCTTCGGCTGCATGGCGAAGCTCGCGAAGCTGCTCTCGGACTGTTTCATAAGGTTCAATGCTCATCAGTCCGGCAATCGGCAAAGGCATTTCTGCGAGCACTTTGCCATCGCGCACAACGACAAAGCCACCTTCAATTTCGCCCAAGCGGTTGGCGGCAGCAGCGATATCTTCATCCGAGACACCGACAATGCAGATATTGTGGCTGTCGTGGCTGACAGTTGAAGCAATTGCGCCTGCTTTCAAACCAAATCCATGGACAAAACCTGTGGCGATATTGCCATTTTTTCCATGCCGCTCGACGACTGCGATTTTGACAACGTCGCGCTCAAGATCGGGTTCAACGCCATGTGGTCCCACCTTCAGGTCAAATTCGAGACTTTCGGTGATGATTTTGCCCGGAATGATGCCGATTGCACGCGTCTTGCCGCTATTGGATTGCGACCTGAAGTTTGACGCACTGACTGTCGGTGCTTTCACACTGTTGCGTCCGACTTCTGCGACCGGGTTGCGACGCGAAAACAGTTCTTCGGAAACAACCCGGCCCGCCGAAAGCACGATTTCGGCATGACAACCTTCAAGACTGTCAACAATCACGAGATCAGCACGTTGCCCCGGTACTACCAGTCCGCGATCAAACAAGCCAAATGCACGTGCTGCTGAAACACTGGCTGCGCGATAAATAGCAAGCGGCTCAACACCTCCGGCAATGGCCGTGCGGATGAGATAATCAAGATGTCCCTGATCGGCGATATCGAGAGGATTTCTATCGTCGGTACAGAGCGCGAGAAACTGCGAATGGCGCTCGGTAATAATCGGCATCAATGCATGAAGGTCTTTCGACACTGAGCCCTCACGCACGAGCACATGCATCCCCTTGCGCATCTTCTCAAGTGCTTCCTCAGCACTTGTCGCCTCGTGTTCGGTGCGAATACCGGCAGCAATATAACCATTCAGATCAAGCCCACGCAGAAGTGGCGCGTGACCATCGATATGGCGTCCCTGAAATGCTTTGAGCTTCGCCATGCATTCGGGATCTTTGGAGAGAACGCCTGGAAAATTCATGAATTCGGCCAGTCCAATGACCTTGGGATGATCGGCAAAAGGCAGCAGATCGTTGATCAGAAGTTCTGCACCCGAGGTTTCCATATGTGTTGCAGGCACGCAGCTCGAGAGCTGAACGCGAATATCCATGATGGTTTCAAGCGAGCTATCGAGAAAATATTGGAGGCCTTCCGCGCCCAGCACATTAGCAATTTCATGTGGATCACAGACGACAGTGGTTACACCTTGCGGCAATACACAACGGTCGAACTCATGCGGCGTGATATGCGAGGACTCGATATGCAAATGCGTATCTATAAAACCCGGTACGACGATGCGTCCCGAAATATCTATTTCCTGTTTGCCCTGATAGCTCCCAAAGGTGCCCACGATGCGGTCACCGCTGATCGCAATATCGCTTTCAACCAGTTCACCGGTTACAAGATCAAAGAAGCGGCCACCTTTCAGCACGATATCGGCAGGTTCGCGACCAGCACCCTGATCGATCATCTGTTCAAGCATTGGCTCACTCCCTTCAAAATCATTTTCGGAATCAATTTCCCGAAAATAACATACAGCGGTTCCAGTTAAGACTGAGTCGTTGGAGCTGCTGTAACTATCCGTTTTTTCGCATTGTCCAATGCAAAACGGTTTTCGGACAAAGCTGCGCGTTAAAACAAATATTTAGAGCGCTTTCAACGCTGATATTCAATCATGCGGCTGCGGTTAAGTACCAGTTCGAGACGATCTTCATCGAGCATATGGATACAGATGCGCTTGCTCCATGGCCCATCGCGCAATGTGAACAGCGCTCGGCCATGTCCGAGATCCTCCAATGGCATGACCTGTCGCGTTGGACCAATTCCCATGATGATATGGCCATTGTCGATAGTGAAGGAGGCTCCATAAAGTGGTGCAGTCCACTGGCCATCAAACTCTTTACCTGCGGGACGAGCGGCTACAGATTTCAATTCGCGCTCTACATGACCGATTTTGCCTTGCAGCGCATCGCCAGTCCAGCGCAGCGTCATTGGCGATGACGGAGATAGCGAAGAGAACCAGCCATCGCCTATATCGTGGAGACGATCTTCAGCACCAAGATAATTAGCGACACCTTCCTGCATCTCAATCCAGAACGGCCCTGTTTCAGTTACATATATTCCGTCCGGAATGGTGCAGCTGGTATCAGGCAGATCCAATTCATTGAGTGCGGCCATGCAGTCGCGCGCAATTTTGTAAGCATCAGCGTCTTCGCGATTGCTCACAACTATGATTCCGGTTTTCTCCGCAGGGTCGAGCAGAAAATAGCTTTTATAACCCGGATGCGATCCACCATGACCAATGAAGCGTGCGCCGCCAATTTCATTCCAACGCAAACCAAGGCCGTAACCGGTTGGCCGCCCGTCATTGAGGAAACGTTCAGCTGAAAGTCGCGAAAGAAGACCGTTAAACGGCCCCTCGTCTTCAAGGAGAGCCTGCGCCCATTTTGTGAGCGCCATTCCACTGCCTGCCAGACTGCCGGACGCGGAAAGTTGAAGGCCAGCCGTGCTTTCCTGCCATTTGTCTCCCGACTTCCAATAGCCCGGTGCAAGTCCTTTGACGGGGTCGGCCCAAATGTCCGGGACTTCAATCAATGTGTCGAGCAGGTCGCTGATTTCTGATTTAACAAAATCCTTAAAAAACAGACCTTTACGTTCAAATGCTGCCTCAACGAGCCTATACCCCGTATTGGAATAGGAAATTTCGCTACCGGCATTGAAGTTCAGCCGGTTCATTGTTGAAAGAAACTCTAAAAGGCTTTCCGCATTGGTATGTGTGTAGACGGACAATCCCAGCAGTGTCAGGCATTCGCGCACATCCGGCAAGCCCGACGTCATATCAAGCGCACGACCGATAGAAACGTCAGCCAAGGGGCTCTGCAATTCTGGCAGATGATCGCCAAGCCTATCGTTGAGGTCGATCACATCTGCATGACGCAATGCCATGGTGCAGAAGATATGCTTGGTTATAGATGCGTAGCGGACAACGGTGTTGGCTGTGAAAGGAACCCTAGTCGCGAGACTTTCCAGGCCACCTGCATAAGCAAACTTAACGCCTTGCGGATCGAACCCGATAATAACGCCGCCAGGTTCATTCTTGCCCCAGATTCTGGAATAAAACTTTGCAGACAATGAGGCTGCATTCCAGTCAGTGCGAATGGGCATAAAAACTCCGTCATGCGGTTTTCGGAACAGCAACCTGCTCCATATATGCAATTACTCTGCGGCATCGGCCTCCAAAATCGGAATCGATTTTTTCGGCCGATGCGTAGATTCAATAGTTTAGAGCGTCCTTTGTGCGTCCGAAAGAACGCACGGCGCACTAATGTATGATTGTAAGGATTGACTATATGTCGAGCACACTCAACGGCAACCCTCAAAGGTTAGCAACCACATAATTGAGATTCTTGTGGTCACGCAAGCCCCTGAGTTTACTGAATTTTATACCGCACTCTTAATGGGAGCAAAAAGGTCATCCAATTCTGAGGAGCACGGAACAAATGCGGAGATAGTTTGTAAGGCGGCTACAGGGTCGAGAGCTGTTGTTGTTAAGATAAAGAGATGGATTAGAAAACTATCCACATCTTCTCCCCAATATTATAGATTCTTTTTCGCTTTTTTTCCTTTTAACCATTAACATTTTCGGTTTTATTCTATTATAGCCATCTGGAAGTTGATCCAGTGAAATTGCAGTCATATAAGTGTAATAACAATAATGCAGGTTCCGGCACCCCGAGCGGAGGATTCCACTCTTGATGTTAACGCAACCTCATTTCCGAGGAGGAAATATGCTTACCCGTCTGATCACGACTTCGGCGCTGACTGGCGCCCTCGCCCTCACCATTGGTTCGCAGGCTTTCGCACAGACGGAGCTCAGCTGGTGGCACGGCATGACCGGTGCCAACAACGAAATGGTCAATGAGCTCTCCAAAGAGTTCAATGAAAGCCAGAGCGAATACAAGATCGTTCCGGTCTATAAGGGCAGCTACCCTGAAACGTTGAATGCGGGCATCGCCGCATTCCGTTCGAAACAGCCGCCAGCAATCATCCAGGTTTTCGATGCCGGGAGCGGTGTCATGATGGCCGCTGAAGGTGCGATGATTCCTGCTGCTGAAGTGCTCGAAAACGGTGGCTTCAAGTTCGACAAGTCGCAGTACCTGCCAGGCATTGTTGCTTATTACTCGAAACCAGACGGCACTATGCTGTCCTTCCCGTACAATTCGTCTTCGCCAATCCTTTATTATAACAAGGACGCTTTCAAGAAGGCTGGTCTCGACGAAAACAACCCGCCAAAGACCTGGCCAGAAGTTTTTGAAGCAGCCAAGAAGATCAAGTCGAGCGGCGCATCTGCCTGTGGCTTCACTTCGACCTGGCTCACCTGGATTCAGACCGAAAATTTTGCTGCCTGGAACAACGTTTCCTATGGCACCAATGAAAACGGCCTCGGCGGCACCAATGTCGAACTCAAGATCAACGAACCTCTTTTCGTTGAGCACTTCCAGGCTATTGCCGATCTCGCCAAGGATGGCACCTTCCGCTATGGCGGCCGTACATCTGAAGCAAAGCAGCTTTTCACTTCCGGCGAATGCGCGATGCTGACGGAATCTTCGGGCGGCCTCGGCGATGTCGTCAAGTCGGGCATGAATTACGGCATTGGCCAGCTTCCTTACTATGAAGGTCATGGTCCACAGAACACGATCCCGGGCGGTGCCAGCCTTTGGGTCTTTGCTGGCCTCAGCGATGACCAGTACAAAGGCATTGCGCAGTTCTTCAACTTCCTTTCGCAGACCAAGATTCAGCAGAAGCTGCATGAAAAGTCCGGCTATCTGCCTGTGACGATGGCTGCTTATGAAGCAACGAAGAACTCGGATTTCTATGAAAAGAATCCGGGCCGTGAAACACCAATCCTTCAGATGATGGGCAAGGCTCCAACGGAAAACTCCAAGGGTGTTCGCCTCGTCAATCTGCCGCAGGTTCGCGACATCCTCAATGAGGAATTCGAGGCCATGCTCGGTGGTAAGCAGGATGCAAAGACTGCGCTTGATAACGCCGTAAAACGCGCAAACGCAGCGATTGCAGCAGCACAATAATCTGATGAACTAGAGCGTGCCGCCTGCCCATATAAGGGGTTGGCGGCATTGCTATCCGCAAGGAAACTTCCCGTGCAGAAAGTCACGTTTCCAAACAAGATCTTACCCTACTTCCTGCTGGCCCCGCAGATCATATTGACTGTGATCTTCTTCTTCTGGCCAGCAAGTCAGGCAATTTACCAGTCCTTCATGCGCGAAGACGCATTTGGATTGAAATCTACATTCGTTGGGCTCGCCAATTTTACGAATGTGCTGGCCGACCCCAATTACCTGCATTCTGTTCAGGTTACGGTTGTCTTCAATCTTTTGACCGCTTTTGTGGCCATGGGCGCAGCATTATTGCTTGCAACGGCCGCCGACCGCGTCATTCGCGGCAAGACATTTTATCGTACGTTGCTGATCTGGCCTTACGCCGTGGCACCGGCTGTCGCTGGTATGCTGTGGCTGTTCATGTTCAATCCTGCCATGGGAACGCTTGCATATTTGCTGCGCAGCAGCGGCTTTGCCTGGGATCCACTGCTCAACGGCAATCAGGCGATGGCCATGATTGTGGGTGCAGCAGCATGGAAACAGATTTCCTATAACTTCCTGTTCTTTGTCGCGGGCCTTCAGGCAATCCCGAAATCACTTATCGAAGCGGCAGCCATTGACGGTGCACGCGGCGCACGGCGTTTCTGGTCGATTGTATTCCCGCTATTGGCACCAACAACGTTCTTCCTGCTGGTGGTCAACACGGTTTATGCCTTCTTCGACACATTCGGCATCATCCATGCCGTCACTGGCGGTGGTCCTGCCAAAGCCACCGAAACCCTGGTCTACAAGGTTTATAACGACGGCTTCGTCAATCTTAACCTCGGCTCCTCCTCGGCGCAGTCGGTTATTCTGATGATTATCGTAATCGCCCTGACCGCATTCCAGTTCCGCTTCATTGAGAAGCGCGTGCATTATTCGTGAGTGAGGCGACCATGATTGAAAAACGCCCAGTCTCAAATCTGTTAGGCCATCTGATCCTGATCATCGGGATCATCGTTGTTGCCTTTCCGATTTATTATACCTTCGTCGCTTCGACACTGACCTCTGGCGATATCATTCGTCCGCCAATCCAGCTTGTGCCCGGTGGGCACATGATGGAAAACTATGGCGACGCCATTTTCGGTGGCGTCGAGCGTGTGGTCGGCGTCAGCCTAGAACGGCTTCTGTGGAATTCGTTTGTAGTGGCAATGCTGATTGCGGTCGGTAAGATCATCATTTCCTTCATGTCGGCGTTTGCGATTGTGTTCTTTCGCTTTCCGTTCCGCATGTTCTTCTTCTGGATGATCTTCGTCACGCTTATGCTGCCCGTCGAAGTGCGTATCCTGCCGACCTATAAGGTCATCGTCGATCTCGGTATGATCGATACCTATGCAGGCCTGACACTGCCACTTATGGCATCGGCAACGGCGACGTTCCTCTTCCGTCAGTTCTTCCTCACCATTCCCGGTGAACTGGTCGAAGCTGCACGCATTGATAATGCAGGACCGTTCCGCTTCATGCGTGACATTCTGCTGCCGCTGTCGAAGACGAATATCGCTGCCCTCTTCGTCATTCTCTTCATTTATGGCTGGACCCAGTATTTGTGGCCGCTGCTCGTCACCAATGACGCGAAAATGAACACCATCATCATCGGCCTGCGCCGCATGGTGGATTTCGCCGATGCTTCCACACCGTGGAACTACGTCATGGTAACGGCCATTCTGGCTATCATACCGCCTATCCTCGTGGTGGTATTGATGCAGCGCTGGTTCGTCAAAGGTCTCGTTGAAACGGAAAAATAATGAGCAAGATCATTCTTGATAATGTCCGCAAGAGCTATGGCGGCGGTATTGAAGTCATCAAAGGCGTTTCGCTGGAGATCAAGGACGGTGAGTTTGTCGTCCTCGTCGGCCCTTCTGGCTGCGGTAAGTCAACACTTCTGCGCATGATCGCTGGCCTTGAGGGCATCAGTTCCGGCACGATCGCCATTGGCGATCGCGTCGTCAACGATGTGGAACCTGCTGAGCGGGACATCGCAATGGTGTTTCAGAACTATGCGCTCTACCCGCACATGTCCGTGCGCGATAACCTCGCCTATGGCTTGAAGAACCGTAAAACGCCAAAGGACGAGATCGAGCGCCGCATCGCCAAGGCTGCGAAAGCGCTTGAAATCGAGCAGTTCCTTGATCGTAAGCCACGCCAGCTTTCAGGCGGTCAGCGCCAGCGTGTTGCCATGGGGCGCGCTATCGTGCGTGAACCGGCTGCATTCCTTTTTGATGAGCCACTGTCTAACCTCGACGCCAAGCTCCGGGTGCAGATGCGCGTCGAAATCAAGCGCCTGCAGCGTTCGCTTGGCACCACAAGCGTTTATGTGACCCACGACCAGATGGAAGCCATGACCATGGCAGACCGTCTTGTCGTTCTCAACGCTGGCAATATCGAACAGGTTGGCACGCCGATCGAACTTTATGAAAAGCCAGCCTCGACCTTCGTTGCAACTTTCATTGGTTCACCATCCATGAACCTGCTTGAAAGCGATGAGAAGAACGTCTGGCAGCCGGGTAAGGCTGTTACCCTGCCTTCGGACAAGTATAGCTTTGGCGTGCGTCCGGAAGACATTCGCATCATAGAAAATGGTCAACCGGAAGCTGATGGCTTCAATGCCGAGGTGCGCATTGATGCCATCGAGCTGGTCGGTGCGGAGAGCTATATTCATAGCTCCCTCACCGATGGCAAGCCGCTGATCTTCCGTGTTCAGGGGCGTTCGGAACACTCGGTCGATGAAGTCGTCAAGATCGGTGCGTCTGCGAAGGACATTCATATTTTCGGTGCCGACGGACGTCGCGTAAGCAACTAAATTCAGTGTCGGGCGTTCAGGATTCTGAGCGCCCGATACATAAGAATTCGATTTAGAGCATAATTCCTTAAGCTTGGATCAGTTTAAGGTAAAATTATGCTCTAATTTTAAAGTGTTAGAGCGGCCTTTGCGCGCCCAATAGGGCGCCCGGCGCTCTAATTATCCGTTTTCGTTTTCTTTTTTATGCGCTACACAAAGTAGAATATTTTTCTCTTTTCGAGGTAAGCGCATAGGATGACCCACCAGCAGATACTGTCCTTCGCCGTGATTATTCTCATGATGGGGGCATTTATCTGGGGTAAGTTTCGCTACGATATTGTGGCTCTTTGCTCACTGTTGCTGGCTGTTGGCGTCGGGGTTGTACCCTTCGATAAAGCGTTTACGGGTTTCAGTGACGATATCGTCATTATCGTCGGTAGCGCACTCATCGTTAGCGCTGGCGTTGCACGATCCGGGCTTATGCAAGAGGCGGTGCAGCGCTTTCTTCCCGAGATGAACAGCGTGCGTTTACAACTCGCTGTTCTTGTGGCGATCGTCACGGTTCTATCCGCATTCGTGAAAAATGTGGGTGCCCTGGCAATCATGATCCCCGTCGCATTTCAGTTTGCACGCCGTTCGAACGTTTCCCCATCAACATTCCTGATGCCGATGGCATTCGGTGCGTTGCTCGGTGGCTTGATGACACAGGTGGGCACCTCGCCCAACATTGTGGTTTCACGCATTCGTGGTGAGATGGTTGGTGAACCCTTCACCATGTTTGACTTCACGCCGGTTGGTGCGGTTCTGGCAGTTGTTGGGTTGATTTATCTCGTTACTTTTTATTGGCTCGTGCCCCAGCGTGCACGCGAGAGCGTATCACTCGATGAAGCAATCAAGATCAAAAATTACGCTTCAGAAGCGCGTATTTTGAAAAACTCGCCTATGGTCGGCAAGCGTATCACCGATCTCATCAAGCCTGCCGAAGGTGAGGCCATGGTGACAGCAATCATCCGGAAGAAACAGCGGATGACACCCCTGCCCGATACCGTTCTCGCTGAGGGCGACGTGGTGTTGCTTGAAGGCGATCCGAAAGCACTCGACCTCGTTGTCAATTCGGGCAAGTTGACTTTAAGCGAAAACCGCAATCCTTCCGACACCAGCGGTTCGACAGATATTGAAGTTGTGGAAGCCGTGATTGGAAAGAACTCGCGGCTTGTCGGGCTTACCGCCCAGCGGCTTGACCTTTATTCGCGCTATGAGGTCAATCTGCTTGCCGTCAGTCGCCCCGGTGAACGCATTACAGAACGCTTAAGCGAAGTCATACTCGGTTTCGGTGATGTGGTCGTCCTTCAAGGACGACAGGCTGCTCTCTCGGCTTATCTGCCGGAGTTTGAGCTGTTGCCGCTCGCGCGGCGCAAACTTATGCTCGGTAGTGTGAGGCGCGGTTTGATCCCACTGGCAATCCTGATTGCGGCAATCGGCGCGACAGCACTCAGCCTCGTTCCTGTCGCCGTTGCGTTCTTCGCGGCGGCGGTTGCCATGCTGCTCTTCAAAGTTATTCCGATCAATGAAGTCTATGATGAGATTGACGGGCCTATTCTGGTGATGCTTGCAGCACTGATACCTGTATCCGATGCCCTTCGTACCACAGGCGGTACAGAGCTTATTGCGGAGGGGTTGGCGAGCATAGGTCACCAACTGCCACCAGCTGGCGCACTGGCGCTTATTCTGGTCACGGCTATGATGGTCACGCCGTTTCTCAATAATGCGGCAACCGTGCTGGTGATGGCCCCAATTGCCACAAGTTTTGCTTCGGGCCTTGGTTTCAAACCAGAAGCATTCCTGATGGCGGTGGCGATTGGTGCGGGTTGCGATTTTCTCACGCCAATCGGGCACCAGTGCAATACGCTTGTGATGGGGCCTGGCGGCTACAAGTTCAGCGATTATCCGAGGCTTGGACTGCCGCTATCGATCATCATCGCACTTGCGACTGTTCCAGCGCTTATGTTCTTCTGGCCGTTAAAGTAGATTGTCTGCCTGTGCAGTTACCTGAACCCAGTTGAGACTTGCAGCAACAATTTTCTCAATCGGATCAGCAACATCGGCGCGGAATACAAAAGGCTCGCCAACAGGGCTTTCCAATGTTGCAAGCTGGCTTTCAAGCATTGCCACCGGCATAAAATGCCCGGTACGGTGGCCCATGTGCTCATACAACACATCGAAGCTTCCATCGAGGAACACGAACAACAGTGGACCACGAGATGCATTGCGCAAGCGGTCGCGATAGCTCTTTTTAAGCGATGAACAGGAGACGATTATACCGTTTTCTGCCGTTGCCAGTCGTTCGCCAATCTTATCGAGCCAAGGCCAGCGATCTTCATCCTGCAGCGGAATTCCGGAGGCCATCTTGTCGACATTGGCCTTGGGATGCAGACTGTCGCCCTCAAGAAAGGACAGATTAAGGGCTGAAGCCAACTTTTCTCCAACCGTTGACTTTCCTGAGCCTGAAACCCCCATTACGATGATATGCAAGTTTATTTTCCTTAGAATATTTCGAGTTGGAGATTAACACGACTCGCCGCACTTACGACGTGATGCCGCATGACTTCGCGTGCCTTCAATGGATCGCGCAGTGCTATCGCATCTCGAATAGCAGTGTGTTCAGCGATGGTGACTTCGACGATCTCTTCAAGCACAGCGCGTGCTCGCGCCGCCCGGATTGCCTGATTTATCCGCTCAGCGATGAAGCCTAAGACGAGCGGAAAATATTCATTGTGCGTTGCAGCTGCAAGAGCGCGGTGAAATGTCAGATCGGCAGAGATACCCTCATCCGTCCATTTCTCTGTCCCGTTCATCTCAGCCATGGCTTCATCAAGTTTGCGCATGTCTTCGGCTGTGTGATGCACGGCGGCAAGGCCTGCTGCTTCAATCTCTAAAGCCATACGCAGTTGGAACAGGCTCTGGAAATGATGCCGATCGGCAAGCGTTTCTGGTTCAATACGGATTGCATGACGACGATCTGGCTCGGTGACAAAAGCTCCGACGCCCTGCCGAGTTTCGATCAGCCCCTCATTGCGCAGTTGAGCGATTGCTTCGCGGATGACCGAACGACTGACGCCAAAGCTCTGTGCCAGATTGTGTTCGGTGGGCAATTTATGCCCCGGCAGAAAACTACCTTCCGTAATTTGGCGTACAATCTCGGAAGCGATGCGGGCAGGCAGCTGCTCATTGCGTCTGATTTCACCGAACACTGCTTGCTCCTCCCTGTATGTCCTCTATCATTGATTTGTCGTCAGTTTTTGCCCAAGTCAAGCGAAAGCTGGCATCCGGGGTTCATGATCGCATCAGGATCAAGCACTTGTTTTAAACTCTTCAGAATTGCCTTGCGCACAGGATCAAGACGCTTCTCGAAGTCCTCCCGCTTCAGTCTGCCAATACCGTGTTCCGCACTGATACTACCTGCATAGCGATCAAGCACCGCGTTGATGGTTTGCTTGGCAAGTTTGATCTTCTCATCCTTGCTCGCAATATCCAAATCGCGCGGCGGGATGACATTGAGGTGTACATTTCCATCTCCTACATGCCCATAAGAAATCGGCAGGCAATCAGGCAAAATCTCTGCCAGTTCTGCCTCAGCCTCGGCCACAAATGCAGCCAGCTTTGATAGCGGCACAGAAAGATCGGTGCGCAAATGCTTTCCGCGGAGTCCCTGCCCTGCATTCATTCCTTCGCGAAACTGCCACAGATTTTGCGCTTGCATATGTGAAGAAGCTATCGTGCCATCGAGCACAAGGCCGCTTTCCAGGGCTTCGTTCAAAAATGCTTCCATAAGTGCCGCCGTATCGACCAGACCGGAACCTGATATCTCCATCAACACATAGGCAGGGTATTGCCCTAAAGGCGCTACGAGATCGGGGATAGCTTCTTGTGCGAGCGTAAAAGCCACTGGCGGCATAAACTCGAACGCCGACATCAGATCGCAGCATTGAACGCGCGCTCGGCGATAAAGCGCAATTGCATCCTCCAGCGAATTGAGTCCAAGCATTGCAGTTTCAATTTTATCGGGCAAAGGCATCAGTTTTATCGCAACTGCCGTGACAATCCCGAAAATGCCTTCGGCACCGATGAACAGTTGCTTGAGATCAATTCCGCGATTGTCCTTCCGCAAAGTGGAAAGTCCATTAAAGATGGCTCCATCCGGCAATACGACTTCAAGGCCCAGCACCAATTCTCGGGTCATGCCGTAGCGGAGAACATTGACGCCGCCGGCATTGGTGCTGACGTTACCGCCAATCCGGCAACTTCCCTGAGCGCCCAATGCAAGCGGAAAGAACATGCCCTGTGCGGCAAGTTGCGTTTTCATTTCAAGGAGAATGCATCCAGCTTCGACAATAGCTGAAAAATCGTCAGGGTCGACTTGCCTGATGTTGTTCATCCGTTCAAGACTAAGAATAACAACATCGCTTTGACCATCAGGCACCCCGCCCTGCACCAAACCTGTATTACCGCCTTGCGGAATAATACCAAGACCAAGCGAACGGCACATTTTGACGGCTTGCGAGACTTCTTCTGTAGTCCGCGGGCGCAAAACCGCTATAGCGACATTTTCAATGTCGCCCGGAAAATCGCGGCAAAAACGCTGCATAGCATCTGGATCGGTTAGCACCATATCCGCTCCGAGCGCCTGTCTTAATGCTGCTTGCCGGTCAGTATTCATATCGAACGTTCCTGCATTTCAAAACCTCAAGCCATGCGATCATTAATCTCTGGTCTACGTGAACTTTTGCTGCATGGCAGGTTATTTCATTCCAATTCTGCCAATCGACGCATAAAAGAGTTTTCAAGCATTGAATATATAGTTATCAGACAACCCAACAATATAATCCTGGAGGAATTAAATTGTGATGCTTTCAGCGTGGCCAAAAGCGGCCTGCATTTGATGTGCCCACATTTGATGTGCCCACATTGATCTGAACGTCGTCACGCCTCCAGACTGCAAATCCAACTACTCGCATTTTGAACTGAACGAACCGGGAGGAATATCCGTGCAAGACAAGCATACTCTGAACTCGTCCATCATCCTGCCAGAAGACAGCGCTTCGGCAGTGCTCATCGGACGCGTGTGGTCGAAGGCCGAAAATGGGCCCTGCCCGGTGTTGGTTGTAAACGGGCACGTACATAATCTCTCCAGCCTTTCCGCGACCGTATCAGGTTTGCTGGAGCGTAAGGAACTGGTCGGCGAGTTGAAAGACGCAGGCCAATTCGCTGATCTCGGTACGCTTGACGACTATCTTTCCGGCGAAAAGGGCGAATTGCTTGCACCGATTGATCTGCAATCGATCAAGGCAGCAGGTGTAACCTTCGCCGACAGTATGCTTGAACGCGTCATCGAAGAACAGGCCAAGGGCGATCCGAGTCGTGCTCGCGAAGTGCGCGACCGTTTGGCTCCGGTGATCGGCGACAGCTTGCGCGGTGTTGCAGCGGGCTCGGAAAAAGCGGCACAGGTTAAAGCGCTGCTTCAGGAAATGGGTCTCTGGTCGCAATATCTGGAAGTGGGCATCGGCCCGGACGCCGAAATTTTCACAAAGTCGCAGCCAATGTCCGCAGTCGGTTGCGGTGCGACCGTTGGTATTCTGCCAATCTCTCAATGGAATAATCCAGAACCGGAAGTCGTTCTGGCTGTTGCTTCAGATGGCCGTATCGTCGGTGCGACACTCGGCAATGATGTCAATCTGCGTGACGTCGAAGGACGTTCCGCCCTGCTGCTCGGAAAGGCCAAGGACAACAACGCGTCTTGCGCCATTGGCCCGTTTATTCGCCTGTTTGACGGCGACTTTACCATGGACGTTCTGCGCAAGCTCAAGCTTTCGCTGAAAGTCAACGGTATTGACGGCTTTGAGATGACCGGCGAAAGCCCAATGGAAGCAATCAGCCGCGATCCGGAAAACCTTGCTGGACAGATGATGAACCGCAATCATCAATATCCGGACGGCGCTGTTCTTTTCCTCGGCACCATGTTTGCGCCGGTCAAAGACCGTCGTGGCGCAGGTCAGGGCTTTACTCATGAGATTGGCGATAAGGTGGAAATTTCGACACCGAAGCTTGGACGCTTGGTCAATTGGGTGGATCGCACCGATAATTGCGCTGAATGGACCTTTGGCATTCGTGCGCTGATGCAGAACCTGCAGAAGCGCAATCTGCTCGACAAAATCTAAAATTGAAAAGGCTGCATATCGTTATTGATATGCAGCCTTTGAATTAGAGCATTTCCAGCAAAAGTGCGAAGCGGTTTTGCGTCGGATAATGCGAAAAAACAAAGAGATAGAGCATTTTCAATGATTCAATAAAAACAGGAAATGCTCTAGTTCAAAGGAATAGCGTTTCCATCTTTTGAAGATTGGTATGCGCCGGACATTGCATCATATTTGGCGCGAATTGCATCAAGCCGCTTTTCAAAACGAGAACGATCGGGCTCCGGAAGAGAAGCCACCATTTTGGGGATCGAATGGCTGTGCCAGAAACTATTGTCGCGGTTATAGCCACCGGGCTCCAGTGTGAAGACTTCTTTGAGTATTTTCAGATCATGCGGGATTGAAAACGCATCGCGGGAATCTTCATGACTGAACAGATAATAGAAATTGTCGAAACCGGTCCAGGTAATAGCCGACAAGCACATTGAGCACGGTTCATGTGTCGATAGAAAAACCATGTCTTTTGTGTCTGGACGTCCCTGCTCAGGCATCTCATAAAAACGCTTCAACGTATGCACTTCACCATGCCACATCGGATTTTCGGTCTCATTGTTGGTTTCAGCAAGCACCAGAGACAAATCCGATTTGCGGAGTAGTGCTGCTCCGAAAACCTTGTTGCCATTTGCAACGCCCTGCTCCGTCAGGGGAATGATGTCTTGCTCGATGACATTAAAAAGCATCTCGAGCAATTTCAATTCTTTCGGTTTCATAACCTCAACTCCCAAATAAGGTAGGCCAGATAAAGTGCAAAGAAAAACGCCGGGGGGTTGCCCCGGCGTTTGTTGTTATTCTGGGAAGAATGCGAAGCGGATCACAAATAGTGCCGCCACGATCCAGGTCGCAAGGTGCACCTCACGAGCCTTGCCGGTTACAGCCTTCAGGACAACATAGCTGATGAAGCCGAAAGCGAGACCGTTTGCAATCGAGTAGGTGAACGGAATGGACAGCGCCGTAAGAGCAGCAGGTGCAGCTTCCGTGATTTCGTCCCACTTGATTTCGGACAGTTCACGCATCATCAAACAAGCGACGTAAACGAGCGCTGGTGCTGTTGCATAGGCAGGTACGGAGCCAGCCAGAGGCGAAATAAAGAGTGCAGCAAGGAACAACAGAGCCACAACAAGCGCCGTCAGACCTGTGCGACCGCCAGCCTGAACGCCGGAAGCACTTTCGACATATGCTGTTGTGGAAGACGTACCGAGCAGCGAGCCACCCAGAATTGCGGTGCTGTCTGCAAACAGAGCTTTACCAAGACGGTTAGGCTTGCCCGGTTCAATCAGGCCGCCACGCTTGGCAACACCGATCAGCGTACCGGTAGCATCAAACACTTCAACCAGCACAAAAACCAGAATGACGTGCAGGATGCCGGTGTGCAGCGCTCCCATGATATCGAGCTGCAGGAAGGTTGGCGCAAGGCTTGGAGGAGCAGAGAACACGCCGCCAAACTGGGTGATACCCAGCGAAATCGATGCAATGGTTACAACAAGGATACCGATCAGGATCGCACCGCGAACCTTGAGTGCATCAAGAGCTGCAATAATGAAGAAGCCGGCGATTGCAAGCAGAGGACCAAACTCACGCAAGTCACCAAGACCTACGAGCGTTGCCGGATTGTCAACGACGACGCCTGCGTTCTTGAGCCCGATCAGAGCCAGGAACATACCGATACCGGCAGCAATCGCACTACGCAATGAATGCGGAATACCCTCGACCAGCCAACGCCGGATACCTGTTACCGTGAGAAACAGGAAGATAATGCCGGAAATGAAGACCGCGCCAAGCGCCTGTTGCCACGAGAAGCCCATAGCACCGACGACCGTAAAGGCGAAGAAGGCATTCAGGCCCATACCCGGTGCCATGCCAATCGGCCAATTGGCGACGAGCGCCATGACAATCGAACCCAATGCTGCCGCAAGACATGTAGCAACGAAGACTGCGTTGCGATCCATACCTGTTGTGGACAGAATATCAGGATTGACGAAGATAATGTAAGACATCGTCAGGAAGGTCGTCACGCCAGCGATGACTTCCGTTCTCACCGATGTGCCATGTTCCTGCAATTTGAACAGCTTTTCCAGCATGGTCCCTCCAGGGCAAAAGCTCGCATTCAAAGGCACCAATGATCAGCCGAGAGCAATTGCTTGCGATCAGCTGTTAAAATCGGCGCAATCTATTGCGATTGCCGTATTTGTTAGCCGCAGCCGCATTTTGCGCGAGCGGATTTGTTCCCCATACACCCAACGCGATCAAAAACACAGTTCTGCCGCAAGAATGCCTGTTTATTAACGTGATTTAGTTTGGACTGACTTTTAGAAGCGCGCCAGCCACCTATTCAGGCTCTAATTTTTGAAAGTGCTTCAAAAATGGTAGCTGTCTAAGTTACCGCACCCAAAACTATCTATATGATTAAGCTACTGTTTTCAGGAGAACGCCGGTGCCATACATGCCGAAGGCAAAAAATGTATGGGCGACGAGGTTGAGAATACGGACGTTTCCGGCATTTGGCAAACGCGATGCTGCCCAGCCGATTCCCAAGCCTGGTTGCAATAGAAACCAGCCTGCTGCCACAGTGAGGATTCCGAATATCCAGGCGGGAAGGAATATCGGATTCGCAAACCACGCTGCGCCGCCATAAAGCGCAAAGATGATGCCGTAGAGAATGCCTACCGCATAGTGGCCGATCCAGCCCAGGGCAACCTCATGGGCGTAGGGCTTTGATGCTGCTATATCATCGTGAAATATCTGGCCGTCTCGTAAATGCCAGAACCAGCGACCGACAAGGCCCCAATTGGGACGAGACTGCCCTGGAAACTGCGCAAGAACCAATGCCCAGATATCCATAACTATCGTCGCGCCTAGGCCGATAAAAGTTCCATTTATGATGAGATTGAGCATGGTCAGGTCCTTGTGCCGTCGGGCGGCCACATAACCGTGTGACTGCCCGACACGCAAGGCATATAATCACTGTCTGAGCGAATGCTCGGCAATAAGACAAAACGCTAATATGCTTCACATTAACAGTCAAAGTAACTTTCAGTCATGAAAGTCTTAATAAAATGGCGGCAATGAAGACAGGTAAATTAGCAGTTGCAACTATTCACATACCCATCTTCATCACCAGCCCCCGCATCAAATCAATACTCCTTCAGTCACCCTCCACTCAAGTGGCAGGAATCCCAAATTGAATATCGTTTTGTCTCATTGGAGAGTGTCGCCATCAGGCGCGAATAATTCTATCGCTATTTGCAGATCGCCGACGTTCTGCGAAATCTGCAGGGCGTTTAAAATGAACCGCCGATAGAATAAAATTGCAATATACATAGAAAAAACAAAAGCGCCGGGACTGGAGTACCGACGCTTTGTTATATTATTTTAGTTTCACTTTCGGGGCGATTAATTATCAGCCGCGCCATCAGTGATTACTTACCGAAAACTGCGCTCTGGATCTGCGAACGCGAAACGCCGATATCGGCAAGAAGATGATCGTCCATTGCACCGAGTTCACGCATTGCGCGGCGGCGGGAAACGTACTGCTGGAATTTCTGACGAATGTTCATTTGTTTTCTCCTCGTTGGATGCCTGTTAAATAGTCTTTTGCACAAAATTACACCACGGATATGATTGCAAATGAGGCATGCGTTTTCGCTGGAGCTCGCCTTCTTGAAAACGCCGCAATCGCCTACGTCATAGGGGATAGCGGCCGGTCATTATTTTGAATTTTTATAAAATTGCCTTTTGCCAAACCGGCTTTAATCGATTAATCCGGTCTGCGGAGGAGATTATCTCTAGCCCATTGCGGACACCACCATGCTTTACGGTATTTTCCTTGCGTTTGCGTCCTATGCTGCATTCGCTGTAAGCGACGCCTGCGTCAAGTTTCTCGATGGCACGCTGTCGCCCTATGAAGTCGCCTTTTATGGTGCTGTTCTGGGCTCACTGGCCATCCCCTTCACAAAGAAACCAGAAGATCAGTGGCTCGATATGTTTCGAACCACAAATATAAAACTCTGGTTACTTCGCACGCTCACGGCTGCAATGGGTGTGATTGGCAGCGTTGTGGCCTTCACGCATCTTTCTATGGCCGAAGCTTTTGCGCTTATCTTCCTGCTACCGGCATTCGTTACGATACTTTCGGTGATCTTTCTCAAGGAGCAGGTTGGCTGGCGTCGATGGTCGGCGGTTATTATCGGCTTCCTCGGCGTGCTGGTTGTTTTGCGCCCCGGCTTCCGTGAACTGTCAATCGGCCATCTTGGTGCGCTTGGCGGCGGACTGGGCGGAGCCTTCAGCATCGTGATCTTCCGTGCCATGGGTAAAAAGGAGAAGCGTATTTCACTTTATACTGCGGGTCTTATCGGGCCGATCCTTATCTGTGGCGCATTGATGATCCCTAGCTATCAGACACCTTCAGCCGTTCAATGGGGCTACCTTGCGGGCTATGGCCTGCTTGCGGCATTGGCAAATATTCTTCTCATGCTTGCAGCGCAGCGCGCACCTGCGAGCGCGATTGCGTCACCACAGTATAGCCAGATGCTCTGGGCGATCCTGTTTGGCTATTTTATATTCCATGACCATATCGATCTGCCTATGCTGATTGGCATCGTCCTGATCACGATTTCAGGCCTGTTCACTTTTGTACGCGAACGTCAGCGTGGTGTGCAAGGTCCGGCAGCGGTTGCTACTTCCGATCCATCGCCTGCTCTGGCCGAAGAGAAGTAAGCCAATGCTCTCGCAGGATTGAATATTATGCGCCCATATCAGACCTGAAACTGGTTTTCAGTTTCAGGTGGCGTGCTATAACAGCTTACGTTTATATCCCGCCCACGCTTTTACCAGCAATTGCATCAGTAATCTGAAAGCGTTTTGCGCCGGATTTGGCACGACAACGAGATTGATGAAGGACGAAGAGAATGACCGAGAAGCGGGCAATGTGGACCTACTATAAGGGTGAATGGCGTGAAGGCGATGTACGGATACTTGGTGCCGCATCGCACGCAACCTGGCTCGGTTCGCTCGTTTTCGATGGAGCGCGTCTGTTTGAAGGCGTTACACCGGATCTTGATCTGCATGCAGCCCGCGCAAACGATTCAGCACGCGCACTCGAGCTTGCTCCCACACTCAGCAGCAATGACATCGAAGCACTGGCCCGTGAAGGGCTGAAGAAGTTTGCTCCCGGCACGGATGTCTATATCCGCCCCATGTATTGGGCCGAAGAAGGCGACTCCAGCACGGTTGCTGCTGCTCCTGAATCGACCGACTTTGCGCTTTGTCTCGAAGCCATTCCGATGGTTGAACCAAAAGGTTTCACCGTTACAACGACATCTTTCCGTCGCCCATACCTCGAAGTTATGCCTGTCAATGCCAAGGCGGCCTGTCTTTATCCGAACAATGGCCGCATGTTGCGCGAAGCCAAAGCCAAGGGCTTTCACAATGCGCTTGTTACCGATGTTCTCGGTAATGTCGCAGAAACAGCAACCTCGAATGTCTTTATGGTTCGTGGCGGTGAAGTTTTTACTCCGGTTCCAAACGGCACATTCCTGAATGGCATCACGCGCCAGCGCGTCATCAAACTTCTGCGCGAGGCGGGTGTCAGCGTCCACGAAACGACACTCAAAGTTCAGGACTTCCGCGAAGCAGATGAAATCTTCTCGACGGGCAATATGAGCAAGGTTGTGCCAATCATCGGCTTCGATGAACGCAAGCTGGAATATGGTGCTGTTACCAAGCGCGCACGTTCGCTTTATTGGGAATGGGCGCATAGCTGAGAAATACAGCTCAAACCCTCTTGTTAATTTTGGTAATGGTAACTGTCTGAATGCTTGAGCATACCCCTTTGTTTATGACAGTTGCCGTTATCGCGGCTTTTCTGGTCGGGCTATCGAAAGGCGGATTGCCATCGGTGGGGACACTTTCAGTGCCACTGATGGCCTTGGTTATTTCGCCGGTCACAGCCGCTGCTCTTCTGCTGCCGATCTATGTCGTCAGTGATATGTTCGGTCTTTATCTCTATCGTCATCATTTCTCGAAGCGAAATCTGGCGATCCTGACGCCTGCCGCGATTGTTGGCATCGGGCTTGGTTGGTTGTTCAGCTCTCATCTTTCAAGCACATTCATTGGAATGCTTGTGGGGCTGGTGGGTCTATTTTTCTGTTTCAATGTCTGGGTGGGCGCCAGATATCGTCGTCAGGCAGGCAAGGCAGATATTCCGGGCGGGACGTTCTGGGGTATATTAACTGGTCTTACGAGCTTTGTTTCGCATTCGGGCGCCCCGCCATTCCAGATGTATGTGTTGCCGCAGCATCTTGAAAAGCTTGTCTTTGCTGGCACCTCGACCATCCTTTTTGCGATCGTCAACGCGGTTAAGCTGATCCCTTACTGGCAATTGCAGCAATTCTCCAATCTCGACTGGTCGCTCGGTCTTTGGCTTTTGCCTGCCGCCATCGTCGGAACATTTGTCGGAGCAAAGCTCACTCGCATTATGCCCGATGGCCCATTTTTCCTGTTGGTCCAGCTCACGCTTTTCGGTCTTTCAATCAAACTGATTGCCGATTGGGTTCTGCCTTTCCTGACAGCCTGACTGCACTTGCCAGCAGCAACTCCATAAGCCACTCTCCCGACGAGGGAGGATGCGGATATGAAGAATGCGGATGCGATTATTATCGGGTCAGGTCTGGCGGGGCTTGTGGCCGCTCATGAGCTAACCAGCGCCGGACGAAAAGTCATCCTGCTTGAGCAGGAAGGTGAAAATTCGGTTGGCGGACAAGCATTCTGGTCGCTTGGTGGCCTGTTCATGGTCGACAGTCCCGAACAACGGCGTCTGGGCATAAAGGATAGCCTTGATCTGGCACGACAGGATTGGCTCGGATCGGCGCAATTTGATCGCTCGGAAGATTATTGGCCCAAACAATGTGCTGAAGCCTATTTGCAATTTGCAGCCGGTGAAATGCGTTCTTGGCTGCATAGTCTCGGTATGCGCTGGTTTCCTGTTGTCGGCTGGGCAGAGCGCGGAGGCGCTCAAGCACACGGGCACGGCAATTCCGTTCCGCGCTTTCATGTGACATGGGGTACTGGTCCCGGCGTGGTCGCTCCTTTCGAGCGCCTGATGCGTGAGGCTATTTCAAATGGCTTGCTCACACTGAAATGTCGTCATCGTGTCAATGAAATTGTCATGACCAACGGTCAGGCAAGCGGGGTACGTGGGGATATTCTTGTGCCCTCCACTGTTGAGCGCGGACAATCATCATCACGTGACGTCGCCGGTCAATTCGAACTATCCGCCAATTGTGTGATCGTAACGTCTGGCGGTATCGGTGGCGATCCAGAGCGTGTCCGTAAAGCATGGCCACGCGACAGGCTTGGCAATCCGCCTGAGAATATGGTGCTTGGAGTGCCTGCACATGTGGATGGCCGTGGTATCGATATTGCCGTCTCGGCAGGCGGACATGTCATTAACGGCGACCGTATGTGGCACTATACGGAAGGCCTCCGCAACTGGAACCCCATCTGGCCCAATCATGGCATTCGCATTCTGCCGGGACCGTCCTCTATGTGGTTCGATGCGGAGGGCAACCGCCTGCCCTCGCCCTATCTGCCCGGCTTCGATACACTCGGCACACTTAAGCATATTCTGGCAACGGGCTACGACTATTCGTGGTTCATTCTGACTGAGAAAATCATTCGCAAGGAATTTTCCCTCTCGGGCTCGGAACAAAACCCAGACCTCACGGGCAAGGACTGGAAACTTCTGATCAAAAGCCGTCTCGGTAAAACTCCACCGCCTCCGGTTAAGGCTTTCATCGATCATGGCGAGGATTTCGTCACTGCGACCAATCTTGACGAACTTGTCGTCAAGATGAACCAGTTGACGGGTCAGAAGCTGCTGAACCTCACTCATATCCGCAACCAGATGGAAGCGCGCGACCGTGAAGTTACCAATCGCTACTCCAAGGATGCGCAGATAACCGCTATCCACAATGCACGGGCTTATATCGGTGACCGGCTGACGCGGGCTGTACCGCTTCATGCTTTGCTTGATCCGAATAATGGTCCGCTGATTGCCGTCAAACTGCATGTCCTGACCCGAAAAACACTGGGCGGGCTGCATACCGATCTAGATTCAGCGGTTCTCGACGCGCGGGGCGAACCCGTTCCAGGCCTTTATGCCGCAGGAGAAGCAGCAGGCTTTGGAGGTGGCGGCTATCACGGGTATAATGCGCTGGAAGGAACATTCCTTGGAGGCTGCATATTCTCTGGTCGTGCTGCAGGAAGAGGTGCCGCACGTGCTTTGTAAAGGCTTGCCAATCAAGGCGGAACCCAGACCTATCGTCCCACGTTCGATAAGTAGTAAATGACGTTAACGGAGGAACATCATGGTTGAGCTGGTAAATAATATCGAGAATATCGAATTCATTATCTCCAAAGCACGTGAATATGACGTTCAGGTGCCCGCAGTTGATGAAAATTCCGGCTCTAATGCCGCCGACGACGGCGATGTTGATATCCTTGATGCCTCCAATGATAATCCGACGCGCAAAGAGCTTGTCGCAGCAATTCGTTCTCTGAATGAAGATGAGAGGATTGAACTACTGGCCCTGGTGTGGGTTGGGCGCGGTGATTTCAGTGCCGAAGAATGGGAAGAAGCTCTCTCGACCGCAAGCGACCGCCACAATGGGCGCGAAGCCAAGTATCTGCTCGGCATTCCACTCCTGGGTGATTATATTGAAGAAGGGCTGGAAACGCTCGGCGTTGAGTTTGAAGCTTACGATAATGAATAAGAAAAATTGATGTTTCCATTGATCGTTGTGTTTTGACGGCGTCATAGCTGGGGGGTAGTCTGCGCGGCAACCAGGGAAACGGGTGGTTCGTCACCCTTAAGATAAAATTCAAAGCATTGGAGGATTTCATCATGCTTCAGAAAAATCTGGATCAGAAAACGGATTTCTATATCGACGGCGCGTGGCGTTCTCCGCTTGAAGCAAAAGCAATTGAGGTCATCAACCCGGCAACCGAAAAGCCTTATGCAGTCATTTCTGCAGGTTCCGTTGCTGACATAGATCTTGCCGTAGCTGCCGCTCGCAAGGCGTTCCCAATATGGAGCGAAACGCCTGCGGAAGAGCGTATTGGCTATATTCGCCGTATCGTTGAAATTTACGAGCGCCGCCTTGAAGAAATGGCTCAGGCCATTTCCAAGGAAATGGGCGCGCCGATCAAGCTCGCACGTGAATCTCAGGCAGCAGCCGGGCTGTCTCATACCAAAGCTTTCATCGCAGCTTTTGAAAATTTCGAATTTGAAGAAATTCTTTCGCCCAAGCATCCCAATCAAGCCATTGTGCGTGAACCGATCGGTGTTTGCGGTCTGATCACGCCATGGAATTGGCCGATGAACCAGATCGCGCTCAAGGTCATTCCGGCAATTGCTGTTGGTTGCACAGTCGTGCTCAAGCCGTCTGAAATTGCGCCAATGTCAGCCATGCTCTTTGCTGAATTTGTCGATGAGGCAGGCCTGCCGAAGGGCGTGTTCAATCTTGTCAATGGCGAGGGCCCGGTTGTCGGTGAAGCGATGTCGCAGCATCCGGATATCGACATGATGTCATTCACCGGCTCAACCCGGGCTGGCACTGCTGTCTCACGTGCTGCTGCTGCAACCGTCAAGCGCGTTTCACTGGAACTCGGCGGCAAGTCGCCAAACATCGTATTTGCCGATAGCGATCTGGAAAAGGCAATTGAGCGTGGTGTAAACCATTGCTTTGAGAATACCGGCCAGTCCTGCAATGCGCCGACACGTATGCTGGTTGAACGTTCGGTTTACGAAAAAGCGGTCGAATTCGCCGAAAAGGCAGCTGCCAAGACCACAGTCGATGATCCGGCCAAGGACGGCGAACATATCGGCCCACTCTCCTCTTCAATCCAGTTTGAGAAGGTTCAGGCGCTGATTCAAAAGGGTATCGATGAAGGAGCGCGTCTGGTTGTCGGTGGCACGGGTCGTCCGGAGGGCATTTCGGAAGGCGACTTCGTCAAGCCGACGATCTTTGCCGATGTGAATAATGATATGACCATTGCCCGCGAAGAAATTTTCGGCCCTGTGCTGGCGATGATCCCTTTCGACACGGAAGAAGAAGCCATCGCTGTCGCCAATGACACACCATACGGTCTGGCTGCCTATATCCAGACGGGCAACCCGGAACGAGCCAAACGTGTTGCGCGTAAGCTCCGCGCCGGCATGATCCAGATCAACGGCACATCACGCGCTCCCGGAAGCCCGTTTGGCGGATATAAGCAGTCGGGCAACGGCCGCGAAGGCGGCAAATGGGGCCTCGAAGACTTCATGGAAGTGAAGCTCATCAGCGGCTGACAAATATTGGAGTATTTCCAGAAAAAGTGCGAAGTGATTTTTCTGGAAATACGTAAAAACAAATAGTTAAAGAAAAAAAGCGCCGGAAATCCGGCGCTTTTTATGCGAATCCTTCCAGCTACCCTAAGTGGCAAAACGGGCACATGATGCCTTTGTACCCCCGAGCCTGTTCCTTGACGGACGAAAGAAAGATACAACGATCAACCGTCAAGGGATGGGTTTATCAATACGCTGAACCCAGCTTCAAGCTGGCGAATTCCGGGGAATCCAACAGGTCCTGATGATGAGCACGTGCGACATCAGGATGCGAGCGCAGGCGGCTCTTGAGGTTGTTTTGGCCCACTTCGCGGAAGAGCGTGTTGAGTGGATCAACTGTTACGCCACGTTCCTTCGTCTTGAGTTCGTCCGGCAGATCAATCACAGGGATCGTTGCGTCATAGCGAGCGCCAAGGAAGAACGCCACCGAGAAGCGCTCAGTTCCAGCGGGTGGTGCGACAACGCCATGAACGTCAGCACGAACAAAGCCGTTGGTCGCCAGTTCAAGCAGTTCGCCAGTATTGATGACAAACGTACCCGGCACAGGCGGTGCATCGATCCAGACACCGTCCTCACGCTGAACACGCAGGCCCGGTACGACATCCTGAAGCAGCACGGTCACGAAGCCACCGTCCTTATGTGCGCCAACGCCCTGCTCGCTTTCAGCAACATCACGACCCGGATAGCGAATGATTTTCAAAAGCTGCGATGGGTGTGGCTCATAAATCTGCGCAAAGAAATCTTCACTTTGGCCAAGCGCCTGCGCTATGGCTTTGAGAACATCGATACCCACGCGCGTGACTTCCGCCTGATATGCAAGCAATAGCGGCTTAAGTTCTGGCAGCGTTTCCGGCCACTGATTGGGGCCAATCAGACGCTTCCATGCCGGGCTGTCGGGACCGATGTCGGCAGGCTCTGCTTCGGTGTTGATATCAAGCTGTTCGCGCCAATCCTGTTCACCACGAGTGCGTTCAAGACCCGCACGGTTATAGCCACGGAAATGTGACGTGTTGATCATCTCGATCTTAAGCTTTTCTTCCGTCGGCAAAGCAAAGAAACGCTTGGCAGTAGCGACAACATCAGAAATCAGCTTGGGGTCAACACCGTGGCCTGTCAGGTAGAAAAAACCGTGGTCATGAAGGGTTCGGCGAAGCTCTTCAATGAAGCTTTTCCGTTCTTCCGGTGAGCCGTTGTAGCGGGATATGTCCAGCAAAGGCAGATTGATGGGATGTGAGTGCGCGGTCATTAGGTGTCTCCTCTGAATTTTAGCGTGAGCGGCGACTGCGCGCCACGCGATGATTGACGATCCGGGCGGCATAATCGCCCGTAACCTGAATGGATTGAACGATGGCAACAAGAATGATGACGACTGCGATCATCACTTCCGGCATGAAACGCTGATAACCAAAACGGATACCGAGATCGCCCAAGCCACCGCCTCCGACGGTTCCTGCCATGGCTGAGTAGCCGACAAGGCTCACCAGTGTGACAGTCTGGCCTGCGATAATTCCAGGTAAAGCCTCGGGTAGAAGAACCTTGAAAATAATCTGCAACGGCGTTGCTCCCATACTTTCAGCAGCTTCGATAAGACTTTGATCTACCTCACGCATTGCGGTTTCTGCGAGGCGTGCATAGAGCGGAATGATGGCGACCGTCAGCGGCACTATCGCCGCAAAGGTGCCGACCGTTGTACCTGCCACAAAGCGGGTGAATGGGATAATCGCCACCATCAGAATGATGAAAGGCGTAGACCGCACCAGATTGACGATGGTGCCTGCAACGCGGTTGAAAACTGGTCGCTCAAGAAACTGTCCGGGGGCTGTGACCACCAAAGCGATGCCGAGCGGTAAGCCGATCAGGGTCGAGAGAATTGCAGAAGCGGCCACCATCATTATTGTCTGCTTGAGTGACTCAAGCAGCGGATTGACGAGTGCGGGTGAAAGCAGATCAGACAACATGACCGAGCACCTCTCCATGCAGTTCAAGCGAATTGAGATATGCGAGGACATCAGCGAGTTCAGGCTCACCGTTTTCGGCAATCAGCGTCATGATGCCGAGCGGCTTTCCGCCGATGTAATCGATGCGTCCGTGCAGGATATTAGGATTGATGCCAAAGCGCTGAACGAGCGTTGCGACCACAGGCGAATGTGCCGCCTCCCCAGAGAAGATAATCCGCAATACCGGATTTGATCCGGGAGCTGCTTCTGGCCGGAGTTTCTGTGCAACTTCGGGCGGCAGATCATGTGCCACAATGCTCGAGAGAAATGACCGCGCGATGGTGGATTGAGGAAAGGCGAAGACATCGAATGTCGAACCGCTCTCAACCACGCGTCCGCCTTCAAGCACGGTCACATGATCCGCAATCTGGCGAACCACATCCATCTCATGGGTTATCAGAACGATGCTCAGGCCCAGACGCCGGTTTATATCCTTGAGCAGTGAGAGAATTTGTTCAGTTGTTTCAGGGTCAAGCGCAGACGTTGCCTCGTCCGACAGAAGAACACTCGGCTCCAGCGCCAACGCACGCGCAATCCCCACACGCTGTTTCTGGCCACCAGACAATTCTGAGGGATAGGCATTGGCTTTTCCGTCAAGACCGACCAGATCAAGCAGTTCGGCTACGCGCTTGCGAATGGTTTCGCGCGGCACACCGGCCAATTCCATAGGTAGTGCTATATTAGCTGCAGCACTTCTAGAAGAAAGGAGACTAAAGTGCTGAAATATCATCGATATATCGCGTCTTGCCTGTCGCAATTCGCGACCTTCAAGCTGGCTAACCTGTCGCCCGGCAACGAAAACCTCACCACTCGTCGGCTGCACAAGGCCATTCAGGCACCGCACCAGTGTGCTTTTACCAGCACCAGAGCGACCGATGATGCCGTGTATAGATCCTTTGCCCACCTGCAATGACACGTCATCCAAAACCGCACCGGCTTTCGGATCATAGGTCTTGGTCAGCGACCTGACCTCGATGATCGGCGGTACGGAGCCAATCTGGCTCCGCGCTGTTTCAGCTATGCGAACCGAAAGGTTCATCTCACCATCCTGCAATGATATTGCCCTCGAACTTTTGTTCGAGGAAGGCTTTGACTTCTGGCGACTTGTAGGACTCGATCAGTGTCTTGACCCAAGGCGCATCCTTGTTTTTTTCCGCAACAGCGATGAGACAGAAATAGTCGGACAACTGGTCTTCAATCAGGATTGCATCTCGGCTTGGAACCAGACCGGCGCTCAACGCGAAATGAGAAGTGATCACCGAAAAATCAACATCTTCCAACGAACGGGCAAGCTGTGCTGTTTCCATAGGAATGATTTTTACGTTCTTCGGATTCTCAACAATGTCGAGTTCTGTGGCATTGAATGTCACACCGGGTGTGAGCTTGAGCACCCCACCCTTTTCAAGCAGCTTCAACGCGCGTCCGGCATTGCTTGGATCGTTCGGGATTGTAATCTGTGCACCTTCCGGCAAATCGGCCAAGGTCTTGAACTTATGCGAATAACCAGCCATCGGCAGCAGCACGGTGTTGCCGCCTACTGCTACGAGATTAAGTCCACGATCCTTGTTTTGCTGATTAAGATATGGCGTGTGCTGAAAACCGTTGGCATCGAGGTCTCCATCATTCGTAGCCGGATCGATCATCGCGCCATCGGAAAACTCGACGATTTCAATCTCGAGCCCCTTGGCTTTCGCGATTGGCGCGATAGCTTCCGCGATCTGGGCATGCGGACCTGATGTGACGCCGAGACGGATCTTATTAGCCAATGCGGGCGAAGCCGCAAGCAGGGAAAGCAAGACAGCAAATAGAGCGCCGCGAATGAATGGGGTATATTTCATGCAGATATTCCTCGAAGTGATTTAGGGACGGCGCATCAGGAGGCCGCACGCCAGTTTTGTTTTGCTGACCATTGACCAAGCCGGTCGACAGCTTCTGAAAGGGTTGCTTCCTTCTTGGCAAAGCAGAAGCGAACATGGCTTTTTACATCGCGTTCGCCGTAGAAGGATGAGACCGGAACCGGTGTCACACCGGCTTCAAGCGTGAGGCGGCGGCTAAAGGCGAGATCATCGCCATCTGGATCAAGTGCGCTGATATCGGCGACGGCAAAATAAGTCGCCGGAGCATCTGCGATTTCAAATCCTGCACTACGCAATCCGCCAAGTAGCAGATCGCGGCGCGCTGCCAGCGTCTCACGCAGATTGATGAAATAACTGTCCGGCAATGAAAGACCGACAGCCACAGCGGCCTGCAAGGCGGGTGGCGTGGTAAAAGTCACATATTGATGGGCGCGCGCAATCGGCGCGAGAAGTTTCGCGGAAGCTGTCACATAACCAACTTTCCAGCCCGTAACTGAAAAGCTTTTTCCTGCGGAACCGATCCGCACAACACGATCTCGGATATCAGGCACGGCAAAGAGCGAGTGAAAGGGTCTTCCGTCGAAGATCAGGTGTTCATAAACTTCGTCCGAGACAATTGTCAGATTATGCTTGATCGCTAGGGCTGCCAGAAACTCAAGCTCCTGCGGATCAAAAATCTTGCCGATCGGGTTCATCGGTGTGTTGACGACAATCAGCTTGGTTTTTGAAGTGATCGCTTTTTCCAGCGCCTCACGCGGCAGTTCCCAATGAGGCGGTGTCAGGCGAAGCGGAACAACTTTACCGCCCGCACGGCGAATGAGCGTGGCATATGCGTCGTAGACCGGCTCAAAGAGGATGACTTCATCATCACGGTCGAGTAGCGCCAGAAATGTGTCCGTCAGGGCTTCCGTAGCACCGGATGTGACAAGAACCTCAGTCTCCCAATCTATGTCCAATCCGAGAAATCGGTGCGCATTTTCCGCCACCGCTTTGCGCAAAGATGGAAGCCCGAGCATCGGCGGGTACTGGTGCGGGCCATCGCGCAAAGCCTGGATTGCGGCTTCAACAAGCTCCTGAGGCTCAAAGCCTTCTGGAAACCCCTGCCCGAGATTGATGGATCCAGTTTCAGCGGCAAGGCGCGACATGGATTCAAAAATGGATGTGCCTGTTGCACCGAATATTGGATTGACCATCAAATCGCCCCGCTGTGTATTATGAGTTACGGCGGAACGATAGGGCTTATAAAAACATCAAACAAAGCATCGGCTTGCTGTTCTGCCTCTACAACCGGAATGCTTTTCCCTAAAACGACATAAGTAGAATAGTTTTCGACGCCTGCTTAAAAATTGATCACAAGAATATCAGTAATCAGTTTTGGTGACGTGCCTTCCAAAGTTCTTCAGCCTTTTTATGGAATTGGCCATAGCTGTCATTATCGGCTGCAAGAACTGTCATTAACGCCATGGCCGTTGAAGCGATCACCGTCAGTTCAGCGCGCTCGTCGGTGGCGGCGCCAGACCAGACCGCAAGCCAATATTCAAAGGTCGTCAGGCTTGCGTGTTTGTCGGTTCCAGCCTTCGACAGGGTTGGCAGTGTCAGTTCTGATTTCTGACCGCCAAACCATCGGTGGATCGTATGCGTATGGTGCGGCACCAGTTCAGCGACATCGCGGCTTGTCGAGACGACTGAAACAGAAGGCCAGTCAAGCAGGGCTCCTGCATCGCGATGTAATTCACGATAAGTAGGCTGTGTCACCCCAAGGAAAGAGGCTGGAAGCCCCATTGGATTGAGCAGATGCGCGAGACTGTTAATGGATGATCGTGAATCGAAGAGTGGATAGAGTGCGAGCAATGCATGAACTTGCGGTGCAAACCCCGCCACTGGCATGAAGCAGATGCCATGCGCTTTCAACGCATTTTCAGCCAGCGAAAGCGACCCGGCAATCGGCACATTGAGAGATTCTGCCGCGAGTTCAAGCTTGCCCGACAGATCGCCCATACCACAATTGCCGTGCAGCGCTACTGGATAGCCGGCCCTTGCAACAAGAATTGCAGCCAGCATGAACCACGGCGCTTGATGGGAGTTCGGTGAAAGATAAGCAGGCCAATCAAGTGCAGATATGCGGTTATTCGCTTTTGTTGAGCAATATTTGCGTGCTGCCTGTGTCATGCCTGCAAGCTCGGGGGCTGTTTCACCACGATAATGAATTAATCGCAGCAAGGCACTGATTTGCATGGGATCTGCCTCCCCTGCAAATATGGTGGTAAAGGCATCTTCCGCTTCATACATTTCCAATGGGCGCGTATATCCAACCTTCCGCCCGGTAATCGCGATATATTTCGCCAGTCGTCTTACAGGGTCGTTTTCGTCCTGAATATTAGCGAACTGCGCCGCGAGCTGTTCCGGCGTGGGGTGGTTTTCAAGCTTCACGACTTTGCGGATACCAAGTGGTGGCGGTGCCACAATGGCACTGGTGCGTGCCCAACCATGCCTGTTTTTGCAATGGGCTTTCGGCGTATCATTGCCATCGAAATTCATCAGCGCATCGGTTTCATTTGCCAAACGGCGTAAGCGCCCGCGTAAAGCTTCTGCCTTGGGAGTGGCAATCATATTGCGCCCAGACCGAATGAAAATTGGATCGTCAAATTTCTCGCGTATCTGTCCGAGCAGCCGGCTCATGGCGGCCATGCTCAATCCCATCTGCCTGGCAGCACCTCCGACGCTTCCTTCCACAAGAAGTGCATCAAGTGCAATCAACAGACGTAGTTGACCGAGTTTCAGGCTTTCGCCGTCCGCACTTCCAGCCTCTGTCTGTGATTTCATGCGCTTGCCAGTCATTGCTGCCTTGTCCGTTCAGTTGCGTTTTATGAAACTTGGAATCGTTATAAAAGATGACCGTTGACGTCATCTTATTGCCATACATAAGGAGAGCTGAAAACTCAACTTTAAGGGTAACATTTATGACCAGCTTGTTTCGGGGATTGCGCGCCGATGGTACGCAGAACAGGCAATTGGCCAGCAAATCGCTTTTTGCCAAAGCCATTCTTGCGGGCACATGCCTTTCGACCGCACTCATTCTGAGTGGAACCGTTTCTTTTGCACAGACAACTACGGCAGAAGAAGCCGCGAAAAAGAAACAGGCCGAAGCGCAAGCTGCGGAACAAGTAAGCAACGACGGCAGCATCAAACTCAACCAGATCGTGGTTTCTGCAACTGGCTTTGAACAGAACATAACCGACGCGCCCGCAAGCATTTCAGTCGTGCCGGGTGAAGAGCTGGAAAGAGGCTCCTATCGCGATCTTGGCGATGCCTTGCGTGATGTTCAGGGTGTTGCTGTGACGGGGGCTGCAGCAGAACGGGATATTTTCATCCGCGGTCTTCCGGGCAGCTATACGCTCATTCTCGTTGACGGAAAGCGTCAGAGCACACGTGATGCCCGCACCAACGGCAATTCTGGCTTTGAACAGAGCTTCCTGCCGCCAGCAAATGCTATTGAGCGCATCGAAGTTATTCGTGGCCCAATGTCATCGCTTTATGGTTCAGATGCGATGGGCGGCGTCATCAACGTCATCACCAAGAAGGTTTCGGACAAGTGGAGCGGCTCACTGAGTTTCGACACCACGGTGCAGCAGCACTCGAAATTCGGCAATTCGGTTCAGGGTTCTTACTATATGACTGGGCCTCTCGTACCCAATCTGGTTGGTGTGCAGCTTTGGGGGCGAGGTCTGAAGCGTCAGGAAGACAGCATCATCAGCGGCACGCCTGAGCAACGCGATATCGATATCACCGGCCGCGTCACAATTACGCCGAATGCTGATCATGACATTCAGTTTGAAGCCGGCAGAGCAAGTTTGCGTCGCGACTCGACCGTTGGCAATACGATCAATCCGGTTGCAACAGGTAGCACAGCGCCGCTCGACTCCTATAACTACAATGACCGTAATCATTGGTCGATCAGCCATACAGGCCGCTGGGGCCCAACGACTTCAGAGTTCTCTTTCATGCAGGAAACTGCTCAAAGAACGAACTACAACTGGAACACCGCCAGAGGTGAGTTTGTCGAGAACCTGCGTTCTCCGCATATCCGCAACTCCACCCTCGACGGAAAGTTCACAACACCGTTTGAACTCTATGGCAACCATACGCTCGTGACGGGCGGCCAGTTTATTGACGCCACACTGACTGACCAGAATCCCGGCAACCGCTCCGGTCTGGATGAACAGTTCACGATCAAGCAGTGGGCACTTTTCGCGGAAGATGAATGGTGGATTACGCCAGACTTCGCCCTGACCGGTGGTCTGCGAATGGATCACCATGAAATCTACGGTTCGCATTGGAGCCCGCGTGGGTATGCCGTGTGGCATGCTACCGACCAGTTGACCCTTAAGGGCGGTATCTCAACCGGCTTCCGAGCCCCTGAAATTCGCACGATCGCGCCGGGCTACGCTTACACCACGGGCGGTGGCAATTGTACCTATGGTCCGACCGGTAATTGTGGCGTCATCATTGGGGATCCAAATCTGCAGCCAGAAAAGAGCACCAGCTACGAAGCCAGTGCGCTCTGGGATAACCAGCAGGGTTTGCGTCTCGGTGCGACCTACTTCTACACCGACTTCAAGGACAAGATCGCCAGCAACATTCAATATGACCCAATCACAGGTCAGCCACTTCGCTGGGCTCAGGATCCAAACTACGTCCTCTATTACAGCTACAACATCGATGAAGCTGTTATTCAGGGTGTAGAACTGACAGCGGATTGGGAGGCGACCGACACGATTAAACTTCGCGGTAGCTATACCTATACCGACTCTGAACAGAAGACCGGCGAATATGCTGGCCTGCCGCTGGCCCGCACGCCAAAGCACATGGCAAACATCCGCGCTGATTGGGAAACACCAGTCGATGGTTTGACTGCATGGGCGGCTGGTAATTATCACGGCCCGGAGATCAACGCTGGCCTGCGCATCGGCACCCTTGGTGAGCCTTATGCTTATAATAGCAGAGGTCAGGTCATCGCCCGCAAATATAAGGGCTATGCCACTGTCGACTTCGGCGGCTCTTATGAGTTCAGCGAGAACGTGACGCTCAACGCCGCCGTCTACAACATCTTCGACAAGAAGGTCACTGTGGATGAAACCAATAACGTGGTTGAAGGCCGTCGTCTCTGGCTCGGCATGACCTCGCGCTTCTAACACACTTTATGACGTCAGCTGCTCCTGGCTGGCGTCATTTCTTTATGGAATGGATGCTCTTGTGAGCAAGACAAAGAACGTATTTTTGAAGGTTTGCCTTATGTTCGGAAGCATTCTCATGAGCGCCTCTGCACATGCTGGAAAGCCACAAGTCGACTCCTTTGACATGCAAGCAAACGGCATCGACTATCGGATTCTCGTTGCTGCTCCGGCAGATAAAGCGCCTGCCAATGGCTTTCCCATTGTCTATATGACTGATGGCAATCGAATGCTGCCAATTGCAGCAAAGCTGATGGAAGAAAATCCCAAACTAAACGCTGTTTTTGTCGGCATAGGCTATCCGACTGAAGACAAGGATGAGATTGTTCGCCTGCGCTATTTCGATCTCACGCCTCCGACGCCAGATGATTTGATCCCTGTTCAGACCAATATCCCGAAAACTGGCGGTCGTGATGCGTTCTTCGATTTTATTGATTATCAGGTTAAAGCTGAAATCGAAAAACGTTTTGCTATCGACAAGAACAAGCAGGCTCTGTTCGGCCACTCGCTTGGCGGTCTTTTCACGCTTTACGCGCTCTTCAATCACCCGGATTCATTTCAGACTTACGCCGCCGCCGACCCATCGATCTGGTGGAACGGCCGCTCCATTCTTGCCGATAAGGATCGGTTTGTGGAAGGCTTCAAAGCCAATCCGAAACCGATGCGGCTTTTGATCGAATCCTCCGGTAAACGCAGCGAACGTCCGGGCCAGTCACAGGAAGATACTGAGCGCCTGAAGAAGCTGCGCGGTGGACCATCAGGTGCAGATATTCAAACCGAGTTGAAACAACTGCCGAGCTTTGAGGTCGCCTATCGTCGCTTCGAAAATGAAAGCCACGGTTCGATGATCCCGCTCACGGTCGAGGACAGCCTTAAATTCATCCTCCTCAATGAGAGCCCAGACGAACAAAACAACTGAATTATGGTCTTCCGGCTTTGACTGGAAGAAAACCGGACTATAAAGCACAAGATTGACGAAAGGATTGAACGCCATGCTGAAATTCAGCCAACACTTTTCCCGTCTATGCGGCGCAGCACTTGTTGTGACCACCCTCGCCTCCGGTGCTAACGCTGCTGATGTGGCGGTCAAACATGCGCAAGGTGAAACGACGGTTGCGACCAATCCTCAGAAAGTCGTTGTGTTTGATTTTGCGACGCTCGACAATCTTGACCGCCTTGGTGTGAAGATCATCGGCGTTCCCGGTAGCATCGCGTTCCCGGAATATCTCAAAAAATATGACAGTGCTGATTACACCAAAGTAGGCACGCTTTTTGAGCCAGATTACGAAGCCGTCAATGCCGCGGAACCCGACCTCGTCATCGTAGGTGGTCGCTCGGCTGCAAAATATGGTGAACTCGCGAAAATTGCCCCGACAATCGATCTTACCGTTCCTGCCAAGGAATTCATTTCCGGCACCGAAGCCAATATCGAAAAGCTTGGGCAGATTTTCGGCAAGGAAACGGAAGCCAAGGCAGAAGTTGAAAAGCTCAACAGCGAACTCGCAGCGCTGAAAGAAAAGGCCAAGGGCAAAGGTAAGGGTCTGATGATCCTGACGTCTGGTGGCAAGATCAGCGCCTATGGTCCGGGTTCCCGTTTCGGCGTTCTACATGACAGCTTTGGTGTTGAACCGGCTGCCCCTGACCTTTCCGTTGGCAATCATGGTCAGCCAATCAGCTCGGAATTCATTCTTGAGACCAATCCGGACTGGCTTTTTGTGCTCGACCGTGATGCAGCCATTGGTCGTGAAGGCACATCCGCCAAGCAGTTGCTCGACAATGAACTCGTGCGTCAGACAAACGCCTGGAAGAACGATCAGGTCGTCTATCTGAACGCCCAGAACTGGTATTTGGTCGGCGGTGGTCTGGGCGCTCTGCACAACACGATCCAACAGCTTTCGGCGGCTTTCGACAAAGCAAAATAATAATGTTTGACCCAGTCAGTCGGGACAGCCCGACTGACAAGGCATGAATGCAGGAATTGAGCGTGAAGGCACTCGCCGCAGCTATAATTGTTGTCGTCATATTGGCTTTTATCAGCCTGTTTATCGGCGTCAGCGATGTATCGCTCAGCACACTGTTTGGTGCAAATAGCACTGATCGCGCAGCAGAAGTGTTGTTGATCAGCCGCATACCGCGCACGCTCGCGATCATTCTTGCCGGCATGTCGATGGCTGTGGCTGGCATGATCATGCAGATGCTCACCCGCAATCGATTTGTCGAACCCTCAACAGCTGGCACGGTTGAATCAGCAAGCCTCGGTATTCTGCTGGTCATTCTGTTTGCACCTGACACACCGGTTTTCGGTAAGATGCTGGTGGCATCCATCACCGCTCTTGCAGGCACTGCCCTTTTTCTAAGAATCTTACGCAGTATTCCGCTTCGTTCAGTTCTCGTGGTGCCGCTCGTCGGCATCATGCTGGGCGGTGTGATCAGTGCGGTAACTACCTTCATTGCCTATCGTTATGATCTGTTGCAGGCACTCAATTCATGGACCACCGGCGACTTCTCCGGTGTTCTACGTGGGCGCTATGAATTGCTGTGGCTTTCCTTCTTCCTGACTGTCATTGCCTATATTGCAGCGGATCGTTTCACAGTTGCTGGTATGGGCGAAGATTTCACTACCAATCTCGGCCTCAACTATCGCCGCGTCGTAACGCTCGGGCTCGTTATCGTTTCGATGGTCAGTGCTTGCGTGGTTGTAACGGTTGGCATGATCCCGTTTCTGGGCCTTATCGTGCCCAACGTGGTCAGCATGTTCATTGGCGATAATATGCGCCGTGCCGTGCCATGGGTAGCAGTACTGGGCGCGGGCCTTGTGCTTGCCTGCGATATCGTCGGGCGCCTGATCCGCTTTCCCTATGAAATCCCTATCGGTACGATGATGGGCGTCGTTGGCAGTGCGATCTTCCTCTATCTGCTTTTGCGCCGGGGATCACGCCTTGCTTAAACGTCCCGGCTTCATCATCACGCTTCTCGCAATCCTCGTCATTGTTTCCTGCGCAGCCTTCATGACGTTAGGTGCAAAAGGCAGCTGGTCTTTCATCCTTACCTTCCGCGGCACCAAGCTTGCAGCCATGGTGCTGGTTGCCTATTCGATTGCAGTCTCAACGGTGCTGTTTCAGACCGTTACGAACAATCGCATTCTCACGCCCTCCATCATGGGCTTTGATGCGCTTTATATTCTGATCCAGACATTGGCAGTCTTTGCGTTTGGCGCTATCCATGTGAACGGGGTCGGACCCAATGCCCGCTTCTTTGCAGAAACGGCAATCATGGTGGTTTTTGCCAGCACGCTTTATGCGTGGCTGTTTTCTGGTGCGGCACGCAGTCTGCATCTCGTCATGCTCGTCGGCATTGTGTTCGGCGTCTTTTTCCGAAGTCTGTCGAACCTCATGCAGCGCATGATCGACCCCAACGAATTTGCGATACTTCAGGACCGTTTCTTTGCGAGCTTCAACAGTGTCAACGCAGACATTCTGCTGCTTGCGGCAATCATCGTGGCGGCTGTCACGCTTTACGGTCTGCGTTTCCTCAATGTCTTCGATGTTTTGTCGCTTGGCCGTGATCCCGCAATCAATCTTGGCGTTGATCATAGTCGTGTTGTGCATCGTATTCTGCTGATCGTCACAATCCTGGTTTCGGTTTCAACTGCCCTTGTCGGACCGATAACCTTCTTCGGCCTTTTGGTCGCCAATCTTGCTTACATGATCGCAGGTACATCAAAGCATCGCGTGGTGTTGCCCATCGCCGTTTTGCTTGCAATCCTGTGCATTGTCGGCGGCCAAACCATTCTAGAGCGCATTTTCTCATTCAATACTGCGCTCAGTGTCATCATCGAGTTTCTGGGCGGCCTCGTCTTTATCATCCTTCTCGTCAGGGGGAACGCACGTTGATCGAAATAAGCCAAGTCAGCAAATCCTACAGCGATGCAATCGTCGTCGATGACGTAACACTGCAATTGCCCGCACGCGGGATTACATCGATCATCGGGCCTAATGGCGCTGGAAAATCTACTTTGCTTTCGATGGTCAGTCGTCTGCTCCCAATGGACACGGGCCGTGTGACCGTAGACGGACTCGACGTTTCAACCACACCGGGCGACGTGCTGGCAAAACGCCTTTCGATCCTGAGACAGGAAAACGCTATTAATTCGCGCCTTACCGTACGCGATCTCGTGACTTTCGGACGCTATCCGCACTCCAAGGGACGGCCAACACGCGAAGACCTCAACCATGTCGATCAGGCAATAGGATATCTCGGCCTTGAAGACCTTGGCTCCCGTTTTCTGGACGAATTATCAGGCGGGCAGCGCCAACGCGCTTTTGTGGCAATGGTTCTCTGCCAGAACACAGATTACGTCCTGCTGGATGAGCCGCTTAACAATCTTGATATGAAGCATTCAGCTTCAATGATGAAGCTGTTGCGGCGCGCGGCCGATGAACTGGGCAAGACTATCGTTCTGGTGTTGCACGACATCAATTTCGCGTCCTGCTATTCCGACCATATTGTTGCCATGCGTAAGGGCAAGGTCGTGCATCAGGGATCACCGGAAAAACTCATTCAGCCGGACATTCTGCGCGATATTTACGAGATGGAGATTGCCGTCGAAATGATCGGCGGCAATCGTATTGGGATCTATTATCTTTAATTACGCAACCGGTGTGCTCGGCAACAAGAGTTGCAAGGCATCATAAGCTGAAAGAACGGTTTCCATCTGCGCCGTATGACCTTTGACAAAGGCATCGCCATAGATGGTTTCGTCCGGATATTCGGTGATCAGTGTCAATGGCACCGTATGACGATCATCAACACCGACCATGCACGGAAATCCGTTTATGATCCGGAAGCCCGTTTCGCCTGCATGTTGCTCGAAAAGCTTGATCTGCGCATCGTTATAATCAAGAAGACCGTCGATCGCGCCAAGATGCCTGGTCACGTGATCCATAAGCTGTTCGGCTTCTTTTTCCCATGACGCATGGTGGCGGATAATCAGGAAGAAGCCCTTTGGCAGCGTCCACATTGCAAAGGATCGCGGCACATAGCCCGACAGCGGTCGCGTCCATTCATGCGATGGATAACCATGCAGATTGACATGAAGCTTCGCATTCGTGAGCGCTTCCGCTTCTACACGGATTGCTTTCTCAAATAGACCCTCGCCGCTACGATATTCCAGATCATCGCCCAAAGCCGTATAGCGCGACGCATGATGCATATGATGCGGCTGCAACACACAGAGACGCTTGTGGATTTCATAACCGTCCGGGTTTTCCTGCGGAGAAATCGTGAAATGCGCCCCGTTGCGCGCAGCAAGACGATTTGCTGCACGCAATGCACCGACAACACCTGTGGTTTCATTGGCATGTTGACCGGCACTGATCATCATTGGCGCATCGCTGCCTTTGACAAAAGTCGCGCGAACGCTGCGTCCCGAACGGGCTTTCGCTTCAAAGGGTGAACCGCCAAGCTTTGCAATCTCACGGCGGATTTGATCCGCGGAAAGCGGAGCTTGCGCATTTTCAAGAACCTGCTCGGCAGTCAGCGCGTCTGCCGTTGCAAGTGGACGCGTTTCCACTTTCACTGTTGGCTCGGCATCGCGGAAGCGAACTTCCGGTACGATCTGACCTGGTTGCAAGCCACGATCGCCGACCGGACGACCGGACTTTTTCTGGAAAACTTCGAGCAGCGAGAAATAGATATCCTCGTGCAGAGCTTCCGTCAGACTCAGCGCCTCCTCATCATGGGCAAGACGTCGATCCGTGATCGGCAGGCTGACTGAAATGTTCAGTTCTTCAAAATAAGGCTCGCCCCTGGCCCAGTCATGGGCCGCAATAGTCGAAACCGTATCATGAAACAGCTTTTCATAAGCGGTTTCAAAACGCGCATTTTCTGCGCTGCCCTTATGGTCGACAATCAGCCAGCCGGTTGGTGAAACAAGCGTTTCGCCGATGAAATCTTCATGCACGCGATTAGGCGCGAAGACCCGGTGGCTTTCAGTACGGCCATCGGCAAATGTCAGATCAACTTCATAGAAGAAATCGACCTTGCCCGAGGCGGCGAAGCTGATTTTTGCATCAGGCAGAAGCGCCGAAAGCGGATAGGTTTCCAGCAAAAAGCGATTTTCTACGCAATTGTCGTGGCGTGGATAGCGAATTGATGCTGCTTTAACTGCGCGCCCTTCCACTTCTTCAAGGAAAAAATGCAGAAGCGGCTTATAGGCTGAGCGTAGATGTGCATTGATCCCTGCCTCACGAAGCTTCGTTTCCGCAGCATAGCGGCTTGGCTGATCATCGAACAACCAAGCTTCTAGTTTTGCGCCGCGCATTTCCGGCTTTGAAAAGCGTTCGATCAGGACATTGATTGAGCGCGGATAGGTCTTCTCGAAAATCACGCTCATCGCGAAGTCCTGCCGGTTGGATCAAGGCTATCACGCAGCCAGTCACCGAGAAGATTGAGACCAAGCACCGTGAACAGAATGGCAAGGCCCGGGAAGAGGCTTACCCACCATGCAGTCTGAAGATAGGTGCGGCCATCGGCTAGCATTCCGCCCCAGCTTGGAATGGTTGAATCAATACCAAAGCCAAGGAAGGTCAGGCTGGATTCAAGAAGGATATTGTTGGCGACATTCAGCGTCATAAGAACGATAACCGGTCCGAGCAGGTTTGGCAGCAGATGCTGGAAAATGATGCGCCAATCCCTAACCCCGATAGCACGCGCCGACAGGATGAACTCACGTTCGCGCAGCGACAGCACGGAGCCACGCACCAATCGTGCATATTGCACGCATTGCGAGACAATCAGAAGAATGATCGTATTGAGCAGACCACCACCAAGAATGGCCATGAAGGTGATCGCAAGCAGGATGAAAGGCATTGCGAGCTGCACATCGACAAAGCGCATGAGCGCCATATCCCAGAAACCGCGATAATAACCGGCGACCAGCCCCATGATCGTGCCGATGATCACTGAACCGATCACAGACACGAAGCCAACGAACAACGAAATCTTGCCGCCGATGACCACTCGTGCAAGTACATCACGACCGAGCGGATCGGTGCCAAAAATATGGGCCGGATTTATGAAGGGCGGCGTCAGACGCGCCAGAAGATCGATCTTGTTGGCACCGGCTGGGAAGAGATAGCCGGAGAAAATCACTGCAAGACAGATTGCGCCGGTCAGCGCAAAGCCGACGACAAACTCCAGGCTTGCAAAGCGCGAGTATGCGAGGCTCAATGTTTTTGTCGCCATTTGCTCTACTCCGTACGAATGCGCGGATCGACAAGGCCGTAGGCGATGTCCACCAGAAGATTGACGCCGATAATCAGCATCGACAAAATTGCGATTGTTGCCTGCAAGACCGGATAATCGCGGCTGGCAACGGCTTCAAAGGCAAGCGTGCCCATGCCTGGCCAGTTGAACACGCGTTCCACCACAACAATACCGCCCAAAAGTCCACCAAACTGAAGCCCTATATAGGTGATGAGTGGAATGGCGCAGTTACGCAACGCGTGCTTGTAAAGTACCTTGTTCTCGCTCAGGCCTTTGGCGCGGGCGACCATAATATACTGCGATTGCAGGGTTTCGAGCATCGATGTTCGCACCAGACGAACATTGGTTGCGGTCAGAATGATGCCCATGGTCAGCGCTGGCATTACGAAGCTCGCGACACCGCCCATGCCGCTCGGTGGCAGCCATTGCAGATAAATGCCGAACAACAGCACCAGCATGGTGGCGAGCCAGAAATTAGGGAAAGACAGGCCAACGAGCGAACAGATACGAATGAGCTGATCAGCCCATTTGCCACGCGAAACAGCGGCCTTGATGCCAAGCGGCACCGAAATCACGATAGAAACGAACAGTGACGCGAAGGCCAGCATCAGCGTTGCAGGCAATGCGCTTCCCACAAGAACGGACACCTGAGTGCCGCCAAGAAAGCTGCGCCCAAGATCCAGCGTGAACAGGCCCTTGAGGAACTGCCAATACTGCACAAAGAACGGCTGGTTCAAGCCTAGCCCTTCGCGAATACGCACAAGATCGGCTTCTGTAATACTGCCCGCACCCTGCGTCAGCATCAATGCCGGATCGCCCGTGAGGCGGATCGCAAATGCGACGAGCAGCGTCATCGCGATTAACACGAATAACGCCTGCAAAATTCGTTTTATGAGAAATCCGGCCACCAGAGCGCCTCCGAAATGCTGCGGCAAGCCGATAATAACCGGCTCGCCGTATTAGTTACTACTCGACGGTTACGTCAGTCAGACGCAGACGGCTGTCTGGAACCGGAACGAAGTTCTTCACGCGCTTGTTCACGCCGAAGATTGCCTTCAGGTTGTAAAGCGGCATTTCCAGAGCCCGATCAGCTGCGTAATGTGCGATCTCCTGAAGCAGCTTTTCACGTTCGCCGCGGTCGAGAACCGAACGCTGTGCTTCGAGCATCTTGTCGAGCTTTTCGTCCTTGTCATAGGGGTTCCACTTTTCACCCGAGTGGTACATCGAGTAAGCAGTGTTATCGTAATCGAAGGTCCAGCCACCCCAGGCCTGCTGGAACATCGCGCCGGTCTTGCCCTGCGGGATAATGTCGTTGAGCAGAACGTTCGTGTCATAAGGCTTGATGGTTGCATTGATGCCGACCATCTGCAGGAAGCTTGCGACTGCCTGTGCCACTTCATTGAAGCTCGCATCCTGACCGCGCACGTCAATCTGAACGGTTGCACCGGGCTGAACGCCGGCTTCTTCAAGCAGCTTCTTAGCCTGTTCAGGATCGTAAGGCAGTGGCTTCATGTTTGGATCAAAACCAAACGAGAGAGCACCCTGAAAACTTGCAATCGCTTCGGCCTGTCCGGCAAGGATAGACTGAATGATCGCATCGCGGTCCACGGCCATGATGAGTGCCTTGCGAACGCGTTCATCCTTGGTGATACCGTCAGCGGTGTTGAAACGCAGCGCATAAACTGTCGGCCCTGGAGCGGTTACAAGTTCAAGCTTTGGATCGCCTTCAATTGTAGGGATCATGCCGATCGGAATGGTCGGCGGAATGACGAGATCAACGCGACCGGCCTGAAGTTCGGCAACAGCGGTCGAAGGCTCGGTGATGAAGCGATATTCGAGTTCCGAAAGCTTCGGTGCACCGCCCCAATGATCGGCGAATGCTTCGAGCTTAATGTTGACCTTCGGGTCATAGGACACGAATTTGAATGGGCCTGTACCAACCGGATGCGTGTTGAAATAGTCGTCACCCTTTTCGGTGATGTATTTTGGTGGAACGATCATCGCGCCATAACCGGCGAGCTTGGTGATCAGAACCGGGTCCGGTGTCTTCAGGTGAAAATCGACTGTTTTATCGTCGATGACTTCAACCTTTTCGATTGCGATATAGTTGGAACGCTGCGGGCCTTTCGCGCCTTCCTCACCAAGCAAACGATCAAAAGTGAACTTCACGGCTTCCGCATTGAACGGCTCGCCATCATGAAACTTGACACCTTCGCGCAAGGTGAAGCGGATGCGCTTGCCTTCATCGAGTTCTTCCCACGAGGTGGCCAAACCCGGGACGATTTTCAGATCAGGGCCGCGATAAACCAAACCGTCGAAAATATTGGTAGCAACAGACGCCCAGTTGACGAGGAAAGTATCAATCGGGTCCCAGCTGCCCGGGTCCTGCGGCGATGAAATGGTCAGTTTGCCTGCGGCGAATGCCGGAGCGGATGCAAACACAGCCGCCGACAGCGCGGAAGCCATGAGAACGGCTTTAAGTGTTTTCCTTATCATTGTTTTTCCCCTTTGGGTTTTGTTGAATTCTTATGCTTCAGGTGCTTTCGGCGACGAAATGCCCGGATGCAACCTCGCGATGATTGTAGATGGTGGGCTTGTCATCAATCCGGCGCGTGGTGCTTGGAATTTCACCTTCCAGTGCTGCGCGTTCGGTGCGGGCCGAAGGATCAGCGACAGGCACTGCCGATAACAGGCGCTGCGTATAAGGATGCGTTGGCGTCTCGAAAACCTGCCTGCGCGAGCCGAGTTCCATGATTTGACCAAGATACAGAACAGCAACGCGGTGGCTCATCTTTTCAACAACAGCCATGTCATGACTGATGAAGAGATAGGCCAGTCCATGTTCCTTCTGCAGATCCATGAACAGATTGATCACCTGCGCCTGAATGGAGACATCAAGTGCAGACAGCGCTTCATCCGCAATAATCAGCTTGGGTTTTGAAGCAAGCGCACGCGCAATGCAGATGCGCTGACGCTGACCGCCGGAAAACTCATGCGGATAACGCGATGCATGTTCAGGTCCGAGGCCTACTCGCTCAAGCAACTCGGCTACGCGTGCATTAATGGCCTTGTTATTGTCGAGAAGACCGTGAGTGCGGATCGGCTCGGCAATGGAAAAGCCCACCGTCTTGCGCGGATCGAGCGATGCGAACGGGTCCTGAAAAATATACTGAACTTCACGACGCATTGCGTAGCGCTCGGAAGAACTCATTTCAGAATAGGCTTTTCCGTTAAAACGGATATCACCAGCCAGCGGCGATTGCAGCTGCTGGATTGTGCGCCCAATTGTCGATTTACCGGAACCGGACTCGCCGACAAGTGCCAGCGTTTCGCCGGGATAGATATCGAAATTCACTTTCGATACGGCATTGCAGACATGGGTGACTTTGCCGAAAAGGTTTTTCTTGATCGGAAAGCGCACGTAAAGATCGTCAACAGCCAATAGCGGCTTATCACTATAGCTCGCCGTATCCTGAATGCGCTCTTCACCGGAAAGAACCGGAACACCATCGCGCATCATCATAACCGGCATACGTTTGGGGAATGCTTCGCCTGTCATGCTGCCGAGCTTGGGGACGGCAGACAAAAGCGTCTGCGTGTAAGGGTGCTGCGGCGCTTCAAAGATGCGCCCAACCGGACCCTCTTCAACCTTTTTGCCCTTCCACATGACGACGACATCATCAGCCATTTCTGCCACCACGCCCATGTCGTGGGTGATGAAAATGACAGCCATTTCAAGTTCTTTCTGCAAATCCTTAATAATATGCAGGATCTGAGCCTGAATGGTGACATCAAGTGCCGTTGTTGGTTCATCGGCAATCAGAAGCTTCGGACGACATGCGAGCGCCATGGCAATCATCACACGCTGGCGCATACCGCCTGAAAGCTGATGCGGATAACGTTTGAGCAGCCCTTCTGCATCCGGCAGGCGCACCATTTCCAAAAGGCGCTTGCCTTCCGCAAGAGAAGCGGCTTTCGACATGCCCTCGTGCAGCATCAGCACTTCGGAAAGCTGATTTCCGATGGTGAACACCGGATTGAGCGACGTCATCGGCTCCTGAAAGATCATCGCGATGTCTTTACCGCGAATACCGCGCATCGCCTTCTGATCAGCCTTCAATAGATCGCGTTCGCCATTCGGGCTGTTGAACAGAATGCGACCGGACGGAAATTTCGCACCGCTCATGTCAGCTAACCGCATTATGGAAAGCGACGTGATCGACTTGCCCGAGCCCGATTCACCAACGACAGCCAAAGTACGCCCTGGCGCGACGGAGAAGCTCAAATCATCGACCACCCGGCTCGAGCCGAATTCGACACTGAGGCCCTCGACCGTCAGCAGAGGTTTTGAAACAGATAAGTTCAACTCGGTTCCGTTCAAACTCGTAACTCTCTTACAACGTGATGGCAGACCGTGTGGCCTGATTGAATGCACCGGACATGAAACGCAGCAGCGCTGCGACTTCAGATAGTGTCTCTTCAGATGGACGGGCATTCGCTGTGGAATCGACCAGAAGACGTTCGCGGATTTGCGCATAGCGAGCGCAAGCCTCCGCGCCTTTTTCCGTAATCTTGACCGTCTTTTCCTTAGACGCCTTGCCGGTTGTCAGCAGCCCGGCTTTTTCCAGCTTGCGGATGGCATAAGTCGCGATGTGCGTGTCTTCTATATCGAGCACGAGGCATATATCCGCGAGCTTCTTCTCCCGTCCGCGATGACGGATCGAATGCAGGATCAGCACTTCGATTGGAGAAAGCCCTGGCAAACCGGCTGCCGCCATGCAGCGAACCATCCAGCGCGAGAAAGCGTGCGACGCCAGAATAAGGCCATACTCAACCTCAGACATCCCGGGTGAGCCACCTTCAGCGAGATGGGCAGAAGAAACAATAGGACCGAGAGATGCAACGGAACGCAGATGCTTTGGCAGTGAAACTTCATCGAAGCCCTGCTCTCGCATCTCAGCGGGCATTTCTGCCGCCACTTCCGAGTCTCTCTTATTCCCCATTATTGCGGCTCCCTTATTTATGTGAATTTTATGTCACCATCTTATCGACATTTTGTCAATAAAGTGGGAGTATGAAATTCTGAAAAGATTTCGAAATACACTGTCTTCATGCATGAGGGAGCCAAGAATGAGCGGAACGGGAAGCGGGGTGTGGGACTTCTGGATCGACCGTGGTGGCACATTCACCGACGTCATCGGACGCGACCCGCAGGGCACTCTTCATGCACGCAAGGTTCTTTCCGAAAACCCTTCAGCCTATAAGGATGCAGCCGTCCACGGTATCCGTATGCATCTTGGTCTTACGACCGGCGAGCCGGTCCCTGCCGGGCTGATTGGCGAAGTGCGCATGGGCACGACTGTTGCCACAAATGCGCTTCTCGAGCGCAAGGGCGAGCGGCTGGCACTTGTCACCACCAAGGGCTTCCGCGACGCTCTGCGCATCGGGTATCAGGAACGCAAAAACATCTTTGCAACCGAAATCATCAAGCCTGAAGCGCTTTATGACAGTGTGACCGAGCTCAATGAGCGCGTCCATGCGGACGGCACTGTTGAAAAAGCGCTTGATTCTGCCGAGGCAGCCGCAGCACTGCGTTCTCTTAAAGAACAGGGCTATAAGTCGATCGCGATTGCTCTCATGCATGCCTATAAATTTCCTGAGCATGAGGCTGAAATCGCTCGCATTGCGCGCGAAATCGGATTTGAACAAGTATCCGTCAGCCATGAAGTCTCTCCCTTGATCAAGCTGGTTGGGCGTGGCGATACGACCGTGGTCGATGCTTATCTTTCGCCTGTTCTTCGCCGCTATGTGGCACAGGTTTCCAATGAACTCGACGTTGAACGCACCGGCGCTCGCGTTATGTTCATGATGTCATCGGGTGGCCTGACCGCTGCCGATCTTTTTCAGGGGAAGGATGCAATCCTGTCCGGTCCTGCAGGTGGCGTCGTGGGGCTCGCCCGCACAGGTGAGACGGCGGGTTTTGGGCAGGTCATCGGCTTTGATATGGGCGGCACATCAACCGACGTTGCCCATTTTGATGGCGAATACGAGCGTGCATTTGAAACGGAAGTCGCAGGCGTGCGTGTGCGTGCGCCGATGATGCTGATCCATACGGTCGCGGCTGGCGGCGGCTCGATCCTGCATTATGATGCTGGTCGTTTCCGTGTTGGACCAGATTCAGCAGGCGCGAACCCCGGCCCTGCTTGCTATCGAAACGGCGGACCGCTTGCTTTAACCGACGCCAATGTGATGCTTGGCAAATTGATCCCCGACTACTTCCCGGCGATTTTTGGACCAGAGCAGAACCAGCCGCTTGATGTTGAACGTGTTCGCACGCTGTTCACCGCGCTTGCGGATGAAATTGGCGACGACCGATCGCCGGAATCGGTTGCTGACGGCTTCATTCGCATTGCTGTTGCGAACATGGTCGAGGCGATCAAGAAAATCTCCGTCCAGCGCGGCTACGATGTTACCCGCTATGCATTGAGCTGCTTTGGTGGTGCCGGCGGGCAGCATGCCTGCCTCGTTGCCGATGCACTCGGCATGAAGAACATCCTTCTTCATCCAATGTCGGGTCTGCTTTCCGCTTACGGCATGGGCTTGGCGGATATTCGCGCCACACGCCAGAAGGCGCTTGGCGTATCACTTGATGCTTCTGCACCAGCGGCACTCAATAGTCTTGGTGAAGAACTGGCACAGGAATGTGTTGCAGAACTGACAACGCAAGGCATCGAAACCGGTGCCATCAAACGTCATCTGCGTGCACATATCCGCTATGCTGGCACCGACACGGTACTTTCGATCGAAGCGACCTTCCCTGCTGAGGACAGTGCCGAACGTTTACGTTCAGAATTTGAAATCGCACATAAGCGCCGTTTCGGATTCATTGCGGAAAACAAGGCATTGGTTATCGATGCGGTTGAAGTCGAAGCCGTCGGTGGCGGCGCAGGCGAAACGGAAACGAGCCTACCTCTGGAAAGCGACCTTGAGGCTGAAACGGCAAAGCGCACACGTTTTTTCTCACATGGTGAATTCCATGATGCAGGCGTTGTTCTTCGCGAGAAGATCCAGCGCGGCCAGACCGTTTCAGGCCCGGCGATCATCATCGAAAAGAACCAGACCATCGTTGTCGAAGATGGTTGGCAGGCCCGCCTGACCCAGCATGATCACATCGTTCTGACGCGCATCAAAGCTCTGCCTTTACGCACGGCGATTGGCACCGAAGCCGATCCAGTCATGCTGGAGATTTTCAACAATCTCTTCATGTCGATTGCAGAACAGATGGGGGTGACACTCCAGAACACGGCCTATTCGGTCAACATCAAGGAACGTCTGGATTTCTCTTGTGCCGTGTTTGATGCCGAAGGCAATCTGGTCGCCAATGCGCCGCACATGCCAGTGCATTTGGGCTCCATGGATGCATCCGTTGCAACGGCTATCCGTGAGAACAAAGATATCAAGCCGGGCGACGTGTTCCTGATCAACGCGCCTTACAATGGCGGAACGCATCTGCCCGATTTGACCGTCTGCACGCCAGTGTTTGACGATGAAAATCGTGAAATTCGGTTCTGGGTTGCGAGCCGTGGCCACCATGCCGACATTGGCGGCATTGCGCCTGGTTCAATGTCGCCGCTGGCGGTCAATATCGAGCAGGAAGGTGTCTATATAGACAACTTCAAGCTCGTTGATCGCGGCACTTTCCGCGAAGATGCTCTGTCTGCACTTCTGACAGGCGCGACCTACCCGGTGCGCAATCTCACGCAGAACGTCAATGATCTGAAAGCGCAGATCGCCGCTAATGAAAAAGGCGTGGCTGAACTTAAAAAGATCATCGGCCTGTTCGGTGAAGATGTCGTCAAAGCCTATATGGGCCATGTTCAGGACAATGCGGCTGAAAGTGTGCGCCGCGTTCTCGACAAGCTGCCAGACGGCCATTTCACTTACGAAATGGATCAGGGTTGCCAGATCGAAGTTCGCGTCACAATCGACCGTGATAAACGCGAAGCAACGGTCGATTTCACCGGCACCTCTGAACAACGTCCTGATAACTTCAATGCGCCGGAACCAGTAACACGCGCCGCCGTGCTTTACGTATTCCGCGTGCTCGTTGAGGGCGACATTCCTATGAATGCCGGGTGCTTGCGCCCGATCAAGATCATCGTTCCGCAAGGCTCGATGCTCTCACCACGCTTCCCGGCAGCCGTTGTTGCAGGCAATGTTGAAGTCAGTCAGGCCGTAACCAACTGTCTGTTTGGCGCGACCAAAGCCATGGCTGCAGCACAAGGCACCATGAATAACCTGACATTCGGTAATGACGAGTATCAGTATTACGAAACCATCTGCTCCGGTGCCCCTGCCGGGCCGGGCTTCAATGGTGCTGATGCGGTCCATACGCATATGACCAATTCCCGCCTCACCGATCCGGAGATTCTGGAAACACGTTTCCCGGTACTGCTGGAAGACTTCCATATCCGTGAAAGCTCTGGCGGCAAAGGCAAGTGGCATGCAGGCGATGGCACCAAGCGCACGATCCGTGCACTGAAGACGCTCGATTTCGCAATCCTGTCCGGTCATCGCCGCGTGGCACCATTCGGTCTGGAAGGCGGGGAGCCCGGTCAGACTGGACGCAATGAAGTGCGCCGCAAGGATGGCACCGTTGAGGTGCTCGGCAATTGCGATCAGACCGTTCTGGAAGCAGGTGAAGCCTTTACCGTCGTGACGCCAACAGGCGGTGGCTTTGGTAAGGCCTGATAGCGAAAGCAATCATGTAAAAAACGCCGCCGAAAGGCGGCGTTTTTCATTGTGGTTCAGCATGTCTCCCAAAAGTGGGAACCGGTTTTGGGACAAAGACATGCGTAAAAACAAAAAACTAAAGTGTGTCGCATGGATATGATAAAATGCGATACATTTTAGAACTAGAAATTGCCAAATCTCGATATACGGATTCAGATTGCCGTAATTGATAATAAAATAGAAATAATTTCTTCAAGATACGCTAAGGCTGCGATTTTAGACGCTTCATTAGAATTAAATTCCTGTATTTTACGTCTCATCGAATATTTTTACAGGTGACCTTACAAATGAAGTTCGCAAAAATCCTCGCCACCGTTGGTGTTCTCCAGGCAGCCCTCTTCTCGACCGCAATGGCCGGTGAAAACCTCGACGCCATCAAGTCGGCAGGCGTGCTGAAGATCGGTACAGAAGGCACCTATGCACCGTTCACCTTCCACGACAAGGAAAACAAGCTTGTCGGTTTTGACGTGGAAATCGGTGAAGCTGTTGCTCAGAAGCTCGGCGTGAAACCTGAATTTGTTGAAGGCAAGTGGGACGGTCTTATCGCCGGTCTTGATGCCAAGCGCTATGATGCTGTCATCAATCAGGTTGGTATCACCGAAGAACGCCAGAAGAAGTTCAACTTCTCCAACCCTTACATCGTTTCCAAGGTTGTTCTGATCGTCAATGACAAGAACGATACGATCAAAGACTTTGCTGACCTCAAGGACAAGAAGTCGGCTCAGTCACTGACGAGTAATTATGGCCGCATTGCCAAGGAAGCTGGTGCAGAACTGGTCGCTACCGATGGCTTCGATCAGTCGATCCAGCTGGTTCTGACGGGACGCGCCGATGCGACGCTCAATGACAGTCTGTCCTATCTTGATTTCAAGAAGCAGCAGCCGAACGCACCTGTAAAGGTCGTTGCTGAGAAGGAAAATGCAGATGCTTCAGGCATCATCGTCCGCAAGGGTGATGACGATCTGGTCGCTGCAATCAACAAGGCGCTTGATGAAATCAAGGCTGACGGCACCTACGACAAGATTTCGCAGAAATATTTCGGTCAGGACGTCTCCAAATAATTATCGGGTACAAGTAAGTTTCGGATAATCGCAATTTTGGAAGCCGGAACATGTTTCCGGCTTCCTTTCGTTGTGGCTATATAGAAATCCAGCAAACGTCTATTTCAGGAATCTTCCATCTAAGGACCGAACACGTGCCCGATTGGCTTCAACTCATGGCGGATTCCCTGCCCACCCTGCTTTGGGCTGGGCTGATGTTCACCATCCCGCTTACAATTCTGTCCTTTATCTTCGGACTGTCCCTAGGGCTTCTCACGGCACTCGTACGCCTGTTTGCGCCAGTATGGGTGTCGCTCATCGCGCGCTTCTACGTATGGATTTTCCGTGGCACACCTATGCTGGTGCAGCTGTTCGTAATCTTTTACGGTCTGCCAAGTGCCGGCATTTATCTCGATGCTTTTACGGCTGCGGTCATCGGCTTTTCGCTCAATGTCGGCGCCTACAGTTCCGAAGTCATTCGCGCGGTCATCTCCTCAGTGCCAAAAGGCCAATGGGAAGCTGCATATTCGATTGGCATGAGCTGGCGTCAGGCACTGACCCGCACCATTCTGCCACAGGCCACCCGCACAGCTGTTCCTCCGCTGTCGAACACCTTTATCTCGCTGGTAAAAGACACCTCGCTTGCCGCAGCAATTACGGTGCCAGAGCTTTTCCAGTCCGCGCAGCGCATCGTTGCAACCACCTATGAACCTCTGATCCTCTATATCGAAGCAGCGCTGATCTATCTGGCGCTCAGCACAATCCTGTCTCATCTTCAGGCACGGCTCGAAAAGCGCTTCAGACGCTACGGCGGAACGTTGGAGACAAACGCATGATTGAGCTGAAGAATATCGTAAAAAGCTTCGATAACGTTGTTATCCTTAATGATATCAATGTGAAAATCGCCGAAGGTACGGTTACGGCACTTGTCGGCCCATCGGGCGGCGGCAAGAGCACCTTGTTGCGATGCATCAATCTGCTGGAGATTCCAACTTCAGGCACTTTGGTTCTTGGCGGCCAAAGCATTACGCTTGATCCGGATCGCAAGCCAAGCTGGCAGGCGATCCAGTCGATCCGCCGCCAAACCGGCATGGTGTTTCAGAATTTTCAGCTATTCCCGCACCAGACTGCTATCCAGAACGTCATGGAAGGCCTGATCACTGTTTTAAAATGGCCAAAGGCAAAGGCTCAGGAACGGGCGATGGAACTGCTCACAAAGGTCGGGATGGCGCACAAGGCTGATGCCTGGCCTGCAACCCTCTCCGGTGGGCAGCAGCAGCGTATCGCCATAGCGCGCGCACTGGCGCCTTCGCCGCGAGTGCTTCTGTGTGATGAACCTACATCGGCACTTGATCCGGAGCTTGCATCCGAAGTGGTCGATGTGCTGAGCAAACTCGCCAAGGAAGGCACGACAATGGTTATTGCGACGCATGATTTACGTCTTGCTTCCAAGATCGCCCAAAATGTCGTTTTCCTGGAGTCGGGCAACATTATCGAGACTGGCAGTGCGCACGACGTCTTCGTCAATCCGGCGCGTGAACGCACGAAACAGTTCGTGGCCACGATCAACGCGGCGCATAGTTACGATATCTAACACTCAACAGAACAGCTTATATTCCAAGGTCAGGGGCTTTCGTGAACAACGAAAGCCCCCGATCATATGGGCCTTATTAAATTCGTTCGTTGTTTTATGAATTTTCCAATGACACTTCCCTGCCTGCCCCTTGGTAAATGCCCAAAGCGCTGTTACATTAAGGGCAACGTAAAAATTGAAGCGCCTTGCTTGCGTCCTTTCAGGTTCGCGCGGCGCCATAAGGATAAAAACCTTGAAGAACCCCGAGGAGCGCCCTGCAGGAATGGCGCATCAAGGGGCGTCCGGTGGACAAACGGGCAATCTACAGACCCGGAATCCGCCCGAGAACGGCAAGCGCAAACCGCGCAAGGAAGCCGTTTCAGAAGTCGGCAAGGCACCCAATGCCTCCGATTCAGGACGCTCAGACACGGAAAGCAAAGGCTCGCAAAGCCAACGCAAGCGTGCACGTCGTCGCAATCGCGGGAAAGTCTCTCGCGGTACGGAGACGCATACGCAAAAGCCGGTCGTTGCTGAGGCTCCCATCGTGGATGCCAAATCGGTCGACGGCAAACCTGTCGGAAAAATATCGAATCGCCGTCGCCGCGCCCGCAAGAAAAAGCAGGCTCGCCAGCAAAGCGGTGTGCCTTCGCATTTGGACAACGTAGCGAAGGCGCAGAATGCAGCTCCTCGCTCAGATAGTTCTCCGGTGCAGTCACAGCAATCCAAGCGCAATCAGGCTGGAACGCACATTACTCCGCGCAGCAATGTGCAGGAAGCACCGCTTTATGCAGCGTTGGATCTCGGCACCAACAATTGTCGCCTGCTGATCGCTTCGCCAACGCGCCCCGGTCAGTTCCGCGTGGTAGACGCATTTTCGCGCATTGTTCGCCTCGGCGAAGGCCTCAGCTCATCGGGGCTTTTGAGCGAACATGCTATGCAGCGCGCGATCGATGCGCTCAAAATCTGCCGCGACAAGCTTGCATCTCGCAAAATCAGACGCGCACGCCTGATAGCAACGGAAGCTTGCCGATCAGCAGCCAATGGCGAAGAATTTCTCGCGCGCGTCCGCGAGGAAACCGGACTTGAACTTGAAATCGTTGATCGCCAGACAGAAGCACGTCTCGCTGTTTCCGGTTGTGGAACGCTCGTAACACGCGAGACTGATGCAGTTGTGCTCTTCGATATTGGAGGCGGTTCATCAGAAATCGCGCTGATCGATGTATCCCAGCGCCGTTCGCCGCGTCTTGCCGAACATATTACGGCATGGACTTCCCTGCCCGTCGGCGTTGTCACATTGGCTGAACGCTTTGGTGGACGCAACGTCACGCAGGAAAGCTTCGACGCCATGGTCGGTCACGTTACGGAATTGCTTTCTGGTTTTGCCGAACGCCATTGTCTGGGCCAACTTGCTGCAAGCTCGCGTTTTCACCTGCTCGGCACCTCAGGCACTGTGACCACACTCGCTGGCATCCATCTTGGACTGGAGCGCTATGATCGACGTCGCGTCGATGGTATGTGGATGGGATCAGATGAGGTGACACAGATGACAAGCCGTCTGTTGTCATGGGATTTTGACGCGCGGGTCGCCAATCCTTGTATTGGTGCCGACCGGGCCGATCTCGTGTTGGCAGGCTGTGCAATTCTCGACGCCATACGCAATGTCTGGCCGAGTGAAAAACTTCTCGTTGCTGATCGCGGGTTACGCGAAGGCATATTGACCGAACTCATGTCGCGTGACGGTGCCTGGCGCCATAACCGCGCCCAAACTGCCAAAACTGGCGGTAAAACCGACGTAAGAAACAGGCATTGAAGATGAGCAAAGCAGGCGGAAACAAAGGCGGCACGAAAACCGGCGGACGCGGCGGTGCTGGCACAAGCAATCTTCGCGTTCGTGTGAAGAAAAAAGCCGGAACGATCAAGGAGTCCTCGCGCCGTTGGCTGGAGCGTCACCTGAACGATCCTTATGTGCACAAATCAAAGCAGGACGGTTATCGTTCGCGCGCGGCCTACAAGCTGATTGAAATCAATGATCGCTATAATCTTTTGAAAAAGGGGCAGAAAATTATCGATCTGGGTGCTGCACCCGGCGGCTGGTCGCAGATCGCTGCCAAGATTGTCGGTTCCACGGATGAAAACCCGCAAGTTGTCGGCATCGATTATCTGCATGTTGATCCACTGCCCGGCGTTATTTTGCTGGAAATGGACTTTCTCGATGAAACGGCACCAGAGAAGCTGATGGAAGCGCTCGGTGACAAGCCTGATCTGGTGATCTCAGATATGGCAGCACCGACGACCGGTCACCGCCGTACGGACCATTTGCGCACTGTGCATCTTTGTGAAGTGGCGGCCGACTTTGCGGTATCTGTGCTGAAGCCGGGTGGCCACTTCCTGACCAAGACATTCCAGGGCGGCACTGAAAACGACCTGCTGGCAATGCTGAAACAGAAATTCCGTTCTGTTCATCATATCAAACCACCAGCATCGCGTGCGGAATCTGTCGAACTGTATCTTCTGGCTCGCGACTTTAAGGGTTAGCCTTAGCGCGATATGGTAGAATGAGAAAAAGGCGGTCCGAGCGGCCGCTTTTTTCATTTGCCATTGGCAGAGTCCGCAGCCTCCAAAGCTGTACGCTCTTTACTCCTGGACTTGATTGTTACCGGACCGGAAAGCTCGCGTCCTGCATCTGGTGCCAGCTTTGCGAACCAGAAGAAAGCTGTCGCTGAAACAGCGGCAACCACAAAGAACCCAATATGGAAATCTGCGAGTTGCAGTGGGGCGCCCCGCAGAGCGGTACTGATTTCGAGAATTCCACCAGCCATAGCAACACCTAGTGCAATTGAAACCTGCTGCGCGACGGCTGTAATCGGTGTCGCCTGACTTGTTTTGGCATCAGGGATTTCGGCAAAAGCCAATGCATTGACACCGGTGAAGAACAGCGAGCGGAAAAACCCGCCAATCAGTAAAAGGCCGATGATGAGACCATAGGGCGTTTCCGGAAAAAACAGGCCGTTTGCTGCAATGAATGCCGCTGAAATCAGCGAACCATACATCAATGTTCTTCGGAAACCGAAGAGGCTGAAGACACGCTTGGCGCCGAATTTCATGCTGATGGCCCCTATCGCAGAAACAAACGTCATCATGCCTGATTCAAACGGTGTCATGCCAAAACCAAGCTGGAACATCAACGGCAGTAGAAACGGAATAGCACCTATGCCCAGCCGAAACACGCTGCCACCGAAAACCGCTGAGCGAAAGACCTGATTATCAAAGAGCTTCAGATCAAGCAGCGGATCACTTATGCGGCGCGCATGAAGAATATAAAGCACCGAGCAGACCAGACCGATGGCTACAGTCACAACACCGATCACTGGCGGCAAAGCTGGGAGGCTTACAACCGATAAGCCGAACACCACGCCCGACATCGCGATCCCGGATAGGAAAAAGCCGGGCCAGTCGAGACGTTTGGTGATCCGCTCGTCATTGTCGGGCAAAAATCGGGTTGCAAACCAGATACCAATCACGCCAATCGGCACGTTGATCAGAAATATCCAGTGCCACGAGAAAAATGTCGTTATGAAGCCACCTACCGGCGGGCCAACCAAAGGCCCAACCATCGCGGGGATCGTGAGCCACGCCATGGCGGAAACAAGTTCGCTTCTGGGTGTCGAGCGGATAAGAACCAGTCGCCCGACCGGTGTCATCATCGCGCCACCCATACCCTGCAGGAACCGTGCGACAACAAAAGCGGCCAGCGAGTTGGATGCGGCACAGGCCAGTGAGCCGACAACGAAAATAGCAATCGCTGCCCGAAAGACGTTCTTGGCACCGAATCGGTCTGCCATCCACCCGCTCACAGGAATAAAAACCGCGAGAGAGACGAGATAAGCCGTCAATGCGAGTTTTAACGCAATCGGACTGGTGCCGATATCAGCGGCAATTGCGGGAAGCGATGTTGAAATAACGTTCGAGTCCATTTGCTCCATGAAAAGAGCAATTGCCAGCACGAGTGGAACGATCCGGTTCAAGTTGAAAATCCGAATAAAAGCAGAGAATTAAAGACGACTTTTCAGTCAATCATAACCACTGCTTTATGTAGCGCCTGTACAGAATTTACCAGTTAATTTCGCGTCACAATGCGGTGACATACCCAAAATCGGCGCAACTCCTGGGAGTTGCTCTTGCATTTTCACGCCCTGTTACACTCGTTCACATTTATGTAAAATGGGTTGCGCTACCCGTAACGGGCTGTTACATTTTGTTACAGTTCTCGAGCTTTAGAATCCGATGTGGAGGCGTCGCGGTTCAAGGAGGTAGAAAAATGAGCGATATTACAAGAACAGCGATCGTCTATGGCATGATGATCATTTCGCTGAATACCGCACTGGCAATTGGTCTTCTTGGGTTGGACTTCCTGCGTTAGACGCGGCATCCACAAAATAGAATTTTGCCCTCCAGGCAAGCATGAAAAAGGGTGTTCCTGAATTTGGGAGCACCCTTTTGATTTGAAGCACATCTGGAAAAGTGGAAACCGGTTTTGAATGACGTGCTCTAAATGGAAATAGTGCGCAGCTATTGCCTCGTTCCATAGGCAAAAGTCAGACCATCACCCAGCTTGCAATCGAAAACCTTTTTCTCGGTTATAGCGTCGTATGTTCTTGGAGAGAGAATTTGAACTGTAATCGTTGCGCTATCATCGGGCATTACACGATACCGGATAAACTCAAGGATAGGCGTCAAGTCTTCACGGACTGTCATATGCGCGTCTGAAAATACAATCGACTGGGTGGGGTTCGAGAGCTTCATGAAGGACTGCACAACGACACCACCGAGAATAGACTTTCCTTTGAGCTTGCTACCGGATTTCTGCTGACATGCATCAAGATTCAGCAAAGCCGTCGTCCTGTCTCCTGCAATTAGATGCGTGCTGAAAGCTTCATACTGACTTTTACTCTCAGCATGAGCCACGCCCGACACGACGGTGGTTGTCAACATGATTGCCAGTTTGATCTTCCAATGCATGACATGAACTCTCCGTTCAGTTTCCATGCATAAGAAGCTAATCATATTCACGGCTCGAGCTATTCCAAAGAATAGCCCGATGAAATGAACCGCTATAAAATCCGACCCTGAGTTGATGGGTCAAAAAACACCGACTTGTCGAGATTGAAAGCAAGCCGCGACCTTTGGCCTGCGGTAATGCGAGCATCTGCACGCAAACGCGCAACAACCTGCTTACCACCTATGCGCGTCACAGCGAATGTATCCGATCCTGCTGGTTCCACAACATCAATCAGACATTCGCCTTCAACCACCGAATGAGCATTGCGATCCGCCCCATCAGGATCGGTAAGGGCCTCAGGACGGATGCCAAACATGACTTGCTTGCCAACATACTCGCCAAGACTATGCGGTGCTGTTTTCAGCGGAAGCTTCAGCGTTTCGCCCTCACCCTGTTCAAGCACGACCGCAAGGTCAGAACCATTCTTCTCAATGCCCGCATGAAGAAGGTTCATCGCGGGTGAGCCCATGAAATCGGCGACAAACATATTGGCCGGATTGTTGTAGATTTCCGCTGGCGTACCGAACTGCTGCAGGATACCGTCTTTCAGAACAGCAATCTTGGTTGCAAGTGTCATGGCTTCGATCTGATCATGCGTCACATAGACAATTGTTGTCTTCATGCGGTGATGCAGGCGCTTAATCTCAGTCCGCATATCAACACGCAACTTGGCATCCAGGTTCGACAGTGGTTCGTCGAACAGGAAGACCTGCGGATTGCGCACAAGTGCTCGCCCCATGGCAACACGCTGACGCTGGCCACCGGAAAGCTGGCTCGGCTTGCGGTCGAGAAGATGGCCAATCTGCAGAATATCCGCGACTTCCTGAATGGCTTTCTCGCGTTCAGGTTTGGGAACTTTGCGAATTTCCATGCCGAAAGCGATGTTTCCGGCCACCGTCATGTTCGGATAGAGTGCGTAGGACTGAAACACCATTGCAATATCGCGTTGCGATGGATGCAAGCCGGAAACCGAGCGGTCATTGATCAGAATATCGCCGGACGTAATTGGCTCGAGACCAGCAATCGTATTCAGCAATGTGGATTTGCCGCAGCCCGAAGGTCCGACGAGTACCAGAAAGCCGCCTTCCTCAATCTCGATATTGATATCCTTCAGGACCGAGACGTTGCCGTAGGATTTATAGAGATCGGTAATTTTCAGAAATGACATGTCAGACTTATCCCTTAACGGCACCGGACATCAGGCCGCGCACGAAGTAGCGCCCGGAAACAATGTAAACGATCAGCGTTGGCAAAGCCGCCAGAATGGCAGCTGCAAAGTGAACGTTATATTCCTTGACGCCTGTGGAGGAGGAAACGAGGTTGTTGAGCGCGACAGTCATAGGTGTTGAATTTGCACCGGAGAAAGACGCACCGAAGAGGAAGTCGTTCCAGATATTGGTGAACTGCCAGATGACCGAGACAACGATGATCGGGCCAGAGGACGGCAGAAGAATGCGCCAGAAAATCTGGAAAAAGCTTGCACCATCGATCTGCGCTGCGCGCACCAGTTCAGTCGGGAACGCTTCATAATAGTTGCGGAAATAAAGCGTCGTGAAGCCGATACCATAGACCACGTGAACAAGGATCAGCCCCCAGATCGTGCCCGCAATACCAAGCATCCCCAGAACGCGCGCCATCGGGATAAGGACAATCTGAAACGGGATGAAGCATGAAAGCAGAAGCAAACCGAAGAAGATGTTCGAGCCGCGGAAGCGCCATTTGGTAAGCACATAGCCGTTCAACGCACCAACAACCGTGGAGATCGCTACCGCAGGCACAACCATCAGGATGGAGTTGATAAAGAATGGCTTGAGGCCTGTGGGCTGTACACCGATTTGTGCTGTTGACCACGCCGAAAGCCAGGGTTCAATTGTCCATTGCTGCGGCAGGCCCAACATACCGCCCTGGCGAATTTCCTCAAGCGGCTTGAACGAATTCACCAGCATCACGTAGAGCGGCAGCAGATAGTAAATTGCAAACAGCAGCAGTGCAGAATAAATCAAAGCACGTGTCAGCTTGCCACTGTTGATCGCGTTTTCCTGGGTCTGAACACTCATGAGCGTGACCCTCCGCGAATTTCCGAATAGAGATACGGAATGATGATTGAGAATATCATCACAAGCATGATGATTGCCGACGATGCACCGATACCCATCTGGTTGCGGGTAAACGTATAAGAATACATGAAGGTCGCGGGCAATTCAGTTGCCTGTCCAGGTCCACCGCCAGTTAAGGCGATTACAAGGTCATAGGCCTTGATTGCAAGATGCGCGAGCACCACAAAAGCCGACAGGAACACCGGGCGCATCAAAGGAATGATGATGCGGCGATAGATTGTTCCCGTCGAAGCACCATCTATCTGTGCCGCTTTGATGATCTCGTTGTCAACACCACGCAGACCTGCAAGGAACATCGCCATGACAAAGCCCGATGACTGCCAGACAGCAGCAATCACCAGACAGTAAATTGCCATCGTGTTGCTCTTGATCCAGTTGAAGGTGAAACCTTCCCAGCCCCAAAGTCGAACCGTGTGCTCAAGACCGATACCCGGATCGAGAAACCATTTCCACGCCGTACCCGTCACGATGAAGGAAAGCGCCATGGGATAAAGGTAGATCGGACGCAGAAAGCCTTCTCCACGGATCTTCTGATCGAGCAGGATTGCCAAAAAGAGGCCAATAACCGAACAAATGATGATGTAGAGCGAGGCGAAAATCGCAAGATTGGTGACCGCTCGCCACCAGTGTGGCAATGCCCAGAGCTTTTCATAATTTGACAGGCCAACAAAACCGTAGGACGGCAACATGCGGCTGTTTGTGACAGAAAGAACGCCTGTATAGATAATAAATCCATATACAAAGACGAGAACAATCAAGAAGCTCGGCGCGAGAACCAGCTTGGGCACCAGTTCTTGTAGTCGGCTGTTACGCTGCATATCTGCGCCATCCTGTTTAAGCTACCGCCTCGTGCTGCCAGCTTGTTTAAAAACGCATCCCGAAAAATAAAATATGATTTTCGGATCAGACACGCGTTAGAACAAGACCTTGGAGCGCAGGTATTGCGGCGGTATTAAGCCATTATTTTCAATGAATTATAGCGTATGTAATGAGAGCGTCCGGGTGCTGTGTCCCGGACGCCCCTTATCTGCTTACTTGGCGCCTTCAACAGCCGTAACCAGTTCCTTGACAGCATCTTCAGATGAGAGCTGCCCGTTGAACTGACGCGTTACGACGTCATAGATGGCGTTCTTGACGGAAGCCGGATTTGCATAGCCATGAGCCATGGAGCCGAGCATGGTGCCCTTTTCAGCAGCTTCCTTCACATCAGCAATTGCCTTCTTGCCGCAAGCGTCGAAATCGGTGTCAGGCACGTCGGTGCGTGCTGGAGCTGATCCCTTGACCACGTTGAAGGCCGACTGGAATGCCGGGCTTTCGATGGCTGACGCCATTTCTAGCTGTGCAGGCACCTTGTCTTCAGCAACCTTGAACATCGCGAACATGTCGGAGTTAAAGGTTACAGAACCCTGTGTTTCCGGGTAACGCATGCAGACGAAGTCTTCGCCTGGCTTCTTACCGGCTTTGATGAATTCGCCCTTTGCCCAGTCACCCATGAACTGAACGCCAGCCTTGCCTTCGATAACCATCGCCGAAGCAAGGTTCCAGTCACGACCGGAGAAGTTGTCATCCACATAGGACCGCAACTTGGTCATGCGATCGAAGGCCTCTTTCATCTTATCGCTACCCAGAGTTTCCGGGTCCAGATCAACGAAAGCCTTTTTGTAAAAGTCCGGGCCAAAAGAGAGCACGACGGCATCAAAAATCGTCGCATCCTGCCATGGCTGACCACCGTGAGCGATCGGGGTAATACCCTGTTCCTTGAACTTGTCGAGAAGCGCTACAAGTTCATCCCAGTTGGTCGGCTCTTTGCCGCCAGCTTTGTCGAGGGCTGCCTTGTTGATCCACATCCAGTTGGTGGAATGAACGTTTACAGGCGCTGCAATCCAGTGGCCGTCATATTTGGCAAATTCCTGCAGAGGTGCCGGGATAACCTTGTCCCAGCCTTCTTTGCCAGCAATCTCATCAAGATTGCCGAGAGCGCCCTGCTCCGCCCAGTCGCGGATATCGAAGCCGAGCATCTGCACTGCAGTTGGCGCATTGCCTGCCGTAACGCGAGCACGCAGAACCGTCATGGCTTCTGTGCCGCCGCCGCCTGCAACTGGCATATCCGTCCAGCTGATGCCTTTGCCTTCAAGGTCTTTCTTCAGAACATCGAGTGCCGCAGCTTCGCCGCCAGCTGTCCACCAATGCAGGACTTCAACGTTCTGCTTGTCCTGTGCGCTGGCTGTAACAGGTGCCATTGCTGCAAGCATTGCACAGGCAGCTGTGCCCATCGCGGCCATTCTGAAAAACTTATGCATGTGTCTACCTCCCGTAGAACTCTACAAAACAAAATTTCGTCGGATGCTGTCGTCAGGCATCAGGCCCGCACACCCAGAAGATCGTTCAATCTGCTTTGAGACCTCCATCCCACTCTGTTTCTCGCAGCTCCTTCTGCGATTGACAACGTTGTCTTTTTTGAATGAAAATCACCTGCAAGACAAGATGTGCTCTTAGGATAGGCTCAAATACGGGATGTGTGTCAATATGGATTAGGTGAGAAAAATCGAGACATTCAATTCAAGCGTGTCGATAGCTGAAAAAATTGACCAAATATCCCAGTAAAATTAAACACTTGGTTCGTTCACCATATTTCTGATGACAAAACTTTGCTCAGTTCGGAAAATCGGCAAAACGCAACGCGTTGTGCTTTTTTAGGCAGTATAAAATTACTGTGAGTGGACTGGACATTATCCTCCGGAATGCATAATTTCCAGTCGCTCGCACAATGGTGTGCGGGTTTGTTCTCGGGGCGGGGTGAAACTCCCCACCGGCGGTATGAAGAGCGATCTTCGAGCCCGCGAGCGCCTGCAGCAGAAAGCCGATTCGGCTATTTGTTTCAGGGTCAGCAGATCCGGTGAGATGCCGGAGCCGACGGTTAAAGTCCGGATGGAAGAGAGCGAAAGAATGTTTGGTTACGCTCAATTCGGCGTGGCTCGCGTTCCTTTGTGCGCCCTGATTCTAGTTTCGTGAGGAACCTATGAACCAGAGCTATCCGAACAAGACATCCTTCAAAATTGCCTTCATTCAGGCTCGCTGGCATGCGGATATCGTTGACGAAGCACGTAAGAGCTTCATCGCTGAACTCGCCGCAAAAACTGGCAGCAACGTGGAAGTCGAAGTTTTCGACGTTCCCGGTGCTTATGAAATTCCGCTTCATGCAAAGACGCTTGCCAAGACTGGCCGCTATGCTGCCATTGTGGGCGCTGCATTCGTGATCGATGGCGGAATTTACCGCCACGATTTCGTCGCCACGGCCGTCATCAACGGCATGATGCAGGTACAGCTTGAGACCGAAGTTCCGGTGCTTAGCGTATCGCTCACCCCGCATCATTACCACGACAGTAAAGAGCATCACGACTTCTTCTTCAACCATTTCAAGGTGAAGGGTGTTGAAGCCGCGCACGCAGCTTTGCAGATTGTTAGTGAACGCGCTCGTATTGCAGCACTCATATAGTAAAGATTGGCCGGCCTTGCGATTGCGAAGCCGGCTACTCGCTTACGATACGCTCAGGATGGGTGTAGACGTCGAAATCATCGCCTCTGACAAGCGCTACGAGCGTTAGATTGGTTTCGTCTGCTGTGCGAATGGCAAGCGCTGTTGGCGCTGAAATCGCTGCAAGCAGTGGTACGCCGAGAATAACGGCCTTCTGGACCATCTCGACTGAGACACGGCTCGTAATCGCCACCAAACCTTTCTCCGCAGGCCGGTCAGCACGCGCCATTGCGCCGATAAGCTTATCTAAAGCATTGTGCCGTCCGACATCCTCGCGAACGGCAAACAGCCCCTCGCCCGGCACAAAAAAGCCAGCGCCATGCACTGCATGTGTTTGCCTATTCAATTGCTGTGCGCCACCCAAGGCATCCATTGCAGCAACAATTGATCCCGCTTTCAGCTGAAATCCATCCGCCTTGATCGCAGATAATGGACGTATTGCCTGATCGATGGAATCGATCCCACACAAGCCGCAACCGACCGGCCCGGCCATAAAGCGGCGGCGAGCGACAAGCATTTCCTCCCGCTGATCGACAAGCCGCATCTGAATATCGATGCCTTTTCCAAAGACTTCGATGTTCAGATCTTCGATTTCCGAGATACACCCTATGATACCTTCGGTCAGGCTGAAACCCACTGCGAAATCTTCGAGATCATCGGGTGTTGCCATCATAACAGCATGCGTCGTGCCATTATAGCTCATCGCCACTGGCACTTCTTCCGGGACATCACGGTTGCTTTCGTGGAGGCCGGATTCACGACGAGCAAGACGCGGAACACTTTGGCTGATGTTCTGCATCGTCATGTCGTTCCGCCGCCTGTCATTTCTGCCCTCATGCGGAATTAGTATCCAACACCTCTGCAGCAGGCAAGTCCAGCGGCTCAACACTTGCGGATCAAGTCGATAACGAGCTATACCCGCTAACCGGAAATGAGCCTTTCAGCGACTTATATTATAGGTGAAAAACGATGGATATTCGGCAGATCGACGACAATTACTCAGTCACTGGACAAATCTCGCCGGATGATGTGCGTGATATTGCGGCTGAAGGTTTTCAGACGATTATCTGCAATCGTCCCGATGGTGAAGGCGGTGAAGATCAGCCCAGCTTTGCCGAAGTTGCCAAGGTTGCCGAAAAGGCTGGCATCAAGACCTATTACATCCCGGTTGTTGGCGGCCAGCTGACCCAGGAGAATGTCGATGACATGGCCTCGGCTCTCAACGAAGCCGAAGGCCCTATTCTCGGCTATTGCCGCTCAGGCGCCCGTTCTACGAATATCTACGGTATCGTCCAGAACCAAAAGCGCGGATAAAGAACGAACGCAGACTATTTGGACGGTGTAGCCGCAGAGGCATTTGAGCAGTCTTTGCAAACATGGCTATCACCGTCCAGAAACGCGTGGGCCAGAAAAGCGCGTATTTGTAAACTTCGTACGACGCACATTATGCGCCGAATACTGGCGATAATAACCCATGCCTGTGCGGATAGCTGTCGCAACGACACCGCCCGCCACCATCATCCAGCCAATAATCATTGGCCAGTTGAAGCTTTCAATTCCGCTGCTCAAAGCAACGATAACAACACCCGCCCAGAGAACTGCCGCGGTGCGACGCCAGAAAACGGGGTTGAGCTCATCAAAGACCGCCTTCCACAAAGAGTGCACAAGGCAGGCGAAGAAAACGGCGGCAGCCAAACCAATATTCAGCAACTCGACCGGGAGCCATTGTTGCGTATCCAGCATTGTTTTCATCATCCAAGTCATGTCCGGAGTTTTTAAGACCAGCCCGTATGGCTATCGTGTCTAAATCCGGGACGTTGTTTCCATGTGCCCATTCAGCTTCCGCTTTGTGGCTTCAACGTGGTAGAAGCATGGAAACCCCTTCATAATACAGTCACATATTATTGCGTTCACGCGAAATATCGTGTTGAAATCATTGATCTATCTGGGCCAGGCCGCACCGATGCACCACTCCAAAGCCCTTGATAGAGCTGGATTTTTTGGATTTATGGAACTTCGGAAGCAGGTAAGTATTACCGCGTTAAAGTCGCGATACATAACGGCTTTGTAACAATTTGATATTGCAGAACTTCCGCTGTTAACTGCGTTGTCCACCCAAACGACGCCCGACACGCGCAAGCAGAATAACCGGCATTATGCCAACCGCCACAATTGCCAAAGCGGCAACTGAAGCCTCTTCATATGTACCGCGTGCAGCTTCGCCATAAAGATGGGTGGCAAAAGTCTCTATATTGAGAGGGCGCAACAGAAGCGTTGCGGGTAGTTCTTTCACGCAATCGACAAACACCAAAAGTCCAGCGGCAACGATAGCCGTTTTTGAAAGCGGCAAATGTACCTGACAGAATGTTGTGGTTACCCCGCGCCCCAGCGTGCGTGAAGCATGATCGAGCGATTGTGGAATACGTTCGAGCCCTGCATCTATGCCTCCGGCAGAGATTGCCAGAAAGCGCGCCGCATAGGCATAGATGATGGCAGCTCCCGTACTGATCAGCAGTAACCCTGTTGAAATACCAAAGAAATAGGTGAAAACTCCATCAAACAGCCGATCGACCGCACCTGAAACAATCATGATGCCAATTGCTATCACAGTGCCGGGTGCCGCATAGCCCATGGTCGAAAAACGGTAGAACCAGCGCGATGCTGTGCCGGGAAAGAGCCGCATCGCATAAGCCACCACCATGCCAAACAACAGAACCAGAACGGTTGCGACCGACGCCAGCATCACCGTGTTGAATGCTTCGCCGGCAAGACGTGGAGATATGCCTGCAAAGCGCATACGCTTGACTGCTTCTATGACGAGATAGGTCGCAGGCATGATGAAGCCGATGATAATTGGTGCAGCACAGAGCACAAATAGCCAGAGGCCGTTGATTCCGCTCACCTTAAGCGGCTCAAACCCACGCGAGCGGCGAATGTTGGACGAGAAACGTTGCTTGCGTCGCGCCCAACGCTCAATCGATACAAGCGCCACGACCAGTAACAAAAGCGCCAGGGCGAGCTGTGCGGCACCGGGCAAATCAAAGCGCGTGACCCATGTTGTGTAGATCGAAACCGTCAATGTCCGCACACCAAGAAACTCGGCAGCACCAACATCATTGAGTGTTTCCATCAAAGCAAGGCTTACACCGACGGCAACTGCGGGGCGCGCGAGTGGCAATGCTACACGCCAGAAAATACCTCTACGGGTAACGCCCAATGTGCGTGCTGCTTCAATCAGGCTGGCGGACTGTGTGAGAAACATCGCCCGTGTCGGAATATAAACATAAGGATAGAGAACGAAGCCGAGCAGAATAATACAGCCGGTCATCGACCTTATATCCGGCAAGCGAAACTGGCGCGGCGTATCATAGCCAAGCACAAAGCGGATCGCGCTTTGTATCGGCCCGATCGGATGCAGAATATCGAGATAGGCGTAGGCGATAATATAGGTAGGCACCGCGAGGGGCAGCAAAAGCGCCCATTCGAGCACACCACGCCCGCGAAAATCATAAGCCGTTACAAGCCATGCAGCAGACGTGCCGACAAATGCAGTGATAAGCCCGACGCCTGCCAGCAGAATGATCGTATCGGTGAAGGCTGTAGCGAAGATCGTCGAGAAAAGATGGCTCCAAAGGCCGGAAGAACCGCGTAGCGCTTCGATTACCAGTGCGAGCACCGGCAGGCAAACCAACAGCGTAATCAATCCTGAGAGCCACAACCAGCCTCTCCCCGAGCGGGTGCGATAAGGCATGGATGACGATGCGGCTTGCAAAGGTTCCGGCATGCTATTGTCGACCTTCATATTACAACGCCGGCGCAATGATTTTGCACCGGCGTTATTTTTTCACTGGTAGTCAGCTTTTAATTATCGAAGCCGACTTTGTCGACCAGCTCGCTGGCCTGCTTGCGATGCTTTACGATTTCCGAAAGCGGGACCTTGTCGATCTTCAGTTCACCAAAAGATGCGACAATTGGATCAACCGGAGCGCCTGCCTTAACCGGATACTCGTAGTTAGCCTTTGCATAAAGCTGCTGGGCTTCGTCCGATGCAAGATATTCGAGAAGCTTGACGGCTTCGTCCTTGTTTGGCGCATTCTTGGCAACAGCTGCACCGCTGATGTTCACCTGCGTGCCGCCATCGGCAAAGGTTGGGAGAATGACTTTGATGCCATCGCCCCACGCCTTCTGCTCGTCGCCGCTCTTACCTGAGCGCATCAGACCGACATAGTAGGAGTTCGCAACTGCGATATCGCAGATGCCGCCAACAATATCCTTAGCGCCGTCACGGTCACCGCCGGCTGCCTTACGCGCCAGATTGGCCTTGAGGCCAGTCAGCCATTCTTCGGTCTTTTCTGCACCGTGATGAGCGATATAATCGGCAATCAGAGCAGTGTTATAGGGATGCTGGCCAGCACGGATGCAGATCTTGCCCTTCCACTTTGGATCAGCCAGTTCTTCATAGGTGATCTTGTCGAGTTCGAGATCCTTGTCTGCATAGACAACGCGAGCGCGCATCGACAGACCAAACCAGTTGTCGTTTGCATCGCGGAGCTGTTCAGGAATAGCTGCCTTGAGAGCAGCTGAATCAATCGGCTGAGTGAGGCCCTTATCGACGAAATCAACCAGATTGCCTGCATCCACTGTCATAAGGATATCAGCAGGCGATTTGTCGCCTTCAGACGCAACGCGCTCGGCAAGGCCATCTTTCAGGAAAACGGTATTGACGGTGGTGCCCGTCTTTTCCTTATAGGCATCCAGCAGAGGCTGGATCAAACCAGGTTCACGCGTCGTGTAAATATTCACCTCATTTGCATTAGCTGCACCTGAGAGAAACGTCGCTGCCATTAGAGCCAATCCAGCACGCGCGATCTTGGGCATTTTACCTCCGGTAGAATTTGGTTCATTTGAAACTATGTGTAATGCATCAAGATTATAGGAACTGGCATATTCAGGGTCAATAATTCACGCCAAGAAATATGAGTTATTTACTCATTTTTTCGCAAAAACCAGTGCTTTGCTCCAGTCGATCCGTAAGGTGACATACGCTGCATCAGCTGCGACATGCTGATCTGTTCGGACACGAAGACGGAAGTCCTGTTGATCCAGACGAACTGTCAGTTCCTCGGTTTCGCCCAAATAGGTTCGGTTTTCTATATGACCGCTCAACCCGTCTTTTGCAGACGCTTCACAGGATATGACCTCGATATCCCGTGGACGCAGATAGACAGCGACATCTCCTTCTGTTCGCATATCATCCGGAAGCGTCAATGTGCCGACAGGCGTTTGGACAACAACACCGTTTACCTTGCCTTCAAGAGCATTGAAATCGCAGAAGAAGTCCGCAGCGTAGCGCGTTGCAGGCTGGTTATGAAGTTCGCGGGCTGAACCGGCCTGAACGATCTTTCCGGAACGCATCAACACTACGCGATCGCCTGTAGACAATGCCTCTTCGGCCTCATGTGTCACGATAATGACCGGCGTACCCAATGCACGAAGCAAAGCAACAGTCTCGCTTCTCACACGAGCACGCAAACCGCGGTCAAGATTGGAGAAGGGTTCGTCCATCAACAGCAGATCAGGCTTTGGTGCCAGTGCTCTGATGAGAGCGACCCGCTGTTGCTCGCCACCCGAAAGCATATGCGGATAGCGATCCCCCATCGCGGCAAGGCCAACCAGCGCAAGTAACTCATCAACCCGCGCTTTCGCCTCATCCTTGCGCATCTTGCGCAAACCGAACAGCACATTTTCCCTGACAGTCAGATGCGGGAAAAGCGCATAATCCTGAAACACCACACCTATGTTGCGTTTTTCTGGTTCCACGAAGATGGAGGAACTGACCAGCGCCTTGCCACCCATGGCAAGCTGACCTTCATCCGGCGCGTCGATCCCTGCAATAATCCGCAAAAGCGAGGTCTTGCCGCAGCCAGAATGACCGACGAGACAGATGATCTCTCCCGGTTGAACATCGAGCGAAATATCATCAACGGCACGCACTGTTCCAAACTGGCGACTAATGCCTGAGAGCGTTAGCGCTGGAGCCATATTGTTGCCAAGCTTGGTGTCTTGCAAAGTGTGTGCGTCCATAGATGAGGCCGAGAGTCCTGTTATCATCGAACCGCATATAAATGCACTTGAACGACTTTGCCAATAAAACCCGACCAAAGGTGTCAGGCATTTTCCGAAACGCACTTGAAGACGCAACAATTTGCTGCACTATCCAGTTGAACAAGCTCGCAAATCGCGCAATGTTGCTTTCATCCAAATTCGATATTCGCATTGCAGGAGTCTGATCATGGGGCCGATCACCGACAAGGTGGCAACCGCTGAGCGTTTGCCACAGGAAACGAAGGTTGCCATTATCGGTGGTGGTGTGATCGGAGTATCGACAGCCCTTTTCCTGGCCGAGCGCGGGATACCTGTTGCTCTGTTTGAAAAAGGTGAAATTGCGGGCGAGCAATCAAGTCGCAATTGGGGCTGGTGCCGCCGGACTGGTCGTGACAGCCGGGAAATGCCGCTGATTGTCGAGAGTATGCGCCTCTGGGAAGGCATGAATGAGCGTACCGGGCGAGAAACCGGTTTTCGTATCACGGGTATCGCATATACCGCCGAGAAAGAAGAGGAAGTCGAACGCTATGCTCAGTGGATTAAAATCGCGGGCGAGCACGGCATAGAGACAGAACTCTTAAGCAGCAAACAGGCGGCCAGCCTTACCCCCGGTCTCACGCGTCAGCTCAAAGGCGGCATGATCACCCCGCTTGACGGGCGTGCAGAGCCACAGAAAGCAGTACCGGCTTTCGCCGCCAAGGCGCAGGAACTGGGCGCTGTCATTTTGCAAAATTGTGCGGTGCGCGGCATAGAGACAACCAATGGCCGCGTTTCAGCAGTTTTGACCGAGAAAGGCCGTGTTGCCTGTGAGGCGATAGTCGTTGCAGGCGGGGCCTGGTCACGGTTGATCATATCGGATTTCAAGGCCCGCCTTCCGCAACTCAAAGTCAAATCATCGGTGTTTAGCACGGCCCCGATTGAGGCAAATGTCGATCCAGCAATTGCGTTTTCAGATTTCGCGCTGCGTAAGCGGCTTGATGGTGGTTATACGGTCGCGAGCCTCGGCGGTTCTATTGCGGATATCGTGCCTGACAGTTTCCGCTTTTTCCGCGACTTCCTTCCGTCGCTCTCAACCGAATGGAAATCCCTGCGTTTCCGTTTTGGTGAGCGCTTTTTTGAAGAAGCTTTCCAGTGGAAGCTCCGGCCGGCAGATCAGGTCTCGATCTTTGAAAAAATTCGTACGCTTGATCCCGAGCCGCACCGTGTTGCGAATGCGGCAGTGTTGGCTAAACTCAAGGCTGCAATTCCATCCTTTGCATCTGCAACAATTGCACAGGAATGGGCGGGCCTGATCGACACCATGCCGGATGTTATTCCAGTCATCTCCCCCCTGCCCGACATTGATGGGCTAATCGTTGCAACAGGTTTTTCGGGGCATGGCTTTGGCATCGGCCCCGGTGCAGGACGATTGGTCGCCGATATGGTCAGCGGCGAAACGCCAGTTGTCGATCCGTCGCCGTTCCATATTTCGCGTTTCTCGGACGGATCGAAAATCCGTATCGAAAACTGGGGTTAGTTTATTCGATTACACCACAGACAATACGTGCACCACCACCACCAAGCGGCTTGGGCTGGTCGGCATAATTGTCGCCGCCTATATGAACCATCAGCGCCCGCCCTTTGATTTCATCCAGCGACTTGAGACGTGGCGCAACAACCGTTTCACTGACCTTGCCATCAGCATTGGCCTTCAAAAGTGGCAAGTCGCCCATATGACCATGTCCTTCTGGACCCATGTGATGTTTCGAGCCTTCCGGATCGTAATGGCCACCGGCTGCTTGAGCAGGAACCATTGTCCCGTCCTGTTCGGCAGGCGCACAGCTGCCCTTTTCATGAACATGGAAGCCATGTTCACCGCCCGGCATTCCGTTTAAATCCGCTTTGAATGAAAGCCCATCAGTACTTTGGGAGACTGTAACAGTCCCCATTTCCTTCCCCTGTCCTGTTTCGAGAGCCTCGTACATTTTAACTGTTGTGTCTTGGGCAAACGCAGGCATGGCGAAAAGTGCAATAGTTGAAGCAAGAACGAAAGATCGCATTATCTCCTCCTCTTATTTGGTTTGGTGATAAGCGGTAAACGCACTACGGCGCGAATTGTTCGAAACTTATAAAACTGCGCGCCGGTTGAGACAGCGCGCAGCATATTTGAAAATCAGGTCGTAACGAATTGCGCCATCATGCCGACGTCTTCATGTTCCAACACATGGCAGTGGAACATGAAAGGATGATCAGGCGTAGCTTCGCGATCAAAATGGACCAGAATTTCGGCCTTGCCATTGATCAACGCCGTATCCTTCCAACCTGATTGATGGAGCAGTGGCGCTTCCCCGTTCAACGTCAGAATGCGGAATGACGCTCCATGGATATGGAATGGATGCGCCATTTCTTTCGTCGTCAGCTCCCATATTTCCCACGATCCAAGCTTAACTTCGGCATCAATACGGCTCATGTCGAAAGGTTTTTCAGCAATCGCCATCTGAACGCCTGATGTCAAAGCCTGCAATGCAGGTCCGGCGTCAGTATTGCTCCGACCCGAATGCATGTCGTGATCACTCATCGCTGGCATATTGTGCCCGGCATGAGGATCACTCGACATGCCGCCCATCATGAGCTTCATATTTTCGGCCATGCGTTCATCGAAGAAATACGACCGCCTGCGTGCTGATAGCTTCACGTCAGGTGCCTCAGGGCCATCAAGCTTCGTCGGCAAGTTTTTGATTGCGCCATCGATTTGGTCATTAATGATGAATTGCATCAAAGGCACATCGCCGCCACCGCTGTCATCGCTGGCCGTAAGCAAATCCAGAGTGCCTTTCGATTTGGAAAAGTCGACCAGAACTTCATAGCGCTCGCCTGGGCTGATCGTCAGACGTTGGACTGTATCGAGCTTGCTTATACAGCCGCCATCCGATCCGATGACATGCAACGGCTGGTCATCGCTGAGACGGATATGGAAGTTCCGCGCATTGGCACCGTTCAGAATGCGCAATCTTACAACAGACGCCGGAACATGCGCTTGCGGTGCAATCACGCCGTTGACGATTAGCTTGTCGCCGCGAAAGCCGTGCATCAGATCCATGATATCGGGCTGGTAAACCTTGTCGCCTTCGATAACCCTGCGGTCCTGCAAGACAAGCGGCAGGTCATCAACACCATAGGTTTCAGGCACTCCGCGTTCGCTATCCTTGCCATCGCTGACAATCATGAGCCCGGCAATGCCCATATGTGCCTGTCGGGCGGTGTCGCCATGCAAGTGCGGATGGAACCAGTTAAACGATGCAGGCTGATTGACTGTAACCTTTGGCTCCCAGCTGTTGCCTGCTGCGATCACATTATGTGGCCCACCATCCAGAATGGATGGTACGAAAAGACCGTGCCAATGAAGGGTTGTGTCCTCATCCATACCATTCTCAACCGATAGCGTGACGGCCTCTCCGTTCTTCAAACGGACAACCGGGCCAAGATAGGTGCCGTTAACCCCCGCAGAAGCCGCATCGCTCCCTTCAGTGAAGGAATGGCGCCCTTTCTGAACTTTCAGCTTTACGATGCCTGCAGCATCCGGCTCCAATAATGTTGGAATAGGCAAAGTCTGTGCTTTTGCCTGTGCTGTGGGTGCACCATGCTGCATATGTTGCTGATGGGCGTCCTGCGCGAAGGCCTCAAAAGGCCGGACGACAGATAAAGCAGCCGCGCTTACACCAAGCGTCAGCAGACGGCGGCGAGTCATGCTCGTCATGATCATTCTCCAGATAATATCTCTACCAATGCGCATCTCGCCCGAAATCATTTCATGAATTCTGGAATGCGCTCATTGCCGCCAAAGAGGTGGCAGCATTTCTAGGGATTAGATCTGGTAAGATATTGGGGGGCGTAATACGCCAAATGGATCGCTGCTGTTCAATGCAGCAACACGCGGAGGAAGCCCGAACTCATGATCCGGCGTGAACAGAGTGACATCTGAAGCAAGCTGTATGATGCCGCCACAACTCATCATGACACAGGCAGCAGATGCTTTCTTGCCGTGATCGGCTGGCATGGAATGCCCCATATCATGTTTTAGAATCTTAACCGTCTCATGGCAGTCGGTGACTGCTACAGTCTGCGGAAGATCGTGCGCCATGGCATAGCAAAGCTGCGTGGAAACCAAAAAGAGCAACGACAATAGAGCAATCAGCATACGGGAAGGCATTCGCAAAACAGAATGTTTGCGAAAGTTCATGCCAATGTTTCCGTATCTGAAAGCCTGCGCAGTCATTGTGATTCCAAGTTGCGAAATTCATCTTAAGGCTGCCTTAAGGCAATTGAAAGGCCCTGGCTTTTTCCCTTGAATCCGCTTCGTATGTTCATTTTGTTTCGAAAAGAGCACATTCGAAATTAGAAAATTACGTGAGAGCCCTTTTAAGCTTGCGGTTTCGTGTTTTGTGGCACTAAGAAGGCAACATCTCGGGCTTCCTCCCAAAACGTACAGCCCACAAATATGGATATGAAACAATGACTGTCGCTCAAGCAGTTGTTCCGAAGAAAAATTCTGCGCGCCGCGTTCTGGCCGCGAGCATGATCGGCACAACTATCGAATTCTTTGACTTTTATATTTATGCCACCGCTGCGGTAATCGTGTTCCCGCATCTCTTTTTCCCGGCAAGTGACGGTAACTCGGCGCTGCTCCAGTCCTTAGCAACTTTCGCTATTGCCTTCTTCGCACGCCCGATCGGCGGCGCGTTGTTCGGCCACTTCGGCGACAAGGTTGGCCGTAAGGCAACGCTCGTCGCAGCACTTATGACCATGGGTATTTCCACGGTCGCAATCGGCTTTCTGCCGACCTATGAATCCATCGGCGTCTGGGCAGCCCTCCTGCTCGCTCTCTGCCGTCTGGGTCAGGGCCTTGGCCTCGGCGGTGAATGGGGCGGTGCAGTTCTGCTCGCAACCGAAAATGCGCCCGAAGGCAAACGTACATGGTATGGCATGTTCCCGCAGCTCGGAGCACCCGTCGGCTTCATTCTCGCAACAGGTATCTTCCTGATCCTGGCTGAACTTCTGACCGAAGAACAGTTCATGTCTTTCGGCTGGCGCATTCCTTTCATCGCCAGTGCACTGCTGGTTGGTGTTGGCCTCTTCATTCGTCTGAAGATCGCTGAAACGCCAGAATTCCAGAAGGCAATCGACAAAGCTGAACGCGTCGAAGTTCCGGTCGCAACCCTGTTCAAGAAACATAAGTCGAGCCTGTTCCTCGGCACCATCGGCGCAGTTGCAACTTTCGTACTGTTCTATCTCATGACCGTGTTTTCGCTCGGTTGGGGTACGCGCGCGCTCGGCTATAGCCGTGAACAGTTCCTCATCCTGCAGATGGTTGGCGTGATCTTCTTCGGCCTCACCATCCCGGTTGCAGCTCTACTTTCCGATAAATACGGCATGCGTCCTGTCATGATCATCGTCACAGTCCTGATCGGTCTGTACGGTTTCATCATGGCTCCACTCTTCCTCAGCGGAACCGTTGGCGTTCTTGCCTTCCTCATTATCGGTTTTGGCCTGATGGGACTGACCTATGGTCCGATTGGCGCAGCTCTTGCTGAACCGTTCCCGACCTCGGTTCGCTATACGGGCGCTTCGCTTACCTTCAATCTGGCAGGCATTCTCGGCGCATCGGTTGCACCTTACATCGCAACCTGGCTCGCAACGCATTATAGCTTCGACTATGTCGGCTATTACATGTCTGCCGCAGCCGTTGTCTCGTTGATTGGCTTTGCATTTATTTCGTTCAAACGCGGCGAGTAAGCCCCGTTTAACGCAAATAAAAAAGCCCGCGCGGATCGCTCCGCGCGGGCTTTTCTTTATATAAGCTCGACTAAGAAACTTATTCGGCGTCAGCAGCTTCCAGGGCAATTGCCACTGACTGAATGATCGATGCGAACCGCGCAGCGGTCTGGATCACCTCGGTTGTCACATTTGCTTTGCGCAGTACGTCTTCGTGTGCGTCGATGCACATGCCGCAGCCATTGATTGCGGAAACGGCCAACGACCACAGTTCGAAATCGACTTTGTCCACGCCCGGATTGCCGATCACATTCATGCGCAGCTTTGCTGGCATGGTGCGATAGTCCTTGTTGGTCGCAAGATGCACAAAACGATAATAGACATTGTTCATGCCCATGATCGATGCAGCCGACTTTGCAGCTTGCACAACCGTCGCATCAACTTTTCCAGCAGCTTCAGCAACCAGTGCCTTGCGCACATCGGCGTTACGCGAAGCAATGCCGCAAGCAATGAACAGTCCATATTTCTGCTGTGGTGTCAGCGTTTCATCGCTTGCCATAGACGAAAGATTGAGACGAACATCCTTGGCGAAATCCGGGATTTTTGACTTCAGATCATCAATGGACATGGAACCCTCTTTATTTGTCAGTTCTGAATAAACAAAAGGCGGGCCTTAACCCGCCTTGTCTCAAATCATTGAGGCTGATTAAGCAGCCTTGAGCGTTTCGCCACCGACTTCGCGGTTGCATGGGCAAAGCTCATCGGTCTGCAGAGCATCGAGAACACGCAGCGTGTCCTTAGGAGCACGGCCAACATTGAGGTTGGTTGCGTAAACGTGCTGGATCGTGTTGTCCGGATCGACAACGAAGGTGTAGCGGTAAGCAACGCCATCTGGCGAACGAACGCCGAGGCCGTCAACCAGCGAACCATTGGTGTCTGCAAAAGACCAGATTGGCAGCTTGTCGAGGTCCTTGTGATCGCGACGCCATGCGAGCTTCACGAATTCGTTGTCGGTCGAACCGCCCAGAACAACTGCATCGCGGTCTTCGAAATCGGAAGCCAGACGTGCGAATTCAGCGATTTCGGTTGGGCAAACGAAAGTGAAGTCCTTAGGGTAGAAGAAGATGACCTTCCACTTGCCTTCGAAGCTTGCTTCGGTGACTTCTTCAAAAGCCGACACGCCGTTTTCTTCGTGGAAGTTGAAGCCAGGCTTAACGCCAGTTACTTTGAAAGAAGGAAGCTTGTCACCGATACCGAGCATCTCATACCTGCCTGTAAATTCGTTGTTATGCAGAAAATTCAGAAGTTTCAGAACTAACTGCTTGCGAGTCATATATAGGCGCTCTAAATCAATCGGTCAAAGCGATTAAAACGATCCAATCCATCGATTTAAACGATGGGGATAAGTTTCAGACTGAAGACCATGCTCAATATCAGTGTTCGTCAACTTCACTATTTTATAGCTCTCGTCAAAGCAGGTTCCTTCTCGCGCGCAGCCGAGGCGGTTGGCGTTACGCAATCCACATTAAGCGCGGCCATTCAGACCCTGGAAGCAGAGATTGGCGTAACCTTGATTGATCGCACGGGGCGACGGATGCAATTGCTGCCTGCCGGAGAGGATTTCCTCAACCGTGCGCGCGAGATCGTGGCTTCAATTGAGGAGCTGCCGGAACATGCGCGTCAGGCCGAACGCCCGCTGACAACACGCTTGCGATTGGGTGTCATCCCGTCCATTGCGCCGTTTTTATTGCCAAAGGTGCTGCCAACAACAGCCAAGGCTTTTCCAGAGCTGCAATTGAGCGTGCGGGAAGGACTGACGCGTACCCTCCTCGACAATCTGCGCTCGGGAACGCTTGATGTGGCGCTTGTTGCTCATCCCTATGATCTTGATGATTTTGAAGTCGCGGAGATAGGACAAGACCCATTTTTTCTTGCGGTACGCCGCGACCATGCGCTGGCCAACCGAGACCGCATTGAAGCGAGCGATCTTCAGGACCAACCGTTTCTCTTGCTGGAGACTGGCCATTGTCTGCGTGAGCACGTCATGGCAGCCATTGGTTCAAAGCCCACACAGACAGGTGGCGATGTTCATGCAACAAGTATCATGACTCTGGTACAGCTGGTTGAATTTGGCATGGGTGTGACGCTGTTACCGGAGGTCGCTATCAAGGCGGGCGTTACACGCGGCAGCGAAATCAGCATCGTGCCCTATGAAGGACAACACAATTTCCGCTCACTTGCCTTGGCATGGCGAGCGAATGCTGCTCGACGCAACGAGTATCAGCTTTTCGCAACCCATCTGCGCAATCACTGCATGAAGAAGTAAATTAAAGAATACCCCAGGCGCGGAACCGTCCGCGCCCGGTGATTTCTCGTAAATTGAGATCGGAAATCAGCTTCAGCGCGCCCTGCTGCGTGACCTCAAGTTCTTTCTCGACCATCTGGCTTGAAACCAGTGGGCTGCGCATCATCATGTCGACAAGTTGCGGCAACCGCGAATTGGAGCGCCGACCCTTGAGCTTGCGCTGCATCTGCTCACGCGCAAGCAAAAGGCGGTCATGCTCTTTCATGCTTAATTCCGCAGCTTCCTCAGTCGCCGCAAGAAATGTCTTAAGCCGCACCAATCGGTTGGTTGAGCGCCTCTCATCAGGACGCTTTGTGCGAAGACCTATATTAAGCGCTGGCAAATGATTGGTGGCGATGCCCGACTGGCGCAAATATGCGGCCGCAAGCAGCCGCCCTATCCAGTTTGAACGCTGCACCACTTCCAGTGAAAACCATGCATCATGCATCAGCGCAGCACGTAGAAGTGGTGGTAAATGAGCCGTCTTGGCAAATAGATCCCGCCACTCCTGCAAGCGGGTGTCTTCATCCCAATCGTCATCGTAAAGAAGCGAATCTGCTTCCACCGGCTGTGGTTTCGACTGTTCTTTTAAGATGCCTTTCAGCAGAGCGTCCGTGCGCGCAAGCAAGGCATCCACATCATCAAGTAGAGGATCGTTATCCTCATCTTCCTGATGGCTATAGTCACGCGTCTCTTCGCTACGGACGTCAATATTCCGCCCGAGAACCTGCTGCATACCCGCCGGACTAAGAGCCCAGCTTGGTGAACGACTGAAAATCTGTCGTCGCAAGCGCAGCACAGAATGAGAGATTGTCAGTGCATGGCTTGGGGTGCGGCTATCCATCAGGGCATCGTGCAGCACGAGATCCTCGAGATGCACCAGTTCGCCCTCAAGCCACATGGATGCAACCGCATCATGCATATGCATGCGCTCAAGCATTCCATCGCGGATCGGAGAGCGTGCAAGTCGCTCGTCAAGTCTTGCTAGTGCAGCCGTAGCATTCGCCACGGGCACAAAAAACTCTTCGAGCGGCAGCTTGTCGATTTCATAAGCCATGTTCCGCATATCGCAGTCGATTGCAGAGAAAGGCAAACGAAAAGGCGTGCTTAGGCGAGAACTTCCGCAACTTTCACAGCACGCCCTTCTTTGACAGAGAGAAGTGCTGCTTCGGCAAGTGCCAAAGCCTGCAAACCATCTTCGGCAGAAGGTGTGGGTGCTTTGCCACTATCAATCGCATCAATGAAAGCTGCAATTTCTGCGGCATACGCATCTGTGTAGCGAGTCATAAAAAAATCATGCAGTGGTGGACGCGTATAGCCATCCTTCGATGCAACCTCGATGGAAACCGGACGCTGGTTCTCAGCCGAAACCGCTCCCTCCGATCCGTGCACTTCGATGCGCTGATCATAGCCATAGGATGCACGGCGTGAATTGGAAATCACGCACTGGCGACCGGAAGCCGTGGTCAGGATGACGCTCGCACTGTCATAATCACCGAGTTCACCGATCTTTGGATCGACAAGAACCGAAGCAGATGCAGAAACCGTTGCAATTTCTTCACCCAGCAGAAAACGCGCCATGTCAAAATCATGGATCGTCATATCGCGGAAAATACCACCCGATACCTTGATGTATTCCGCAGGCGGAGCGCCCGGATCGCGGCTGGTGATTGTGACCATTTCGACTTTGCCGATACGACCATCATTGATCGCCTTACGAACAGCGGCAAAATGCGGATCGAAACGGCGATTGAAACCGAGCATGACCTTGCCACCGGTTTCCTTGATGACACCAAGGCAAGCCCGTACGCGCTCGATATTGAGATCAATCGGCTTTTCGCAGAAAACCGCCTTACCTGCGCGTGAGAATCGTTCGATCAGATCGGCATGGGTGTTGGTTGGCGTGCAGATCAGCACAGCGTCCACATCGGACGAGTTTTCGATCTCGTCAATGGAACGCACTTCCGCACCAGCCGCATCAGCAATTGCACGCGCTGCATCCTGATTGGCATCAGCCACCGCAATCAGTTGCGCCCGCTTGTCGGAAGCGATTGCGCCCGCATGTACTTTTCCGATACGACCGGCGCCTAGCAGAGCAAGACGTGTAACCATTGCCTTCATCCTCCCAAAACGGCCATCCTCGATTGACCGACAAATCAGTTTCGCTATTCCGTTCTGCTCATTTCCCGATTATGTCACGGATGCAAAGCTCAATGGAATATTTATTCTATTTTGCTAGATTGTGATATATGGGATGTCAAGAGACCGTTTCTGAAAGGATGGCAATGGACACCGAACAAGCTGTTGCTGCGCAAGCCGAGACTTCCGCCAGTGTGCCAGCCCCTACCCCAGCGAATGTAAAAGAATTCGAGGCAAGACTGCTCGAAGTCGCTGACCGGTTGCCTAAGCGCCTGAAGCAATGCGCCGATTACGTTGCCGCCAATCAGGACCGGATCGCCGTTTCAACGGTCGCGGAAATGGCAGAAGGCGCAGGCGTTCAAAGTTCGGCCTTCATGCGATTTTGCCAGATATTGGGCTTTTCCGGTTTTTCGGAAATGCAGAAGCTTTTTCGCGACTCCTATGCTGGCGGTTGGCCCGATTATTCCACACGTCTTGAGCATTTGCGCGAAACGGCGGCAGGAAGCGCCCCGGCCCTTCTGGCAGAGTTTGCCGAGGCCGGCCGCACTTCACTAGAAAGCCTGTTGAAGACCATCGAGCCGGAGGCACTTGAGAAAGCCGTCAAGCTGCTGGCAACAGCAGAAACCATTCACATCATCGGCGTTCGGCGAGCATTTCCGGTTGCGAGCTATCTGGCCTACGCGCTTGAAAAGATGCAGGTTCCGGCCATGCTTCACAGCACTGTCGGAAAGCTGGAAAACCAGCACGCTATCCGTAAAGGCGATGTGTTGCTCGCGATTTCGTTCTCGCCCTACTCGCCTGAAACCATTGCCATGGCAGAAAATGCCGCCACGCGCGGCGTTGATGTTGTTGCGATTACCGACACGATTGTCAGCCCAATGAGCAAGTTTGCCAATGAGTCGCTGCTTGTCTCCGAAGTTGACTTCGGTGCCTTCCGCTCTCTTTCCGCTACACTTTGCCTTGCGATTACGCTTGCCGTCGCCGTTGGCACGGAACGACAGTCGTAAAATGATACGACATTCTATTTTTCGATTGAAATGGAATAATAAATCCATTTTAATCAGAAATAGAATGGTTGCTGCGTGTCGTGACTCACAGGCAGCCTCTTCAAGCTAAAAAAGCATGCGCCGAGGGAGGACTTTAATGAAGCGGCTGGATTTGATTACGATTGGCCGATCTTCGGTGGATCTTTACGGCGCACAGGTCGGCGGTCTGCTTGAAGACATGTCATCCTTCAACAAATATGTCGGTGGCTCTCCCACCAATATCGCGACTGGTACTGCTCGACTGGGCCTCAAATCCGCACTCATAACCCGCGTCGGTGACGAGCATATGGGGCGCTTTCTGCTGCGCGAACTTGCGCGTGAAGGTGTGGATACGCGCGGTATCGTCACCGATCCGCAACGCCTGACAGCGCTGGTGATCCTTGGCATCCGCGATCAGGAACATTTCCCGCTCATCTTCTATCGCGAAAACTGCGCCGACATGGCGCTTTGCGAAGACGATATCGATCCGGACTTCATTGCCGAGGCCGGATGTGTACTCGCCACTGGCACGCATCTGTCGCATCCGCGCACGGAAGCTGCTGTCCTCAAAGCTTTGAAGCTTGCGCGGGAAAACGGCAGTCGTACGGTGCTCGACATCGATTATCGCCCCAACCTCTGGGGGCTTTCCGGCCATGGTGATGGCGAGAACCGTTTTATCGAGTCCGCTTCCGTCACCACCAAACTGCAATCGACACTGCATCTCTTTGATCTCATCGTCGGCACCGAAGAAGAGTTTCATATTGCTGGTGGTTCGACCAATACGGTTGAAGCGCTTAAAGCCGTTCGCAAAGTCACGAAGGCGGCACTCGTTTGTAAACGCGGACCAATGGGCGCCGTGGTCTTTGAGGGCGACATTCCTGACAATCTCGACAAGGGGCAATCAGGACAAGGTTTTCCGATTGAAGTTTTCAACGTGCTTGGCGCGGGCGATGGCTTCATGTCTGGTCTGTTGCGCGGCTGGCTCAAGGGTGAAGACTGGCCAACCAGCCTGAAGTTCGCCAATGCCTGTGGTGCCTTTGCAGTGTCGCGTCATGGCTGCACACCCGCTTATCCAAGCTGGGAAGAGCTGCAATATTTCTTCAAGACCGGTATTCGCGACAAGGCGTTGCGCAAAGATCTGGCACTTGAACAGGTGCACTGGTCCACAAACCGTAATGGTGAATGGCCCCATATGCGCGTCTTCGCTTTTGACCATCGTATCCAGCTGGAGGAGATGGCGCAGGAAACTGGTGCCACAGATGAAAAGATCGGTGAATTCAAAGAACTATGCCTGAATGCTGCGTTGGAGGTTTCAGGCGGAGAAAGCGGCTATGGCATTCTTTGCGACGGTCGTCTTGGACGCGATGCGCTCTACCGTGCGGCCGGGACCGGCCTGTGGATCGGACGCCCAACCGAATGGCCCAGCTCGCGCCCTTTGGAGCTTGAGCCTGAACTCGGTCCTGATTGCGGCGGCCTTGTTGAATGGCCTGTCGAGAACGTCGTCAAGGTTCTATGCTTCTATCACCCTGATGACAGCGCCGACGTGAAGGCGCAACAGGAAGCCACCGTGAAGCGACTTTTCACGGCTGCTCGCCGCAACCGTCTCGAGTTTCTGTTAGAAGTCATTCCATCCAAGGTAGCGCCCGTCGATGATATGAGCACCGCCAAAGTCATCGAGCGTTTCTACGAAATTGGCGTTTATCCTGACTGGTGGAAGCTTGAGCCGCTGAAGACTGCCAAGGCATGGCACAATGCTTGCGAAGCGATCACCCATAACGATCCTCACACGCGCGGCATTGTTGTGCTGGGGCTTGATGCGCCAGCCGAAGAACTGGAAGCAAGCCTGAAAATCGCTGCGGATTTTGATCTGGTGAAGGGTTTTGCCATCGGCCGCACCATTCTGGGCGATGTCGCTCGCCAATGGCTCGCCGGCAAAATGAGCGACACCGACGCAGTTGCAGAAATGGCAAAACGCTATCGCGGTTTCTGCGATCTTTGGGATAGGCTGCGACAGAAATAAACGCATCTCTGGCACAGGTGGAGGCCTGTCTTGTGAGATTGCGAGAATGCGGATTTCCGCCGGGAGGAAAGATGAAGACCGTTCGACTGACAGCGGCACAGGCTCTTGTGCGCTATATAGCCAATCAGATGACGCCAGAGGGAGATCCCTTCATCGCTGGTGTCTGGGCTATTTTCGGCCATGGCAATGTCGCAGGGCTTGGCGAGGCACTGCATGGTATCCGCGATCAGCTCGTTACATGGCGTGGCCATAATGAGCAAACCATGGCTCATGCAGCCATTGCCTATACCAAGCAGCTCGGTCGCAAACGCGCCTGCGCTGTCACCTCCTCCATTGGGCCCGGCGCAACCAATATGGTGACGGCAGCAGCACTCGCCCATGTTAACCGCCTGCCGGTTCTGTTCATCCCCGGAGACGTTTTTGCCAATCGTGGTCCTGATCCTGTGCTTCAGCAGATCGAGGATTTCAACGACGGCACCATGACAGTCAATGACTGTTTCCGCCCGGTGAGCCGCTATTTTGATCGTATCACCCGTCCAGAACAGCTTCTGACAGCCCTGCCGCGCGCTTTCCGCACAATGACCGATCCAGCAGATTGTGGTCCTGTGACGTTGTCTTTCTGTCAGGACGTTCAGGCCGAAGCCTATGACTGGCCGGAAGAGTTCTTCGCACCAAAAGTCTGGCATTGGCGACGCCCGCCAGCCGATGAGCAGGAGCTTGCAACTGCTATTGCCGCAATCAAGGCTGCCAAGACGCCGGTTATCGTTGCAGGCGGTGGCGTCCATTATTCAGGTGCGCACGAAGAGCTGAAAAGCTTTGCAGAAACCCACAATATCCCCGTTATCGAAACGCAGGCTGGTAAGTCGGCACTGCCGTGGGATCATGCGCTCAATTTTGGCCCGGTCGGTGTTACGGGTGCAGATTCTGCCAATGCGATTGCAGCAAATGCGGATCTGGTGATCGGTGTCGGAACGCGCTTTCAAGATTTCACGACCGGCTCATGGGCACTGTTCAAACATCCGAACCGCAAGCTGCTTTCCCTTAATGTTCAACCTTATGACAGTCACAAACATGGCTCTATCTCACTCGTGGCTGATGCAAAAGTCGGCCTTAATGGGCTTTCTGCAGGATTAAAAGGCTACAAACGCCCATCTCTAGACAGCAGCCTCAAGGCAAAATGGTTTGAAGCGGCGGACCGTTTCACAGCTTCTCCCGGTGATGCCAACCAGCTTCCCACAGACATGCAGGTGATCGGCGCAGTGCAGCGTCAGTCGAAAGAAAATACCGTCGTCATGTGCGCGGCTGGAACCATGCCGGGTGAATTACACCAGCTCTGGAAAGCCGGTCGCCCGATGTCCTATCACATGGAGTATGGCTTCTCCTGTATGGGCTATGAGATTGCAGGTGGGCTTGGCATAAAGATGGCGGAGCCGGACCGCGACGTGATCGTGATGATCGGTGACGGCTCCTATATGATGGCCAATTCCGAGCTTGCGACCTCTGTAATGATGGGCATCAAGATCACAGTCGTGCTTACCGACAATCGCGGTTATGGCTGCATCAACCGTTTGCAAATGGCGACCGGCGGTGCCGAGTTCAACAATCTGCTCGACCACACAACCCATGTGAATGCATCGAATATCGACTTCGCAGCCCATGCAGGTGCGATGGGTGCCGACAGCAAAAAGGTCGGCTCCATCCGCGAACTCGAAGATGCGCTAGCAGAAGCGCGCAACAGCCCGCGCACCAAAGTTATCGTCATCGATACCGATCCTTACCCGACGCCTGAAACCGGCGGCTGGTGGTGGGACGTGGCTGTGCCGGAAGTCTCTGACCGCGAACAAGTACGCGCCGCGCGTGAAAATTATGAAGCTCAGATCAAAGAAAGAAACTGACCGATGATCCTCTATGGCACCAACCCGATTGCCTGGTCGAACGATGATGATCGCAGCCTCGGCGCACATATAAGCCTTGATCAATGCCTCAATGAGGCTTCTAAAATCGGCTTCGACGGAATTGAAAAAGGCCATAAATTTCCGCAGGTTGCAGCGGAACTTAAAGCAGTACTCGAACCACGCAATCTGCGTTACGTTTCTGGCTGGCATTCGCTCAATCTTCTTACCAATTCCGTTGAGGATGAGAAGGTTGCGATGCAGCCAGCGCTTGATCTTCACAAGGCCATGGGCTGCAAGGTCATCATCGTTTGCGAAACATCGAACGCCATTCATGGCGACGATAACAAGCCGCTCTCTGAGCGCCCGGTACTCGAAGAAGCCCTTTGGGCAAAGTTTGGCGCAGGCGTAGAAGCACTGGCCGAGTGTGCCGCCACGCAAGGCATTGCACTCGTCTATCACCATCACATGGGTACGATTGTTCAGAACGAAGATGAGATCGATCTTCTGATGAAACATACCGGGCCACACGCCAAGCTGCTGCTTGATACAGGGCATTGCCTGTTTGGCGGCGGCGATCCTGAACGTGTTGCAAAGAACCATATGGGTCGCGTTCGCCACATTCATGCGAAGAACGTGCGCCCGACGATTGCGACACAAGTGCGCGATCAGAGCCTGTCCTTTCTGGAAGGTGTGCGCCGCGGCGTTTTCACAGTTCCGGGCGATAAGGAGGGCGGCGTGGATTTTGTACCAGTACTCAAGGTCGCAGCCCAGCACGGCTATCAGGGCTGGCTGGTCATCGAAGCAGAGCAAGATCCCGATGTGCGTAATCCATTTGAATATCAGACACTGGGGCTGAAATCGCTCAAAGCATTTGCGCGCGAAGCAGGACTCGATAAGGGAGACTGAGCCATGGCCAATCTGTTACGCAAACCCAATGGCAAGCATGGCAAGGTGCATGACATCACGCCGGAAAGTGCCAACTGGGGCTATGTCGGCTTTGGCCTCTATCGTCTGAAAGCAGGTGAAACCGCGACTGAGAAAACCGGCGACCGCGAAGTCATTCTGGTGCTGGTCGAAGGCAAGGCAAAGCTCAAGGCTTCTGGCGAGGATTTCGGCGAAATGGGCGAACGGATGAGCGTGTTTGAAAAGCTCGCCCCGCATTGTCTCTATGTGCCTGCTGAGAGCGACTGGGATGCCGTGGCGACAACCGATTGCGTGCTTGCTGTCTGCACCGCGCCGGGCAAACCGGGTCGCAAGGCGCAAAAACTTGGACCTGAAGGCCTGACTTTCGATACGCGCGGCCAAGGCGCCAACACCCGCAATATCTTCAATATTGCTATGGAAGGTCGGGATGTCGCCGACAGCCTTCTGGTGACGGAAGTATTCACGCCGCAGGGCAACTGGTCATCCTACCCGCCTCATCGGCACGATGAAGATAACTTCCCGGATATGACATATCTGGAAGAAACCTATTATCATCGCCTCAACCCATCGCAGGGCTATGGTATTCAGCGGGTTTTCACCGAAGATGGCAGTCTCGATGAAACCATGGCCGTTTCTGACGGCGATGTAGTTCTCGTGCCAAAGGGACATCACCCATGCGGCGCGCCCTATGGTTATGAGATGTATTATCTCAACGTCATGGCCGGTCCGATCCGTAAATGGCGGTTCAAGAACCACCCAGATCATGACTGGATTTATAAGCGCGATAATCCGTCGTCATAAAGATAAGCCCCGGATTTCCGGGGCTTATTTCTTACAGTCGGGCAATCTTTTTAAGATCATCGATTGCACCGGGCGCCGCTACAAACACCTTGTTGCCTTTGGTCAGTTGCTCACCCTCCGTCGGGAAAGGATGTGCATAGCCGCCTGCTTCCTTAACGAGGCAGAAACCGGCCATGCAGTCCCATGCATGCATATATGGCTCATAATAGCCAACCAGACGCCCGGCCGCGACATAGGCGATCATAAGCGCACCGGAACCATTACGGATGAATGTGCCGCCCGCTTCAAGCAGATCTTCCACGATCTTCGCAACCACCTGCGGCGTTACATAATTGTTAGCGCCAATGCCGGTCACCGAATTGCGGATATTGCGAGATGGATCAAGCGTCAGCTTTTTGCCATTAAGTGTTGCACCCTGCCCTTTGGCAGATGTGTAAAGCTCATCAAAGCAAGGTGCCTGAATAACACCGATGACCGGCTCACCATCTTTGAGAACCGCAATGGAAACGCACCAGTTCGGCATTCCATTGACGAACGGACTGGTGCCGTCGATGGGGTCGACAACCCATGTGAAGCCTGAGCTACCTGCATTCAGCCCGTATTCCTCACCCAGAAAGCCATCTTCGCTGAAGGTTGTCGAAACACGCTCATTTATCAGCTGTTCGACATTGCGGTCGGCGATGGACACCACATCCTGCGGATCACGTTTAATTTCGATCACAAGTGTTTCGCGGCGATTGAAGTAATCGAGCGCCATAGCGCCTGCCTCACGCGCAATTTCCTGCGCAAGCTTAAACCGCGTTTCAAGTTCTATTGAAATGTCCGATGTCATGCTTGGTTTCCAGTCAGAGGGAATAAAGGCGCAAGGTTCATGCGCTCAATTGTTGATGATGGCAAGGCCGCGCGGCTTGAAATGAATCGCCACGTCGGTTTGTGGTGCAAGCGCCTCTTCCACCGCCGGATCGACAATGAAAAGCTTGCCGTGCTCAGTCTCAATTTCATATTCAATATGATCACCAAGATAAGCGGAATGTGCCACGCGTCCGGGGAAGTCTCCGCCACTCTGGGCTTGCAGGCTCACCGCATTGGGACGAACCGCCAATTGGGCCGGCCCCGGCTTTGCCTTTGCCGATGCCAAACGGTGCTCGAGTTTCCCGATACGAATAACAGCTTCTCCATTTGCTGCACTGATGACTTCACAGGGCACGACATTTGCCTCACCCATGAAGTCTGCAATGAAGGCAGATGCAGGCGACTCATAAAGATCACGCGGACTGCCTTGCTGCGCTATATCGCCGTCTTTCATGACAATAATTGTATCGGATACTGCCAAAGCTTCATCTTGGTCGTGGGTAACATAAACTGCTGTGAAACCAAGTCTTTGCTGTAGTTCTCTGATCTCGGTTCTCACCCGACGACGCAACCGCGCGTCGAGATTGGACAGCGGTTCATCGAGCAATAACACCTGTGGCTCCAGCACCAATGCACGGGCAACTGCGACACGCTGTTGCTGCCCTCCGGACAGTTCTGCAGGAAGGCGATGCCCCATGCCTGCAAGGCCCACGAGCTTCAGCCCTTCTTCGGCCCGCTCACGCGCTTCTTTCTTCTTCAGTCCCGAAGATTCAAGTCCATAGGCAACATTGTCGAGCGAGCTCATATGCGGAAAAAGAGCATAGGATTGAAACACCATCGATACATCGCGCTCGTTGGCAGGGAGCATGGTCACATCCTTGCCACCGATCAGAATGCGACCCGATGTAGGATGCTCCAGCCCCGCCAGAAGGCGCAGGGTCGTGGTTTTGCCGCAACCGGACGGGCCGAGCAAGGTCACAAGTGTGCCGGGTTCAACTGTCAGCGACAGATCAGGCAGAGCGGTGAAATTACCAAACTTCTTGGTGACGTTTTGAAAGGTAACGGAGCCGGGACGGATCATAGTCATACGGCTTTCTCCTGTTGAACGGTTTTAATCGGCGTGTGCGTGGCAACGCGGTTTTCGCGCCGCAATCGGCGTTCACCGACAAGGAGCTGGAAGGTGACAATCACAACTACCATTACGAGAATGAGTGCCGATGAGTAGGCAATCGCCACACCGAACTCGCCATTTTCGACAAGGCCTACGATATAAGAAGTCGCCATGTTGTATTCCGCCGATACAAGGAAGATCACGGCGCTGATCGATGTGATGGCACGCACGAAGGAATAAACCAGTGCAGCTGTAATGGCCGGACGCAGAAGCGGCAGGATCACCTTGCGGATGGTACGGAAACTGCCCGCACGCAGCGTGAGCGACGCTTCATCAAGACTTTTGTCGAGCTGGCTCATCGCTGCAATGCCACCGCGCACACCAACCGGCATATTGCGGAACACGAAGCAGGCAATCAGGATCAGCGCCGTGCCGGTCATTTCAAGCGGTGGGAGGTTGAAAGCCATGATATAGCTGACACCGATAACCGTGCCCGGAATGGCGAAGCTCAGCATCAGTGCAAACTCGAACACACTGCGCCCGAAGAAGCGCTGCCGGACGATCAGATATGCGGTGAGCAAGCCGACAGCGGCAGTAAGCGGTGCGGAGATGAGCGATATTTCCATCGTCGTCCAGAACGAGTTCCAGGCAACACCCGTCCAGGCAAAGCCGCTATCGGTCCACGCAACTGAGAAAGCACGACGATAATGATCGAATGTCAGCGAATTATCGAGACCCCATGTACGCACAAAACCGCCAATAAGGATCATCAGGTAAACAACGACCGTGAATATCATCCACGGAATAACAAGGGCATAGACGCCAATCTTCAATCCATTTGGCAAGCCGGCATGAATGCCTGAATCGCCCTTGCCGGTGACGGTGGCAAAGTTCTTGCCCGATAGCCACAGACGCTGAATGAGAAAGGCCGACAGTGTGAAGCAGAGCAACACGATAGCCAACACGGCAGCACGCGACGGATCGTTTTGCGCGCCCACAACGGCAAAGAATATCTCGGTTGAGAGCACGCCGTGACTACCGCCAAGCACCATCGGATTGCCAAAATCTGCCATGCTTTCGATGAAGGCGATCAGGAATGCATTGGCTAGCCCCGGTGCCATGAGCGGCAGCGAAACACGATTGAACGTGCGCCAGCGATCAGCACGCAGGGTTTGTGATGCTTCCTCCATGGAAGGCGAAACACCCTCAACAACGCCGATCAGAACCAGAAAGGTGATTGGCGTGAAGGAAAGTACCTGTGCGATCCAGATGCCCGTAAGGCCATAAAGCCAGCGGCCGGGTTCAACGCCAAAGAAATAGGAAATCTGTTCAGTCACCACACCAGCGCGACCGAACAGCAATGTGAGCGCCAGACCAATGACAAATGGTGGTGTGATGATCGGCAGCACTGTGAGAATGCGCAAGCCCTTCTTGAAAGGAAAGCCTGTGCGGGTTGCGACGAGTGCGAAAGAAAGCCCAAGCACTGTGGAGCCGGTTGCCGTCATTAGCGCCAGCCACAGCGTTCGCCATGCAACGCCGCAGCGTCCCTCGCCGATCACACAGGCAAGACTCCAGATCGAAGAATCCTGAATATTGCCGATGAAGCCATCCGGTTTGAAGGAACCATCAAAATCCTGAACGGAGCCTGCAAACATGCTGAAGATCGGATAGAATACAAAGACGCTGACCAATGCGACGAGCAGCGTGATAGAGGAAACGACAAAAGCATCGCCTTTCATCACCCCGCGTTCAGCAAGAGCGAAGGAAAAAATCAGCAGAAAACAAAGACCAGTCAGCACAGCTCCGGCACCAAAGGCCGGTTGTCCATCGGCAAGCTGACCGAAGAGTGCCTCGGTAAATGTCCAGTTCCAGCCGGTGAAGCCGATTGCCAGTCCTTGCAGTGCGAGAAAGCCAGCGCCCAAAAGGCTTGCACCAATCAGAACGGATGTCCGCTTTTCCGGGGACATCACAAAGCGTGCAAAGACACATAAGAGCATCAGTATCGCAACAACAGCGAGCCAGGGGCGTCCATAAGTGAATATTTGCAGAATACCGGGAGCATTCTCGGCCTGACTGAAAAACCCTTCAAGCCAGCTGAAACGGAAGAAGCCTTGCTCAATGCGATACCAAGGCAGGATCAGGAGCGCGGCCAAAGCCAGCGCCAGAACCACATCAAGCCGTCGATTGTGTTGTTTCATATCTATCCGCTTTTCTGCTCATTTTTTGCTCATGGCGGGCAAAGTGGACACAATTATCCATCTCCCGCCGGATAGCGGCGGGAGGGTCGATAACGAAAATGGATTGCTAGTCGCCGATATGGCGAAGCTTTAATTTGCCTTTGCGCCGATTTCCTTGTCCCAGCGTTCAAGGATTTCTTTGCGCTTGGTCGGTTCGCCATAGGTCTTGAAGTCGTAGTCGATCAGCTTGATATCCTCGAAGCGCGGCGACTCTTTCGGCACTTCTGCGTTTTTGTTAGACGGAAGCTGGAAGGATTTGGCATCCTTCATTTTTGACTGCACTTCGGCTGTCAAAGCCCAGTCATACCACTTCTTGGCGTTTTCGAGATTGCGGGCGCCCTTGATGATCGACATGGAACCGATTTCATAGCCCGTACCTTCGCAAGGTGCGATTGACTTAATCGGGAAACCTTCAGCAGTCATTGCAACCGCATCATGCATGAACACAATACCAATACCATTCTCACCGCGCGCAGCCGACTTTACCGGTGCAGATCCCGACTTGGTATATTGCGAAACATTGGCATTGAGTTTTGCCAGATATTCAAAAGCCTTTTCCTCGCCCATCAACTGTATCAGAGTGGCAAGAGCCGTATAGGCTGTCCCGGATGAATTCGGGTTAGCCATTTGGATTTCGCCCTTATAGGACGGATCAAGCAGATCGGCCCAGCAGGCCGGTTCCTTCAGGTTCTTTTTCTTGAAGATGTCGGTGTTGTAGCCCCAACCGAGCGCACCAGCATAAACGCCGACAGTGCGGAATTCAGAGCTTTCTGCCTGCTTCTTCGCCCAATCCTGCAACTGGTCGAGCATTGGCGATTTATATTCGAGCGTCAGCCCTTCGGATGCAGCCTGCAAATGCGGATCGCCAGTACCTGCCCACCAGATATCGGTCTTCGGATTGCGTGCTTCGGCACGAACCTTCGCATAGGTTTCGCCAGAAGACAGGCGCACCATATTGACCTTGATATCCGTTTCTTTCTCGAAATTATTCTTCATTTGCTCGCAGATCACAACGTCTGCCGAACAGATGAGATTGAGATTGCCAGAAGCCTGTGCAGAAACCGCAAATGATGAAACGCCAGCGGCGAGTGCCGCGGCCGTAAGTGCCCAACGCATCATTATTCCTCCCTATGATCAGCGCCTCCACGCTGCGGCTTTTTGCAAGCCTGTGCACAGTCTTTGCTTTTTACACTTATGTGTCAATCTGCTTTTGTAAATTTCATTCTGAAAATTCTGGAAACGATCTAATAATTCTGTTTCTGCACAGCTTTGCAAGTTTGTGCAGAACATAAAAAAGGCGACCCGAAGGTCGCCTTTTTCAAACATTGTAAAGGCTTATCAGCCGATTGCCATCAGGCTCGCATTGCCACCAGCAGCAGTTGTGTTGATGGAGGTCGAAACCTCTTCAAGCAGCCAACTCAGGCAATAGCAATCGGCGTTCTGGGCCAGCTGCGCCGTAGTTGCTGCCTGTGTCAGCACGAGTGGACCTGGAAGGGCTGCCAACTTCTTGTTGATGTCGGTCAGGCGTTCGCCCTCTCCTTCAACAAGCGCACCGGCGAAAGGCGCATCTGCCTGCCAGTCCTTTGTCCAGACCACACGCGAAGCAACGCTCGAAGGCAAGTCCTTCAGAACATTGCGCAGACCAGAAGCCTCGTCGATCACAGCTTCGTTGCCAGTGGCAAGTGTGGCTGTCAGCTGACGATAGAGTCCGATTTCAGTCTGCGGAACCAGAAGAATACGACCACGCGCATGAAGCGCGTAGAGGTTGCGCTCACCAACCGGACCCGGCAGCTCGATATTCATACCAAGGGCAGAAGCACTGCCGGTTTCACGAGCGGCTTGCGCCAGTTCGTTCATGCCGCGATTGCCAAGCCACTTTGCGAAATCGTTGAGCGCTGCATCGGTATGAACCGAAGCCATGCGTGGCGGGATTGGCGCTGTTTCGACAAGGCGACCAAGATAGAGTGGACCGCCAGCCTTCGGGCCCGTGCCGGACAGACCACGGCCACCGAAAGGCTGGACGCCCACAATCGCACCAATAACGTTGCGATTGATATAGATGTTACCAACTCGGATACGGTCGGCAACATGAGCGATGGTTTCATCAAGACGTGTATGCAGACCAAAGGTCAGACCATAACCGGTTGCATTGATGTCATCGATCAGACGATCCATGTCATCACGCTTATAGCGCACGACATGCAGAACCGGGCCGAACACTTCGCGCTTCAGATCGCGCAGACTGTCGATCTCGACGATGGTTGGCGCAACGAAAGTGCCCTTCCCGGTTTCAGGTCCAAGCGGAAGCTGCTCCACCTTACGACCCATATCGCGCATCGTCTGAACGTGCTTCTCGATGATGTCCTTGGCTTCCGCCGTGATAACAGCGCCAATATCAACTTTCAGCTGGTCGGTGCGGCCAATGGACAATTCCTTCAGTGCGCCCTTGAGCATGGTCAGAATGCGATCCGCGACATCTTCCTGCAGGCAAAGCACGCGCAGAGCAGAACAACGCTGACCGGCGCTGTCGAAAGCCGAACCAATCACGTCGAACACGACCTGTTCGGCAAGAGCCGACGAATCCACGATCATGGCATTCTGGCCGCCAGTTTCAGCGATCAGCGGGATCGGCTTGCCATTAGGCAGCAGACGCGAGGCAAGCTGTGCCTGAATAAGACGTGCAACTTCGGTCGAGCCGGTGAACATCACACCACAGGTTTCCTGCGCTGCAACAAGCGCTGCACCAATGCGGCCATCGCCCGGCAGAAGCTGCAATGCATCGGCAGGAATGCCAGCTTCGTGCAGAATGCGAACGCCCTGCGCTGCAATCAGCGGGGTTTCTTCGGCAGGCTTTGCCAGAACCGGATTGCCAGCAACAAGTGCTGCTGCAATCTGGCCGGTGAAGATCGCCAGCGGGAAGTTCCATGGGCTGATACAGACAATTGGACCAAGGGGCTTGTGCGCAACGCCCAGTGTGCGGCGGGTCTGTTCTGCATAATAGCGCAGGAAGTCGATGGCTTCACGCACTTCAGCAATCGCGTTTGGCATGGACTTGCCAGCTTCACGCATGATGAGGCCGAGCAGTTCTGCCATTTCACGCTGCATGATGTCGGCAGCGTGATCAAGGCAGGCTGCACGATCAGCAGGCGAAACCTGAGACCAGCTTGCAACAGCCTTCTCAGCCGCCTTCATTGCTTGCGCAACATCGTCTGCAGCGATTTCCGTAACCGTACCCACGACATCGGAATGATCGCCGGGGTTCAGAACCGGACGGCTTTCACCCTTAACCTTGACACCCGCGACCTGCGGTTCCGCAGTCCAGGCGCGCGTAGCATTGGCCTTCAGCGTTTCGCTCAATTCTGCCAGCTGCTCTTCGTTGGAAAGGTCGAAACCTGCCGAGTTTTTGCGAATACCATAAAGGCCTTCCGGCAGGTTGATCTGGTCATGACGTGCACCAACCACGGCCATCGAGCGAACGACTTCCGCAGGATCGGCAATCAGTTCATCAACCGACACGCTCTTGTCGCCAATGCGATTGACGAAGGAAGAGTTCGCACCGTTTTCGAGCAGACGACGGACCAGATAGGCCAGCAGCGTTTCATGCGTACCAACCGGCGCATAAATGCGGGCTGGACGACCCAGCTTCGACGGGCCGACAACTTCGTCATAAACCGGCTCGCCCATGCCATGCAGGCACTGGAATTCATAAGAGCCGGTTTTGAAGTCCGGGCCTGCCAGATGATAAATCGTGGCAAGCGTCTGCGCATTATGCGTTGCAAACTGCGGGAAGATCACATCGCGGGCACCAAGCAGCTTGGCTGCGCAGGCAATGTAGGAGACGTCGGTATGAACCTTGCGGGTATAAACCGGGAAATCTTCCAGACCATCGACCTGCGCACGTTTGATTTCAGCATCCCAGTAAGCGCCCTTGACGAGACGAACCATGACGCGACGATTGTTGCGGCGGGCAAGATCGATAATGAAATCAAGCACAAACGGGCAACGCTTGCCATAGGCCTGCACCACGAAGCCGATGCCTTCCCAGCCAGCCAGATCAGGATCTTCAATCAGGCTCTGCAGAAGATCGAGCGAAAGCTCAAGACGATCTGCTTCTTCAGCATCAATGTTGAGACCGATATTATACTTCTTGGAAAGGGCTGCGAGCGCCTTCACCTTTGGCAGAAGTTCACCCATGACGCGTTCGCTCTGCGCGCGAACATAGCGCGGATGCAGCGCCGAAAGCTTGATCGAAATGCCCGGACCATCATAAATGCCGCGGCCGGCGGAAGCGCGACCGATCGCGTGGATCGCAGTCTCGTAGTCCTTGTAATAACGTTCTGCGTCGGCAGCAGTCGTGGCTGCTTCACCGAGCATGTCGTAGGAATAACGGAAGCCGCGCTCTTCAAGCGATTTTGCGCGCTTCAGTGCTTCATCGATAGTTTCGCCGGTGACGAACTGCTCACCCATCATGCGCATGGCCATATCCACGCCGCGACGGATGACCGGCTCACCACAACGGGCGATCAGGCGAGTAAGCGCTGCCGAAAGACCGCTGTCATTGACGGTGTTGGTGAGCTTGCCGGTGACAACAAGACCCCAGGTTGCAGCATTGACGAACAGCGAACGACCGCCGCCAACATGCGACTTCCAATCGCCATTGGAAATCTTGTCACGGATCAGCGCATCACGCGTTGCCATATCCGGAATACGCAGCAGAGCTTCGGCAAGGCACATCAGCGCCACGCCTTCCTGGCTCGAAAGCGAATATTCATGCACCAGACCTTCAACGCCCGTTCCCTTGTGCTTGGCACGCAGTGCTTCGATCAGCTTGCGAGCGGTCGCTCTGATCTGCTTGGTCGTTTCTTCAGGAAGGGTCGCCTGCTGAACCAGCGCGGTCACGCATTCAGCTTCTGGCCGACGATAGGCATCGGTGATTGCCTTGCGCAACGGCGTCTGCTCGCGGATTGGCGGCGCGAAGCTCTGGAAAACAGGAGTGGTGTGAGCGGATACTTTATCAGTCATGGTGCAATGCTCGCAAAAACAGGCTTAGGCCCAGTTCAACTATGCTTATATGTGGTCGCACACTATCATCGACGCAAATTGCATTCTGTCTTCATTTGAACCATATAAAGGCAAATCGATCTTATTAAAACGACCTCAAGAGGCATTTTGAATGCGAAAGATAGACTCTGTAGACGATCTGGATCAGTTCGATCGCCGCATTCTTGAAGTGCTGAGCGATGATGGTCGCATTGCCATGACGGAGTTGTCAAAAAAGGTCGGTCTTTCCAAGACGCCATGTCAGGCACGCGTCAAACGACTGGTCGATGAAGGCTATATTATCGGCTTTCGCGCAGCGATTGATCCCGAAAAGCTTGGCCTTGATCATATCGCTTTTACGACCGTGAAATTATCCGACACGCGCGAAGCGGCCCTCACCGCCTTTAACATTGCGGTGCGCAAGATACGCGAAGTCGAAGAATGCCACATGATTGCAAGCTCTTTCGACTATCTGCTGAAAGTGCGGACGCCCAACATCAGGCGTTACCGCGAGGTGCTGGGTGAGAAAATCTCGAGCCTGCCCAATGTGGCAAGCACGTCCACTTTTGTGGTGATGGAGTCCGTCAAAGACAACCGCCCGGTCAGAGTCTATCCGGGCGCATTGTAACTGTTCATTTCACGCCTATCCCGAAAACTGGTTCCACTTTTCGGGATAGGTTTTATAACGGCTGGTCTGCCAGATACCGTTCGAGCGTTTTGGCTGTACCATCCTGCCAGATACGCTTGAGCGCCGCCGAGAAGGCTTCTACATAGACGGGATTTGTGGCCAGTGCGCCGAAAATATCCGTCATCTCAAGCCAGCGTGTTGGTTCGTCCTTGGCAAGCACCGCCTGCTTCACCAGACGATCCCATGACGGATCATTGGGTTCGATCACCGCACCGCTGTCCGTCGTTCCATAGCAGTAGCGGCACCAGAGAGCGGATACCAGTGCAAGGCCCGTGACCGAATGACCTTTGGCCAGGCGATCTGAAACTGTCGGCAGAATAAATTTCGGCTGACGGTTGGAACCGTCAAGACACAGGCGGCGGATTGTGTCGCCGATCTTTGGATTGGCAAAACGCTTGTCGATAAGCAGGCGATAGTCTTCCAGAACCGTATTTGGAACCGGTGGCACCTCGGGAATGATTTCTTCCTTGGTGAGCTTTTCCAGATATTGCCGGATCAGCGGATTTTCCATTGCTTCATGCACGAAATGGATGTCGAGAAGCCCACCCGGATAGGCTATCGCCGCATGTCCGCCGTTGAGGATGCGGATTTTCATCAACTCATAAGCGTCGACCTGATCGGAGAAGATCACGCCAACTTTATGCAGTCGCGGCCGCCCGGTTGGGAACTTGTCTTCGACCACCCACTGTTTGAAACCTTCGCAGAAGACCGGCCAGCCATCTTCAACTTCAAACTCCTTCAGCGCGATGTCGCGTTCACGCGCACCGGTTGCAGGCGTGATGCGATCAACCATCGAATTCGGGAAAGCCACATTCGTAGCAATCCAATCAGCAAATTCCGGATCACTAAGCCTGGCGAGACCAACCACGGCGTCTTCTGTCACATGACCATTGCCGGGAATGTTATCGCAGGACATGACTGTGAACGGCTCAACTTCGGCTTGCTTGCGCAGTTTCAGCGCTTGCACGATGAGTCCGAAGACCGTATTCGGCTTGTCGGCATGAACGCCGTCATACACAATATCGGGATGCGCCGGATCAAAATGCTGGCTTGCCGGATCAATGTAGTAGCCGCCCTCAGTGATCGTCATTGAGACAATGCGGATATCCGGTGACGTGAGATAGGACATCAGCGCTTTGCGCCCTTCGTCAGTGGAAATCGTCACGTAGTCGACCATAGACGCAGTGATGCGCGCTTCCGAATGCTCTGCCTCCTGATCGACAACAGTGGTGAGCCAATCCTGCGCTTTCAGCGTATCGCGCATAGCATCGTCGCTGGCGCGAACACCCGCACCGACCAAAGCCCAGTCCTGATCGAGCCCCAAACCAAACAAATCATCGAGATAAACCGCTTGATGCGCGCGATGGAAATTGCCCACGCCAAAATGCACAATCCCCGGTGTCAGCGCCTCCAGATCATAACCAGGCTTGTGAACTTTGTTGAAGCTCTTGAGCGTTGCGCGCGACAGCTTGGTCATGACTTACAATCCTCCTCGATGAATCCAGACAACCCAGCCTATGGCTTGATATCCCGAGGGGCAATATCTCTTTATAAATATCATTCACTACAAATGAAAATGGCGGGCAAAGCCCGCCATTTTCCAAACAATTTAACAACCTTAGTTCAGGCCCAGCGTGCCGCGCAACGTCGAAAGATCTTCTGCCAGAGTCGTGATCGCTCCAGCCATCACCTTGCGATCTTCTTCGGTCAGCTTGTCGTATAATTCATAACCATCGCCCTTCTTGTATTTCACAAGAATGTCGTTGACGGTTTTGAAATTGGCATCCGACTTCTTCAGAAGCTCAGGATTTTCCTTTTCGATCAGCGGACGGAAAAGTTCGACGATCTTCTGCGAGCCATCAACATTGGCCTGGAAATCCCAGATATCCGTGTGGCTGTAGCGATCTTCTTCACCGGAAATCTTGGTTGCTGCGACTTCTTCCATAAGTGCTGCTGCACCACCAACTACCTTTTCAGGTGGGAAGGTCATATCCTTGATGCGCTTCTGCAGCTCGACAACATCTGCGTAGAGCTTGTCAGCATATTTATCGAGACCTTCGGTCGAGTTCTGTGCAAACAGGCCGTATTCGAGGCGATGGAAGCCGGTAAAGTCTTCCGACTTTTCTGCATCTTCATGATCGTCAGCACGGCTATCGATAGAAGCATCGAGATCCGCAAAAAGCTCTGCAATCGGCTCGATCTTTTCGTATGAGACGCGCGAGGAAGGATAAAGCTCTTTCGCCTTATCCAGTTCGCCAGCCTTGATCGCATCGGTGAAAGCCTTCGTGTCTTTTACAAGGATATCAAGGTTGTCCTGAATATAGATCTTGTAGTCGGCAATAGGCTGAACCAGATCGAGTGGGGACACTTCGGCTTTTGCAGCACCGAAGCTGAGAGACAGGGCGACGACGCAAGCCGACGCGAGCAGTGGCAGACGATATTTCATGTTTACCTCTCCGTGGTGATAAGACCCTCACCCACGCGCATTCTGCGGCCCACTCGCCTGCAGGAGTGCTCGTGCATAAAAGTCATCCTGATTTTTCACACCGGGTAGCGTGAAGAAATAACCGCCGCCGATTGGCTTGATATACTCTTCCAGAGGCTCACCATCGAGGCGCTTCTGAACAGTGATAAAGCCCTTTTCCAGATCGGCCTGATAAGCGATGAACAGCAGCCCCATATCGAGCTGACCGGACTTCGTGACCCCATTGGAATAGTTGAACGGACGACGCAAAATCAGATGTTGTTCGGCATTGGCATCGCGTGGATTGGCCAACCGAATATGAGAATCCATCGGCGTAACCTTGCCTTCCGGATCTTTTGAATAGTCAGGCACATCAGCTTCGGTTTTGCCATCGAATGGCGCACCGCTATCCTTGTGACGGCCGAAAATTGTCTGCTGCTCCTGCAGCGGCGTGCGATCCCAGCGTTCGACGAAATTGCGGATCAGACGGACAGCCATATAATTGCCGTGAAAAGCCCATTCAGGCTCATCCTTGCCTGGCTGAATCCAGACGATGCGGTCCATCAAGGCTTTGTCAGCAGCATCAGGATTGGCCGATCCATCGCGGAAGCCGAGGAAATTGCGTGCGCTTTCCTTGGCTTTTGGCGAATGCGGCGGCTGCACTGGCACAGAGCCTTCCTGCTTCCAGCGGACCATCAGAAGATCAGGCATGTTCTTCATGATATCGCGCAGCGCATGGATGTTCGTGTCTGCGGTGTTGGAGCAGAACTGGATCACCAGATCGCCATGGCAGAGATCTTTTTGCAATGCATCATTGGGAAAGCCCGTCATGCGCTGCAACTGCTTTGGCTTGAACGGCTTGAGCCCAAAACGATCATCAAAAAGCGAGCTACCCAGCCCCACGGTGATCGTCAGGTTATCAGGGGTAACGGTCGGCCCAAGAATGCCGGAATCGGATGGCGGAAACTTAGGATCAAGCGCCGGCGGCTCGCCACCCTTCATAAGAAAGGCTGCGCGTTCTGTCAAAAGTCTGAACATGCGTTCGAGACCCGCGCGATCACGCGCCAGAACATCAAAAGAGGCCACGAGACCAGTTGCAGGACGCGGTGTCACAATGCCAGGCTGATGCACGCCATAAAATGGCTGGCTCTCCTGCAGCTTGTCGCTTTCAGGTGCATTGGTCACGCTTTCCGATGAAAGTCCATTGTTGGAGGCGCGCGCGTTAGCCGCCTGCGGTGCAAGTACACACGCGACGCCTGTGGCACCGGCACCGAGCAAAAGTGCGCGGCGTGTCGAAGAAACTGGTAGGTCTTTATCTGTATTATCGTTTTTGAAAAATTTCTTGGTCATTAATCCACTCCAAGTTGATCGCGGAGTTTTGAAAACTGGTCGGCGAGAGCAGTTGCGCCGTCCTTGATTTTTGTCTTCTCATCAGCAGAAAGCGTGTCATATGCCTTGCCGTTTTGGGTCGTAAGCAGCGCCTTCACGGCAGACACCTGAGCGTCGATCCCGTCGAAAGCCTTGGGATCGACCTTGATGACGATCGGACGCAATACGTCCGCCGTCTTTGCGGAGCCTTCAACAAGGCCTGCAAATACCTGCAAATCCGTGTGTGCGTAACGATCGTCGCCTGCGTCAGCAGCGGTAGACGCAAAGCGGTTGAGCGCTGACGATGTGCCTGCCAGCATCCGGTCAGGCGAAATACGCAACGCGCGGATACGATCCTTCAGACCAGCCGCGTCCTGAACAAGCTTTGTGGCGACAGGCTGCAAGCCATCCAGCGACTTCTGTTCAAACAGCCCATATTCAATGCGATGCAAACCACCAAACGCCGGGTCTTGCTCACGCTTCTCAAAGAAATCGGCGCGCGCATTGATTACCGTATCAAGATCAGAGAAAGACTCTGAAACCGGTGCGATACGTGCATAAGCTTCACGGGCCGGCGCATAAGCGGCCTGCGCAGCTTCGATATTGCCGCTTGAAACGGCATCGGAAAGCGCTGCAACAGCCTTCTGGAACTCAGCGACTTCGGTAGCAAGATAAATCTGATATTCAGCCAGCGCACCAAGGAAAGCGGTTAGCGGCATCTTACCCTTTTCGGCTTCACTGCTTGCCGATGGTGTCACAATCAATTTTCCGCGCGGATTGGAAAGAAGGCCGCAAGTAATCTGGTATTCGCCTGGCGAAAGCTTGGCGGAAAGTGTCTGCTTGAAGCCCGGTGCTATATTCTCGCGCTCTTCGAGAACCATCACGCCGTCGAGAATTTCCCATTCAACCGAGCGGTCAGACTTGTTCACGATTTCAAAGACCGTGCGCCCAGCCGGAACCGTCAGTTCACTTGGATCGCAGCTTTTCGCGTTGACCACGATCTGCACTTTGCCATCGCCATCTGCATGGCGCGATTTATCCGAAACGCGCGAGGCGTAATAGAAAGCAGCACCCGCCGCCAGCACCAGCAGAATGGCCAGCACCAGAACCGCTCGCACGAGGTTGCGGGAGATTGGTGCAGCAGGTTTTGGGCTTTGCGGCTTGGTCATGGAAAATCTCTTCGATTAAACTGTGGGCTTCGCGGCTGCGCTCTGCGCAGGTGCGGAAGGCGGCATCAGGAAAATAATGAGCGCAGGCACGAGGAAGCCGAGATAGGCAACCACTTCGCTGATCGTAGGCGTCGCGATATAGCCGAAGATACCAGCCAGAACAGAGCCAAGCGTGCTGTCGAGCGGCAGGATTTCGCTTGTGTCGAACACGACCGTCTGGAAGTGGTTCCAGATGCCAGCCTCATGCAGCGCCATCACCGAATTTGCGAAAATGCCCGCCGCAATAATCAGGATGAAAACACCCGTCCAGCGGAAGAAACGGCGCAGATTGAGTTTCAGACCACCACGATAGATGCCGTAACCAACCAGAGCGGCAAGCAGAACACCGAGCAATGCACCAAGCGGTGCAGCGCCACCCTCACTCTGCTGGAATGCGGCGAGCAGGAAGAAGACCGACTCAAGCCCCTCACGGGCCACAGCAAAGAACACCATCAGGATCAGGCCGAAGCCCTTATGCGTTGGCGTTTCAAATGCCGCATCGATGGAATGATGCAGTTCCGCCTTGATGGAACGGGCAGCCTTACGCATCCAGAAAACCATGGACGTCAGCACGAAAACTGCGATGAGTCCGATAATGGCCTCGAAAAGCTCCTGCGCCTTCTGTGGGAATTCTGCGCTTACGAGCTGAAGGATCGCGCCAACTGCCAGCGACATCGCCAGGGCTAGCAGAACACCAATCCAAACAACCGGCATCCAGGCGCTGCGTCCGGTCTGGTGCAGATAGCTCGCGATAATGCCAACGATTAGCGCAGCTTCCACGCCTTCGCGGAACATGATGAGAAATGGTACGAGCATTCGAGTTCATCCAAAAGGCAGAGTGATCAATCCGCCCCTTGATTGACACTCTTCACAACCGGCACAAGCCTTCGTCTATTGGTCATCTTTCTATATCTACGCGCGCACCACTGCAAGCCAAATGAAGTTGACTACCATGGGAATGTTTTAGAATTATTCTAACTATTTCAGAAACTTACAGCGATGTAAGTTAGCCACCCCTGATGAGGCTGCAAGTTTTATGGAGGCGCAGTAAGCCTTTGAAAAGGCTTCATAGTGAAGCCTTTCTATGTGTCGAACTGCGGCTATCAAGCCTCGGCTGCCGTCCGCAATGCTATCGAATTACCGTTCAATATTTCCGGGCAATCCTGCTTTGCCCGCTTCCGATGGGTTAAGCCTCACATAGTCAGCCTTCAAATCTTCAGAGGTTTTGCGGCTTCCATCATGACTCCAGCCAGGCGGCGCAATCATATACATCAGCCGCTGACGAAAGCTGAGACCGGATGAGAACACGTCCTTGAACATGCCAACCCATTCATGGAACGCCACGCGCACTGGATTGAATGTGCCAACATTCTTCACAATGCCATATCGCGGCATGTCTTCGGGCAGTTCTTCGACAAAAGTGCCGAACATGCGATCCCAGATAATCAGCGTGCCTGCATAATTGGCGTCGAGATAACGCGGATTGGTCGCGTGATGGACACGGTGATGCGAAGGCGTATTAAAGATAAGCTCGATAGGTTTCGGCAGTTTGTCGATGGCTTCGGTGTGAATCCAGAACTGATAAATCAGATTGAAGCCATAAACGAAGGCAATCACCGCCGGATGAAATCCGAGCAAAACCAAAGGCACCTGCAACACGAACATGCCGGTCATCTGGCCGGTCCATGACTGCCGCAAAGCGGTTGTGAGGTTATAATGCTGGCTGGAATGATGATTGACGTGCTCCGCCCAAACCCAGCGAACGCGATGTGCAATCCGGTGATACCAATAATAGCGCAGATCATCGAAGATGAAGGCTATTACAAACACCCACCAATGCAGCCCAAGATCGAAAAAGCGGAACTGCCAAACCCAAATCAGCGCTGTCAACGAAACGAAGCCAAGCAGCAGCCCCGCCGCAACGTTGCCGGCGCCCATCAGCAGACTTGTAAAAGCATCGCGCGTTTCAAATTCGCCTTTGCGCTGCCAGTAGCGGATTGCCACCAGTTCAATCAAAATTCCAAGCACATAAAGCGGGATTGCAACGCGCGTCACATCGAAGAATACCGGATTGCTATCCATGTCGGATCCTCCCCCCCATCCGAGCCTGAAAGCCAGTTTATCACTCTCTCCCGATCTGCAGCATTGCTGAAAAGAAGCCGTGCCTTGGGCCAGGTAAAATCCTGCATGTGCAAGATGAGTTCAGTGTCGCCCTTCTTCTCAAGGGCAAGAACATCGGACGCACCCACGCATCGCGTCAAGAAACGATCCCCAATGCTATGGACTATCCCCGTTTTGGCCTCCCCCAACGGGAAAAATGCCGTACGACGATCATTCGTATAACAAATCTCACCAATCTCGATTTCCGGATAGTCGACAAAAAAGCGCTCTTTGACCGTTTCATCGTCAGAAAGAATGCTGCGCTTTGTTCCCCCACCCAGAAAATGAATTGCCAACACGCCGAAACCTATCCCGGCGATAACCATAAGTAGAAGCAGCCGCAAATCCATAAACTCTCCCGTTCGCAGCGATGCCAGTGTATTTTTTCCCTTCAACATCCTAGCCATCAGCCAGCGCGAATACATCCCAAAATTTTGGGGTCCGATTTATGAGTCGCAACTATCTTGGCATTGCAACAGGAGATTGTTTCGATTTGGAGCACTCTGAAAGCCCGGACGAGCACGAATATTGACCAGTAAGCTTCCTGAAACCGTCAAAATTCCGAAAAGTTTCAGAATTTTCCGAAATGGTCAAAAATTTCGTGCTTCAGGGGTTGAAGAATGGTTGCAACCGGTCCATATGACAAGTGCTTACCGCTTGCGCCTCCTCCCATTGCGCGCGGTAAGTGTTCCCCTCTGGAGGTTTGCCTTTATGGCACCTTCATAACTTAGCCGGACTTTTTAGTCCGGCTCTTTTTTTGCCTAAATTTCAGTCGGTTAGAACGAAAATAAAAAAGCGCCGCGTTACCGCAGCGCCTTCAAAAACAATGCATATTCCTCGTCGGAAATGACTGTCGGAGAACATGGTTCTCGTCATCAATCCAGCCGTAAAAACGCATTCCAAGTTCTTTCGCCGACAAACAAAATCGGCATCCGGACCCGGTAATTTTATTTCTGTCGGAGCGATAGAGTACCGCTCCGACCTGTCACTTTACAAAACGTTAAAATACGACCAGCAAGCTGTATCAGCCGTAAGACGCAACCGGCGGGCAAGAACAGATAAGATTTCTGTCACCACCCACATTGTCAACACGGCTGACCGGCGGCCAATATTTCGCCGTCGTGTCGAACTCACCGCTCAAAGCGCTTCCCGGGAACACTGCTTCCTCACGGGTGTAAGGATGTGTCCATTCCGTTGCCAGCGTATCGCCTGCCGTGTGCGGTGCATTGGCAAGCGGATTGTCATCCGAAGGCCAGACACCATCGGCAACCTTCTTTGCTTCGCCTGCAATGGCAATCATCGCATCGCAAAGACGATCGATTTCCGACTTTGGCTCAGACTCGGTTGGCTCAATCATCAGCGTTCCGGCAACAGGCCATGACATGGTCGGTGCATGGAAGCCATAGTCGATTAGGCGCTTGGCCACGTCTTCTACGGTGATGCCTGCCCTATCCTTGAGAACACGCGTATCCACGATGCACTCATGCGCCACACGATCATGTGCGCCGGTGTAAAGGATCGGATAAGCGTCCTTCAGACGATGCGCGATGTAGTTGGCGTTGAGGATTGCAGCCTCGGTTGCCTTCTTGAGACCCGCACCGCCCATCATGCGGATATACATCCACGTAATGACCAGAATGGATGCACTGCCAAACGGTGCTGCGGAAACAGCGTGCTTGGAACCAAGATCAACATGACCCGGCAGGTAAGGCACCAGATGCTTGGCCACACCAATAGGACCAACACCCGGACCACCGCCGCCATGCGGAATGCAGAAGGTCTTGTGGAGGTTCATGTGGCAGACGTCAGCGCCAATATCGCATGGACGCGCAAGGCCAACGAGTGCATTGAGGTTTGCGCCGTCGAAATAGACCTGACCGCCATTATCATGGACGATCTCGCAGAAAGCCTTGATGCCTTCCTCAAAAACGCCATAGGTCGACGGATAGGTAATCATGAAGGCCGCAAGATTATCGCGATGCTTCTCAGCCTTGGCTTTCAGATCATCAATGTCGATATCGCCATCCGGACGGCAATTGACCACGACAACGCTCATGCCAGCCATTGATGCGCTGGCAGGATTGGTGCCATGTGCAGATGATGGGATAAGGCAGATGTTGCGATGACCTTCGCCGCGTGACTGGTGATAGTGACGGATTGCGAGAAGACCCGCATATTCGCCCTGACTACCAGCATTTGGCTGCAACGATACACCTGCAAAGCCGGTGACTTCGCAAAGCCATGCTTCGACATCCGAAGTCATCTTGGCATAGCCGGTAGTCTGGGCCGCAGGCGCGAACGGATGCAGATTGGCAACCGTGTTCCAGCTCACAGGCATCATTTCTGCTGCCGCATTGAGCTTCATCGTGCAGGAGCCAAGTGGGATCATCGCACGATCAAGCGCCAGATCCTTATCGGCCAGACGACGCAGGAAGCGCATCATCTCAGTTTCCGAACGGTGTGAATGGAACACATCCTGTGTCAGGAAGCCTTCACCACGGCCTTTGCCCGGAACCAGCAGATCGTCGTTACCGACTGGCTTAGCGCCAAACAGAACGGCAAGTGCTGCAAGATCGTCTTCCGTCGAGGTTTCGTCAAAGGTGACTCCAACCATATCCGCATCGATGATGCGGAGCAGGCGACCGCCCTTATCAGCTTCGTCAGCAATGGCTTGCGCCTTGCCGGAAACCTTGATGCTTACTGTGTCGAACAGGCTATCACCTGCAATCTCAACACCAGCAGCCTTGAGGCCCGTTGCAAAGCGCGATGCAAGCGTTGCGACACGCGTAGCAATCGCCTGAAGACCCGATGGTCCATGCCAGATGGCAAAGGATGCAGCCATATTAGCGAGCAGTGCCTGCGCGGTGCAAATGTTGGATGTTGCCTTGTCGCGGCGGATATGCTGCTCACGCGTCTGAAGCGCCAGACGATAAGCGGCACGGCCATGCGCATCGACCGACTGACCGACGATGCGGCCCGGAATGATGCGGGTCAGCGGCTCGGATACTGCGAGATATGCAGCGTGTGGACCACCAAAACCCATTGGAACACCATAACGCTGCATGGAGCCGACAGCCATGTCAGCGCCCCACTTGGCAGGCGCTTCCAGAATGGTCAGCGCCAGCGGATCGGCAACAGCGATAACCAAAGCGCCCTTGGCTTTTGCATCGGCGATGACAGCGGTGAAGTCGCCATAAACGCCGCGCGTATCCGGCCATGGAACGATGACGGCAGCGGTATTGTCGTCGACAGCACTTCCGGCTTCAACCTGCCAGCCAAGCGGCTCTGCACGGGTGTTGATCACATCCACGCTCTGCGGATGCAGATCGCCTGCAAGCAGAATGCGCGAGCGCTTGTCGCGGTGATGGCGAACAGCAACGCCCACAGCTTCAGCAACAGCAGTTGCTTCATCCAGCAGCGATGCACAGGCAACCGGCAGGCCGGAAAGCTCGGCAACGAGCGTCTGGAAATGGAACAGAAGCTCCAGACGGCCTTGGCTGATTTCCGACTGGTAAGGCGTGTAAGCCGTGTACCATGCCGGGTTTTCAAACAGGTTGCGCTGAATGACAGGTGGCGTCTGCACACCATGATAGCCCGCACCGATGAAGCTCTTCTTCACCACATTGCGGCCCATGATTTCATTAAGCTCAGCAAGTGCTGCGTGTTCGCTCAAAGCCGCTGGCAGATCAAGCGCGCGGTTGAGGCGGATGGATGCCGGAACAGCCTGCGTGATCAGTGTTTCCATGGAAGGAAGGCCGAGCGCTGCAAGCATTGCGCGCTCGTCTTCAACTCTTGGCCCGATATGACGGGCAACAAAGGGAAGAACCTGTTGCGTCATTTCTTTATCCTACGAGTTTGTCGTAACCAGCCTTGTCGAGCAGGCCAGTAAGCTGGCCTTCATCGGAAAGCTTCAGCTTGAACAGCCAGCCTTCGCCTTCCGCAGCCTGATTGATGAGAGCCGGATCGCTTGAAACGGCGTCATTAACTTCAACCACTTCGCCATCGACAGGAGCATAAACGTCAGAAGCGGCCTTGACCGACTCCACAACCACAATGCCTTCGCCCTTGGAAACGGTGCGACCGACTTCCGGCAGATCTACGAATACGAGGTCGCCCAGCTGTTCCTGTGCGTGGATCGTGATGCCGACAGTGGCAACGCCACCTTCGACGCTGATCCACTCATGATCTTCGGTGAACAGGATATTGGCCATGGAAATCATCCTTTGCGATAGCGATGCGGTGTGAAGGGAAGTGCATGAACATCAACGGGAACCTTGTTACCGCGAACGTCTGCGAAAACGCGGGTGCCGGGGACTGCGAGGCTTGCCTCGACATAACCCATGGCAACCGGGAAACCTGCGGATGGGCCGAAGCCACCCGATGTGACTGTTCCGATCTGAAAACCGGATTCGTCGAAAAGTTCTGCGCCGCCACGAACTGGCTGGCGGCCTTCGGGCTTGAGGCCGACGCGCTTGGCGACCGCCCCCTTGGCAATCGCGTCCAGAACGGCCTTGGCGCCATTGAAGGCAGCCTTTTCACGCACCGGCTTGGTGATTGCCCATGTGAGGCCAGCCGAAACCGGATCGGTTTCCGGCGTAATGTCCTGTCCGTGTAGGCATAGACCAGCTTCAAGGCGCAGGCTATCGCGGGCAGCAAGGCCGATCCATTCGACGCGCTCGTCGGCCAGAAGCTTGGTTGCAAGCGCGCGCGCTTCGTCGGCAGGCAGGCCGATTTCGAAACCATCTTCGCCGGTATAGCCTGAACGGGTCATGAACCAACCAGCCTTTGGCTCAAAGCCGCTCATGAATGAGAGTTCTGCACCTTTAAGACCAGCATCATTAATGACGCTTTCAGCTTCCGGGCCCTGAATGGCCAAGAAAACGCGATCCAGCGGATTGACACTTACGTCCTTGCCAGATGCCGCTTCATTCAGATGCTCGATATCAGCATCGGCGTTGCCAGCATTGGCAACGACCATGAAACGGTCTTCACCAAGGCGCGTGACGATCAAATCATCAAGAACGCCGCCTTGGTCATTGAGGAAGAAAGTGTATTTCGACTGGCCGGTTTTCAGAACCGACGGATCAAGCGGACAGGTCTCGCTGAGAAGAGCAATAGCGTCTGCGCCTGAAACTTCGATCAGCTTCATATGTGAAATATCGAAAAGGCCGACATGCTCACGCGTATGAAGGTGCTCCTTCATCACGCCGAGCGGATAAGTGATCGGCATGTTCCAGCCGGCAAAACCGCCAAAGCGTGCGCCGGCTTCCTCATGCAGATCCTGCAAAGGCAGGGTATTCAGATTTGCGGTATCGCCCATAACAACTCCAAAGTCGCACGTGTGCCTCCGCAAAATGCGGTTGCTTCGTGCCCCTCTGTCTCAGGCCTGAGAGACTCGCATGGCTATATAGAAAGCCATACTTACACCTTCGGCGCGGAGTTTCCTCCGACTTTCCAGAGTTGCCTTACCCGTCTGCGGTTCCTTGTACCTGAGAGATTTCGGGCGATTTCCCCTTCGGCGGCTTTAAAAGCGCTCTCCCGCAGACAGACAGTACAAGAATGTGATTGCTTAAGAGTCACACGCCTGCACACGACATGTCACCCTTTAAAGCAATCCGATTTGGGTGTCATGTGGATTATTGTCTTCAGCCGACAAATTCCCGAACTTTTGCGACAAAATCTTTGTCTATTTCCGCTGCGAAAGGGAACTCTCCATTCAGAATGGCGATTATAGCGGACTCAACTATGCATTAATGAATCATTAAAGATTAGCGTCGCGAAATTCCGCAAATATGGTGATTTGCCCATGTGGATCGACAATTGTGATCACATAATGACCAAGCTGCGTAAAAGACGTGCAATCGACAGGCTAAATTGCACAGCAGCTATGCAAATCTGTCTCTGCAACTTTCAGAGCAACCCACCTATATGCTGTTGGCAACAAAGAGATTTGATTTTTTGACTAGGTGAGAGAAATGAACCTGATCCGCTCGTACAACAACTGGCGCCGTTACCGTAACACTGTAAACGAACTGAGCCGCCTGAGCCCACGTGAACTGAACGACCTCGGCATCATGCCTTCGGAAATTCCGTTCGTCGCACGCAAGGCTGCTGCCCGCTAATAGCGAATTCCGTAAAACGTAAAGCGGTTTTAGAACAAGCTACGTTTAGTTCGGAAGGCAAGCGCCAAATATAAGGCTTCACATGAAAGCCTTTTCGGGACCGCGCCCGACAAACCGTGCGGTCCTCACAGTTTCCAGATATCGCCGGGGTGTTTTCTCCTCCCATTTACCCTCGGTGAATATAAAGACCGGAACTCCTCCTCCCAAGCCGGTCTTACCCTAAACAACACCCGTCGCCTCCCCTGCGACGGGTGTTGTTTTTTACGCGCTTGATTACGCTGCTAGTACAGCCTTTTCCCGCCCTGCGCGATCCAACACAATCGACAAAGCAAACACGGCAAGGCCTGCAACGGCCAGGAATGCACCGACGGTTCCCGTCGATGTCCAGCCAAAGCCCCATGCAACCGCAAGCCCACCCAACCATGCGCCAATTGCATTGGCGAGATTGAGTGCGGAATGATTGAGTGCTGCGGCCAGCGTCTGTGCGTCAGCGGCCACATCCATCAAGCGTGTCTGAAGAGCTGGAACAAGCGCAAACCCACCGCCAACAAGCAAGATATTTAAAAATGCCGTGGCTGGATGTTGCATCAGAAACGGAAAGACCAGCATGACGGCCATATCGTAAAGCAGCACCATTCCCACCGTTCCCATAACAGAGCGGTCGGTCAGTTTTGAACCGACGATGTTGCCGAGAACCATGCCAAGACCGAATGTGGCAAACACAACCGGCATCCACTTTACGTCGATATGTGAAACTTCCGTCACCGTGGCAGCGATATAGGTAAAAACGGAGAACAGACCGCCGGTTCCAATGGCGCCAATACCGAGCGTCAGCCAAACCTGCTTGCGCCGAAATGCCCCCAGCTCCCGCAATGGAGATGCACCTTCATCGGCAGGCTGCTTCGGCACATAAATCATGACCAGCACCATTGTGAGAATGGCAATCAGACCGACGGCCGCAAACATCGCACGCCAACCGGCAATTTGCCCCAGCCATGTCGCCAATGGCGTGCCGCACAATGTCGCAATGGTAAGCCCCATCATGACACGCCCAACGGCTTGCGCGCGCTTGCCAGGCTCCGCCAATGATGCCGCAACCAGTGAGGCTACGCCGAAATAGGCACCGTGCGGAAAGCCCGCAACAAAACGCATTATATAAAGACCAGTATAGCCATGCATAAATGCGCTGGCGAGATTACCGAAGGCAAAAAGCCCCATCAGCAAAAACAGCAACTTGCGGCGATCAAGCTTTGCACCAAGGACGGCCAGCACAGGCGCACCGATCAACACGCCCAAAGCATAGGAGCTGATAAGGTGCCCAGCGCTCGGAATAGTCACATTCAAATCGCGCGCGATATCAGGCAAAAGCGCCATGATCGCGAATTCTCCGGTGCCAATACCGAAGCCGCCGATGGCAAGTGCAAGTTCTGCCAACCTTGCGGATGCACGCGGCGATGTTTCCCGCAGCGCAGCGGAGGACTTTAACTGAGACATGAATGAGCCTGAAGGGAGTGGAGGATGTCGGACAACCCTACCATTCCTTTCAGGCAAAGGCGATACGCATTATTGTGATGCGGTATCGTGTCAGCGCGCTGCAACAGCCTCGATTTCGACCTTGAATTCTTCCCGTGTAAAACCGGATACGATCACCAGCGTCGAGGCTGGTGCAGGCTGCGGAAACAGGCGGTCACGCACATCCATATAGGCACGCATATAGGCGCGATCCGTCACATAGGCATTGATACGCACGACATCTGACAGTTCCATGCCTCCATCGCGCAGGATGCGCCGGATATTCTCAAAACAAAGCTCGGCCTGTGCACCGGCATCTTCCGGAACAGCTCCATCCGTTCCAATACCAAGCTGACCGGAGCAGAAAACCAGTTCCGCACCAGTGCTTACCTTCACACCATGGCTATAGGCGGCAAAGGGTGCCGCCATATCGGCAGGCGACAGATGTTTCAAAACAGTCATTTTTTGTCCTCAAGCTTTTGGTGCAGACGCCAGCAATTCTTTGAGACGCGCAGCACCCGCCGTGATGTCTTCCTCGGTAGGACTGATGCCCGCCGCCAGAAGCCGCCGCGCAATCATGTGGTCCGCCGGACGATTGACAGAGTCGACCGCAATCAGTTTATCGCCAGCGAAATGGAATACCGAAAAAGCATTATCCTCCAGATTGCCTGACAGAATATGACGGTCGGCGTCAAAGGATAGCCCAGCCGTCTGCAACTTCATATCACCCTGATCCGACCAGAACCATGCGACGTCGCGAAATGGCGTGCCGCGACCGACAATTGAGCGTGCAACATGTTTGGCCTGATCCGTGGCATTCTGCACCGATTCCAGACGTACGCGACGTCCGGCATGGAAATGAGCATAGCTGACACAATCACCAATCGCATAAACATGCTCGCTTGATGTGCGCATATATTCATCGACTACAATGCCATTATCGATAGCAAGTCCGGCTTGCGTTGCCAGCTCAACGTTTGGAACAGCACCGGTGCCCAGCACAACCATATCCGCAGCAAAGACTGTGCCATCTGTCGCCGCCACGCCCGTCACACGCCCATTTTCACCTTCAATGGAGGTGACGCCAAGTCCGGTTAAAAGCGTAATATCGGCAGCACGGCTGCGTGCTTCGACATGGGTAGAAATATGTGTTGCAACAGAACGTCCGAGAACGCGCGGAGCCGCCTCAATCAACACGGTCTTCTTACCGAGCGCTATGGCGCTATGCGCCATTTCAAGGCCAATAAAACCACCACCGATAATCACAACATTCTGCACATTTGGCATCATGTCGGCAATGCGGCGCGCATCCTCCAGGCGGCGGAGCGTGACGACACCATCAAGACCAACGCCCGGGACATCAGGAATCCGCGCACGCGCACCCGTGGCGAATACCAGTTCCGACCAGGCAAGGATGCTTCCATCGTCAAGAGTGACGGTTTTGTCAGTCAGCGAAACACCATCCACGCGACGGCCGAAAAGCATCTCAATATTATTGTCGCGATAGGTATTTTCCGGGCGAAGCACCAGAACACCACTTTCAGGAGCTTTCAGATAGGATTTGGATAAAGGCGGCTTGTGATAGGGAAGATCCAGCTCATCGTTGATGAGAACGATTTCGCCAGCATAGCCTTCCTGCCTCAGACTGACTGCAGCCTGCGAACCAGCATGGCCCGCACCAATAATAATGCATCTGTTGTCCATAGGACCTCCGGAAAATTCCCGCGCATCATAATCATGTGGCGGGCTGTCGCGTGGCGAATTCGTCACGGATTCACACCTTAATTGCACGCATCTTTGAAATTTTAAACATTTAGTTTGACCGATCGGTCAGATTGTTTAGTAAGTTCTGTGCTTCAGCATGCAGCTCACAGCCAGCAGCCAGCCCAAAAGCAAGCCCCGAAGCAAGCAAGGAGCGCCACCTTGAAGCGATATTGGTCCGATTATACGAGCGAAGCGTTCTCACGCCTCAATCGTGAGAAGCTCGTGGCAGTTCTGCCTGTTGGTGCGATTGAACAACATGGTCCCCATTTGCCGGTAGCAGTCGACGCGGCAATCGTGGACGGCATGGTCAAGGAAACCATCGCGCGTCTGCCTGATGAAAGCCACGCGCTGTTTCTCCCCACGCAAGCCATTGGCAAGAGCAATGAGCATAGCCGTTATCCCGGCACGCTGACCTTCTCTGCTGAAACGATCATCCGTATGTGGTGCGAGATTGGCGACTGTGTAGCCGCAAGCGGCGTGCGAAAGATGGTGCTGCTTAACAGCCACGGCGGACAGATCAGCGTGATGGATATCGTCGCACGCGAGCTGCGTATCAAACACAACATGATGGTGGTCAGCGTCAACTGGTTTGCCCTCGGCATGCCTGAAGGCATCTATAGCGAACACGATCTCAGGCACGGCATTCATGCTGGCGACATGGAAACATCGGTTATGCTGGAACTGCATCCGGATTTGGTGGACATGTCAAAAGCGCAGGATTTCCGTACCCTTACGGAAACTTTTGCAAGCGAATACAAGCATCTTTCGCTGAGTGGCGGCGCAAAACCCGCCTGGCAGATACAGGACATCAATCCTTACGGTGCGGCGGGCGATGCAACGCTTGCTACAGCCGAAAAAGGTCGCAAGACAATTGATTTCGCCGCCGACAGGTTGGTTGAGGTGCTGGATGAAATCGAACGCGCGCCACTCTCGTGGCTCGCCAACAAACCTGCCTGGTAAGGAGGATAAGCGTGGCCCCCAACTCGCAAGCTTCATCTTCCCTGATTGAGATTAACAGCGTCTACAAGCAGTACGGCACTGGCGTCATGGCCGTGAGCGACATGTCGCTCAAGATCGAACAGGGCCAGTTCGTTAGCTTTCTCGGCCCATCGGGCTGCGGCAAGAGCACGGCTTTGCGTATGATCGCGGGCCTTGAATCCATTTCCGCAGGCGACATTCGTGTCAATGGCCACGCACCGGGCAAGGGTCCGGTTGGTGCGCAGGACATCGGCTTCGTGTTTCAGGAACCAACGCTGATGCCGTGGGCCAGCGTTTTCGATAATGTTTATCTGCCGCTTCGTCTTTCCGGTCTTTCTCGCAAAGAAGCCACGCCGCGCGTTGAAGAAGTGTTGACGCAGGTCGGGCTTTCCCGTTTTGCCAGCGCCTATCCGCGTGAGCTTTCCGGTGGCATGAAAATGCGCGTGTCGATTGCCCGCGCGCTGGTCACGCGTCCTCGTCTTTTGCTTATGGATGAGCCGTTTGCAGCGCTCGATGAAATGACACGCTTCAAGCTCAATAACGATGTGTTGCGGCTCTGGCAGGAACACGGTCTCACCGTGATCTTCGTCACACACAGCGTCTATGAATCGGTCTATCTTTCAAACCGCGTCATTGTCATGGCCGCACGCCCCGGACGCGTGGTTGCCGATATCGCGATTGAGGGTAGCTATCCACGCGCTGAAAACTTCCGCACCACGGAAGCTTACGCAAAGGATTGCGCACGCGTTTCCGATGCACTCACCGCAACGCTTTCGTCGCAAGACATCGATCACTAATGCATTTCCAGCAAAAGTGCGGAGCGGTTTTGCGTAGGACAATGCACAGAAAAAACGGGACGGGAAAATGAACCAGATGCAAACCCAACTGCCTGTTCTGAATTCCGAACAACATCGCCTCGCCCGCAGAGACCGCAACTTGCGGATCATCATGCCGACGCTTGCGATCATCATCGCTCTCGGTATCTGGGAAGGTCTGGTACGCTTTTACGAAGTGCCGCATTACCTGATCCCAGCCCCGTCTCTCATCGGTGAAACACTGATTAAAGACGGACCGTCTCTGATGACGTCGATGTGGTTCACGGTCAAGCTTACGCTGATTTCGCTGCTTTGCGCGATTGTTGGCGGTGTTCTGCTCGGCATGATCTTCGCGCTGTCGCGACCAATTGAAATGGCATTCTTCCCGTTCGCCGTTATTCTTCAGGTAACGCCGGTTATCGCTATTGCGCCACTGATCCTGATCTATGTGCGCGATACGTTCTCGGCGCTGCTGATTTGCGCATGGATCGTGGCCTTCTTCCCGATCCTGTCAAACACAGTCATCGGCCTGCGCAGTGCGGATCACAATCTGCGCGATCTGTTCAAACTCTATCGCGCTTCGCCGTGGCAACGCTTGCGTTATCTGCTTGCACCGAGCGCACTGCCTTACTTTATGGCGGCGCTCAAGATCGCTGGTGGCCTTTCGCTGATCGGCGCTGTGGTAGCGGAATTTGTTGCAGGCAGCGCTGGCCAAAGCACAGGCCTCGCGTCACGTATTCTGGAATCAAGCTTCCGCAACGAAATCCCGCGCATGTTTGCTGCACTTTTCCTCGTTTCGTTGCTTGGCATTGTGATTTTCCTTATCACAAGCTGGCTTTCGCGCCTTGTTCTTGGACGCTGGCATGAAAGCGAGATCCGCCGTGAACGCTGATATGTTAAGAGGTGTCGCCATTACTAGCATGAGCGGTCACTACGACATCGGCATCGATGGTGGGCGCATTGCATCGCTGAAGCCATCGCAAACAACAGGCGGCGGCTTTATCACATCGCTTCTCGCAGACGTTCATGTGCATCTCGACAAGACATTCACGATTGGCCGTATAGCCGAACGCGGCAGCGCCAAAGTCGAGTGTCTGTTCGATGCCATCGATCTGATGAACGTTGATCGCCAAAACTGGAACGCCGACGATATTCGCGCGCGTGCTACGCGCGGCCTTGAAGCAGCTTATGCGCAAGGCGTTGGTGCCATGCGAACTCATGTCGACTGGACAATGTCTGATGTGCCGACCGCGTGGCCAGTTCTCAATGAGCTGCGTCAGGAATGGAAAGACCACATCGACCTTGAGCTTGCAGCCCTCATCCATGGCGATATTGTGCTGAACGCAGGAGCAGCGATTGCCGAACGGGTCGCAAAAGATGGCGGCGTGCTCGGTGCTTTCTTCTATCGCAATGCTGATCTGGAAGCCAAGATCGAAGCAATGTTTCGTCTGGCCGTGCAGTATGATCTCAAGCTCGACTTTCACGTCGATGAAGGGCTTGAACCGGAGGCTGACGGCTTCTCGCTGATCGTTGCTGCAACCAAGCGCCACAAGATGGCGGGCCGTGTCCTTTGTGGCCATGCTTGCTCGCTTTCGCTGCGTTCACCGGAAGAACTGAGCCGCATTCTCGATGCTGCAGCGGATGCGGGAACCGCACTCGTTTCGCTGCCGACTTCCAATCTCTATCTGCAAGACAGGCTTGGCGGAAAGTCGCCTCGCCTTCGCGGTGTGGCACCGCTGAAAGAAGCGCGTCGGGCAGGTATGGACGCCATGCTTGGCTCCGACAATGTGCGCGACGCTTTCTATCCCTATGGCGATTACGATCCGTTTTCGGTTCTGCGCCTCGCAGCCCCGGTCTGCCATCTTGAGCCGGATGAATGGCTCGACAGCATCACTACCCTACCCGCCCGTTTCATTGGAAGCGACCGCGTACATGGGCTGTCGGCAGGCGGGACCGCGAATTTCATCTGGCATGACGCCACAGACATTAACGACCTCATCAGCCGTCCGCAGACGCGTCGCGTCATCTGGCGTGATGGAACTATAATTTAATCGGAGAACCCCATGAATTCTGTCGCACCACAGCGCATCTATGACTGGGCAGCATTTCGCGCCGAAATCGAAGGTATCCGCATTTATGACGACCCCAAGCAGGTCGAACTGCGTTCCCGCGATTATTTCTGGTACAGTCCGATCCTGACCGAAGACATCGGCCATTATCTCGGCGATCTCGTCGTCATCCCGAAAGATCAGGATGAAGTGCGCCGCGTGGCAGCTGCTGCCGCCAAGCTTCGCATTCCGATCACCGTTCGCGGTGGCGGCACCGGCAACTATGGCCAGTGTGTTCCGCTTGAAGGCGGCGTCATTCTCGATATGACCAAGATTGACCGCATCATCGCAATTGAGCCCGGCAAGGTTCGTGTTGAAGGTGGTGCACGTATTTCCCGCCTCGACGATGCTGTGCGCGAAACGGGGCAGGAACTGCTGATGTATCCGTCGACCCGCCGCATCGCCACTATTGGCGGCTTTTTCTCAGGCGGCTCCGGCGGCATTGGTTCGCTGCGCCATGGTATGTTGCGCGACGATGGAAACGTCTTTTCCGTGAAGGTTCTCACTGTTGAACCAGAACCAAAAATTATCGAACTGACAGGTCGTGACATCCACAAGGTGCAGCACGCTTATGGTACCAACGGGATCATTCTTGAGCTTGAAATCGGCCTGACGAAAGCAACAGAATGGGTGCATACGGCAGCATTATTCGATACTTATGAGGCAACGCTAAACTTCTGCCTGAAGGCACTGGAAGACAACCTCGACTGCTATCTGCTGACGACTGTGGATCGCCGTTTTGCGCGCTTCTACACTAAATTTGGCGAACTCTTCCCATCCGAAAAAGATGCGGTTTTCGCAATGATCGCACCGGAAGAACTGGCACGTTTTGAACAGCTGGCCACAGAGTTCGGCGGCAAGGTTTCGTTCTCAATGACGCTGGATGAACTGCACAAGGCAGGTCTTCAGCCTGCCTATGAATGTGGTTGGAACCACACAACCCTTCAGGCGCTGAAAGCGGAACCGGGCTGGACCTATCTACAGGTTGCCTACCCTCGTCCGTTTGATGTGGCACTAGTCAATCGCCAGATCGAACGTTATGGCGAGACGCAATATATGCATCACGAAATGGCGCGCCTTGAAGGTGAGGTGCAGATTTTTGCGCTTCCGCTTGTGCGCTTTGAAGGCCGTGATGAAATGTATCGCCTCATCGAAGAGCTGGAACAGGTTGACGGCTGCGATATCTACGATCCTCACGCCTATACGATCGAAGACGGCGGCATGAAGGAAATCGACAGCGTGCAGATCGAATTCAAGAAGCAGGCCGATCCTTATGGCCTGCTCAATCCAGGCAAAACCCGCGGCTGGACAGCCGACATGGCATTGAAGAACTAAAACAAGGGGAACAAAAATGAAAAAGACACTCGTCGCAGCTCTTGCTGCGCTCTCTATGGGCCTTTCCGCGCAAATGGCCTATGCGCTCGATAAGGTGACGCTCGGCACCAACTGGTTGGCACAGGCAGGTCATGGCGGTTTCTATCAGGCCCTCGCCGATGGAACCTATGAAAAATACGGCCTCGACGTGAAGATCGAAATGGGCGGACCACAAGTCAACAACCGTCCAATGCTTGCCGCTGGTCGTCTCGACTTTCTGCTGACCGGCAATCTGCTTTTGTCGTTCAACAATGTTGCCAATGGCGTGCCAACAACGGTTGTCGCGGCTTTCTATCAGAAAGATCCTCAGGCGCTGATGGCGCATGAAGGCGAATACAAGGGTTTCAAAGATCTCGCCAATGCGGAAACCATCCTGATTTCCAAGGATGGTCAGTTCTCGTTTTGGCCGTGGCTGGTAAAGGATTTCGGTTTCAAGGACGAGCAGCTTCGTCCATATGGCTATAGCCTCGCGCAGTTCCTCAGCGACAAGAAGACCGTGCAGCAGGCCTATGCGACTGCCGAGCCGATCTATGCCGAAAAGGAAGGCGCGAAGGTCACAACCTTCCTGCTCGCTGATCAGGGTTACAGCACCTATGCCAACACCATCGAAACGCGTCAGGATTTGGTCGAAAAGAACCCTGACCTCGTACAGCGCTTTGTGACGGCTTCCATCGAAGGCTGGACCAACTTCCTCTATGGCGACAACAGCAAGGCTTATGAGCTGATCCTCAAGGACAACGCTGACATGAGCAAGGAAACGCTGGATGCCGAACTTGCACGCCTCAAGGACCTAAAGCTTATCGACAGCGGTGACACGCTGGAAAAGGGCATCGGCGCAATCGACATGAACCGCGTCAAGGAGTTCTATGAGCTAGCGCGCAAGTCCGGAATCGTGAGTGGCGACGAACTGGACATGACCAAAGTTGCCACCGACGCGTTCGTAAACAAAGGCGCAGGTCTCGACATCAAGAAGCAACTGGGCCAATAAGCGCCTCCAACTAAATCGGGGAGCCGCCAGGGCGGCTTCCCTTCGGATCCTGGCTGGCGGATATGACAACCGACAACGAGAATGACGATAACGAACTCACCGGACGAGACAAGGTTCTCGGCCGCAGGCGTCGCATTCAGGGTGCTATTCGCACAGCCGCTATCGATGAGTTTGCGGAAAAAGGACTGGTGGGCGCATCAACGCAAGGCATCGCACATCGCGCAGGCCTGACCAAGCCGCAGCTTCATTACTATATTTCCAGCAAGGAAGAACTCTACGAAGATATCATCATCTTCATCCTCGATGAGTGGGAAGATATCTTCCTCGGTGCCAGCTCCGAGGAAGACCCGGCAAAGGTGATCCGGCAATATATTCGCGCAAAGCTCGTATATAGTCAGAATAACCCCAAGGCCTCTCGCCTATTCACCACCGAAATTGCCAACGGTGCGCCCTATCTCCGCCGCCACTGGGCAAAGCATGTCAGTGCAACGCACAACGCGGTAAAGCTCATCCAGTCATGGGTAGATGATGGCCGTATCAAGCCGGTCGATCCGCTGTTATTTCAAATGCATATATGGGCTGTCACCCAGCATTATGCAGATTTTGAAACGCAGGTCCGCAGTATGATGGAACTGAGCAACGACGAACCGCTCGATCTTGATCGCATTGAAAAAGAAGTTTCGACGCTTTTTCTGCGCGCTTGCGGGCTTGAATGAAAAACCCGTAGAAATATCAGCTTTTCCGGCAAACCCTAAAAATGTCTAATTTGATATAAGAAGAGCCAGAATCTAGTTGCATCCATAATAAAACGTGCGTTAAAGTTGCCACACAAGATTTAGCGACCTCAATGAGTTAGTCCTAATCTTGATAGTATTACGTCAAGCATCGACCAACCCTTGGCGGGGGGCGATGCATTAAGGAGCAGGTTCTTGGGGAGGAGCCTGCTCCTTTTCATTTTACTGAACATCACAAATGCAAAAAGCCCCGGCATTTGCCGGGGCTTTATTCTATTCATTGCCGACCGATTTGTTATTCAGCCAGCCATTCCTTGATCCGATCAGGATGTTCGGCAATGTACTTGTCGACAGCCTTTTCATAAGATGTTTCCTGCGCTTCAAACATTGCAGTTTCAAGCTCGTTGATCGGAATGCTCATCTTTGAAAGAAATGCTGCTGCTTTAGGGTTGTCTTCCTTGAAGCCCTTGCGTGCAATTGCATCGACGTGTTCTGCGCCACCCAATGCACCTTCCGGATCAGCAATATAACGCAGCTTATATTTGCCGAACATCCAGTGTGGGCTCCATGACGTGGCAACAAACCAGCCATCGGAACGTGTCGCACGGTCGACAGTCGTCAACATCGCGGCTTCACTGGAAATATTCAGCTTATAGTCCAGTCCATATTTCTTGATTGCTTCGTCCGACAGGCGGGTCAAGCCTGCACCCGGATCGATACCCTGAATTTCGCCCTTCAGCTTCTCGCGAACTTCCGGCTTTTTCAAATCTTCAATCGAGCTGATTTCGCTTTCAGGAATATAGTCCGGAACGATCCAGCCAAGCTTCGCGCCTTCATACAGTGGACCGAGGTTTTCGACCTTGTCTTCGACGCGCTTGTAATAATCTGCATGGGTTTCAGGCAACCACGCCATCATCATCGCATCAATGTCACCACGGCTTACACCCTGGTAAAGCGGTGCAACATCGGTCTGCACCAGTTCAACTTTCTGACCGAGATTGTCCTCGATAAGCTTTGCGGCAAGTTTGGTCACAAATTCAGCATCAGACCATGGAGCCCAGCCGATTTTGACTGTTTTGCTATCTTGCGCGAAAGCCGCTCCGGCAGTCATGCTGCCTGCAACTACTGCTGCGAGACCGAATTTTGTCAGCTTTCCTAACATGGCTTCTCCTTTTTCGATTAACTGTCGTTCCCGTTTAGAGCGCGTTTCGATCTGATTGGATCAGATCGGCGCTCTAAGTATTTGTTTTTTTCTCATTATCCGACGCAAAACCGCTTCGCACTTTTGCTGGAAATGCTCTAATGTTATTCATACTTCCTGCTTGCGGAGCGCAGATGAGGACTGCTCACCCGCTGTCTTTTTCATAAAGGACAGCCTTTTGAAGAAGCCCAACAAGCCCCCCGAATTTCCTTTGCCAAAGCTTTGTGTGATGCGGTCAAGAATGACTGCCAGAATGACCACGGCGAGGCCGCCCTCAAAGCCCTTGCCCACATCGAGACGCTGAATACCCGTAAGAACCGTGTTCCCAAGACCACCAGCACCAATCATCGATGCAATCACCACCATCGAAAGCGACAGCATGATTGTCTGGTTCATACCCGCCATGATTGATGGCATGGCATTGGGAAGCTGAACCTTGAACAGCAGCTGCCGCGAGGTACAGCCAAATGCCAATCCTGCTTCAACGAACTCGGCGTGAACCTGACGAATACCGAGATTGGTGAGACGCACAACCGGCGGCATCGCGAAGATCACGGTCGCAATCGTACCCGGCACGGCACCAAGACCAAAAAACATTGCTGCTGGAATGAGATATACGAAAGCAGGCATGGTCTGCATGAGATCAAGCACAGGGCGGACAATGGAAGCCACTGCATCGCTGCGGGCCATGGCGATACCAAGCGGAATACCAATCACCACCGCGATGATTGTGGAAGCCAGCACCAGCGACAAGCTTTCCATTGTGCCACTCCACAGCCCCATATGGATGATGAGCGACAGTGCAAGTGCGGTGAAAATTGCAAACTTCCAGCTCACACGCCAAAGCGCGAGCAAAGTAAGAATTCCGATGCCCGCCACAGGTGGGATGGAAAGAAGTGCATTCTGAATTCCGTCTGTGACGAAACCGATTGTGGCGGCGATCATATCGAGCGCTGGCGTAAAGTGGTCAAGAATGTAGTTGACCACCACGTCCGCCCATCCGCCAATACTAAAATTCAAATCCATATTTTACCGTCCATTTCAGATTTTGTTGCCTCTGGATTGGACCAATCCTGTAAAATGCCGGGCTTTTGCCCGACAGGCATATACGTGTCAAAATCAGCCAGCGCGGCCGAGTGTTTCAAGGAGTGCCGACTTGCTGATCGCCCCGAGATATCGGTTGTTCCGATCCGTCACCGGCACTGGCCATGGGCTTTCAGCGACACGCGTCAAAAGTCCGGAAAGTGGCGCGTCGGCCTGTATAGCGGCGGCGCTGTCAAGTTGATCATCACCCAATTTGAAACTGCCACTGGCAAGAGCATCACGCGTAACGACACCGCGATAAATCCTGTCGGCGTCAAGCAAAACGCCATATGTCTGTCCGCTTGCATCAAGACGCTCTAATGCCGAAGTCAACTGTGCTGGATCGAACATGATCATCTCGTCATCCCGAGCGACATCCGACGCCTTGAAAACGCGCGAAACATCAACATTGCGGAAGAATGAGCGGACGTAATCATTGGCAGGTGAAGAAACGATTTCGTTCGGCGTTCCAACCTGAACAACCTTGCCGTGCTGCATGATGCAGATACGGTCGCCTATTCGCATTGCCTCGTCGAGATCGTGACTCACGAAAATGATTGTGCGGCTGTTTTCGGCCTGAAGGCGTTTCAGCTCATCCTGCATCTCCGTGCGGATCAAAGGATCGAGCGCGGAGAAAGCTTCGTCCATCAGCAGGATTGTTGGCTCACTCGCCAGCGCTCTCGCGAGGCCGACACGTTGCTTCATGCCGCCCGAAAGCTGATCTGGCATACTATTGGCATAGGGTTCGAGCCCCACAGCGGCCAGCGCTTTCAATGCTTTCTCGTGGCGCTCGGCTTCACCCATTCCAGCCACTTCAAGACCGAAAGAGGCGTTGTTCAACACCGTGCGATTGGGAAGCAGCGCAAAAGACTGAAACACCATGCTCATGTCGCGGCGGCGAAGATCGATCAGCTCGCGTTTCGACATTTTGACAATGTCACGACCATCAACTTCGATGGAACCATCAGTCGGTTCGATAAGGCGGTTGAGCAGGCGCAGAAGTGTAGATTTACCTGAGCCTGAGAGGCCCATAATGACGAATACTTCACCCTCTTTAATATCGAAGGTCGCGTCATCTACGCCGATTGTAGCACCATGATCACTATGAATCTGGGCTTTTGATTTACCTGCACGCAATTCCTGCATTGCGCGCTCCGGATCGTCGCCGAAGACTTTAAACACGCCATTCAAGCTTATCTTTGTCTTAGCAGGCGACTTCATACTATCTTCCTTGTATAAAATACCATGCATTATGTTTAACCCCGCTGTGCAGGCAGGTTTAATCTCCTTTTTAACATCATTATTTCTTCATTCTTGCGCGAATTGGACATGCGCAACTTGCAGGCAGCGAACGACCCACAGAGAATGATTAGCGATTGGTGTGACGTATTTATATAGACCATTTCCCGACATGTCCACCCACAGTCATGGATTCATCTTTGCGCGACCCGTCCCCTTGTTTGTTTTTGATGGGTTGCGCGACGAAATATGCGGACTAACCGACACATCCGATTATCAGAAATAATCGGCTAGCCTGCCAATAATAGTAATCCTGTGAAAGCGCTGCACACGAGCGGGCTGCGACAAATATGCAATTAGCTGCGACATGAGGCAATTTAGTATTCGTAGAATATAATTTCTCTTAATTGCAGTAAATTTGTGTGATTATACTTTTGCCTTATCTGACGCCATTTGCCAGAAAAATGGGCGCAGATCAAGCGATCCGCGCCCATAAAATCCTCCCGTTCAAACCGGGCTGAATTAGCTATTAACCATATATCCAATGAAGCCCGTAATACGCCAACGCTCTCCGTGCCGACGGCAAAAATAAAGTGTCTGCCAATACAGCCGATCATGGGTTCCATCTGCTTTTTTGATCGTGCCATCGAACTTTTTGCGCGCGACAGCAACGTCGCCATTGATGTCAATGACGCCAAGATTCGTTGCGCGGAACACGCCGTCAGCCAGAGATTCGGCATATTCAGTCGCCGCACTCTCGGCAGCCTGGCGCAACCATTCATCGCGATAGGCGGTCAAGGTTGGAAAAGCCGCATCCCACTTATCAGGATTAGCCTCTCCATGCGCATGAATGCCCAAGAACCGCGCCTCATCAAAATCATCGGCAACAAGCGCCCAGTTTTGGCCTACAAATGCCTCGATATCGCGGCGCACGAGCATTTCCCAAATCTGCTCACGATCTTTGTCGCCTGCAAATGGATTGATGACTTCTTTCATACTCGCCCCCCCTAATTAATTCAGCTTTCCACGTGCAGCCACCGGCAAGATGTCGATAACATCATCGCCAGATATGAGATGCACCTCATCAAAGAGATTGGACACCACACAGACATGATCGGGAATGACCCGCACCTTGTCACCCACTTTCAACCCGGTAATATCGCCCTTAAGCGTACCATGTTCTTCACTTAGGCCTGTGACACGAGCATCAGTCCTCCCGGCCAGTTCTCCGAAATGAGCGAGACCGAGAGTGTCGCTTGAAAGCGCCTTGGAACCGGCATCGATAATCGCACGATCGGGTGTCGGGTGACTGACGATTGTTGACAGCACGGTCAATGCGCAGTCATCGAGCGTTGCCGCTCCCTTTGCGACTTGATAGCGGTCGAAATAAATATAAGTGCCAGGCCGATATTCCGTGATCACACTCTCCTTTGGAGAACGCCACATATCCGGCGTGCCGCCGCTTGAAATGGTTTCACATTGGATGTTGTTCGCAGCGAGGAGATCACGTGCCTGAACAAGCCATTGTTCAGCTTGTTCAGCTTTGCCCGTCGCCGGATAAGTCATCAACCCACCAAACCTGAGCCCCTTACTCTGCTCGATCTGACGCGCGAGTTCCAGCGCCTCTTCAGGTGTTTGAACACCGCAGCGCCCCATGCCGGTATCGCATTCGACCAATACAGTGAGCGGACGCCCTTCATTGTTAAACCGCGATACGAGTCCTTCGAGGCTCGTGGAGTTATCGACCGTGACGGAGATTGTGATGCGCTGATGAAGAGCATAGAGCCTGTCGAGCTTTTGCTTACCCAGAATATTATAGGGCAGGAAAATATCGACAATTCCCGCATCTGCCATAACCTCAGCCTCGCCAAGCTTCTGGCAGGTAATCCCCACAGCACCCGCTTCAAGCTGACGGCGCGCAAAGAACGGCAGTTTATGCGTTTTGATGTGCGGGCGAAGCTTTACGCCAATCGCATCAGCATGAGCCTGCGCTTTCTTGATGTTGGCCTGAACACGATTAACATCAATCAGAATAGCAGGCGTATCGATTTCGTGGACAGTTTTAGGCCGTGTCATTGGTCAGTCTCCCATCCGTCACCCATCAGTCACCTAGGGGCAAGCGCGGATCGTCTATCTTGAGTGTGTTCAAACTGTGCTTGATGCGGCGCAGGCTCTCAAGCACTTTCGGTCCATGAACTTCAGCCGTCGCAGTCGCGATCATGTCGAGTATTGCCATCAAAGCAAACCGCGACGATGTCGGCTTATACAAATTACCGTCTTCATCAGCTTGAAACGGAATGACCGTATTGGCTGCCTTTGCGAGGTCAGATCCTTGAGCGGTGATCGCCACAGTTTCCGCACCATATTGCCGGGCGACCAAAATCGCTTCGACCACAGAGCGGGCATAACCCGAAACCGAGAATGCAATTACCGTCGTATCTCGCGTCGCCACTGCTGCGTACATACGCTGCAACTGCCCATCCACCTGCGCCAGAACAGGAATACCCAGTCGGAACAGTCGATTTTGCAACTCTGTCGCCATCATAGAAGAAATGCCGCCCGAGCCTAAGCAAAGAACCGAGCCTGACACAGCTATCCGCTCGGCAATTTTCATGACGACAGACATATCCAGATTATCGCTGGCACGATGAATAGCCGCAACCGCCGCATCTGTAACTGCCGCAGCGATACGCGCCTCGCGAATATCGCGGGCGGGCGCTTCCGCCGTCAGATATTGACCACCAATTGCCAGTGCCTGTGCCAGAAAAAACTTGAAATCGCGCACACCGTCACAGCCCAGCCCACGACAGAACCGTGTGACTGTTGGCTCACTTACTTCAGCACGAGCCGCGATTTCAGATATGGCCGCCTTGGATGCATAATCAGGATCAGACAACACCAGTGCAGCCAGTCGACGGTCGGATTTCGACCCCTCCTGTGCTGCGGCATGAAGCCTTGTGATGATGTCCGCAACCTTGCTCATACGAGTTCTACAGCGGTAAACCGCTTTCCTTATCAAAGAGATGGATGTGTTCGGGCTTCGCCGTTACAGGGACTCGCTCTCCCGGTGCAAGGTGAATTCGCTCACGGAATACGGCCCGCACAGCTTCACCGGCAATTTTCCCGTAAACGTGGGTTTCTGGCCCTGTTGGTTCGACAACCTCAATAGCAAGCGTCAGCCCCTCGCCGTCTTTCGCGATGATGAAATTTTCCGGCCTGATACCCAGCTCCGCGCCACGCTCCGATGTCTTGCGTCCCGGCGTAGAAATCTCTTCGCCGTCAGTTGTGCGGAACTTGCCACCCTCGATCACAGCACCCGGAATGAAGCTCATTGACGGTGATCCGATGAACCCCGCCACAAATTTGTTTGCAGGTCGATCATACAGTTCAAGCGGTGCACCGATCTGCTGAATCTTACCCTGATTCATAACAACGATGCGGTCGGCCATGGTCATGGCTTCGATCTGATCATGTGTCACATAGATTACCGTTGATTTCAGCCGATGATGCAGCGCCTTGATTTCAGTACGCATCTGTACTCGAAGCTGAGCATCCAGATTGGACAAGGGTTCATCGAACAGGAACACTGATGGTTCGCGTACAATTGCCCGGCCCATAGCAACACGCTGTCGCTGACCACCTGAAAGCTGGCGCGGATAGCGGTCGAGATAAGAGTGTAAATTGAGAATCGATGCAGCTTTGTCCACCTTTGTTGCTGTGGTCGAGCTATCCTCGCCCCGAATGCGTGGGCCAAAACCGATATTCTCTCGTGCCGTCATATGCGGAAACAACGCATAAGACTGGAACACCATCGCGATATTGCGTTTTTGCGGTGGCAGTTCATTGGCGCGTTCGCCGCCAATGATCAGATCACCGCCGGAAATTGGCTCCAGTCCCGCGACCATACGTAAAAGTGTGGACTTACCACAGCCGGATGGACCAACGAGGACGAGAAACTCGCCATCCTCAATCTCCAGATCAACGCGATCCAGAACATTCATCTGTCCGAAAGATTTGGTAATTCCACGCAGGGAAACATTTTTCATCACTCAGTTCCCACCTAAGATATCTTCAATAAAAGGCCTGCAACCGGCCATCAATCCGGCATCAACGGGCAGAATTGTGCCGGTTATGCCGGACGCCCGGTCAGATGCGAGAAAGGCAACCGCTTCGGCCACCTCATTAACGTTGACAATACGGCCCAGCGGATAAAGACGCTTGAGCTTATCGAAAACGGCAGGGTCATTCTTGATGCGATGATCCCATGCCGGTGTATGGATTGAGCCAGGGCACACCACATTGGCGCGCAATCCCTGTTGCCCATATTCAACTGCAAGAGCGCGTGCGAAAGCGTTTATGCCGGCCTTGGCTGCCGCATAGGCTGGATTGCCGAAATGCGAAAGCGAGTTAACCGAGGATATAAAGACAAAAGCACCACAGCCATTGGCCGCCATCTTCTGTGCAAGCGCTGCAGAAAACGAACAGACCCCAGTGAGATTGAGATCAATCTCCTGATTGATTCGCGCCTGATCAAGCTCTTCAAATGATTCAGCCCGGGTCCATCCGGCATTGTTGACAACAATATCAGGCACGCCGTCGGCATCTGTAATGGTGTTTACGGCAGACTGCAGCGAGTTGCGGTCAAGCAGGTCAAATGCATGACGACTGTAAAGATTATCAGCCTGCATGACTTCCAGAGTGGAATCACAGCCGATAATTTTTGCCCCGCGCGATGAAAATATTTTCACAAGCGCAGTGCCGACACCGCCCCCGGCACCGGTAATCAATACGGATTTTCCGGCAAATTCGCCTGAATGCTCCACTCTCTTCCCCTTTTAAAGCACTTTTCGCGCATACTTATTCAGGCCAGCCTAAAAGTGAAAATGTAAGTTTGCAACAAAACTTTTTACTTGAAAGCGCAAAATTTGCCGATAATGTAAGAAAATAACAAAAATTAAGACGTCTTCACATGAAGCATGGGCAAACAAGGGAACGGGAAAATGTCTATCAATAAATGGAAGGCCGGCCTTTTGGCTGGATTGAGCATTCTGGCACTTGGTTCAGCCGCACAGGCCGGCGAAGTGCGTATGACGGTCGCTGAGTACAGCTCGAAGACCGGCCCATATTTTGAGGAAGTAAAGAAGGCTTTTGAAGCCGCAAACCCCGGCATCACGCTTAATTTTGAAGTCGTGCCATGGGACGTACTTCTGCAGAAACTGACCACCGACATTTCAGCTGGCACCAATGCCGATCTTTCGATCATTGGTACGCGCTGGCTGATCGACTTCGTACAGCAGGGCATCGCGGAGCCGCTTGACGGCTATATGGACGATGCATTCAAGGGTCGTTTCATCGAAACATTCCTGTCGCCTTCGGTGCTGGAAGACAAGACATACGGCCTGCCGATCGCAGCATCTGCACGCGCTATGTACTACAACAAGGATCTGCTGGAGAAAGCTGGCGTCGCCAACCCTCCTGCAAACTGGGATGAAGTCAAAGCTGCTGCTGAAAAGATCAAAGCGCTTGGTGGTGAAAACTATGGTTTCGGCCTTCAGGGCAAAGAAATCGAAACTGACGTTTATTACTATTACGCGATGTGGTCACAGGGTGCGGAAATCCTCAACAAGGATGGCACTTCAGGCCTGAGCACGCCGGGCGCTCTTGAAGCAGCCAAGCTCTATAAGTCGATGATTGATGGCGGCCTGACACAACCGGGTGTCACCTCCTATGCTCGTGAAGATGTGCAGAATCTCTTCAAGCAGGGCAAGGTCGGCATGATGATCACTGCGCCGTTCCTGTCGAACCAGATCAAGGAAGAAGCACCAAATCTGAAATATGGTGTGACTGCAATTCCTGCCGGTCCAACGGGTGCTCGTGGCACTTATGGCGTAACGGACTCCGTTATCATGTTCCAGAACTCGAAGAACAAGGAAGAGGCCTGGAAAGTTCTCGACTTCCTGTTCCAGACAGAATGGCGCGCCAAGTTTACACAGGGTGAAGGCTTCCTGCCTGTAAACAAGGAAGAAGCGAAGATGGATTATTACGTCAATAATGCCGATCTCGCTGCTTTCACTGCCCTGCTTCCTGATGCGCGCTTTGCGCCAATCATTCCGGGTTGGGAAGAAATCGCCGATATCACGTCCAATGCGATGCAGAGCATCTATCTTGGTCAGGGCGAACCGGAAGCTGTTCTTAAGGAAGCTGCCGCCAAGGCGGATGCAATCCTGAAGAAGTAATCCCATCACCCCGGCAGCGGACGGAAACTGTAGACAGTTTAAACTGTTCTGCTGCCGGGTCCCTTTTATTCCGTGGAATTTTTGGCCGATGCAAAATCGCACCCTGCCCTATTTTCTGATCTTGCCAAGCCTGCTGCTGGCTGCGGTAGTGATCTTCTGGCCGGTCGTGCATCTCTTTGAGATCGCCACCCATGATGTGAACCGTTTCGGGCAATTGCGCGATTTCAACGATGGTGCAAACTTCACAGCCCTTTTCGCATCACCCGATTTTCTGAATGCATTGTGGCGAACAGCCGTATGGACCGTAGCCGTTGTCGGCGGTGCCCTTGTCGTATCGATACCAGTCGCGATCATCCTGAATATGGATTTTTACGGTCGATCCGTCGCACGCGTCATCGTTATGCTGCCATGGGCTGTCTCTTTGACCATGACGGCAATTGTCTGGCGCTGGGCGCTGAACGGCGAAAGCGGAATGCTTAACTCCGCACTGCGCAATCTCGGCATTATCGACAGCAATATTCAGTGGCTGGCCAGCGCCACGACTGCCTTTCCAATGCAGATTCTCGTGGGCATCTTGGTAACAGTGCCATTCACAACCACGATCTTTCTCGGTGGCCTCTCTTCCATTCCAGACGATCTCTACGAAGCATCGTCATTGGAGGGAGCCAATCTCTGGCAGCAGTTTCGTGAAATCACCTTGCCGCTACTCAAGCCATTCGTGAACATCGCAATCGTGCTCAACACGATCTATGTGTTCAATTCGTTCCCGATCATTTGGGTAATGACCCAGGGCGGACCGGCAAACACGACAGATATTCTCGTGACTCACCTTTACAAGCTGGCTTTCAGGCTCGGAAAACTCGGTGAAGCCTCGGCGGTCTCGCTGATCATGCTCGCCATCCTTCTGGTTTTCACAGCCTTCTATATCCGGCTATCCATGCGGAGCGAACGCACATGATCGCATCCAAAATCAAACGCACCATCCTTGCCTGGATCATTCTCGCTCCGCTGATCGTGCTGACGCTGTTTCCTTTTGCGGTCATGTTTTTGACCGCAGTTAAGCCACCTCAGGAAGTCCTGTCGCCAACATGGTGGCCAAGCGAATTCCGCTGGCAGAATTTCTCTGAAATGTGGGTGCGAACCGGCTTTGGCAATGCATTGCTGAACTCGTTCTATGTATCGGTCATCGCTTCCGTTGGAGCGATCATCGTGTCCATTCCAGCGGCCTACGCCATGTCACGCTTTCGCTTTGCGGGCCACGGCGCATTCCGTCAGTTCCTGCTCATTTCGCAGATGATATCGCCAATCGTGCTGGTGCTTGGCCTGTTCCGCCTGCTTGCAGCTTACGGATTGATCGAGAGTGTTACGGCGGTTGGCGCGATTTACATGGCCTTCAACATCGCCTTCACTGTCTGGATGCTACAGAGCTATTTTGACACCATTCCAAAAGACCTTGAAGAAGCGTCATGGATGGAAGGAGCTGGCCGCTTCAAAACGCTCGTCAAAGTGTTCCTGCCGCTCTGCATACCGGCCATCGCCGTAACCGCGATCTTCACTTTCATCAATGCATGGAACGAATTCGTGGTGGCGCTTACCATGTTGCGCAGTCAGAGCAGCTATACGCTTCCAATCCAGGTTTTCTCGTTGGTGGCGGGCCGCTACACCGTTGAATGGCACTATGTCATGGCCGCAACACTCGTCGCCACTCTACCCGTCGCAATCCTATTCATATGGCTGCAGCGTTACCTCATCAAAGGTCTTTCGCTCGGCGCTGTAAAATAAGCGGAGTTCAACATGTCCAAGAAACAGGCATTCGGCGCATCACATGTGCCGCTTTCTCCCGCCGTGCGCGCTGGCGACACCGTCTATATTTCCGGTCAGGTGCCTATGGGAGCAAATGGCAGGATTGTCGAAGGCGGCATCGAAGCGCAAACCGCGCAGGTGCTCGAAAACGTCAAAGCAGCATTAGCCCTTGCAGGGGCTGGCATGGAAGACGTCGTCAAGACGACCATCTGGCTCGAAGATGCGCGTGATTTCGGGCGTATGAATGCGGTTTATGCAACCTATTTCCCGAAAGACCCTCCAGCACGCACAACGGTCGAATCCCGTCTGATGATTGACATCAAGATCGAGATTGAAGCCATCGCTTACGCACCGCAAAAATAACCCAGGCAGACCATATGCGTATTTTCACCGCGTCGCTTGCTACTGAAACCAACACCTTTTCGCCCGTACCAACCGACCGCGCGTCGTTTGAAATGGCTTTCTATGCGGCACCGGGCAAACACCCTGATACTCCGACGCTGTGTTCATCGCCAATTGTTGCATTGCGCAAGCGAGCGGCTGCGGAAGGGCTGACCGTTATCGAAGGCACCGCCACATGGGCGGAACCGGGCGGCTTGTTGCAGAAACAAGCCTTTGAAGAACTGCGCGATGAAATCCTCGACCAATTGAAAGCTGCAATGCCGGTAGATGCCGTCGTGCTTGGCCTGCACGGAGCCATGGTTGCGCAAGGCTATGATGATTGCGAAGGCGATTTGCTGGAACGGGTGCGTGCAATCGTGGGACCTGACATTCTGGTCGCCAGCGAGTTCGATCCGCATAGTCATCTCACGCAAAAGCGGGTGGAAAACCTGAATATTTACGCTGCCTTCCTCGAATTTCCTCATACGGATTTCTATGAGCGCGGTGAACATGTCGTGTCTATGGCGCTTGACACATTGAAGGGCAAAATCAAGCCCGTCATTTCTACCTTTGACTGCCGCATGATCGGGGTTTTCCCGACAAGCAAAGAACCCATGCGCTCATTTATCGATCGCATAAAGGCCATGCATGGCAAGGACGGCATACTTTCCATCTCGGTTATTCATGGTTTCATGGCGGCAGATGTCCCTGAAATGGGGACACGTATTCTTGTCGTCACTGATAACGACCGCGCAAAAGGCGATGCGCTCGCAGAAAAACTGGGGCGAGAGCTTATTGGTATGCGTGAGCAGACATTGATGACCATGTACGATATCGACGATGGCATCGACCGTGCGATTGCAGCACATACCGTCAACCCTGCAAAGCCTGCCGTGATTGCCGATGTATGGGATAATCCAGGTGGTGGTGTTGCGGGCGACGGCACGCATATTCTGCGCAGGCTGATAGAGCGCAACATCCAGAAAGCCGCGGTTGCGACCATTTGGGATACACTGGCCGTCACTTTTTGCCACGCGGCAGGCGAAGGCGCAGTCATCGATCTGCGTATAGGCGGCAAATCTGGTCCGCAAGCCGGAGAGCCGATTGATGCGCGCGTTACGGTGATGAAAGTTTTGCCCGAAGGCTGGCAGAGCTTTGGCCTTAGTCGCGTCACGCTCGGACCTTCGGCAGTCGTGCGAATTGAGGGGACAGAGATAGATGTCATTCTCAACACCAACCGCACGCAAACATTCGAGCCGGATATTTTCTCCAATATCGGCATTGATCCGATGCTAAAAGACATTCTGGTCGTCAAATCAACCAATCATTTTCATGCGGGATTTGCGCCGATTGCGGCCGAGATCATCTATGTCGACGCACCGAGTTCTTATCCGGTCAATCCAAGAGCTACGAATTACCAAAAAATGACGCGGCCAATATGGCCGCGTGTCGATAACCCTTGGTAATAGAATTAGAGCATTTCCAGCAAAAGTGCGAAGCGGTTTTGCGTCGGATAATGCGAAAAAACAAAGAGATAGAGCATTTCCAATGATTCAAGAAAAACAGGAAATGCCCTAGAAAGCGCGGGAAATTGCCCGCGCTTTACTTTTTAGTGCGCCAGGAATGTTGAGATCATAGGCACGTATGTAATCAGAGCCAACAAAATAAACAGCCCCAGATACATACTGAAAGCCTGACGGGTGAAATCGCCCACTCTGACCTTCGCAATATTACACACCATCAGCATGACCGTACCAACCGGTGGTGTCAGCGTACCAATCGACAGATTCACAATGACGATAATACCGAAATGTACCGGATCAATACCAAGCGCCTTTACGGTTGGCATCAGGAGCGGCACCAGAACGATCATCAGGGCAGTGCCCTCAATCAGCGCACCGAGCACGAGCAGGATCACATTGACTGCCAACAGAAACGCATAGGGATTGCTGGTGAAAGAGGAGATCAGCTGCATCAGCGACTGTCCGGCTTGCTCAAGCGAGAACACCCAGGCAAGTGCTGACGACGCCATGATAACCAGCATGACCGAAGCTGTGGACTTGGCAGTTTCGATCAGGGAATCCACCACATGCGATACGCGCATTTCGCGATAGATCACAAAACCGATAATCAGCACCAGAGTAACCGCTACAGCACCGGCTTCTGTCGGCGTGAAGATGTTGAGGCGAATACCACCAATGATTGCAAGCAAAAGCACGACAGCAGGCCAGGCAGAGGCAAGTGTGGATGCAACCTCGGCACCGCTCATTCGCTTCTCGCGACTTGGCTTGTAGCCACGCTTCACGGAGGTGATATAAGCAGCAAACATCAGGATGACGGCACCGAGAATACCCGGAATGACACCGGCCATGAACATCTTGCCGATGGAAACGTCCGCAATCAGGCCGTAGATGATCAGCGCAATGCCCGGAGGAATGATCGGAGTGATAAGCGAACCAGCTGCTGTGACCGCACATGAGAATGCCTTGTCATAGCCACGCTTGACCATTTCCGGCACCATCATGCGGGTCAACATGGCGCTGTCTGCTAGATTGGATGCACTGACACCGCCCATCAGGGTCGAAACCATGATGTTGGTAAGCGCCATGCCGCCGCGCATACGGCCAACCAGAATATCCGCAACTTTGATCAAACGCTCGGCAATGCCCGTATGCGACATCACTGTGCCGAGCATGATGAAGAACGGAATAGCAAGCAGCGACGTGTTCTGGGCAGGGCTGATGAACCGCTGAACTGCGATTGCAATCGGCATCTGATTGAAGAAGATAAAATAGGTAAAGACCGCAATCAGAATGGCCACGTAAAGGCGCATGTTGAGCGCGATCAACGCCAGCATGATGAGAACGATGGTGGTCAGGTTCATGCCTTGCCTCCCGCAAAAGCGGCGCGCAAGGTTTTAAAAGCGCCAGTAAACATATAAAGAGCGATGATGACGAAACCGACAGGCACTGCGATATCGATCCAGTAATAGGAAATCCGCAGCACGTCAGTCACCTTGAACTGAGCCGCAACCGACAGCTTGTATCCGGCATAGGACACATAGAGCAGAAACAAACCAGAAAGGATCGAGATGATTGAATTAATCACATCGCGGGTCTTTTCAGGCAAAATCTCTACAAGCATCGGAATAGCAAGATGCTGATTGTCTCGTTCCGCTGCGACACTGCCAAGCATGATGATCCAGATCATCAGCAAGCCGGAAATTTCTTCCGTCCATTGCAGTGGCTGGTGCAACCAATAGCGCATCACCACCGCCACATTAAACAGCGCGAGCAGAATGAACAGCGGAGCGGCTGCAAGCCAGTCGATCAGTTTTTCAAAAAGTTTCATCGGATTAAATTCCATAATCGAGCCATGCCGCAGTAAGACTGCGACATGGCAATATCCGAATTAAGATGGATCAGTTCTTCAGCTCTTCTTTGATCTTTTCGTAAAGACCTGGCGACCATTCTGGGAACTGCGTGTAGACCTTTTCAGCAAGCGCCTTGAAAGGAGCACGGTCGACTTCAATCACCTCGACACCGGCTTCCTTCATCTTTTCGATCATTTCATTGTCTTTTTCGATCGTCAGCTTCTGGCTGTAGAGACCTGCATCATATGCGGACTCATGGATCATCTTGAGCTGATCTTCCGGCAGCGTCGAGAAAAAGGCTTCACCGCCGACAATTAGAGCGACGTTGGTCAGATAGCCGACCTTGCTCAGATACTTGGCTTCTTCCTGGAACTTCTGGCCGTAAAGAACCGAAATCGGGTTCTCAACGCCATCAATCACGCCCTGCGCGAGCGCTGGGAAGGTTTCGCCCAGAGGCATCGGCGTCGGTGTTGCACCCATAGCTTCAAAGGTTTTGATCTGCATGACGTTGTTAGGCACGCGGATCTTCATACCCTTGAGGTCTTCCGGCGTACGGATAGGCTTCTTGGAAATGATCTGGCGAATACCGTAAAGATAGTTCGGCATTACGATGTGAATGCCCTTCTTTTTCAGTTCTTCGCTCTTCTCCTTGAACCAGGGACCGTCATAAACCTTGAAAAGCTGTGCCGGATCATCGGTCAGGAACGGACCGTAGAGCACGCCGAGGTCTGGGTCATATTCGGCCAGAAAGCCGACGTCGGAAATGGTCACGACGTTGAGGCCCATCATGGCCTGCTCGGTCACATCTTTCTTGGAGCCGAGCTGCGAACTTGGATAAAGCTCAAGCGTGATTTCGCCATTGCTGCGCTTTGCGAGATCGTCTTTCCAATAATGCATAACCTGATCAAAAGGCTCGCCGGGATTGTTTTCATAGGCAACCTTGATCGAGACATTCGCAGCATATGCAGCGATGCTTCCAGCCAGCAACATGCCAGCCGCGATCGCGCCGGTAACAAACTTCTTCATGGGTATCCTCCCGTTAGGGTCCTCAACTTATGGCCTTAAGGCCGGTTTCCTCCGCATCATCTCCATGCCGTTCCTTCCCTGGCACGGAGATGCGCTTCGATTTCAGTAACGTTCGATGATGATCTTCAGAACGTTGCGGTCGCCATCCCAATAAGGCAGCGCCTGTTCGGCATCCTCAAAGGGGAACACCTTCGAGATAAGCTGGTCGGCGTCGTTCCCCAGCTTTTCCAGATGCGCGATAACGGCTTCGAAATCAGTGAGTGTCGCATTGCGCGATCCCATGATGTCGAGTTCTTTGAGATTGAAGAATTGGGTCTGATAGGTCACCGGCGATTTGGAATAGCCGACATAAACAACCCGACCGGCAAAGCCCGTCAGATCAACAGCCTGCGTGAAGGTAATCGGCAATCCGACAGCTTCAAAGGCCACATCAACGCCATCGTCGTTGGTCAGTTCTTGCACCTTGGCAACGACATCCTCGCCACCCGGAAGAGCATGCGTTGCGCCTAACTTCAGAGCCAGTTCACGCTTTTCCGCACTTGGATCAATCGCGATAACCTTGGCACCACGTGCAACCGCACCAATGAGCACGCCCATGCCGATCATGCCACAGCCAAGAACCGCGACCGTATCACCAGCCTGAACGCGTCCGCGTTCTACCGCATGAAAACCAACCGAAAGCGGTTCGACCAGTGCGAGATGACGCGGCGCAAGCGTATCATTCAGGATCAGCTTTTCGGCAGGCAGTACGATCTGTTCTGCCAGTCCACCATTCTGCTGAACACCGAGCGTCTTGTTGTAACGGCAGGCATTCAATCTGCCTTTTCGGCACGACGAGCAGGTGCCGCAATTGGTGTAAGGCAGCACGATAACGCGCTTGCCCTTGGCGTAGGCAGCACTCACGCCCTCACCTGCCTCGATGATCTCGCCACCAATTTCGTGACCCGGAATACGGGGAAGTTCCACGAGTGGATTTAGCCCTTTGAACGTATTCAGATCGCTGCCGCAAAGTCCCACGTGACGCACGCTGATACGGACATGGCCCGGCAGAAGTGGTGCTTCGGGAATTTCAGCAAAACGGGTAACGTTTTCGCTCTCGATACGCAGAGCTTTGACCATCAGAATATTCCTGTCATTTTTATTGCATGGGGCGGATCAGGTTACGGCTCCGACCTGCCACGGCACGAATTCGTTATCGCCATAGTCGTAGATTTCGCTCAGCGTCTGCTCACCGGAAGCCACCGCGATAATGTGTTCAAAAATGCGCGTGCCGGACTCTTCGATGGTTTCGTCGCCCGTGACGATGCCACCGCAATTGAAGTCCATGTCTTCCTTCATGTGCTCGTACATTTCGGAATTGGTTGCGATCTTGATGCAGGGTGCAGGCTTGAAGCCTGAAACCGATCCGCGTCCTGTGGTAAAGCAGATCACGTTACAACCGCCCGCCACTTGCCCGGTCACGGCCACCGGGTCGTAACCCGGGGTATCCATGAAAGTGAAACCCTGTTCGGTTACGGTTTCGGCAAACTCGTAGACAGCCTTGAGAGGCATGGAGCCGCCCTTGGCAACGGCACCCAGCGATTTTTCGAGAATAGTGGTCAGGCCACCAAGCTTGTTTCCGTGCGATGGATTGTTGTTGAGCTCGTCACCGTTGCGAGCCGTGTAATCGCGCCACCAGTCAATGCGGTGAAGCAGCTTTTCCGCAACTGCTGGTGTTACCGCACGCCGTGTCAGCAGATGTTCAGCGCCATATATCTCGGGCGTTTCTGCCAGAACGGTGGTGCCACCATTGCGTACGATCAAATCGGAGGCATAGCCCAGAGCTGGATTTGCAGAAATGCCGGAATAACCATCCGAGCCGCCGCATTCGAGCGCCACTTTCAGCTTCGATAAAGGCTGCGGCGTGCGCTTGGCAGAATTCACGAGCGGCAGCATTTCCTTGATCTCGGCAATCGCATGATCGATTGTCTTGCGCGTACCGCCATGCTGCTGGATCGTCATAGTGCGAAGGCGTGCACCTTCTTCCATGCGATAATGTTCCATGATCGGCGCGATCTGGTTGGTTTCGCAACCAAGACCGATCAACAAAATGCCACCGAAATTCGGATGCTTGGCATAGCCCTGAATGGTGCGGGTCAACAGGCGATAGCCTTCCGACTTGGTGTTGAGCGCACAACCGCTGCCATGCGTCAGTGCGACCACGCCGTCGACGTTCTCAAAACCATCGAGACCGCCCATGCGGTTAAAATAATCCGCAATATAGCGCGAAACCGTGGCCGAGCAGTTTACCGATGAAATGACGCCGATATAGTTACGCGTACCGACACCACCGAAGCCGCGATCATAACCCATGAACTGGCGACGTTTCTCTTCCGGCAGCATCCCGCGTTCTTCGATATCGACAGAAAACTGGTGTTCGTGCTCGGAAGGCAGCATTGCGAGGTTGTGCAGATGCACGTGCTCGCCAACCGCAATATCCTGCGTAGCAACACCGATGATCTGCCCATATTTGAGCACTTCCTTGCCTTGCGGAATGGCATGCAAAGCCACTTTGTGACCACGTCCAATCAGATCGCGTGCAATAACGTCGCCAAGTCCAATCGGGTCGCCTGCACGGACCGAAATACGCGCGACCGCCACATCGTCGGACGGATGCAAAAGGATTACCGGCGTTACAGCCGAGACAGCCTTATCGTTCATTGTTCTGACCTCACTCCCAAAACCGCCACAGCGACCAATATGAGCCTCATTATCTGGGCTCGTTTTCCATCCATCGCTGCTTTGATGTATCCAAATGTGTTCTCATCGCTGCCTGTGCCAGAAGCGGATCCCGCGCCTCCAGTGCAGCAAAAATCTTCTCGTGTTCCGCCAAAGCAAATGCCCATGTTTCGGCATTCTCGTAACGCGTACGCATCTGCGCCGTGAGCGGACTATGCCGCTCGTCAAACAGGTCGCGTATAATACGCGTCACAACCGAATTACCGGACTGCTCGGCAATAATGAGATGGAACTGCCGATCCAATTCAATAGGTTTGCGTTCAGCCTCGATCTGCAACCGCATGGCATCGAGATTACCGCGCAGCCGCTCCAGCGCGTCGAGTGTGATATGGCTGCAAGCCATGAGCACAGCGCTACCCTCTACCAGTGAACGCGCCTGCATGATTTCAAGTGGACTTTCGCCAATTGAGCCGCCTTGTGCCGGAAGCCGCGTTTCTTCGGCAGCAACATAGATGCCGGAACCCATGCGGATTTCGACATTACCTGCAATTTCAAGTGCGATGAGTGCTTCACGCAATGACGGGCGCGACACGCCCAGTTGATGCGCGAGTTCGCGTTCAGCGGGAAGCCTGCTTCCCGCCGGAAAATGCCCTTCGCGGATCAGCAGCCTGACCCGGTCGGCAATCTGTTGGTAAAGCCTCCGTGGTTCCACGGAGCCGATATGCTCGCTCATGCTCTCTCCCAAATTGGCCTTACCATATTTTGAAGAGACCGAAAGTGCAATATTACCTATATCATTGTTATTACTACATATTGATGATTTCGTCAGTTTTGTCGCAGTTCGCTTTAGACCGCTTTTAAAGAGTGGCTTGACCAATTTTGCCCACTGCAATAGCTATTCCAGCATATTCAAGGGAGGAATTCATGACCGATCAACCATCGATTCTGCAGTTCGGAACGAGCCGCTTTCTGCTCGGACATGCGGATTTCTTCATCTCGGAAGCGCTCGCAAAGGGCAATGCCATTGGCACGGTCGCAATCGTACAGACCACATCCAATCCAGAAAGTGCGCGACGTATCGCAGCGCTCAACAGCGGCGAAGGCTATCCGGTCATTATTCGCGGCCTGGCGGGTGGAGAACCGGTTGATGAGAAACATCAAGCCAAAAGCGTGACTGCCGCCTATTCGGCTCATACGGATTGGCAGACGATCCGCGACCTTGCTGCACAGGTTCAGGTGATCCTGTCCAATACCGGCGACAAAGGCTTTGAGCTCGACATCGGCGATGATGTTTCTCTGCTCACCGAGACCGACCGCCTGCCGAAAAGCTTCCCTGCGAAGCTGCTTGTGTTGCTGCACCATCGCTGGCAGGTCAATCCAGATGCGCCGTTGTCGATTTTCCCTTGCGAGCTCATCTCGCGCAATGGCGACAGATTACGTTCGATTATGCTTGATCTTGCAGAAAGCTGGAGCTTGCCCAAGGCTTTCACGCAATGGATTGAAAGCAAATGCGTCTTTGCCAATAGCCTCGTTGATCGTATCGTATCAGAACCAATCGATCCGGTCGGAGCCATCGCCGAACCTTATGCGATCTGGGCCATCGAGCAGGCTGACGGACTCACGCTCCCCTGCACACATCCCGACATCGTCGTGACGAACAATCTTGCGCTTTACGAGCGCCTCAAGCTCTATCTGCTGAATCTCGGTCACACTTTCATTGCCGAGCAATGGCTGAACGGTAATCGTCCGAAGGATGAAATCGTGCTGGAAGCCATGAATGACGAAACGATCCGCAATGAACTCGAAGCGCTTTGGCGCGAAGAAGTTCTGCCGGTTTTTGCCGCTGATGGCCTCGGCGAACAGGCGGAAGCCTATGCTATTACCGTTCGCGAGCGCTTCCTCAATCCATTCCTCAAGCACCGCATCGCGGACATTGCTTCAAATCACGCAGAAAAGAAGCAGCGCCGCTTCGTACCCATCATTGCTCGCGCGAAGGAACTCGGCCTCGATCTGGAGCAGCGTCGCCTGAAGGCGGCTGTCGGCTGATCCAGTCATTCAGCTCAATTTCGGCGCGTTCAAGCGCGCTGTAATTCAAAAGCTTGCGCAGAAGCGCGACAGTTACTGCACGAGCACGGAGGTTGAAACGTCCTTCCTCCGGCTCGCCTTTATCCTGATAAACACCCAGCTTTTCATAGAGTTGCTGTAATCTGTTCTGAACGCTTCTGAGCGACAGATTGCGGCGACGCGCAATAACACGGTCAGTCAAACCAAGTGCGATATCGATCAGAATTTCATATTCGCTTTCACTGAACCCGCTGGCGTGACCAAGGCTCTTCTGCTGTAACCCACGCACTTCGCGGTCGATGACGCACTGCGCTTCGACAAAAATGCTGCGCAATGCCAGCCGCAATTTGTCATCAGACGCCGACTTCAGCACATAGCCGTAGGCAGCCCCTTCCGGCACGATGCGCGAAACGCCCCGCACATAGGCTTCGTCGGCATAATTCGACCAGAACAGAATGCGGGTTTCCGGATTTTCCTTCCAGATTGTGCGGGCTGCCTCGATGCCATTTCGTCCGCTCATTTGTAAATCCATCACAATATGGGCAGAGCGATGCATCCGTGCCAGTTTCTCACCCGCCGAACCGTTGTCGGCCTCCAACACATCGTTGCACTCAGGCAATGCTGCCCGAATTGCCTCGCCTAAATAGGTGCGATGCAACGGATCATCCTCCACGATCAGAACCTGCATCTTACCCTCCATTTGGCTCACACATTTCCGGCGGCAGATGGATCGTCACGCATGTGCCGCTACCCTCCGTATTTTTCCTGATGGCGAAGCTTGCCGAAATCAGGCGCGCCCGCGTGCGCATATTATCAATGCCATGACCAATACGCTGTGCCTGCCGGTCCATGCCAATGCCGTCATCCATGACTTCAACAAGAAGCCGCCCACCCTTGTCACGAAGACGAACGCGGATTTCCCCGGCAAGAGCGTGACGGATGGCATTGTTGATTGCTTCCTGCACAATGCGGAAAAGCGAGGTTGCAACCGTCTCCTCCAGCTTCTCCGTCATGCCTTCACTATAATCATCCAGAAACCATTCGATGGAAGCACCGCTTTCGCGGATCGAGCGATCAAGATGGTTCTCAGTTGCTTGCGCAAAACCGAAAAGTTGAAGCACCGAAGGTTTCGCTTCTTCAATGATTTGACGCAAATCCTGCATGCAGTGCTGTAAGCCACGAAACAGTGGTTCCAGTTGCTCACCGGAAAGGTCGGGGGCACGCGTCAGCCGTTCGACATGACGCGCCAGCCGGGTCAGATCGGCCAGCGTTTGATCATGCAAATCCATGCCGATACGATGCCGCTCGATCTCCAGAGCCTCAGTGAGTTTGAGCGCGCCAAAACGCAAGCCCTCTTCGCGCGCCCGCGCTTCTGTTTCGACAATCGCCGAGCGCTTGGCCTGTTCCGCAGCACGGATTGCAAAGAAATATGGGGCCAGAAGATCGGCAATCGATTGCGCATTTTCCACGTCGCGCGCCGAATAGCAGCCCGATTGCAAACTGGAGCAGCTCAGCGCCCCGATAATGTCACCTTGCGCCTTTAGCGGCACATGGAGGCGGGCCTTGAGATCATGTTCGATAATCGGTGTTGAGAATGATCCCTCAAAATGAAACCGAGCGTCAGTGCGTGCATCATCCGTCAGCAAATATTCAACTTCTCCAGACAGGAGGGTGCGAATGGGACTTCCTGATAAAAGTGCTGGCGGGTTGCGACTCCAGGCCGTCTCTATCCCGCTTTCATAGGCGATGTGAAATTTGCCATCGATCATCTTGATACAGACATCGAGATGGTCATAGGGCAGAATGTGATTAATCTCGGCAGCAACGGCCTGAATGATGGAATCGAAATCGAGCTGCCCTGCCAGCAATCTGGATATATTCAGATAGCGGTCCAGCAGGCGCGCAGGCGATAGCTCCAGCAAGCGACTCTCCTCCCAAAGACAGATTGCTTTACTCTTATAATACGCCGCTTCTCCACCGGCGTGTCTTGCGGGTTCCCGCAATTTTGCTGCGGCAAACCGCACCATGGTTGCTTCGATCAGCCTTCACAGAGCAACGCATTTATTTCATTCTCGCTTCACCAGAAAATTGCCCGCAAGACAATAGGTAATGTGATGCGCAAACTGGGACCGTTGAGGAGCGGTCGTGCGGGAGGCTTCGCACAAAAAGAATTCAAACGGACCGAAGCGTTGAGAACGCTGCGGTGCCGCAAATTTGTAACTGGGAGGAATGAAATGAAGCTTGGCAAAATTCTTTTGGCGTCCGCCGCACTCGCAACCCTGATGACGACTGGTAGCGCATTTGCCGACACGTCGTCGAAGAAGATCGCTTTCTCGAACAATTATGCTGGCAATTCGTGGCGTCAGGCCATGTTGCAGAGCTGGGACAAGGTGACGAAGGAAGCCGTCACAGCGGGTACGGTTTCTGCAGCCGATGCATTCACCACCGCAGAAAATCAGGCGACAGAACAGGCTGCGCAGATCCAGAATATGATCTTGCAGGGGTATGATGCCATCGTCATCAATGCGGCATCGCCTACGGCACTCAATGGTGCAGTCAAGGAAGCTTGCGATGCCGGCATCACCGTCGTTTCATTCGACGGCATCGTCACCGAGCCTTGCGCTTGGCGCATTGCGGTTGACTTCAAGGCTATGGGCGAAGGTCAGGTTGATTATCTCGCCAAGCGCCTGCCTGACGGCGGCAATTTGCTTGAAATCCGTGGCCTTGCAGGTGTTTCGGTCGATGACCAGATTCATGCAGGCATTCAAGACGGCGTGAAGAAGCATCCGAACTTCAAGATCGTTGGCTCGGTCCATGGAGATTGGGCAGCTGATGTTGCACAGCGCGCAGTCGCAGGCGTGCTGCCGAGCCTGCCTAAGATCGACGCCGTGGTAACACAGGGCGGCGACGGTTATGGTGCTGCACAGGCCTTTGCCGCAGCAAAGCGCGAAACACCGATCATCATCATGGGCAACCGTGAAGACGAGCTGCAGTGGTGGAAACAGCAGAAAGACGCCAACGGCTATGAAACCATGTCGGTTTCGATCGCGCCGGGCGTTTCAACACTCGCTTTCTGGGTCGCGCAGCAGATCCTCGACGGCAAGGAAGTCAAGAAAGACCTCGTCGTTCCGTTTCTGAGCGTGAGCCAGGAAACGCTCGATAAGGACCTCGGCAATACCCAGAAGGGTGGCGTTGCGAATGTCGAGTATTCCCTGGAAGACGCGCAGAAGGTTATCGCGGAAGCGAAGTAAGCCTTTTCTTTTAAGAGTGGGCATTGGCATTGCCGATGTCCACTCCTATTCCCTTATCTCTAGAGCATTTCCTGTTTTTATTGAATCATTGAAAATGCTCTATCTCTTTGTTTTTTCGCATTATCCGACGCAAAACCGCTTCGCACTTTTGCTGGAAATGCTCTAATACAGTCCGGGTGCATGTCTGAAACAATCGACAAACGCGAAGTCATCACCGCACGCAATATCCGCGTGCAGTTCGGTGCGGTAAAGGCACTGGATGGCGCTGAACTTGTGATCCATGAAGGCGAATGCGTCGGACTTGTCGGCCATAATGGCGCGGGCAAATCCACCATCGTCAATGTCATCAATGGCGGCCTTACCCCGCATGAAGGCAGCCTCTCCTATCACGGTGAGGCAGGCCATGGCGTGGCGACAGCACGCAAACATGGCATTCGCTGCGTCTTTCAGGAGCTGTCGCTTTTCCCCAATCTGACAATTGCGGAAAATGTCCGCATCATGCAGCGCGACCTTATGGGCACGAACTGGCGCGGCAAGGCTGTTGATCTGATTTCGAACAAACTCAGCGAGATTTTCCCCGACCACAAGATCGATTGCTCCGCAACTGTTGATGAGTTGTCCATTGCCGAACGGCAAATGGTTGAAATCGCCATCAATTTCACCGCCCCCGGCACACCGCCGAAGCTCGTCATTCTCGATGAGCCTACCTCATCGCTCGATGCAGGCATTGCTGCACAGCTGATGGCCTATGTCCGTCGCTTTGTCGGCACGGGTGGCTCCGTCATCCTCATTTCGCATATGCTTGGTGAAATCCTCTCGACTTCCGACCGCATCGTCGTGATGAAAGACGGTAAGGTCGTCGCCAATCGCACAGCAGACGATTTTACAAACCGCAGCCTTGTCGAAGCCATGGGCAGTGTCGAACGTGAAAAAGCGGCACGCCGCGTGGCACAAGCCGACACGACGGGTACAGCTGTTCTCTCTGCAAAAAAGCGGCCCCATGACAGCAAGCCGTTTCAGGCTTTTAAGGGCGAAGTTATCGGCCTCGCTGGGCTTGCCGGTCATGGTCAAACCAAGATGCTGCTCGATCTTTATTATGCGCGTCGGCCAAACTGGTTGCCTGCACGCAAATGCGAAATCGCGTTTGTGGCGGGTGATCGCAGTCTTAACGGCACGTTTCCTCTCTGGAGCATCCTGCACAATCTCACCATAGGTTCGCTTGATCGCCTTTCATCGCTGAAGCTTGTCGATCAGAGCCGTGAAGATCAGCTTGGCGCACAATGGAAAGACAAGATTCAGATCCGCACGCCGGATATGGGCAATCGCATCCTGTCGCTTTCAGGCGGCAATCAGCAAAAGGTGCTGTTTGCCCGTGCTCTTGCCACCACTGCCGATGCCATTCTGATGGACGACCCCATGCGTGGTGTGGATGTCGGCACCAAGCAGGAAGTTTATGAAATCCTGCGCCATGAAGCTGAAAATGGCCGCACCTTTGTCTGGTATTCCACCGAAATGGACGAGATCGAATTGTGCGATCGTGTCTATGTCTTCCGCGACGGTGCAATCGTGACAGAACTCGTCGGCGACGAAATCACGGAAAAGAACGTGCTTGCTGCATCCTTTGAGGGAGGACACGAATAATGCGTCTCTCCGCTTCATCTCTCCGCCTGCTTACGCCGGTTTTCTCGCTTGCTTTGCTGCTGGCCGCTGTTTTCTACATGCAGCCGCGTGCCATGAGCTATACCGGCCTCAATCTCCTGTTCAATCTCGCAGTACCGATTGCACTCGCAACCATTGCTCAGATGCTCATCATGGCGGTCAATGACCTTGATCTGTCGATGGGAACCTTCGTTAGCTTCGTGGTCTGTGTAGCTGCGACCTATCTCAACACCAATCCCATCATCGGTGTTCTGATCCTCGCAGCAGCAATTGCAGCCTATGCAGCACTTGGCGCGATCATCCACCTGCGCAATCTGCCGTCCATCGTCGTCACGCTTGGTATGAGTTTTGTATGGGGTGGGCTGGCCGTGTTGTTACTCCCCTCACCCGGCGGCCAGGCACCTGATTGGGCGCGCTGGATTATGACCACGAAACCGCCATTTGTGCCGATGGCAATCGTTGCAAGCATTCTGATTGCCATTGTCACGCATTTCATCGTCATGCGCACAACCTTCGGTGTGCTGATGCGTGGCGCAGGTGGCAATGCCCGCTCCATTGAGCGTGCGGGCTGGTCGATCACCGCAATCCGCGCCGGAACCTACGCGCTTGCTGCCTTTTTTGCGGTGCTGGCCGGTATCGCTCTTGTCGGTCTGACCACCTCGGCTGATGCCAATATCGCGCTGCGTTATACCCTGCTTTCCATTGCCGGTGTCATTCTGGGTGGTGGTGAATTCGTAGGCGGGCGCATCTCGCCAATCGGTGCCGTCATCGGTGCGTTGACGCTCACACTTGCAGGTTCATTCCTCTCTTTCATGCGTATTTCACCCGACTGGCAGATTGGCGCGCAGGGCGGAATTCTCATCGTCGTGCTGGCGCTTCGCCTCTTCCTTAATCGCCTCGACCGCCGGGAGAAAAAGCAATGAGCGCTATCTCCGTTCTCACAAGTCGTCCATGGATATGGTCGTTCATCGCAACCGTTGCGGTCTGGATCATCACCGTATTGTTTACGGGCGGCGCGGGTGCCGCAGGACTTTCTCACGCAGCTTTCACCTTCGCATCCTTCTCGGTAATTGTCGGCCTCGGCCAAATGTTCGTGATCACACTCGGCCCCGGCAATATCGACCTCTCAGTTCCTGCAACCATGACCCTTGCTGCGACACTGGCTTTGAAGCTGATGGACTCACAGGACAGCATGGTGCTGGCAGGCTTGGCTGTTGCCCTCCTGATCGGGCTTGGAATTGGCATCTGCAATTACGCGCTGATCAAGCTGCTGCGCATCCCTCCAATCATCGCGACCCTATCGATGAGCTTCCTGATCCAGTCGACCGCCATCTGGAGCAATCGCGGCCTGCGCGTGAAGCCGCCCGAAGTTCTGGCACAGTTCACCACCTCCTCTGTCTTTGGCATTCCCAATGTTGCAATCGTCGCGCTACTCCTGTCGGTTTTAGGCTGGGTGCTTCTCAAGAAGAGCATTTATGGCCGCTGGATTTCAGCCATCGGGCAAAATCCGTTTGCAGCACGTATGGCAGGTGTTCCGGTTGATGGCACACGCTTCGTCACCTATCTGCTCTGCGCAGTTCTGGCTTCGCTCTGCGGCTTCCTGCTTGCCTGTTTTTCTGGTGGCGCAGCACTCAATATGGGCGCTGAATATCTGCTGATGTCGATTGCAGTCGTCATCATTGGTGGCACGGCCGTAGCAGGTGGCGATTCCAACATCCCCGGTATTTGGGGTGCCGCACTCTTCATGTTCCTCATAGTCTCAATGCTCAACACCTATGGCTTCGGTGCCGGTGTTCGTCTGGTCCTGACGGGGCTCACCATCATTGCTGTGATTTTCCTCGCCAGCAGTCGCAGATCCGAGCGTTAAACAGTATCCCCGGAGTAATTTCCTTGTCTCAAAATCATTCGATTTACGAAATTCACGACGAACGCTTCAAGCAGATGATTGTATCGAGCGCCGGTCTCGATGAACTTTACAGTGACTGTCGCTGGGCCGAAGGCCCGGTCTGGTTTGGCGATCTGAACTGCCTGCTTTGGAGTGACATTCCAAACCAGCGTATTTTGCGCTGGGTGCCGGAAGGCGGCGTTTCTGTCTTTCGGCAGCCTTCAAATTTTGCCAATGGCAATACGCGTGACCGCGAAGGACGACTTGTTTCCTGTGAACACGGCGGACGCCGGGTCACTCGCACGGAACTCGACGGCAGTATCACAGTGCTTGCGGACAGCTATCAGGGCAAAAAACTCAACGCGCCGAATGATGTCATTGTGCGCTCCGATGGCACCATCTGGTTCACTGATCCAACCTACGGCATCATTGCGGATTATGAAGGCTACAAGGCCGACCCTGAACAACCAACCCGCAATGTCTATCGACTTGAACCGAGAAGTGGTGAACTTACAGCGGTTGTCACGGACTTTGTGCAGCCAAACGGCCTCGCCTTTTCACCGGATGAAACCAAGCTCTTTGTTGCCGACAGCGCTTATAGCCACGACGAACAAGCGCCACGTCATATCCGGGTCTTTGATGTCACAGACGACGGCAAGCGCGTAAGCGGCGGTAAGATTTTCTGCACCATCGATAATGGCCTGCCGGACGGATTCCGTTTTGATACCGAAGGTAATTTGTGGACCAGTGCTGGCGATGGCGTACATTGTTTCTCACCGCAGGGTGAACTTCTCGGCAAGATTAAGACACCGCAAACGGTGGCAAATGTGACCTTTGGTGGCCCTCGCCGCAACCGTCTTTTCATTGCGGCAACGAGATCACTCTATGCGGTCTATTTGACCGTCACGGGTGCACAGCACCCTTGAATAAAGTACGGCGACCACCCGAAAAAGATGGTCGCCGCTGAATAATGCTTACACTAATTCATTTGAAAAATTAAATTAGCCACATGCCCGTTTTTGGTTCTGCCCTGCAGGACAGGCATGCCAATATCTATACCTTGTTCAAATCCGAACCACCACCGCTCCACAAAATCACCCATGGAAACCGATTTAGGTTCACACATCCGGAACCCGAAATAACGACACATCCGCAATATGATTGCATCGATCACTCCGGCAATGCGACCTCAACCTTCAACAATCGAGAGAGCGCCTTTCCAAATGCGACATGCGGCCATATAAACAAACCGTCAATCAAATGGAAACAGTTTGTCAACAAAAACACTCACATCGCCGTGATAAACTTAAGCAAAAAGTGAAATTTTTCACAAACTTAGTAGAAAACAACCATTCCATATATTAGCATTTGCCTTATAAATTCATATTTATTTCGATCATATTCAATGAATATTAACAAAACCGAATAAATGATTTCCTGGTCGTTATGCTGATTGCTTCAGCTCCAGAGCCGCATAACCTGGTACACGGTAACGAATATGACATCCATGCACACCGTGATATTCGACATCCACCTCAACACCGAAAACACTGCGAATACATTCGGCTCGTAAAACCTCGCGCGGTGTCCCTAATTCTACAATCTGTCCTTTGTTCATGATTGCGATACGATCGCAGAACATGGCCGCATGGTTCAGGTCATGCAGTGCGGCGACGACGGTCAATTTCTGACGCCTGACAAGATCGAGCAATCCGATTTGATGACCGATATCGAGATGATTTGTCGGCTCATCCAGAAGCAGTATCTGCGGGTCCTGTGCTAAAGCACGGGCAATATGCACACGTTGGCGCTCCCCGCCTGAGAGCGTGTGCCAATAACGACCTGCCAGATGTGCCATATCAACATTGGCCAGCGCCCGATCGACAACGGCATCGTCCTGCTCTGACCAGGGAGACAGAGCGCCAAGATATGGCGTGCGCCCCAACTCCACCGCCTGCCTTGCGGTGATGCGCTCTGTTGTGCCCGCCTGTTGTTCAACAAGTGCCAGTTTGCGCGCAATCTCGCGCCGATTAAATTTTTGGATCGGCTTACCGCAAAGTTTTACTTCTCCCGAACGACTGCGTCGTACACCTGAAAGCAGAGACAGAAAACTTGTTTTGCCTGAGCCATTTGGCCCGATGATACCGAGGAATTCTCCCTCTTTCACATCGAGCGAAACGCTACGCAGGATATCAACGCCTCCTGCTGACCAACTGACGTTGTTTGTAGAGAGCATCATGATTGTGCCCTTCTCTGTCCAAGCAGCAGCGCAAATGCCGGGGCACCGACCAATGCCGTAATGACTCCGATAGGCAAAACCTGACCGGGAATAATAATGCGAGACACAATATCGGCCAGGATCATAAAGATTGCACCGATGAGCGCCGCCGCAGGCAACAACCTGCCGTGACGTACACCGACCAGCATGCGCGCAGCATGAGGAATAACCAGACCAATGAAGCCGATGGAACCGACAATCGACACCATCACGGCCGTCATCATGGCGCTCACACCAATCAAAACGGCATAAACGCGCCGCACCGGAATACCAAGCGATGCAGCAGATTCCGAACCGAAAGTGAAAGCATCTAACGCACGGGCATGCCAAAGACAGATAAGAAGCCCCACCACACAGGCGGGCAAGGCGAGCGCAACGTCCGGCCAGCGGACACCTGAAAGATTGCCCAACAACCAGAACATAATCCCGCGCGCCTGTTCGGCATTTGCTGCCTTCGTGACAATGAGAGATGTCAACGCGTTAAAAAGCTGCGAACCAGCAATGCCGGCCAGAATGATCGCACTGTTACCGCGCCCTGCCCGCAATGCGAGCAGGGAAACGAGAACAAAAGCCACAATCGCACCGATAAACGCTCCCACTGACAGCGAGAGCACACCTGCACCAATTCCGAGAATAGCAACGCTCACTGCCCCGGTAGAAGCCCCGGCAGAAATACCCAGAATATAGGGATCGGCCAGCGAATTGCGGAGAAGCGATTGCAGAACCACGCCCGACAAGGCCAGCGCCGCACCGCAGCAAGCTGCGACAACAGCCCGGCTCAGCCGATAGCTCCAAACGATGCCTTCATCAATCGGCGCGATAGGATAGCCGGCATTCCAGACGCGGTTGGCGATGGTCTTCGCCACCACGTCCAGAGGTATGGCAGTTTCACCAATGGCAGCACCCAGCCACAAAGCAACGAAGAGCAGGACGAGCGCAAGTACTCCCAAAAGCACCCGGGAACTCATCGTGGTTTTCAGTGAAATGCCTGCTATGGCTGCCTTTGACATCACTTATTCAGATCCGAACCGGCAATATCGGCAGCCAGCGTTTCAATGCCCTCGATCACTCGCAACGACGTGCTCATCGACTGTGCATCGATATCGAAAACATATCCACCTTCAACAGCAGGCATTAATTTCGTCACAGGATCGGTCTTGAGAAACTGATGTTTGACCGCAATGTCATCGGCAGGATAACGACGACGATCAAGCTTCGCTGCAACGATCATCGATGGGCCCGCCTTGGCGATTGTTTCCCAACCCACCGCTGGCCATTCTTCTTCACTCTCAATCACATTCCTGATGCCGAGCGCAGAAAGGATGTAGGCAGGAGCGCCGAACTTACCAGCAACATAAGGATCAGCATCAACCTGTGTGCTGGAGAACCAGGCAACAGCCGAAAGCTTTCCATCTGCGGAACCGATCTTTTTGCGGGCTGCATCTTCACGTGCCTTGAGCTCTGCGATCAGCTTTTCACCGCGATCCTGTACATTGAATATCTGAGCCAGTTCGCCGATTTCCTGATAGACGATATTCATCGTGAATGGCGCTGTGCGAACACCATCGCCGCCACCAGAATTATCTTTGCCGACGCAATCGGAAGGCGATGTGTAGGCAGGAATACCCAATTCTTCGAATTGTTCCGGTTTGGCCACAATGCCCATCGGCCCGACATGCCACTGGAAATCCGCCGTAACAATGTCTGGCTTTTGCGTAAGTACGCTTTCAAAACTCGGATCGTTATCAGCCAGGCGCTTTACCTTGGCATTCACCTCCTCAAAGCCTTTGAGGACCGGGCCGAACCAAACAGCCGTACCCACAACCTTGTCGCCGAGGCCAAGGCTGTAGAGGATCTCCGTGCTGCTCTGACCAACGGCGACTGCCCGCTCCGGCGCGTGTTTGAAGGTTACATCGCGACCGCAGTTTTTCAGCGTCAGCGGATATTGGGTTTCTGCTGCCTGCGCCGCGAAACCGGTTGCGAAAAGAGCGACTGCGCCCAGAAGTGCGCTAAATGGCACTTGGCCTGAAATTTTCATCTAAATCCCCGAAATGATATGAGAAAAAGCCGCATCAAACGGCGGAAGCGATCCGGCGCTTAAAGAGAACGGACATATCCGGGGATATGAATGACAATGGGAGACGACGTCTTGCGACGTTTAAAGCTGTCATAACCAACTCCTGCTCCGGGCATCCCCGCCCGTGACAATGGACTACGTTAGACGGCAGGTCTCCTGGCTCGCAGATATTCGCTGTTCATCTGCCTTCCCGAGCTGTTTGTAACAAGCCCAGTGACATGACGCTTTTGAGGCATCACAAGGATGAACGGCAATCCGCTTACAGTTGCGGGGGCAGCCACGGTTTCGGCCCCTTTTGGGTCGTCCTCACCGTGTTCCCTATTAATCCCCTTCACTCTCGGTCGGGGGAACCGTCGTAACTTTATTACATCGCACCTTTGGACACGTCAAGCGAAGCCGGACGCTTATTCGGCTATATAAAAGCGCCACATAAGACTTTTTGCTAATACGATCTTGCAAGTAAAACGAGCGGCATTGCTTGCTGGTATATTGCAATTCTCTGCTGTAGTCTCCAGATCAGGAGTCTCTGACTGGGAAGCAGAGGGTTTTGAGGAGGGCTGTCAAAAGACAGCAGAAAATTGCACGCAAAGTGCATTCAGGGAGGATTTATGCGTAAATGGATTCTGGCCATTTCGTCTGTGGCAGCGCTTGCAATGACAGGCGCGGCTTCGGCTGAAGATTATAAAGTACTGGCACCAGCAGCACCGGGTGGTGGCTGGGATCAGACAGCACGCACCATGCAGAGCGTGCTTCAGGATGAAAAGATTTCCGGCAGCGTTCAGGTTATCAACGTTCCGGGCGCAGGTGGCACCATTGGCCTCGCGCAGTTCGTCAATCAGAATAAAGGCGATCCGAGCCAGCTCATCGTTGGCGGCTATGTTATGGTCGGCGCGATCCTGACCAACAATTCGCCGGTAAATCTTGACGCGATCACGCCAATTGCTCGCCTCACCGGCGAATATGAAGCTATCGTCGTTCCAGCATCATCCGACATTCAAAATCTTGGTGATCTCGTCACCAAACTGAAAGCCGACCCAGGTTCTGTCTCGTGGGGCGGCGGTTCTGCTGGCGGCACGGACCACATTACGGCCGGCCTTTTCGCCAAAGCCGTTGGCGTTGACCCGACCAAAGTCAATTACATCGCCTTTTCCGGTGGCGGTGAGGCACTTGCAGCAATTCTTGGCAATCAGGTGACTGTGGGTATTTCCGGCTACGGTGAATTTGATCCGCAGATCAAGGCTGGCACGCTGCGCATCATCGGCATCTCCAGTGACGAACGCATTGAAGGCATCGATGCTCCGACGTTCAAGGAAAGCGGCGTTGATGTTTCAATCCAGAACTGGCGTATGATTGGCGCTGCGCCCGATATTACTGCGGAACAAGTAGCCGTCATCAATGCCGATGTTGAGAAGATGGTGAAATCGGAATCCTGGCAGAAGGCACTTAAGGATAAAGGCTGGGCCGACACCTATCTGGCAGGCGATGCGTTCAAGGAACAGCTCGCCAAAGACGTGGCGTCCACTGAAACCATCCTCAAGGAAATCGGCCTCGTCAAATGACAGGATCTGAACAGCAGGCAGAGCGCCGTTCCACTGGAACGGCGCCGGATTATGCAGCTCTTGTGATCGCCTTCATTCTGGGAGCGGTCGCTATCGCGATTGCCTGGTCAACCGCCTATGGCAACAACGTTCTTTCCTATTCGCCAGTTGGGCCAAAAACTGTGCCCTATATCATTGCCGCCGGGTTGTTCATCCTGTCTATATGGACGGTGATCAGTGCTATTAAAGGCGACTTTCCAGAGCGCGAACATCAGGAAATCGCGCCTATGGCCTGGATCGTCGGTGGCTTGGTTATTCAGATGCTGACGATGAAAACTTTGGGATTTTCCATCGCAACGGGGCTACTCTTTGCGGCAACGGCGCGCGGATTTGGTTATCGCAAGTTCTGGATCAGCGTGCCTGTCGGCATCGTCTTTGCATTCGTCATCTGGTTCATTTTTGCGCGCGGCCTGCAGCTTTCGCTGCCATCAGGCTGGCTTGAGCATCTGGTTTAGAGCGAGACAACAATGGATACTGTCACTCTTCTCGCCAACGGACTTCTGGTGGCGCTTGAACCGGCAAACCTTATTTATGCGCTGATTGGCGTCACACTTGGTACGGCTGTTGGCGTACTGCCGGGCATCGGCCCGGCGCTGACTGTGGCATTGCTTCTACCTGTCACTTATAAACTTGATCCTGCCGGATCGCTCATCATGTTTGCCGGTATTTACTACGGTGGTATGTATGGCGGTTCAACCACGTCGATCCTGCTCAACACGCCCGGAGAAAGTGCTTCCATCGTCACGGCGTTGGAGGGCAACAAAATGGCGCGAGCGGGGCGCGGCGGGCCAGCACTTGCAACCGCCGCCATCGGTTCCTTTATTGCAGGACTTATCGCCACTCTGGCACTGGCATTCGTGGCCCCGTGGGTGGTGAAATTTGCCCTCTCCTTCGGTCCATCCGAGTATTTCGCGTTGATGCTGCTCGCGTTCATGACAGTTTCGGCAGCATTTGGCGATTCCACATTGCGCGGCCTCACCTCGCTTTTCATAGGCTTGACGCTTGGCCTGATTGGCATCGATCAGCTGACCGGACAGGCACGTCTGGTCATGGGCACACCGAACCTTCTTGACGGCATCAATGTTACCACGCTTGCAGTGGCACTGTTTGCCATTGGTGAGACTTTGGCCGTGGTTTCCAAGAAATTGAGCCCCGACGATGAAGTCATCGCCGTCAAAGGCTCTGTCTGGATGACCAGGAACGACTGGAAGCGCTCATGGATGCCATGGCTGCGCGGAACGGCAATTGGCTTTCCGATTGGTGCTATGCCTGCAGGCGGCGCAGACGTGTCGAGTTTCCTTTCCTATTCGGCAGAACGTCAATTCTCCAAACATCCCGAGGAGTTCGGTAAAGGCGCGATTGAAGGCGTTGCGGGGCCTGAAGCGGCGAACAATGCATCAGCAGCCGGTACGCTTGTTCCACTGCTGACGCTCGGCCTGCCAACGACAGCGACGGCTGCAATCATGCTTGCTGGCTTTCAGCAATTCGGGCTACAGCCCGGACCATTGCTCTTTGTGACCAATGCGCCACTGGTTTGGGGCTTGGTCGCAAGTCTTCTGGTCGCCAACCTGATGCTGCTGGTTCTGAACCTACCACTTATCGGCCTATGGGTGAAAATGCTCACTATCCCGCGCCACTGGCTCTATGCGGGCATTCTGGTCTTCGCCACACTCGGCACCATCGGCGCTAATGCATCGACATCGATACTGTTCGGCCTTCCGGTATCGTTTGAGCTGGGCCTGCTTCTGGCTTTCGGCTTGCTCGGTTATGTGCTGCGCCGCTTTTCCTATCCAATCGCTCCGGTTGTTGTAGGACTGATCCTCGGACCGATGGCAGAAAAAAGTCTCCGCCAAGCACTGCAGATTAGTCAGGGAAATCCGATGACGCTGGTAAACTCATGGGTATCAGTGACATTGATCGCACTGGCAATCGCTGCGGTGGTCGTGCCCATGATTATGCGTCAACGTGGCAAGGGCGAATTGCTCAAGCAGATGGCAACCGACGAAGACTAAAAAGCAAAAAGCCCCGGGGAAACCGGGGCTTTACCTCAATAAGCAATTATTAGCTTAGTCATGAATTTTACGGAACTGAGCCACATCGATGCCGAGCGTCTCAAGGTCTCTTGCCATCGGCTGATGACCGACACGCAGGGCAGCAGACGCGCGGACGGCACTGCCGAATTGCGCAAAAGCACGACCGAAACGGTTGTTAAAACGGGCAAACATTTTCATCTCCATCACGGACGCTCTACTGGTCCGCCCCCTAAAGATGGTAATGTTCAACCTCCGTTTGAACATCAAACTTTGCATGCCAGCCATGCGCTATCTGCATGTGCTGATATTCCTCCCTATTGATCGGGATCAATGAGACTCCGTCGGACAACTGCCAACCTGTTTCCTATCAAAGGAAGGAGAACAACATGTCCAATACACCACACACTCTCGGTGAGGAGTTTCCAGGAAAGCTAGTGACGATTCATGCGTTGAAGGCAGCAGACCCGCGCTTTGCCCGCATCCTTGAAGAGTACGATTCGGTGAATGACCGTATCCACCGCGCGGAAACCAAGATCGCACCTGTCAGCCAGGAAGAAGAGACAAACCTGCGCAAACAACGGCTCGCGCTCAAGGACACAATCGAACAGGCTCTCGCCCCGCTTTAAGCCGCTTCTTATAAGCGAGGTGTTCAACTCGGCTCGCTGTTGTCCGAAGGAACTTTTTGCTCCAGTTTGCCAACAAGGATCAACATGGCGACGGCAATGACTGTCGCCATGATTCCGATATGCCAAAGCCCTATGCCTCTGGTCTGGTTGATGGCCGCAACCAACGATGCAACACCGCTTGTGATCACCTCAGCCGAGTACGACGGGTAAAGGCAGCTTCGAAGAAAAAGGAGTTGTTCTCTCAAGACGTGAAGGCACCGCCGAAATACTATTTCGCAGCATTATCATTTTTTAGAGCAAGCACTTGAGAGGTTTGCAAATCAATAAATAGCTTTGATGCGTATGACGCAAACATAAGACTTTACATGTTATGCGCTTTGCGCAGATCTTTTTGCGCAATAAAATCAAGGTCTTATCGAGGTTAGATGGTACGGACGGGTGGATTCGAACCACCGACCTCAGGAGCCACAATCCTGCGCTCTAACCAACTGAGCTACGACCGCGTACCTAAATCTCAACGAACTCGCTTGTGGTGTCCGTCGACAGGGGGTCACATACGGAGAATCGATCCACATTGCAAGTGATTACAATGATCTTTTTTGAAGAAATCCACGTTTGTTAGCCAAAGCGGCCCAATCGTTAAAATTAGACGGGTTTTGATTACCATGTTTTATGCATGCCTGTGCACAAAGCTGGATAATGGCTCGACACATAAAATTGCCGCGCCCGCATTAACTAATGGAACAGAAAATGAGGTCCATATCGAATGGGAATATGGACCCGAACCCGCAAGAAGCTTATTAACAGGTCGTTAAAGGGCACTTTGGGTGGTCGGAAGAACAGGTAAAGGACCGGTATGTCAGGATCATACCCCTTCATCGACATTGCCGCGCTGGATCATGTCCGCGAAGGCTTTGCCAAGGGCGATGCGCAGCTCGTACTGACGCGCGACCTTTCAACCGTTCTATGGATCAATGGTCCAGGTGCCAAACTGTTCGGTTATGAACGGATCGAAGACGTCATCGGTGACGAACTCGATCTACCAGTTGCAACCCGTCGTCAAATCATGAGCTCGAGCAACGAAGCCGACATCGCACCGCGCGTAGTTGCTGTGCGTCTTGGTGCTGGCATGCGTTCAGAACTCACTCGCCTTCAAGTTTCCCACCTCACAATGCCCGACGGCATCGAAGCTCTGTTGCTCGCTGTCGAAAAACAGAATGCAGCCCCTGACGTAATTATTTCCGGTCTCGGGGATAACGCGACACATGTAGCGCTGGTCGATGCTGAAGCGAAGGTCGTCGCGTCAAGTCCGCGCTTCGCAGCCCTCGATATTTCCGCGTCAACGCTTGAAGATCTTATTGTTGAAGCAGGCGATGCCAGTGACCGGATCGTAAAGCGCCGCATTCGTGCAGGTAAAAGCTCCGTTCCGGGCGCAATTGCACGGCTTACCGATAATCCAGCCATACATCTTATCTGCATTGTCGGCGAAGCAGCCATAGCGCCTGCAAAGACCGATGATGCGCAAGCGACTACTGAAGTAGTTATGGATGAGGATGAGACTGCAGCAAAGGGAACTGAGCCGAAAAGCTTTGTCTTCGATGGCAACGGCCCGCCTGCCCGCTTTATCTGGAAGACTGATGCGGCTGGAACGTTTACGGAAATTTCACCGGAACTCGGCGTCATCATCGGCCCAAACGCGGCTGATGTGATTGGCAGACGCTTTGCGGAAGTCGCCAATGTTTTTGCCTTCGATACGGATGGCAGCATCGGCTCGCTTCTGGAGAAGCGCGACACCTGGTCCGGCAAAAAGCTGCTCTGGCCTGTGGAGGGCACCAATCTTCGTGTGCCGGTTGAGCTTGCCGCCCTGCCCGTTTATTCGCGTGATCGTGAATTCATCGGCTTCCGTGGGTTTGGCCTTGTTCGCCCTGAAGATGCGGAAGAAGACCCCGAGACACTCGGCCTTGTGCTCGCTGGTGGTATTCCGCAGAAGCGCGAAACGCCCCCCTCAATACAAGATGTGTTGAGCGCCGATGGCGACGACAATGTTCTGGCGCTTTCTGAGGAAGTTGCCAATGACGATCATCCAGATACTCAACACCAGACCACAGCTACAACGACCCTGCCGTTTGAGCTGACGCCGAACCCCGGTCGTCGTGAGTCCGACAAGGTCATTGAGCTTCTGAATGCAGTCGCACGCGAAAAAGTGGAAGCGGATCAGGCAAAGCAGCTCAAGGGCAAAGAGCAGCGCCCCGAAGGCGGGTTGACCGCGACCGAGCGCAATGCATTTCGAGAAATTGCTGACCGTCTGCGCAAGCAGGGACTGGCAAATTCTCGTCAGGACGGCGATGCATCTCTCGAAAAGCCAGTAGAAAAGCCAGCAGAAAAGATTGAACAACCGCAACCAGCAGCAGAGCGTACCGCGCCCGTTGCTGTAGTATCTGAAATTTTGCCTGCAGCGGACGATAGATCAGAAGTTGCAAAGCCAGACCAGAAACACCGTGCCGACGAGACGGCACTGCTCGCTAATCTGCCTATCCCCGTCATCATCCATTCGGGCGACGAGGTTCATTATGTCAATCAGGCACTTCTTGACCTGACAGGTTATGAAACGCTCAAAGACATCCATGATGCAGGTGGCGTCCAGGCATTGTTCAACAGTGACAGCGATGAAGGCGGCAGCCCTCAGGGTATGGTATTGCGCCGTGCAGATGGCAGTGAAGAACCTGTGGATGCGCATCTGAACGCCATTGGCTGGCGCAACGGTCGTGCGCTTATGTTAAGCCTTATGCCAGTTGCTCCAGCTTCTATCGAAGTTGAGGTGCCAGCAAAGACTGAGACCTCAAGCGAAGAACATATCGAAAAGCAGGCGCTTAAAGCACAGGTCGAAGAACTTAAGATTATTCTCGACACGGCGACAGATGGCGTTGTGCTGATTGATCCGGAAGGTCGCATTCGCTCGATGAATCATTCGGCCGCTGCTCTTTTCAGCTATGACCGGAGCGACACCGAAGGCAAATTCTTCTCGATGCTGTTTGCAATCGAGAGCCAGCGTGCAGCGATGGATTATCTGCACGGGCTGTCCGAAAACGGTGTCCTCAGCGTCTTGAACGACGGTAGAGAAGTAATCGGTCGCGAAGCTCAGGGCGGGTTCATCCCACTCTTCATGACCATGGGCAAACTTCCGCACACGAGCGGTTTCTGTGCTGTGCTGCGCGACATCACGCAATGGAAACGTACAGAAGAAGAGCTGACGAATGCGCGCAAGGAAGCTGAGCGCGCATCCAACCAGAAAACTGACTTTCTGGCCCGTATCAGCCACGAAATTCGCACGCCGCTTAACGCGATTATCGGGTTTTCCGAGTTGATGGCCGACGAGAAGTTCGGCACGATCGGCAATGATCGCTACCGCGATTATCTGCGCGACATCAACCGTTCAGGCAATCATGTGCTGGCACTGGTCAATGACTTGCTCGATATCTCCAAGATCGAAGCCGGCGCACTCGATATGCAATTTGAGGCGGTTTCGCTCAATGATGCGATTGGTGAAGCCATTGCTCTGATGCAGCCGCAGGCAAACCGTGAACGCGTCATTATCCGCTCGAGTTTCCAGTCGAACTTGCCTGATATCGTTGCCGATGCACGTTCGATCAAGCAGGTAGCGCTCAATCTGTTGTCTAATGCGGTTCGCTTCACTGCAACCGGCGGACAAGTGATCGTCTCGACCAATTATGAACTGAACGGCGATGTCGTCATGCGCGTTCGCGATACGGGCGTAGGCATGACAAAGGCTGAAGTCGAGCAGGCGCTGAAACCCTTCCGTCAGGTCAACGCCATGCAACGCAGACAAACCGAAAGCGCAAAAGACTGGCGTAATGAAGGTACGGGCTTAGGCCTGCCACTTACAAAAGCGATGGTTGAAGCGAACCGTGCGCAGTTTGCGATAGATTCGACACCCGGACGTGGCACAGTGGTGGAAATCATCTTTCCGCCGACCCGTGTTCTCGCGGATTAACAATTTTAAGCCCTCCGTATGGAGGGCTTTTTTACTTCTGCACAATTTAAGCCCTTAGAGCGATCTTTTGTGAACACAGCGCTCTGATCAAAAAAAAACGCCGGTAAAAACCAGCGTTGGAGAATATCAGAGACAAAGAGACACAAAAGCAATCGCGAATGAGGCCTGATGGCAGCTCGATCATTACTCAGTGTTGCACTTTTTATGACGCATAGCCGGTTAATCGCCTGTTAAAATCAAGGTTCGGAATTTATACATTGGAAACTCCTGTAAAATCAGGGTTAATTTCCTGGAAGCAATTGTTTAACCATATGTCAGAATCAGCATGGACGGCTTTGCTTTGCCACAGTGCTGGTTTAGATTACGTATTGTTTCTCACTGATAGGATGGTTGATGCGCTGGCCCAGATTTACGCGCCTTATTGTTGCGATCATCATTCTTAGCGCGGCGGCCGTGGCAACGCTGCTGGCCCTTATACCTTTTATCGTCTCTACAGATTCAATCCGTATTCGAGTGGCGCAGGAAATCAGTGCGTGGACCGGCTATAGTGTTGAATTGCGTGAAGCACCGCGTCTTCGCGTGTTCCCGGTTTTGCGTGCCTCGCTTGAAGGCGTGACACTCAGCAAGCTTTCCGAGCAAGGCGCCAAGCCATTCATGAGCGCCAACCGGATAGAGGTCGAACTATCGCCCCTTGATGCACTGATGGGGCGTTTGTCATTCTCAGAAACACAGATTGTGAGACCGCATTTCAACATCGGTGGTCCAGTCGATAACTTCTCCGGTCTTCTCGATGCGATTGCAAATTCCAACGGACGTCTTGGCACGGCGATCCGTGCTCAGCGTGCATTGCAGCAGAGTGGCGAGAACGACAAAACGCTTGCTGCACAGCAAGCTTCACAGCCTTTCGGCCGCGTTGTAATCCGAGATGGGACGGTCTCGTTCAATCGTCCAGATTCCGATGAGGAACCGAAGGAAGATCAACAGATTACCAAATTGAACGCTACTCTGGAATGGCCCCGCACGTCGAGCGCGGCGACACTCCGTGGCAGCGCGTTATGGCGCGGGGAGAACACCCAGTTCAACGTGACTGCATCGCAGGCTTTGCCACTCCTTGCCGGCGGTACGTCTGATGTTACGGCGAGTTTCACTTCCACCCCGGTCAACATTACTTTTGAAGGCAAGGCCAACATCTCCAACGATCGCTTCTTTGAAGGCGCGTTGAGTGCCAAAACCCCTTCCCTAAGCAATGCAGTTCGCTGGCTAGGACTACCTCCTGTCGCGGGTAGCACGGAAGTTGGTGTCTTCTCTCTCGATTCAACGATCACCTCAACACCTCGTCGATTGAAGTTCGATAATGTGGAAATGACCACAGATGAGAGCCCGGCCAAAGGCGTGATCGAAATCGGATTTGAGCAAGATACCCCCGCTGTAACCGGCACGCTTGCATTTGATAAGCTTGATCTGCGCCGGCTGTTTTCCATCTTCGTGCCGTTGCCAGACAACCGGCCTCGCCCGCCGAATGAGCGCGATCAGAGCGGGCAGGACAATATCGATACCAGCTTTATCGATCGCGCTGAACTTGACCTGCGCCTATCAGCACAAACGGCCACTGCTGGTCCCGTATCCATGACCGGCGTAGCGGCGGCTGTGCAGATCAGGGGCGGCCGCGCGATGTTCGATATTGGCGACGCCAAGGCTTTTAACGGCATACTTCAGGCTAATCTGCAGATCGTTCGCGATCTTAAAACTGCCACTGGAGAACTCCGTTTCAACGTGTCTGATATCGATAGTTCGCAGCTCTTCGCAGCGCTGGGCTTCGACAAGCCATTCGTCAATGGCAAAGGCAATGTCTCACTATTCATGAAAGGCCCGGCAAACCGCTGGTCTGCTCTGTTGACCGGTGCGCAGGGCAATGTTTCCGTGCAGCTCAACAATGGCCAGATGCAAGGCTTCTCGGTACATGATTTTCTAACGAAGGCTCAGAGTCAGGGCTTCTTCGCACTTGAACGGCAGGAAAATGTTTCGCTCGCCTTCAATCGCCTTGACCTCAAAGCCAACCTTTCTGACGGCGTAGCAACACTCGAAAATGCCCGCCTTGGAACGACCGACGGCACACTTAATCTTGCTGGTATTGTTCCGTTTGTTGATCGCAGTCTGGCACTTAGCGGCGAAGTGATCTTCCCTGAAAGCCAACCGCAGCAACAGCAAGAAAACACCGACGGCCAGCAGGTCGGCGCAGCGCCCACCAAGCCACCGTTGCATTTCTTTGTCGGCGGCTCATGGGATAGGCCATTTATCTCCCCATCATCGACAGGAAGTGCAACGGGGCAGTAAAACCGCCCCATTACGCTTAAGAGTTATCCCAGCCTGAATGCAGCTTGCTCATCGCGGCGGCGCTGCACTTCGCGACGCTTGTTAACAACCGAAGCGATGATAACACCCGTTGTCACCAGAGCGATCAGGATCGTACAGACCGCATTGATTTCAGGCGTAACCCCAAGGCGAACCTGGCTGTAGATTTTCATCGGCAGCGTGGTTGCACCCGGTCCAGACGTGAAGCTTGCAATCACCAGATCATCGAGCGAGAGCGTGAAGGCCAGCATCCAGCCAGAAACCACTGCAGGCAGGATCACCGGCAAGGTGATCTTCATGAAGGTCGTGACCGGCGGCGCACCGAGATCCATTGCCGCCTCTTCCAGCGAGCGATCAAAGCTCACCAGTCGAGACTGCACAACAACCGCCACAAAACACATTGAGAAGGTGATGTGCGCAAGTGTTACCGTCCAGAAACCACGGTCAAAATTCATCGCAACGAACAGAAGAAGCAGTGACAGACCCGTGATGACATCCGGCATAACCAGCGGTGCATAGACCATACCTGAAAACAGAATGCGACCACGAAACCGCGTGTAACGGGTCAATGCAAGCGCTGCCAGCGTGCCAAGTACGGTAGCGACCGTTGCCGACAGAAGACCAACGCGGATTGTCACCCACGCCGCATCCATCAGCGCCTGATTGCGGAACAGTTCGACATACCATTTCGTTGAAAAGCCCGCCCAAACAGTGACCAGACGAGATTCATTAAACGAGTAAATCACCAGCAGAACAATCGGCAGATAAAGGAAGGCAAAGCCAAGTGCGACTGAGGCAATATTGAAACGGGACCAATTCGTGTTCATGGCCTATTTCCCCTTTTCCTGCTGACGCGCCTGTACTTGCTGGAAGATCACAATCGGTATGATCAGCAACAGAAGGAGCACGACCGCAACGGCTGATGAAACCGGCCAATCACGGTTGGAGAAGAACTCACTCCAGATTGTCTTACCGATCATCAACGTCTGTGAACCGCCTAGCAGATCCGGGATAACAAACTCACCCACAGCGGGAATGAAGACAAGGAAGCAGCCGGCAAGAACGCCCGCAAGCGATAGAGGGAAAGTAATTTTCCAGAACGCGCCAATAGCGGTGCAACCAAGATCCTGTGCCGCTTCGATCAGCGAGTAGTCCATCTTCTCGAGAGACGAATAGATTGGCAGAACCATGAACGGCAAATAGGAATAAACGATACCGATATACACCGCTGTGTCCGTATTGAGGATGGTGAGCGGTGTATCGATGATGTTCAACCACATTAAAAACTGGTTGAGCAAGCCTTCTGGTTTCAGAATGCCAATCCATGCGTAAACGCGGATCAGGAACGATGTCCAGAAGGGCAGGATCACCAGCATCAGAAGTGTGGGTCTGATTGATGTTGGTGCACGCGCTATACCGTAGGCCATCGGATAAGCTACAAACAGCGTCAGTACGGTTGAAATCGCTGCGATACGGACACTCGACAGATACGCTTTGTAGTAAAGCGGATCATCCAGTAGCCAGAAATAATTGTCGAAGGAGAACTGTTTCACCTTCTCCCAAGCAAGCGCGAAACCTTGTGTGATATCAACAGTTGGCTGATAGGGCGGGATCGCCATCGTGACTTCAGACAGAGAAATCTTGAAGACGATGAAAAACGGAACCAAAAAGAACAGCAGCAGCCAAAAATATGGAACTGCAATAACGAGGCGACTGGTTATGGAGGCGATCAGCTTTTGCATGCGCGTCCCCTCCTTAAGCCGTTAGCACCAGACCGGCGTCGGTATCGAATGAGACCCAGACACGATCATCATAGCCAAGTGGGTTATCGGTCTTGCGCACGGCATTGAGGCTTGCGGCCTTGATGGTGCGTCCGTTTTCAAGGCGCACGTGGAATACGGTCATATCGCCGAAATATGCGATATCCCACAACTCGCCTTCAACCGCATTTACCGATGCATCTTCCGGCTTGTCGCGGGTAATACGGGTCTTTTCAGGCCGTACTGCATACCAGACCTTCTGGCCCGGATTAAGCTGCTCACGGGTTTCGGTGTGAATATGGAAGCCGAATTTTTCAGTGGCGATTTCCGCCTCGCCATTCGCAGCTTTTACCACCTCACCTTCAATGATGTTCACATTGCCGATGAAGTCGGCCACAAACTTTGAACGCGGTGCTTCGTAAACTTCCGCAGGCGTTGCAACCTGCATGATGCGCCCCTTGTCCATCACCGCGATACGGTCGGACATGGTCATCGCTTCTTCCTGATCGTGGGTAACGACCATGAAGGTCATGCCGAGCTTGACCTGCAAATCCATCAGTTCGAACTGAGTTTCCTCACGCAGCTTCTTATCGAGTGCGCCAAGCGGCTCATCAAGCAGCAGGACTTTGGGACGTTTGGCAACGGAGCGCGCAAGCGCCACGCGCTGGCGCTGACCGCCGGAAAGTTGATGCGGCTTACGCTTGCCATATTGCTCAAGCTTCACAAGCTTAAGCATTTCAGCGACGCGTGCATCGATTTCCGATTTCGCCATTCCGTCCTGCTTGAGACCGAACGCGATGTTGTTTTCAACAGTCATATGCGGGAACAGGGCATAGGACTGGAACATCATGTTTACCGGGCGTTTATAGGGAGGAATACCACGCATGTCCTGCCCGTCGAGCGTAATGCGTCCGGACGTCGGCTCTTCAAAGCCTGCCAGCATACGCATCAGCGTGGTCTTGCCACAGCCCGAAGCACCAAGCAGCGCAAAGAATTCACGATTGAAGACATTGAGTGACAGATTATCGACGGCGGTAAAATCGCCAAATACCTTCGTCACATTCTCAAAAGAAATATAAGGCTTCGCTGCCGGATCATTCCACGGTGCGAATTTGCGGCGAAAGCTGCCAAAAGATTCCATTCCGTTCCCCTATCGACTTATCAGGAACCCGATCCACAGACCGCAGCCTGCCATTGATGTAGATTGGTAAGACATAGAGCGGCTCTCCTGCGTTAACAGTGAGCCGCTCCCAAATTCCAACGATTATCTCGCATCGGCTGATATAGCCGTCTTACGATTTAACTATTACTGGCCTGTGACAATCTTGGTCCAGGCACGTGTAACAACACGCTGTACCTTGGTGTCATAAGGCGTCGGCACAAACAGCTTCTTCAGCACTTCGTCGCTCGGATAAATTGCCGGGTCATCAAGAATTTCCTTGTCGATGAATTCCTGCGAGGCCTTGTTACCATTCGCATAGAATACGAAATTCGACGCCTTGGCTGCTACTTCCGGACGCATGATATAGTTCATGAATTCGAGCGCTTCAGGGACATTCTTTGCGTCTGCCGGGATCGCCATCTGGTCAAACCACATCAGCGCGCCTTCCTTCGGGATCGAATAACCGATCTCTACGCCCTGCTTGGCCTTTTCGGCACGGTCGCGGGCCTGGAAGATATCACCCGAATAACCGACCGCCATGCAGATATCGCCGTTCGCCAGCGCATTGATATATTCCGACGAATGGAACTTGCGGATATTTGGACGGATTTTCAGATAGAGTTCCTGTGCCTTTTCCAGATCGTCGGGTGATGGCGAATTCGGGTCCAGACCCAGATAATTCAAAGCCGGACGCAGCATTTCGCTGGCTGAGTCGAGCAGGTAAATACCGCAGCCTTTAAGTTTTGCCGACTTTTCCGGATCGAAGAGCACATCCCACGAGTCAATCGTATCGGTGCCGAGTGCTTCCTTGATCTTGGCCTTGTTGTAGCCAATACCGGTCGTGCCCCACATGTAGTTGATGGAGTATTCGTTGCCCGGATCGTAGGTCGCAGCGCGGGTCGAAATTTCGTCCCACATATTCTTGAGGTTCGGGAGCTTGTCCTTGTCGAGTTTCAGAAACACGCCTGCCGGGATCTGACGGCCAAGAAATTCACCTGACGGCACGACGAGATCGTAGCCGCTACCACCTGCGAGAAGCTTGGTTTCGAGAATTTCGTTGGAATCATAAACGTCGTAAACGACCTTGATACCCGTTTCCTTGGTGAAATCCTTAAGGATCGAGTCGTCGATATAATCCGACCAGTTATAGATATTGACCACCCGCTCCTGCGCACTTGCGGGAAATACGGCGGCGGCTACAAGGCCAGAGACCATAGTTGTCGCCAGAAGAAAGGATTTCATCCTCATCGCGTGCTCCATTCTGCACCGTCATTCCCGGCACAGCTCAAGGGTGGGTAAACTGTTTCAGTTACTACCTTTTTAGATTGTGCAGCATTCGTCAACCGGCTGATGACAAGACGAACATAAAAAGTTGTGGCGCACACGCTCCGGGCCGAAATATCGCGGCTCTACTGGAAGTCGAAAGCTGAAAGTCCCGCTACCATTTCATCAAGTCCTAATGGGCGAGTAAGCGGAGGCTCCGCACGCGTGATACAGCCCTGCCGCTCACAAAGCCGACAGGCCGGACCAATTTCCGTGCTAGGAGCATTATTCGTACCATAAATCGTCTCTGCACCTCCATCGAGCGAGCAACCAAGAAGAATAGCCGTTCGTCGGGGACGCTCGTTGAAAGCGCCCTGCGGACCTTCAAGCGTTCGCGCTATCGTTAGGAAAGCGGAACCATCCGGCAGCTCTGCCGGTTCAACCAGCACCTGCCCTGCCTGCGCGAAAGCTGAATAGACCGGCAATTTTGGGCATTGCCCACCAAATCGGACGGGAAACCCTTCGGCACCAGCCATGCGCAAGCGATTGCCCGCATGGTCGATTTCCATCAAGAAAAACGGCAAAGCAGAATTACCCTGTCGCTGAAGCGTTGTGAGCCGACTTGCCGCCTGCTGAAACGACACGCCAAAGCGCGAGCGCAAAACATCAACATCATAGCGCGCACGCACGGCTGTATCGCGAAACTGGCGATAGGGCATCATTAAGGCCTGCGCCGCATAGCGTGCCAGTTCGAACCGGGCGATGCGCTTTGCTTCACTGGACGAGAGTTTCAGCCCTTCCGTTTCAGCGCCGATCATCACCTGCATACGGATGAGTGCCGCTTCCATGGCAATTTCCAGCAACTGATCAAAAGGCGATAATCGCTCCGATATAAACAGTCGCTGCGAATGCCGGTCATAACGCCTGCGCCAGTTTGGCATGGTGGCGACCGGCAACGTGCGCACGGTGATGCCATGCTCACGCCGTAACCATTCTTTCAACGCACCCGACAAATCACCTTCGGGCTTAAGCAATGCGTAAAAGCTCTCCGCCTCTTCCTCGATACGTGGATAATGATTGGCGCGCCGCGCCATCACATCGCGCACTTCATCGAGCGGCAGGCGCGTCGCAGAAAGCTCCGCCCCACTTCCCTCATGCGACAGCAATTGCGACAGATCGGAGAGGCGTTGCTGCTGTTCGCGATAGGCACGGTAAAGCTTCATGATACCGACGGCAGCATTGGGCGCGGCCTCGCCTATTTCGACCAGCTCCTGATCGCCTGGCAATTCGCCGGTCAGCAGCGGATCGGAAAAGACTTCCTTCAGACCCGTGATCGTGGAGCCGCTTTCAGCTTGAAGACTGTCGAGATCTAGCTTGTAAACACTGGCGAGCTTCAGCAGAAGCTGCACCGTCAGTGGTCGTTGATTGCGCTCAATCAGGTTCAGGTAAGACGGCGAAATGCCAAGCGCCTCGGCCATGGCCGTCTGGGTCAAGCCTCGCTCGTTGCGGATGCGCCTGATGCGTGGCCCGGCGAATATCTTGCGCTCGCTCATCATGGTCCTCCCAACCCGACAGACGACTATTTACAACTCATGACAAAATAGCGTCAAAATTTCACTTTGACAATATTTACAATTTTACAGCGCCGTCCAGTCAAAACTCCGACACCATTACCTCAATTATAAGCCCATTTTATTGGTTTTTCTGGTGCTCTGCGAAAGCCAATTGTAAATCTGGTCACAGAAAGAGCGCAGGCAGATTGCTCTTCCAGAACCTGATTAGAGTGTGAGGAGACACCGAAATGACAGATTTTTACAGCCTTATCCCTTCGGCACCAAAAGGCCGCTTCGACGGCATCCAGCGGGCACATACGGCCGAAGATGTAAAAAGGCTGCGCGGTTCGGTGGAGATCAAGTACTCGCTGGCCGAGATGGGTGCAACGCGCCTCTGGAAGCTGATCCACGAGGAAGACTTCGTCAATGCGCTCGGCGCGCTCTCCGGCAATCAGGCCATGCAGATGGTTCGCGCCGGATTGAAGGCGATCTATCTTTCCGGCTGGCAGGTTGCAGCAGATGCCAATACGGCGTCGAGCATGTATCCGGACCAGTCACTCTATCCGGCGAATGCCGCCCCGGAACTGGCAAAGCGCATCAACAAGACGTTGCAGCGCGCCGACCAGATCGAAACTGCCGAAGGCAAGGGACTTTCGGTCGACACCTGGTTTGCTCCCATTGTTGCCGACGCTGAGGCAGGCTTCGGCGGGCCGCTGAACGCTTTCGAGATCATGAAGGCATTCATTGAGGCAGGTGCAGCCGGTGTTCACTATGAAGACCAGCTCGCTTCGGAAAAGAAGTGCGGCCATCTTGGCGGCAAGGTTCTGATCCCGACAGCAGCGCATATCCGCAATCTTAACGCGGCACGTTTGGCTGCGGACGTGATGGGAACGGCAACGCTGGTTATCGCCCGCACAGATGCGGAAGCCGCCAAACTTCTGACCTCGGACATCGACGAGCGCGATCAGCCTTTCGTCGATTACGATGCAGGCCGCACGGCTGAAGGCTTCTATCAGGTGAAGAACGGCATCGAGCCATGCATTGCCCGCGCAATTGCCTATGCGCCCTATTGCGATCTGATCTGGATGGAAACATCCAAGCCCGATCTCGAACAGGCTCGCCGCTTCGCGGAAGCCGTGCACAAGGCGCATCCGGGCAAGAAGCTCGCCTATAACTGCTCGCCGTCGTTCAACTGGAAGAAGAACCTCGACGACGCCACGATTGCCAAGTTCCAGCGCGAGCTGGGCGCGATGGGCTACAAGTTCCAGTTCATCACGCTGGCTGGTTTCCACCAGCTCAACTTCGGCATGTTCGAACTGGCACGCGGTTACAAGGACCGGCAGATGGCAGCCTATTCCGAACTGCAACAGGCGGAATTCGCAGCCGAAGCCAACGGCTACACCGCGACCAAGCATCAACGTGAAGTCGGCACCGGCTATTTCGATGCCGTGTCGCTCGCAATCACCGGCGGCCAGTCTTCGACCACCGCCATGAAGGAATCGACTGAAACAGCACAGTTCAGACCGGCTGCCGAGTAGCAGTCAGTTATCAAATAGGAGGAATAGTTCCATGAATTCGCCAGCACGCGTCAAGGAAAGAGCAGAAGAACAATCTTCAAGCATGACCACGGATCAGCAGACCGTTATCCGTATGCTCGCCAACGATCTGCATCGCCTCAACTACACCGTCATGAAGGCGGTCGAGGCAGGCGTTTCCGTGGAACTGGTCCGCTCGGCTCGTCATCATGGCGGCGACGGCAACTGGGGTGATCTTCTGATCCCGGTTATCGTCACCCACGAAAAAGGATGACATTCTCGACAATCGCCGTCATCGCCATGTTCCTTCATTTTGTGTGCCTTCGGCAACACGAGAACGGCGACGGCAACTGGGGTGATCTTCTGATCCCGGTTATCGTCACCCACGAAAAAGGATGACATTCTCGACAATCGCCGTCGTCACCGTGTTATTCGCCTCGGCGAAGCTGTGGTGACGGGGTATGACGAGCGAAATGTCTCACTCCGGTCGTTTCATTCAAAGAGCATATATTAGAACTTGATATACCAGTTCATTCATGTTGGATTGACCTGACTGACCTCCCCGGCTGGCTCTGCCAGTCGGGTTCTTTTTTACATGAGCAGGTAGTTTTTCGGCTGCGGCAGGTCTGGCAAATTCGTTTCCCCCATAGCTTCCCGCAAATTGATCTCAATCGTATCCGCGATCGCGCCAATCGGCAAATCGTTGGGCAGCGTGCCGAATGGCTCTTCCAGCTCATCCCCCAGAGCATCCAGGCCAAAGAAGGTGTAAGCAACCAGAGTGGTTGCAAAAGGCGTACCCCAGCCGAGCATATCGGCAAAGCCAAAGGGAATGAAAAAGCAGAACAGATAGGCTGTGCGGTGCAAAAGCAAAGTATAGCCGAAAGGGACCGGCGTAAAACGCAGACGCTCAGAGGCGGCCTGCACTTCCGCCAACCCATTCACTGATGCATTGAACGTCTGAAAATCGATGGCACCGATGCGCGCGGTACCGCGCAGTTCTGCTAGCATCTCGCCGATCTTGCGCAGGATGAGATCAGGCCCGTTACGGCTTGCTTCAAAAGCCTTTTGTTCGTCAGCAGTCAGCCACTTAAGCGCCTTTGTTTGCCCATCACCCGGGCGAAGATGCGGCACCATAGATTGCGTAAATGCTATAACATAGCGAAGCAGTTTCTCGCGTGTGCCATCCACTCCGGGCAGTTGATTGAGAACCAAAGTCTCACGAGCAAAACCGCGCGTGACATAGACCAGCTTGCCAAAAACTTTGCGCGCTTCCCACCAACGGTCGTAGCAGGCATTGTTGCGAAAACCGAGGAAGATCGAAAGCGCAATACCGAGCAACGCGAATGCCGTGCCATTATTGAATGCTGGCACCCAACCCGGAAAAGCGCGATGCGCCCAAACGACGATGAACGATAGCGCGAAGACCGCAAATATCTGCGGCAATATTCGCGTGACGATGGAGCCTTTGAGGATGAAGAACAGTTTCCACAAGGGCGGGCGCGGGCGAACGATCATTGCATTTTGTCCAGAAGACGATTGGGAGCACAGCCTATACTCCCAATTTTCCGCCGTCCGCCAGTATTACTTTAACACCAGTACTACTTTAACAAATGTTCCAATGCGTCCCACGTCTCATTTTTTGTCGGCACACCCATACCACCTTTCTGGCGCTCGGCATTCCGGTTAAGCCTTGCAAAGACGACTTGCTTGCCATCTTTTTCCGCCCAGCCAACATACCAGCCAAATTGACGGCTACGGTCGATTTTGCCCTGTGCGTCGCGCTCAACACTGGAGCCAGTCTTGCCATGCACCGTCCAACCATTATCGAGCTTCTCGATTGGCAATATGCTCATCGTTTTTTCTGCAGCCTGAGCCGAGACCGGTAATTGCCTGGCAAGCAATTTGCGTAGGAAAGCGACTTGTTCTTCCGGTGAAATTTCAAGTGACGAACTGATCCATGACTGCGTCAGGCCATTATTCTTGCCCTTATCACCGGACAAATCTCGATTGCCGTAATCAAAGCTGTCTGTGAATTTCTGGAAGTCCTTCATTCCAAGCTTTTTCGTCAGCTCACGCGAAAACCAGACAACGGATTTCTCTTCCCACCGGGTCGCATCTGTATCGTGGCGCCAGAACTCAAGCTCAGCCTTATATTCTTTCTTGTAGGGCCAGACCGGATCATGTCCGTCTTTTAAAATTCCGCTCTCAAACCCCATGACGGCCAAAGGAACTTTGAAAGTCGATGCAGGACTGATGCGGGTTGCGCAACCTGCACCTTCTTTTGTTAACACTTTACCGCTGTCAGCTTCCACCACCAGCATGCAAGCCATCGTCTTTTCATAGGCGTGCGCCTGCACGCCCAAAAGTGGCAGAATAGCAAGCGATGCCGCCGCCAGACGGGTAGCATCGGCTCTTGTTTTCAGCATCAGAACACTCCTCATAATGTCTGATCGCAACCTATTTTAGCAATCATGGCAAAACGATAGCAGAACCACCTTGATCCCCCGAATATACTTGTATTTTTGAGCAAAGCTTCATTTGTCAACAGGGCCTAGCCCCGCTATCATGACGCCATACGAAATCATTTTTTGGTGTTGGATGTCTGCTGATACGACGGAAAAGAAGGTAACGCGTGCGCCGCGTCGCCGTACGCCTGCTTATGTCAAATCGCTTCGCGGCGTGAAGAACTGGAAGCAAGCCACAGAATGGCTGGCATGGCGCGACATTGAAGACATCGAATGCATCACCCCCGACCAGGCTGGCGTTGCCCGCGGCAAGATGATGCCATCGAAGAAGTTCACGTCGAACACCTCGCTGGCGCTTCCATCAGCCGTGTTCATGACCACGATTTCAGGGGATTACCCGGAAGATGGCCATGGCTTCCAGTATCCGGAAGACGACGGCGATCTGAAACTGATGCCCGATCTTTCGACCCTCTGCACTGTACCATGGGAATCTGATGCGACGGCACAGGTCATTTGCGACCTAGTTTATCAGGATGGTCGTGCGGTGGAGTTTACTCCGCGCAATGTGCTGCGCTCAGTTGTGGCTGCTTACAACAAGCGCGGCCTCAAGCCAGTGGTCGCGCCGGAAATCGAGTTCTATCTGGTACGTAAAAATCCAGACCCGGATTATCCGCTGACCCCTCCGGTCGGCCGGTCCGGCCGCGCCATTGGCGGCGGTCAGGGCTATTCGATCGCGGGCGTCAACGAGTTCGATGAACTGATCGACGACATCTATCATTTCTCTGAAGGTCAGGGCCTTGAGATTGATACGCTGATCCACGAAGAAGGCGCTGGCCAGCTTGAAATCAACTTGCGCCACGGCGATCCGGTCGAGCTAGCTGATCAGGTCTTCATGTTCAAGCGCACGATCCGTGAGGCAGCGCTTAAGCACGACATGTATGCAACTTTCATGGCCAAGCCTATTCAGGGCCAGCCGGGTTCGGCCATGCATATCCACCAGTCAATTGTCGATAAGAAAACTGGTCGCAACATCTTCTCCAACGAAGATGGCAGTGAAAGCGAAGCCTTCCGCCACTTCATCGGCGGTATGCAGCGGCATGTGCCTAACGCGCTTGTGATGTTCGCCCCTTATGTAAATTCCTATCGCCGCCTGACGCCAGACGCTTCCGCTCCGGTCAACGTCAAATGGGGGTATGACAACCGCACAACGGCATTCCGTGTGCCGCGCTCAGAGCCTGGCGGCAGACGCGTTGAAAACCGGATTCCATCGTCAGATGCCAATCCATATCTGGCACTTGCTGCCTCGCTTGCCTGCGGCCTGATCGGCATGGTCAACAAGATCGAAGCGGATCAGCCCGCATCGACCAGCGTCAACACCAAGGAGATCGACCTTCCGCGTGGTTTGATTGAAGCAGTGCAACTGTTTGAAAACGATCAGGAATTGCGCAACCTGTTCGGCAGCTCGTTCGTAACCACTTACGCAGCGATCAAGCGTGCCGAATTTGAAACCTTCATGGAAGTCATCAGCCCGTGGGAGCGTGAGTTCCTGCTGCTCAACGTCTGACCGGTTCCACATGTCCTATCAAAGCCCAATCTCGCCCGGCTTCTCCTGGTACGAAGCGAGCGTTTCAGAACGTCCGCAATATCCCGAATTGGATGGTGCACGACAGGCGGATGTCGTCGTCATTGGAGGCGGTTACACAGGGCTTTCAGCGGCTTATCATCTGGCAAAGCAGGGAGCTGACGTTGTCCTGATTGAAGCTGCTCGCTTCGGCGATGGCGCTTCGGGGCGCAATGGCGGGCAGTTTGGTACGGGCCAGCGAACTTGGGCAGAAGATCTCGAAAAGCAATATGGCTTTGAACGCGCGAAAGCTCTCTTCAACATAGCGGAAGAAGCTAAGGCACATCTCCTCGGCTTTGCGCGCGAACATAATATCGACATGGAATATGTGCCTGGCCAGATCTCTGCCGTGCACAAGCCACGTTATCTCAAGCACTATCAGGAACATGCGGAATTGATGGCGACGCGCTTCAACTATCCGCATGTTCATTACGTCGAGCGGGAGGAAATGGCCACACTGCTTGGTTCAAGCCGCTATCACGGTGGCCTTTATGATGCCGGCACAGGTCACATTCATCCGCTGAAATTGCTGATTGGGCTGGCCAGAGTTGCCGCTGAGGCCGGTGCACATATTTTTGAGAACACCAGGGCCACAAAGATCAGCACGGTAAGCGGTCGCATCGAAGTGGAAACACCGCGAGGCACGATTTCAGCAAAGAATGCGTTTCTTGCCGTAAATGCTCACGGCGGCGATCTGGAGCCGGTGAGTGCTGCACATGTGATGCCGATCAGGTCATTCATTGGCGCAACAGCGCCTCTGGGTGATGACAGTCCAGTCATTCCCGGCGGAGAGTCGGTTGATGACTCGCGTTTCGTTGTGCGTTACTTCCGTAAATCCAAGGATGGTCGCCTGCTGTTTGGTGGTCGCGAGGCCTATACGGCCGACAATCCTCGCGACATAAGCGAACATATCCGCCGACAGATCGCGGAAATCTACCCAGCGCTGGACAAGGTCGAAATCACGCAAGCCTGGGGCGGATCGGTTGGCATAACCATGCCACGCCAGCCCTTTGTACGCGAGGTGATGCCCGGCGTCATTTCGGCAGGCGGCTACTCGGGCCATGGTGTGATGCTGGCCAACTATATGGGCAGGCTTTACGCAGAGGTCATCAGCGGTAAGCGTGAAAGTCTGAGACTCTTTGAAGAGTTGCGCATTCCTGCGTTTCCGGGCGGCCGCACGTTCCGGGCGCCCCTCCTCTTCGTCGCGCTGTCGTGGTATGCGCTGATGGATCGCATTTAGAGCGCGTTTCGATCTGATTTTGGATCAGATCGGCGCTCTAACTTGTTCTGTTTTAAGCATAGTCTTATCTATCCTCGTTTCACACCGGTCGGATTATGCTCTAATAAAGCAGGCGGAACATCAGAAGATGTACCGCCTGCTGCTTTTCATGCTCTGATACTCTAAACTACACTTACTCGAGCACACTGATTTCATGAATTACGCAACGTGCTTTCCAAAAATCGAAATCGATTTTTGGGCCGATGCTGTTGCCAGTCGCTGATAGGTTTCTTCCACGACATCCCGCATAGGGAGCACGCCACTCATACACATCAGAGCGTGCATATGTTCCCGCGCGCCTTCATAACCCATGATTGGCGCGAAAGGCTTCATGGTAACCAGCGGTTCATCAGCATAAAGCTGCTGATATTCAGTGAAGTTCGTGAAGCTCATATAGCTCTCACCGCGCATCAGATAGGTTTCAACCGCCATTCCCTCTGCAAAGACGACTTCGTGGCTGTCGAGCACGATGTTGTAATAGTCGATGGCATCATCTTCTGAAATGCGCGCAATTGAATGCCCGTTCACCAGATCTTTTACACGGATGAGAACGCCGTCGATAAACAGCGCATGGTTTGGCGAAAGATAAAGATCGCGCCGAGGAAGCTTGCCACCCAGTGCGTGACGCTCGATGCGGATTGGCATGATGCTTTCATTCCAATCCGTGCCGGAGCTTACGAGGCATTGCCACCCAACCCATTTAATCGGCAGCGTTTCACCGCGAACCGTTTTCACCAGATCGCCTATAGCCAGTTTTTCGACCGGTACAGGTCCTTTTGGTGTATCGATGAGCGTGCCTTTGAGGAGACAATTGCTGCCGGAACCGCCGCCATGCTCCCACCATTTCGTACCCAAAGCACGTGCTGGTAGCGATGACAGGGACGAAGCCAACGCACCAAGTGCTGCAGCTTTCGCGGCCATTCCTGCGGCAGCCCCTAGAAAATGCCGTCGCGCACGATTGCGAGGCGAGTGCGAGTTATTATCTGCTGACATGTATCCCTCCGCTCTTCGAGTGCCTGGCATCGGGCTCAAATCGGCTTGGATTTAGCAAAGCACGATGCACCAAATCAAAAATTTGAAGCTTCAATCCGTGTTGCGCAGATAGTCTGCTTCAGTTGCTTCGCCCCAAGACTACGAATCTGATCATACCCGATGATCCATCTGAAAATATTCCAGCAATCCGGGCGAAAGCCTCCACGAATAGACGTAAGATCTACTTCGAAAGTTGGATATTTCGGCACGAATTGGAGCGATTTGAAGGCTCACAAATTGATCGGGGTTAAGTAAGGAGCAGATTTATCTGCTCCATAATTTCTCACATCGCTGGAATGAGGAGGACTCAAGGGAAAGTCCAATCGGTAATGTCGGCCAAGAAAGAACTGATCTTAAACGGGTGATAGGGTCCGGTTTTCATCATCGGCGACATTTTTGAGGAAACGAATGTCGCTCCTACAACTGTCAAAGTCGCCACCCCGCTTGGTACGTGTCTGTCAAACCTTCAGCTTTGATCCATTTGCCTGCATCCAGCAGGCAAGTGAATCAAGCGTGCCGCGCAATGTTTTGCCGAGCGGCGTCACTTCATATTCCACTCTTGGCGGCATTTCCGGGTAAACGGCACGCGTGATCAAACCGCGCGTTTCAAACAACCGCAACTGCCGCGTCAGTTCTTTCTGTGTAATCGGCGCGACAGCACGCTGCAATTCACCAAAACGGATGGGACCATCCGTGACAATCAGCCGATACAGGATCGGTATCGCCCATTTTCCAGCAATCAGATTGACGAAATCAACCATGGGGCACCGACTGTCGGTGGACACCTCACTCGATATGTCACCCATGAACGTGATCTCCAGATTGGAAAATTATTCCTTTAGTACCAAATTGGTGCCTACTATACATTGGATACTAATAGACACAATGTCCTTTCTCTCGGAAGCGAAAATGCTTCGGCTGCAGAAAGGTGAATTATGGGTCGTCTTGAAGGAAAATATGCGCTTATCACAGGCGGTACGAGCGGTATCGGGCTTGAAACAGCCAGACAATTTGCCCTTGAAGGCGCGACCGTAGCCATTACAGGCCGTAAGGCGGAAGGTCTGGAAGACGCGGCTCGCGAGCTGCCTGACAGTGTTCTCAAAATCCAAAGTGATTCAGGAGATGTTGCAGCACAGGAGCAGCTTGCAAAGACGCTTGCAGAACAATGGCCACGCCTTGATGCCCTTTACATAAATGCGGGCGACGTCACCCATAGCCCGCTGCAGGACTTTTCCGAAGAAGCCTATGACCGACTGATGGCGATCAATCTGAAAGGGCCATTCTTTCTCATCAAAGCTTTGCTACCACTTCTTGCCAACCCCTCATCCGTCATCCTATGCGGATCGGCCAGCGCACATATCGGCTTACCGCAAAGCAGTGTCTATGCTGCCAGCAAGGCGGGGATTCTTTCGCTCGCACGGACACTTTCCGGCGAGCTTGTCGATCGCGGCATTCGTGTAAATGGTCTGAGTCCCGGCCCAACGGAAACGCCGGCTTTTGGCAAGTTGGGACTTGCTGCCGATGAAGAAGAAGCCTTGCGTGCGGATATACGCAAGCTCGTGCCAATTGGACGGATGGGCAAGCCCGTTGAGCTTGCCAAAGCTGCGGTGTTTCTCGCCTCCGATGAATCGACATTCGTTGTCGGCTCGGAAATTCAGGTTGACGGCGGCGTCAGCAACCTTTGAACGATTGAACGTCGGGGCGCATTCAAGTCATTGACAATGCGTCCCGGCAGGAATAGCAAAGCACCATGATTAAAGCGCTCATCAACACCCGGTCTTATTACGCCCCGCTCATATAGCGGCGGGTTTGCTTTGTCATAGTTCAACCGCTGCATTGCCAGCGGTTTAGTTTGAAGACAGTGCCTCTGGCGATCCAGCCATTCAGAGGTCAGTCTATGTCTTTCGACGAAAATCATCAGCATAAAACAATCGGCATTATCGGCTTTGGTGCATTCGGGCAACTTATCGCCCGTTACCTGAGCCCGTATTACCGGCTGTATGCTTATGATCCTGTCGCCAGACTGGATAATGTTGCAGGCGCGCTTTCCGTAACACTTGCGGCAATCGAAGATGCAGCCCGTTGCGACATCGTTATTCTGGCAACACCCGTATCAAACCTTGAAGCAGTCGTTGAAGCAATTGCGCCGCATCTGCGGCCCGGCGCGCTGGTTATGGATGTCGGATCGGTGAAGGTTGTCCCAGCCAATATCATGCTCAAAGGTCTGCCGGATCATGTCGATATTGTCGCCACGCATCCGCTGTTTGGCCCGCAAAGCGCACGCAACGGGATCTCTGGTCTGAAGATTGCAATTTGCCCGGTTCGTGGCACGCAAGCACTTCGCATAGGCGCATTCCTGCGCAAGCATCTGGCGCTTGATGTCATCGTAACAACGCCCGAAGACCATGATCGCGATGCGGCCATGGTTCAGGGGCTGACACATCTGATCGCAAAAGTGCTGGTGCAGATGGAGCCATTGCCCACGCGCATGACGACGAAGAGCTTCGATCTCATCATGCAAGCGGTGAGCATGGTGCGCCATGATGCACCGGAGGTTTTCCATGCCATCGAACGTGCAAATGACTTTGCACCGCAAATTCGTCAGCGCTTTTTCGAACTGGCTGCTAATGTGAACGAAGAACTTAGCCGAGTCCCTCAAGCATGACGATGGCGTCCTGTTTCAATAATGGAAGTTGAGATGATAAATCGCGATACGCTTTACCTTTTGCAGCCGGGTTTTGAGGACCCGGCCTATCCCGGTCAAAAATTCTATTGCGAGCATTGCGCCTTGATGGAAGGTGTTCTGGCTTCATTTCCTGAACTCGGAAAAAACCTAGACATCAAGCGGATCGCCTGGCCGCGACCGAGGCATGAAGTCATTGCGCTTGTAGGGGAAGAAAACCAGTCTTTGCCTTTGTTCATATTGGCGAAAGGTGATCGCTCGGTCCACCAGACCGGCGAGAATGAGGGCAATGCTTTCGTTTCCGACAAGGATGCGATTCTCGCAGTGCTTGCTGAGCGGCACGGTTTCCCAAATCCACATCCATAAAGAAAGTCGATGCCATGAGCGGCAAAATACTGATCAGCGCCTGCCTTGCGGGTCATCCAGTCCGTTACAACGGATCAGCAAAGCCGCTTGCGCATCCACTTGTTGATCAGTGGCGTGCCGAAGGGCGACTCGTGACCGTTTGTCCCGAATTGATGGCGGGCTTCAGCGTACCGCGCCTCCCTGCAGAAATCGCTGCGGGAGGCGATGGTGAGGCCGTTCTTTCCGGAAAAGGCCGCGTCATTGAAGAAACCGGCGGCGATGTAACCGCACAATTTGTCGCCGGTGCTCAGGCCGCGCTTGCCGTGGCAAAAGCAAATGATTGCCGCTTTGCTCTGTTAATCGATGGTAGCCCATCTTGCGGCAGTCGCACGATCTATGATGGCAAATTCATCGGCCAGAAGCATTCTGGTGCCGGTGTCACCGCCACTCTTCTTCGCGGCCATGGCATCGAAGTTTTCGCAGATACGGAAATCGAAGACCTTGGTATTCGTCTGCAAGCTTTAACTTAGCTCGCTCAAAATCCATTCACGAAAGGCACGGACTTTGGGCATATTCTTTCGCACTTTGGGATAGACCAGCCAATAGGCTCGTCCATCGTCGCAAAGAAGATCAAAGGGCTGGATCAATTGCCCGGATGCCAGTTCTGCCGCGTGAAAGGCAGGCGTAAGGATGCCCACACCCTGCCCGGCAGCGGCTGCTCGCCCTTCGAGATGTTGCGCACCATAACGGCTGAATGCGTTACCCTTTATTTCCGGGTTTTCAATTCCGGCAGCCTTGTACCAGATATTCCACCATGGATCGGTGGGATCGACAGCGCGAAGACGCAACAGATCAGCAGGTTCTTTAATACCCCCGACCGACTCCATAAGCTTAGGGCTGAGCATTGGCGTGAACTGCGCTTTAATCAGCTCATGCGAGATCATACCGGGCCAGTCACCACTTCCGCTGCGGATAGCCATATCGACATTCGAGGTCGAAAAATCGACCATATCATTCGATGTATCCAGCCGCACAGCTAGCGCCGGATGCTGCATCTGGAACGACCCCAATCGCTGAACCAGCCAGTTGGACGCGAAAGTCACTACAGCGCTGATCGTCAAAACACCCTGTGTGTCTTCGCGTGCCGATGCAAATGCCGTCCGCATGGCTTCAAAAGCTTCATTGATGGAAGGTGCGAGACGCTTGCCCAGTTCGGTCAATTCCACCTGGCGTGGCTTTCGCAGAAACAGCGGCGCACCGACGCGCTCTTCCAGCAATTTTATCTGATAGCTGACGGCAGCCTGAGTCATTCCAAGCTCTTCCGCAGCACGCGTAAAACTCGCATGGCGGGAAGCGGATTCAAAAACGCGAATGGCTGAGAGTGGCGGTAAGGGCGACGTCATGATGCATAAATTCTCCTTATACATCATAATCGACGTTCAATTGGAAAACAACGCGTTTTTCTGTCATAACTATAGGTACAGTTTAACCGAAAGCCCAGCTTCCCACTAGGCTTTAAGCTCAGAAAAAATCGAGACCGACCATGCGTGATGTTGAGATCAACTCATCAGCGATTGCCGTTGTTTGCCCTGAAAAAATGGCCTCTTCCGGCCTGCACGCGTGGATTGCACGCTTGTTCAAGCGGAAGCCGAGCCATTACGTCATCAGCGAAAATTCGCCGGAATATTTGCTGCGCGACGTGGGCATCAAAGAAGGACGACCATCCCATTTTGACCGTGACGGACACAAGTTGCCTGAATGGTGAATTTACTGTTTTTACGCATTATCCTATGCATCGCAGCAGGAAAAGAAATCAGTCCGGTGAACTGATTTTCCTGCGGAGGCGCTTCGCACTTTTACTGGAAATGCTTTTAGCCGCTAACCACCGCAAAGCCACGCGCTTTCAAACCCCGCCGGTCCTCGCGCAGATTATCGATCAGGCGCGACCGGCTTCCTCCCAGATGCGATGTCATCAGAGCCGTGGCTTGAGACGCATCTCCTTCCCGCACTGCATCAAGAATTGCGCGATGCTGCTGCCACGCACGCGCCAGCGCGTCCGCGTCGCGCACTTCAAGCCAGCGCGCTCGTGACAGCCGCTGCATGGCATCGCGAACACCACGGCTCAGAAATTCATTGCCTGAAAGTCGCGCAAGTTCGATGTGAAAATCCATGCCCACACGATGCCATTCCTCGCGTGTGCTTTTGGCATCGCAACTGTTCAGCATTTCGGCAATTGCCTCGACGCCACTGCGATCTTCCAGCGCGCAAGTGACATTGAGGGCGGCAATCTCCAGTGCCTCACGATAAACGCCGATCTGTTCAATTTCCGCGAGATTGATCGGCGAAACAGTCCAGCCGCGCCCTTCCCGCCCGACAAGCCCTTCGGCCTCAAGACGCAAAAGTGCTGCCCGGATTGGCGTGCGCGAAGCATTAAACTGCGCTTCGATCCAGCGTTCGGTCAGCCGCTCGCCCGGCCCCAATTCAAGCCCGAGGATCATATCGCGAAGCTGTTCTTCGACTTGACGCATCTGTGACATTAGACCCTCGATAATTCTGGCTAGTATGGCGGACCCGAAATTCGCATCCCTGCAACGCAGCCACCTGAGCGAATTTCGGGCCCAAAGCCATACTAGTAAAGTTTTGAATCTAGCGTGGGTTACGGATTTGAAGTTCCTAAACGTGAATGCAATACAAATTGCAGGAACTTCAAATCCCCCACGCTAGCGGCTGATTGACAAGCCGTCAGGACAGGCGCATGTGTGTATTCCGTTTTGGTATCCCAAAATGGCATACAATGCAATCACGCATAGAAGACACGGAACACAGCATGAGCACCCAGCACGCCACAAGCGGCGGCAAGGCCACGACACAATCGTCAGCCGCGATTGCAAATGACGAGAATCAGGAACGCTATTGGAAGCAGAACCTTATTATCTGCCTCGTTGGCTCCTTTACGACGCTTGTTGCCATGTCGTTACTTCTGCCGTTTCTGCCGCTCTACGTGGAACAACTCGGCGTCGCCGATCACGCCGCTATCGTGCAATGGTCCGGTATTGCCTATGGCGCTACCTTTCTCGCAGCCGCAATTGTAGCTCCGTTCTGGGGCAAGCTCGGCGATCTTTATGGCCGCAAGCTGATGCTGATCCGGGCGAGCCTTGGCATGGCAATTGCCATGTCGCTGATGGGCATGGTCACAGATATCTGGCAACTGGTAGCTCTGCGACTGTTCGTCGGCGTTGCCGGGGGCTACTCGTCGGGTTCGATGATCCTCGTCGCTACGCAAACGCCTAAAGACAAAACTGGCTGGGCGCTGGGTGCACTTTCGGCAGGCATTATGGGCGGCAACCTGGCTGGCCCTTTGCTCGGCGGCGCGCTGCCGCCATTGATCGGTATCCGCGCGACTTTCTGGCTGGCCGGCAGCGTGATTTTTTTCACCTTCCTCGCCACCACGTTTCTGATCCGTGAGGAACGGAAACCACCCAAGCGCAGCAAGGAAGAGAACAAGGAATCGGTCTGGGCTGCCATTCCAGATCGCAAACCAATTATTGCGATGCTCGCAACAGGCATGCTGTTGATGTTCGCCAATATGTCTATTGAACCGATCATCACCGTTTATGTCATGCAACTGATGGATGACCAAACCAAAGTGACGCTGATTTCCGGCGTTGTAATGGCTGTTGCAGCGCTCGGCAGCATACTGTCTGCCTCCAGACTTGGCCGTCTCGCAGACCGTATCGGCCATACCCGCGTTATCATCGGCGCATTGACCGTTGCAGCGCTCCTGCTGATCCCGCAAGCCTTTGTCACGCAAGCCTGGCAGCTGATTGGCCTGCGCTTTCTGATGGGGCTGGCATTGGGGGGCCTTTTACCCTGTATCAGCAGCGTCATCCGCCACAATGTTCCCGACCGGGTCGCAGGCAGTGTGCTCGGGCTTTCAGTTTCGGCGCAGTATGTGGGTCAGGTCGCAGGTCCCGTTGCTGGCGGGTTTATTGGCGGTCGCTTTGGAATGCCCGCAGTATTCCTCTGCACATGCGCGCTCATGGGTGCGGGAGCAATTTATAACTGGGGTGTTCTGAGAAAAGCTTCACAGAATTGATGCATGAGGGCGATAATTACCCTCATTCCCCGATTCTTTGAGACAAGCCATGACGACACATATTTTTGCGCCCTACGATGCTCTTGCAGCCAAGCTTTTGCCACACGCAATCGACAGCCATGAGGACGGATCACATGATCTGTCCCATCTTGCTCGCGTATGGAAAAATGCGGCCCTCATTCAGCAGACTGAGGGCGGAGACGCCGAAATATTATGCGCAGCAGCCCTGCTCCATGATTGCGTCAGCGTCGAAAAGAACTCACCGGATCGCCATCGCGCATCAGGATTAGCCGCAGAAAAAGCCGCCAATCTCCTGCGTGAGCTTGGATGGAATGAAGAACGGATCGCAGCAACAGCTCATGCAATCGAGGCACATAGCTTCTCAGCCAATATTGAACCACGTACTGTTGAAGCTAAGATTTTACAAGATGCGGACCGGCTCGATGCAATCGGCGTCATTGGGGCCGCACGCTGCTTTTACATTGCAGGCCGCATGGGCAGCGCACTTTATGATTGGCAAGACCCAAAGGCCGAAAACCGCCCTCTTGACGACAAACGCTATGCGCTGGATCACTTCCGCACCAAGCTTTTCAAACTTGCCTCCGGTTTCAAAACTGAAACCGGAAGACAGATGGCGGCGGAACGCCACGAAAGACTGGAAGCCATATTCAACGACTTCCTGAGCGAAGCGGGTTATTAGATTGAATAACCGCCATCGACGCTGAGTGCGGTTCCGGTCACCATCGATGATGCGTCCGACGCCAAAAAGAGTGCGGCTTCCGCAATATCTTCCGGTTTGGAAAACCGTCCGAGCGGGATTGAGCCTTTCAGGCTCTCGCGTGCCTCGGGGGTGTCTTCTGCGAGAAACATCCCCAAAGCTTCGCCGTCACTTTCAGCAGGGCAGATACAGTTGACGCGAATGTTCTTTTCGGCCAGCTCAAGCGCCATCGCCTTGGTCGCGCTCACAACCCAGCCTTTGGAAGCTGCAAACCACGTAAGACCTTTGCGCGGACGATTGGCCATTGCAGATGCCGTGTTGATGATCACGCCGCTGCCCTGATGTTCCATGATCGGCGCGACAAGCAATGTCGAATAATAAATCGCCTTCATGTTAACCGCATTGATGAGATCAAAACTATGCTCATCTACTTCCGTCAACGGCATGTTGCGATGCGTGAAACCGGCATTGTTGACCATGATATCGATGCGACCGAACTTGTCGAATGCCGCACGTGCCAGCCGCTCCATATCGTCCTTGCGTGACACATCGGCCTGCACGGACAACGCATCTTTACCGATATCGGCAAGTTCGTCTTCCAGACGTTTCACATTCACATCGGCCAGCACGACCTTGGCACCCTCGGCTGCAAATCGGCGCGCTATGGCTGAACCGAAACCCGATCCAGCGCCTGTGATAATCGCAACCTTGTCCTGCAGCCTCTTCATGTCATTCTCCTTTGCGGATGTGGGATATGATCCGCCCGTCAAATCAGTAAAAACTTTGTTCAGCACTGCTGTGTTCATGCCTGAATATGGCTCTATGTTGAACATGTCATCTATGCATATGCGGTTAACCGAGATGCAATGACAGCTGTAATTGGCAACATTCGCGAGAATGTTACATTGGATGGTTGAATTTAAATCGATTAGATTATAGACAAAGGCTGCACGAAAATCGCAATCTGCTATTAGCGAAGTGATTTGCGTCAGAAGTGGAAGAGAGCAATATATGACCAGCCAGATAATACCGGTAGAGCCCTTCGATTGCATCGTTTTTGGCGGTTCCGGCGATCTTGCCGAACGCAAACTGATTCCTGCGCTGTATCAACGTCAGCGTGCAGGTCAGCTCAGTGAGCCGACACGCATCATCGGCGCGTCGCGTAGCGCTATGACAGATGAGGAATATCGCAAGTTTGCACGGGATGCGATCAACGAGCATGTGAAGGCTTCAGAAATCGACGCCAAGGAAGTCGAAGCATTTATTGCGCGCCTTACCTATGTCGCAGTTGATGCGAAATCCGAAGATGGTTGGGCCGCTCTCAAGGAAGCTATTGGCAAAAAGCCGGAGAAGATCCGCGCTTTCTATCTTGCTGTAAGCCCAACACTGTTTGGTGACATTGCTAACCGTCTCAAGTCGCATGGCCTTATCACCCGCGACACGCGCATCATCGTTGAAAAGCCGATTGGCCGCGATCTTGAATCCGCCAACGCGCTTAACGACACGATCGGCAGCGTTTTCCGCGAAGACCAGATTTTCCGTATCGACCATTATCTGGGCAAGGAAACCGTTCAGAACCTGATGGCTCTGCGCTTTGCCAATGCTCTTTATGAGCCACTGTGGAATTCCGCGCATATCGATCATGTGCAGATCACGGTTGCCGAAGCCGTCGGCCTTGAAGGCCGTGCAGGCTATTACAACACCGCAGGCGCGCTTCGCGATATGGTGCAGAACCATATTCTGCAGCTTCTCTGCCTCGTCGCCATGGAGCCGCCTTCGTCGCTCGAAGCAGATGCCGTGCATGACGAAAAGGTCAAGGTGCTGCGTTCGCTGAAGCCAATCACCACGGCCAATGTCGAAGACGTTACGGTTCGCGGTCAGTACCGCGCCGGTGCATCCGCAGGCGGCCCTGTTAAGGGCTACCTCGAAGATCTCGGCAGCGACGACAGCAACACCGAAACCTTTGTTGCGCTGAAGGCTGAAATCGACAACTGGCGTTGGGCTGGCGTTCCTTTCTATATGCGCACGGGCAAGCGTCTTGCATCGCGCGTTTCGGAGATCGTCGTCACCTTCAAGCCGATCCCGCATTCGATCTTCGGCGAAAATGCTGGCAAGGTCGTCGCCAACCAGCTCGTCATCCGTCTGCAGCCTGATGAAGGTGTGAAGCAGTGGCTGATGATTAAGGATCCAGGTCCGGGCGGAATGCGTCTTCGTCACGTTCCGCTCGACATGAGCTTCGCCGAGTCGTTCAATGAACGTAACCCGGATGCCTATGAACGCCTGATCATGGACGTTGTTCGTGGCAACCAGACCCTGTTCATGCGCCGCGACGAAGTTGAAGCTGCATGGCGCTGGGTTGACCCTATTCTCAAGGGTTGGGATGTGAACAACCAGCAGGTTCAGGGCTACACGTCAGGCACATGGGGTCCGTCGTCTTCGATCGCTCTTATCGAGCGTGATGGACGGACCTGGCACGAAAGCTGATAAAGCAAAGACCCGGAGACGTTGACAGACATTTCCGGATCAGTCTTTGTGCCAAAAAGAAAGAGCGAGCGCGAATACCTGGTAGGGGGTGCTCGCTCTGTCCTGACTTGAAAGGTATGGCATGAGCATCGAACGGCACGATTTTACCAGCGGAACGGAATTGGCACAGTCGCTTTCTGAAGCGATTGCGGACAAGCTGGCTGCCGCTATTGCTGATCGGGGGCAAGCGACGCTCGCTGTTTCCGGCGGCACAACGCCGCTCAAGCTGTTCGACATCCTGTCTCGCAAGATGATCGACTGGACGCTTGTTACAATCACGCTCGTCGATGAGCGTTTTGTGGCACCGACCAGCGAGCGTTCCAACGAAAAGCTGGTGCGCGACCACCTGTTGCGCGATCACGCAGGCGTTGCGAAGTTTGTGGGCCTCTATAATCCGGCAGCGACCGCAGAAACCGCTGCACTTGCAGCAGCAAATCGCATCGACGCATTGCGCCGTCCTTTCGATGTCGTTGTGCTCGGCATGGGTAATGATGGCCATACGGCCTCGTTCTTCCCGAATGCTGACAGGCTCGATCAGGCCATCGATCCAAAGACCAAGGCCGTCGTTCTGCCAATTCATGCGGAAGGCGCAGGCGAAAAGCGTCTGACACTGACTTTGCCGCTGCTGGTCGAAGCAGACATGCTTGTTCTGCATATCGAAGGCGCTGCCAAGCAGGCAACGCTTGAGAAAGCACTCGCCAACGACGACGAAAATGAAATGCCGGTTCGCGCCGTGTTCCACCACGCCCGCAAGCCGATACAACTCTACTGGACGAGCTAACAGTCCCATCGAACGCAGCAGTTTGCGTTTGGGACTGTGGGTTTTATAATTAGCCACAGGCAAGCCTGGCAATATTACAGCAGGTGATACCCATGACGACGCAGACTGCGCATACCCATATCAAGGCCATCACCGAGCGTATCATTGAGCGCTCGAAACCGACCCGCGAAGCCTATATTGGGCGCGTGCGCGAGGCGGCTTCCCGCAAGCCGCATCGCTCAATCCTTGGATGCGCCAATCTAGCCCACGGTTTTGCAGCCTGCGGCCCGAATGACAAGGCGGCTCTCACCGCCGACGTCGTGCCTAACCTCGGCATCATTACCGCTTACAATGACATGCTTTCGGCGCATCAGCCGTTTGAAACCTATCCTGAACTGATCCGCAAAGCCGCGCGCGAAGCAGGCGGTGTAGCACAGGTTGCAGGCGGTGTGCCTGCAATGTGCGATGGCGTTACACAAGGCTTTGCCGGAATGGAGCTTTCGCTGTTTTCGCGCGAAGTGATTGCCATGGCAGCAGCCGTCGGCCTCTCGCATGATATGTTCGATGCTGCAGTCTATCTCGGCGTCTGTGACAAGATCGTACCAGGGCTGATCGTCGGCGCACTGACCTTCGGGCATCTGCCAGCGGTCTTCATTCCTGCCGGTCCGATGACGAGCGGCCTGCCAAATGACGAAAAGGCAAAGACCCGTCAGCTTTATGCCGAAGGCAAAGTCGGGCGCGCAGAATTGCTGATCTCTGAATCAAAATCCTATCATGGCCCCGGCACATGCACCTTCTATGGCACTGCCAATTCCAATCAGATGCTGATGGAAATCATGGGCCTGCATTTGCCCGGCTCATCCTTCGTCAATCCCGGCACGCCATTGCGCGATGCCCTCACCCGCGAAGCTGCCAAGCGCGCGCTGGCGATTACGGCTTGCGGCAATGAATACACGCCTGTTGGCGAGATGCTGGACGAGCGGTCTTTCGTCAATGGTATCATCGGGTTAAACGCCACGGGCGGCTCGACCAACCATACGATCCATCTGATCGCAATGGCGGCATCCGCAGGCATTAAGCTCACATGGCAGGATATTTCGGAAATATCGGATGTCGTTCCACTTCTGGCACGGGTCTATCCGAACGGCCTTGCCGATGTGAACCATTTTCATGCTGCTGGCGGCATGGGCTTCCTGATCCGCGAATTGCTCGACGGCGGAATTTTGCACGAAGATGTCCGCACCGTCTGGGGTGAAGGTTTGCGCCCTTATGCGATTGAACCAAAACTCGGTGCGAATGGCACTGTTATTCGAGAACCGGTTCCGGAAAAGAGTGGCGACGACAAGGTTCTGGCGAAGATCCATTCGCCTTTCCAACCGACAGGCGGCATCAAAGTTCTGACCGGCAATATCGGCAATGCGATCATCAAAGTTTCCGCCGTGAAGCCTGACCGCCATGTCATTGAAGCACCAGCGAAAGTCTTCAACGATCAGGCCGAATTGCAGGCAGCCTTCAAGGCTGGCGACCTCACCGGCGACTTTATCGCAGTTGTTCGCTATCAGGGGCCGAAAGCCAATGGTATGCCCGAACTGCACAAGCTGATGACTGTGCTTGGCATTTTGCAGGATCGCGGACAGCGTGTTGCACTCGTTACCGACGGCCGTCTTTCCGGCGCATCCGGCAAGGTGCCGTCGGCCATCCATGTGACACCGGAAGCTCTCGACGGTGGCGCGATTGGAAAAATCCGCAATGGCGATATTGTTCGTCTTGATGCCGTAAACGGAACTCTGGAAGTGCTGATCAGTGATGCGCTTCTTGATGAGCGCATCGAACAGCGTCCTGATCTCTCAGGCAATGAACACGGAATGGGACGTGAACTCTTCCGCGCCTTCCGTCAGATTGCCGGACGGGCCGATGAAGGCGCTTCAGTTTTCTGATAAGCGGCATCAATAAAATAAGGCAAAGCGGTTTTTACGCCGCTTTGCCTCTCAAATTGACAGAAACTTCACAAAAAGGCGCAAAATGCGCCTCTAAGTTGTTTCAAAATACTGGCTTTTCGAAACCAGCACTGCGGCAAGCAGCCGTTAAAGTGTTCGCCATCAGCATGGCAATGGTCATCGGACCGACGCCACCCGGAACTGGCGTAATGGCACCGGCCACCTTTTCTGCATCCGCAAAATCGACATCGCCAACAAGACGCGTCTTACCTTCCCCCTTTTCGGGCGCAGGAATACGGTTGATACCCACATCGATCACCGTCGCACCCGGCTTGACCCAGTCGCCCTTGACCATCTGCGGACGACCGACTGCGGCAACCAGAATATCTGCAGTGCGCGCAATCGCAGGTAGGTCATTGGTACGGCTGTGCGCAACGGTCACGGTCGCATTTGCTGCAAGCAACAGATTGAACATAGGCTTGCCGACAATGTTGGAACGACCGATCACAACGGCATTGAGGCCCGACAGATCGCGACCATGAACGCGCTCGATCATAATCATTGCGCCAGCGGGCGTACATGGAACAAAAGCCGTGTCGACTTCGCCGGTGCCAAGCTTGCCCACATTGATGAAATGGAAGCCGTCAACGTCCTTTTCCGGCGAGATTGTCTGGATAACGCGACCTGAATCGATGTGTTTTGGCAGCGGCAACTGCACCAGAATACCGTGGATCGCCGGATCATTGTTCAGGCTGTCGATCAGGTCGAGAAGTTCCTGCTCAGATGCATCTTCCGGCAGATCGTGCTGAACGGAAACAAAGCCGCATTCCTTGGCCTTCTTGCCCTTCGAGGCCACATAAACCTGGCTTGCCGGGTCTTCGCCGACGATAACCACTGCAATACCGGGTACAATCCCGGTCGCATTGACGAGCTTTTCGGTCTCACGCTTCACCGTGGAAACCACATCCTCGGCGAGCTTCTTGCCATCGATCAATTGGGCCATATCGAATGCTCCGTTTTAAACAAGCGGTGCCTTGGGATACACCGCCTTGATCCTGAAAACATGCCAATAAGCGTCATCAACTAAGATGACAATCTCTGAGTGACCAAGTTTCAGGATAAAGTCGCAAAATGCCTGAGTGTGAAGGCTATTTCGTAAAGCAATGCGATGGTGACAAAGATCGCATGATAACGCCGATTATCGGTGAACATCGCTATAAGACTTCCCACAATCAGCGCGCCGACACGAATAGGATACTCAATGCCGTAGTTTTGATAATGTTCAAAACCTTTAAGCAGCGTATCCACGACGTCAGCAATATAGACCAGCGCAAGAATTCCGAAGAACCATTTACGTCGCGAGATGAAATAATCGCGATAGCCAGTGTATCCTTCAAGGCTATCGGGGAAGAGAAGAGTGCACAGCAGGAAGTAAAGCCCCGCGTAAAAAATAACGAAAAAATAGATTTCAAATGTCCAGAGAGGTATAACCCGCAGATTAAACTCGAACCACCAAAAGTGAATTACAGACAACAAAATAAACGCAACCCACGCCATGTGCACAGGGTAAATTTTCTGCTTGTCCGGGTGCTGAATGAAACGGGCAAAGCCCGTCAACAAACGTGATACGCAAAGGCCAAGAATAATGCCGATGATAATGCGAACATGCGTGAAAGCTTCCGCTGATGGCACGCCAGTCGTTAATGCCGGATCCATTGTTCCCCTCAATGCTATGCGCTCGACATATTGGAACAGAAAAAGTAAGCAATCAATAAATCACAGTAAAATTATAAAAAAGAAAGCAGTGCCAACTTTCGTCGGCACTGCTCACTATAACCATTAACAATGCAAAACGCTTAGTTGATGGAGTTCAGGAAGCTTTCCCAGCTTTCCGACCAATGCGTGCGGCTTTTCTCATCCGCAGACCGAACATTACACGTCTGCAAATCGCTTTCCGGAATATCCTTCTGTGTTTTTTCGCATACCCAGACATCGTTATTTTCAGGCACAGTGGATGCTACGACACTGACGATCTTGTTGTCTTTAATGCCGAGAAGAATATCGAAATCAGCCTCTTCATTATTGAAAGCCCATGAACAATATTCGTCGAAATCCGGACGATTTTCGTCTGGCTTACCACAGGCCTTGTCATGATCGGGTGCAAGCTTGTCCATAAAGGCTTTACCCGCAGGTGACGTAATAACAAGATCAGCATCCGAAAGCTTGCTGATTGCCTTGACACCCCAATCAGGACCATTTGGCGTTTCGGCTGCAGCCGCACCTGCTGCCATAACACCAGCCGCGATTGCGGCTACACGCACGATATGGAAAGCTTTTCCAAGCATTGGCTCACCTTTTAAAGCAATGATTTACAACAGATTTTATTAGGTCGTAATTATTTTCCAGAAAGAGACCTATCCATAAAACAGCATCTGTTCAACAAAGAATTGATTGCAAGTTTGAAACATTAAAGCGCGTCTCTTCTCCAGAGTTTTTGCCTTCGCGCCTTGCGGTTTGTGTTTATGGAGGGCTATATCGGACCCAACAAACGACAGTGCTTAAACTCTCGATTCATGAAGGCGGAACATTCTCATGCAAGATACAGTTATTCTCGTTGGTTGCGGCAATATGGGTTTTGCCATGCTGAAAGGCTGGCTCGACAGCGGTATTTTGCAATCCGAGAATGTGCATGTTGTTGAACCATCAGAAGCGCTTCAGAGCCGGGCTGCGGGTGTGGGCGTGAATGCATGCTCAAGCGCCGATTCCCTGTCCGACGATCTGAACCCGCGCATGATCCTTATTGCAGTCAAGCCACAGGTCATGGGCGATGTGTTGCCCGCTTATAAGCGCTTTGCACCGAATGCGACCTTTGTCAGCGTGGCTGCTGGCATTCCGGTTTCATTCTTCGAGCAGCATCTAGGCAGCGATGCAAAGATCATGCGCTGCATGCCCAATACGCCGGCCGCAATCGGCAAGGGTATGCTTGTCACCTACAAGAATGCCAATGTAAGCGAAGACGATGCGGCTTTTGTCAAAACCTTGCTCAAAACGTCCGGCAAGGTCGCAAGCATTACCGACGAAGAACAGATGGATGCTGTAACGGCCGTTTCCGGTTCCGGCCCGGCCTATGTGTTCCACTTCATCGAGGCTTTGACTGATGCAGGCGTCATTGCCGGTCTTCCGCGCGAAACCGCTGCACTTCTTGCGATGCAGACCGTTATGGGCGCTGGCGCTCTTGCTGCTGCAAGCAGCGACAGCCCAACCAAACTGCGCGAACAGGTTACAAGCCCGAACGGTACAACAGCTGCAGCGCTGGATGTACTGATGGGTGAAGACCGTCTCAAGAATTTGATCGCCGAAGCCGTCGATGCAGCACGCAAGCGTTCTATCGAGCTTGGCAAGGCCTAAACCAAAACCCTCGGTACTGCATCTATAAGCGCCTTCGTTACAGGCGCTTGTCGTGCGGCGATCAATTCCCGCGCCGGGCGGTTTTCAACAACCCGCCCGCGTTCCATTACGGCAATGCGATCGGCTATCTGCGTTGCAACCGCAAGATCATGCGTGATGAACAGATAGGCTGTGCCCTCGGCGTCCTGTATTTCCTGCAACAATTTCAGAATTGCGCCACGCACCGTCACATCAAGTGCAGACACAGCTTCATCCAAAACGATGAGAGAGGGCGATGTGGCAAGTGCACGGGCGATCGCTACACGCTGCCGCTGACCACCGGAAATCTCATGCACACCGCGTTTGCTCAACTTCGGATCAAGCCCGACCTTTAGCAAAAGCTCTGAAATATCCCTGCTGAGCCCATGGATGCGCATCGGTTCGCTGAGCAGATCATGCACCGTTGCGCGTGGATTAAATGCCGAAAGCGGGTCTTGAAACACCATCTGCATCCGCGCACGACGCTTTCTCAATTCAGCGCCTTTGAGTGCTAGCCAATCATCACTCTCAAACTGGATTGAACCGGATTCAAGCGAATGCAGCCTTAGAAGCGCCCGCGCTAATGTGGATTTACCGCTGCCGGAAGGCCCGACCAGCGCCAGCGTTTCACCTGCTGCAATCTCAAGATTTACATAATCAAGCGCCAGCTTATCGCCATAACGCACGGTCAGATCAGTCGCCTGCAACAAAGCTCTATCCATGTTGAGGCTCCAGCACGGGAACCGCTGCAATCAGCGCTTTCGTATAATCGCTCTGCGGGTTTGCAATGATCGCGCGCGCTGGACCACTTTCCACCAATTCACCATGGCGGAAAACGGCGATGCGATCCGCCAGATTGGAGGCCAGCGCAATATCATGTGTGATGAAGATCAGCGTCATGCCATCAGCCTGAACCAAAGCGCGCAGCAGTGCCACGATTTCCTTTTGCACGATTGTATCGAGCGCACTTGTCGGCTCATCGGCAATCAACACATGCGGATTTGCGGCGATCGCAAGCGCTATGGCGATGCGCTGTTTCTGCCCGCCAGAAAACTGGTGCGGATAGCGTAAGAAACTGTCGTCCGGTTCAGGAATATGAACCCGCTCCAGCAGCCTGATCGCTTTGCTTTTTGCCGCTTTGCCATCAACCTTTTCATGGGCACGGATTGTCTCGACCAAATGCGCGCCAACACACATGAGCGGATCAAAGCTCGAAGCCGGGTCCTGAAATACGAACCCGATATCGCGACCGGGCTTTGGTTCTCCATTCGGCCATTGGATCGCGCCTGAAACCTGCGCATTGGCGGGCAATAGACCGGCAAGCGTCAACGCCAGCGTGCTTTTTCCAGAACCGCTTTCACCGATAATGGCAAGCATTTCGCCGGCATTTATATCAAGATCGAGATTGTTCAGCGCAGTATCGCAGCCATAGCGCACGCCGAGATTTTCAATATGTGCGAGCACGCTCATGCCTGCACCTCACGCCGCGATGAAGCCTGTGTAATGCCTTCGCCTGCGAGATAGACACCGACGACAGTCAACGCCAGCGCCAGACCCGGCAAAATAGATAGCCACGGCGCCGAACGCAGAACCGTGCGGCCTTCTGCAATCATGCCGCCCCAGGTCACACGATTGGGATCGCCCAGTCCCAGAAAAGATAGTGCCGCCTCGATCAAAATTGCGGACGCCACAATCACCGGCACAAGCGCCAGAACCGGCGGCAAGGCATTGGGCAATATCTGACGAAAAGCTATCTCCAGCGGGTGCATACCTATAACGCGAGCAGACGCAACATAGTCACGTTCGCGGATAGAAAGCACCTGTCCTCGCGTGAGACGCGCGGCCTGAGTCCAGCTTGATAGTGCGATTGCCGTAACCAAGACCGGCAGCGAAGGTCCGGCAATACTGACCAAGGCGAGCGCCAGAAGAAAACCCGGCACGGTCTGAAATGCTTCCGTTATCCTCATCAGCACTTCATCGATAAGTCCACCTGCAAAGCCTGCGAGCGTGCCAACAATGCTGCCTATCAGGACTGACGCTCCAGCAGCAGTCAGCCCCACGATCAGCGATGTGCGACTTGCATGAAAAAGCTCGGCCAGCACATCACGGCCCAGCCGATCTGTTCCAAGCGGAAAAGATGCATTGTCGAAAGGCGCGAGCAAAGGCGTTGCAACAATGCGCAAAGGGTCGCCGGGAAAGAGCAGCGGTGCAAAGAGTGCTGCTGCGATCAGCACGAGCAGAATAATTGCCCCTGCTATGCCCTCCCCCAATCCGAAATAGCGTTTCAACCCGCTCATGGCCTCACCTTTCCGGTGGCTATGCGCGGATCAAGCCAAAGATAGAGAAGATCAACGAGGAAATTGACAACGATGACCATAATTGCGCTGGTGAGAATGACGCCCAGCAGCAGAGGTGTGTCACGGCTTGCAACAGCTTCCTGCGCCAGCCGTCCAAGACCGGGAACAGCAAAGACGCTTTCAATCACCACGCTGCCGCCCAGCATGGAAGCCGCTTGCAGCCCGAGCATGGTCACAAGCGGCAGAAGCGCGTTGCGTGCCACATGGCGCAACACGATCCGCGGGCGCGAGATACCGCGCGCCTTCAATGCACGGACGAAATCCATGCGCCAGATATCAGCCATTGAAGCACGCATAACACGGAGATAAAGCGCCAGATAAACGAGCGCGAGCGATACAACCGGCAGCACTAAATGGCGTGCTATGTCCATTGCGCGTGCCAACCCCTCTTTACCAGAGGCAATGGTTTCGATCCCGCTTGAAGGCAGCCAGCGCAAGCGGATCGAAAAAAGGATCACCAACACAAGCGACAGCCAGAAGCCTGGAATGGCATAAAGTACAAGCGAGGTGGCAGACAGAAAGCGGTCGCTAAAGCTGCCGGGCTTTGCACCCGCCACAATACCCAAAGCTGACCCCAAGGCAAAAGACAGCGCGGTCGCAGCACCCATCAGTAAAAGCGTGTTGGGCAGGCGTTCAAGAATGACATCGAGAATGGGACGATTGAAACTGACTGACCAGCCAAGATTACCTTGAGCAAGGGTGGTAAGATATGCACCAAGTCTGTGCCAGATTGATTGATCCAGCCCCCAACGTGCGCGCATTTCGGCAATGGCTGCCGCATCTCCGCCAAAACTTACGGCATAGGCATCAACGGCGTCGCCGGGCGCCGTTTCCAGCATCAGAAAACAGCCAACAATAACAATCAGCAGCACAATCATGCTGCCGATCAGTCGTTTCCTGAAGAGAGTTAGAATCTGCGCCACGCTTTGAGCGTACAATCAAAGCAATGTTTCGTCACTGTGCAATCCAGACATCCGCCCAGTTAGATACCGCCCAGCGCGGATTGTTGGAGACATTTTTCACACGCTCGTTGGCGACTGTTATAAAGCCCCACTCGGCCACATTGATAAGCGGCAGATCGGCCTCCACCAATTTCTGGAACTGATGATAAAGCGCAGTTCGCTTCTTCTCATCGATCTCATGCGCGGCTTTTGCAATCACCGCATCCAGTTCCGCATTGGCATAACCGCCCTGATTGGAAAACGGTACGCCCGCAGGAATTCCACTTTCAACCAGAATAGTTGTCGAAATAGCAGGGTCACCGCGATAAACAGTTGGTGCGATTGCCAGATCGAAATCGTGGTCCGTATAGACTGCCTTTTGGTGCGCTGCTGAATCATTATTGACGATACGCGCATCGATGCCGATTTCCGCCAGCGCCTGGCGCAGATAATCACCGAACTGCCTGGTTTCATTGAAATAAGGTGCTGGCAGCAATTTCAGCACAAAGCGCGTGCCGTCACTGCCACGCTTGTAACCAGCTTCATCCAGAAGGGCGTTGGCCTTCTCTACGTCGAAGGCATAGGCGGGCACATCGCCAGTATAAAATTGGCTATCATATTGCGGAACAGGTCCGGTCGAAGGCCTGGCATAACCGAGGAAGATCGTCTTCACCACGAAATCGCGGTCAATGGCGTGCGCGATCGCCTGACGAACTTTGATATCTGCCAGTTCCTTGCGCCGATGATTGATCTCTACGACCAGCTGATAAGTCAACGCCTCATAACCTTTGGAAATAACCGTCAGTCCCGGTACTTTCGAGATACGGTCGAGATCGGCCAGAGGTACGGCGGAAAACGCAGCCAGATCAATCTCTTCGGCTTCCAGCGCGCCTGCAGCCGCAGCACGGTCCGGCAATACACGATAGATGATCTCATCGAGATAGGGTTCACCCTCACCCCAATAGTTATCATTCTTCGCAAGCCGATAATATTCACCGGTCTTGTGTTCGGCATATTTGAAAGGCCCGGTGCCTATGAGCTTTTCATTGGCCGGGTTTGCAGCAATGTCAGTGCCATCAAATACATGCTTTGGCAGGACAGCAGTGAGCGCGGGCAGTGCATTACGGATAAGCTGGAACGGGGTTGGCTCGCTGAAATGGAAAACCGCCGTATGTTCGTCAGGCGTTTCAACTTTTTCAAGTGCCTTGAACACAACCCGTCCGAGATTTTGCAACGGCTTCCAGACTTCCATCGCAGAAAATGCCACGTCCGCAGAGGTGAACGGCGTATCGTCATGCCACTTTACATCTTCACGCAGACGGAATGTAACAGTCAGACCGTCATCAGAGCCTTCCCAGCTGATTGCAAGACGTGGTTCCAGACCGTTTTCACCATCAAAAGAAGCTTCTGCGAGCGGTTCTATCACCTTGCTTGCAACAAAGAAGACACCGTTGGAGGCGACAATAGCCGGGTTGAGATTGCGCGGTTCGGAATCCGCCGCAACAACCAGTCGTCCACCCTTTTGTGCCTTGTCTTCCGCTGCCGCCCATCGCGGCAAAAGAGGCAAAAGTGCCAGTGAAGTCGAGCCAACCAGAAATGCTCTGCGCGATGCAATAAACCGAGCCATGTCACTGCCTCTGAAATTCAGTTCCCCTTTTTCTTGTCTACACCGACGTCCAAACAATTACAGGGCAAATTGTGTCACCGTGGCAATAAATATCGAAAACTGTTTCTCTTTTCCGAAGTGATCTCAATTTAAGAAGCGGTAAAAAAGCCCTAATAATGTGGGCATGAGGCAGACTATTGGCTAACTTTAAGCTGAACTGATTTTCCCATTCTGGCCCGTTTAAAGAAATTTCCTCCTTGCCAAACACCCGCCCTTGCATAGATCATGGTTAATTATGTGTTGTCGTATTTCGTGAGGATGAGATCGATACGGCATATGCATGAAGAGCCGGTATGAGCTCTTTTTGAACCGTGTTTGCGGAGTCCTGTATTGAAGTTTCCGTAAATGCCTGAAGCTGAACCACCATTGGAAGAGAGGAAACAGAAATGCCCAGTTTGCTGCCCCCACTTCATGACGGTCACGCACCGATCTATTTGCATCACGCATTTCAGGACGCAGTGGATGCTTATGAGCACTGGAATCTGGAATCAGCAGAACCAGTCGTAGCAATCAATGGTAAGATCACGCGTATAAGTGTCGTTTTTCGGCGCTTGTGGAGCTGTACCGACACAGTCCCTCGCCATACGCTTGAAGCATTGAAAGACATCGTTCCGTCCAATCTCATCCACGCGGAGCGTTGGAAAGAAAATGCAACATTCGCAGATGCTGCCCACCTGATGCGGACAGCAATCGAATGGCGCAAAGCCCGACGCGTTCCAGCCGTCGGTTAATCCAGTCCACCTTATGTAGCGGGCGGGATTAACCCCGCCCGCTTTAGAGCTTGCGGAAACGCACACGTGCCGAGCGCTCGATTGCCGCAACCGTCAGCTCGTCGAGATCCCAGCGATCACGCAGCATCTGAAGGAACTCCAGCTCTTCCTGCTCGACATGCAAATCGGCGGCAGCGACTTCAACAGCCAATGCATAGGCTGTCTCGTAAAGCCGCTCGGGCAGCACCTCATGCGCAAGATCGAGAATTTTTTCCAATCCGTCTTCATCGGCCAGCAGCGCATAGCAATCACTTGCCAGTTTCGGCAGGCGCTTGGGATCAAACCCCTGAAACACAGGCAGACGCGATACCACGTTACCAATGGAAGCAAGCTCTGCATCAGTCATAGCCGTATCGGCTGCGGATGTCGTCACCATGATGTAGACGAGAGCGTCCTGCGGTGAAATCTTGTTCATCAAATGCTCCTGCATCATGCGATCGGAATCAAAACTGAAGGTCAATCGACAGGAAACGTAGGAAGCCTATCGCACTTGCGCAAGGAAATTCGGTCGCAATAGGGTTAGCAAAGATTGACGCGCGCGCCGGGGCGCGCCATAGAGCATAAGCGTGTATACATACACCGTTTTCAACGAATAAAGCCCTTCACAGGATATCAGGATAAAACCATGACTTCGCATCGTCTTCCCGAAATTACGCTGACCCCGGAACTGACCGCGGCGGCCGCGGAAGCGAAAGCATGGCCTTTTGAAGAGGCTAAAAAAATCCTGAAGCGTTATGCAAAGACCGGCATGCCGGAAACGGTAATCTTCGAAACCGGCTATGGCCCGTCGGGTCTGCCACATATCGGCACTTTTGGCGAAGTGGCTCGCACCTCGATGGTTCGTCATGCATTTCGCATTCTGACAGACGATAAGGTCAAGACGCGCCTCATCTGCTTCTCCGACGATCTCGACGGCATGCGTAAGATCCCGGACAATGTTCCGGACAAGGCAGCGCTTGAGCCTTATCTGCAATTGCCGCTTTCCGCCGTGCCAAACCCATTTGGTGGCGAGTACAAGAGCTTTGCAGAGCACAACAATGCCATGCTCTGCCGCTTCCTCGATACTTTCGGCTTCGATTACGAGTTTGCAAGCGCGACTGAATATTACAAGTCAGGCAAGTTCGATGCGGTACTGCTAAAGGCCGTGGAACGTTATGACGACATCATGAAAGTGATGCTGCCGACGCTTGGTGAAGAGCGTCAGGCGACCTACAGCCCATTCCTGCCGATTTCGCCAAAGTCTGGCCGCGTGCTTTACGTGCCGATGAAGAAGGTGGATGCCAAGGCTGGCACCATTACCTTTGACGATGAAGACGGTGTTGAAACTACCCTGTCTGTCACCGGCGGCAATGTGAAGCTGCAATGGAAGCCGGACTTCGGCATGCGTTGGGCAGCCCTTGGTGTCGATTTCGAAATGTTTGGCAAGGATCACCAGACCAATGCGGGCATTTACGACCGCATCTGTGAAATTCTGGGCGGTCGCGCACCGGAACATTTTGTCTATGAACTGTTCCTAGATCAGATCGGCCAGAAGATTTCCAAGTCGAAGGGCAATGGCATTGCCATTGACGAATGGCTGGCCTATGCGCCGACCGAAAGCCTTGCACTCTACAATTTCCAGAAGCCTAAGACCGCGAAAAAGCTTTATTTCGACGTGATCCCGAAGGCTGTAGACGAGTATTTCACATATCTCTCCGCTTATGAGCGTCAGGAATGGAAGGATCGTCTGAACAATCCGGTCTGGCACATCCATTACGGTAACCCGCCAAAGGTGAACCTGCCGATTACCTTCGCGCTGATGCTCAATCTGGTGAGCGCATCGAATGCAGAAAATCCGGGCGTGCTGTGGGGCTTCATCTCCCGCCATGTGCCGGGTGTAACGCCGGAAAACAACCCGGAACTCAATGCGCTTGTTGGCTACGCGATCCGTTACTTCAACGATTTCGTCAAGCCAACCAAGCAGTTCCGTGCGCCGGACGATGTGGAACGCGCAGCATTGGAAGCACTGGATGCCAAGCTTGCAACGTTGCCCACTGGCAGCGATGGCAACCACATTCAGAATGCTATTCTGGATGTCGCCCGTGCAATCGAGCGTTATCAGGATCACACCAAGAAGAGCCCTGAAGGTGGCCCGGGCGTATCGGTTTCCTTCTTCCAAATGCTTTATGAAGTGCTGATTGGACAGGAACGCGGCCCTCGCTTTGGTTCTTTCGTCGCTCTCTATGGCATCGATGAAACCCGTGCGCTGATCCAGAAAGCACTTGCTGGAACACTGTCATAAACGCTTGATATTTTTATGAGAAGCCTCACCCGGAATCCCACCGGGTGAGGCTTTTTTATGCCCGGTAATAACCGGAGCACAGATGCCTTATCCCCACTACGAACCCTTCGCCAACGGCTTGCTTGCTGTATCAAACGGCAATGAGATTTATTGGGAGGCATCGGGCAATCCAAAAGGCAAACCGGCACTCTATCTGCATGGTGGTCCTGGAAGCGGTTTACGATCAGGCAGCTACCGGCAACGCTTTGACCCAGAGAAATATCATATCATCGGTATCGATCAGAGAGGTTGCGGGCGCAGCCGTCCTCTTGCGATAGGCGATCTAGATCAGCTTCATCTCAACAACACCCATACCCTGATTGAAGATATTGAAGCCGTCCGCAAACATCTGGGCATCAATCAGTGGCTTATTGCAGGTTCATCATGGGGCGCAACGCTTGCGCTCGCTTATGCGCAGGCGCATCCAGACCATGTTTCCGAAATGGTACTCGTAGCGGTAACAACCACCAGCCGGAGTGAAGTAAACTGGATTACTGAAGGCGTTGGGAACTTGTTTCCAGAAGCGTGGGACGAGTTCGAGAAAGCCTCATTGAGACGCGACGGCGAGCGCGTCGTTGAAGCCTATGCCAGACGACTGGCAAGCGGTAATCTGGAAGATCGCTCACAGGCAGCACGCGACTGGAACCGATGGGAGGCGACACATATTTCGCTCGACCCCAACTGGACACCAATCGAGAGCCGTTTTGGCGAGATGACTGGTCTCGCTTTTGCAACCCTCGTCACCCATTACTGGGCGAATGACGGTTTTTTGCGCGATGGTCGCGAGATCCTCAATGGCATGGAAAAGATCGCCCACATTCGGGCTGTTCTGATCTGCGGTCGACGTGATTTTAGCGGACCTGCGATAACCGCCTGGCGACTGCATAAGGCATGGCCTGCAAGCCAGTTGCGCATCATAGAAACCGAAGGGCACGGCGGTCCGCTTTCCATGGATGAAATGCAGGCCACGCTCGACACGTTCGCCCATGGTGAAAACCCTTCCGATTGACTCACGCCTCATTAGTAGGTAGTACGACCTACCTACTAATGAGATTTCAAGATGAGCAACAAACAACCCTCCTCTGAAAGTGCGCGAGACAAGCTGCTCAAGGCCGCTGCCGTTCTCTTTTATAATAACGGGATTGGCGGCACGGGCATTGATGCCATTGTTGAAAAAGCAGGTGTTGCCAAGAAGAGCCTCTACAACAACTTCGCTTCAAAAGCGGATCTGGTAAATCAATATCTCGAAGCGCGCCACGCCGAGTGGCTTGAGCTGTACCAGATGCGGTTGCAACATGCGCCAACAACTAAAGACAAAGTTCTTGCTGTTTTCGATGCTTATCAGGATCATGCCGAGCACGAATATGAGCGCGGTTTTCGCGGTTGCGGCCTGCTGAATGCGGCGGCTGAACTCTCTGCAGACGACATTGGGCGACAGGCTGTAAAGCATCATAAGCGCGAAGTTGAAGCGCTGCTCGCTGCCCAGCTGACGGAGCTTTTACCGCATAATCCTGCCCGCGCCACAGCACTCGCCAAGCACATGGCTTTTCTGCTCGAAGGCGCCATGTCGAGAGCCGGGCTGGAAGGCAATAGCGGATGCGTTTCGGAAGCTCGCGCTATGGCATCCGACATGCTGGAGCTTCTGTGAACACTTCATCCCGTGATTATACAATCGGCGTCGCTGCCGTTCTCTTTTCCGCCATCGTCTGGGGAACCACCGGCACAGCTGCCACTTTTGCGCCGGAAGTCAGCGCTATTGCAATTGGCGCCGCAGCGATGGGCATTGGTGGATTATTGCAAGCACTGTTGGCCGGGCGTGGAATATTGCGCGCGCTGCCGGATCTCTCGAAACATTGGCGCAATCTGGTATTAGGTGGGCTGGCGGTTGCTATCTATCCGCTCGCTTTTTACGCCTCTATGCGCATGGCGGGCGTCACCATCGGAACAGTTGTGACCATTGGTTCGGCGCCGCTGCTATCCGCTCTCATCGAATATCTGTTCGATGGCACGCGCTTGTCAAAGCAATGGCTGTGGGGCGCGCTTATCGGCCTGTTTGGAATGATCCTGTTATGCATCGCGGAGGGCTCGATGCATAGCGGCACACAGACAGGTAACTCGGTTCTGATCGGTATCTGTCTTGGTCTGCTAGGAGGCTTGACCTACGCCCTTTATTCCTGGACTGCACGCAGTCTCATGTTACGCGGAATACGCTCGTCCGTCGCAATGGGTGCAACATTCGGAATTGGCGGGCTGTTGCTGATGCCGGTTTTGTTTATGACCGGCGCACCCTTCATAGCTTCATGGAGCAACGCAGCCGTCGGTCTCTACATGGCTATGGTTCCGATGTTCGTCGGATACCTCTGCTTCGGCATAGGCCTTGCACGAATTTCGACAAGCATGGCCACGACGATCACGCTGATAGAACCCGTAGTCGCAGCACTTCTGGCCGTTGTCATTGTAGGAGAACGCCTCGCTCCAATGGGCTGGCTGGGCGTGGCGCTGATCATCTCCTGTCTCGTGGTCATAACACTACCACGTAACGGTGCATCCCGTCAGAACCAGGAACGAACGGCTGAATAAAGCCGCTCGTTATCTTGCGGAGAACGCTTAGAGCATTTCATGCTTAAGATGAATCGTTAGAAATGCGTCTCACTATTTGTTTTAACGCATGTCTTTATCCTAAAACCGGCTCCCACTTTTGGGAGACATGCTCTAATTTGCGGGTGCTGGCACCATGGGTTCCATAGGTGGCGGGGCGGGCGGAAACTCTCCTTGCTGGGGCGATGGTGAAGACGGTTGCGGTTCAGTTTCCGGAGCCAGAGGCGAAGGGTTTTGCAGCGGGCCTCCGGTATCGGAACCAAGATTCGGCAATGATGTGTCTGGCTTGTTACCATACACGCCAAGTTTTGCCTCTTCTGCCTTCTGTCCGGCTTCAACATAGGCGCCACCAGGCGCAGCTTTCGCCCAACCGTTCGCTACGAGCCAAAGGGCTGCATCATCATTGCCGACACTGCATTGGGTTGCGACAGCTGCTCCGCTGTCGTTTTGTGGCAGGCGACACATAATTGCACGCGAACGCAGCCATTGGCGGAAAGCAGTTCGCGCCAGCATGCCACAAGGCCATGTTTCACCCGACGAAGACTGACAGGTCTGCTCAAGCGGCACAGTTTCGATGCCTTGCAGATCGATGATACGGCCCTGACTTTCGAGTTTTCCAGCAGCCAAAGCAACAGGACGTTGCAGCAGTTGCATCGGCTCGCCCTCATCAACCGGCGCACTCGGTGCCGGAGGTTCTGGCGGCTTCGGCGTTGAGGCAAGCCCCAGATCACTTAAAGGCGGACGCGCGGATTCGCGCTCAAGCGGATTCTGATCTGTCTGGCTATTCGTATTCTGACTTTCATCGTCCGGGGCTGGCTCTGGAGCGGGTGCGCCATCCTGCGATGCCGATTGATCTGTTCCAGAACCCGTATCAGGCTCGCTGTAATCGAATTGTTCAACGACAATCCCATTACCTGCACCAGCATCCGGTTTACTTTGACCGTCCCCGCTTTCGACCAGCGTTACCGGACGATCAAGCGCGCCATAAAACGGCGCAACAAACGCAGCCACCAGAATGGCACCGGTTATGCCTGCAAAAACACCAAAAACAATGCGTGCATGGCTCTTTGTCTGCTGTTTTACCATTACTGACTCGCCCATAGAATACGGGCGATCCACTCAACATCCCTGGTCTCAAAGGAACGGTTTGGAAATTCAGGATTGAACGAATGAAGTTCAATTGTGCGCGGTGTCTGGCGATGCAGGATTTTGGCCATAACCTCTCCGTCTTTGGTACGAACAACCACACGGTCGCCACGGCGAACCGGGGCATTGGGTGCTACGACCAGCGTATCGCCATCACGATAAAGCGGCAACATGGAGTCGCCCGAAACTTCCAGCGCATAGACATTATCAGTTGGCGAAGCTGGAAACTGAACGACATCCCAGCCTTGTCCGGCAGGAAACCCGGCGTCGTCGAAAAAGCCACCCGTTCCTGCTTCTGCCATACCAAGCAGAGGAATGGCGCTCGGCTCCTGCAAATATTCACCGTAATGCGGCGTTCCGATTTCACCACGGATCAATCGGGTAAATTCGTCAAATGTTGCCCCGGTCGCTTCCATCACTTTGGCAAGTGATTCTGTTGACGGCCAACGCGCGCGCCCATCGGAAGCATAGCGCTTGGATTTGTTGAAAGTAGTCGGATCAAGCCCTGCACGGCGCGCAAGACCGGACGCACTTAAAGAATTGCGTTCTGCCAAGGCATCGATCGCAGCCCATACGCTGTCGTGAGAAAACATTGCTTTAACCCGCCAAAGAGGATTTTAAACCTAACCATCCATCCTATATTGTGCCAAACCTAGCTTAAAGCCTGATTTTACGCAAGATGTGCTATTCTACAGGGAAAATTTTCTTATTTATGAATAAAAACGCGCGACATCGAAATGTCGCGCGTTTTTAAAAGGCTCAACAGGCCGCAGATCAGGCTGCTTTCTTCGCCTCGCCCTTATATGGGTTGAAGCGCTTGTAGAAGCTTTCGCCATTTTCGGCCATGTCGAGAAGCAGCTTCGGTGCCTTGAACTGCTGGCCGTATTTGCGCTGCAACTCCTTGGCAAGTTTGACGAATTTCTTCGCACCCATACCGTCGATATAGGACAGCGTACCGCCCGTATAAGGAGCGAAACCAAAGGCGAGGATGGAACCGACATCGGCTTCACGCGGATCGGTGACAATGCCTTCTTCCATCACGCGCGCAGCTTCCAGAGCGATGGTGACGAGGAAGCGTTCCTTCAGCTCCTTCACATCGATCTTGTCCGGGTTCTGCTGCGGATAGAGATCCTTGAGGCCCGGCCACAGATGCTTCTTGGCAGGCTTGGCCGGATAATCGTAGAAACCCTTACCGTTCTTGCGGCCCTTGCGGTCGAACTCGTTGACGAGACGATCCACCAGTTCCACATGACGCGGATCGACAGCCTTTTCGCCAAGATCGGCAAGCGTTGCCTTGAGGATCTTCTGCGACAGGTCGATAGCGGTTTCGTCGTTGAGCGCCAGCGGACCAACCGGCATACCGGCCATACGGGCGGCATTTTCGATCATCGCAGCAGGAACGCCTTCAACGAGCATGTTGTAGGCTTCCGACATATAGCGCAGCACGCAGCGATTGACGTAGAAACCACGCGTGTCGTTGACGACAATCGGCGTCTTCTTGATCGCACGAACATAGTCGAGTGCAACTGCGAGCGCCTTCTCGGACGTCTTTTTGCCGAGGATCACTTCCACCAGCATCATCTTGTCAACAGGCGAGAAGAAGTGAATGCCGATGAAGTTCTTCGGACGCTTGGAGACTTTCGCAAGACCAGTGATCGGCAGGGTCGAGGTGTTGGAAGCAAAGACCGCAGTGGTTTTCAGCACTTCCTCGGCTTTCTCGGTCGCAACCCGCTTGACTTCGCGGTCCTCGAACACGGCCTCGATCACCAGATCCGCCCCTTCGAGCAGCGCGTAATCCGGCGTTGCGGTGATAAGCGACAGGAGCTTTTCCTTGTCGGCCTCAGTAGCGCGGCCCTTCTGCATTTCCTTGCTGATAAGATCAGCCGTATGCGCCTTGCCCTTGTCGGCAGATTCCTGATCGCGATCGATCAGCACCACCGGGATACCTGCTTTAGCTGTCACATAAGCAATGCCTGCACCCATGAAGCCCGCGCCAATGACGCCGATCTTCTTGAACTTGGTTGGCTTTTCTTCAACCGGGCGACGTGCGCCCTTGTTTAATTCCTGCAACGACACGAAGAGCGAACGGATCATCATGCCCGCTTCGGTCGTCTGGAGAATTTCAGTGAAATAGCGCTGCTCGATCTTAAGACCGGTATCGAATGGAACCAGAAGGCCTTCATAAACCGATTTCAGGATAGCGAGTGCCGCCGGATAATTGCCGGAGGTTTCGCGACGCAGGATTGCGGTTGCGGCAGGCCAAAGGTTCGCACCGGCAGCCGAATAGATCGCGCCGCCCGGCAGCTTGAAGCCCTTTTCATCCCATGGCTGAACCGGCTTGAGACCGCCTTTGATGAGCTTCTTTGCGGTTTCAACCAGCTTCTTGGCCGGAGCAATCTCGGTGACGAGACCCATTGCCTTGGCGCGCTGAGCGGTCAGGCTGGAACCGGTCGTCATCATCTGGAGCGCGTCCTGCTGATTGGCAAGGCGCGGAACGCGCTGCGTGCCGCCAGCGCCCGGAAACAGGCCGACTTTCACTTCCGGCAGAGCCATTTTCACGCCCGGCGCATCGGATGCAACGCGGGCATGGCAGGCGAGCGACATTTCAAATGCGCCGCCCATACAGGTTCCGTTGATGGCCGAAACCCAAGGCTTGCCACAGGTTTCAAGCTTGCGGAAAAGGCCACTCATCTTGCCGACATTGTCGAACAGAGTCTGGACCGCGCCCTGCGGGTCCTTGGCCTTCTGCTTCTGGAACTCCTTGAACATGCCCTCCAGCATGGTCAGGTCGGCGCCGCCGGAGAAGCTGTCCTTACCGGATGTTATAACAACACCCTTAATCTTATCGTCGGCAGTCGCCGCATCGATGATGGCGTTCAGTTCCTGCATCGCCTCGACGGTGAAGACATTCATCGACTTTTCAGGCATGTCCCAGGTGACGAGAGCAATGCCATCGGCGTCGGTTTCAACTTTGAAATTTACATAAGCCATTCGTAAAACCTCCCTCGCCTTACACGCGCTCGATGATTGTCGCCGTGCCCATGCCGGCACCGATGCACAAGGTCACCAGCGCAGTGTTAAGATCGCGGCGTTCCAGTTCATCCAGCACCGTACCGAGGATCATTGCGCCGGTTGCACCGAGCGGATGCCCCATGGCAATGGCACCGCCATTGACGTTGATCTTGTCGTGCGGAATGTCGAAGGCCTGCATGTAGCGCAGAACAACGGCAGCAAAGGCTTCGTTCAGCTCAAACAGGTCGATGTCCGAGATCTTCATCTTGGCCTGCTTGAGAAGCTTTTCCGTCACATCGACCGGGCCGGTCAGCATGAGCGCTGGTTCGGAGCCGATATTGGCGAAAGCACGAATGCGCGCACGCGGCTTGATATCGAATGCCTTGCCAGCCTTCCTGGAGCCAACCAGAACGCCAGCCGCACCGTCGACGATGCCCGACGAGTTACCAGCATGGTGGACGTGATTGACGGTTTCGATTTCCGGATGGGCCTGAATGCCGACCGCATTGAAGCCGCCCATTTCGCCCGGCATCACAAAGGACGGATTGAGCTGGCCCAGTGCCTGCATATCGGTCGTAGGGCGCATGTGCTCGTCATGGTCAAGAATGGTCAGGCCATTCTGGTCTTTGATCGAAATGACCGAATTCTTGAAATAGCCCTTTTCCCACGACTTGGCAGCACGCTTCTGGCTTTCGACGGCATAAGCGTCGACGTCATCGCGGCTGAAGCCATATTTCGTGGCAATCAGATCAGCAGAAACACCCTGCGGCATGAAATAGCCGGGAAAGCCTACCGATGGGTCCATGTACCAGGCACCGCCCGACATGCCCATGCCGACGCGCGACATGCTTTCTACGCCGCCTGCAATCACCAGATCGTCGGAACCGAAGGCGACCTTGGCTGCCGCCAGATTGACCGCATCGAGGCCGGAAGCGCAGAAGCGCGAAATCTGGATGCCCGGCGCCTTGAAGTCGTAACCGGCTTCAAAAGCCGACGAACGCGGGATGACCGCACCAGCTTCACCGACCGGGTCGACGCAGCCAAAAATAATGTCATCGACCTTTGCCGTGTCGATACCGTTGCGGTCGCGCAGGGATTCCAGAACCTTCGCACCCAGACGAACGGCAGGCACTTCGTGCAGGCTGCCATCCTTCTTGCCACGTCCGCGCGGTGTGCGCACGTGATCGTAAATATAAGCCTCAGCCATTTTTGCTCCTTCCCGCCAAGTTCGAAAACTTAGCCTGATCTCTAACTCAGCCTGATCTCTAACTCAGAATGTGTCCGCGTTGAGCGCCATCATCGAATCCGCGCCCGACTGGATGCGTGCGAGATGTGCTGCGCTTTCCGGCATGATCCGCTCGAAATAATAGCGCGCGGTAACAAGCTTGGCTTCAAGGAACGCCTTGTTGCCTTCGCCATTGCCAAGCTTTTCTTCCGCGATCTTCGCCATGCGCGCCCACATGAAGCCGAGCGCCACCAGTCCGAAGAGATGCATATAGTCGTTGGAGGCAGCACCGGCATTGTCGGGCTTGGCCATGGCATTCTGCATCAGCCACATGGTGGCGGCCTGAAGATCGTTGAGGCCCTTCTTCAGATGCTTGGTGAAGAAGGAAAGCTTCTCATTTTCGCGATTGGTTTCGCAGAAATCGCCCACTTCCTTGAAGAAGGCAGTGATTGCGCGACCACCGTTAAGCGCCAGCTTGCGGCCGACGAGGTCAAGCGCCTGAATGCCGTTCGCACCTTCATAGATCATGGCAATACGCGCATCGCGCACATACTGGCTCATGCCGTGTTCTTCGATATAGCCGTGGCCACCGAAGACCTGCTGCGCCATGACGGCGTGTTCAAAACCCTTGTCGGTCAGAACGCCTTTCAGAACCGGCGTCAAAAGGCCGACGAGATCATCTGCCGCCTGACGTTCGGCTTCATCGCCTGAGCGATGGGCGATATCGGAGTTGAGTGCCGTCCAGAGGATAAGCGCGCGACCGGCTTCGTTGAAAGCGCGGATGTTCATGAGGTTGCGGCGGATATCTGGATGCACGATGATCGGATCGGCTTTCTTGTCCGGTGCCGCGGCACCCGAAAGCGCACGACCCTGAATACGCTCACGCGCATAGATGGCGGCGTTCTGGTATGCGGTTTCGGCAATCGAAAGGCCCTGCAGGGCAACGCCAAGACGCGCTTCGTTCATCATGGTGAACATAGCGCGCAAGCCCTTATGGGCTTCGCCGATCAGAAAGCCCTTTGCCTCGTCATAATTCATGACGCAGGTGGAATTGCCGTGAATGCCCATCTTTTCTTCGATGGAACCGCAGGAAACACCGTTGCGCTCGCCAGGATTGCCGTTTTCATCGAGAATGAACTTCGGCACGATGAACAGCGAAATGCCCTTCACGCCCTCCGGCGCGCCGTCAATACGGGCCAGCACCAGATGGATGATGTTTTCGGACATGTCGTGTTCGCCAGCCGAGATGAAAATCTTCTGGCCGGAAATCTTGTAGGAACCGTCTTTTTGCGGCGCGGCGCTGGTGCGCAGTAGGCCCAGATCCGTACCGCAATGCGGCTCGGTCAGGTTCATCGTGCCGGTCCAGGTGCCTTCCACCATCTTCGGCAGATAGGTGTCCTTCTGCTCATCGGTGCCGTGGGTCAGGATCGCGGCAATCGCGCCCTGTGTCAGGCCCGGATACATGGTGAGCGCCATATTGGCAGACGACATATATTCGCCAACAGCCGTGTGCAGGAGATAAGGAAGCCCCTGCCCGCCATATTGCTCCGGTACGGCGAGGCCGAGCCAGCCGCCTTCGCGATACTGGTCATAGGCAGCCTTGAAACCCTTTGGCGTCCTTACTGAACCGTCGGATGCGCGGACGCAACCTTCCTGATCACCCGTATGATTGACCGGGAACAGCGTACCTTCAGCAAGCTTCGCGCCTTCCGACAGGATCGCCTCGACCACATCAGGCGTTGCATCAGCAAAGCCCGGCAGGTTGTTGTAGCGCTGATAATTCAAAACGTCATTGAGAACAAAATTTGTATCCTCAACTGGCGCGCGATAGCTCGGCATCGAAATCCTCCAAATCAATAACCCGCTCAGCCCCGCATGAAGCGGAACAGGCTCCCACCTGCGTTTTGGCATGTCTGTCACATGAAGCACTCAAATGCATGACAGCATGTCCTTGCTGACAAAAATGGGTTCTAAAACTCAAAAAACCAGCCATTTTTGCCATTTTCAGACATCTGCCTTCTCATTTTTTGAAGGCCAGAGTCCAAATCCGGGGCAAAACTAGCGTACTTTGACGTTTCCGTAAACGTCAAAAATTACACATATTCGTGCGCCATTGCTTTTCTGGAAATTGCATGAGGTACTTTGGGGATATTTCGCTTAAAGCGGAACAACTTGCGCGCGCTCCGCCCTCACCTCTGAAATCGAATTGCAACAACGCTTAACCCGGCGGCTATTGCATATTCCACATCGACCAAACGGAAAAATTCTGCAGAAACGTGCGCGAAAATACATCGCCACGATCGGTGAAATTGAAAAGACAAAATTCAGCGCTGAAGACAAGAAAGCCCGCTTCGCTGGGAGGAGGAGTGCGAAGCGGGCTGATCTGGAAAGCGCGACTGGGAGGAGGAGTGCCGCGCTTCGAGTTCAGTTTCTGGGAGGAGGAGTGAAACTGAACAACCCGAAAATAGGCGGCAGGCACAATGATTACAAGAAACAAATATGCATAGCTGATATGCGCGCTCTGGAACTTGGCCTTGACGTGCGCCTTAGGTGCCAATCTCGAAAAGTGTGAAACGGTTTCGAGATGGCCTAAAAATGGAAAACCGCCCGGCAGCGACTGAGCGCGCACAGGCGGTTTAATCCTCCCAAGAGGCTGCTTGATAACAGTATTGTTTCAATAAAGCAAATTAAACGAGCAAGTACATAATCATACTATTTTTGTATGATTATAACTAGACTTGCAAATAACAGAAGAGACTGCAAACCCGCCGAAGACAAAGGCCCGCATCGCGCATTTGGGCGGGGGGCTTGGGGTGCGCGATACGGGTGCCTTCCTGCAAACAGGTTGCAATCCATAAATAAATACACTGACCGAAAACAAAAATGACAGTTTGTTGCAGTTGCAAATGGTTGGTGCAGCAACCGCTAGACAAAAGTCGCTCCGCAGCAAGGCTGCTGGAGCGACTGCGAACCGATGCCCCTGCCCATGAATCGGAACGCAAATCCAGAGTAACATCAGCAAGATGCGACTGAAAGTTACAGATAATTTAGAAAGATAATGCCATCAGGAGGACCTTTTTAATTTCCCAGACCGCCAATCAGAGACACCTATTCAAGCGGTTTTCTTTACCCGATAAGCCATCCCAAGCGATCTTGGAGCGGTTTCCTGAAAGCCAAATTTTTCATAGAGCTTGTTAGCTGGCACATCGGCAATCAGGCTCACGTAAGCTGAATCAGGAAGCTCGGCATCCACATACTGCATGATAGCATTCATAATCGACTTACCGAGACCTTGCCCCTGATGTCTTGGATCGACTGCAATATCCACCACCTGGAAAAAGCAGCCTCCATCTCCAATCAACCGACCCATTCCAATAGCTGCATCGCCGTGCAAAACGACTACAGCAAAAACGGTGCCTTTAAGTCCTTGAGCTGCCGCCTCTTCCGAAAACGAACTTAATCCCGCCACTGCGCGAAGATGCAAATATTCTTCAACAGACGGCGTGCACGCAACAGTTGAATAGGCGGACAGATTCATTCGGCATTCCTCTTTGTTTCGTCACGATGACTAAACGCACCACAAACTGATTTAACACTTCAAATACAATCAGAAAAGATTTGTCAGAACCAGTTGATTGCTTGTCCGGCTTGCTGTCTAAGTATTTCTAATATCAAGCTCTTCGGATCATAGCTGTGACCACAGAACAAACCCCTTCCAACGTCATTTTCTCCCGCACTGCCGTCACGAGTACTGCAATGATCTTCGGCCTGACATATAGTCTCAGCGCTGCGCTCATCGCGCTCGACCTGGATGAAATGGGGTTCAGCGAAGCAATTATCGGCGCAAACGCGGCAATGCATGCAGTCGGTGTGCTTTGCATGGCCTTTTTGCTTCCGCGCCTCAGTGCATTGCTCGGCATGCGCTTGCTGGTGATCGTAGCCCTCGCCGCTGCGGCCCTGCTTCTCGGTTTGTTTCCCGCAATACCATTGATCTGGCTTTGGTTCCCACTGCGTATATTGCTGGGGGCAGCATCAGAAACATTGTTCGTCGTTTCGGAAACCTGGCTCAATTCGCTGAGTACGGACGAAAACCGCTCCAAGACCATGGGCATTTACACAGCCGCCCTGTCACTCGGCTTCGCGCTTGGGCCATTAATCCTCTCATTGGTCGGATCAAGCGGGTTTCTGCCTTATCTGATCGGCTCTGCCCTTGCGATCATAGCGGCACTTTTGATTGCAAGCCCCAAAGTCAGCGCGCCGCCGATTACCGACAAACCACATGGAAGCCCGCTGCATTATTTGGCACTTGCGCCCGTCGCACTCGCAGCAACCGTGTTGAATGCTGCCATTGAATCGGCTGGCCTGTCATTTCTGCCGCTCTATGCAGTCGATCTCGGCTGGAGCGAAAACCAGGCAACGCAGCTCATGTCCGTCATGATGTTCGGTGCAATCGTTCTGCAGATTCCCATTGGCTTTCTGGGAGATCGAATGAGCCGTCAGAGCCTGCTCATCATTCTCGCTGCCCTTTCAGCCGCAGGTGCAGCCGTCTGGCCATGGGCTCTTACTCTGCCATGGCTCACCTATACGCTGCTGTTTGTGTGGGGTGGTGCTTTCGTCGGTATTTATACAATCATGCTGAGCGTGGTCGGCAGTCAGTTCAAAGGTGCCCAATTGGTTGGGATTTATGCCAGCATGGGCCTGATGTGGGGTGTTGGTGCATTGATCGGCCCACTCTTTGCGGGAATCGCTCAGCAATATTTGACCCACGGCCTGCCGGTATTCGTTACCATTGCCTGCCTGATCTTTCTGGCACTTGCCCTCACTTTGCGTCCACGTGCGGTGCTCGCAACCGAATAGTGTCTATTTTTCCAAAAACTTAACGCCACAGCGGCCTCCCCAAAGGAGGCCGTTTTTATGCAATCAGCAATAGATTTTAACGACTTATTTACCACGATTGTAAGAATATAGCCTCAGTAAACATGGCTTCGACTCGTTCGTGAATTCGGCTTTCGGCTAGCTTCTAATTTTTGGAAAAGTGAATTTCACATGGCAAACACTCATCAGGCACCCGGTTCACGCTCTATCATAGATGAACTCAACGCCCTGCGTGAGCGCCATACGCCTGCGGCACCAAAGTCGAGCGCTATGAACGAGCTGCACAACACATTGGCAGAATTGGAAAAGCGCCTGGGTCAGCTTGGCAGTGCTGCTCCTCGCCCCCGCGCTGTGGAACCACAGCAAACCGACAGGCGCATTGAAGGTCTCGCAGAAATTGCTGAACATCTGCGCCGTCTGAGTGATGAACAAAATAAGGCCGAACAGCATAACACGCGATCGGCCCCGGTTTTTGCACCGCGCTTTGCGGAACGGGGCGAAGCGCCGGGCGCGTCATTTTCTGACGACAGTGCGTTGCGCCAGATCGATAGCCGCCTGGATGAAATCAGTCGCGCTCTGATTGCAGCCAGCCGCCATCAGATTTCAGATCATGAAGAAGCACTTCGTCTGGAGCGCATCGAACGTCGTCTCAACGAGCTGACACAGCAACTTGACAGCTCTGTTGCTGAACAAAATGCCGACACACTATTCCGCCGCCTTGGTGAATTGTCACAGCGCATCGACGCTCTAAGCGAAGGATCGCGTTTGCCTGAACAGGCAATCGACCAGCTGGCACAGCAGATCAATCTCCTTGCCCATCAGGTTGGCAAGGTTATGGAAAGCCTGAACCAGTCCGATTATCACCACGTCGATGCCCGTTTGGAAGCAATCGACCAGAAGATCGCTGCTGCTGAAAAATGGGCCAGCGAGCCAAATCCTGCACTTTTTGAGAAGGTTGATAATCGTTTCAAGGAACTGACCAAGCGCCTTGATGCGCAATATGCAAGCCACTACGCAGAAGGTGGTATGCTTCACACACTCGAAGGTCGTCTGGACGATATTTCGCAACAGATATCGCTGAGTCTTTTGCAAACGCCGCAACCGGAAGAAATCGCGCTTGCAGAAAGCGAGGCCATTCGCGGTCTCGAAAGCCAGATTGCAAATCTCGCACGTCAACTGGCCAAGCCATCAGCCGAATTTGCGGAAATCAAGCCGCGCCTCGATGCAATCGAGCGTTCGATTTCAGACAACCGCGAAACGGTCCTGGACGCGGCTCGCGAAGCCGCTGAAACTGCTGTTGCCCGTGTCCTCAAGCATGGCTCGCAACATGATACTGCGATTGCACTACAGCTTGCCAATGATATGAAATCGCTTGAGGCCCTTGCCCGTAATGCTGACGAGCGGAATGGCAAGACATTTGAGGCTGTTCACGAGACACTCGTTAAAGTCGTTGATCGGCTTGCAAACCTCGAACAGCAGATCGATACACAGCCGCATCTCCCGCAGGCACACCCAAAAGTCAAGGCAGTCGCAAATCCATACTCTGCCGCACCGCAAGCGTTTCCGAACCTTGCTCCTCAGACAGTCGAAAAACACGCAAAGCCTGTCGTTGATGCACCGAATACCGATGAGAAACTCGCAAAGCTGACACCTAAGACGCGTCAAGAGCCGGAACTGAGTGCTTCACTGGATTCCGTTCAGCCTGACAATGACAGCGTGCTTGACCTCAATACGATCATGAAGCGTGTTCGCGAAGAACGCAGTCAGCACGAAGGCACGAAAGCTGAAACAAGCGGCAAGGCCGATCTGATCAGCGTTGCACGTCGCACTGCGCAGCAAGCGGCCGAGGAAGCAACCAGGCTTGAACAGCAATCAGAAAAGGCTCCTGAGAAGAAGAAAGGATCGATCAGCGATCTTTTCAACCGCCAGCGCAAACCTATTCTGCTGGCGATTGGTGCTGTGATGCTGGCAATTGCTGGCTTGCAGGCAGGCTCGGTATTCCTCGAACTCAATCAACAGGCAGAGCTTTCCGCAAAGACAGAAGCTGCGGCAATCGACAATGGAACGACTGCGTCTATCGCTCCCGCAAATGAAGCATTGCCAGCACCTAAAGTGCAGCCAATGCCGGAAGTGGTTGTACCTGAGACAGAGATTGCCAAGCCGCAGCAGGAAAGCAATCTGAATGCACCGATGCCAACTCCGGCACCTCAAGAGCCAACAATTGCCGATACGACACCGGCTGAAGAACCGGAAACCACTGTAACCGAAGTGCCGGTCGAAGCAGGCCCCACAGCATTGCGCGAAGCCGCAATGACCGGTGACTCTCGTGCACTGTTTGAAATCGGCAATCGCTATATGGAAGGCCGTGGCGTTCAGGAAAACCTGGCAGAAGCTGCAAAGTGGTTTGAGAAGTCAGCTGAAAAGGGCTTTGCACCAGCTCTTTATCGCATGGGCAATTTCAATGAGAAGGGGCTCGGCATGCCCCGCAATCTCACACAAGCAGTTGACTGGTATCAGCAGGCAGCAAAACAGGGCAATGCCAGCGCCATGCATAATCTGGCGGTGCTTTTTGCATCGGGTGCCAATGGTACACCCGACAATGCATCTGCCGTGCGCTGGTTTACCGAAGCTGCAGAGCTCGGCGTCAAGGATAGCCAGTATAATCTCGGCATTCTGGCCGCCAAGGGTCTCGGAATGCAGGTGAACCTTGAAGAAAGCTACAAGTGGTTTGCACTTGCGGCCAAAGCTGGCGACAAGGATGCAGCCGAAAAGCGTGATCAGATAGGCGAAGCACTGAAACCTCAGCAGCTTGAACGCGCCAAGGGCAGCGTGGAACTCTGGAAGGCTAAGCCACTCAATCAGGAAGCCAATTTAGCCGACATACCCGAGGGCTGGTCTGATGAGAAACCAGTCACTACTGCCTCAGTCGATATGAAGAAGGCCGTTCGTAACATCCAGCTCATCCTACAGAAGAATGGTTATGAAGTTGGAACCGCAGATGGTGTGATGGGCAACAAGACCCGCAACGCCATCGCTGAAATTCAGAAGGCCCACGGGCAAGAGCCGACGGGCGAAGTCAATCAACAGCTCGTACAGCTCCTGCTCGAGAAGAACAAGTAGGCGTCAGGTCAAGGCCTGATGCTGTCCTGATCTGCGATAATTGATGCGGGATCGCAGTATAATTTTGCGGTCTCGTTGTCTTTGGTGTCGTTGGTAAATTTGTCCGTCGATGAATAGACACGCACTTCGGCATCTCTGATACCGTCTGCATTGCGCTTATCTTCAGTCACAACAAACGCATAGACGTAGTCACCACGCGCATAACCGAGTGCCATCGTCATATCGGTTGGGTGATCGATATTTGTGTCTTTTGTCGAAAACCATGTGGAATTGGTTTCGAAATAGAGTTCTGACGGCTTCGTTCCGATCACATAATTATAATATGCTTCTTTTTTATCCGGATGGGCCTTTGGGTCAGCGATACGGCAGAATTCTGCACGCGCATTGCGCTCAGGAATATTGCACGCAAATTGCGTCTGCCAAGGCGGAATGCAATTCGCCATGGCAGGCAATGGGATAAATGCCGTAAGAGCCAGAATACCGTATCTCATCATGGCACAATCCTCCTGCCGCGCTGTGCCCCTGCGAATTGCAAAGATTTCCGGAAGTGTCAACGGCACCAAAGGCTGTAAAATCTTCCATCAACGAGTTTACTTTCTGCGAGAAGTAACAGCTTGAATCCAATTGCCGCCGCTTATTATTTAATCAATAAAACCAGGGGGCCATGTGATGCTTTTGCATGTTAATAACGAGATGGAAAATGGCGTAATTGCCAAAATACCCCTTGCACTGGACAAGGATATCAAAGGCTTTCAGGGGGACGCGATTGATTTTGAAATATCCTCATTGGATAGCCACCTCATTCCTGCTGAAGAATTCCATCCATACAAGTCGCTGTTCAAAGTTGTTTCCGGGAACTCAGAGCTAAAAAACATTTACATAGCGCTGTCGTTCAATCTCAATTTCTCAACACCAGATGGCAAAAAAACTTCCATGGCGCGCTCCAGCCCGGCAGAAGAGTGGGCCATAACGAATGGGCACTATTATTCTGATGCAACGACATCGTTCGGTCTCACATCCGGAAGTAAGTTTGCAGGCGCCTACAGCGCAAGCATCACCAATCCATATCTTTATGTGATAAAAAACGGCAGCCTCATCGATAATAAAATATCGGACCCAATTGCGATCAAGGCGCAATTCTATCCATCTTCGTCACATTCGATCATAACCCCGAAGGAGCACATCAATATTGTGCTGAGCAACCGGCAAGGCTCATACGAATAGCCAGAGCATATCCCGAAAAGGGTGAATGGCTTTCGAACAAGACACGCAAGAGTAAATAGGTCGAGCGTCGTTCCGAATATGAAGGTTTTATGGCTTGGCCAGACGCACATTGTTGTTTACAAACAACAATGTGCCATTTTCTTTTCTCATTATCGTTCAAAGTAACTCTATTCTCAATCGGGGTTTGACTTCCCTTGTTTGAGAGAGCAAGACCTTTAGGGCGCATTCTGAAAAGTGTGAAACGGTTTCAGAACTAAGATGCGCGTTAAAACAAACGATTAGAGCGTCGATCGCTTCAGCGAAATCGAAATCCGCTCTAAAGACTTGAGACAGACCTTGCGGCATGGCGCGACCGCATTGGCCTGCGTGTTGTGCGTTACAGAAACCGGGTTCGGAATTGGGTATTTACCTTCCCATTGCGGAATTATCGGTCAACATGCTGGTTCTGCTCGGCATGGGCGCTGCCGTTGGCTTTCTTTCTGGATTGTTCGGTGTTGGCGGTGGATTTCTGATCACACCTTTGCTGATCTTTTATAACATTCCACCAGCCATTGCCGTGGCCACCGGCGCCAATCAGGTCATCGCCTCGTCGGTGTCTGGTGCGCTTGCGCATTTCAAGCGGCGAACCCTCGACATCAAGCTTGGCCTGTTTCTGGTCGCAGGCGGTATAGTCGGATCGCTGCTCGGTATTTTCGTGTTCTCATGGTTGCGCGACTTAGGCCAGCTCGATCTGATCGTTTCCATCCTTTATGTCTTCTTCCTCGGCACAGTCGGCGGGCTGATGCTGGTTGAAAGCGTGCGTGCACTGCGCCGTGTTAAAAAAGGACAGGCAGGTGCGATCCGCCGTCCGGGGCAGCACACGTGGATTCATAAGCTGCCGTTCAAGATGCGGTTCCGCGCATCCACCATCTATGTCAGCATCATTCCGGTTCTCGGCATCGGCTTTTTCATCGGCCTTTTGTCATCGGTGATGGGTGTTGGTGGCGGCTTTATCATGGTGCCGGCGCTCATCTATCTGCTACACGTTCCGACCAATGTGGTTGTCGGCACATCGCTGTTTCAGATCACGTTCGTCACGGCATTCACGACTGTGATGCAGGCAACAACCAATCAGTCCATCGATATCGTGCTGGCATTTCTCCTGATGCTCGGTGGTGTGATTGGTGCACAATACGGTGCGCGTGCAGGCCAGAAATTGCGTGGTGAACAGCTGCGCCTGTTGCTTGCCTTGCTGGTTCTCGCCGTAGGCCTGCGTCTTGCGTTCGGCCTTTTTGTACGACCGGATAATCTTTTTTCGATCACAATAGCGGATATGTGACATGAGGAAACTCACGCTCATATCCGTTTTTCTTCTCTGCTTTGCAGCAGCCCCGGCATCAGCGCAGATCAATTCAAGTGGCGATGGCAATGGGGTGCCGCAGCTGCAAAATCCTGCTGAAGAAACCATCGAGATTGGTCTTTCAACCGAGACGATTGCCATTACTTCCAATTTTGGTGGCACCGATCTCACAATCTTCGGCGCGCTGGATAATGCTGATCCAATGATCCAGCGGCAGGGACGCTACGACATCATCGTCGTTCTGCAAGGGCCGGCGCGCGATCTGGTCGTACGCAAAAAACAACGCTATCTGGGCGTCTGGGTGAATGCAGATTCTGAAACCTTCCTTGGCGTCCCACTTTCTTACTCGTTAGCTTCGACACGCAACTTGCAGGACATTGCGGACGATAAGATCTACCGCCAGCTTTCTGTTGGTGTGCGCAATTTTTATCTGAGGCCCGAAGACCCGGCCAGCCTGTCGGGCAATATTCTGAAATTCGGCGACGAGTTGCGCGAGATGAAAATACGGCAAGGTCTTTACAGTCAGCGTATCGGCAGTGTGGAATTTATCTCGCGCACATTGTTTCGCGCAACGCTGAACTTGTCAGCCAATGTGCCAGTCGGCCGCCATCGCGCCCGAGCTCTTTTGTTCCGTAACGGTGTCTTTCTGCGCGAAGCTAATGCCAGCCTTGAAATCGTGAAGGCCAGTGTCGAGCAAAGCATCTATGACGCCGCGCACAAATACAGCTTCTATTACGGCTTGTTCGCGGTGTTCCTGGCTGTCTTCACCGGCTGGGCCGGACGTGTTTTATTCAAAAAAGATTAGCCGCCCACCAGCGCGCCGCGCGCAATCGGGTAAACCTTACCCTGTCCCAGCATATAGGCGCGCAGGGTCTCGTCCGTGAACAGCCCCCGAAAGGCGCGATCCAGAATATTCAGCGCACCCGTATAGGCTCCGAAAGCAGGCATGATGAGCCTTTCCCCGTCGCTTACAAAACAAGGGCGGCGCACCGACCGATCACGTCGCACGATACGGGCCGCCGGATGAAGGTGACCTGCAATCTCACCCTGCCCGGCCTTGCGCGATGGTTCATGCCGGAAAACAAGCGGCCCTACTGCCAGTTCCTCCACACAATCGCCCGGTAGGTCGACCGGGCGATCAGGATCGTGATTGCCGGTGATCCAGAACCAGTCACGATGCTCCATCAGCGACTTCAGCCGGATGGCATAAAGCGACGGCAGGCGTTGGCTGGCCGTCGCATCGTGAAAACTGTCGCCAAGGCTGATGACGGTTCGCGGCTGATAACGCGCGATGGCCAGCGCCAGCATGTCGAGCGTCGCTGCTGTGTCATAAGGCGGGATGAGCTGGCCGCGCCGGGCAAAGGATGAACCTTTTTCCAGATGCAGGTCTGAGACGATGAGCATATGGAGATCAGGCAGGAACAGTGCACCGGATGGATCGCACACAGCCGCAACGCCACGCACTTCCGCATGAGCCAGACTGTAGGCCTCTCCATTGCCCAACACGGCAGTCTTCATTGCATCGCCTCTCTGATCAGATCGTCTGCGGCCTCTTCAAGCAGCTTTTCATCGCCCTCTCCTGCCACACGCTCACGCCCGATTTCCAGCATCACAGGCAGCGCCAGCGGTGAAATCCTGTCGAGCGGCTTGTGCAGGAGATGACCTTTCACGCGCGCCAGCATGTCGCCAAGACGCTTGATATCCAGAAGCCCGGTCGCGGCATCCGCGCGTGTCGCCTGCAGCAATATGTGGTCCGGCTCATGGGTCCGCAGCACGTCATAGATCAGGTCGGTGGAAACCGTAACCTGACGGCCTGTTTTCTCCTGTCCCGGATGACGGCGCTCGATAAGCCCTGAAATTACGGCACAATTGCGGAAAGTGCGTTTCAGAAGATAGCTTTCATCGAGCCAGGCTTCGAGATCGTCCCCCAGCATATCCTCGTCGAACAGGCGGGTGAGATTGAGCTTTCCAGTGCCGATCATCGCGCCCATATCCTTGAGGCCCCAGAGCCCCAGCGAATAATCGGTCGCGACAAAGCCAAGCGGATGTGCGCCCATGCGTTCCAGACGACGAGTCAGCAACATGCCGAGCGTCTGGTGTGCCAGCCTGCCCTCGAACGGATAGGCGACCATGTAGAAGCGATTGCCACGCGGAAAGGTTTCGATCAGCAGCTCGTCCGTTGCTGGCAGCACGGATTTCCATTGCTGTACCTCCAGCCATTCCCGCACCTGTTCCGGCAAAAACTGCCGGCGTGTGCGGTCAGCGAGCATCGCGCGCACCTGCGCGGCAAGATAGGTGGAAAGCGGAAACTTGCCGCCTGCATAGACAGGAATCTTGGCATCCTGCCCGGCAGCATTGGAGGCGATGCATTCGTTCTCGCGGATGCCCTCAAACCGCAGCACCTTGCCAGCAAAAAGGAAAGTATCGCCCGGTGTCAGCGTTTCGAGAAAATATTCTTCGATCCGCCCCAGAACACGTCCGCCGCGTGCATTTCCGCCCTTGCCGCCACGAGTAAGCCGCACATTCAACTCTGGCGCTTCGACAATCGTGCCGATGTTGAGCCGATATTGCTGCGCAATGCGCGGATTGGAGACCCGCCACGTGCCGTCCACGGTCTTACGGATTTTCGCAAACCGCTCATAGGTCTTGAGCGCGTAGCCGCCAGTCGCAACGAAATCCAGAATGCGGTTGAATGTGTCTCGCGGAAGGTTCGAATAGGGTGCAGCGCTCTGCACTTCACGATAAAGCTGATCGGCATTGAATGGTTCGGCACAGGCCATGCCAAGCACGTGTTGCGCCAGCACATCCAGCGCCCCGTCAATCAGAGGTGGCGTATCCTGCGCGCCCAGATAATTGGCGTCGAGTGCGGCACGGCACTCCATCACCTCGAAGCGATTGGCGGGCACAAGAATGGCCCGGCTTGGCTCGTCCATACGGTGATTGGCGCGGCCGATGCGCTGCGCAAGGCGGCTGGCCCCTTTCGGTGCGCCGACATGAATGACCAGATCGACATCGCCCCAGTCGATCCCCAGATCAAGCGTCGAAGTCGCGACCACTGCCCGCAATGTGTTGGCGGCCATCGCCTGCTCAACCTTGCGGCGCTGGCTGGCATCAAGCGAACCATGATGCAGCGCGATGGGCAGCGTGTCCTCATTGACCCGCCAGAGTTCCTGAAACAGCATCTCCGCCTGACTGCGCGTATTGACGAATAAAAGCGTCGTGCGGTGCTGGCGGATCGCCTCGTAGATGTCAGGAATGGCATAGCGTGACGAATGGCCTGACCATGGCACCCGTTCGTCGGATTCGAGAATGCTGATTTCCGGCTTGGCGCCGCCGTCCACCGTCACAAGTCCGGCCATCGGCCCGGTGCCGTCCTGTTCAACCAGCCAGCGGCGCAGTTCATCGGGCTCAGCCACCGTTGCGGAAAGGCCGATGGTCTGCAATTGCGGTTGCAGGCGGCGCAGCCGCGCCAGCCCCAGCGCCAGCAAATGCCCGCGCTTCGAAATCACCAGCGAGTGCAATTCGTCCAGCACCACATAGCGCAGCCCCTTGAAGAACTGTTCCGCACCTTTGGATGCGATCAACAGTGCAAGCTGCTCCGGTGTGGTCAGCAGAATATCCGGCGGTACCAGCTTCTGCCGCTGGCGTTTGTGTGCGGGCGTATCGCCGGTCCGTGTCTCAATAGTTATGTCGAGACCCATTTCCTCAACCGGCACCGTCAGATTGCGATGGATATCAACGGCCAGAGCCTTCAGCGGCGAGATATAAAGCGTGTGAACTCCACGCTTCGCCAAGCCGGGCTTTAAGCGCCCACGTTTTTCCAGATCCACCAATGCAGGCAGAAACCCGGCCAGCGTCTTGCCCGCGCCGGTGGGCGCAATCAGAAGCGTGGACTGTCCCTGTTCGGCACGGGCCAGAAGCTCAAGCTGATGCGCGCGCGGCGACCAGCCCTTGGCCGCAAACCATTCGAGAAAACGGTCCGGCAAGGGAAAAGCGGCAGATGCGGCGGCGGGTTTCAGGTTCAGTGTCACGCCGTCAATCTAATCGCAGCAAGGCAAGTCGCCAAGGTGTTTGTTCACTTTTGTTCTCATTTTGTCAGCAGACGCAAGCTACCTCTCTTTTCGGGGCGAACTTCGTGACCTATCTTCAAACCATGCGTTTCAACCAGCTTCTCTGCTCCTCTCCCAAAGGTCTTTATTGCCCGCCCGGCGATTTCTACATCGACCCCGTGCGTCCGGTGGAACGCGCGCTCATCACGCACGGACATTCCGATCATGCCCGCTCGGGCCACACCCATGTACTGGCAACGCCCGAAACGCTCGACATCATGGCGCTACGCTACGGCGCAAACTTCGCCGAAACCACGCAACCGATAGGCCTCGGTGAAACCCTGACGATCAATGGTGTACGGGTCGGTTTTCATGGTGCGGGCCATGTGCTCGGTTCGGCCCAGATCGCAGTGGAGAAGGACGGAACCCGCATTGTCGCTTCGGGCGATTACAAGCGCGCAGCCGATCCAACCTGCGCACCTTTTGAGCCGGTCGCCTGTGATGTCTTCATCACCGAAGCAACCTTTGCGCTGCCGGTATTTCGTCACCCGGATGCGTCGCACGAGATCGCGACGCTTCTCAAATCAATCCGGCAATTTCCTGAACGCGCGCACCTCGTCGGCGCTTATTCGCTGGGCAAGGCGCAGCGGGTTATCAAACTCATACGCAATGCAGGCTACTCGGAACCGATCTATATTCACGGAGTACTGGAAAAGATCTGCGATTATTACCAGTCACAAGGCATCGATCTCGGTCCGCTTGAACCGGCAACGCTGGAACGTGACGAAGCGCAGCCGGATTTTGCAGGCAAGATCATCGTCGGTCCTCCATCGGCTTTTTCCGACCGCTGGGCGCGGCGTTTTCCCGATCCTATTTCGGCCTTCGCCTCCGGCTGGATGCGCATCCGCCAGCGCGCCAAGCAACAGGGCGTTGAACTGCCACTCATCATTTCCGACCATTGCGACTGGGATGAACTGACGGCGACAATTACGGAAATTGCACCCGCCGAAGTGTGGGTCACACATGGGCGCGAGGAAGCGCTTGTTCGCTGGTGCGAGCTGCAGAACATACCGGCCAAGCCGCTGCATCTCATCGGCTATGAAGATGAGGGCGATTGATGCGTGCTTTCGCTGAACTTCTTGACCGGCTGGTTCTGACGCCGCAGCGCAACGGCAAGCTTCGTCTGCTTGTTGACTATTTCCGCGCTACTCCCGACCCGGATCGCGGTCTGGCATTGGCGGCAATCACGCGCGATCTCGAACTGCAAAGCGTGAAGCCCGCCATGCTGCGCGCACTGATAGCCGAGCGCATCGATCCCACGCTCTTTGCCTATTCCTATGATTATGTGGGAGACCTCGCCGAAACGATTTCGCTCATCTGGCCCGGCCCCAGTGAAACCGCGCCCGGCGCAAATCTGCCACTTGGGATCGTGGTTCACGAATTGCAGAATGCCTCGCGCCGCGAAGGCCCGATGCTCGTGGCCGGATGGCTCGATCTGCTTGGCATTTCTGAACGCTACGCACTATTAAAGCTCGTAACCGGCGGCTTGCGTGTCGGTGTTTCCGCTCGCCTTGCCAAACAGGCTCTCGCTGATGTCGGCGGCGTCGATATTGTGGAAATTGAGGAACTCTGGCACGGCCAGTCACCACCCTATGAGGTGCTTTTCGCCTGGCTGGAAGGCCGTGGTGAAAAGCCTGCTGCCACCGCAGCCGCGCCGTTTCGCCCCGTCATGCTGGCGACAGCGCTTAATGAAACTGAAATCCCCTCGCTCGACGCATCCGCCTACAGTGCCGAGTGGAAGTGGGACGGCATTCGGGTTCAGGCCGTTGCGGAAAACGGCGTGCGCCGTCTCTATTCACGCACCGGTGACGATATTTCCGGCGCATTCCCGGACATTCTGGAGGCTATGGATTTCGAAGGTGCCATCGACGGCGAACTGCTCGTCGGTCATCACGGCGAAACCGGCATAGAAACCGCCACGTTTTCCGATCTGCAGCAAAGACTGAACCGCAAGACCGTGAGCGTGAAGCAATTACACGACTATCCGGCTTTCGTACGGGCCTATGATTTATTGCAGGAAGGGAACCAGCAGACCGGAGAAGACCTGCGCCCCCTGCCCTTTTCCGAACGCCGTGCCCGCCTGCAAAAATTCGTCGGCAAGCTCGACCCCCGCCGGTTCGATCTTTCGCCGGTGCTGCCTTTCGCTGACTTTCAGGAACTGGCGCAGTTTCGCGCCAATCCACCCCATCCCGTCATCGAAGGCGTGATGCTAAAGCGCCACGACAGCACTTACCTGCCCGGACGCCCGAAAGGGCCTTGGTTCAAATGGAAGCGCGATCCTTTCACCGTCGATGCCGTGATCGTCTATGCCCAGCGTGGACACGGCAAGCGCTCCAGCTATTATTCAGACTTCACCTTTGCCGTCTGGACAGGACCGGAAGACGAGCCAATGCTGGTGCCGGTTGGCAAAGCCTATTTCGGCTTCACGGACGATGAACTGAAGCTGCTGGACAAGTTTGTGCGCGAGAACACCACGGAGCGCTTCGGCCCGGTGCGATCGGTCCGCGCCGAGCCCGATCATGGGCTGGTGGTGGAAGTTGCTTTCGAGGGTCTCAACCGCTCCACGCGCCATAAATCGGGTGTCGCCATGCGCTTTCCGCGGTTTTCACGGCTACGCTGGGACAAGCCGCCCCGCGAAGCGGACCGGCTTGAAACGCTGGAAAAGCTGCTGAGCTGATTATTCAGCCGCAGTGGTTACACGAATTGCAAAAATATCAACGGGCTTGCCTGCGCCACTGAGATCAGAATTGATTGTGATCTTGCCCGCGCGACCGGCAGACTGGCCCGCCTGAAAATCCTGATCGAACAGAAAATCATTCACGGAATCACGAACGTCATAACGTCTGCGCCCGCAATCGCCGAGACCCCCAAAATCACAGTTAACCGACATCTGCGTGGGCTTGCCATCATCGCTGCGGGCAACAATATCAAAGGTCGCCTTTTTGCCCATAAGCTGGTTCAACACACCTTCGCCCACATCAAACGTGACACTGTCATTTGGGTCCTTCGACTGAACCCGAGCAAAACTGTTGGTGCCTTCACGCATGATTTCAGCAGTCGCGCCACCCTGCACTGACATGCGCGTAGCATCCGTCGGCGTGAAAATGTTGATCCAGGTACGTCCTTCCGGATCTTCACCTTCTTTAATCGGCGCCATGCGATTATCCGTCAAAAGCGGACTTGAACCATTGCCGCGCGTAAAATCCGCAAAACTGTTGTAAAGCGAGAAACCAATCAGCCCCAGAATAACGATAACCATTACCGGGATACCAACGCTGATAAGCGGTGAGCGACGCTTTTTCTTACGATCCTTGCGGGAGACGCCTGCTTCATAACCCAGATCGGCAGAGCCACGCTTTTTCTTTTTCGAGGTCGCGCGAATATCTGCTGTGTCTAGCGCAGGACCAGCTTCGTAAGCACCTTCGCCCAAAACAGGGTCTGAGGATTCTGGTACGCCCAGCGACGGTTCCCGCTTAGCGCTCGCCGCAGAACCAGACTTAAACTCAGCCTCGATCTCTGAAATAGCATCCTTGATCTTTTGACGTCGCTGCTGCTTCTGATCTTCACTAAGGGCAGCATTGGCGGTCAACGCGCGCTCGTGTGCACCCCAAGCCGCTTCATAAATGCGCTGACGGGTGACCGGATTATGCGCATCCGACTTTGCGAATGCATTTCTGATTGCGCGTTCGATACTTTCCAAAGGGCTGCTCTTCCTTGGTTGCGTCTATGGGCTGGGCTCGTCGGGCACAGCCGGTTAAATGAGCCTCAGCGAAATTAACGTCTGAATCAAGGCATTTACCTGTTCTAGACCCATTTTGGCTACCCGCAGCAACTGTCAAAGATACCAAATATTAACTTTAAACCTCATTTTCCCCGGACCTTTGTCAAAATGGCCTTCGAATAAGCTCTCATACTGCCTCGAATTTTTGCAGTAATTTTTCGTGTTGCTGTTAGCAAAAGCCATGCTAGAAATATTACGTTTACGGAAACGTCAATTTTTTGGAGGATGAAATGGCATTGCCGGATACTTTGAAAAACAGGCTGCGCATTCCCGTGGTCGGAGCGCCACTGTTTATCATTTCCAATCCGGCTTTGGTGCTGGCGCAATGCAAAGCAGGCGTCGTCGGCTCATTTCCGGCACTCAATGCGCGTCCCGAAGCGCAGTTGGACGAGTGGCTAGCCGAGATTACCGAAGATCTCGCTGCCTACGATGCCGCGAATCCTGAGCGCCCGGCCGCCCCTTTTGCAGTTAACCAGATCGTGCACCGTTCCAACAAGCGTCTCGAACACGACCTTGGACTATGCGTGAAATACAAAGTTCCCATAGTCATCTCTTCCCTGGGGGCGGTTCCTGAAGTCAATGCCGCGATCCATTCGTACGGCGGCATTGTTCTGCATGACGTTATCAACAATCGCCATGCCAACTCTGCGATCCGCAAAGGTGCGGATGGCCTCATCGCTGTTGCCGCAGGCGCGGGCGGCCATGCAGGTGCGCTCTCACCCTTCGCACTCATTCAGGAAATTCGTGAATGGTTCGACGGCCCCCTGCTTCTTTCCGGTGCAATCGCCAATGGTGGCGCAGTTCTCGCGGCACAGGCCATGGGCGCAGACCTTGCCTATATTGGCTCACCGTTCATTGCCACGACGGAAGCCCGCGCTTCTGAAGATTACAAACAAATGATCGTTGAATCGAACGCTGCTGATATCGTCTATTCCAACTACTTTACCGGAATTGCAGGGAACTACCTCAAACCATCAATCGCTAAATCTGGCCTCGACCCTGATCATCTGCCGGAGGCTGACCCATCCAAGATGGACTTCGACAAAGTCCAACAGGAAGGCTCGAAAGCCTGGAAAGACATTTGGGGGTGTGGACAGGGTATCGGTGCAATTAAGGAAATTGCACCTGCAGCAAAGCTCGTTGATCGTCTGGCGCAGGAATACAAGCAAGCTCGCAACCGCATCTGCCCAGACGCACACCATCCGTAATGACAACAAAGCCTCCTGTGACCCATACCGGAGGCTTTGTTTCCAACTGGTCCGAACAAACGTGAAGAATATGCGTTTTGGACCTTGCTTTCCTCTATGGTTTTGGTTATCAGCGCACCGTTCGGTCACAAACAGATCGGTATTCCCTCGGGAGTTTTGGAACCATGGTTCCGGGCCGCTTTAGCTCAGTTGGTAGAGCACATCATTCGTAATGATGGGGTCAGCAGTTCGAGTCTGCTAAGCGGCACCATTTTTCACTGAAAATTCAAATGCTTAGAAAATAGCGCTGTAAGCAAAGGCTCGGTTTTCATCATCGGGGTAACGCTTGGGGTAACGGCGGCAAATTGATGGCCCTCAGGCATTGACTCCCGGCGTTAGTTAGAACATAACAAGAACATTGGCGGTGGTAATAAACAAGCAGGAGAACGTCATGAATGCTGTCGCTGAGAATTACGACGATGAGATTGAATTGGTTCTCGCCTATCACAAAGGCGATATGCGCGCCGCTATGGAAGCGCTGTTGAAAGACCGGGATTTCCTCATCAAAGAAATTGAGTACGCCAGCCTCGCCATGTCTCTTGGGTTTTCACGTGGCTGGAAACCGACGGTGTTTACGAGATGAAACCGCTGCTCAACCAGATTTCTGATTATCGCTTCCAGGTGGCGCTGCCAGAATCGTATGCGCTCAAGTTTGAGCGCCGATCAGTCCATAGAGACGCGGACCGCCTCGGAGCGCATTCGATACACCACATGGCCAGAAAGGCCGGGATACATTTCTGCGTGTTTAGCTTTTCGGACGAGCGCAGCAGGAGTGTATTCATGCGCCGACATGGCGGTAAAGTATTCGAATCGTCTGAGTGGGAAAGACTTGTCGTAGAGTGACGAGTTTTGACCCTTGACATATCCTGCATGCCAGAACATTTTAGGAACATTCGTATTAAGAGGTATATAAAGAGATCCATGGCAATCAAGTTTACAAGCTCACCCGACCGTCAACCGGAACCCAAAGTGGGGAAAGGGAAAGCTTCTAAAAAGAAATCTGCTAACTCGTCGAAAGACAATGCGGAGCTTGATCTCAACACCGAGGGAAAGTGAATTGAATGGCAGCTGCTCGACTGATCGTGGTTGCGGCTTTTGATAAAAACGATGACGGTGATCTGATTCCAGCATTTGACCCTATAGCCTTTGAAACGGAAGGCCGCGCCATGAAGTCAGCTCTTACGCTGGAAGGAAAACATGCAGGGGTCGTAGCATGGAGTAGAGAGGCCGATCCGGACATTGGCGAATATGGACCTCCAGCCATTATTTTCCAATATGGCGAAATTCCCGATATGGAATGAGCAAATAAAAACCGCCCCGAAGGGCGGTTGTTGTTTATGCTGCTCGCTGTTCGATCGCCTTCAATCTCTCAGCAAAGAAAATGATCTTGTTCAAATCATAAAGACGGCTGGCCGCGTCCTTCTCGCCGAAACGGTAGCAAGCCTTAAAGATGTTGCCGAGCGCAAAGGACATGCCTTTGTGCTCGATAAGGTCGTTCAGCTCGCTCGCGCCTTCAGGCAGCTCGTAATAGCTGGTCGATCCGCCGTCGGATTTGATCGCGCTAACGGATCGAAGGCCAAGATCAGTTAAATGCACAGGCTTTGGCATGGGCTGCTTTGGTCTATCCAACTCTCCGCGCGCAATCTCACGATCAATCCTAGCGTCTGGCACCATCACACTTCCTCCCTCACCTTACGCTTTGGTTCTTCGAACTTCTCGCTCAAAGGCCCACCAGCCAGCAAGCCACGCAGTGCTGACAACTTATCCTCTACAAGTGGGCGGAATCGACTAGCTGCAAAAGGTGGGTTGTCGTAACCAAACTGTGGGCAAGTTCCGCGATCGACGCCCTTAAGCCGCACACCGATGTAAGTGCCATGAATATAATGCTCGAATGGACCAATCCACGCGATCTCGTAAATTTCGCCTTCTTTCACCTCAAGGTATTGCTCAAAGCCAACGACTGAATCGATGCAGACCACTTTTTGGCCAACGTGGAAATGGTTCATGGAGCCTCCCCGAGCATTTCCAGAGCAGCGGCGTAGCGAACTCGGTGTTCCTCATCGTCGCGATAGGTGCGTAGGTTGTCCCGCAGATCAGCGATCTTCACCGGCCGTGCAATGGGATTAGAGCAGGCGCGCTTTACGTAGACGAAATAGTCTTCGTCATCGCGACGCGTAATTGCGTTCAAGGCCAGCACAATGTCGTCGTCAAAGCCAAACGAATAGACATCGTTCAAGGAAGTGTTCGTGTGCTCGATCATGTCGTGCATAACAGCGAGGATCTGCGTTTCGCGCGTCTCCTGAGCCATCATAACGCGCAGTGGATGCATAATGTACGGATCGCCGTTGTCGCTCTTCTGGTCCATGTGCGCTGCTGCCGCTACTGCAATTGCTGTTTCAAGATTGCTCATGTGCTACTCCTGCTGCCCTCGCCTCAATGCTTCGATACTCAATGGCAACGCTGTGCTGTTCAGCGCGTGCTACGCCCATCTTCATTCCTCCGCTGATACCACGATCAGTGTAAACAACGCATTTTGTTGCCACCCGATACCAGGCAAGGCCAGCCTCAATCCCCAACAACCGCTCATCTGGCTGCATATCGTCCAGCACTTGCGTGTGCAGCAAATGGTTGGCAATCGGCGCTTCGCCTCGCCGCAGGCTGTCTAAGAGGCAAGCCCGCGCATATGCTGTGTTGGCCTCCACATATTCGTTGTAAGGACTCTCGATTATGACGAGATCGGCAGGTTGCTTGACGGGAGCGAGATTGATTACCCACGGCACGTCATGCCAGATGCCGTGCTCATCTCTAGTGCTTAGTGCGATGCCGTTGGCGCCGAATGTAATGCGCGTAGCCGGCTCTGCTGTGGGCCGCCCTTCAACAGCCGCACGTGCGGCTTTGTCTTCTGCTTCTTCAAGCATATGCTCTCCTCGTGTTGTGGTGAAACGCCGCTTGGTGGGCGGCGTTACAGTGCGACAATTTGTCATTAAAAAATAATCATATTACGTAAATATCACAGACTCTCTTTTCATAAATAAAAGTAGAAAGGAGAAAAAGATGTTTTACATTAACTTACTTACAACCATACTAAATCTCATCTACATTATCATAAAAATAATACTTCTATTCATTTAAACTTCACACTCCCCATTGTTATAAATGGGGAGGAGTATTTTTTTCAACTTACACCACCCTCCTCTGGCTTGCCACATTATCATTAGCCGCCGCATACTTCCCTGCGACCATCTCAGGCCGGAGAATATCGCGACCGACTTCACCGAATTGCTTGCTGTAGGTAATCCGCTTTGCTGATCGGCCTGACAGCCACCCGCCGCCAGCGGCATAAGCGTCTGGTGCTGCGAGGGTTTCATGCTGCTCGACATACATCAGCGTGCCTTTTCGAGCGTCGTCGCTGTGTCGGTGACCAATATGCACATAGGCTTGCAGTGAGCGGCCAAACATTCCACGGAACATGCCTGCAATCGTGCCCTCGATATTCCCAACACCTCGCTTGTGACCATGGTGATAGGCAAGCATCGTGCTACCCCACTCGAAGGCGTAATAAAGCGAAGGGGAGTTATCGACAGTGATGCGCGGCTCGTTCTCGTACATAACGGCCAGCATTTCACGCAGCCATGCAGAAGAGGCCGGGTCGTGATTCCCCGAAGCCATCACGACATGAACGCGCTCGTGCTTCTGCAACAGCATATCAATAATACGGCGGATCGTGCGGATCACAATGCGAATAACTTTCTGCAGTCGGCTGTCAGCGTCCAGAACATGCTTGTGGGCAGGCGTGACGCTTTCAAGCGCATCGTGATGCATAAGGTCGCCCAACTGCGCCAGAATGGTCGTGTGAGCGTCGGGAGCCTGTGCCACAGCCGCAGAGAACCAATCGAGTAATAGCTGCTCGGCAATCCGCAGATCGTAATCGCTGCCAGTTTCTTCGCGCCACGACATCATTCCGAAATGGTTGTCAGTGATCGTGAACTGATTCAACAGATCCTCGCGACAACCCTTTGGCGCAGGCATAATCGAAACGCGGGGCAAATCTTCTTTTAATGCGGCGACCAGGGCCGTGATTGCTGCACGCTGTTGGTCGGCGTCCGCGCGTTCCATGATGTGCTGCGTTACAATACGGCCTTCGCTGTTAACGAGAGTCGTCTTGCCTTTTACCGCCAGACCGGCAGTCGCTTCATAAACAGGGCCAGCCTCTTTCGTCTGGCGCATGTAGGTGCCGTTAGGCGTCTCGGTAAGGCTCTTGATTGCATAACCGTAACCGCCCGATTGTTACCGTGGGGAATATGTCTTGACACGTTCGACGACTTCTTGGTCATCGACAAAGCATTCGAGGAATTCTTGCCATTTTTCGGCTGATTGACGCGCGTCGGCGAGTATCTGTCTGAGTTCATCGATGCCGTCGTCCGTTAGAGCGGAAGTGGTTTGATCCTCGCCGGTTACGACAGTGACTATATTTCCATAAGTCAGGTTATCGTCATTGCGGATGATCGCATACAGAAGGTCAGCATCCTCGTTGAGCATTTCAGCGACATAGTCTGTGGTGTAGAAAAACGTGACCGTGGCCATCAGGCTGCCTCAGCATGTTCTGCTCCGAGAGGCACCCAATTCCATGGGAGCAACTCATCGAGCCGATTGATTTTGTGATCGTGAATGCGGTCGAGCACATCGGCCAGATAAGCCTGCGGATTGAGACCGCTCATCTTCGCCGTTTCAATGATCGTCATGGCACGTGCCAGAGTTTCCGCGCCAGTATCAGCGCCTGCGAATAACCAGTTCCGACGTCCAACACCAATGGGCCTCAGGGCTCGCTCCGCAGCGTTGTTGTCTATGGCCACACGACCGTCCTCCAGGAACAGGCAGAGTGACGGCCATCTGCTCAGCCCATAGCGCAAAGCTTTCGCCAGTTCGCTTTTGCCCGGAATGCTAAGCAACTGCTTTTCCGCCCATGCGCGCAGTTCCTCGACCTTCGGCTTGCTGTGCTTTTGGCGCGTGGCGAGCCGTACATCGGCGGGCCGGCCTGCAATATCCCGCTCGATATCATACAGCGCTCCGATCCGATCGAGAGCCTCGCGCGCAATCACGGATTTGTTCGCGACCCAGATATCATGAAAGTCACGCCGCCAATGCGCCCAGCAGGAAGCCTCGCGGAAGCGGCAGTTCCCACCCGCATCAGGTTCGTATAGTTTTGCGTAGCCTTTATAACCATCAGCCTGGAGGATGCCGCTCGCTTCTCGCAGATGATGATGGACGTGCTCTTCCTTCCAGTCGGGAGCGAAGTAATAAACCGCACCCGGCGGTGCGCCGCCTGCCCATGGACGCTGATCGCGGACATATGTCCAGATCCTGCCCTTCTTCACACCTTTGCCCAGTTCCTTGTCGCGCAGTGAGCGATCCAGCACCCGGATCGGGGTATCGTCAGCATGGAGGAGATCACTTTTCATGATCTCCTTCTCAATTCGCTCGATCAGCGGCCGAAGCACTTGCATGGCACGACCGCACCAGTCCACCAATGTGCTGTCAGGTATATCGGCACCCATCCGCGCGAAGATCTCGTTGAGGCGATAGAGCGGCAGGTGATCATCGAACTTCGAGACCAGGATATAGGCCAGAAGCCCGGCACCCGCCATACTGCCGGGTATTGGGCGGCTGGGCGCAGGAACCTGCACCATTTTCTCGCAGCAACGGCACGACCTCTTTGGTCGGGCGATCTCAATGACCTTCATCGTCGCTGCGATCATGTCGAGGATTTCGCTGACATCCTCTCCGACAAGGCGCAATTCTCCGCCACAGGCAGGACAACAATGACCGGGATCAAGTTCCCGGCGTTCGCGAACGGCATTTTCCGATACGCGCGGACGTCGACGCAGAGGCCGGGGCTGTGAAGTCTCCTCCGGGACGCAAGCCATCTCGTCTTCAAGCTCTTCAACGGGCGCAGCCTCGTGTTCGGCACTGGCGATCAACAGATCCTCCAGCGCCAGCTCCAGTTGCGCAATTTCCCGCTCAATCTTTTCAGAAGACTTGCCGAAGACCTGTTTCTTCAGCCGGGCAATGCGCAGCCTCAAACCCTGGATCAGGTGATCATGCGCTTTCAACGCCGCCGACATCTTCGCATTCTCCGCCTGCAAGGCGGTGATCATCGCCTTCAGAAAGGCTGGATCGTCAGGAAGAATTGAGCTCGCATTCGACATGATCCTGACTAGCATAAGTCAGGGCAGAACGCCATAAAAACAAGTAGTTTCAGTAAGATAAAAATCAACCGACACGTGCCGGCGGAGCACCCCAGTCCGGACGCCTCCAGTCTATTCCTTCCCATAGCATCGCCAGTTGCGCGGCTGTCAGTCGAGCCGTCCCATCGGCCGCTGAGGGCCAGGGGAAACGGCCTTTCTGCAGAATTTTATAATAAAGGCAAAATCCCTGGCCATCAAAATACAGGAGCTTCACCCGATCACCACGCCGCCCGCGAAAAGCGAAGACCGCTCCGCCAGTTGGCTTCTGACGCAAGACATCCTGAGCCAACATCGAAAGGCCCTCAATACCCTTCCTCATATCTGTGACGCCACAGGCAAGGTAAACCCGAACGCCGGTGCCCGGTCCAATCATGCCTGTTCCACCGCCCGGATGAGCCGCGTCAGCACCGCGCCTTCCACTTGGCTGTCAAAACAAAGACGGCGGCCGCAGCGCAATTGCAATTCAACCATTGAGGATGAAGCATCGACGGAACTGTTCGCCTCAGAGCCGGACGGAGCGGCAGTCATGTCAACGGGAAGAAACAAGGGCTCCGGCGAGGGAGGCAGAAGCCCCTTCCTCTTCAACTCGCTACGCCACATATAAATCTGCGGACGCGATACATCGTGACGTAGCGCAACTTCTGTTACGGTCGCGCCATCAACCCCAACCGAATTGACTATCGCAAGCTTCTCTTCGGCCCGCCACCGACGTCGGCGTTCGTGGCCCAGTATCTCCATCCGCATCGTCTACCTCAATCTCAAGACACGTCATTAACGACGTCGCTAAAGACGTGTCTTACGTCACGAGGCCTTGCTTAAACAGGCGGTAGCAATCGGGCCGTTACGTTGAATCCATTCAAACACCACATTTAAACGGCGGCCAAAAGGCCGTCGTCATTTCAGTTTCAAACTTTCACATTAGTTCTTCACTGTGTCTTCTAAAAAGAAACGACCGAGCGGATACTGATAAAAACCATCGATATTCTTTCCCGTAACATTGATATATGGGCTGTAATAAAGGTCGATCCAGTTGACGTCGTCTTTCGCCATTTTTTGCAAATCAACATACATCTCTTCGCGCTTCTTCGGATCGAGTTCAAGGCGCGCAGCTGCTACAAGGTCTTTCACCTTCTCATTATTATAGCGCGTCATGTAATTCATATGCTTATCTCGGCCAATCTTGGGGTGGTATGTTGGGTGCAGAACACGCCGTTGGACAACCTGCGGACCTAAAGACACTCGTTATCGCAAACTCCCCCGCTAACATGCACACATGGGTGGCGGACGCCAACCGTTTACGACGCGAACTTCCCGCTGATGTGCAGGAAACTTTGTTGCAGCATGAAAGAACGGGCACGCTGACCGATCCTGAATATATCGCAGTCTCTCGCGTATTTTATGATCGCCATGTCTGCCGCGTAAATCCATGGCCTAAGGAAGTCGCACGAACATTCGCGATCATGGATGAGGATAATACCATCTATCGCAACATGAACGGTCCGACTGAATTTCATGTAATCGGCACGATGAAAGACTGGACACTTGAAGACCGCCTCAGCCGCATTCAGGCACCAACGCTTGTCGTCTCAGGCCGTTATGATGAAGCAACGCCATTGGTTGTGAAGCCCTATGTGGAAAATGTTCCGAACAATAAGTGGGTACTATTTGAGGAATCTAGCCATATGCCACATGTCGAAGAGCGCGATCTGTGCATGAAGACCGTATCTGACTTTCCAAACAGTGTTGAAACGGTTTAAACTCAAAGTCGTCAGATAAACTCTGGCGACTTTGTTCGCATTTCGATGGTCAGCCCCGTCAGATATATTCTATCCTAAACTGCAACATGCCAATAAATTCATGGCGTTAACCATGGAGAAAATTGGATATCGAACTGCTATTCGCAAATCACTTTGCCTGAACGTCGTGGTCTTTTCGAACTTAAGCAGCTCAAAGTCCCTCTCGGCGATATTGCGCAACTCATGTGTCATCATCGCTCGACGATCTATCGCGAGGTCAAGCGCAACGGCTTTCGGGACATAGAGATACCAGACTATAACGGCTATCATAGCGTTGTTGCCGACAACATCAGCAAAAACGCGCACTAACTCGTTTGTGGAGTATCTTCTGAGCAAGTTCGGCTTAAGTTTTAGCCAATCATATTCGAAACACTATCTGCCGCATCGCGTATAGGATCTAGCGCCAAATGCGCATATCGTTGAGTTGTCTGGGATTGACTGTGCCCTAACAATTTCCCAACCAGATATAAGCTTTGTCCCGACGACACAGCCATACTTGCAAAATTATGCCGAAGATCATGCCATGTCTTTTGGATACTGAGCGGTCGATCTCCTCCTACTGATGACGGAAAAACCAACGGTGAGCCGGCGACTTTTGGAGTGATTTTATCAATGATAATACACTGTCACCTAGGTGCACAACTTTTTGATCAGTTTTGCTATCTGGTAATTTCGCTATTCGGCGTTCGAAATCAATCCACGACCATTGCAGAGTCAGCGCCTCGTTCCTTCTACATCCTGTCATGAAGAGAAACCTTATCGCGGCAACTGCAAATATGCTTACCACCTTCCTTTCCGCCGAACCGAGGGCTTTTCCCAGTCGATCCAACTCCTCAGGAGTGAGGTACCTATCATGGGTCTTTAGCTTAAACGCTTCGTGCCCAACGCTGGGTTATCGGCACGATACCTATTTGCTGGTTATTTCAGATTTTGGGTATGCGCCCTGTGGCAAACACAGTAAGACGGAATGGTCAATGCTGGCGGAAAGGCCTGACAGAGCGGAGCATCCGCTGTGCCCGTCTTGCCGATAGTTTGACCCAGAACGTCGACGCGCTATTTCTACTTCTGGTTTTGGTTCCCGCAGTTCCGCCCTGTCCCGACCGAACCGCAGCCAACTGCACTGGCGGCTAATGGCTCTTCTTCTCATTTGTCTGATAGAGGCAGCACTATATTAGTGGGAGGGTGCCTCGCCCGAATAAAGGCGGGATGTTACTTTTGGGCGCACAGCTCTCGCTTGTCCGTGGCTGATAGTGCTCATAACTCTGCTAATGCTGAAATCGCTCCTTGCAGCCATGCGCAGGCTGGCTCCCGTTAACCCAGCGCTTGCGGGTCTCGCAGCGGACATCGTATTGGGCGCTAGCGGTGTGCTTGTCTGTTCACTTCACTGTCCAGAAAAGGGGGATTCCGTTCATCGCGACCTGGTATACGTTCGGCATTGCTATCACCGGGCTTCTCGTCATGATCGGCAGACACGTTTGGTTGCGCTGGTAATGCATATCGATTTCGATACTGAGATGTATAATCTTTATTCTGCTGTTATCTTGTTCAATTCCGGTGGTTGACTAATGACCGGCTAGAAATTCATTTCACGCCCGCTAAATAAGCTAATATTATTGCAATTATAGAAATACTCAGAGCATGAACTCATGTCATCGTGACTAAAGATAGGTCCACCGCAGGTCAATTATTGGGAGATCAGCATGACCATACTGAATGCAATAATTGATTTTCTAAACACGATCTTCTGGAGCTATATTCTCCTTTATGGCCTGATCGCTGTGGGGATATATTTTACATTTCGCCTTGGGTTCATACAATTCAGGCATTTCCCGGAATTCTTCCGATCTGTCATGCGCGCACCAGCAAATGACACCAGCGGGATCACACCGCTTCAGGCACTTTGTACGAGTCTCGCATCGCGTGTCGGCACTGGAAATCTGGCTGGTGTCGCCGTGGCCCTGTTTCTGGGCGGTCCGGGTGCTTTATTCTGGATGTGGGTCGTCGCGACCGTTGGCATGGCAACCGCCTACTCCGAGAGCGCTTTGGCGCAGCTGTATAAAATCAAAGATCACAATGGCCAATATCGCGGTGGACCTGCCTTCTATATCTCACGTGGATTAAATGCACCGTGGGCAGGTGCGATCTTTTCAGTTTGCCTAATTATCGCGTTCGGCCTCGTTTTTAACGCCGTTCAGGCAAACTCCATCGCCGATGCCATGCAGGGAGCTTTTGGCGTTGAGAAGATTTGGGTTGGCATCACTCTCGCAGTGCTAACCGGGATCGTTATATTCGGTGGCATTCGTAAGATTGCGCAGGTTGCCGAGTATGTCGTTCCATTCATGGCCGTCGCTTATCTGGGCATGGCACTTTACGTGGTCGTCGCAAATATCACTGCGGTACCCGGAGTAATTGCGCTCATCGTCAAGAGCGCTTTTGGCATCGAACAGGCCGCTGGTGGCATTGCGGGAGCTATGCTGAACGGCGTCAAGCGTGGCCTGTTCTCAAACGAAGCGGGCATGGGGTCCGCACCCAATATAGCGGCGGTCGCCACCCCCTCACCTCATCATCCTTCAAGCCAGGGTTTTGTGCAGGCTTTGGGCGTGTTCATTGATACGATCCTGATTTGCACGGCTACGGGCATCATGATCCTGTTGTCGGGCGTCATGACACCTGGTTCAGAGCTGACAGGAACGCCACTGACGCAGGAAGCGATGGTTGTGCACATTGGTGAGGCAGGTCGCTATTTCATTGCGATTGCCATTTTCTTCTTCGCGTTCACCTCAATCATCGGCAACTACGCTTATTCAGAAAATGCGATGGTATTCCTGAAGCTCGATAACCGTGGGATGATCGGCACGCTACGAGCCGCTGTTCTGATCATGGTAATCTGGGGTGCCTATACGACGGTAGCGACGGTATTCAATATGGCCGACGCTGCGATGGGCTTGATGGCATCGGTCAACCTGATCGCCATCGTACTTCTGTCTGGAACAGTCGTCAAAATAACCAAAGACTATTTCAATCAGAAACAAGCAGGCGAACCACGTTTCGATCCAGATGATTTTCCTGAACTCAAAGGTAAGATTGACTATTCTATCTGGTCTGAAAAGTAGAATTACAAACAAAAATATACTTATAAATTTTCCGTCTTATTCCGTTTATATATTATCCATTACAGCCTCTTTCTCATGCATTTATTCAAAAAATACCATGCTCATGGGAAATTATACTAACAAAATAATAACAGCCAAAAACATTTTGGTTTTTTTCAATAATGCTATAGCGTTTCCCAAGTTCCGAGGGAGGACATTTTCAAATGCGGCGGGGGATTGATCCACATAATCTCCTGCTTAGTCATGGTTCTATAGCCAAGACGACATTTATTTATGGGAGGAGGAAATATGCTAATTTTCAACCGGAAATCGACTGTTTCTCTAGCTACAGCGCTCGGCCTTGTTCTTGGTGCTGCGCACGCCAAAGCGGAGGAATTTGTAAATATTCTGACCGGCGGCACCAGTGGCGTTTATTATCCACTCGGCGTCGCGATGGAAAAAATCTATTCCAGCATTCCTGAGGTTCGGCCATCGGTTCAGGCAACAAAAGCATCGATTGAAAACATCAACCTCATCAACAGCGGTCGTGGAGAAGTCGCATTCACCCTGGGAGACTCATTGCGTGATGCCTATGAGGGGAATGAAGCGGCTGGCTTTAAAAAGAAGCTCACCAATCTCAGCACTCTCGCTGCAATCTATCCGAATTATGTTCAGATCGTTGCCTCCAAGGAATCCGGCATCAAGACATTGGCCGACCTGAAGGGGAAACGACTTTCCGTCGGCGCTCCGAAATCCGGAACCGAGCTGAACGCGCGAACCATTCTGGAAGCCGCTGGCCTTTCCTATGACGATCTCGGCAAGATTGAATATCTGCCCTTCGCGGAATCGGTCGAGCTTATGAAAAACCGCCAGTTGGACGCAACATTGCAATCGTCGGGTCTTGGTGTCGCTTCGCTGCGCGATCTTGCTAATTCCGTGGATATAAACGTTGTGGAAGTCCCAGCCGATATCATCGAGAAAATCGGTGCACCCTATCAGGTCAACACAATCCCGGCGGATACATACAACGGTCAAGATAAGGATGTCGTGACGGCTTCCGTGATCAACTATCTGATCGTTCGTCCTGATATGGACGAAGAACTGGTCTATCAGATGACCAAGAGATTATTTGAGAACCTCGACCAGCTGGCTGCTGCTCATTCTTCGGCAAAAGCCATCAAACTCGATAAAAGCACCATCGTCTCGCCGGTTCCAATACACCCCGGCGCGCTGCGTTATTACAAGGAAAAAGGCATCGAGTAAGACCGGCTGGTAATCGTGGCAAGCTTGTATTGCCGCATCCAGATAGTCGACGCCCGGGTGGGATAACCCGGGCCTCACCTTTTCCAACAGAGCTCATTTGATCCGAACAACGCAGATCATTGCGCAACTGTTTGTTTTAACTGGTATAATCTGATGAAGGTTTACTCATGACGCAGAGCGAGAACAGCGCCGTAGAATCGGCCGAGCACATTCCAGCCTGGGGCACGGGCACAGGTGCGAGACTCCTGTTTGCCATTGCCGTGGCTTTTTCTGTTTTCCAGCTTTGGACGTCCGCCTATTCACCATTACCCAGTCAGGTGGTTCGGTCCATCCATGTCGGCTTTCTGCTCCTATTGCTGTTTGGTCTTTATGCGAATGCAAGCACCGTGACCGCCCAAAGAGCAGCCTTCTGGTTTGCGGCAATCGTGGCTTTTGTGCTCAGCCTTTATCATTGGATTTTTTATGAAGACCTCGTGATCCGCGCGGGGGAACCCAACACACTGGATATTGTGATCGGCATCCTCGTCGTCGCTCTCGTCTTCTGGGCGGGGAAAAAGATGATGGGCTGGACCTTGCCGCTGATCTGCGCGATCTTTTTAGCCTACGGTCTGTTCGGGCAATATTTACCGCATCCTTTCAATCACCGTGGTTATGATTTCGAGCAAGTGATCGAGGTTCTCTTTTTGGGAACCGAAGGCATCTATGGGACACCAATCTACGTTTCATCGAGCTATATCTTCCTCTTTATCCTATTCGGGGCATTTCTCGAGCGCGCAGGCATGATCCAGCTTTTCAACGACATAGCTATGGGGACGGTCGGAGCATCGCGCGGCGGACCGGCAAAAGTATCGGTGATCTCGTCTGCACTCATGGGGACGATCAACGGCTCCGGTGTGGCCAATGTCGTGACGACAGGCGCTTTCACCATTCCCCTGATGAAACGGTCTGGATTTCGCCCCGCCTTTGCCGGTGGCGTTGAGGCCGTTGCATCAATGGGGGGCCAGATCATGCCCCCAGTTATGGGTGCCGTGGCTTTTATCATGGCTGAAACGCTCGGCCTGCCTTACGTCGACATCGTCAAAGCCGCGATCATCCCGGCAATTCTTTACTTCATCACCGTCTTTGTCATGGTGGATCTTGAAGCACGTCGCCTCAAAATGAAGGGCCTCAATAAAAGCGAGATGCCAAGCGCATTGGAAGCAATCAGAAAACGCTGGTTTTTGGTGTTGCCGCTTGTCGCACTGGTATGGCTTCTTTTCTCGGGCTACACGCCACTTTTTGCAGGCACCGTTGGCCTCAGTCTCACTGCGCTTATCATCCTCGGCGTCCCCGTTTCCGGCGGCATGTCCATGCCGTTGCGTGTGCTGTTCTGGGTCGCGCTGGGCGTTATGTCGGCAGCAGCCTTCGGCACGACTTTCAACATTTTCGGCTACGCCCTACGCGGTATTACGCTGATCATTGCTCTTGTAGCACTTCTGGTCGCGATCAATTTTCTAGTGCGCGGTGGTCGGGAAACGCTCAATCTTTGTCTTCAAAGCCTCGCAGAAGGTGCCAAAAACGCGCTTCCAGTGGGTGTTGCCTGCGCATTAGTTGGCGTCATCATCGGCGTTCTGGCGCTCACGGGGGCAGGATCGACTTTTGCGCGTTTGATTGTCAGCGTCGGAGAGAACTCGTTGTTCTTCTCGCTGGTACTGACCATGCTTGCCTGTCTCATACTCGGCATGGGCATTCCGACCATTCCCAACTACATCATCACCTCTTCGATAGCTGGGCCCGCACTTCTTCACCTCGAAGTACCTCTTCTGGTGTCGCACATGTTTGTCTTCTATTTTGGCATCATGGCAGACCTCACCCCACCTGTAGCTCTTGCTGCCTTCGCGGCAGCCCCAATTGCACGGGAATCGGGGATGAAGATCGGCATGCAAGCGATCCGCATTGCAGTAGCGGGCTTCGCCGTACCTTTCATGGCTGTGTACGAACCGGTTATCATGCTGCAGGAAGGCGGACCTCTTTCTGAGAAGTTCGGTTTCTGGCCTGCCTTCGCTTATATGTTCGTTAAAGCGCTGCTCAGTATCCTTCTTTGGGGGGCAGCGGCGATCGGCCACCTTCGCACACCGCTGAATATGTGGGAGCGCATATGGGCTTTCGCCGCTATCGCCCTGATGCTCGCGACCTATCCTTATAGCGATGAAATGGGTTTCACCGCCTGTGCAGCATTCCTCATCTGGCATTTCTGGAGATCGCGGCCATCCATTGTCGCGTCGTCCGGCTAAATGGCGATCTGCATTGCAACAGCTGGCGGCGTTTTGAAAGTCGCCGCCACAAGCTTTCTCCTCTCATGGACGCATAGTGTTGAAAAAATACCATGGGAGGAGTCGTGGACAGTAACTTCTCAGGGGCTGGTTCTATCAGAGGCGCGCATTAAAGGCTCTGGAGCCGGTATGGATCCGCCGGCTGATGCCTTCCTGGAAGACGGTTGGTATCACTACCGCCCGCACATACCGCCCCGGCAGGAAATCGTACTGGCTGCATCCGGCAAAACAGGCGGCGGCTGGACCTTTTGCGCTGTACAGAAATGCATTGAGTTGGGCAAAGAGGAAGTGACACCAATTCATATAAAACCGTGTGATTAGAGCATTTCCAGCAAAAGTGCGAAGCGGTTTTGCGTCGGATAATGCGAAAAAACAAAGAGATAGAGCATTTCCAATGATTCAAGAAAAACAGGAAATGCTCTAGTGCATGCAATCACTCAGTGAACGCTTCCTGAAAAATGCGGGACGCGTTTCGAGGTGAGACTCACTTCAAAATAAGTTGCTGGAGCGCCGATCTGATACGGCCAGATCGGCGGAATAACCTGCTTTGCAGCCTGCAGACCGACACATCATCCAATTTCTCATTGCCTAAAAAATTGACGAAAAGCCGAGATAATTCGGCTATTTACTCGCCGTAGTAAACATCAGCAAGCTGAGCCACAGCGGTGCAAACACGTCACCATATTGACTGGTATGGTAGTATGGTATAATCGGAAATCGAGGAGACGAAGAATATGCAAAGTCCATTGTTGCGACCAAAGCACATCAGTGTGGTGGATCAGCTTTACGCTACGTTGCGAGCTGCCATCATTGACAATGCATTGTCCCCTGGCACGCGAATTTCTGAAGCTGACGTGGCTCAGCAGTATGGCGTGAGCCGCCAGCCTGTCCGTGAAGCCTTTATTACGCTTGCCAATGAAGGATTGCTGGAGGTCCGCCCGCAGCGAGGAACCTTCGTCGCAAAAATCTCACTTCAAGCAGTAATGGATGCCCGCTTTGTGCGCGAAGCCGTTGAGGCCGATATCGTTAAGCTTCTGGCCCAATCACCAGACGATGCGCTTGTGACCGAACTACGGGCGCAGCTCGTTCGCCAGGAAGAACTCATTGGCGGATCGGCAAGAGATTTCATGGATGCCGACGAAATATTCCACCGCACTTTGGCTGAAGGCGCTGACAAGGGCAAAGCCTGGCGCGTCGTGGTTGAGATGAAGGCGCAGATGGACCGCGTGCGCTTTTTGTCGAGCATGCATTTTCCGGTTGCCCGTCTGATCGCCCAGCACCGTGAGGTGGTTGACGCCATTGCGTCGGGAAATGCCTCCCGGGCTGAACAATTCATGCGGCAACACCTGCAGGGGATTCTGATCGATCTCCCCGTCATAGAGCAGGAAAGGCCCGAATATTTTCTATAACGCCGGACAAAAACGGCATCGACATCATTCCGGAGGAGGAAAGAATGAAGTTTCAGAGTTTTAAACACATAGCGGCAACCTGCGCGATGCTCGCATTGATGGGAGGGACATCGCTTGCACAGGAGGTTACTCTTAAGCTTGGCCACCTCGCCAATGAAGAGAACATCTGGCACAAGGCCGCATTGAAATTCGCTGACGAGGTCAAGACACGCACCGAAGGGCGCGTAGCGGTTGAAGTCTATCCCAATGAATCGCTCGGCAAGGAAATCGACGTCATCAACGGCATGCAGCTTGGCACCGCCGACATGACCATCACCGGCGAAAGTCTGCAGAATTGGGCGCCTAAAGCGGCTTTGCTGGCTTTGCCATATGGATACAAGTCGCTTGAACATATGGACAAGGTTGCATCGGGTGATATCGGCCAGCAGATCGAAGCCGAGATCATCGAAAAGGCGGGCATTCGCCCTCTGACTTATTTCGCACGCGGTCCGCGCAATCTCTCAGCCAATCGTGAGATTACAAAGCCGGAAGATCTGAAGGGTTTCAAAGTCCGCGTGCCAAATGTGCCGATTTTTGTGGCTGCATGGCAAGCGCTTGGTGCAAATCCAACCCCTATGGCCTTCTCGGAAGTGTTCACCTCGCTTCAGAACGGCACCATCGAAGGACAGGAAAATCCGCTCGCCCTCTTCAAGTCGGGTGGCTTTTACGAAGTTCAGAAGGTCGTCAACAAAACTGAACACGTTCGCTCATGGATCTACCTAACAATATCAGAGCGCAGCTGGGGCAAATTGTCGGAAGCAGATCAGGCTGCTTTGAAGGAAGCCGCCAAAACCACGCAGGCTTACGAGCGTGAATTGTTTACGGCTGACGAAAAAGCACTCGTCACCGATCTGGAAGCACGTGGTGTGAAATTCGTGGAAGTTGACCAGGCCGCATTTGCGAGCAAGGCAAAGGACGCCGTTATCGCATCGGTGCCGCAGGAAATCCGTCCTCTGGCTGAGCAGGTTTTCAACGACTGAGATCAAGGCTCTGCCGGATAAAATCCGGCAGCTAGCCTGTCGAGGACACCATGACAAAAACATTCAAAGGGTTGGAGGGCGTGTGCCGCCTTCTGATACTCGCAACATTTCTTGTGCTTATGGGCTCTGTTCTGTTGCAGGTTTACGCACGCACATTCTTAAGCACGGCCCCGGTCTGGACAGAAGAGCTAACCAGATTCTGTCTGCTCTACATCGGAGCACTCGGCGCAGGTCTCGCCTTGCGCAGTGGCGATATGGTCAATGTCGATCTCTTATGTGAAAGCCTACCCGGTCGTATGCCTTGGCTGTTGCGACTGATCAGTGCAATCCTGACAGTGGTTTTCGCAATCGTTCTTTTGCCCGCCGCATGGGATTATACCACCATCGGCAGCCGTCAAACGGCCCCTTCTCTCGGCTGGCGCATGGATTTTATTCACGCATCGCAGCTCATTCTTTTCGTTGCGCTGACCATTTGGGCGCTGATGCGCATCGTCGAGATGCTGACAGGCCGCCATGACGGGCGCCCCATCCCCAATTCGGAGGAAAACTGATGGGTCTGACCCTTCTTCTTGGCACGTTTGTGCTGGGCCTTGCCATCGGCTTGCCCGTAGCCGTGACATTGGGCCTGTCCTCAATGGCTTATCTTCTGTTCGCAGACATCCCGCTGGTTGTCATTCCTCAGAAAATGTATGCTGGGATGGACAGTTTCGTGCTGCTCTGCATTCCCGGCTTCATTCTGGCTGGAAACCTGATGAATTCCGGTGGCATTACCGAGCGGATCATTCGCTTTGCCAATGCTCTCGTCGGCTGGATGCGCGGCGGGCTGGCACAAGCCAACATCGCAGCCTCAATGCTCTTTGGCGGCATTTCCGGAACAGCGGTCGCCGATGTGGCGTCGGTTGGCGGCATGATGATCCCCGGCATGAAAAAAGTCGGATATCCCGCAGATTTCTCGGCTGCAGTCACCGCTGCCTCGTCAACTGTCGGCCCGATGATCCCGCCAAGCGTTCCCATGATCATTGTCGGATCGCTATCCGGGCTTTCAGTGGGAAAACTGTTTCTCGCCGGCGCAATGCCCGGTCTGCTGATGGGCTTTGCGATGATGGTGACCACCTATTTCATCGCCAAGAAAAAGAACTTCCCTCGTGAAGACTGGAAGGGCGTCAAAGAGTTGCTCACGTCGTTCACAGGTGCGATCTGGGCAATTGCGATGACTGCACTAATCGTTGGTGGGCTGCTGATCGGGATCACCACACCAACAGAAACTGCCGTAGTAGCATGTCTTTATGCGGCCCTCGTCGGTCTGTTCATCTATCGGGAATTGCCAGTAAGCCGTATTCCAAAGATCATCATCGACAGCGCAATCAGTTCGGCCGGCATCTTGGTGCTGGTTGGCACTGCCAATGTCTTTGGCTGGATTTTGGTCGCGGAGCGGATTCCGCAGACTCTCGCCAATGCAGTTCTATCTATTACGGACAACAAGTTTCTTGTCATCCTGCTGATCAACATTCTGCTTCTGTTTGTCGGCATGTTCATGGAAACGATTGCTGCACTGATCATTCTGTTCGTGCCTTTGCAGGCTCTGGCTATCGCAGTCGGCATCGACCCCATTCACTTCGCCTGTTTTGCAGTTCTGAACCTGATGATCGGTCTGACGACGCCTCCAGTCGGCGTCTGCCTGTTCGTCGCGTCAAATATAGCTCGACTACCTCTATCACCGGTAATCAGGGCAATCATTCCCTACATTATCACCAATATTATCGTTCTTCTGATGGTCAGCTATTTCCCGCCTTTGGCGACGTGGTTGCCCAACACATTGATGCCTTGAGGTTGCAATGACAGAATTGTCGGAAACACGTGTCGTTTGTCTTCATGCCCAAGATGACCTGAGGATAGAAAACAGACCTCTCGAAACACCCGGTCCCGGCGAAGTAATGGTTGCCGTTCAGGCTGGCGGCATTTGCGGGTCGGATCTGCATTACTGGCTGGAAGGTGGCATTGGTACAATTCGTGTTCGTGAACCAATCATTCTCGGACATGAGGCATCCGGGCGTATCGAAGCACTTGGCGAAGGTGTAACAAACCTCGCTGTTGGCCAGCTTGTTGCCATGAACCCGTCTCAGCCTTGTGGCACTTGCAGTTTTTGCCAGCAAGACTTGCCGCGCCACTGCATTGCGATGCGTTTTAAAGGTTCAGCAATGTACCTTCCGCATCAGCAAGGCATGTTTCGCGACAAAATGGTGATTGCTGCGGATCAATGCTTTGCTGTGCCTGATGATATTGACCCAGGTGCTACGGCCTGTTCTGAACCGCTGGCGGTCTGTCTGCATGCAGCCAATCGCGGTGAAGCAATCGCCGGGAGCCTTTCAGGCAAAGTCGTTCTGGTAACCGGAGCAGGCCCTATCGGGGCGCTTTGTGTGGCGGTTGCGCGAATGCGAGACGCTTCTGAAATCATCGTGACGGATATTCAGGACGCGACACTGGCAATTGCTGCAAAAATGGGGGCCGATCACACAGTCAACATTGCAGCCAATCCCAACGGGCTCGACCGATGGAGAGAAGGCAAGGGCAAGGTTGATCTGGTCTTCGAATGCTCGGCCGCGGCACCCGCAATCAATGATGCGATTTCATGTCTGCGGCCGCTCGGAACGATGGTGCAGGTGGGGGTAGCAGGACCAACCACCATGCCGTTGAATGTGATGGTTGGTAAGGAAATCCAGTTCGTCGGCTCGCAGCGTTTCGACACCGAATTCGCTGAAGCTGTACGCCTGATCGGAACGCACGCAATCGACCCACGTCCGATTATCACAGCCACACTGCCTGTAACTGACGCACTTTCCGCATTTCACGCGGCAACAGATCGATCGCAATCGGTCAAGGTTCAAATTACTTTTGCCAATGCATCTGCACGGCACTGAAAACAGAGAGACGACAATATGAGACAGACCTGGCGCTGGTTCGGCCCCAAGGACCTGGTATCCATCGATGATATGCTGCAGGCAGGAGTAGAAGGTGTCGTAACAGCCCTGCACCATGTTGCGACTGGCGCAGTCTGGTCGCCCGTGGAAATCGAAAAGCGAAAAGCAGACATCGCTCGAATGAAGAACGGGGATGCCTCCGGTCTGAGATGGGAGGTCGTCGAGAGCCTGCCGGTTTCCGAAGACATCAAACGCCAGACAGGTGAGTGGAAAACACATATCGCGAACTGGAAGACCTCGATGCGAAACCTGCGCGATGCGGGTATTGAGGTGATCTGCTATAACTTCATGCCAATCCTTGACTGGACGCGCACTGATCTGGCTTATCGATTGCCAAACGGCGCCACTTGTATGCGCTACGACGCCATCGATTTTGCAGCCTTCGATTTGTTTCTTCTGCAGCGCGATGGCGCATCAGACGATTACAGCTCAGACGTTCTCGAAGCGGCACGCAAGCGTTTTACGGAGATGTCTGACACCCGGCGTCTGGAACTCTCGGGCAATGTCGTTTTTGGCTTGCCCGGCGCTGCCGAACGCATGTCTATGGACGATGTGAAGCTCCATCTTGCACATTACGACAATATTTCACCTGAGCGTCTTAGGGGACACCTGATTGATTTTCTGGCAGAGGTAAGCCCGCTGGCGGAAGAACTCGGTGTACGTTTGTGTTGCCATCCGGATGATCCGCCGTTTCCACTACTCGGCTTGCCACGCATCATGTCGACCGAAGCCGACTATAAAGCAGTGATGGACGCAGTGAATATTCCGGCAAATGGCATTACACTTTGCACGGGATCACTGGGGACACGCGCCGACAATGATCTACCGGGCATGATGAAACGTCTGGGCGAACGGGTGCATTTCCTGCATCTGCGCAATGTCACACTCGAAGAACCGCATCTTGGCGGGTCGTTCCATGAAGCGGCTCACCTGGAAGGCCATACCGATATGGTCGCCATGATCGCAGCCATTCTGGCAGAAGAAAACCGGCGCAAGGCTGCGGGCCGGACAGACTGGCAAATTCCAATGCGGCCAGATCATGGTCAGGATATTCTCGACGATCTGAACAGAAGAGCACAGCCGGGTTATCCGTCCATTGGACGATTGAAAGGTTTGGCCGAGTTGCGTGGGATCATGACTGCGCTATCGCATCCAGATGTCAGGGTCGTTGAATGACAAGACTTTCAGCAATGGCGAGTGATGGAACAGCCGCCACCTGGCCCGGCTATAAGCCTGAAAATCATGGGGTTGGCATCGTCCATTTAGGGCTTGGCAATTTTGCCCGCGCCCATCTGCTGGCTTATACCGATACTGTTCTTGCAAAAAAGGGTGGCGACTGGCGGGTAGTCGGCGTGTCGCTACGCGGAACCGCAGTTGCTGATAGTCTGAATCCGCAGAATGGTCATTATACGATGATCACGCGCGGCGCTTCCACGGAGGCACGCGTGATCGGTGCCCTTGAACGGGTATTGGCCGGACCAGACGTCAGCAGCGAAGCACTGAACGCCATGGCATCACCCGACTGCCGCATCGTCAGTCTGACCGTGACGGAAAAAGGATATGGCATCACCAGTGACGGGCAACTCGATCACGGTCATACCGCAGTCGCAGCCGATCTTGCAAATCCGGAAACTCCGACTGGGGTGATCGGCTTGATTGTCGCTGCGCTCGCCCGCAGAATGAAATTGAGCCTGCCGCCATTCACAGTGCTGAGTTGTGATAACCTATCGCACAATGGCCAGAAGCTGCGCAACGCGGTACTGACTTTCGCGCGTGAAACTCGCGGAAAGCAGCTTTCCAACTGGATAGAAAGTCATGTCAGTTTCCCGTCGTCCATGGTCGATCGCATCACTCCGGCATCAAATGACGATACTGCCAAACTGGCTGCAGAACTGACAGGACGGGAAGATCAGGCCGCGGTCGAAACCGAGCCATTCACTCAATGGGTAATTGAGGACCGGTTCTGCGCCGGCCGACCAGAGTGGGAATGCGCTGGTGCCCTATTCGTTGATGACGTTACTCCGTACGAACGCATGAAACTCCGGATGCTGAACGGTGCCCATTCCATGCTGGCTTATAGTGGGCAGTTGTCAGGTAAAACATTTGTACGTGATGTTATGGCAAATCGTGACCACGCTGCGCTCGTTCAGCGCCATCTTGCTGCGGCCGCAGCAACGATTAAAGGACTAGCCATTGATCTCAACGGCTACGCAGCGGCCTTGGCCGAGCGATTTTCCAATCCGGCAATTGCTCACTCTACGGCGCAGATCGCAATGGACGGCACCCAAAAGCTTCCCCAACGCATAACGGCCCCAGCATTGGAAACGATAGCGGCTGGTGGATCGATACGTCCCTTTGTGTTTGCTTTGGCCGCTTGGCTTGCCTTTCTCGTGCGAAAGGATCCCAACGGCCAGCCCCTGCCGCTGAATGACCCCAAAGCAACGGAGCTTCAGGCCGCGTTAAAAGACGCAGCCACACCAAGCGATATAATTCATGCAGTTGCACTCGTCTGTCCTGACGTTCTTCCTGCTGCATTGACGAATGGGGTTTTCGGCTTCGAACTCAACGATATGCTGACCGCCATGCTCTCAAAAGGAATGTGCGCTGTTATCAAACAGGAAGCCATGGGGCATTATTAGTCACGTTTATCAGCCGGGGCCTCTATCAAGGCTCCGGTTTTTGCATCAGATAGTCTGCTACCGCTTGATAAGCTGGTAGCGATGTTGGATCATTATACGCGTTGCCTGCCTTTGGGTGCGAGGCAAAACGTGCAATCACCATTTCGGCTTTGGGGTCGATATAAAGTGCCTGTCCGTGCACCCCACGCGCCATGAAAGCCCCATCCGCATTATGGGAAACCCACCACATGCCACGATAGCTCCAACCCGACAGGAGCTTGTATCCAGCTTTTTCAAATGCCTTCTTGTCGCCTCCACCCTTGATACTGGCGACGGCAGTCGCAGGCACAAGCCGCTCACCGTTGATCACACCATCATTGAGCAAAAGCTGTCCCAGACGCGCCATATCGCGCAGCCCGGCATTGAAACCACCGCCCGCAAAAGGCGTACCGATAGAATCGACCGTATAATATGCGTCCTGCTCAGTGGCCAATTTGCTCCAGATGCGTTCTGACAATAGGGTTGCTACAGATTTCCCGGTGACACGCGCGATAATCCAGCCAAGCGCGTCAGAATTAATCGTCCGATAGCCAAACGCTTCTCCGTGCTCGCCCTGCCTACGGACGGTTTTCAAATAGTCAAAATAGGTGCGCGGTCCGGTATAATTATCAGGCTTCGGCAAAGGATTGCCTGCAGCAGAATATATCCAGACATCCGCATTTGGATCACTGTAATCCTCGCTGTAATCCAGACCCGTGGTCATATCCAGAACCTGCCGGACAGTCGCATCTCCGAATGCACTTTTTGCAAGCTCCGGCACAAGGCTGCCGACTTGGGCTGCTTCGTTAAGTGTACCATCTGCCACCAGCATTTCACCCAACAAACCGGTGATCGATTTGGTTACGGACATGGCTCCATGCTGGCCTGAAACATCCAGACAGCCTGAATAACGCTCATACACAACCATTCCTTTATGCAGAACAACGATCCCATCGGTGTAATTCGCATCAAATGACTGCGCCCAGGTCATCGTTTTATCACTGCCCAACGGGCTGAAAGTGATGGCATCTATCGCCGGATCAGCTTGTTGCGTCAGAGGAGCAGGAGAACCTATGCCACGGCTCACATTTACTGTCGGCATTAACTGACGAAAGTGGCAGACGGTCCAGCGCAATTTCGGAAAACTGAAGTAATCAGGATCGGAAAAACGAATAATTTTATCCTCCGTGGGAGGAAACCCCTCCATCCACCCGAGCACACGTGGATTGGATTCTTTAGCTGACATGACATCTGCCTCCTGCGACCAGGCCACTTGCGAAAAACTGGCCAGTATGCCGGCGGCCAGTAGTAGAATTTGTAATGCGCGTGTGACCACCGATCGAGCCGTATTATCTGAACAGCACCGCGAACTGGTAGTTAACGATGACATTGGCAAATCCTCCACCCAGATTGATGCGTTAGTATAGAACAATGCCGCGTCCGGAAATGGCGCGCTTCTTTCACTGCAGTTTAACCGATGATTGCTATTCGCGCACCAATTGGCATATCAAAGGCCGACGTGGCCTTATCGTTGCCGGATGAGAATTCAGTAGCAAATCATTACGAACCTATGTGTCATCCGTGGAGTCAAAGTTGAGAGATCGCGTATTTTTCTTTTGGGTTGCTGTCTTCGCGTTAGCAACAGGTGGATTTAACTGGTTGCTAAATCCAACACCACCGGTGGTTCCCTCAATCGGTGGAGGCGGATACGATCTTTCTAAACCAGTCTACACATTGTTGCTTCTGGCGTTTTTGGTTTTGTGGACTCTAACCATGACAGCACTCGGCTTGACCAACAAGAATCGTCATTTTGCGCGACGTGCTTATCTGCTCGCAGCTATTGGTGCCTTGACCACAATTGTGTCCTTTGTAATCTACAGTCATAATATACATTAGAACCAAAAGTGCGACCCAGCTTCAGGTTGGACAATGCTTAAAACAAGTAAATAGTGCGATTCTAACGATTCAATCTTAACTGGAACCACACTAATGGTACTGTTCTAAGTCCACATCTCAATCAGGCATGAACCATTCCTCGCCTTCATGGACAACCGAGTAAACTGATGTCCATGAAACGGTAGGTGATTTAGGTAGTAGGGACACGCTTCGTGTTTTAGAAGTTCCGTATCTGCTCCCGGACTTCATTGGTAAAACGATCAATTTCTACTTTACTTGCTTGTCGGGCTTTCGACACTTCCGATATAGTGTCCTCACTTTCCTCAAGCATCGTCAGATATTTGGCCTTCAAGTCGCTGTTCTCGGGCACAGCAGCGATATTTTCGCGAATGCGTTCCTGCTCGCCCTGGAGATCTTGAAGCATCTCCTCAGACCTTTGCAGTTCGAGCTGTTTGTCAATCTGCTGCTGTCTGGCCTTCGCAAGCTGGCCGAACTTTTCCGCAACACCCTTATCTGATGCGGAGGATGACCAACTTAAAAGCGCAGCTGGATCGACATCGATAAGTCCATAGCTTTCGCTCTGAATCTGTTCATCGACAGCGACGACCGATTGTTCTTCCCCAGCTTTAACCAAGGCTTTCAGCCGGTGGTGGGAAACTGTTTTGCCATCATCAGCCTGGGAGGAAAATGACCAACCGCCCCGAACAGGATGTTCAATAATAACTGTCCTGTCAGCATCAAGTGCACCCGATATACGATAGGTCGTGGTTTCACGCACTTTCTGCGCAATGCGAATAACACCATCAACGACTTTGATATCGGTGATCTGTCGCGTTGGTTCCTGCTCTTGCGTTATCGTCACTTTCCGGTCTGTCGCGAAAGCAGCAATTCTCGTGTCATCCTTTGGGAGGCTCAATAGTTGAGCATCGCCAACGTAACCAGCACCGCTGTCGTAAACAGTCAGGATACCGCCCGGCATGCTGTTGCCCGTTGAGTTTTTCAGCATAATCGCCGCAACCGGATGAATATTACTGCTACCGCCCCGATAAATTGAAACCATCTCCGCTTCAATCTGCGCATCGACAATAGGAACAGACAAGCTATCGCCATTTGTCAGACTGAATGTTCCGGGAAGCTCAAAACTTGCACTGGTGTCATTTTCAGAGGCTGAGGCAACAGCACTGTTCGTGTTTTCAGTTGCGGAGCTACCTCCATAACCACTAATGGCGGGCGCTGGGACACGCATCGCTCCTGCCATTTGTTCATCACTCTCGAATACCGCAGCCTTTTCACTCGCGGCCGGACGAGCTCTTGCTCTGTTTGCCAGATTTCCGGTATCCGCCTCGACGACATTATTGGTCGCCGTATCTACAATGACCTCAGCCCTATCCTTCCAATAGATCTGGTGCAGACGCTGCCTCAATGTAACAGGATCAGCCGAAGTAAGCGTCAGCTTGACGTCTTTCCAATCTTCGCCGCTGGCGTTTTCAACAACAGCCCAGGCCTGAAGTCGGGCTTTGCCATTTGGCTCCGTTAAAATCCGGTAAGCCGTCTTCCAGATGGGGGCTGCAACGACATAAGCCAAACGGGAATCCGTCGCTGAAAGACCACCAACTGTTATGCGAATTACACGCGCGCTATCGTTGCTCCCGCGCCCCAAAGCCGCTGTGGCATTCGCGAGCTTTAGCTTCATGTCGGCATCATCGACACTTAGCGATGTGTCTTCACCAAGTTTGATGGTCTGGATCTGCCCATCCAGATCAAGCACGGTCAGCACGTGAGACTTGGCATCATCGGATTTGGCCAAAGTCTCAACGCCCAGAATTTTACCTTTCACGGTTTTCCCAGCACTCGAAACCGTTACCGGCGTTCCCGGAATCGAAGACAGGAAAGCCGACATTGAGGACAGGTCCGACGGCGAAAATGGGAGCTGCCGGAAAGTTTCCTCAAGCGGATTCGGGCCAGCGAGAGAAATACTTTTTATCGCACCCTTTCCACCCTTGAGAACAAGACTTTTGAGTACATCATCGACCTGATTGAGAGGAACTTCGATCTCAACAATTCCATCATCGGAAATCGCGGGCTTTCTGGATATTTCCGACACCCCACCCGATGACAATGTAATTGCATCTATGGAACCAGAGCCAGAAGCCAGAACCGTCGAAGAGAGCAATGTAACAGCCAATGAAGTGAGCGTGATAAGCTTGATCATAAGAATCTCCAGTCAAATGAAGGGCTTTGCGAGCCAACTCTTCGATCTTTATAAGCCAGTTATGGATTTTGTGCGTTGAGATTTGGACCAAAAGGTCTGTTTCTTTTTCTTATGAAAGCTTTCCGCTCTGACATTTGCATTAACGCGTATCCGAAAACCGTTTCACCCGTTTCAACATACGCCCCAGCCGCCGAAAGTCAGTACCAGTTGCGTGTCGATGGCAGCAAAGCCTTCATAGGCGGTTCGATATTGTTGTCATCAAACTGCCCGGCCAGAAGAGACGCCGTTGTCGGTCCCAGCGTGAATCCCTGATGACCATGTCCAAAGTGGAACCACAGACCTTTATGCCGACCCGGTCCCACGACCGGCAGCATATCCGGCATACAAGGGCGCGTTCCCGACCACGGAGTTGTTTCGACGGGTTCCTTCAGTTCAAATAGCTCGCCCGCAGCCGCTTCAGCGCAAAGTATCTGGCGAGACGAAGGTACGGTCCCCAGTGGCGTCATATGCGCGCCAGTCAGAATACGCAGCCCCTTGTTCATCGGAGCTATAAAGGTTGCGTTTTCAACATCCAATGTCGACATTAGTGGCCCATCAGGAGATATAAAGTGTCGATGATAGCCACGCTTGAAGACCATCGGTATTCGGTAGCCTAGGATTTTGAGAAATGCGGGCGACCATGGCCCCAGAGCGATGACTGCGTTCTGAGAAACTATCGGACCGTCCTGCAACATTACGCGCCAACTCACACCATGCTGCTGCAACGACAGCGCATCTCCAATTACCAGCGTTCCGCCACGCGCGACAAAGAGCGAAGCATATCGCTTCACCAGCTCGCCCGGATCGCGGCACGTCCACGGAGACGTCCAGTGAACAGCACCAGCCAGCGGGCGGCGCAGCGTTGGTTCAAGCGATGCGATTTCATTCGTCCTAAGCACCGTGTTCGGCACGTTGTATATTTGCTTCAATCGTTCGGCGGCTGCTGCCGCAAGCTCAAACTTCTCCGCAGTGCGATAGACAGCACGCCAACCTTTCCGAACAATCAGCTCATCTGCGCCTGCAGGCTCTATGAACCGTGCATGATCTGCGCTCGCTCGCATTATGAGTTTCGAATAAGTCGCAACCGCTCTAGCATACGGTTGAGGTGCCGAATGAGCGAAATACCGCCACAGCGGGCCAACCAGATATGGCATATCACACATTCGCCAATCGACATCATTGCCGCGTTTTAAAGCAACAGACAGGATTTCGCGCAGCGAACGTGGAAAAGCATAAGGCTCCACAGCTTCAGTCTGGATAATGCCAGCATTGCCATAGCTGGTTTCCTGTCCCGGTGCCTTACGATCCACAAGAACCACATGATGTCCCCTCTCCTGCAACGCGAGAGCGGTGGAAACACCGACCATACCGGCGCCAAGAACGATTGTGTCAGTCATGGCTCAATTCCATCATAAGGATTTGAAAAAATCAGGCGGGAACTCCTATTCGTCGAATAGCGTACGACTATACAACCAAGGCAATCAATTTGACTTTCTGACAATAAACATATTTTTATTATTCGAAAATCCCATTCTTGCATTCAAGAGATCAGAATGAAACTTTTCATCGCCGGGCTGGACACCGAGACCAACACATTTTCACCGATGCAGACCGGCCTTGAGGCGTTCTCAGAGAACCTCATCGCCTATGGTGACGCGACCCGGAAACCTCTGAACTGTTGCTCGTCACAGCTTTTCGTCTGGCGCAACGCCGCGCAAAAAAAGGGCTGGAATGTCGTTGAAAGCCTCTGCGCAGTAGCAGAACCGGGTGGGAGAACGACCCGTTCGGTTTACGAACATTTCCGCAAGACTATTCTCGACGATCTGGAAGCAGCCATGCCGGTCGATGCCGTCATGCTGGCGCTTCATGGTGCCTGTGTTGCTGACGGCTATGACGACGTCGAAGGCGATCTGATCTCACACATACGCAAGCGCGTCGGAGCTGAAATTCCGATTGCAGTCGAGCTCGATCTTCACTGTCATATCACCGAACGCATGATCGCTGATGCATCTATGATCATGACCTATAAGGAATATCCGCACACGGATATCGAGACGGTTGCGGCACAGCTCTTTGCGCTGCTGGAACGCACGCTTGCAGGTGAAATCCGACCAACAATGGGCGCGTATGACTGCCGTCTTGTCAGTATTTTCCATCCGCACAAAGATCCGTTGCGTGGGATTGTTGATCGTATGAAGGAAATGGAAGGACAAGATGGCGTGCTGGCGATCTCGTTCGGACACGGCTTTCCGTGGGGCGACGTTGCAGATGTTGGTGCTAAGATGCTTGTTGTCACCAATAACGATCCGCTGAAAGCCGCACGCATTGCTGAAAACTTCGGCACAGAGATATATGATGCGCGCGAGCAGATGCGTGGTGATTATCTCAAAATTGATGATGCGCTGGATCGTGCTCTCGCGGCAAAAGATGGCCCTGTTGTGCTGGCTGATGTCTCCGACAATGCTGGTGGGGGAGCGCCGGGCGATTCAACCTTCGTCCTGCGCCGCATTCTTGAGCGAGGCATCGAAGATGTTGCTTCCTGTCTATACTGGGATCCGATTGCCGTGCGTATGTGCCGCGAGGCTGGCGAAGGCGCAACGCTGGATCTGAGGATCGGAGGCAAGATCGGAAAAGTGTCGGGCGATCCGCTGGATCTTACCGTGAAAATCAGGCGAATTGCGTCAGACATCACGCAGCGTTTTGGACCAACGCCGCTGAGTATCGGTGATGCTGTATGGGTCAGCACAGGAAACATCGACATCGTTCTTAACACTGTGCGTACCCAAACATTCCATCCAGAATGCATGACAGCATTGGGTCTCGATCCGTCACAAAAGAAGATTGTCGTTGTCAAATCCAGCAACCATTTCCGGGCTGGCTTTGAACCCATCGCAAGCCAAATCCTCTATGTCGGCGCGCCAGGTGCTTTGCAGCCTCGTTTCGAAGATCTGCCATTTACCAAACTGAAAAAGCCTTACTGGCCAAGAGTTGCCGATCCGCTGGCCCGATAATAAATTAACAGAACGGGCAGGATGGAAACTCACGGATCAGATTGCATTTCAACATCACATTGATTACGCGCACGTGCTAGTGAAATGGTTATTCTGTCTTATAAACCACCCAAACAATCTGGCCGAAGGCTAATTGGAGACGTCAATAATGAGTGATGCGAAATCCAGTCTCGGCGACATTCTGCGAGACATTCGCAACCGCAATCACTGGACGCTTGCCGAGGTAAGTGCGATGACCGGGCTTGCGGTCTCGACCCTCTCAAAGGTCGAAAACAATCAAATGCAGCTCACCTATGATCGGCTTATCGAACTTGCACAGGGGTTGAATATCGACATAGCCGAACTTTTCGGTACGATCGCAAGTCCTGATGCCACGTCCAGTGTTATGGGCCGACGCACATACACGAAATCTGGCGAAGGCAAGTCGATCGTCACCCAGAATTATGACTATCTCTATCTCTGCACGGAAATCTATAAAAAGGCGATGGTCCCTATTCTGGCGGTAGCGCACGCTCGCACTCTTGAAGAGTTTGGCCCTCTTATCCGTCACAAAGGCGAAGAGTTTTTCTACGTTGTGGAAGGGGAACTGGAGCTTCATTCCGAGATTTATGCGCCACTGCGTCTCAGGAAAGGCGACTCCGCTTATTTTGACGCTATGACCGGGCATGCTTATCTCAGCGTGAGTAAGGAGCCTGCACAAATCCTGTGTGTTTGTTCCACGCCTGAAACCGAATTGGTTTCCACTCTCGTCGACCAGCAGACCATCAGATTCAAGGACGAATGAGCGTGTAGGCATTGCCTGCTGTCATTTCACAAAATACTTTGCGAAAATTATGTTTCGTATAAGAAAATAAATTGATTGCCTTTCAGAGCTGTGCAAACCTGCACTGGCTACCTTCGGGTACAGCTGAACCAGCTGGCTGATGCGATGCTTGCAGTCAGCCCCATTGTTGGAGGCAACATTGACTGAATTTGCGGCAATCGACGCATTTGATCGACCTGCTCCCGCCGACCTTCCGACCCCCTATGTCGAGATCGACGAAGACCGCTTGACGCGAAACCTCAAGGGAATGCAGCAACGAGCCGATCAGGCCGGTGTTGCTTTACGTCCCCACATTAAGACGCACAAAAATCTCACAATTGCACAGCGGCAGCTCGAACTCGGCGCAATCGGTATCACAGCTTCCAAACCGGAAGAAGCGCTGGTCTTCATTGAAAACGGCATACAGTCTGTGACACTTGCCTATCCAATCATTAGGCCAGAATCCATTGACCGGCTTGTGCGAGCGGCGAAGTCTCGCCAGACCGAACTTTTATTCATCGCAGCACATGAGACCGGCGTTGAAGCAATTGGCGCTGCAGCAGAAGCGCACGGCATCAAACTCGGTGTCTTTTTGAAAGTAGATGTCGGACTGGGGCGCGTCGGCATTAAACCGCAAGATCCCTCAGCGGCACCGTTAGCCCAGCGCATTGCGAAGCACCCGCATCTCACATTCGCAGGGCTTTTGTCTCACGCTGGGCACTCTTATGGCAGCAAGTCCGCCGAGGAGTTGGCCAACATTGCCAATGCAGAAGCACAGGCATTGCTGGAACTTTCAGAACGGCTGAAGAAGTCGGGCATCGAAGTGCCTCGAATATCTGTGGGAGCAACGCCGACCTGTCTCGGCGCGCCGATCCCCGCTGGTATTACGGAAATCCGTCCCGGCAACTACGCGTTTCTCGACCGCACCGCACTTCGACTGGGCATTGCGCCTGCGGATGATATGTCACTTTCAATAATCGCGACCGTTGTTGCCCATAACGACCACCACTTCATCGTCGATGCGGGCTCAAAATCTCTTTCATCCGACCTTGGTGCGCACGGCTCCGGTGGCAGTGGGTTCGGGATTGCCGTCAATGTGAACAACGCAGCTCCACAAACATGGGAAGTTGAGCGTCTTTCAGAAGAACATGGTTTCGTTCGGTGTTCTGATACGCCGCCTGCTATCGGAAGTCGTGTTCGCATCTTCCCAAATCATTCCTGCGCAGTTGTCGCTCAGTTCGATTGGGTCACGTTGCGCCAATCCGATGGACAACCACGCACATTATCGAACGATGCCCGAGGTCGGCAAACATGACGCTGAAGCCATGCCCCACCCAACGCACTCCACTTGAAATAGCTAAGAGAGGACTGACATGACAAAGGAAGTTGAATGGGCGCGCATGACTGCGCCTGCCCTGCGCGAGATCGCTGGCAAACCCGGCGCGCTTGCCGTTTTGCCTATCGGATCGCTGGAACAACACGGGCCACACCTGCCAGTCATTACCGACACTGCCAGCGCTTCGGCTGCATCGATCCGTGCGGCACGTCTCGTCGCCGATGAAATTCCAATCGCCGTCCTTCCCGGACAGTGGCTCGGTATGAGTGAGCACCATCTGCCTTTTGGCGGAACCATTACCCTTGATTATGAAACACTCAGCCGCGTCATCCGCTGCATCGTACGGTCGTTGAAGGCAATCGGTTTCTCGCGTCTTTTCATTGTCAATGGCCATGGCGGCAATATCGATCCGCTTGCGGTTGCAGCCCGCGAGCTGGCAGTCGAATTTGGAATGCCAATCGTCGTTACCACACCCTGGATGTTGGCAAGCGAGGACGCCGGAAAAATCTTTGAAGTTGACAGCGGTCCACATCATGCCTGCGAAGGCGAAGCTTCTGTCATGCTGGCTATTGCTGGCGATGCCGTAAAGTCCGACATGTTCGGTCAGGCTTTTGGTAACCAGCAACATCCTGTTGATGTACCTTCAGATGTTTCACGCTTCTACTCCTTTGCCGAACGCGCACCCGTCACCGGAACCTGGGGCGATCCACGCAGCGCGACCGCCGAAAAGGGCGAAAAATTCCTCGACCTTCATGCGCACGAACTCGTGAAGCTGATCCACAATGACGTTCTTTGGAGCAAGCCAGACCCTGTTTGGGCACCAAACCGTGGTCTCGGAACGACTGCGGGCAGAACAGAATAATCGGTGACAACAGCCAAATAACTGAAGGGAACAAAAATGAAAAAAATGCAGAAGACTTTACTTTCATTGGCGGCAGCGGCAGCGCTTTCGGGAATAGCGCTCGCGCCAGCGATGGCCAAGACACTTGTCTATTGTTCGGAGGGCTCACCGGAAGGTTTTGACGCCGCACTCTACACCACCAACAGCACATGGGATGCTTCTGCCGAGACGATTTATGATCGCCTGACCGAGTTCGAAAGCGGCACAACGAATGTGGTTCCAGGTCTGGCTGAGAGCTGGGTCATATCCGATGACAATCTCGAATATACGTTGAAACTGCGCCAGGGAGTGAAATTTCACACCACAGACAGTTTTACTCCAACCCGCGATTTCAATGCCGACGACGTCCTTTTCACCTATAATCGCCAGCTCGACAAACAGCATCCGTGGAACAACTATTTTGTCGGTGCTGGTTGGGAAATGTTCAACGCGATGGACATGCCGACGATTATCAAGGAAGTCGTCAAAGTTGATGACCACACCGTCAAATTTGTGCTCAATCAGCCCGACGCTTCTCTGCTTGCAAAACTCGCTCTGAATTTCGGTTCGATCATGTCGGCTGAATATGCCGAGCAGCTGGAGAAAGCTGGTCAGCGCGAAGATCTCGACCATAAGCCGGTCGGTACAGGACCTTTCCGCTTTGTCGACTACCAGATGAACGCCGCAATTCGCTTTGCTGCAAATGCCAATTATTGGGATGGTGTACCCAAAATAGATACTCTGATCTTTGTGATCGCCACCGACGCGGCCACCCGCATGCAGAAGTTGCAGGCCGGTGAATGCCACGTTGCGGCCTATCCCGCTCCCGCCGACGTTGCTGGATTGAAGAATGATCCAAATTTGACCGTCATGGAACAGCCCGGACTGAACGTCGCTTATCTGGCGATGAACACCCTGGACGCACCGTTCGACAAGCTGGAAGTCCGCCGTGCATTAAACATGGCAATTGATCGCAAAGCCATTGTCGATGCCGTTTATCAGGGCATGGGTCAGGTCGCGCAAAGCGTGCTGCCATCGACTATGTGGGGCTACAATGGCGACATCAAGGGATATAGCTATGATCCGGATGCTGCAAAAAAGCTTTTGGATGAAGCTGGCGTCAAAGACCTGAAAATGAAGATTTGGGCGATGCCTGTCAGCCGCCCCTATATGCCAAACGCAAGACGTGCCGCCGAGTTGATGCAGGCCGACCTCGCCAAAGTCGGTATCGGAGTAGAGATCGTATCCTATGAATGGGGCGAATATCTCAAGAAAGCGCGCGACAAGCAGCGCGATGGCGCCATTGTTCTGGGAGGAACCAGTGATAATGGTGACCCCGATAACCTGCTCAGCTATTTCTTCAGCTGCTCGGGCGTTGGAGGAAGCAACAATGCCAATTGGTGCTATCAGCCGCTTGAAGACATTCTGCAGAAGGCGCGCGTGAGCTCGAACAAGGATGAGCGCACCAAGCTTTATCAGGAAGCGCAAGCCATCATCAACGATCAGGCACCCTGGGTTCCGCTTGCACATTCAACTGTCGTGCTGCCGATGTCCAAGAAAGTCAAAAATTATGTGATGGAACCGCTCGGTTCGCATCGTTTCGAGAAAGTCGATATCGAGGAATAAACGAGAAGAAAATTTAGACCTAAGGACAGCGCTTACAAGCACTGTCCTTGGGCTCAAATGGTCAGATATTAACGCATCATCGCGGCGACATTGCCGCCATCAACCGTAACAACCGCGCCAGTCGAAGTGCGCGCTGAAATGAGATGTAGAAATGCTTCCGCAACGTCTTCCGCCAGCACTTCGCGCTTGAGAAGATTACCGCGCATATAGACTTCCGGCGTCACGCCACGAGCCTGTGCCCGTTCTTCAACCATTTCATCAGTCATCAAACCCGTGCGTATGCGATCTGGATTGACAGCATTCACCGTAATTCCATCGGCAGCATGTTCGAGAGAGTACTGACGCATCAGAGCCATGAGCGCAGCTTTTGAAGTCCCATAAGGACCGAAATCAGGACCCGGATTGACCGCCTGCTTGCTCACATTGAACACAATGGAACCACCTGTTCCCTGACGCTTCATAACATTCACGGCAGCGCGGGCGATGTAATGATGGCTCCAGAAGTTGAGATCGAAGGCCTTCCTGAACAAAGCATCATCAACCGATGTGAGAGCTCCTTGAAAAGCTGCACCAGCATTGGAAACAAGGATATCCACGCCGCCGTAGGTTGCAACAATATCTGCAATGGCCTTCTCAGCTGATTGAGCATCAGTCAGATCACAAGCGACTGCTTTACCGCCCAAACGCTTCGCTTCCGTTTTCACACGCTCCGCGTCAATGTCGATCAAAGCGATTTCAGCACCCTGCTCTCTGAGACGTTCAGAAATGGCCAGACCGAGACCACCTGCCCCGCCGGTGATAACCGCAACCTGTCGAGTGAGTGGCTTTTCCGTCTGTTTGGCGAGTTTGACCTGCTCGAGCGACCAGTATTCGATGTCGAAGAGGTCTTCTTCGCTAAGAGCCTCGAACTGGTCAATTCCTTCGGCGCCACGGATCACTTCGATGGTCGCTTCAGCTACATCTGCACCGATGCGAGCCGCTTTTTGCGTCGGTCCTGCCGCAAACAAACCAATACCATCGATGTAGAAAACCCGCGGCATCGGGTCGAGCATGGTTTTGCCACCACCAACACGCGCATTGTTGCGTTCAAAATAGTCTTTATAAGCAGCGACATAAGACGCGACACTGTCTCTGACAACTTGCGTCCAGCTCTCAAGATCATGTGCATAAGGCGCCGGTAGAGATACGCCATAACGCTTGATATGGATGACGTGCTCAGGCGTTGCATTGCCGCGACGTACCAGATCGGCAACATTGGGAGCACCGCAGAAATCGAGGATATCATCGTTCGAGCGATGCTCCATGATGAAGCGGCGCGGACGCCCTTCTTCCTTGCCCGGAAGTGCGATTGCCCCACGCAAAATCGGAGCAATGTCGGCGATTGAAGCAAGCTTTTCCTTGTGTTCTTTAGTGCCTGCACGACCGAACGGGTACGGATTGCCTTGCGCAATGCGCTTCTCGGCCCGATCAATTGCTTCAATCATATTCTCATAAGCCACACGCGGATCTTCAGACCATGTGAAAATGCCGTGTTTCAGCAGGATCATACCCGGCGCATCCGGGCGTTCGGAAAATGCTTTCAGGCAAGCTTTAGACAGATCGAAGCCCGGCATGACATAGGGAACAATGATCATTTCGGGAAACAATTTGCGAATGATTGCCTCACCATTCGGCTGATTGGTCAGCGCCACAATCGCATTGGCATGAGTGTGATCGACATGCTTGAAGGGAAGAATTGCATGAAGGATCGCTTCAACAGAAGGGTTTGGCGATGACGGATCAAGAAGCAGGCGGCGCTGCAACATCACCATATCGTCGTCACTCAACGTGTCGTAGTTGACCATTGCCTTGAGACGCTCAAGATGAAGCGCAGGCAAGCCTGCAGGCTCGATCTTGCCCATATCCCAGCCGCTGCCCTTCACGCAAAGGACTTCAACCGGCGTGCCATCATGGTCATTCAGCACAGTCTTGACTGAGGTATTGCCACCGCCATGGAGAACAAGCTTTGGTTCGGATCCCAGCAAACGAGTGGTGTATGTACGGATAGCGACATCGCGATTGATACCCGCCTTCTCATAGGCTCCGACAATTGCGTTGAAATCCGCATCCGACCAATTCGACTTCATCTGCCTGCTCCTCAGTTGGCGATCTGCAACCTCCAGGCCACAGACATAGACAAGCGCTCACGGAAAACATGATTTTCCATGGCAAAACAATATTTTATGAAGATGCTTCCTCACTCTTAGAACAATTGACACTATATACTGACATTAGTCAACTTCCTTGATTGGCTTGTTGATTAAAACTCGTTTCTGTGCGAGTCAGATGAACGGCTAACATCAGGAAATCAGTATGACATCGGACGATCTGACACCGTCTACGCATGCCATCCCGGCTGAGTTTGATGACGTGATCGTATGGGCGGCCTGGCTTTATTATGAAGACCAGCTAACCCAAAACGATATTGCAAAGAAGATGGGCGTTTCTCGCGCAACGATCGTCAATTATCTGCAGGAAGCGAGACAGCGGGGCGTGGTGAAGATTCTGATGAACTCAGAAATTCTTACGCGTACAGAGATCGCTCATAAGCTAGCCGCTAAATACGCCCTGGATGAAGTTCTCGTCATCCCCAGCGAGAAAACCGCTTCACCCGAAGCGCGGCTACAAGCGCTGGGGACCGGTGGCGCACGCCTCATCGAACGCATGGTAAAGCCCGGTGATACGATCTGCGTATCCTGGGGGCGAACCGTCCTTGCAATCGCGGATGCTATCTCGCTTCCTCGTCCCGTCGAAGGTTTGAGCGTTGTTCAGGTCACAGGCTCATCCATGGGCAAGCGTGAATTCGCGGCAGAACTCTGCACATCGATCATGGCCCGCAATATTGGTGCAACCAGCGTGAATATGCTGGCTCCGGCCATTCTGAGCAGCGCCGGATTACGCGATGCCTTGATGGGGGAGCCTGCACTTAAGCGGCAATTTGAATTGATTGCCCAGTCAAACATGATCGTGTTCGGGGTCGGCGGGTTATCATCTGAAAGTACGATGCGCGTCGCCGATGTTACCAGTGACGAAGAGATCGATGCCTATGCCAAAGATGGAGCCGTTGCAGTACTGATCTGTCGTTTCCTCGACAATGATGGAAAACAGGTCGTTCGCGAGCTCGACCAACGCGTCATCGGTATCGAACTTGATGAGTTGCACCGTGTTCCACGCAGGCTCTGTGTTGCAGGCGGCGCGCGCAAGGTGGAAGCGATCCGCGCCGTTTTAACCGGCGGTTATGCCACCCACCTCGTCACCGATTTTGAAGCGGCAGAACTTCTGCTCGCGCAATAGAACAAAAGCGGCGGATCGTTTTGGACGGTCCGCCGCATTTTCAATCACTGCTTGATTGGCGCCGTATTCATAAAGTTAAGGGTATCCTCGAACGAACGGATACCAGCATCTGAGCCGAGCCCTGTTGCGACCAGTGCTGCAGAGGCTTGGGCGAAATTCAGCGCTGTTTTCACATCCATTTTGTGGTGCAATGCTGTGATAAAACCTGCATCGAACGCATCGCCGCAACCAGTCGTGTCAACGACTTCGATCTGGAATGCTGGCTGACGCAGAACCGTTCCAGACTCATCCATGAAGCATACGCCATCGCCACCAAGGGTGAAGACGCAGTGCTTGACGCCACGTTCGATGAAAAACTGCCCAGCACCTTCAACGTTATCAGCGCCGGAAATCTGCTTCGCTTCTTCAATCGATGGCATGAAATAATCGATATGTGGAAAGAGCGGAGAGATGAGATCCAGTGTGCCATCATTTGCACCCAAAAGATCAAATGTCGTCGTGCGTCCGCGCGCCTTTGCTTCCGCAAGCAGTTTGCGGCTCGGCTCACCGTCAAGCTTTGCCAGCAGACCTGTGCCGCCAAGATGAATAATTGGCGGTGCCAGAACTGCATCCAGTGCGCTGTCAGCAATCTCAAAATGATCTGACGCGCCACGTGCATGCAGCGCCGGACGATCGCCGTTGCGGCGAATATTGAGGATCGATGAAGACGTTGGTATGCCTTTCAACCGCTGCATCTCGGCGACGTCAACACCAAAGCGCTGCAAAGTCGCGAGCACAAAATCGGCTTTCTCATCGTCACCCACAGCGCCGACCGCAAGGCAGTTGAGACCAAGTTTCGCCAGATCAACCACCGTTCCGCCGGCAGTTCCTGCCACTGTCAGCCGGATTTCATCGATAAACTCGACATTGCCGCCCGCCGGAATTGCATCGACAGGACGCCCGAGAACATCGAGAATATAGAGCCCGATAACGGACACATCGTGAGACATGAGATCCTCCCAGATTTCAAGTGGGGGCAGTCTGCGAAAACAACACAGACCTCCCAGTGCTATTCAAATCAGATACTTGATGGTTCAGCTCGTCGGCTTGCTTCAGGTTCTATCGCGCAGTGCGAAGATCGTACCAGCGAGAAGGATAAACGCTCCAACAATTGCCAGCTGCAGCGTGCTTGGAATGCCCACAAAGATCAGCACGTTACTGACGAGTGTTATCAATAGAACCCCCAGAAGCGTCCCAATAACCGAGCCAGAACCACCGGTGATACGTGCTCCGCCGAGCACCACCGCTGCAATAATTTCCAGCTCCATTCCCGCAAGGTCGAAAGGATTGGCCAGTCGATTACTGGAAACGTGAACCACGCCCGCAATACCAGCCAACAAGCCTGCATAGGCAAAGACAAAAATACGGACACGGAAAAGGTTGATGCCAAGACGCTCTGCGATAGACGGATTGCCGCCAACCGCAAAAATCGCGCGCCCCATCAATGTGCGCTCAAGGATGAACCATGTCACAAAAGCTGCAACGACCAGCACCAGCACAGTTGCAGGTAGAACCGAAACAACGCCGTTCGATGCGCGATGTGTAAATAACGACGCCTTACCGAATGCATCCATTGCAGCCGGAATATTCATGAAAAGCGCTGTGCCAACGAAGGTGAGAAGAAAGCTTCGGATCACATATTGCGTACCAATCGTCACGATCAGCGAAGGCGCTTGCAGCTTCTGCACGAGAAAGCCGTTTAGTGCACCGAAGCAAGCTCCGCCGAGCGCGGCCAGCACCAGAATGAGTGCCATTGGCATTTCAGGGAACAGGTTTGTCACCAGCATTGTCAGCGCATACATGACAAAAGCGGCAATAGCCGTAAACGAGACGTCGATACCGCCTGAAGCCAGAACGACCAGCACACCCATAGCAAACAAACCACGCACAACAGATGCGCGAAGGATGTCCACCAGATTGCTCATCTGCAGGAAGTCGGGATTAGCGGCGATAACCACAAAGCAGGTAATAACTGTCAGCAGAAGCGTGAACAGTTCAGGCCTTGCACCCATCAGATCCCAAAGGCGGAGCGTGATGCCGCGCTCTTTCGCACTGGTCTTTTCTACCGATACGATGTCGGTCATTGCGCGATCTCCTTTGCAGTGCTGGCCATGGATGCATAGATCGCGTCTTCAGTCAGTCCATCGGCATTGTGTGCATCAACGATACGGCCCTGCCGCATAACAAGGATACGGTCGCAGTTCTGCAAGAGCTCCGGCAGATCGTCACTGATAATGATAACCCCCATTCCATCGTCAGCGAGACGCTGGATAATACGGAAGATTGTATCCTTCGAGCCGACATCGACGCCGACTGTCGGACCATGCAGGATTAGAAGCTGCGGATTAATCGTCAGCCAGCGTCCAATCAGAACGCGCTGCTGATTTCCACCCGATAGCGATTGAACCGGGATCGATACATCCGGCGCAACAATCTGCAGATCGGCAACGCTGTCTTCTGCAATTTTCTTCGCTCGCCTACCACTGATCATGCCGAGCGCATTGCGCAAACGATCAAGGACAGGCAGCGTTATATTGTCCTGAATAGGTTTTTCCAGAAACAGTCCTTCGGTGAGACGATCTTCCGGAACATAACCAATGCCAAAGCGGATTGCATCGGCTGCCGATTGCGGCGCGATTTCTTCGCCGTTCAGCCTGATTTTTCCAGACTTTGCAGGCACAACACCGGCAAGCGCCAGCGCCAATTCATTACGACCTGAGTCAAGCAGACCGGTCACGCCAAGAATTTCGCCTTTCTTCAGAGAAAGCGAAACGGATTCAAAATTCTGCCCGTCGCTGAGTTGGTCAACATTGAGCATCACGTCACCAAGTTTTGGGTCAGTACGATACCGCGTTTCGCTAATCTCGCGACCAGTCATCCAATGACTGAACTCGGCCTTGGTATGCGTGGCAACATCAAGCTCTGCAACTTTCAAACCATCGCGCATGATGATCGCACATCCGCCAAGCGACTTGCACTCATCAAGCTTGTGGGTCACGAAAAGAACAGCGACACCCTTGCTCAGCAGTCCCTCAACGACCCGCAAGAGGTTGACAACCTCCTGCCGCGTCAACGAGGTCGTCGGCTCATCCATGATGACCAGACGCGCTTCCGAAGCAACAGCACGAGCAATTGCAATGAGCTGTCGCGTGGCAAGCGGCAAGGTATCCGTTCTGCGTTTGAGAAAGGCTGCATCTGTTGGAAGATGCACTTCCGCCAAAGCGCGTCTCGCCGTTTCATTCAATGCCGCTACATCGAGTTTGCGCGCCAGTTTACCTGATGCTTCAACAAGCTGCTCGGTAAAGGCGACGTTCTCGGCAACAGATAGATTGGGAAGCAACGACAGGTCTTGATAGACTGTTTCAATACCTGCACGCAAAGAGCCGATAGCACCAATGTCGCCAGCACGGGCGCCTGTTGGTTTACCATCGATGAAAATCTGCCCTTCATCGGCAGGCTGTGCGCCGGAAAGGATTTTGATCAGTGTGCTTTTGCCACAGCCGTTCTCACCCATCAGGTGATAGATTTGGCCTGCTTCGATAACAAGGCTGACTTCTTTAAGCGCCTTAACACCACCAAAGGATTTCTTGACGTTTCGAATTTCAAGAAAGGGTGGCGTTGATGCAGGTGTTGAATCTGTAGCGTGCATGGAAAATTCCTGAAACTCTCAGACACTTTTGCGCCGGATTTTAGTTCAAGGCGCGTAAACTGGTTGGGTGCGATACCGCAGTTTCGGGGCTGCTGTGGTGCGAAGCAGTCCCGAAATATTATCAGACAAGCGGAGCGCCGCTTAGAACGGGAAGTTCTTGTAGTTGGACTTGTCTACGTCCACCCAGGCCTGACCCTGCATGATGACGCCCTTGCCCGGCCCCTTGATCACAGTCATCTTTTCATAGCCGGGAACGCCAAGGTCCATACCATCCTTGATTTCCTCGCCCTTGAGAACCAGATCTGCGACCTTGTTCATGACATAGCCGGCGTCTTTCGGGTCCCAGAAGAATATCTGATCAACAGCGCCGCTTTCGAGATATGGACCCGTATCCTTTGGCAGACCAAGACCATAAACGCAGGTCTTGTCCTGAAGGCCAGCTTCTTCAACGGCACGGCCAATACCAATCACGTCGATAGCGGACGAACCCTGAAAGCCCTTGATATCCGGGTATTTACGCAGGATTTCCTTAGCCTTTTCGTAAGCCTTATTGGCGTCGTTGAAGGATTCATTCTTCTCTGCAACCAGTTCCATATCCGGATACTGCTTTGCGTTGGCTGCACCGGCATCAACCCACTGGTTATGCGTGAGGCTGCCAAGCGAACCTACGAATGACGTCCATTTACCGGACTTGCCCATACAGTTTGCAAGCGCTTCGTTGATGCGCGTACCGAAGGCCTTGTTGTCGAAGGCTTCGATATCAACATCGACATTGGTCAGGCTGTCGCCTTCATGAGCGATGACCTTGATACCACGCTGAGCCGCGCGACGAAGAACGCCTTCAAGCGCTGATGGATCCATCGGCACAACTGCAATCGCGGACACATTCTTTGCAACGAGGTCCTCAAGAATACGGGCCTGCTGCGCTGCATCTGCCTTAGCTGGTCCGACCTGACTTGCGCTGACATCTGGATTGTCTTTGCCAAAAGCATCGACACCTTCATTCATGCGGGTGAACCAGTTTTCACCGGTAACTTTTACAACCGTCGTGATGGTTGGTTTGTCCTGAGCAATGGCAATGCCACCCATCGCAACACCCGCGAGCACTGTGCAGGCAGCCAGTTTGGAAATTATACGCATGTTTCTCCTCCAATTATAATGATGCTTATTGTTGGGTTTCATTCCTGAAGGCCTGCAAGTTTCCTCCCCGCTGGGCCGTCAGGGAATTGGTCATCGCCTCAGCCGTAACCAGTAGCCAATGTGCACCCGCGCTGATGCCAGCAGCACCAGAAGCAACACACCCCAGGCCAGATCGCGGAAGAAGTTGGAAATATTCATGAAGTTGAACAGGCTTGAGAGAATCTGAAGCGCTGTCGCTGCCAGCAGCACGCACAACACTTTGCCATATCCGCCTTCCGGCTTAACACCGCCAAGCACTGCGATAAGGATGGCGATCAGCACATAAGAGCCACCGTAGTCCCACTTCACGGAAGAATTGCGTGCCGCGATGATGATCCCTGCGACCGATGCAAGCACACCGCAAATCGTATAGGTGATAAGCAGCATACGCTTTTCATTGATACCGCCGTAACGAGCGGCTTTCGAGTTGCTGCCCGTCAGCATTAGCTTCACACCGAAGGGTGTGTACTTCAGAAGAAAAGCCAAGAAAGCAGCAATTGCGAGAAACAGCGCAAAACACATCGGAATGCTCAGAATTGGCATATTGCCGAAATTATCCAGCGGCTCGATATAACCAAGGCTAATTGCCGAACCATTGGTCAGAAACACGGCAATACCAGTAAAAACCAACTGCGTGCCAAGCGTTGCGATCAACGGCGTCAATCGCGCATAGGCGATCATGATCCCGTTAACCAACCCGCCAACCAGCCCAACTGCGAGCGCTAATCCAGCAAATGTCCATGAGAACAGAAGCGGCGCATCAGCAACCGGAATGAGGTTGCGGGTCAATAGAAAGGCAACAATTCCTGCAAGGTTGGCAAGCGCAATACCGGAAAGATCAATGCCACCATTTCCCGAAATCATGGCAAGCATGACCCCAAGCGCAAGCAGACCAAGCTCAGGCACCTGAGCGGCCATGGACTGCAGATTATAGCTATCCATGAAATTGGCACCGGCGAAAGCCGCACCAGCAGCCAGCACTGCACCATTGATCAAAAGCAGAAAAAGAGTCTGCCTATCCACGCCATACGATGACACGTCATCTTCTCCCAATATCAGGGGCTCCCACCCCTTAAATGAACTGGCAATCCATCAGACATTCAGCTCAATTAAACTATGCCACCTCACATTGACATTTGTCAGTCTATGTTGTCGCTTGTCAACACATTTTGTTCGAAGTCTGCCAGAAGCCAGAATTCCCGGCTTTTTTGGACATTCATTCCGGTCTGGCGACAGCTTTCCCAAAGGCCTAATTTCATTGATAATCAAAAATCTTACATTTGTCGATCCAATATCGGAAAATGTAAGATTTTTGAATGACGCATTTATTCTTCAGGAGAAACCCTCCGTCGGAAGCCTCACAATGGATGCTTCAACTCAATAATTAGGAGGCATTTATGCGCGCACGGCCACCACACCACAGGCATTAGAGCGCATCCCGAAAAGTGTGAAACGGTTTTCGGACAAAGATGCGCGTTAAAACAAATATTTAGAGCGCCGATCTGATCCATTCAGATCGAAACGCGCTCTAAAAACAGGCAGACTGGTTCAAAAAGGTAAACGCCAACATTCAAGCCGCGGAGTACGGGCGACGGAAAAATTTGCAGGAAATGGCGGGGCTGCTACGTGTTTTGAATCTTCGTCACGGGATTATTTTCGCCAAGCGCACGTTTAACGGCAGCGCGCGCCGAAGCGAGGTCGGGCATGACCCAGTTTGGCTCGCTACCAAGAAACTTATCAAGAAATGCTATCGCATAGCCCGGCATTTCCGAGACGTTTTCCTTGTAAGACCACCACGTTCGCAATTCATCGGCGCATTGGTCGATATCTGGAACCGTGCCGAATTCCTGCTCCTGCACAGCAGCAATCGCGCAGATACAGTAGTTTGTGTAAAGAAAACCTTCTGGCCAGAAGCTGACGATTTCGTAAAGACGCGCAGCATCGTCAGACGCGTGCTTTGGTGGTGAAACGACCTTCGCAGGCGACAAACGGATCAGCTCTCGCAACACAAGACCTGCGGCGAAGGTGATGAAGTCTTTGCGGTCCACTTTGGCAAAACGCTTGTTCTGATCAACGAGCTCCACCCAGTTCAGGAAAGCTTCGGTGAGCTTCTTTTCGTCGATCTCATATTCGACGCCATAAAGCTCATGCAACAGACTGGCGTGCTTGCGGAACGTCGCCCTGAACCAACGCAGCTGGCGCAACCGATGACGCAAATCTGGCATCGATGCCATTTGTTCTCTGAGTAGCAAATCCATGTTGCGAGCGGCCTCCCGTTTGTAAATGACATTATGCGAAACCGATTGAAAAGTCAGGTGTCATTCGCTCTCACTTATCGAAAAAATTATACATATTGACATTCAAGAAGACAAATGTTCTCTAATTGACGAAAGGTGAGCTTGAGTAATATCCGGCTCACCCTTCGTGGGAGGAGAACAAAATGGCTATCTGGCAATGGGCTTTGCTGGCGCTCGCCTTGCTTTGGGGCTTTCAGTCTCTGGGCGTTTGGTTTCAGATGCGCCACTATTCCGATGTGATGAAAGGTATCACCTCGAAATATTCTGATGGCTTTGTCGGCGCGGGCCATGTGCGAGGCCGCTTCGGCAGAGGCGTCATTGTGTTGCTCGTCGTAGATCGCAATTTGGTGGTGCGCCGCTTCCTGCAAATGAGCGGTCGGACGGTTTTTGCAAAATTCAGCCGCCGCGAAGGCTTCGAGGGAATGCGCCTCAGCGAATTGCAGAACAATCCCACGATCGTAGAAGGCACGCCTGAAGTGGTGGCTGCTGCCACGCAGGCGATCGAACAGATCGGCCGCATAAGAGATCAGTCCGATGGGCTCGAACTCGAAGGTCTGAAGGCAGTGGGAGCATAGGAGTTGCTTGCCTGAAACAAGCAATCGAGGAGGAGCAATGTCGATAGTGACGATGTTGGCACAACATGCCGACGTAACAATGCAATCTATACATATGGCTGGCAGCATGATTTCCGATGCGGCCCTGCATGGCAAGCATGCGGCAGAGCACGCGGGAAATGATCTTCTGCAGCTTGCACAAGCAACAACTACCGCGCCTGCCGATGCCGGCAGCAGCGGAATTACCGTTGATCAGTTCAAGGAGCGCCTTCAGAACGTCCAGCAGGAAGAACAGCTTGGCTGGCTTGCCTCGATCGGCAAGCACTTCATTGGCGTTTTCCAGAAGGGCGGCGAAGTTTTTGCAGGGTTTGTGACGGGCATTATCCCGACACTCGTCGTGCTGATGACTGCGTTCTATGCCGTAACCGAATTGGTCGGCGAAAAGCGCGTCCATGGCCTCGCACGCAGCGCCGGACGCATCGCGCTCACCCGTTATACGGTTCTGCCGGTTCTTGCGGTCTTCTTCCTGACCAACCCGATGGCTTATACATTTGGTTCGTTCCTCGACGAGAAATACAAGCCCGCTTTCTATGACGCGGCTGTTTCCTATGTCCATCCGCCGCTGGGTCTCTTCCCGCATATCAATCCGGGCGAATATTTCGTCTGGGGCGGCGTGCTCGTTGCACTTCTCGAACTTGAGAAGAAGGGCGCAGTTCCAACGGGTTATCACATCAACGTCGCCATCTGGTACGCCATCGTTGGTCTCGTCGTGATCCTCCTTAAAGGCATGCTCACTGAACGCATCACCGCCATCATGGCGCGGCGTCAGGGCATTGAGCTTTAAGCGGGAATTGGGGAGGACGACATGGTAAAGACCTATAAGGCAGTTAAGATTTCCCGCGGCTCCAACGGCTGGGGCGGCCCGCTTGTTATTCAACCGACTGAGCAGCGCAGCAAAGTTGTATCCGTCACGGGCGGCGGCATTCATCCGCTTGCGCGCCAGATCGCTGAACTCACTGGCGCAGAAGCCGTTGACGGCTTTCGCTCACCACCGATTGAAAGCGAAATGGCAGTCGTGGTTGTCGATTGCGGCGGTACTGCCCGTTGCGGCGTCTATCCGCGCAAGCGCATTCCAACGGTAAACATCACACCAGTTGGGCAGTCCGGGCCACTGGCACAATTCATTACGGAAGACATCTATGTGTCGGGTGTGAAGCCGGAAAACATCGTTCCGGCTGACGGCTCGGCCGCCGCAGCTCCTGCTGCAGCAACCGCAGAAGAAGAAACTCCTGCTCCGGTAGAACTGCCAAGCGAAGGCGGTATTGTCGGATTTATCAGCAGTATCGGCCGTGTCATGGGCCGTGTCGTTGGTATTTTCTTCCAGGCCGGACGTCGCACGATCGATCAGGTCATTCGTAACGTCTTGCCGTTCATGGCATTCGTGACGATGCTGATCGGCCTGATCCTCTATACAGGCATTGGCGATATTCTCGCTCAGCCGCTTGGACCGCTAGCCAATAACATTGTCGGCTTGCTGGTGCTTTCGGCAATTTGCGGCTTGCCGTTCCTGTCGCCGATTCTCGGACCGGGTGCAGTTATCGCGCAGGTCGTCGGCGTGGCAATCATCGGACCGCAGATCGCCAATGGTACAATTGCCCCAGCGATGGCCCTGCCCGCGCTCTTTGCCTACAACACACAGGTCGGTTGCGACTTCGTTCCGGTCGGTCTGGCGCTCGGTGAAGCGAAACCCAAGACAATCGAAATTGGTGTTCCTGCCGTTCTCATCAGCCGTCAGATCATGGGTCCTCTGTCGGTCCTGATCGCCTGGGTAGTCAGCCTCGCAGTGCTTTAAAACTCTCAGCCTGCCGCAGCAAAAGCGGCGGCAGGCAATCTCCCAACCATGTGCAATAACGATGCTCCCCGATCAATTTTCCTGAGCATCGAACGACCATATCAAGAAAGGACCGCCTCTATGTCGATACATCTGAAAACGCGGATTACCGCGATCGGCCCGGAAGTTGCGGATCTCGCCGAAGGCGGCGTTCTCATTCTGTTTGCAGATGGGTCTCCACCCGAACTCGCAGAAGTATCCGTAATGCATGTCGTGGAAGAAGGACCTGAAGCCTCCGCACCTGCCGTCGGAGCCCGCATCACCATCGGTTCACTCAACGCAGAAATCACTGCTGTCGGCGATAGCGCCTGGCAAAAAGTACGCGAAATCGGTCACGTCGTTATTTCGTTTACGGGCGCACAGTCTACAGACCGCCCGGGCGAAATCTGCGCAACTGAAATAGCCGGTGAAGAGCTTGTTTCTGTCCTGAAAGAAGGTCAGATTATCATTATTGGCGGCTAAAAATCGTCAAATCTGCCGTCAGAATTACGTGTTAAAACAGATGATTGGAACAGTTTCCGGCAAACAAGATGTCGGAATGTTTCAGATGTCGCTTTGAGGCTTACATAAATGGAACGCTCGACCATTGTCCGGGTGCATGAAGGGCTGCATGCACGCCCAGCCACCCGCTTCGTTAAACTGGCCAAAGGTTTTGAAAGCGACATCGAAATCGCCAAGGCCGGAAAAAGCGTAAGTGCCAAAAGCTCCGTCAAACTGATGCTTCTTGGCGTTAAAGAGTTTGACGAAGTCACAGTGCGCGCCGATGGAGCTGATGCCATTGAAGCAATCGAAGCGCTGATCGGATATCTTGAAAACCCACGGGCTGGCCTTGAAGAAAGCAATGTTGAGACACCTTCAATCCCGGCACCAGACACCGAACCCAAAACTGCGCCAGTCGCTCAAGCAGCAACAATCGCGAAGCTACCCGATGGACAAATAAAGGGCGTCAGCGCAAGCGAAGGCATTTCTTTAGGCACGGCATTTCCATTCTTCCCCGAAGAAATCAAGCCGCTCGGTCGGAAGCTTGCAGCTTCTGAAATTGACGCAGAAGTTACCCATTTCAAATCGGCAATCGCTACTGTGCAGCAACGCATGGATGAATCGCTCGCCACCGGAAACCTTGCGGATACGGATCGCGGCATTATTGCTGCATTAAAAGATATTGCGGCTGATGACAGCCTGACAGAAGAAGCTATCTCTCTTATTCGCGGAGGCATGGATGCAATTTCAGCAATGCTGGGAGCAGCATCCACAGTTGCCGGGCAGTTTGCGGCACTTGACGACCCTTATCTCAATGCACGCGCAGACGATGTGCATGCCGTCAGCCGACAAATTTGCCTTGCCCTTCTGGGCAAAGAAGACATCAATCTGGAAGGTTTGCCGACCGGGTCTGTACTTATCGCTGAAGACATCGGCGCCTGGGATTTGGCAAGAGCTCCGCTCAATAAAATCAAAGGCGTCGTCTGCGGACATGGCGGCGCCACATCGCATGTTGCGATCATCGCCCGCACACATGGCATTCCGGCTGTTCTTGGCCTCGGAAGTGCTGTTCAGCAGCTTAAAAACGCTAAAATCGTTGCTGTTGATGGTAGTAGCGGCATCGTCCACTCAGACCCGGATTCGGCCACCTGCAACGAAATCGAAGCACGCATTGCTGCTGCGTTGCAGGAAAAGCAGGCACTTGATGCTTACCGCTCGATAATTCCTCGACGCGCTGACGGAACCATTATCGAAGTTGCGGCCAATATGGGTGCGCTTGAAGAGATTGACGTCGCGCTCGAAGCCGGCGCCATGGGTGTTGGTCTTTTCCGTACTGAGCTTCTCTTCATGAAGCACATTCATCTGCCGTCCGAAGATATGCAGACCGAAACCTATTCAGCACTTCTCAAAGCATTTGCACCACATTCGGTTATTGTCCGAACGCTCGATATCGGTGGCGACAAGCCCATTGCGGGCATCGAGTTTCCCGAGGAAGAAAACCCGTTCCTTGGCTGGCGCGGCATTCGCATGTGTCTGGATCGTTTGGATGTGTTCAAGCCGCAACTGCGCGCCTTGTTGCGCTCAGCTGTCAACGGCAATCTCAAGGTGATGCTGCCGATGGTCTCGGATGTCGAAGAAATTCGCGCAACCAAACGACTGATCGCAGAATGCATCAGCGAACTTAAAAGCGAAGGTAAAGCTTTCGCCGAGTTCGACCTTGGCGTGATGATCGAGACACCGGCGGCGGTTTTTGCAGCCCGCGAACTTGCAAAAGAAGCGGCTTTCTTCTCCATCGGCACCAACGATCTCACGCAATATGTGATGGCCGCAGATCGGCTCAATCCGACTGTTGCAAAGCTCAACGATGTAAGCCATCCGGCTGTAATGGCAGCAATTGAGATGACCGCAAAGGCGGGCACTGAAGCAGGCATCATGGTGGGCATGTGCGGAGAAGCCGCAGGTAAGCCGGAACTTATTGGAGAGTTTCTGCGCATGGGGCTGACGGAACTCAGCATGAGCCCGGCTTCAATTCCGCGTGCAAAAAAGACGATCACGGATATGTTGGGAAACTAGGGCGTCGCCTAATATGCTTTTACATTAAGCCCGGATATTGTAGCGCATCCCGAAAAGTGTAAAGCGGTTTTCGGATAAGATGCGCGTCAAACAAACAGTTAGAGCACCGATCTGATTGAATCAGATCGGTGCTCTAACATCTGGGTTTTTCTTTATGGCAGGTGGGCGATAAAAGTCTGGAACAGATTTTCGAGCTGCGACTGATCCCGATCTTCAGCAGCCTGCATCAGACGCTCATGCCGTGCATCCAAAGCCAGAATGGCACTCTCGAGCGGGTCAACTCCCTCCAGATCGCCAGCTTTGGCTGTCGCCAGTCCGCACGCCAGGCCAACAGCAGCGAAACACATCGTTTCGAATTTACGCAAAGCCTGCGGATCACAATGGCCATCAAGTGAGATAAAACGAACAGGCTTTTCCGCAAGAAGCTCGAGAAACATGGCCGTAATAGCCTTGGCCGTTTCTGCTACTTTTTTGTCGCCCGCTTCTGCGGCAAACACGCTCTTCAAGAGAGCTCCATGTTTGCGCATCACTTTTGCATGCACCGTGACAAACACAGCTTCCTGAATCAGCACATTCTGCAATTGATGGCGGCGGAGCACTTCTTTGGTGAGATAGTACATATCCTTGCGGAACGCGCGCGCACCCTCAGCTCCAGCGCCAAAATAGACCGACAGGCTTCTCACATGCGGCGCACTGTTATGAACATTCGGGTTCGACGAAATCAGCGAAATGGAGATTGTTTCAGCCGTCGTCAGTGCCTTGTCCATCATGCTCGCGGCATGTCCCAGCAGCAGTTCCGGTGACACGATTTCACCCGGACGCGAAGCGGCCTGTTCGCCCTGCAAACTTTCATGACGATTGCGACGAATCATGTATCGAACCTCGCGCAAACGGTCCTTCAGATTGACTGCAATTTCTTCCGAAAGAATGCGTAGCATGTTCATTTTCCTTAACCGAAGCGCCACCGGAACAGCCTGGACAGAGCACATGAATTATTGTTTGCCTTCACGTGGAAAAGCAATAGGTTCGCTTTAAGAGTATCACTTCTATAAAGCAGTATTGCGCCAATAATTTGAGGGATTATTTTGAAAAAAGCTGGCAAGAAGACGCAAAAGAATCCGGAGACAGCTGACCTCATCATTGGATCGGAAGGCGTTGCCGCCGAAAACCGCACGAGCCGGTTGAGAACACGTGCCGCGTGGATGTATTACGTCGAACAAATGACCCAGAATGACATCGCAGAAGCGCTTGGTGTTGGTCGTGTCACAATCGTTCGTCTTCTCGCTGATGCCCGTGCTCGCAATGAAGTAAAAATTACCATCGAAGGCAAGCTGGCAAGTCTGACTGCACTCGAAGTAGAGCTTGAAAAGACCTTTGGTCTGGAACGGGCGATTGTCGCGCCGCTCTCGTCATCCGACATTGACCCCATCCCACCGATTAGTGCTGCCACTGGTGCCTATCTGTCGGAAAAGGTGCAGCACGGCATGACGATTGGCGTCGGCTGGGGGCGGACTCTTTCCAGCACGCTTCAACATATCGGTGCGCGCCCGCTCAATGACTTGAAAGTGATCTCGCTCCTCGGCGGCATCGTGCAGCCACGTCGTTCAAATCCGCCGGAATTTGCGTGGCAGTTTGCACAGATTTTTCAGGGTGAAGGTTATCTGATCCCCGCCCCTGCGTTGGTTGATAGCAAGGAAACGCGGATCGCTCTTATCGAACGTTGTGGATTGAATACCGTACTGGATATGGCCGAAGAACTGGACATGGTTCTGCTCAGCGTCGGTGACATTCAGACGGCCAGCAGCACGTCTTATCGCGTCGGCCTGATTGACGAAGAACAGAAGCTCTCGCTCATCGCGAATGGCGCTGTTGGCGACGTGCTTTTCCACTTCTATGACAAAAACGGCAAGATCGTTGATGATCCCGTGCATGATCGCGTCATGTCGGCCAAAATTGAAAGTCTTCAAAAGACGCCGCAGCGTATTCTCACATCAGGCGGCAAAGAGAAGATTGCCGCCCTGCTTGGCGCAATCGAGCTCCTGAAACCCACCGTTCTCATCACCGATGAAGAAAGTGCGGCACAGATGCTGAAAGACAAGGCTTAATAAGGCTAAAAACAAAAAGCACATCGTCGCAAAACGATGTGCTTTTTAAATTTGTTTTAGGCTGGTGTTAATTGGCAGCGGCGGCGCATTCTTTGAGAATTTGCAACACCGCTGCCCGCTCTTCAATTTGTGGCATATGTCCACAACCTGCGAAAATGTGGACGCCAACCTTCCCCGGCAAACCATGGGCTTGAGCGACGGGAATTACCCGATCTTCGGCACCGAAGATGAGCCGCACCGGCATTGCAAGCGAGGCAAAGCTTGAACGAACCTCGAAGGTTTGCGTGCCGTCTGCAAAGAACCGGGCACCTATCGCTTCCTGCGTATCGCGCAGTTCTGCATCAGCGGCTTGTGCAACTGTTGCATTGATGAACGGCTTCGTCAGATGGCTCTCATCGGCAACGAGCAGCTTCAACCAGGGAACGATGCTGGCTTCACTTTTCGCGCCGACAAGACCCTTTATGAAGGCGCCATTGACCGGCGGTCCCAAGCCCCCCGAAGAAATTAGCAACAGGGAACGCACATCGACGACGCCACGCGCAGCGGTGACTGTGGCGACAGCTCCACCAAGCGAGTGACCGACCAACAGGCACGACGCCACACCGAAAGCAGAGAGCGTCGCTTCAACGGCAGCGGCAATGTCATCAATGCTCTCAGGAACGACACGTGGTGAATTGCCGTGTCCCGGAAGATCAAGTGCCAGTATCGGGTGGCCAAGCGATGCCCCGGCAAACAAGCCACGCCATGAGTTGAGGTCCGCAGCAAAGCCGTGGATCAGAACAATCGGCAACCGATCCGCCTCGCCCTCACGCAACCAGACTGCATTAAGCTGTCCCGCAGAGGACGGTTCAGCATTTTTAATCGCGGGCGATTTGGCCGGCACCTCAGGCTTTAGAATGCCGATATCGCCTTCAACATCCTTTTTCTGCACGCGGCCCTTCGGACCTGAGCCCTGAATGCTGGCCAGATCAATACCTGCCTCACGCGCAAGCCGACGTGCAAGCGGTGTTGCCCGCACATCATCTGCTGAACCATTTTTATCGTCCTGGGAGGATTTTGGTTCAACCGGTTTTGGTGCTACCGTCTCAATGATAGTTTCGACGGGCGCAGCAGCAATTGGCTCTTCAACGACGGGCGGTGACTTGGCATTACGCTCTTCACCTTCGTCGTAAATCCAGGCGACTGTCTGACCAACCGGGACAACGGCGCCTTCTGCGGCACTGATATCCGCAATGATGCCTGATGCCGGAGCGTCGACTTCCATCGCCGCCTTGTCAGTCTCAATTTCAAAGAGAAGCTGGCCCTTCGTGACGGTATCGCCATCCTTGGCATACCAGCGCGAAATCTGCCCCGTCTCCATATCCATATCGACCTTGGGGAGAATGACTTCCACAGCCATAGTCAGCGCACTCCTTTAGCCAGATCACGGGCGCTTTTCAGGATATCAGGCACCTGTGGAACAGTCGCGCGTTCAAGATCAGGATTGTAAGGAATTGGAGTTTCTGCCCCGCCAAGACGCACGATTGGCGCATCAAGATAGTCAAAGGCATCACTTTCCGCGACGATTGCAGAGATTTCAGCGCCGATGCCAAGGGTCTTGACCGCTTCATAAACGCAGAGGAGCTTGGACGTCTTCTTGACGCTTTTAATGATGGTTTCGCGATCAATCGGGCGCACTGTGCGCAGATCGATCACTTCAACATCAATGCCTTCCTTGGCAAGTTCAGCGGCCGCATCAAGCGCCTTGTGCACCATGATCGCTGTTGCAACGATTGTGAGATCGCGGCCTTCACGAACCACTTCTGCCTCGCCGATTGGCACAGTGTAGAAGCCTTCAGGAACCGGACCTTTAGTTTTATAGAGAAGCTTGTGCTCGAAAATCATAACTGGATCGGGATCTTCAACGGCTGCAAGCAACATGCCCTTGGCATCATAAGGCGTCGAAGGCTGCAAAACCTTGAGACCCGGAACATGACCAAGCCAAGCCTCTAAGCTCTGGCTGTGCTGCGCCGCAGCACCTGTTCCCGAGCCAGCCGGGAAGCGCATGACCAGCGGCACAGAAACCGCACCGCCAAGCATGTAGCGGATTTTTGCCGCCTGATTGACGATCTGCTCCATAGCAAGTGCTGCAAAGTCGGAGAACTGGAATTCAAAAATCGGACGCATACCGGTCAGAGCTGCACCGACCGCAACACCTGCACCACCCAGTTCTGAAATGGGCGTATCCATAACCCGGTCTTCGCCAAAGCGATGCACCAGATCACCTGTCACCTGAAATGCGCCGCCATAGACGCCAATATCTTCACCCATCAGGAACACGCGGTCGTCGCGTTCCATGGCAATTGCCATTGCTTCCTGAATGGCTTGCGAATAGCTCAACTCACGGATTGTCGTGTCCATGTTCAAATATCGTCCGTGTAAACGTCGCGGGTAAGGTTGGTCAGATCAGGCGCCGGGCTGTTCTTGGCGAATTCAATCGCGTCCGCGATTTCCTTTTCCACCTCAGCGCGGATTGCCTCGATCTCGGCGTCGTTGATGAAGCCATAAGCTTTCAAATCGGCCTCAAAATGCGCGATGGGATCGCGATCATTCTGCCAATGCTCTATTTCTTCCTTGGTGCGATAGCGGTTGCGATCGCTCTTGGAATGACCACGAATGCGGTATGTTTTGTTTTCAATGAGTGTAGGCCCATCGCCGCGCCGTGCGCGTTCGGTGGCTTCATTCACGGCCTCTGCCACTTCCGACAGATTGTTGCCGTCTACGATCACGCCCGGCATGTTATAGGCCGAGGCGCGGTCAGCAACATTGGCAACTGCCGTAGAGCGCTTGGTCGAGGTGGACATGCCGTAGCCGTTATTTTCACAGATGAAAACGACCGGCAGCTTCCAAACCGAGGCCATGTTGAGTGCTTCATGAAAGGCGCCTTCATTGTTCGCGCCATCGCCAAAGAACGACACGACAACCTTACCGTTTTTCTGCTTCTTTGCGGAAAGAGCCGCACCGACCGCGATCGGAATGCCGCCGCCGACAATACCGTTCGCACCGAGATTTCCCTTGGAAACATCGGCAATGTGCATCGAACCGCCACGGCCTTTGCAATAGCCGGTTTCCTTGCCGAAAAACTCCGCAAACATACGCTTCACGTCCGCACCCTTGGCGATGCAGTGACCATGACCACGATGGGTCGAGGTGATCATATCATCGTCATTAAGAGGCAGGCACGATCCCATCGCGCTTGCTTCCTGCCCGATGGAAAGATGCATTGTTCCGTGAATGAGACCACGCGTGTAGCTTTCTTCCGCGCCTTCTTCAAAGCGGCGGATAAGGTACATTTTATGCAGTGCTTCTTTCAGCTGTTCCGGCGAATAAGTGCGGAAAGCATAAGGCAAGTTGTGACGGTCGCCCGTATCCTGCGGTTCGACTTTTTTGGCTTGAACCATGATGTTTTGTCCTCACGCTCCGTAAACGAGCTTGTCCTGACGTGCGCGCAGCTCGGCAATCTTGGAGCCGGGAGCTACAGCCGCGTTGTCGTAAGTGATGAGTTCGCCTTTTTTGATCGGCTTGGTCACGCTGCCACCCTGCAACAACCCGCATGGGATCGCATGCGCGCTACGCGCCTCGCCCGAAGTCATGATCCACGCGCGATAGCAGTATTCGCCGATGGCATCGAGCTTTTCGCCCGGCTGCATGTCCTTCTTTGCAACCGCAGCCACTTCCGCGACGGGCTTTGAAAGCGGAACCATGTCCGGCTTGCCATAGAGCACAACGCGGGCGCAGGTGAGCGGCACTTCAAGGGAAGTCAGGTGATAAGGGCGGTGGAACGTAAAATATGGACCCTTGCCCATTTTCAGATCTTCCATGCGCTCCGAAATACGCGGATGAGACATGTCGGCCACGACAAACACGCCCGGAGCAACACCCTTGCCGATGGAATAATCAACCACACCGACCTTCGACAGCACGCCGCCATCCTTCTCAGGGATCAGGGTTTTGTTGAGCTGGTCGAGCGTTGCAGCTGGACCGTGCATACCGGCTTTATCGGGGACAAGACCTGTGGCGTTGGCAATAGCAGCCATTTCGACCATGGTTTTTGAACCATCAACAAATTCCACCAGCATACGCACGTTCATATTACGGCGCGTGGCTTCTTCCATATATTGGTCAGGAACCGCGTCGATATTGAGTGGATTGTTCTTGCCCTTGCCCGCAGCCACAATCGGGTGGCCCATCGCGGTCACAAACTCGATCAGCTCCATGCAGGATGACGGCTCATCGCCTGCGCCCAGTGAATAGGTAACGCCAAGGCGTTCGGCTTCGGCTTTCAGATAAGCACCGATGGTGACGTCCGCTTCAACATTCATCATGACAAGATGCTTGCCATGCTCCATGGCGCGCAGGCCGATTTCAGCCCCCACAGCCGGAACGCCGGTTGCATCGATAACGACATCGATAAGATCGTTTTCGAGGATCAGATTGGCATTGTCGGTTACAGCAACCTTGTGCGCTTCCATAGCAGCAGTCAGGTCGGAAGCAGTCGAAACCTCGCGGCCATGGCCTTCTTCCTGAAAAGCAATATCCACGGCCTTGAGTGCATTGGGAACGCGCAGTTCAGAAATAGCGCCAACCTCGATGCCCGGCATATGCGCAACGCGTGTGACGATGTCAGTGCCCATTTCGCCAGAGCCAATCAGTCCGATGCGAATTGGTCGCCCACTATCCGCCCGCGCCTGCATATCACGCGCCAAACCTGTCAACGCCACGTTGGTTGCCATCGTTTCCTCCTGAACGTCCCTGCAAAACTTTCGCAGTCTCCTCTGATGCACTATCGATTAATGAACATTTGTTTCTAAGTCAATACCAGTGTTCATTTATTGCAACATTCACACCCCTCGAAATGCCATCTTGTTATTCAACTTTAGTTTGCTATAGAATACAAATGTTCTGCCGTTTCGCCCAGTTCACATTTTGAAACGTCGATACGTGCGAGCTAATAATGACGTTCTGTTAGCTCGGTGCACTTTGGGAAGTGTTCCGAGGGGGAGGAGAAATAAATGGACGCATTTCTGAGCGGACTAAAAACGGCAGTCGATACGCTTGGGGCAACGGTTCTGTTGCCTATCGTAATTTTCATTATTGCAGTGGTACTTGGGGCAAAGGTTGGCAAAGCCTTCCGTGCAGCCATAACCATTGGCGTCGCTTTCATCGGTATCAATCTGGTCCTTGGCCTCATGTTCACCTCTATCGGTGAAGTGGCTCAGGCAATCGTTACCAATACAGGCATCAAGCGCGATATCGTCGATGTGGGCTGGCCTTCCGCTGCGGCCATTGCCTTTGGTTCATCCGTAGGCTTGTGGGTTATTCCAGTTGGCATTCTGGTCAATATCGCGCTTCTGCTGATGCGCTGGACGCGTACGCTGAATGTCGACGTGTGGAACTTCTGGCACTTCGCTTTCGTAGGCTCACTGGTTGTCGCCGCAACGGATAACATCGCTTACGGCATTATTGTTGCAGCACTCGTTGCGGCTTTGTCTCTGCTGTTTGCTGACTGGTCGGCACGCGCTGTTCAGCAGTTCTATGGCATTCCAGGTGTTTCGGTACCGCATCTGGCTTCCGCACAGATCCTGCCAATCGCGATTGTGCTGAACTGGGTCATGGATCGCATCCCCGGCATCAACAAGATCAACATCAATACCGAAACCATCGAACGTCGCTTTGGGGTTTTTGGTGAGCCGGTTGTGATGGGTCTGATCATAGGTCTCGTGCTCGGTCTTATCGCATTCTATAACGCGGGTGACTTCGGCACCGTGCTTGCCAAGGTTCTGGGCACCGGCATGACGCTGGCAGCGGTTATGCTGCTCCTGCCGCGTATGGTCAAAATCCTGATGGAAGGTCTGTTGCCGGTTTCTGATGCTGCACAGGAATTTGTACGCAAGCGCACAGGCGACCGCGAACTTCTGGTCGGCCTCGATTCGGCTATCCTTATCGGTCATCCGGCAGCGATCTCGTCGGCGCTCATTCTTGTACCGATAGCTATCATTCTATCGGTCATACTGCCGGGTAACCGCGTGATCCTGTTCGCCGATCTCGCCGTCATTCCGTTCATCGTCGCCATGACTGCACCGCTTCTGAAAGGAAACGTGTTCCGCATGGTCGTCGTTGGAACCATCACACTGGCCATTGGCTTCTATGTCGCCAATGCGCTTGCGCCATTGTTCACCAGCGCGGCTGTATCGTCGGGCTTCAAGCTACCTGAAAATGCCTTGCAGATTACTTCGGTGGTTGATGGGTTCCTGTGGGTTCCTGACATTATCATCAAAACAATCAGCTGGCTTGGTGGTACGGTTGGCGTGGCAGTCATTGCTGCTGTTATTGCGCTGCTGTTCATACTCTATCGTCGCAACACACTCGCATGGGAACGTGCGGCGGGCGCAGAGGATGAACCTGCGGAAGAAAAGACTGCCTGATATTGGCTGTCAGTTTTTCAATATAATCGAAGCCGCACGTCGATATCGACGTGCGGTCTTTTTCAAACGGAGAATGGAATGGCCGCTGGTCTGATTGATTATCTCGACCCACAAGCGATCGAGCTTCAGAGCGAAGCAAAAACCAACGAAGAGATTATCCGGATATTGGCGGGCAAGCTCGAGAAGCTGGGCTATGTAAAGCCAAGCTACGCCGATGCTGTCGTCAGCCGTGAACTGTCCATGCCAACCGGATTGCCGCTTGAGCGCGACGATAACGTTGCAGTTCCTCACACCGATCCTGAACATGTGGTCAAGGCTGGCATTGCATTCGCGACGTTGAAGTCGCCCATCCAGTTCGCCAATATGGAAGATCCGGAAGAAACTGTCCCGGTTGGATATGTGTTTCTGCTTGCCATCAATGACAAGGACAAACAGATTGAGACCTTGCAGCAGATCATGGCAACCATTCAGGATGCTGATGCACTCGACAGATTGAAGGCTGCGCGCACGCTTGAGGACGTTGAAGCCGCACTGCAATAACGACTAATCGTCTTAAGGATAAAGGGTCTTTACAACTGAATTCGAGACAAGAAAAAATACGATATTTGTGCCTTACATTGAATGCACGAACACCAATTGGAGGAAACCATGGCTAAAATGAAAACGATTCTCTTCGCTTGCGGCACAGGTGTAGCAACATCTACGGCAGTGAATGCGGCCGTTACCGAAGAAATGAAAAAGCGTGGACTGACCTTCAATGCTCAACAGGCAAAAGCGACTGAAGTTCCTTCTCTCGCCGACAATGTAGATTTCATCGTCTCCACGACGCCTATTTCGGCGTCTGTTACCAAGCCCGTCATCAAAGGTCTCCCCTTCCTGACCGGCATTGGCAAAGACAAAGCTTTCGACGACATCGAAGCCGAATTGCGCAAGTAATAACAGCTGATTGAAGCTATGAGAGATGCATGCCGTTAGAGTCGGCACCTCATCCAAATTGACGAAAGCGCTGGTGGTCAGCGCTTTTATGCTTTCTGAATGACACGAACACTCTGCCCTCCACCAATGTCGACCAATTGCGTGAGCGGGGGCAACTGATGCACATCATGCGTACCAAAACTTTCAGGATAAAACCCAAAGCCTTCTGGCGCTTGAGGCGGACGTCTCTCATCAACAAGAGGCGCACCGGACAATTCCGTCATCGGATCGGGAATGGCCGATATCAGTCGACGTGTGTAGGGATGCGTCGGGTTTGAAAATATCCGGTCCCATGGGCCGCTTTCGACAATCTGTCCGAAATACATCACAGCCACACGGTCACTCATGTGCTCCACGACGCTCAGATCATGGCTGATCATGATATAGGACAACCCTAACTGCTCTTTAAGTTCCAGCAGCAGATTTATGATCTGAGCGCGTATGGAAACGTCGAGCGCGGATACCGGTTCGTCAAGCACAATAACTTTTGGATTAAGCAGCAATGCCCGCGCTATGCCGATACGCTGGCGCTGGCCACCCGAAAACTCATGCGGATAACGCTTTGCCTGTTCTGGTTTCAGGCCAACAAGACGTAGGATTTCCTCAACACGCCCATCCACTTCGCTGCGAGATTTCACCCCATGAAGCCGCAAAGGGGCAGCAAGCGAAGTATAAACAGTCTGGCGCGGATTAAGCGAAGCAAAAGGATCCTGGAAAACCATTTGCGCCATTTTCGCGCGCTCTAGCCGCGAAGGCTCATCCTTGCCTGTGATAGGCTTTCCTTCAAAGTAAATCTGTCCGCTCGTTGGCTTCTGCAAGCCAACGATGGAGAGCGCCAGCGTGGATTTACCGCAACCGGATTCCCCGACGATTGACAAGCACTCGCCTTTATTAAGGGTGAGATTGAGATTGTTGACGGCGCGCAGCAACTGCGTTGACCGGCTGAATATGCCACCACTGATTGGGAAGTGAACACTAAGATCATCAATGCTGACCAAAGGCTCAGTCAATTTGGTCGAATACATATTATTCATGATGAAAGCACCTCACTGAGCCTGCATCTTGCAATGGCGTCCATCCGGGTTTTTCAGCCCGGCAGATGTCAGTCGCGCGTTTACAGCGCGGCTCGAACCTACAGCCTTGGGAGAACGCCGAAATCGAGGGCACAACGCCTTCGATTTCCTGCAATTGGCGCTGACCTTCCTTCTGGCGTGAGCCAAGTTGTGGAAGCGAGGCAAGAAGCCCATGGGCATAAGGATGTGCCGGATGATGGAAGAGGCCTGCCGTTACTCTTTCTTCGACAAGATGTCCCGCATACATGACACCCACGCGTCGGCACATTTTGGCAATGACGCCGAGATCATGACTGATCATGAGTACAGACGTCCCCCGTGCTGTGCAAAGTTCTTGCATCAGACGCAGAATTTCTGCCTGTACAGTTACGTCTAGCGCAGTCGTGGGCTCGTCCGCGATCAGCAGGTCAGGATTACAAGCCAGCGCAATGGCGATCATCACACGCTGTCGCATACCGCCCGACATCTGGTGCGGATAGTTCTTCACACGCTGTTCAGGCGCAGGAACCTGAACGCTACCGAGCGCTTCGACTGCTTTTTGCTCTGCCTCATGCCAAGTCGCGCCCTGGTGCAGAACGAACATTTCCGCGATCTGCCGGCCAACAGGAGATAGAGGGTTGAGAGCGGTCATCGGCTCCTGAAAGATCATCGCGATACGATTGCCACGTAGCTTTCGTAAGTCACGCGATGACATGGACTGCAGATCTTGCCCTTTGAACCGGATCGCGCCGCCTGTGACCGAAAGCGGTTTGCGCAACAGTCCAATCATCGACAAAGCGGTTATGCTCTTTCCGCATCCGGACTCTCCAACAAGACCAAATGTTTCACCGGCATCAATCATGAAGGACACATCTTCGACCACGTTATGTCGAACGGAACCCGAAGCGATGTCGATGCGAAGGTTTTCGACTTCAAGAAGTGCTTTTTCACTCATACCTTACGCGTCCTCATATGCGGATCGAGCCAGTCACGCAGGCCGTCACCGAAAAGATTAAGCCCAAGCACGGTAAAGAAGATGGCGAGGCCGGGAAAAACTGCAGCCCATGGCGCGCTGACAATGAGCTCACGCGCATCGGTGAGCATATTACCCCAGCTTGGTTCCGGCGGACTGATACCGAGGCCAAGATAAGAAAGTGCGGCTTCTGCCAGAATAGCGTCACCCATGCCAAGCGTACCAATAACGAGGATTGGCCCAATCATATTCGGTACAATCTGTGTGATCATGATACGAACATCACTGTAGCCAAGCATCTTGGCGGCCTGAATATAGCCCTGCTTTTTGAGCGAAAGCGTTGAGCTGCGCGCAATGCGGCATGTCCATGACCAGTTCGTCAAGCCGAGTGCAAGCAAGAGGCTCGGCAGACCGGGGCCGAGAACAGCCATGATAGCCAGAGCAAAAATAAGCGAAGGTATCGCCAGCATCAGATTGGTGAGGCCGTTGACGAAATCATCCCACCAGCCACCAAAATAACCTGCCGAAATGCCAAAGCAGAGCCCGATAACTGTGTTGATGCACTGCGATACGACACCAACAGTCAAAGAGACCTGCGCACCATAAAGGATGCGAGAATAGACATCCCGCCCTTGCGCATCAGTGCCGAACCAGAACTGCGCGTCTGGAGGCAGTTCTGCATTCATCAGGTCAGCATCGAGAACCGGATTATAATGGGCCAGTAGCGGTGCAAACACCGCGGACGTCACAATGATAGCGCATACAAGGCCACCGAATACGAGGTTGAAACGCAGTTTCATGGGCTTACTCGTGGCTAATGCGCGGATCAATAACCGCGTAGAGGATATCAACAATCGTATTGATGGTGAGAAACCACAACACGATTACGAGAATTGCTCCTTGAACCACAGGGATGTCGCGCATCGAAACACTGTCGATAAGCAAGGAACCGAGCCCCGGCCAGGAGAATAGCTTCTCAACCACTACGGCCTGTCCCATCATCGACCCGAACTGCAGACCGATGGTTGTAATGATCAGCACCAGCGCATTGCGCATGACATGCCACTTCACGAGGCGAAAACTGTTCATGCCTTTCGAACGCGCTGTGCGGATGAAATCTGCGCCCATGACTTCAAGCACCGCCGCACGTGTCGTCCGTGCCAGCAACGCAAGTGGCGCAACACCCAACGTGAGAGCCGGCAGTATGATGTTGCGTATGCCGCCATCTCCATAACCAAAACTTGGCAGCCACCCGAGTGTCAGGGCGAAGAGGTACATGGCAAGCAGGCCAAGCCAGAACTGCGGCAGTGAGAGGCCTGAAACCGCGCCTATCATCGTTACGCTGTCAAGAATGCTTCCGGGCTTGAGCGCCGCCAGAAACCCGAGTGGTACACCGATCAGAATAGCAAAGCCCATGGCAGCAAAGGCTAGTTTAAGTGTCGGCCACATACGCTCCTGAATGAGCGAGACCACCGGCTGCCTTGATCGGTAGGAGGTTCCGAGATCGAACTGTGCCAACTGAACCAGATAGTTGCCAAACCGCACATGAACGGGCTTGTCGAGCCCAAACTCCTGCGTGATTTTTTCAACCATTTTCGGGTCATTCATACCCTTGCCATTGGCAACAAGGCTGGTCGCGATGCTTCCCGGAACAACGCTGAAAATGACGAAGATCAGCAGTGATACCGCAATGATTGTAGGTATCATCTGCAGAACGCGGCGGACAATAAAATAGAGCACACGGTCCTCCTTTCGGATCAGCGCGAAACACGCTGGAGCAAAGGGGATCAGTGGCCCGCCCGAAAACGAGCGGGCCGATCCAGATCAGCCGGAATTAGAGCGCATTCCGAAAAGTGTGAAACGGTTTTCGGAATAGGTGCGCGCTAAAACAAACAGTTTGAGCGCCGATCTGATTCAATCAGATCGAGACCCGCTCTAACGACCGGACGGAACCGTGTCGTCTACCCAAAGCTTTTCATAGGACTGAACTGCGAGCTCTGCCGAGTTTGGCTGCAAGCCATGCAGCCATGGCTGATGTGCCATGACAGCTTTATTGTAGTTGAAGAACCAGACGGGTGCTTCTTCCTGCAACAGATTGTTGGCTTTCTTCAGAAGCTCATTCTTCTCTTCTTCGGTTTTAGCTAGTTTCGCTTCATCGACAATCTTGTCAAATTCAGCATTAGCGAATTTCTGATAGTTACATGCTGATTGCGGTGTCGTCGAATAGAAGCACTGCATCGCAGTCAGGGCATCCGGACCGCTTTCCAGCGACCACATATAGGCCTGGAAATCACCGGCCGGGACCACATCAGCAAGCACGGAAGCCTCAACCGGCTTGGCTTTCACCTTGATCCCAACCTTGTCCAGCATCGGAATGATTGCCTGAACGATGGTCAAACCCCAGCTCTCATTCTGTGTTGCAGTCAACTCGAATTCAAAACCGTCTGGATAACCGGCTTCTGCAAGCAAGGCCTTGGCTTTTTCAGGATCATATGGATATGGCTTCGCATCTTTGTCGAAAGCAGGCGACGAGTTCGGAAGCCAACCAACCGCACGATAGGCCTTGTCTTTGACCAAACGCTTGATGATCAGATCGCTATCGATGGCGTAATTGATCGCCTGACGAACACGCTTATCCTGAAACGGCTTGAAATCCGGGTTAAAGCCGACAGCGCGGGTGTAAACCTCGGCAACTTCGATCATGTTCTTGGAAAGCTCTGGGTCCGCAAGATAGGCAGTATATTGCGCTGGCCCAAGCACTGCCACGTCGATTTCCTTATTGCGGAATGCAACGTCGCGTGCGGAGGCATCGCCCATGATCATGATATTGATCTTGTCGGCGTATGGTTTGCCTTTTTCGTAATACTTGTCCCACTTTTCAACCGTCAGACGGGATCCCGGAACATATTGGGCAAACTTGTATGGTCCTAGACCAATCGGATGACGCTGGAATTCATCGCTATCGCCCTGACCTGCCGGATAGATCGCAGTATTGTTGCGCATGAACTGATAGCCGGGATCAATTGGCTGCTTGAGGGTGATTTCCAGCGTATGATCGTCGATCTTCTTCAGGCCAGAAATTTCCTTGGCCTTACCCTGCGTGTATTCTTCCGCACCCTTGATCTCAGCGATATAGCGCGCTGGTGGGAACGCCTTCTTAGGATCCATTATCCGGGTGTAGCTCCAGATAATGTCATCTGCTGTCAGCGGCTTACCGTCATGGAAAAATGCATCCTGACGCAGCTTGTAAGTATAGACGAGCTTATCGTCCGAAACACTCACATCTGTTGCGAGGCCCAAAACAGGCTTGTTCTGATCGGCATCCCAATCATAAAGCGTACGATGAATGGCTTTCGCGTAAAACTCGTCCTGTGTTGCTGGCGACGATTGAACATCAAGCGTCGAGAAGCTGTCCCCATAAGGCGCAACAAAATTGATGACGCCTCCTGGCCGCGGCTCGTCAACAGCGTAAGCTGCGGTTCCCGTCATCAATGCAACGGACATCGCTGCAAGCAATGCAAATTTTCTCATAGTTATCCCCTTTTTTACTTTTTTTTTGTTATCCGAATGAACGTTTCAGGCAGCTTGGCCAAAGCTTCGCTGCCTGTTCTCCTTACGAACGTTCGAACACCACCTCGCCTTCACGAATGGTGAGCACGCAATGTGTATCGTTGAGAATTTCCGCTGGTTTTGCCGTGAGCATATTGCGCGAAAAGACCGCAATATCAGCCGCCTGCCCCGGTATAAGTTTACCCTTCACCTTCTCGAGCTTCTGCGAGAAAGCGCCATATTCGGTATAGACCTGGAGTGCTTCTTCAATGGAAACGCGCTCGCGCGCATCCATAACCGTTCCTTTGCCTGTTTCGCGCGTCAGCATCGAATAGATATTGGGGTAAGGGTTGGGATGGCAAACCGGCGCATCGCTGCCAGTCGCTGGCTTGAAGCCAAGGTCCTTCCACGTCCTGAGCGGATAGCTCGAAAGTGCCTTTTCTTCCCCAAGCACTGAAATATAGGCATCACCAAAGTCGTAGATGAAAACCTGCTGCGGGCATGGATAGATACCCGCCTTTTTCATCCGTTCATGCTGTTCAGGCGTAGAGAAGCCGCAATGTTCGATACGGTGGCGGCGGTCCGGATCAGGATAGGCTGCAAGCGCCTTTTCATAGGCTGTGATGAGCTGACCGATGGCCGCATCGCCAATCGCGTGACATGCAAGCTGATAGCCCATTTTATGGGCATCCAGGACGAGCGCTTCCAGTTCCGCATCAGGCAATATCTGTACGCCGATATTGTTATCGTCACCCAGATAAGGTTTGCTCATCCATGCTGTGCGCCCACCTGCCGAACCGTCTAGGAATATTTTGACAGCACCAACTGTCAGCATATCGTCGCCGACACCGGATACCAGTCCTGCCTCATAGCATTTCTGTACGATCGACGGCCCAGGATCGCCCAGCAACACCAGCCAGGTGCGTACTGGCAATCGCTTCTGAAGTTTCGCTAAATTGTAAGCGCGAATTTCATCAAAGCCTGCAACCTGTCCGACGGCCGCGTCCATAACGCTAGTAATGCCGTATGAAAGCAGCAGATTGCCAGCAGCTTCAATGGCTTCGATCATCTCTTCCGTGGTGGCCGTGGGGATCGCTTTGCGAACCGCACCTTGTGCGTTTTCGGCGACCATTCCTGTCAGTACTCCATTTTGCTGTTCGATCAAGCCACCGTCTGGAACAGGCGAACTTTCATTGATACCAGCCAGTTCAAAAGCTTTCGAATTGAAGATCGAAACGTGACCGCAGGCACGCACCAGCATGACTGGATGGTTTGGAGCGACAGCATCAAGTTCTGATTTATGAGGATGACGACCGATATCGAGCTTAGTCTGATCATAGCCACGCGCCCTGATCCACGTCCCTGGGGGAACGGAGGCTGCCATATCACGTATTGCACCAAGCAGGCTTTCCAAAGTGGGCGCAGCCTTCGGCGTCGCATCAAGCCATTTGAGCGTAAGCCCAACGGAGATCAGATGAAGATGAGAATCGTTTAATCCGGGGGTAGCAAAGCGCCCCTTCAGATCTATCACTTTTGTCTTGTCGCCCTTGAGGGACCAGATTTGATCTTTGTTACCAGCGGCGAGTACTTTACCTTGCCAGATTGCCAGGGCTTCAACCGTGCCCTCTTCGTATCCACACCAGATCGTGCCGTTATAAAGAATGGTATCAGCACGCAATTCGGGCATTACAACAGACATTCAGCGATCCCCTCCCTAAGTCACGCCTTCATAGAAGATGATCAGAGTTCCACTGATGGATCAACCGTTCAAGCCTTTGATATGACAAATTTTGTGGGGTATTTTATTCAAATCGACGAAACCGCCGTCGTTTTGTTGAAACTTTTGCAAAGCTTGCGCAACTCAGAAATGGAAAGCCGAATGTCTAAAAGCCCTTATTACAATACTCGATAACGAGCTTTAGCCGCGCTTATTGCATTGAATGCCTTGACCGCCACTTCCACGAAGGGCAAAGCAAAGTCGCATTATGTGGGATCAAAAGTTGAACATTCTGTTTGATAGAGCTGAAGCGAAGTTTGCCGGTAAGGTGGTGCTGGAACCGCTTTCGCTTGAGCTTTCAGAACGACGTATCGGCATCATCGGCTTAAACGGATCTGGAAAGACCACCTTTTCGCGCATGGTGAACGGGCTAATTCTTCCGTCCTCAGGCCGCGTCGTGACAAATGGCCACGATACCGCGAGCAATGGGGCTAAGGTTCGGGCGACTGTTGGCTATATCTTCCAGAACCCCGCCAACCAAATCGTACTACCTCTGATAAAAGACGATATTGCATTGGGCCTGCAATCGCGTGGACTCGGCAAGCAGGAAATAGCCGTCGCGGTCTCAAGCGTACTGGATCGTGTCGGAATTACGCATCTGGCAGAGCGCAGGGCACACGAACTATCCGGGGGCGAACTGCAGCTTGCCGCGCTCGCCTCAGTTCTCGTTACATCTCCCGATATTGTCATTATGGACGAGCCAACCAATCAGCTCGATTTGCGAAACAGGAATATCGTAGAACGCGCCATTCGCGATCTTGACGAGAACGTTATCGTGGTCAGCCATGATCTAACCCTGCTTTCAGGCTTTGACCGCGTACTGCTCTTCGATCAAGGCAAACTGATCGATGACGGACCGGCTGACGAGACGATTGCCCATTATCTGGCGCTTGCATCATGAACTTTTATGAAGTCCGCGGCGATGGGCCGGTTCATCGAATACCGCCTGCAATCAAACTCATAGCCCTGTTTGGGCTAAGTGTTGTGCTGTTTATTCTCAAATCTCCGGCAAATCTCGGAGTTGTCGCTGCACTTGTCGCCGCTGGCTCGCTAATCTCAAGCCGAACCGCTGTTGTCCAATGGCTAAAGTCATGGCCGCTTCTGCTGACGATTGTTGTGGTTGTTGTTTGGACCGCCTATGTGGACGGTGTTCAAGCGGCTTCGATTGTTCTAATGCGGTTGGGATCGTTGACCCTCTTTGCTGCCGTAGTTACCACCACTACGAAGATTGGCCAGTTTATTGACACGATAACCAAAGCCGCTCGACCATTGGAGGCGATTGGTATAGGCAATGCCCGTGACATCGGGCTGGCGATCGGACTGGTAATACGCTTCGTCCCTGAGGTGCACGCCCGTTACAAATCAGTAGCGGAGGCACATCGCGCACGGGGGCTGAAAATGCGGCTATCCACGGTGATCGTACCAATGGTAATTGGCACATTACAAAGTGCAGACGAAATTGCGAGTGCCATTGATGCAAGGTGCATTCGCAATGAACGGCACAAACAGAATTAAGCACAGACACACAAACGCGCTACCGCTTCGACAACAATAGACGGCAGCTAGAAGGTACAAGACGTGCAAACGAAATCTTTGGTTATGATCGCGCTATTTACAGCCATCATCGTGGTGCTCGGCCTGATACCACCGATTATGCTCACCTTCATTCCTGTCCCTATCCATGCACAGAGTTTGGGTGTTTTGCTTGCAGGTGTCGTACTTGGAGCACGCGGAGGCGCACTTTCAGTGTTGTTGCTGATCGTACTCGTCGCAATCGGCCTACCAGTTCTATCAGGAGGCAGAGGCGGCCTTGCTGTGTTCCTCAGCCCAACAGCTGGATATCTCGTGGGTTTCCTGCCTGCAGCTTTTGCTACAGGCTGGATTTCAAATAAGGTGGCACAAAGCACAAACGGCGGTTGGAAAACTTTCGCAGGCTTTTTCTTTGCTGCCACAATAGGCGTCATCATCGACCACGCATTCGGTGTCGCCTGGCTTATTACTTATGTGGGCCTCTCTCCATTCAGCGCCATCATCGGAGATCTTGCCTTCGTACCCGGCGATCTGCTCAAAGCTGCAATTGCAGCCTATGCTGGTCAGTTCATATTCGTTAATTTCGGAAATCGGATGCGTGAAATTTAGAGCTTATCCCGAAAACTTCGACACGGATCCGAATAAAGCAGGCGTCCCAATGCAAAGATCGGGCGAATGGTGTGGCATCACTTGGCCCAGCGGCCATCATATTTGAACTCTGGAGCCTTTTGAATTTCCTCCTTCGTGGAGTTCATCACGGCAGACCACTTCTTCTCATCATCGAAGTAGGTGATGTCTACAGCTTCGGGGCTGACGACGACATATTTCTCGCCGACACCCAAAAAGCCGCCCACGGACACGATATATCCCGACAGCTGGGCGTTCGAAATAATAAGATCTTTGATTTCGCCGATGTTCGTATTGTCACCGTTCAGGATATTAAGACCAACCAGGTTATAACTAAGCACATCAGTGGGCTTGGCAGTAACAAATACTTCTGTTTGCGTTTCTTCTGTCATTGTAGCAGTTTGTGCATTGGCAAATGAAATCATTGCGAGACCAACTGCGGCAGTCAGAATAATACGATGCATTATTAATTCTCCTGAACGGCATTATGACGTGGTTGTCACTATCAAAATGCGCACGGCCACATATTGGTTCCGCTAGAAATTCTCAACGGACGCCATATGCTTGTGGTCGTGATAACTACATTCAACCGACTATCTGTGATGAGACTGGTTCGCTCTCTCAAACATAAAAGCCGTAACCTTACGTTACTGGAAAGAGTGACAATTCTATTCAAATACCACCTGATATTCCGCTAGATGACACATCCTCTCCTCACAATAACCGAAGATGTTAAATCTATGAGCGATAATTACACATTACCAGATTTGTCTGGTGTCCTCCCTGTCCGTCCGATCAAGGTGAAAAAGCATGGCCTTGCGGATAGATGGAAGCTGCTGTTTTTGGCGATAGTCCTCGCGCTCGTATCTGTTGTTGTTACGGTTTCGTGGGGACCAGGCTTTTACGCTGATTACCTCATCAAGAATGACCCACTGATCATTGAGGATGCTACCATTTTCGACGGCAACTGCCGTAGCAAGAAAATGATTACCGATTGCAAGGCCACCCTCTCCTACCGGTATGACGGCGAAAACAAACTGAAGTCCGTCGACTTTTCTTTCCTCAGCCTCTCCAGCGATAATTATGAGACCGATGTTGTGGTGCAAAAATCGAACCCCAATAATGCAACTCTCTCACTGGCGCTGGATGAATTCTGGAACCGTCTTTTCGTCGGCGTTGTGCTCGTTGGCATCATGGCTGGCGGCTGCATCCTCTTCATCAAGCGTTTTGTTCTGATCTCAAGCTCGATCTCTGCGGCCAAAACGGCTTCGATGCTGCAACTGAGCTGGGCAAAGATTTCTTCCCGCAAAAAGAGTATGGGGCGTGTAAGGTTTGGCTATACGCCTTTGGTTACGCACACAAAGAAGCGAAACATCTTCTCCAGCTTCGCCAAAAATGAGTTGCCGTATCTGTATTATGACGAGAAAAGCGATGAGACCTTCGGCCTTGTCGCGGCTCGAGCCGACAATACGCTGCCAGTGTTGCTTGATGATCAGTTTGAAAGATTGGATTTAACGCCGGCAGAACGCGCAGGCATGCAACAAGTTCTTACACACCGTCTCGCGGGTTGAGAAGTCGGTGTTGCAGCCCTTGCCGAAATCACGGACTGATACATATCCTTATTTATCAGGCTAGATAGGGAGACTAAAATGGGTGAAGCAGGTGTAGGCTGGATTGCTGCAATTATTATTGGCGGTCTTGCTGGCTGGATTGCATCCAACTTCATGAATAGCGACACAGGCATATTCATGAACATTATTTTGGGCATCATTGGCGCGGCAATTGCCAGCTTTATCTTTGGTTTTCTGGGTGTCTCATTCGGTGGCTGGCTCGGCTATCTGGTGGCGGGCTTTATCGGCGCGTGTATTTTGATCTGGGTCGGGCGAGCAATAAGTTAGCGTCAAAACTGCAATGAATAAAAAGCTCCGCCCAGCGGAGCTTTTTTCTCTTAAAGACTATTCAATTGATCCACCCATCATGGAAATGTCACCGATTTAAAATCCCTTTTACATTGAAACGTCACCCTCTTTGCGGCTAATAACAGATGCGTTGAAATTTGCGGAGTGGTGGGGTGATACGAATACTGTTTCTACTGCTGGGCCGCGAAATTATTCAGCGGCACTGGAGAACCCTGCTGGTAATCTCTGCGCTCTGGATTATCGGTGGTGCACTGATTGTGATCGATGCACTTGACGGCGACACTGTCTTACCGGCGCGTGTTTTTGGTTATTTCCTCTTGCCTGAAGCCGTATTGTGCCTATTCGCGGCCATTGCGAGCTATGGTACGGCCCGCAGAATGCGCATCGTGCAAGGCGTGGCCCTTCTCGGTGTGAGCATCCTGATCATAAGTTCAACGCCTGCGAGCAACTTCGCGCTCGCCGTTCTTTTCGGCCTGTGTTTCCTCATTGATGGTATTGTGCGCATCGGCAGCGCCTGGGTGGTACGATATCCGCGCTGGAAAATCGGCATGGCCGGGGGCATCGTCGAAGTCTTGCTCGCAATTGCAACGTTGCAACCCTGGCCGACATGGTATGAAGGTACGGTCGGCACAAATGTCGGCGCCGTGCTCATTCTGACCGGCGTTGGCTTGCTCAGCATCGCATTCCGAATAAAACGGCTGGAAGCAGATGCTTCGCTGACGAGCATTCTCAGCAGAAACCCCTTCAACCAACGCGCGGCAAAGCTCTACCGCAAGCGAAGCGCCCGAAACCGCAAAAAGCTTATCGTTCACGTCTGGACACCAACAGGCACAGCAATGACATCGCTTCGACAGAGAGCCATCAACCGCTATATTGCGGCGGTCGACAGCAATGGTGTTATCTCGACAGGACATGCGGCGCTGGAAATGGCACCCGATATTTATATCAGTCATTACCCCGCAGCTGAAATCGATCGCAACCCCGATGAATTCAGCCGTACCTTGCGTGCCACTGCCGACAACAATGTTACCGGTCGTTTTTTGCCGAGCTACGAGGTCGAGTCAGGCGAATGGTGCCCATCTACCGTGCAAGTCGAAATCAATAATATTGATGCAGCACGCCTCAAAACATTCTGGAAGCATTATCGCGCAAACGACACTTACAACCTGACCAACAGGAACTGCTCAAGTGCTGTCGCCGATGCGCTGGATGCAGCACTTGAAGGCGTTTATCGCGAGCACAGATGGCCAGTTTTCAAGGCGCTCCAGTCCATCGTATTTCCGGAACTCTGGGCCGCTGGGCTTATGCGCAAGCGCGCAGAATCCATGGCGTGGACGCCGGGGCTTGTGCTCGATTACGCTCGCGCTTTGTCAGCATTGGTGGACTCCAACAGTCGCCCAACGGCGAAGCAAAGTTTCCGTCTTGTGAAGAAATATTCCCCTCGCAAGTCAAAAGCGACCATTAGTTAGAACTTCCAGCGCCCTCATCGGGGGCGCTCGATTTAACTTGATAATAATACTCATATTAAATAGGTTTCTTGATCAGTTCATTCCATCAATCGGATCAAGCAACCGTGCATTTCTTAATCGCTATCTCCGCCCACCCTCTGCGCAGTATCGAAAAATCCCTGCTCGCCTTGATGTTTCTCATCGGCTTGCAGCTGACCGCCCAATCATCAGCCGTTACAGAAATCAGAGATGCACAACGCATTGTTTCGCTTGGTCCTGACGTGACCGAAATCATATTCGCGCTTGGCGCAGGCGATAAGGTTGTTGCGGTTGACCGCAGCAGCAAATACCCTGCCGAAACCGCAAGCAAGGCAAATGTCGGCTATCGGCGCAGCCTGTCTCCTGAAGGCATACTCACGCTTAATACAGACCTGATCATTGCGTCCGAAGATATCGGGCCGCCTGAAACCACCGATGTTCTGAACCAGTCAGCGGTCGAGATCCTCTATGTGCCTGTCGACAACAGCCGTGCCGGTTTGATCAAAAAGATTGGGCTCATTGCAAAGAGGCTTGGCCTTGAGAAACAAGGCGAAACTCTGACGCAGAAAGTCGTGGACGACTTCGATACCGCAACAGCCTATGCCAGCAGGATATCAGCCGATAAGCAAAAGAAGGTGGTATTTTTCCATGGACTCGCTCGCCTGAGCGGTGCTGGCAGCGACACGGCAGCCGATGCTTTCATCCGCTATGCAGGTGGCATCAATCCTCTGTCGGTCTATTCTGGTTATAAACCAGTCTCGGAAGAGTGGCTGGTCAAGGCGGAGCCTGATGTCGTGCTCATGCTCTCAGACGGTAATGGCGGTCCGACCCGCGAAGACGTTTTCTCAGTGAAGGCTCTACAGAGAACACCCGCTGCCAAAAATCAGTCTCTGATTGTGCTGGAAGGGCCATATATGCTGGGATTTGGCCCAAGGACGGCTGAAGCTATCCGAAAATTGGCTGTAGCACTTTACGAATAGAAAAAAGCCCCTCCAATGGAGGGGCTTTCTATTTTTATCTGCAACGAAAAGACTATTCAAAATCTTCCGGCAGCAGACCCTTCGGGAAGTTCTGGTAAGAAACAGGGCGCAGGAAGCGGCGAATGGACATAGTGCCAACGCTTGTCGCACCAAAATTTGTCGATGCCGGATACGGGCCGCCATGCACCATCGAGTCGACCACTTCCACACCGGTCGGGAAGCCATTGACCAGCACACGGCCAGCCTTGCGCTCCAGAACAGGAAGAAGACGGCGTGCGTCGTCGAGATCGCCCGAATCCATATGGATAGTGGTGGTCAGCTGACCTTCAAAGCCGCGGGCGAGCTTTTCCATCTCATCGACAGAACCAACGCGAATGACCAGGCCGAGAGGGCCAAATACTTCTTCGCCCAAAGCATGGTCAGACAGGAAACGCTCGCCAGTCGTTTCAAACAGGTTTGGCGAAGCCTGACGATCAGATGACTCGGTCTCATACAGCGGCTTAACGGCATTACGCGTATCAAAACGCTCCTTACCGTCGTGATATGCCTGTGCGATGCCATCGGTCAGCATGGTCTGCGGACCAACCTTCTTGAGGCCTTCAACTGTTGCTTCCGTAAAGCGATCCGCGTCAGCACCGTCGAGAACAACGGCAATACCCGGATTGGTGCAGAACTGGCCTGCACCCATAGTCAGCGAACCGGCCCAGCCCTGTCCAAGCGTTTCTGCACGCGCCTTCATTGCTTCTGGCAACAGGAACATCGGATTGACCGAACCAAGTTCACCGAAGAATGGAATGGGCTCAGGACGTGCTGCGCAAAGATCGAACAGTGCGCGGCCACCACCGAGAGAACCGGTAAAGCCGACAGCCTTGATGTTTGGATGCTGTACCAGTGCATGACCGACATCGCGGCGACCGCCCTGAATGAGCGAGAACACACCCGGATGAACGCCGGTCTTGGCAATTGCAGCCTCCACAGCCTGAGCAACAATTTCACCTGTGCCGGGATGAGCCGAGTGGCCCTTCACGACAACGGGGCAACCGGCCGCAAGGGCTGCTGCGGTATCGCCACCGGCAGTCGAAAATGCCAGCGGGAAGTTGGAGGCACCGAAAACGGCTACAGGGCCAATTGGGCGCTGAACAAGGCGAATCTCAGGACGCGGTGCTGGCTGGCGATCAGGAAGCGCTGCATCAAAACGGCGATCAAGATAATCACCTTTTTCAATATGATCGGCGAACAGCCGAAGTTGACCGGTCGTGCGTCCCGTTTCGCCCTGAAGACGTGCTTCCGGCAGGCCGGTTTCCTGCGAACCGATGACGACGATATCGGCGATGCGTGCTTCAATTTCGTCAGCAATTGCGCGCAGGAATGTGGCGCGTTCAGCGCGGCTCGAATAGCCATAAGTCCAGAAAGCATCTTCCGCAGCTTCACAGGCGCGGTTCACCAGATCAACAGTTCCAACTGCGAAAGAATGGGCAGGCCCACTTGCTGGTGCAGACTGAAATGTGCCGGCTCCGTCGAGCCATTCGCCAGCAACAAGGTGTTTTCCTTTGGGCGTGAATGCCATTCGTTCATCCTCCTGTAGAAATCGGCGTGCAATTAAGCCAGTATCCCACCGCATCTAAATTGCACTTGCCTAATGTTTGTATACATTATGTGCGCAGATATCAATTGCCTGTGGGGCCTCCCGTCAGGCGTAGCCATGAAAGACGCATGATGAGCGAGACCACTATCCTGAGCATTGCAACGCTTCACGACCGCGTAGAGGCGATTTTTCGTAAAGCAGGTCTCAACGCAATACAGGCTGGAGCCGTCGCTCGTGTGATTGTTGCGGGTGAACGCGATCACTGCAAATCTCACGGCATATACCGTATCGAGGGTGCGCTTCGCACAGTCAAGGCCGGTAAGGTAAAAGCGGACGCAATTCCTGAAATCGTTACTCAGGAAGCTTCCAGCATCGTGCGGGTGAACGCCAATTACGGCTTCGCAAACCCCGCCTTCGAGATGGGCGTTCCGGTTCTGGCCGAACGTGCGCGCAAAAATGGCATTGCAGCACTTGTCATTAATGACTGCACACATTTTTCCGCTCTCTGGCCGGAAGTCGAAGCGCTGACAGCCGAAGGTCTGGCTGCTCTCGTCATGTGTCCGAGTTATGCAACAGTGGCACCGACCGGCGGCAACAAGCCGTTGCTTGGCACCAATCCTTTCGCATTCGGTTGGCCGCGCAAAGAAACATCGCCTTATGTCTTTGACTTTGCAACATCCGTTGCCGCACGTGGCGAGATCGAACTGCATCGCCGCGCAGGCAAGCAGTTGCCGGAAGGCTGGGCACTGGATGTAGACGGCAACCCGACAACTGATCCGGAAACCGCATTGGCCGGTGCCATGTTGCCATTCGGTGGCCATAAGGGCTCGGCCATCAGCACGATGGTAGAGCTACTCGCTGCCATCATGATTGGTGACCTGACCAGCCCGGAAGTGCTCGACTTCCTCGGAACCACAACGCTTTCGCCAGTACATGGTGAACTTATCATCGCGTTTTCGCCTGAAGCTTTCGCAAAAGGCCGCCCCGGCGACCCATTTGCTCGCGCAGAGGCGTTCTTCGAGGCAATCGTCGGTCAGGGCGCACGCCTGCCCTCACAGCGCCGGTTCAAGGCGCGCGCAGAATCTGAAAGCGAAGGCATCAAGCTCACCAAGACGGAAATCGACCAGCTCGACCACCTCCTTGAAAAAGGCCTCGATGCCATTTCCTAGAGCATTTCCAGCAAAAGTGCGAAGCGGTTTTGCGTGAGGTAAATTCGATAAAACAAATACTTAGAGCGTTTCTCCTGTTTCAATCAAAGTAAGAAACGCTCTAAACAAAAAAGCAACGGTGTTATGTGTCAAGCACCGTTGCGTTTGCCTGGCGCATTCTTGCGTTGAGAATGATGATCATTTTGCGCATGACTGCGACGAGAGCCACCTTTCCCGGCTTTCCCTTTTGCTTGAGGCGCAGGAAGAACGCCCTCATGGTCGGATCAAAGCGGATGGCTGGCAGAGCTGCAACGTAAAGCGCATCGCGAACATGTCTTCTGCCGCCTGCAATCATGCGCTTGCCGCGCATCAGACCACTATCGCGATTAAGCGGCGCAACGCCAACCAGCTTGGCAATCTGGCCTTTCCCGACATGCCCCAATTCCGGTAGGTCCGCCAGAATAAAACATGCTGTTCGCAGGCCGATCCCCGTAAGCGACATCAGAACCTCCGCCTTCCGGCCAAGCTCCGCATCTGCGCTCAGGCAAAGTGTCATTGCGTCCACGACAGCCTGGCGCTGTTCGAGCAGGAAACACAGGCTTTCCTCAATCCAGTCTTTCGTTTGCCCGTTTCCCTTCTCCCGGCGATTTTTCTCCTGCACGATCATGTGCGATAATTGCCTGTAACGACTGACCAAATCTGCCAAAGCACTTTCCTGAGAAGAGCGTTGACGCAAAACTCTTGTTTCCATGCGCCGTGCATAATCGGCAAGAATGAAGGCGTCGATCCTGTCGGTCTTGGAGAGTTGGCCGCAGGCGCGTGCGAACTGTCTGATCTGTTTGGCATTGACCTTGGCGACGGGCAATCGTGCTGCCTGTAAGGCGGTAACGACAAGCCGTTCGTAACCACCGGTCGGCTCGAGAACGAGGCGTTCGATCTCTTCAAATGCGCTCAGGAAAGCAAGCAGATCAGCAATACCCGCAGCAGAATTGGCAAAGCTGGCTGATTGCTCATCGGGTAAAACACAAATATCCAAAGTCGATTTTGATATGTCGATGCCGACAAAACGCGTAGTATAAGACATGAGGCGGTCTCCCTTATACACGAGCGCGAAGCTTTCTCAACGGTGCGACGGAGCCTCTTAAGGTGCAAAGGATTATGCTTTTTTACGAACGAAAGTTCAGGCCCCGATGGGCTCAATCGCTTTGCACCCGCCATTGCGTGTTGCAACACACAATGACAAAAGAGGCCGGAACATCTTAGCAGATGCTCCGGCCTCACATGTATAAGGCCCTCCAAACGGAGGGCCTTTTCAGCCTACGGCTAAGTTAAGCCTTGTACTTCTGCACAGCGCCAGGAAGCTTGCTCCACTCGGCATACCAGCTGTTGAAGAGCTTGAACTGCGCTTCGACATAACCACGCTGGCTATCTGAAAGAGCGTCTGTTTCGTTGAAATGCAGCGCGTATTCCTTGTCGCCCTTCAAAACCATCATGTGCTTGAAATAGAGCACCAGATCCGGACCTTCATCAAAGGACGAAAGAACAGCAAGGGCCTGTTCGAGTTCAAGCGCACGCTGGCGCGCATCAGCGTCGCCCGCAGCTGCAGCCTGCGAAAGCTTGCAGAGTTGGATGACTTCTTTCGGCAGAACGTTGCCTATGCCAGTGATCGCGCCGGTTGCGCCGCAATTAACAAAGCCGTGGAACACAGCCGTATCAACGCCGATCATCAGCGTGACATCATCATCGCGGCTGGTGATGTTTTCAGCCGCATAACGCATATCTGCAGGGCCGCCGAATTCCTTGAAGCCGACAAGATTGGGGTGCTCTGCGCGAACCGCAAAGAACAGATCGGCGCGAGTTGCAAAGCCATAATACGGGCTATTGTAGATGACAGCAGGAAGATCAGGAGCCGCAGACAAAATAGCTTTGAAATGCGCCTTCTGTGCTGCAATCACCGAACCGCGCGACAGAACGCGCGGGATCACCATCAAACCTTTTGCACCAACCTTCTGTGCATGTGCAGCGTGTGCAGCGGCAACCGCAGTGTTCACAGCGCCAGTTCCGACAATCACAGGAATGCCCGCTGCAGTCAGACGTGCAACGCCTTCCATGCGCTGTTCATCGGTCAGCAGAGGCCAGTCGCCCATCGAACCGCAGTAAACAACAGCCGACATGCCAGCCGCGATCAGCTCCTTGCCCTTACGCACCAGCGCATCGAAATCGGGCGTGCGATCGTCCTTGCATGGGGTCATCAGAGCCGGGATCACGCCGGAGAAAATATTGGCAGCCATCTAAAACTCCTCTCAGAGCATTTCCAGTAAAACTGCAGATCAGTTTCGCAAAGGACAATGCAACAAAACAAAAAACAGCGCGGTTGAAACTGCCTTGGCGTATTGCCTCGTTTCAGCTCCCTATAACTGATATATCAGCTTGTATTTTATTTGTCGACAAAAATTAGACAGGTCTACAAACTTATTTCCAAACGGTCGTCTCGCATCACCAGCTTTTGTACCTGCCGCACAATCTGCTCTGCATGTTCATGTGCCAATTGCTCGGCCAGTTTCGTGTCACGCGCAGTAATTGCGGCGATCATTTCGTCGTGCTCTTCCACAAAGCGTTTGGGTAAGCGATCATTGTAAGACTGGTAGTAAAGCCGAAGAATCCGGCGCCCCTCATCAAGAAGGCGCTTGAACAGCGTGGTGAAATAGGGATTGCGACCTGCTTCCGCGATAGCGAGATGCAAGGCTGCATTGGTGGCAATCATGCCAAGCGCATCCTGTGCCTCAACCGCTGCAGCGAACTCTTTCTGATGTGCAGCGATGATCTCAAGATCTTCGGGACGATGGTTCTTAGCTGCCAACTGGGTCGTCACGCGATACATCAGCGTCAGCGCGTCAAAATAAGTATGCATATTGAGGAAGTCGATATTCGACACCATAGTCGAGCGATTGGGCAACGTATCAATGAGCCCCTCGCCTGCCAGCCGCACCAAAGCCTCACGGATTGGCGTACGGGACATCTTGAACCGCTCGGCAAGCTGCACCTCATCAATCGGGTTACCGGGCGGCAGGACCAGATCAAGAATTTCATCGCGCAGCAGGTCATAGACCATTTTAACTCCCGAACCGCGTTTGCGCTCGTTTGTGAGACTGGTTTCACTATCCGTCATCGGTATATCCTTCTGTCGGAAATTTGGTCCATCCCGAAAAGAGCGAAGCATTTTCGGGATGGACTTTAAGACAAATGATCAGAGCGCCGATCTGATTCAATCGGACTAAAACGCACTCTAAGCGAAAGGTTCAGCTGGTCCCTTGGCAGGTCGCGTGAACCACTCCGGACCTTGAGCTGTCATGTAAATATGGTCTTCCAAACGCACACCAAACTGACCAGGCACGACGATCATCGGTTCATTGGAAAAGCACATGCCCGGCGCAAGCGGCAACTGATTGCCACGAACGATGTAAGGGGCCTCATGGATTTCCAGACCCAGACCATGGCCTGCGCGATGCGGCAGGCCGGGGAGTTGATAGTCTGGTCCGAGACCATGCTTCATCATCACCGCGCGGGCGGCATCATCAAGACTGGAACAGGCGGCACCGATTTTTGCTGCATCAAATACAGCCTGTTGTGCCTGTCGCTCAATCGTCCAGATGCGTTCAAACTCGGCGGTCGGCTCATCCAGCATATAGGTGCGCGTCAAATCGGAATGATAGCCATCGATCCGGCAACCGGTGTCGACGAGAATGACGTCGCCGTTCTTATAAAACTGCTCGCCATCCGCGCCGTGAGGCAGCGACGTCGCCTCACCAAAAGAGGCAATGCAAAAGGTGGATCCGCGACCTGCGCCAAGTTCACGATGCTGCTCATCAATAAAGCGTACGACATCTGACGCAGCTATACCCGGACGAATGAACTGATGCGCGCGGCGATGCACTTCAAGTGTCAGCCCCATGGCATATTTAATAATGTCGATTTCGGCTTGCGACTTGGCTATGCGCTGTTCGCGAATGATCGGGCCAGCGTCAACCAGACGATCTGCACCGATCTCTCTTCGCAAGGCATTATAGACGAAGAGCGGCACTGCATCGTCCACGGCAAGTGTTTCGCCGGTGCGCAGCAGCGTGACGACAAGTGCAGCGCTGTTTTCTTCTTCCTGCCAGGTGCGGATTTCACCCGGCAAATGAGGAAGGCTTTCTACGCGGCTCTGCTCAAAACCCGGTACAATGTATACGATTTCGGTTTGCGTAATGACTGCACCAAGCAGACGCTCGCTGGAATGCCAGACAAGTCCGGTGAAATAGAGCAGGCTCTCGGTGGACCCAAGCAGCAAAGCACCAATGTTTTTTTCGCTCAGATTACGGCGCAGAACATTGATACGCTGCAGCCGCTCTTCATTAGAAATGCGCGGCGGTTGGGTAGTGAGAGACATTGCTTGATCCTTTCAGCCTCTGCCACGGACTCTGTGGCACACCGAAAGAATAAATCTCTGTACGCAATTTGTCGACAGGGTTAGGTTTTTACCAGACCTGTCCGTTTCAGAAGCCCCATCAAGAGCAATGGCAGCAGCGTTGTCAGCAGAATAGCGATAAACGCCATCGCCATGCCAAGACCAACCGACCCCTGTTCAAACTGTCGCCATATGAAAATCGATATGGTCTGCATACCAACTGGCGCCACAAGAATAGACGCTACCAGCTCGCGTGTCGCGACAGCAAATACCAGCAACATTGCAGTGATCAGGCTTGGCGCGATCAGCGGCAGCATGATGCGACGGAAAGTCGTGAAACTGCTTGCACCGCATACGCGTGCTGCAGCTTCTAGATTATCGCCGATCTGATGAAATGCGGCTGTTGCATAGCGTATTGGCTGCGGCAGAAGAATGCAGCAATAAGCAAGCAGCAGAATAAGCGGCGTATTATAAGGCGAAATCAACAGCGATGGCTGGTTCCATGCGAGGATAAGGCCAACAGCAACCACGACGCCCGGCAAGGAATTCGGCAAGACAGTAAGCACATCGAGCCAGAAGCGCCCACGGAAGCGCATTTTTACCACAGCATAAGCAGCAACAGCACCAAGAAAGCCGGTCAGCAGAGCGCTCGCTACACCGAGCGACAGGCTATTGATCAAAGCGCGCATCGCTCCCGCACTATTATCCGCAATATCAGTAAAATTATTGAAACCGAGATTTGAAAGCGTCAAGCCACCTGAAATGGTCTTCGACAGCGCGGTTGCAAGAATTGCAAGGAGCGGCACACCGGTTGCGGCGAAGGCTATCACGGCAAACAAGATCACGACCGGGATTTTGAGCGCGCCCAGTTCACGCTTGTCTTTGTTCTGCGGCTTCCCGCCTGTCGTTACATAGGACCGGCGCGTCAGAATCCAGCGCTGAAACATGAAAGCTGCAAGCGAAAGGCAGACAAGGGCGAGCGAAAAGACCGCTGCTCCTGATAGATCAATCGGCCAATCGGATATTCTCAAATCGATTTCCGTTACCAGAACTTCAAACCCGGAACGGCTGCCGAGTGCTGCCGGGGTGCCGTATTCCTCAATCGCCGAAGCAAAGACGAGCAACAGGCTTGCCGCCAATCCCGGGGTTGCCAGTGGCAATGTGATGCGGAAGAACGAGCGCCAAGGCGATGCACCGAAAACACGACCAACATCTGAGTAGCGCGCGCCAACCGCTTCAATGGTGCGGGACACCGCGAAATAGACCAGTGGAAAGGTGTTGAGTGCCATGACGAATGTCATGCCCGCAAGCGAAAACAGGAATGGTGCAAGGTTGAAGCCTGCGAGCTGTTCGAGATAACCCCGTGGCTGCAATGTCATGATCCAGCCAAGCGTTGCGATATAAGGTGGGATCATGAAGGGCACCAGCATCAGCACGTCCCAAACCAGCGCAAACGGCACTTTGTAAAGCGCGCGGAACACAGCCAAAGGCACAGCGATCAATGCAGACAATGCAACGACGCAAAGACCGAGCAACACAGTGTTCCCAGTCATGCGTAAGAGTTTTGGGTCTTCAAAAAGTGCTGGCAGATGCACAAAAGGTGCCGTCAGCATACCCTGACCGATCTGCGGGAAAATGGCCTGCAGAACAATAAATATGAATGGAACCGCAACGACAATTGCCAGTCCGATGACAGCCACAAAGCCGAGTGGATTTGCGGCGGTAGCGGTCTTTGCACTCATGATTGCCTCTGTGGTCATCGAGCAACGACCGCAATATAGCCGCCAGCTCATAATCTATTGAATAGAATACGTAAGCGGCTCTCCCTGACAATCAGGAAGAGCCGCAATCTGATTATTTCTTCGCGCCAAAGACCGCGTTGAATTCTTTCAGTGTTTCATTGCGCTTGCCGTAAACAGCTGCGGCGTCGATCTTCAAAATCTTCAGATCGTTAATCAGCGGGCGGTTTGCAGCAACGTCAGAACGCGCAGGCATCAGATAGGTGTCAGCCACCATCTTCTGACCTTCATCCGACAGCATGTAGTCGACGAATTGCTTGGCTTCTTCCTGGTTCTTCGACCACTTGAGGATCATGGCCGGGCGCGGTGCGATAACAGTGCCAGATGCCGGGAAGATGACATCGATGGCTTCGCCCTTGGCCTTGCCTGCGAGCGAGATGTAATCGACTGCACCAAATACTGCGGCCTTGGCACCCTGAAGCACAGGATTCAATGCTTCGGCATTGGCACCAGCGGCAGTTGCGCCGTTTTCATGCAGATGCTTGAACAAATCCCAGCCCTGCGTCTCTGCAAGCGCTGCAACGAGCTCAAATGTTGCCCCCGACTGTGATGGATCAGGCAAGTTTACCAGATCCTTATATTCTGGCTTCGCCAAATCAGCCCATTCAGTTGGCTTTGGGGTTTTGCTGTTCGGGTTCCATGCGATACCGAGAGCCGAAACACCCTGAGCAACAGCAGTTTCGTTCTTCAGGAAGTCAGGAACCTTTTCGGCATTCGGGCTGGTGTAAGCCACGAGCCAGTCGCGCTTTGCAAAGTCGGTCGCTGTGTCCCAAGAAGCCGAAATCAGCACGTCTACGACAGGGTTGGCAGCTTCAGCTTCAATACGCGCCATGACTTTGCCGGTCGTTGCCTGAAAGACATTGACCTTCGTACCGGTCTTGGCAGTAAAGCCTGCAGCGAGACCTTCGATCAGCTTGCCCGGACCTGCCGAATAAACGGTGATGTCGGCAAATGCCGTGGTGCTCGCCAGCAGGGCAGCAGCGAATGCCATAGTGGCGCCGATAATTGACTTCTTCATAAATCTCTCCTGAGATGCAGTGACGTGAAGTGATTGCTACGAGAACCAGCGCAGCTGTTCTGTATCGATGGCAATGCCGATCGGCATACCGGACGAAAGTCTGTTGTGATCGAGATAGGTCAACTCATGGCCAACATACTGTGACCCAATGCGAACTGTCGTCAGGTGGCCGTCCCCACGAAAATGGGTCCGCAAGACCGTTGCCGGAATTGCCGCCTCATCGATTGCAACACTGCGCACCGAACGAGACGGCAGAAGGACGTGCGTTGCATCCGCGGGCATGGCAGCATGGTTCAGCCGAACTTCGGTTTGAGAAATACGGTAGAAGCTATCTTCGCGTTCCACTGGCATCACACAGCCAAGACGCAAAAAATCAGCAACTGCCGGTGTTGTGGGATGAGAGACGAGCATTTCAGGTGCTGCAAGCTGTTCGATAACGCCCGCGCGCATGATTGCAACCTGATGGGCAAGAGAGAATGCCTCGCTCTGATCGTGTGTTACGTAGATCGCAGTCAGACCGAGATTAGCGACAAGCTGACCAATCTCACTGACCATATTTTCGCGCAATTCACGGTCAAGATTTGATAGCGGTTCATCGAAAAGCACCAAACCCGGTTCAGCGACGATGGCACGTGCAATGGCGACACGCTGCTGCTGTCCGCCGGACATGTCGCTGATGGAACGATCCCCAAAACCGGAAAGACCGACGCGATCCAATGCCGATTTTACCCGCTTTTCGCGCTCCGCACGTCCAACACCACGCATTTCCAGCGGAAACGAAACATTCCCATAAACTGACATATGCGGCCAGAGAGCATAGTCCTGGAACACCATGCCAAGGTAACGCTTTTCCGGTGGTGCAAAAGTTCCGCTCGCCGCATCAGCTACTTTTATACCGTTGATGATTATGGAACCCCTGGTCGGCGCAAGTAATCCTGCCACCAGTCGGAGCAGCGTGGTTTTTCCACATCCCGATGGGCCAAGCAACGCAAGCGTCTGACCTTTTGGAAGGGTCAAATCGATGTTCTTGAGGATTGTGCTGCTGCCATAGGCGAGGCTCAATCCTTCAGCCTTAACGGCTACGTCTGCGTGTATTTTAGTTTCATGTAACATAAGCGCGCAATCTGTATGGTTTGCGCGCTTTTATTCCGGGTGCGTGACAAGGGAATGACACAACTCACATAGCTGAAAAGCGCCAGAAACATTGGTACCAATTAAGCAAGAGCTGCAACTCAACATCTTGGTGAATGGTTCGTCTTCGGAGCTGATTACCACCTTTCGTAGCCCCTCCAAAGCATGCCTCCCAAAATGGGAACCAGTTTTGGGAGGCATGCGCAAAACAAAGAATTAGTGCTCAAAAAGAACCCGACCTAAAAAGGCCGGGCCAAGTTTCACGACGGATGGAGATAGAAATATTATCAGTCGTGCTTATGCTCCTCATGCTTGTGTCCCTCATGGTTATGCCCGGCTTCGCCCGCATGGACCTTACCGGAGCCGCCAACTGCGACGATGTTAAAAGGCTTGCCAGCGACGTCGATATCGCCTGCTTTTTCAAACGAGTTAGCGTTGACGAGATGCAGCTGACCCTTAAGCGGATCACTCACAACAACATTGTCGCCTGCAACTGCAATACGCGGACGCGGATCGCTCCAGTGACCATCCATCGAGTATGGCTCGGTCAGCTTGACCGACTTAACGATTTCGCCCTTGAGAACATCAAGCTGGTGAAGCTGGCCGTCTTCGGTAAAGATATAAGCGAATTTCGGCCGCACCGGATCAACCGCAAAATGCACGCGTCTCGTCGGAAGCTGTACCAGACGGAAACCGCCGTCGGCTTCTGAAGGGTCGACCAGAACAATACGATCCGGGCCATAATTGCCGATGAAATATTGCAGCCCCTTGCCGCCGATCAGGGTAGAAGAGCTGCCTTCAGGCAAGGATTTTCCGTAAGGCAGATGTTTAATGACAGGCTTGTCGCCGTCCTGCGTGATAAGCAGCAGCCCTGTATCACAGGCAAGTGCATAAATACTGCCTGACCCTGCAGAACCATGTAGGCCGGGGCATGCAACATCTTCGCCAACCTTGTTACCCTTGAAGTCAACGATACGCGCACCGATTGGTCGTTTGGAGGCGTCGTCCGGGTTTGGAATCGTCACAACCGCATAACTATCGTAAGGAACAGACACGCCATGATGCGGAGCAACCACATTCGCCGTCTTCACATCTGGTTTCTCATCAAGAACGGCTTTTTCTGTGAAGAACCGCGCCGCATCTTCACCATCAAACCATTGCGCAATATTGCCCTGACGTTCGACAAAATGTGCGGGCTTTGTGCCGGTCCACTCAACATTGAGAAGTTTGGAGTCATCGACATCAATGTCCGCATGATCCCCATGATCATGAAATGAAATACCGGAAGAAATGGCAGATACCGCACCTGCGGAACCCTGTACGGCAAACACTGTCTCTCCGCTTTCGCTACGGTAGAGCGATGCTGGTCCCTTGATCTTGAAAGTGTCGAGCTTGTCGCCATCAAGAGCGTCGATGACATTGACGACGGGCTCAGCATGGTCAGACACAAATAGTCGCCAAGCGGTTACATTGTCTTCGTCTGCCAATGCATTTCCGCCTGCCATGCAAACGGCCATTGTAAGGGCCGAAGCTGTCAGCATGAGTTTTCTCATAGGTCTCTCCTTATTAATGATATTACATAACATTCAAAGTCGCAGCGGTAGTGATGTTCATTGCGCTTATTGGGGGACGATCGCAGCGCGGATGGTTTCAGCATTGTGGCGCATCATGTCGATATAAGAGGCGGCAGGGCCATCGGATGCAGACAACGCATCGGAATAAAGAACGCCACCGAGCCTGAGCCCAGACTCGGACGCGATCTGCTCAACAAGGCGCGCATCAGCAATATTTTCGGCGAAAACAGCGGCAGCACGGTTTTCCTTGATATCCCGCACGACACCCGCGACATCGGCAGCAGATGCTTCAGACTCGGTTGAAACGCCCTGTGGTGACAAAAATTTCACGCCATAGGCGTTTTCAAAATACCGAAATGCATTATGGGCAACGACCACAACGCGACGATCCTGCGGAATGGAGGCAATCGTGCTTCTGATATCAGCGTCAAGCTTGTCCAATTGCTGCTGATAAGCAGCCGCGTTCTGCTCGTAGACGTCGCATCCCTTGGCATCGGCTTTGCAGAATGCCGAAGCAATGTTTTGAACATATACCTTGGCATTCCCCACAGATTGCCAGGCATGGGGATCGAACGGCGCTTCATGGAACACTGCTTTGGTGCCGTAATAATGGTAGTGTCCGCCGTGCGGATCACGCAAAATCTCGGCACCTTCAGTCGCCTCGACAATCTCGGCTTCGGTCCCGCTGGCCTCAACAAGCCGGGACAAAAAGCCTTCCAATTGCAGACCGTTCACCAGAACCACATCAGCTTTCGCCATTGCGATAGCATCCGACGGTTTTGGCTCATAGACATGTGCGTCGCCATTGGGACCTACCAGAGTGCGCAAGGCAATTCTGTCACCACCCACTTTTTGCGCCATGTCACCCAGTATGGAGAAGCTGGCAATGACATTGAGCTTTTGTTCTCCTGCACCTGCATGCGAACTGACGGTTAATGTTACAACACTCAATGCAAGGGCAAGTTTCAATTGCCTCATCATTTCAATAGTCCTTCTGATTGTTAGGCAACTTTGTGCGAGACACGGAGTCTGCGTGTCGCAAACACGCCGCGCGTTCCCGCAAGGACCGAGATGAAATAAACCGCTCCTGCAGAAAGAATGATGGCCGGTCCTGACGGTAACGACAGGTGATAAGACAGCAGCAAACCTGACAGCGAAGCGCCAAGACCAAAGACCGTTGCCAGAAAGCACATGGTTTCAACACGATTTGTCCAGAAGCGTGCAGATGCGGCAGGCAGGATCATCAACCCCACAGACAACAACGTACCCAGCGCCTGAAACCCAGCCACAAGATTGAGGACCACAAGGCCAAGGAAGATGAAATGCACTGGCGAGCCAAGCCTGGACACCGAACGCAGAAATAAGGGATCGAGAGATTCAGCAATCAGCGCACGCCAGAACACAGTAAGCGTTATCAATGTGAGGACTGTGGTAAACCCGATCAGGAAAAGTGCATCATTGTTGAGCGCCAGTACGGTCCCGAACAGCACATGCATCAGATCGACACTCGATCCGCGCATTGAAACTAGCAGCACACCAATTGCCAATGATATCAGATAGAAAGCGGCCATTGAGGCGTCTTCTTTCTGGATCGTCAAACGCGAGACTGCGCCCGCACACAACGCTACCACTATCCCCGCAAGCATCCCGCCAATGGTCATTGGAACGATCTCCAGCCCATAAAACAGGAACCCGGCAGCAGCGCCCGGCAGAATGGCATGGGACATGGCGTCGCCAGTCAGGCTCATGCGCCGCAACATCAGAAATATGCCCACCGGGCAAGCACTGATCGAAAGAAAGACCGCACCCAACAATGCCCTTTGCATGAAGGCAAATTCCGCAAAGGGAGCGATAAAGAATTGATGCAAAACCACCATCATGCCGCGTCCTTGCCGAATGCTGACAAACTCGTGGGCGTATGCTGATGACTGTGTGCCGTATTGCACCAGGGCGCGGCTTCATCCCAGGCTTCATGGAAATGTCGGGCGCATGCAAGATTTTGAGATGTCAGCACATCATCGACGCTGCCCCATGCAACAGCACGGCGCGCCAGCAACAATGCTTCAGGAAAGTGCTCCCGGACCAGATCAAGATCATGCGCAACGACCATGACCGTGCGCTTTTCATGGTGCCAGTCCTTGATTAGCCCGATAAGATCAGCAACCGTCTTCTCATCCACCGCATTGAATGGCTCATCGAGCAGGATCAAATCGGCATTCTGGACAAGCACGCGCGCAAACAATGTGCGCTGGAGTTGTCCACCCGAAAGACTGTCGAGTGAACGTTTCTCAAAACCTTCCAACCCAACGGCTACAAGGGCATCCGTCAACGCCTGTCGATCACCGGCATTGTGTCGGCGCAACAATCCACGTCTTGGCCATAGCCCCATGCCGACGAGATCGATAACACGTGCTGGAAAAGAACGATCCAGTTCCGATTGCTGTGGCAGATAGGCGAGGCTTTCCGCCCTGTCCGCAACACATGCGCCAGACAACGGGCGCAAAATGCCCGCTATGCCTTTCATCAACGTCGATTTTCCCGAACCATTTGCACCCACAACGGCAGTCAGCGAGCCAGTGCGAACGGCGCCACTGAGATGATGGACCGCTGGATGACTGTTATAGCCAAGCGTTAGGTCACGAAAAGTCAGGCATACATCAGTCATGAATTCCAGCACTTCTACTGATCGAATGGGATTGGAAAATGCTCCACATATGTAATGTTATTACATTAAATCACCGGGCCGCAAGAGATAATATGAGAAATCCAATCCTAAATATTCGATGGGCGTAAAACCCGCTGTTTTCGTTTAAAAAAGCAGCGAAAATCTGCTGTTCTTTGTATTATTTTCTGGCGCTTGAAGATCAAAAATGGGTAGTATCAACCCAGTTCCTTCGCTGGCATCTTAGGCAAGATGCCCAAGTTCTCCGGCCAGTTCTGATACTAAAATCCAGCCTAAAGCCAATTCAGACAAACTTCGGAGTGGGGTTTGGACCATATCGTTGAAGCCTATCAGATTTGTTCTGAACAGGACTGCGCAGATGAGCCATCGATGGATTGGCCATATATTTGCGCAATGGATTTGCTCAAACATCCGCTCAATATCGCTATTTCCGATTATCTCGATTTTGTCGGCAAAGCATCCAATTCAGACCGTGCATGGATAATCGAATACGGCCAGGATCTGCTTCGTTTTCGCAATACCTACGAATGGTGCAGAGGTGGTACGACTTCCTTCCTTGAAGAATTGCAAGAGGCTCCGACAACACTTATCGGCTGGCTGCATCGATATTTAATTGCCGGAAAAGCCTTAGCGGTAAACAATGTGTACAGCCTGCCGCGTGCTGCCAGAGCTATACAGGTCGAGTTCGTCCGTCAGGGTAATAAAAGCATCCTTAGCATCCCAATGTTTTACGATGGAAGGCTGCGCGGGATCATCGGCTTCGACACAACGCGCGAATATCACCAGTGGTCCGGCGCCGAAATCAAGGCGATGTTTCAATGTGCAAATCTCATCGCTCAGGCCCAATATGGCAGTAACAACAATCAGATAACCATCAATCTGGGAGAAGAAACCGCACCGCTCGTCTATCTTCGCAAACGCGGCGTCGTGCGTGGCGTAGCGCCAGAGACAATTGTCGGTGTACGCTCTGCAGGAAATTATAGCGAGATATGGCTGAACGACGGATCGATGCTGCTTGATTCACGCGCCCTCGGCATCTGGATGAGTATATTGCCGGAAAGCCATTTCTTCCGCGTCCATCGCACCGCTTTTGTCAATGCTCTGCATGTTTCAGATTTAGACCGAAGCAAGCCAGATAGATGGCTCATCAAAATGCGCGCCATACAGCAATCCTGGCCGGTTTCCCGCGTTTATCGCAAACCCTTGCGCGAAAGGTTGGGCGTGTAAGGCAGCTCGACATACGGCTGCTCAAATACCATGTTCGTTCATCCAACCGGCTGGTTGATTCATCCTTCTGTCATTGCTCAGTACAACACTTGTTCTCAATGCTCTCAACAACAGAACAATCACACCAAACCAAGCACTAAGGGATCAACATGCGTTCGAGCCAGTTGCCTGAAATTCGCCCAGCACATTTTATCCGTGCCTTGCTGATGACCAGCGGTCTGACTTTGGTGATGGGGCAACACGCGAGCGCAGAAGACCTTGCTTTGAAAGATGCCGTCTCCATGACCGGCATGGCGTTGTTCCTGAGCTCCGGTGCGCCAGCACTGACAATCGCTGTCGTCCGCGGTGATGAAACTATTGTACAGGGCTTTGGGGAAACAGTGCCTGGCAACGACACAGAACCGAACAGCAAATCAGTTTTCCGCCTCGGCTCGATCTCGAAGGTCTTCGCAACTGACGTCCTCACCTCTCTGGTGGCCGATGGTACAGTGAGACTGACCGATCCGCTTGAACGCTATGCGCCTGACGGTGTCAGCGTTAAACGAACAGGCCGACCGATAACGTTACTCGATCTCGCAACGCATTCGGCAGGCCTGCCGCGCGAGCTTGCCGATCCCAATGCAAAACCGTCGGACAATCCATTCGATTCCTTTGATCGCGACTATTACTGGAAGTGGATCGGATCGAACGCACCAGCCTATGCGCCTGGTATGACCACGCTTTATTCAAACTTCGGTTATGGCCTGATGGGTGATGCGCTCGCCAAGGCGGGCAAAAGCAACTTTGCCGGCCTCTTGAAGAGCCGGGTATTCGAACCTGCGGGTATGAGCGATACCACCACGACACTGAGCGACGAGCAGAAAAAGCGATTGATGACCGGGCTTGATCCGTTCAACAAGAACGACCCGAATAATGTCGTTCCAGACATTATGTATGCCAGTGCGGGCGTCTATTCGACGGCCGATGATATGGTGAAATGGATGCAATGGCATCTCAATCCCACCGCTGCAACGCAAGAAGCACATACCCTCGATCATACGATGTGGCTGCCCTATGACGGTCTTGAACGTGTCGTCGGGACCGAAGTCACAGGCGGAGAAGGCATGGGATTGGGCTGGGTTGTAACCATGCCGCGCAACGGTATTCCGATGCTTTTGGGCAAAAGCGGTGGCCTTGGTGGCTTTATGACCTATGTGGTTCTCTCACCCAATCGCAAGCTTGGGATTTTCGTTGTCGCCAACCGCGTAAATTTCGGAATGTTCAATGACATTCGGGCGAGCGTGCATGAACTCGCTGCAGAGCTTGGGCCGCGATAACCCAAGCACCTGCTTTCACCATTTATAGCGAAGCACACCCTTTCCCGCGTAATTGGTGCTGGCGCCGGAGAACTCGGCGTCAAAGGCAGCACCCAGCGACAGGCCATTATTCCAAACCATCTCGGCCGAGACACTTGCAAGGCCGACATCCTTGGGCTGTGAAGCACCATTGACCACAAAGCCCGCTCCCGGCAATGCATTGATCGCGGCAAAGACGTTACGATCATTGTTGAAGTTGCGGGCCCAAGCAAGGCGTCCGCGCGTTGTGAATACGCCGTCGGAGAGTGTAAGAGATTTGTCGAAACTCAGGCCAAGTTCGCCACGCCCTACAGTTTCGCGCTGTGACGAATAGTTGAGCGCATAAGTATCGCTGCCTGCATAGGCTTTTTCCGAATAGGATGGCAGGTCAAAGCTTACAAACTGCCCTGCCGCATAAGGGGTTATGCCCATCCAGGGCGTGTCAAAACGATAACCCGCCTCAAGCCGCCCCGACCATGAATTTGCACGATAGCTGCCATTGAGCTGATCGGTTTCGTAAAACGAAACCATGCGCTCGGTATCGACACTCTGCCAGCCATAGGCAAGCGTGCCGGTAATATAGGCATTGCCGATATTATGTCTGCCATAGATACCCGCCTGAAACAGATCGGAGTCGCCGCTGCCCATACCATCAGCGAGACTGAACTTGGTGCCTCCACCAGCGATGGCAAAGCCCAGAATCGTATCAGGCGACACGAGATAATCCGCACCGACAGCGTCACCATAAACACGGCCACGCGCATCATGTGATCCAATGATCGTATCACCATCTGTTGTGCGCGAGCCGCCGTAACCTGCGCCCCATACGCTCCAGCGGTTCTCAAACAGGTCCGCATCAGATGCTTGCGCTTTTGTGACACGTCCCGCCCGACCAGTCACCAGAGGGTCTGCGAGCGTATTCATGAACTGGCTCATGGCGTCGATGGTCGTTTGTTGTGCCGCCGTTGCCAACTCACCTGAAGCGGCAGTCAGACTGTCGGCATCCAACGCACCAAATGCAAACGGGATTTGCCCGTTCTCATCAAAATAGTTGACCAGCGCCGCCGACACGTTCTGCTGGTTCACATTCAAGCCACCGATATTCATTTCGAGATCGAGGAAGGCGTTACTGGCGTCGTATCGCAAGAGCGAGACGAAATTCTCCGGCAGATTTGTCGTTACCTCTTCACCGAATGTACTCCCGGCCAAACCGCCCTCTGCATTGAGAATGTTATAGCGCTTCATCACATAAGCACCCGGATCGAAAGAAGCATGTACCGTCGCGCCACCCAAATCAGCCTGCCCCGTAACATTTACGCGGTCTGAACCTGAAGGAGAGACTTCAACCTCATAGAGAGAGGACGCGGTTAATCGCAAATCTCCAGCCACATTGAGGGTGCCTATGGAATTGCCCGGCGTCAGCGTACCACCATTGATGAATGTCTGTCCCACCGTGCCAGTGCCGCCGAGTTCGGCACCTTCATAGACCGTTGTGAGCATTGAAGAACTGATGGAGCCATTGACTGCAAGCCGACCTGACAGAACATCGGTGGCACCTGTATAGCTGCTGTCGCCCGTCAGAACGACAGCGCCCTCACCTTTCTGCTGAAAACCACCTGATCCGCTAATGCTGCCGGAAAATTCAAACGCGTCCGAACGATTAAAGACCAGTATTCCATTGTTGATAACATCGCCTGTGATCCAGCCAGACGTACCGCCGCTCCCGATCTGAAGGGTCCCGGTCTCAATGTGTGTGCCGCTCGTATAATAGTTGTCGGCATTCAGGATAAGAGTACCCAAGCCTGCCTGAACCAGCGCACCAGTACCAATAATCAAACCTGAGAAAGTGTAGTCATCGCTGCGGTTGAATGCGAGTGTGCCATTGTTAAGCACATAACCGCCAATCGATCCCGTTATACCGCCATTCCCGATCTGCAATGTACCATCTGTGATGAATGTATTGCCCGTATAGCTGTGATTACCAGTCAGAACGGTCGTTCCGGTTCCAACCTGAAGCAACGCCCCCGCACCGGATATCGATCCGTCATAACTAAAAGCATTTGAACGGTTGAACGCCAGCAAGCTGTCATTGGTAATGTTGCCGATAATGGAACCAGTTGTTCCGCCATCACCGATCTGCAGAATACCACCCGCAACTGTCGTACCACCTGCATAGGTTCCGTTTCCGGAAATGATGAGCCGTCCCGCGCCATCCTTATACAACGTTCCCGCAGGTCCGGAAATTGTGCCACTCAATTCAAGCGTCGTTCCAAACAACGTATTAATTGTTCCTGTTCCGATCAGATTCACACGACGATTAAGGTCTATATCGCCAAGTGTTACGAGCGCTGCATTGCGAATTTCAAGCACTGCGGCGCTGGAATTGATCCCAAGATTTGCAGCATCAAAAATAGCCAGCGATCCGTCATTGACGGTGGTGTTCCCCCAATAGCTATTGGTCCCGGAAAGCACGAGCATCCCGCTGCCGCTCTTGACCAGATTACTATTGAAATCGTCACCCGTTATTCTACCTGCAAAAATAGTGTCGGTGTCCTGCGCAATTGTCAGTGTCGTCCCATCGATTGAGATTTCGCCACTGGTTCCGATCAAGGAGCGCATCTGCAATGCATTGCCATTCAGATCGAGCTGTCCACCTGTAAGAACGAAATCGGAGTTTGAAGCGATCGCCGAGAGATTGTTTGCTTCAAGACGTAACGTGCCATCATTGATCCATGTGCCACCCGACCAGTTATTTGCTCCACTGAGCAGAAGTGTACCGCCGCCATCCTTGAACAGCATTCCGTCGCCGGAAACGCCGCCTGTGAGTTTCATTTCCTGATCGAGAAGAACATTGATTGTCGACACGCCATCCAGAGTTACGGCTTGTGTCAGATCGAAACTATCGGCGGTTCTTAAGGTAGCATTGTTGATATTCAGCGTGTTGTTTGCCGACCCCAGATTTTGCATGGACGCTATCTGAAGAATGCCGCCGTTGAGATAAGTGTTACCGGAATACGTGTTATCTCCCCAAAGAACCAGCAATCCATCTCCGGTTTTTTCCAGACCCGAGGTGCCGGTAATCGATGCGCTTATCAGGGCCCCTTCGTTATCAAGGACACGTATTTCCGGGACTTCGATATTGATACCAGATCCGCTATAGCCAGTCAGATTGAGCGTTGCGCCGGAATTACCCTCAATTCTGAAATTACCGCCCGCAAACTGCAATCCAACGGCTGACTGCGCACCATCAATCGTGACTGTGCCACCCAATCCGCGGAAAATGGCATAACCGTGGCCCCATGTTGTGTCAGCAGTACCGCCAGCAGGGTTTAACCAGTTTTGGTTGGGGCTGTTCCATACACCATTCTGATTGTTGCTACCCGGAGTTCCACCATCCCATAGCTGAAGAATGTTCAAGCCTTGAGGACTGACGAAAAGATCAACGGCCCGTGCCTGTGTTGTATCAACCGTATAGTTGAAGCCGAATGGTGTTGTGTCGGGCGTTGTTCCAACATTCAGTCCGCCATTCATTTGTGTCAGACTGCCTGTATATGAAATGAGGCGGTGATAACCGATCGCAGGTGCACCCGTTACATTCAGCGTCGTCCCGTTAAGCGCAACATCACCATTCACAACAGTCGTTGCCGTCGTCCCTGAACCGCCTGTAGCGAGATTGTAAGTATAAAGCCCGCCGCTGTTAAACGTTGCCTTACCGTTCACAATGAGTGAAGCCGCGTCGCTAGGTAAAATGGAGCCACCCGCATTGAGGGTAAGCCCCCCATTAAGTGTTAATGAACGCGTGCCCGTTGGTGCGAGAACAGCCCCGGCATTTATGGTCGTCGTACCAACCTGACCCGATCCTTCCAGCCGCCCCCCATGATCGACAGTCCATGTACCATTCAGTTTCGCTCTCTCGGCCACTTCCACAGTGCTATTGGATACGGTTGCATTGCCGTCGAAAGACGAGCTGGCTCCTGTCAGCTTTGTCTTTCCTGAAAGAAACTTGAGGTTCGCAGAACCCAATATTGAAGCATCAAAGCTGTAGTCAGTCGCATTGTGATTAAAAACCGTATCGGTAAATGGTGAAAGCATCAGATAGCGACCGGCAAAGATGCCTGGAGCAGCAGCGCTTTCACCTTCAGCCGCACCAATATTCAGGACGCCATAAGCGCCATTATCGCCGACATCGATCATTCCGCCGGGCGAGCCAACAACCGCACCATCGGCGATGGTCAACGAGCCATGTCCACCATCATTATCCGCATTACCACCACTGACATAGATGTCCCGCGCCGCCCATTTCGTGCCTGCTCCAGTGACAAGAACGGATCCGGTCGAACCAGTGTTTCTCCCAATTGCCACTTTACCGGACTGAACTTGCGCGCCATTAGAAACGATCATTGTGCCATTGCCGGAATCACCAACAGCCAGCATGCCATCCACGGTCAGGCTTGATTGCGAACCGGCGATATTTACGGTGCCTGACGCTGAGTTCTGGCTACCTATGATCAAATCACCGCCAACCTTGACCGCCCCACCATTGGAAATCTCCAGCTCACCCGCTTTGATATTGCCAACGACCAGAGATTGTTCAACGGACCAGTTTGCAGAGCTGGGAGCACCGTTGCCGGTTACAATGACCTTGCCGCCATCGATAAGGCCAGTTTCGGATTGCAGTGCTGTTTGGTCAGGACCAAGCGTCAGAACGCCACCAGAGACGCTAACATCTTTGAATTTTGTGTTGGCTTTTCCAATCAGCGTCCATGTGCTCTGATCATCCTTAAGGAAGTGGCTAAAACCTTGAAACCGCGTACCCACCGAAGAAAGATCGAACGTAGAATTCTCCACACCAGCCAAGGATAACGTGGCGTCAGTGCCAAGATTAACGCCACCGACAAACTGATAGCCATTAAGAAGCTGAAGCACGTTTTTCGTGCCGTTGATGGAAATCGCTGCTGCTCGTGTTTCATCCGAGCCGAGTCCGCCCGATATGGTGCCCGCAGCACTTATGAACGACTGCGATGCAGAGCCTTCAATACCAATCCCGCCGGAGGCTCCGTCCCCCCCCTGAATAACTGCGCCAGTCCCCACCTCGACGCGAAGTCTCTCCCCGGAACTCAACCAGACGCCTTGACCGCCATTTCCTTGATGACCGGCTATACCGTTACTTGGGGACATTGTACCCTTGTAAACGGACCCAGGACCTCCCCGGAAACCTCGTTCTCCACCTTGTCCGCCTTTTACGCTGGCACCGTCGCCCAGAATGATGTGGCTTTGGTCCGCGTTCGGTCCGCCCAACACAACACCCGTTCCACCGGCTCCGCCATCTCCACCATTACCGCCATTACCAAGGTTATAGTTGTAGGCATAATCGCTGTTACCGCCCCAGCCACCGTTACCGCCCTTTCCGCCATTGCCACCAGCAACAACGGTCCCGGGAGTTAGGTAGATTGATGCGACAAAGTTGTCCGCCAGAATGCCTGCGCCGCCGTTGCCGCCATTGCCGCCAGAACCGCCGTCGCCGCCGACGGCATTGTTCAGGCTTGCTTTGGTTTCACCAGCACCACCGTCGCCGCCGTAACCACCATCACCACCTGCTCCACCGGTAATATTGGCTGAAATATTGGCCGCGACTTGCCCGGCAGGCATTGGCCCCTGGTTCGAAGAGCTGAAAGCAAGAGCGGCTCCGCCGCCGCCACCGCCACCACCGGCACCACCGCCACCACCGGTTCCATCCCAATATGCAGAAAACGGATATATCGCTGCCGAGTACCCAATCCCACCTATGGCACCATTGCCACCACTGCCGCCTTTGCCACCAGTAATAGAGGTGGAAATATCGTAAAGCATACGCGAAGCAAGCCGGGACGTAACGCCACCGCCTCCACCGCCTCCGCCACTTCCACCATCATGGCCGAAGTTACCGGGTGCCCAAACCCAGCCTTTCGCTGCACCATTAGCCCCTTTGGTGCCGTCGTTACCACGCTCGTTCCAGCGGCCACCTGCTCCCCCGCCTCGCGCATGTGGTCCACTTCCGCCAGTTCCGCCAATACCCTCTGAAGCAGAGGTAGAGTTTTTTCCGCCACCGCCACCGCCACCACCACCTGAATAGGAGATGGCAGCGGCGCCGGAGCCCCCCGCCCGAGGGCGACTGATTGCATGTTGTCCACCGGCCCCACCATGGCCCGAGACTTGCTGTGCCAGAACTGGAGCAGTCGAAAATGCAAGACCAGAAAAAGCGGCCATGGCTGCTATAGCAGCAAGAACACCGGACATCGCTGTCGATGCTTTGAGCGTTTGTCTTCGGATTTGAATATTAAGTTCTACTTGCCTGGCAAAACCTGTTTGTCCGCGATGGTGCGGAGTAAGGACATAAGCGTTGCCTTGTCCAAAATCAAAAACAGTCATTCCTCGCCGCCCCGAAATATATTCAAATCAGCGAATAGCTTCTCGTGTGTTTCTTTAAATCAGCAATAGCTTTAGGACCAATCGACATACGGGTTCAATGAATCGACAATTCTGAACCTTAAAAGAAAACCTTCACCACCCGATAAGATGGTGAAGGCTGATATCGCAAGCTCACAGAGATCAGATTAGGCAAATACCGTTGCAATTGCTTTCTTGGTTGCATCGACGATTTTATCGGCTTCTTCGCGTGTCAGACAGAGCGGTGGAGCAAATCCGAGAATATCGCCTTCAGGCATAGCGCGAGCGATAACGCCGTTGGCGAGAAGTGCCGTTGAAACCTGTGGGCCGATCTTTAGCGATGGGTCGAAGAACTTGCGGTCGTCGCGGTCGTCCACGAATTCGATTGCAGCCATCAGACCTTCGCCGCGCACTTCTCCAACGTGCTTATGGCCACCAACAGCATCCTGCAGTGCCTTGCGGAAATAAGCGCCGGTGGAACCCGCATTTTCGACGAGGTTCAATTCATCAATCAGCTTGAGATTGGCCACGCCTGCGGCAGCGCAGATCGGATGGGCAGAATAGGTCCAGCCATGACCAATCGGACCCATCTTGTCAGATCCCTGAACCAGCACCTGCCACATGCGATCAGAAACAATCGAACCCGACAATGGCGCATAGGCTGAGGTCAATCCCTTGGCGATGGTAATGAGGTCCGGCTTCATGCCGTAATGATCAGAACCGAACATGCTGCCAAGACGGCCGAAGCCGGTAACAACCTCATCGGCGACAAGCAGAATATCGTAGCGATCAAGAACGGCCTGAATTTTCTGCCAGTAGCCTGCTGGCGGCGGAACGATACCGCCGGTACCCAGAACAGGTTCACCAATAAAGGCAGCAATCGTATCTGGACCTTCAGCAAGGATCATTTCTTCGAGCTTGTCGGCACAATGTTGCGAGAACTGTTCTTCGCTCATCGAGCGGTCTGCGCGACGGAAATAATAAGGGGATTCCGTATGCAAGATCGGAGCGCGCGGCAGGTCAAAGGCGTTGTGGAAGGTCGCAAGCCCCGTCATGCTTCCCGTCATCACGCCCGAACCGTGATAGCCGCGCCAGCGCGAAATGATCTTCTTCTTTTCCGGGCGGCCAAGAATATTGTTGTAGTACCAGATCAGTTTAATGTTGGTTTCATTGGCATCCGAACCGGACAGACCAAAATAGACACGGCTCATATGCTCGGGTGCACGATCGATGATCATCTTGGCAAGCGTGATAGACACCTCGGTGCCATGGCCGACATAGGCATGGTAATAAGCGAGCTTCCGAGCCTGTTCTGCAATTGCATCCGCAATTTCTGTGCGGCCATAACCAACATTGACACAATAAAGACCCGCGAAGGCATCAAGGCTCTTCCGGCCATTCACGTCGGCAATGTACACACCCTGGCCGCCTTCGATCACGCGCGTTGGCGTTTCGCCTCGCGCATGCATTCCCATATGGGTGGACGGGTGGAAGAAATGATCGCGATCCCAGGCGGTCAGTTCGTTGCTGTTGTTCAACATGGGTATGTTCCTTTCCTGTCGCCACGCTTTTACGCGGCGGTATCGATGCAGAGATATTTGAGTTCGGTGAAGGCTTCGATGCCCTGATGAGAGCCTTCGCGGCCAAGCCCTGATTGTTTCCAGCCACCAAAGGGGATCGGCGCGCCGGTAATTTTTGCGCGGTTGATGGCTACCATTCCATATTCGAGTGCGCGCCCTATGCGGAGCTGCCGCGCACCGTTCGTCGTTACGACATAGGCAACGAGACCATATTGTGTGGCATTGGCGCGGGCTATGACCTCGTGTTCATCGTCAAAAACCGTGACAGCGGCCACCGGCCCGAATGTCTCTTCGTGCATAATCGCCGCATCGTCAGACACATTGGTCAGCAATGTCGGCTCGAAGAAAAGCGTTTGATCACCAATCCGCTTGCCACCCACTTCGATACGAGCGCCGCGCTTTTCCGCGTCGCGAACCTGTTCCTCAATTTTATCGACCGCACGGCTATGCATCATCGGACCAATTTCGACGCCCGCATCAAGACCGTTGCCTGTTTTGAGGCCCCGTATGCGCGCAGCAAAAGCGCTCGTGAAAGCTGGAAGGATATCGCGCTGGACAAAGATACGGTTGGCAGCAAGACAATCCTGCCCTGAAGTTGCAAACTTCGCGGCCATGGCCACATCGACCGCACGATCAACATCTGCATCGTTGAAGACAATCAGAGGCGCATGCCCGCCAAGCTCCATGACCAGACGTTTGACTGTTGCCGCACATTTGGTGGCAATCAGCTTGCCAATCTCGGTCGAACCAGTGAAGCTCAGCGCCCGCACACGCTCGTCGCGGCACAACACATCGACAATTGGCGCAGCCTTGCCCGTCACAACGTTGAAAACCCCAGACGGAAGGCCAGCGCATTCTGCAAGCTCTGCCAATGCGAGCGCTGAAAGTGGAGTCTCCGACGACGGATGCACCACCACCGGACAGCCTGCAGCAATCGCAGCCGCCGCCTTGCGGGTGATCATGGCATTCGGGAAATTCCACGGCGTCACGAGTGCTACGACACCCAACGCCTCACGGCGCACGAGCATCTCGGCATTTGGGAGATGGCTCGCTATGGTTTCGCCGTTAAGACGCTTGGCCTCTTCTGCGAACCATTCGATGAAAGATGCGCCATAGTCGATCTCGCCGCGCGATTCTTCCAACGGCTTGCCCTGCTCCAGCGTCATCAGCAATGCCAGATCTTCGCGGTTCGCCAGAACAAGCTCATACCAGCGTCGCAAAATTGCGGCTCGTTCCTGGGGCAGTTTGTCGCGCCACTCAGGAAAGGCTTTCTCAGCTGCATCTATCGCAAGCGTTGTTTGGGCTTCGCTCAGACTTGCGACGCGTGCCAGCCGTCGCCCGGTTGCCGGGTCGACAACGGCAAAAGTTTCAGCCTTCTCTCCCGCAACCCAGCGCCCATCGATATAGCTAAGTTCGCGAAAAAGGTGTTTGTCCCGAAGCCTGTTAAGCCCGTCATGTTGTATCGGATGATCCAAAACGGCATTCATTGTGCTTCTCCCAATTCTGGAAGAAACATCTCACAGGCTGGGCCTTTATTCGGACCAAAGACATAACGAAGAACAGCAGGATTGGGCTAAACTTCAGCGATCAAACAGATCGTTTAGACTATTCCAGATCGTCCGCGAGGATCGACAAGGGCGTTCCAGTCCGCTCATCTTTGACAAGTTTCGTCACGATGTATGTGAAATAGCGTTCGATTCCGATATTATGATCCAACAGGCGGTCAATCAGACGCTGATAGCTATCTATATCGCGGGCCATGATCATCAGAAAATAATCTATGCCTCCACCGACCGACCAGCACGAGACAATTTCGGGAATGACAGCAATTGCGCGCTCAAAGCGGTCAAAATCGCTCTGGCGGTGATTGCCGAGCGTGATCTGAACCATGACATGCGCGATGGGAGCAATTTTACGGTAGGCGATGCGTGCGTGGTAGCCCGTTACAATGCCCGCCTCTTCCAGCTTGCGCAGTCGTAGCCAGCACGGTGTCGGTGACAAACCCACCTGCTCTGCAAGCGCGAGCTTGGTAATCCGCGCGTTCTGCTGCACTGCTTCCAGAATACGAAGATCAACAGCATCAAGCTTGAGGGCGGATTTCATTATAACGGTCCAATGTAAGTGAGTATTTGCGTTTCAAGGCCATTCTCATTGGCATGGTCGCATATCGCAGGCAAGCCTGCGTCAGTAAAAAGTCACTTCAGAGCAATATTGTAATGATCCAATATAATTATTGACATGATGTAATTGGTCTTTCACACATATAGGCAAGAACAAAAATCAAATAAATGGGGAACGAGAATGCGGCCTTATGGTTTCGCATATGGTGCTTTATTGCGCCCTCAATTTGCTCACCTGCAGCGAAGAAGTGCTTTGCTTGGTGCAGTATTCCCCATTGTCACGCCGCTTTGAACGGCGCGTGGATGTAGGGAAGCGTGTCGCGAATGATCAGTCTCAACGAAATAGAGCAAGCCCAGGACAGGCTGGATGGTCATGTCGAAAGAACGCCGCTGATCCACTCCGAAAGTCTCAGCGCGCAATCAGGCGTGCCGGTTTTTCTCAAGCTTGAAAACCGACAACCCACGGGTAGTTTCAAGCTTCGTGGTGCAACAAATGCTGTTCTCAGCCTGTCCGGGAATGAACGCGAGCGGGGGCTTGTCACAGCCTCTACCGGAAATCATGGGCGCGCATTGGCTCATGCGGCGTCCACGCAAGGGTTGACCGCCACAATCTGCCTTTCATCGCTTGTACCGCGCAATAAGGTCGAGGCCATCCGTGCACTTGGTGCTGATGTGCGCATCGTTGGGAACTCACAGGACGATGCGATGGAAGAAGTCGTGCGACTTGTGCGTGATGAAAGCATGAATGCCATCCCACCATTCGACGATCCGCGCATCATTGCCGGACAGGGAACGATGGGATTGGAAATTGTCGAAGATCTCCCCGAACTGCACACCGTGCTTGTTCCGCTTTCTGGTGGTGGACTTGCCGCCGGAGTGGCTGCAGCAGTGAAAGCAAAACGCCCACTAGCGCGGGTAATTGGAATTTCCATGAAACGCGGTGCGGCTATGCAGGCGAGCCTCGAAGCGGGCAAACCAGTCAATGTTGAGGAATTGGACACGCTGGCAGACTCCCTCGGCGGTGGTATCGGGCTCGACAATCGCTGGACTTTTGAGATGTGTCGCTCGCTGCTTGATGATGTGATCCTGCTCGATGAAGAGGAGATCACAGCGGGGATCAGACATGCCGCAACACAGGAAGGCGAAGTCATCGAAGGAGCTGCGGCCGTCGGTATTGCCGCCTTGCTTGCTGGAAAAATAAAGCCAACGGGAGCAACTGCCATCATCATTTCGGGCGGCAATGTCGATCCCGAACAGCATCGCGCAATTATGGAAAACCGCTATCGGAGGGCAGGCTGATGGCTGAAATGAGAATTCTGACCGAAGCTGATCTACGACAGATCATAGCCCTCGACGTCGAAAGCGTAGCATGCGTGGAAGATGCTTTCCGGGCACTCGCGAGCGGTGGGGTTAGCATGCCGCCAATCCTGCGGCTCGATATTCCAGCCGAACGCGGCGAAGTCGATGTGAAGACGGCCTATATTCCTGGATTAGACAGCTTTGCCATCAAAGTAAGTCCGGGCTTCTTCAATAATCCTTCAATCGGCCTGCCTTCCACCAACGGACTGATGATCCAGTTTTCGGCAAAGACCGGGCTTATTGAAGCGCTATTACTGGATAATGGCTATCTGACCGATGTACGCACCGCCGCCGCTGGTGCTGTCGCCGCAAAATATCTGGCACGAAAAGACGCCCATGTAGCCGCCATCTTCGGTGCGGGCATGCAGGCTGGAATGCAGCTTGAAGCGCTGAAACTCGTGCGCCCCATCACCGAGGCGCGGATTTGGGCACGCAACTTCGACAACGCACAAAAAGCCGCGCGGAACTTTACCGAAAAGCTCGGAATACCGGTGACGGCAGTCGCAGATGCAAAGGAAGCTCGCGACGGCACTGACATTATCGTCACGACAACGCCATCGGAAACACCGCTCATAAAGGCTGAATGGCTTGTTCCCGGCCAGCATATCACTGCGATGGGCTCGGATGCCGAACATAAGAACGAGATCGACCCTGCCCTTTTCCAGCGATCAATCATCTATGTCGCTGACAGCCTCTCCCAGACTCGCAAGCTTGGCGAACTGCATCATGCAATTTCGGCTGGGATTGTTGCAGCGGATACTGTCTTTCCAGAACTGGGCCAGATCGTTCTCAATAAGGCGAAATTCCGGCGTCAGGCAGAGGACATAACCTTCTGCGACCTCACGGGCACCGGGGTTCAGGACACCGCAATTGCTCGCCTTGCGACGGAGCGCGCCAGCCTGCGCGAGGCAGGCACAAAAATCGATTCAACCAAAACTGCAGGAGCCAGTCGATGAGTGTGGAACTCAACTTCACCCGCACGGAATATGATCAGCGGATAGCCAAAACTCGTCGCGCCATGGAGAAGGCAGGCTTCGATGTTATCATCGTCACCGATCCATCCAACATGCACTGGCTTACCGGTTATGATGGCTGGTCCTTCTATGTCCATCAATGCGTTGTGCTTTCGATGGAAGGCGAACCGATCTGGTACGGTCGCGGTCAGGATGGCAACGGCGCGAAACGTACCGCGTGGATAAGCCATGACAACATCATCGGTTATCCTGACCATTACGTGCAATCGCTGGAACGCCACCCGATGGATCTTCTGGCTTCGATCCTTGAGGAAAAGGGTTGGGGCAACAAGACGATAGCTGTGGAGTTCGATAATTACTGGTACACGGCTGCAGCGCATCATGCCCTGCAGAAGCATCTGCCCAACGCACGTTTCAAAGATGCGCAGGGGCTTGTCAACTGGCAGCGCGCGGTGAAAAGCGCGACCGAAATCGACTATATGCGCAAGGCCGGCCGCATCGTGGAAGCCATGCATCGGCGCATCGTCGACAAGATCGAGCCGGGTATGCGCAAATGCGATCTGGTTGCTGAAATCTACGATGCAGGTACGCGCGGCGTTGACGATTTCGGAGGCGATTATCCGGCAATCGTGCCGTTGCTGCCTTCCGGACCTGACGCCTCCGCCCCGCACCTGACCTGGAACGATCTTCCAATGAAAACCGGCGAAGGTACGTTCTTCGAAATCGCTGGCTGCTATAAGCGCTATCATTGCCCGCTGTCGCGCACCGTATTTCTCGGCAAGCCGACACAGGCTTTCCTTGATGCTGAAAAGGCAACGCTCGAAGGTATGGAGGCCGGTCTGGCAGCCGCTCGCCCTGGTAATACCTGCGAGGATATCGCCAACGGCTTCTTCGCTGTTTTGAAGAAATACGGGATCATCAAGGACAACCGCACCGGCTATTCCATCGGCCTGTCCTATCCGCCGGACTGGGGCGAACGCACCATGAGCCTGCGTCCCGGCGACCGCACGGAATTGCAGCCCGGCATGACCTTTCATTTCATGACAGGTCTCTGGCTGGAAACCATGGGGCTCGAGATTACCGAGAGCATCGTGATCACCGAAACAGGCGTCGAATGCCTATCGAATGTGCCGCGCAAACTCGTGGTCAAGGATTAGGACGCTGCGATGATGCATAGCTCGCCCCCTTCCCGCCCCTCCCCAATCACGCCAACCGTCGATCTTAACCGCGACGGCGTGCAGCATGGTCATTTGCGGTTACCGTGGTCGCGAGACGATTCCGCCTGGGGCTCGCTGATGCTGCCCATCTGCGTCATTCGTAATGGCGATGGACCCACAGCCCTTCTTACGGGTGGCAATCACGGCGATGAATATGAAGGACCGGTTGCCCTCTACGATCTCGCCGCCAATCTGAAACCGGCTGAGATCAACGGACGCGTTATTATTGTTCCTGCAATGAATTTCCCGGCCTTCATGGCCGGAACGCGCACATCGCCGATAGATAAAGGCAATCTCAATCGTAGTTTCCCCGGCCGCCCGAATGGCACCGTCACGGAAAAGATCGCCGATTATTTCACCCGCTATCTGCTGCCCACAGCCGATATCGTCGTGGACTTTCATTCCGGCGGACGAACACTCGACTTCCTGCCCTATGCCGCCGCGCACGCCCTGCCCGATGCAACTCAGGAAGCCCAATGCTTTGCTGCCGTCAAAGCCTTTTCGGCTCCTTTCTCCATGCGGATGATCGAGATCGATGCAGTAGGCATGTACGATACAACCGCAGAAGAAGCAGGCAAAGTCTTTGTGACGACCGAGCTTTCTGGCGGCGGCACGATTTCGGCACGGTCGGCAGCAATCGCCAAACGCGGCATTCGCAACCTTTTGCGCCATGCAGGCATTCTGCATGGTGAAGTCGAGCTTTCGCCCACCACATGGCTCGATATGCCGTCGCAGGAATGCTTCGGCTTTGCCGATACCGAAGGTTTGCTTGAACCTTTGGTTGATCTCGGCGCGGAAGTACGCAAAGGCGACCTCATTGCCCGCGTTCATAATGTGGCGCGCACCGGCTCGGCTCCGCAAGAGTATCGCGCCGCACTCGATGGAATACTCGCGGCACGGCACTTTCCGGGTCTCATCAAGATGGGCGATTGCCTTTCGGTCATCGCCACGATCAGCGAGGAGCCATCTTCGTCTCAAATCAATCAGTACTGACCAATTGAAAAGCCGGAACAAAAACAACCGGCATCCATAAAGAGGAGTGAACACCATGCGCATGAAACTTCATACGATTTCCGCTCTGCTTTCCGCGGCAGCATTTGCAGCTCTTACAATGCCGTCACAGGCCGTCACCATTGACGATCTGAAAAGCGCGGGCTTTGTGCGAGGAGCAACCGCTAACGAAATGCCTTATGGTTATATGGACGCGAGTGGTGCAGCCAAAGGCATCGGTCCGGATGTTGCCGCAGCAATCTTCAAGAAACTCGGAATTGAAGAAGTCGACTGGACCGTCACACCATTCGGCTCACTTATTCCCGGATTGAAGGCCAAGCGCTTTGAGTTTGTCGCCGCCGAGCAGAACATTCTGCCGGATCGTTGCAAGCAGGTGCAGTTCACCGTTGCTAATTCCAGCTATGGTGAAGGTCTTCTGGTGCCCAAAGGCAACCCGAAGAAAATCCATTCCTATGAAGACATCAAGAAGGATCCTTCCCTGAAAGTTGCTATCGTTTCCGGTGCGGATCAAATCGACTTCCTGCATGGCATGGGTATCGATGAATCGCAAATCGTCATGATTCAGGGCAATGCTGACGCTCCATCCACGGTACAGGCTGGTCGTGCCGATGCTTATGCGGCAACCGAATTGACGGTGGCGAACCTTGTTGCGAATTCCCCGGAACTGGAGCAGGCACATCCGTTTACCGACCCGGTTGTGGATGGCAAAGCTGCACGCAGTTTCGGCGCTTTCAGCTTCCGTCCGGAGGACAAGGAGTTCTACGACGCCTTCAATAAGGAACTCATCGAGTTCAAGAAAACTGATGACTACGCCAAAATCCTGATGACTTACGGGCTTAGCGAAGAGAGTGTAGAGGCGGCCCGGACTGTTGATACGGCCACCCTCTGCAACGCAAAGTAACGCTTTTGTCGCCCGCCGTGCCATGATGACTGGTTCGGCGGGCCTGTCTCATCTCTATCGGGAGAAGACCATATGCACTGGACGGAGTATCTTCCCGCCCTTTTCAAAGGCGCACAAATCACCGTCGTTCTTGCCCTCAGTTCGATGGCTATCGGCACTCTGCTGGCGTTCGCAGCCGGTATTGCCCGTTTTGCGGGTGGGCCGATCCTTTCCACGATTGCGGTGATCTATATCGAGATATTCCGGGGTACTTCACTGCTCGTGCAATTGTTCTGGCTTTATTACGCCCTGCCACTGATCGGCATTTCGTTCGACCCACTCACGACCGGCATCATGGGGCTTGGTCTCAATATAGGTGCCTATGGTGCGGAGGTGGTGCGCGGCGCGCTGAAGTCTGTTCCCGAGGCACAGCACGAAGCCGCAAGAGCCCTCAACTTCAGCAGAGGCCACACATTGTTTCATATCGTCCTGCCACAGGCCGTCGTCGAGATGATGCCGGCTTTCGGCAATCTGGCCATTCATAATCTGAAAGATACAGCACTCGCCTCGCTTATCGCCATCAGCGATCTGACCTTCCAGGCCCAGCGTTTGCGCAATCTGACGCTCGACAATGTGACGATCTATTCGCTGACACTACTCGGTTATTTTGCAATGGCTCTGGTGCTCGCTTCCGCTATTCGCTGGCTTGAGCGACGACTGAAACGCCAGACAATGGCAGGAGGTTTCGCATGATCTACGGCTATGCATGGGACACCTCGTCCACGCTTTCTTTTGCGATTTCCATTCTGCCAATTCTGGGAATTGGCCTCACAGTAACCCTCAAGGCCGCAGCCACCGGCTTCGCGATTGCGCTGGTGCTCGGCCTCGTTTTCGCGCTTTTGCGCCGCAGCCCGTACAAGATCATTTCCTGGCCGACCGTAGTCGTTGTGGAGTTTCTGCGCGATACGCCTCTGCTGGTGCAGTTGTTTTTCCTGTATTACGTCTTGCCCGTCTACGGCATCGTACTGCCCGCATTCCTGACCGGCGCTCTGGCTCTCGGCCTTCAATATTCGGCCTACACATCGGAGGTTTATCGCGGAGGCATAGAGGCCATTCCGCGCGGACAGTGGGAAGCGGCACGTGCGCTGAACCTCACACCATGGCGCACCTATCGCGATATCGTCATTCCGCAAGCCATACCCCGGATCATCCCGGCCATGGGGAATTATCTCGTCTCCATGCTCAAGGAGACACCTGTATTGTCTGTCGTCAGTATCGTCGACATGCTGAACCTCGCCAATCTGATCGGCGACCGCACCTTCGAATATCTGGTGCCACTGTCGATGGTCGGCCTGATCTTCCTCATCCTGACACTTATCTGCTCGGCAGGCATTCGACTGCTCGAACGCACACTTCCAAAGAACGGGATCGCTCTCAAATGACCCAGGAAATTATCCGCTTTCAGGACGTATCCAAGCGTTTCGGCGCACTGACTGTGCTGGATCAATTCAATTTCTCGGTCAAGACGGGCGAGAAAGTAACGCTGATTGGTCCATCAGGATCGGGAAAATCGACCGTGCTCCGCATTCTCATGACGCTGGAGCCGTTTCAGGAAGGGACGCTCGAACTCGCAGACATGTCCTATCATGAGCCGAACGGCAAAGGACAGTTTCAAGCGAGCGAAGCCCACTTGCGTAAAATCAGATCGCATGTCGGCATGGTGTTCCAGAGCTTCAATCTGTTTCCGCACATGTCTGTGCTGCGCAATATCATCGAAGCGCCGGTTCACGTTCTCGGTATGAAGCGGGACGAAGCCGAGGCGCGCGCACTCGATCTTCTTGCTCTTGTCGGCCTGACAGACAAGAAAGATCACTACCCTTCACAGCTTTCCGGCGGCCAGCAGCAGCGCGTTGCGATTGCGCGTTCATTGGCTATGCGTCCGCGTGTTCTACTCTTTGACGAGCCCACATCTGCACTTGATCCGCAGCTTGTCGGCGAAGTTCTGGCGGTCATTCGCAGTCTCGCACAAGAACATGATCTGACAATGCTCCTCGTCACCCATGAGATGCGCTTTGCACGTGAAGTGTCTGATCGTGTTTGTTTTTTCGACAAAGGACGCATCTGCGAGCAGGGCACGCCCGAACAGATATTCCAGTCTCCGACCGAAGAGCGGACGAAAGAATTTCTGCAATCAGTTCTATAGCGCTCAGGCTATAGAACTGACGTCATAGACTGGCGGCAGTTGCGCGAAGGTTTCGCGAATAGTTTCAAGAGCTGTCTGCAAGGCAGATCGCGAAAGCCTCCCGCCGAGGCAGATGCGGATGCCGCCATCTCCCCGCTCACCACCCGCCACGAACGGATCAGAAGGTGTGACAGCGACGCCCTTGCTTGCCAGAGCACGGACCAGACCATCCTCCGACCAGTTGCGCGGGATCTTCAACCAGGCACAAAGCGACAGCGGATTGCTGCCTGCAATGTGAGGTTCAAGAATATCGGCTACCAATGTCTGCCTTGAACGCAACTCGCTACGCTGAATATCCAGAAGCTCGGTCGCCGTTCCGTCCTCGATCCAGCGGCTGGCCATCTCTGCAACGAGATTGACGCCGCTCCAGCTTGTGACGCGCAAAATCGACGTCACGCGAATAGAATAATGCGCTGGCACCACAAGATAGCCTGTCCGCAAGCCGGTCATGACTGTCTTGGTGAAGCTTGTTACGAAGAAGCCCAGCTCCGGCAGCAGTTCCGGCATTGACGGCAGAGGCTCTTCGAGGATCGGCTTGTAGACTTCATCCTCAATGACACAAACGCCATATCGCCGCGCAATGTCCGCGACAGCAATGCGCCTTTCGACTCCCATTAAATGACTGGTCGGATTGCCAAGCGTCGGGATGAGCACCAGTGCCCTTACATCTCCCGCCTTACACGCAGTTTCAAAGGCATCGGGCAATATGCCTTCTCTATCCGTCGGCAGCGCACGCAGCGTGAAGCCAAGTACATTGGCAAGACCGATGATGCCATGATCGGTCAGGCTTTCCGTAAGCACTACCTCTCCCGGCTGAACGACAGCAGCAACCGCAAGAAAAAGTCCATGCGCTGCACCATTCGTAATAATGATGCGACCCGGATCAACATCAACGGACAGGCCACGCAACCAGCCCCGTGCGGCAGCACGATGCCGGTCCAGCCCAGCAATTGGACGACACGGACGCATGAAGCTTGCATTGTCCGACTGGCTCATTTCCTCCAGCAAGTGACGCGAGGCATTCTCGTGGGCTTCCGTATAGACGGCGCGAATGATCGACAGATCCGCGGTTCCGCTGGGATCCCGATCAAGCATGAACCGGTCCGCCCGCTCCGTCACGCGATTGCAGACATAAGTTCCCCGGCCGACTTCGCCACGCAGATAGCCGCGCCGCTCGGCTTCTTTGTAGCTGATACTGACCGTCTGCACCGAAAGCCCGAGCTTGTGCGCGAGATCACGATGCGTTGGCATACGCGTCTCAGGTTTCAGGACACCCTTCTCAATATCCTCAACGATCTTTTCAGTCAGAAGCCGATGTTTGGTGGTTCCCTTTCGCATCTCCAGCGCAGGTTGCCACACATCGAAGGTCACAAGATCATTACAAGCCATCGATTGTCCTAATTTAACAGGAAGCCACCCATGACAATTTATCTCTCAATGAGTGAGATTTGAAGTGGCTAATGCAAAACAGAAGAGGTTATTCGATGTTTTGTGAAACGCATCGCAAATGAAAACGGCCCGCCAGTATCACTGCGGGCCGTTTTGTCGTGGTTGTAAAACTACTATGATCAGCTTAGCACGATACCGCCATCGACATTGAGGCTCTGGCCGGTCACGAAAGCTGCGTCATCAGAAGCAAGGAACACAACCGGCCCAACCACGTCTTCAGGGTCGCCAATCCGCCGCATGGCGGTCTTTTCCTGCCAGGCCTCGCGTATTGCAACATCGTCGAGATTGACGCGACCCATGTCAGTTAAAATGATGCCGGGGCAGACGCAGTTTGCGGTAATACCGAAAGTCCCCACTTCCTGTGCCAACACGCGTGTGAACCCCATGACCGCAGCTTTTGATGCAGAATAATGCGCTTGTTCTGGTGCGCCATGCTTGCCACCGATAGAGGCAATATTCACGATGCGACCGTATTTCTGCTTTTTCATGTGAGGCAACACGGCCTGGACGACCAGAAATGTACCCTTGGCATTTACATCAAGAACACTGTCCCAATGTTCTTCCTTGAGATGTTCGACGTCGCTGGCAATCAGAATACCTGCATTGTTGACGACAGCATCGATACGACCAAAAGTATCGACGGTCTTTTGCACCATCGCTTCAACGTCGGTTTTGCGGCTGACATCCGCATAAACGGTCAAAGCGCGGCGACCGGCTGCTTCAATTTCCTTCGCCACATCCTGTAAAGCATCCTTCTGGCGTTCGATATCGTTAATGGCTACATCGAAGCCGCGTTTGGCCATACCAATAGCGATTGCACGTCCAATTCCACGGCTGGCACCTGTGACAAGTGCTATTTTTGCCTGTTCAGTCATTTCATCCTCCAGAAATCCCAGAAATCAAAGAGCCGTATAGCCGCCGTCCACTGTCAGCACTGTGCCTGTCACGAAGCTTGCTGCATCGGATGCAAGAAACAAAACGGCATTGGCAATCTCACGCGGTTCACCGAGCCGCCCTTGGGGCGTCATGGCGAGCCAGGTCGAAAACCATTCTTCGTTGCTGCGTCCCGCAAGCGTCAGTTCGGTTGCGGTGTAACCGGGCGCGACCGCATTTACGCGCACGCCTAGCTTGGCCCATTCAACAGCCAGTGACTTGGTAATGAGATTGACACCCGCTTTTGCAGCGTTGTAGGCCACCTGCGGCTGAGGATAGACGACAATCTCCCCGCACATCGACGAGATGTTGACGATTGCGCCCCGACCCGCCGCAGCCATGCACTTTCCGAATGCCTGTGCGCAGTAGAAAACGCCATTGAGATTGACGTCGATCACCGCCCGCCAATCATCTTCGGTCACATCGCTGGCGGCGGCATTTCGGACAATACCGGCATTGTTGACCAGAATATCCGGCACGCCAATCTCGTTGGAAATTGCCTCTGCCACCCGTTCGGCAGCATTCTTGTCCGTTACATCGAGCACATATAATTGCGCTGACGAGGCTCTCCGGGCGTTGAGTTCTGCGACAGCTATCTTACCCGCAGCCTCATCTCGGTCGGTGATGATAACATTGGCACCGGCCTCGACAAAAAGTTCGGCGATAGCCCGTCCTATACCTTTGGCACCGCCAGTAATGACAGCACTCTTACCCGTCAGCTGAAAATCCTTGAGCATTATCTTCTCCCGAATATCTTCCTCAGGCACCCCGAACCGACTTCAAAGCTGGATACAGCGCACGATATTGTTGATAAATCTCGTTATAGATGGCCGTCTCACGCGGACGTGGCTCGATACGGGTGCCCGGCTTGACCATGGCGGCGATGCCGTCGTCAATGCTGGCAAAATGTCCAGCGCCATGGGCGGCCAGAACGGCAGCTCCAACCGAAGGCGCATCACGTGATTGCGGCACACAAACAGGCAGCCCAGCCGTGTCGGCGTGGATTTGCAGCCAAAGCGGTGATGCACTTGCCCCGCCGCCGACCGTGATTTCCTGACCACTATAACCGGCTTCCGCCATGGCATCGAGGATCGCGCGTGTACCGAAACTGATGCCTTCCATGATGGCACGGAAAACATGGTGCGGCTCATGTGCAAGTGTCAGGCCAACAATTGCCCCGCGCGACAGGGCATCGGTATAAGGCGTGCGATTGCCCTGAAAATGATCTTGCACCAGAAGCCCATCCGCGCCCGGCTCAAGTGCGGCAGCCTTGCGGTTCAGCTCTTCTATATCCATTGTGCCGTTCATCATGCGGCCAAGCCAGGCAATAACCGAACCAGTCGATGTCTGCCCACCTTCAATGATATAACGTTTCGGATAGACCATATCCGGATAACTGCCCCATATACCGGGCGCATGGAGGGGCTTATCTGAAACACCGAACTGCAAGTGAGATGAGCCAGTTATCAAGGCAAGCTGCCCCGGCTTGGCAACCCCAAGGCCAATCATGCCAATCAGCGCATCAGCACCACCCTGCACGACTTTCACCTTCTGTGAGAGTCCCAGTTCGGATGCAGCGTTTGCACTCAAATTGGCGATCACTTCACCGGGGGCAACCACCCGTGACGGCCATTTCTGCAACAGCGCTTCAAGGCCCAGCTTCTCGAGTAGAGACTTTGGAAACCCGCCGCGATCTGTCGAATAATGCCAGCGCAACGACACGTTGTTGAGACTTGCCGCCTTCTCTCCTGTCAATCGCAGCGTCATGAAATCCTGATATTCGCAGATGGTTTCTGCCTTCTCGAAGATTTCTGGCTCATTGCGCGCGATCCACAGCGCCTTGGGGATCATCCATTCTGCTGACACGGGGCCGCGCCCACCGCCATTCGCCAGAAGCGCGTCATCACCGGTTGCGAGTACTGCTTCAGCTTCATCGCTCGCACGCACATCCATCCAGATGATCGACGGGCGTAGAGGCTTGCCATCCGCATCGAGCGCCACGACCGTGCAGCTTGTTGTAGCAAGCGTAATAGCTTCGATTGCGGCCGGATCAATCGCAGATTCTGATATGGCTCTGCGTGCAGCCTGAACGAAAGAAGACCACCAGTCTTCAGGATTTTGTTCCGCGCGCGCTCCGCTTGAAAATTTCGTTTCATAAGGCACAGCGGCACTCGCCAGACACGTGCCTGAAAGATCATAGACCCGCGCGCGGATACTTTCCGTTCCTCCATCGGCGGTCAGAAAATAGGCCATTCAAATCCTCCCAAATGCCATTCCGAAAGCTCCTCCAGCTTCCGGAATGCATCACCGTGCAATCGTTCAATTTAGTCCGCGAAATGCGTCTAGTGCCTTGGCCGCATACATCACAGCCGGACCACCACCCATTTCAACGGCAACCTCCAGAGCTTCGATCAGCTCCTTCTCGGTCGCACCATGACGGATGGCTGCATCCACGTGATAAAGGATGCAATCTTCGCAACCTTTGGCAACAGCAATACTGACGGCAATCAACTCTCTTTGCGCAGAAGAAAATGCACCCGCAGCCGTTGCAGATTTGCTGACCCTGGCAAAGCCGGACATGAGTTCCGGCGTTGCTTTGGCAAAAGCACCCAGTCGCGACTGGGCTTCTTTCAGACGCAGCTTCACATCAGTCATTCGTGCCTCCAGCAAAGTTTAAAACCAGATCGGTCACGTCCTTCGCCTGATCCCATTGCGGCATATGACCCGACTGAGCGAGGAAGTGAACGCCAATTGACGGCTGCAACGAAGTCACCTGCTGCCATGGAATGATACGATCCTGCAATCCGACCAGAACACGGACCGGCATTGAGCGCGAAAGCTTTTCAAGCGATGCGATAATGTCGGTTCGCTGTCCTGATGGCCCGACAACAGCTTCTGCCAGATCCTTCAGACGTCCCCTGGCCATAGTTGCAGCAAATTCCGCCACCAACACCGGCGAGAGTTCGACAGGCTTGGCTGCAATTCGCCGCAGAAGATGCGTTATCTCGCCCACTGTCGTTGCCTGTGCCATACCTGAAATAAACCCGGCATCAATATCAGAGCCAAGTCCCGCTGGCGCGACGAGCGTCAGACTTGCAACGCGGGCGGTATGAGCAGAGGCAAATACAGTTGCTGCGACCGCACCAAGAGAGTGCGCGACGACGTCCGCCTTTTTGATCGACAGAGCATCAAGGAATGCCGGAAGGAACTGACTAAGCTGGTCAGCATTCGCAGCATTGATCGTCGTCAACCCATGGGCCGGAAGATCGGGCGCGACCACTCGGAAGCCTGCCCTGCGCAGTCCAGATGCAACGTTGCTCCATGTCGTCCGGTCACCCGAAAAGCCATGAAGCAGCACAATAACGCGTGCGTTTTTGGGGCCGATATCGGTATAGGCAACGCGGCCATCTGCAAGGTCAACGAAGTTCACATCAGCACTCGCTGGCGCATTGCCAGAGGCTGCCAGAACATCTTCTTTCTCTACACGACCTCTGCGGCCAGAGCCTGAAAGCGTGTTGATATCGATGCCCTTCTGGCGCGCAAGTCTGCGGGCAAGCGGCGTCGCACGCGTGCGCTGTCCCTGGCTCGCGGCTCTTGCAGCTCGCGAAACAGCAGACTGTTGAGCCGTTTCAGCCGCTGTCTCTGCATGAGAGACAGCTTCAACTTTTTGCGTGATTGAATCCGCTGCCACTTCAATACGAGCAATGGCATCGCCAACAGTCACCATGTCGCCTTCTTGGCGCAGGATTTCAACGAGCTTACCGCTGACGAGTGCCGGAAACTCAGCAACCGTCTTGTCAGTTTCAATTTCAAGAACGGCTTCGCCACGCTCGAAACTATCGCCCTCAGCTTTCAACCAGCGGACGATGCGGCCCTCTTCCATCGTTTCACCAAGGCGGGGCATATTGAGATCGGTCACAACATGTGCATGGTGTGAGCCGGCTGCGGGCGCGGGGTGCGACGCAGCCGGCTCCACCGAGGAGGCCGCGCTTTCGCCAGCCTCTTCGGTCCAGTCGGGACCAGAGCCGATCTCGATGCGCGCCAGCGGCGCACCGACAACGACATGATCCCCAATCGATCCGATCCATGCATTGAGCGTGCCGTCGCCAAGTGCGGGAAACTCGGCAACCGTCTTGTCGGTCTCAATCTCGATGATTGAATCACCGCGCTTGAAACTGTCGCCGGGATTGACGAGGAAGCCGACAATCTTGCCTTCTTCCATCGTCTCGCCAAGACGCGGCATTTTCAGAATACGTTCTGTCATGACAGCATTCTCTCTGCGACCGACCGGATAAGATCCACTGTCGGCACACTGCCAGCTTCAAGATCCTGCGAAACCGAAATCGGAATATCTTCACCGGCAACGCGAACGACAGGCTGTTCAAGATAATCGAAGCATTCCTCTGTAATACGAGCCGAAAGTTCGGCTGCAACCCCAGCTGTCATCACGCCTTCGGAAACAACCATGGCTTTGCCGACGCGCTCGACATGTTCGCGTACAGTGTCAAAATCAAGCGGGTTGAGCGTGCGAAGATCAATGACCGTCGCTTCAATACCCTTGGCAGCCAGCTTTTCGGCAGCTTCCAGCGCATAGTGAAGCTGGCGCGAATAGGTCACGATAACCAGATTCTTGCCCGTACGGCGTACTGCGGCCTTACCCCACTCAAGCGGTTCCGCATCCAGATCGACTTCTTCCTTGCGGGTATAGAGCGCCTTGTGCTCGATAAAGACGACCGGATCCGGCTTCGTCAGGCTTTGGCGCAACAAATGATAAGCATCTTGGACTGTGGCAGGCATGGCAAGCCGCAAGCCAGGGGTGTGCATGATCCATGCTTCAAGGCTTTGCGAATGCTGTGCACCCGCCGAACGACCGGTGCCGCCCTGCGTGCGAAGCACCATCGGCACACCAATCTGTCCACCGAACATATAGCGGATTTTGGCAGCCTGATTGGCAAGCTGGTCCATCGTCATGCCAAGAAAATCGATATACATCAGCTCTGCAACAGGGCGTAGACCGGTCATCGCAGCCCCAACAGCGGCACCGATAATCGCAGGCTCGGAAATTGGTGTGTCGATAAGTCGATCAGCGCCATATTTACCGATCAGGTCTTTCGTCACGCCATAAGCGCCGCCATAGCGGCCCACTTCTTCGCCAATGACGACAATGGTGTTGTCTTCAGCCATGGCATCATCCAGCGCTTTACGCAGCGCATCGCGGTAAGTCATGGCAACCATTATGCTTCATCCCTGGAAAGTACGCGGTCGATACGGGTGCGGACGGGCTCCGGCTCTGGTTCTCCCACCGCATAGACATCCTTGAACATTGACGTGAGTGGCGGCGCCTTGGACTCGACTGTGAAATCAATAGTCGCGTCCATTTCGGCAGTGATGCCGCTGTCCATCGCGTCCAGTGCTGTTTCCTCGGCCAAACCTTCGGAAACCAGCCGGTCGCGTGTAAATTTCACCGGGTCTTTCTTGCGACCTTCGGCCTCTTCCGCTTCCGCACGATACGGGCTCTTGTCCATGCGGGCGTGGCCAAAGAAGCGATAGCAGGTGACGGACAGGAAGCCAGGTTTGCCAAGGCGGGCATCGTCAATCAGACCTTGCGCCGTGGTTTTCACTTCTTCCACATCGATACCATCGACAATCGCACCATTAAGGCCGAAAGCATGCGCGCGCTGATCAAAAGCCGTATTGGCCGTTGCCTGATCGACGCGTGTTCCCATGCCATACTGATTGTTGATGCAGACAAACACGACTGGCAGACCCCAGAGAGCCGCCATATTCATGCTCTCGTAAAGAATACCCTGCTGCATTGCGCCGTCGCCGAAAAATGCGAGCGAAACGGAGTTCTTCTTGAGATATTTGCTGGAAAGACCCGCGCCAACGACCGAAGGAATGCCGCCGCCGACAATCGCATTGGCACCAAGATGCCCAAGCGCCATATCGGCTATATGCATGGATCCGCCCTTGCCGTGGCAATAGCCGGTTTCCTTACCGCCGATTTCAGCCATCATCTGCCGGGGATCAGCACCGCGCGCCAGAAAGATACCATGGCCGCGATGGTGCGTGGTGAACGTATCCTGTGGTTGCATTGCCGCGCAAACACCGGCAGCAGCTGCCTCTTCGCCAATCGAGAGATGGAGCATCGAACCTGCCGTCTGACCGCGCACGAACAATTCGCCCACACGTTCTTCAAAGGTGCGGATGCGCCGCATCGTCCGGTAGAGTTCGAGAAGATTAGAGTTACTCGGATTTTGCACGTGCGCCTCCGACAGACTTGTCTGTTGCATTTGTTTCATGATGTTTAGTTCAATGCCTCACGTGTGCTCTCAAAGGAGCTTCAGTTTGGTGGTACGCGAAACGACCGCGACCGCTACGAGAATGATAAGGCCCTTCACGATGCTCTGGATGTATGTGTCCATGCCGATAAGGTTGAGGCCGTTATTGATGACACCGATAAAGAGTGCGCCGAAGAATGTGCCCGCAATCGTGGCTGTGCCCGGACGGAACATCGTCATGCCAATGAACACCGTGGCAAGTCCGTCAAGCAGATAGCGTTCGCCCGCATTTGGCTGCCCTGAGCCAAGACGTGCTGCAAGAAGCGCACCCGCTACCGCTGCAAAAATCGAGCAGACAACAAGAGCGGCAGCGCGGTAGAAGCGACCATTCACGCCGGAAAGCTCTGCGGCTTTGAGATTACCGCCCACGGCATAGATGTATCGACCGAACACGGTGCGTTCCATCAGGAACCAGGCAAAGAGAACGACGATCACCATGGCATAAGCGAGCACCGGAATTCCGAACAGCTGGCCCTGACCGAGCCAGAGATAATTCGCCGGAAGACCACCATAGATTGCCCGCCCGCCGGTCATCAGAAAGTTGATGCCGTAAAGGATAGAGCCTATGGCCAGTGTCGCAATCAGCGAGGGCACGCCGACAAATGTGACCAGAATTGCATTGATGGACCCCACCACCAGACCGGCAGCAAGACCCGCAAGCAAAGCCACGGGTAAAGGAAACCCCGCAACCAGCATGAGGGGCACCAGAATACCGGCCATGCCGACCATGTAGCCGACCGATAAGTCCATTTCACGCGCCGCAAAGCCAAAAGTCAGTCCGGCTCCAACAATCGTCAGCATGGAAATCTGCTGGATGATATTGAGAAGATTGTTTGCAGTCAGAAAGCGGTCAACGGTCAGCGAAAACCCAGCAAACAAAAGAAACAGCACGAAGAGCGTACTGTATTTGAGTAGCCATTCGCCTTTAAGCTTTTTACCGAAGCTCTGGGCATGGCGGGATGATTGCGGTGAAACCGCTGAAGATCGAGCATTCATGGGGTAACTCCTGCCATTGCGGCAATAAACTTCGCTTCGGAAAATGTGCCGCGCTCAATCTGAGGTCCGGGGCCGCCATTCACGAAGGGGATGACGCGGTCTGCCACGTCTGCGATTTCCAGAAGATCAGACGATGTAACGAGGATAGCGACGCCCTTGTCAGCGAGCCTGCGCATCTGCGCATGAATCTCACGCTTGGCACCGATATCGACACCTTCTGTGGGCTCGATGAAGATCATCAGGCGATAATGATCATCAGCACCATAAAGCCATTTACCAATCGAGACTTTCTGCTTGTTGCCGCCACTCAGATCTTTCACGAACTGGCTGCGTGAATGCGCCTTGACGTTCATAAGTTGCATTGTGCGGTCGGCTTCACTCGCTTCGCGGCGCATGGACAATATGCCTGTGCCACCAAAAGTCGCGTGCGATGGATGCACCATTGCGAGATTTTCGCGCACGTCCCAATCACCAATGAGAGAGTTCTCCATGCGATGGTCAGGGACAAGCGCCACTCCCTTCTTCTGCATGGTTCGGGCATCGACTTTGCTGACTACCTCGCCTTGAAAGCGACACGTCCCGGAAATCACGCCGCTTGCAGCATAGAGTGACCGGGCGAAACCAAAATGCCCGGCCCCCGTCAGACCGATAAGTCCGACGATCTCGCCCGCGCGGATGACGAAATGATCGGCGCTAACGCCGCCGGCCTGCCAGTCGCTGACCTCCAGAACCACAGACCCGAGATTGCGCGTGTGCGGAACATCCTGTTCGGCCGCATCCTTGCCGCCGGAACGTTGAAGCATCAGGTCGATCAATTGCGCTTCGCTTGAATTTTGAGCCTGAAGCGTCGCAATATGTCGGCCATCCCGCAGAACGGTAATACGATCGCTTAGCGCTTTAATTTCGGACAAGAAGTGGCTAATGAGAACGATGCCAACGCCTTGTTGTGGCAAGGTTTTGATGATTTCCCAAAGGCTCTCTTTTTCGCGGGCGGGCAATGTTGCCGTCGGTTCATCGAGAATAAGCAGCCGCACATTGCCGCGCAGGGCACGGACAATTTCGATAATTTTCTGATCTGCCATCGGCAGCATATCGACCTGCTCATCGAGATCAATCGACACCTGCGGAAACCAGCGATTGAGAAGCTCTTCCGCGCGAGCGACAAGCTTTCGTTTGTCGATGACACCAAGTCCCATTCGCGGCTCATCACCAAGCAGAATATTCTGCGCAGCAGTCAAACCGGGAACAAGGCTGCCTTCCTGAGAGACGTGGGCAATACCCTTGCGCAGAGCGTCACCGGCACTGCTCAGCTTCACCTCTGTTCCGTCTATGGTGATATTGCCAGAAGTCGGGCTTTTGCTGCCACCAAGGATGCTGACCAACGTGGTCTTCCCGGCGCCATTTTCTCCGATCAGGCCATGCACCTCATCAAATCGGAATTCAGCGCTAACCTGATCAAGGGCCAGCGTGCCGGGATAGGACATGACGATCTGCGAAAGGCTCACGGCCATCGAAGAGCTCCCGTGGATTAAATTGCAAGTTTCCGAAAAAGAGGCCGGAACGCGGAACGAACACGCCCCGGCCAGTTGCAGGCATGGGTGCCTATTTCTTCGGGAGGAAATCCTTGCAGTTCTGCTTTGTTACCAGCGGCGCATCGAGATAAACGGTCTTGGAAGGAATGACGGTTGCGGCATCTTCCTTCTTGACCACAATGCTTTCGATCCATTCGCCAGTCTGCGCGCCCATTTTTTCAAAGGGCTGAGAAACTGTTGCGATCATCAGGCTGTCTGGCTTGCAGACTTCCTCGATGGCCTGCGGATGGCCGTCAATACCGATGACTTTCACGTTCTTCAGGCCAGCAGCGTTGAGCGCATTGATAGCCGCCTGTGCCGGCTCATCCCATGGCGCCCATACGGCGTTGATCTCTTCACCAAAGCGCGAAGCATAGTCCTGCATGGTGCTGGTGGTATCTTCGAAGAAGGCCGTATAGTCGATATTGTGTTCGGCAATGACCTTCACTTCAGGATATTCCTTCAGCACGGTCGCCATGACGTCACCGCGTTTGCGGGTGCCGTGATGCTCCGCCATACGCAGGAAAATAAGGTTGCCTTTTCCGCCCATTTCGTTGAGCAGATAAGGAGACACTGAGGCGGACATGGCCCAGTTGTTGGTTGTCACATCGACAAGCACACCATCTACCTGACCGCTATCGATTGCAAAAACCGGGATTTTAGCGGCAACAGCAGCATCAATAGCCGCACGCGATGCCCGCAGGTCCGACATGCTGACGATAATCGCATCCACGCCACGCGACGCAGCATCCTGAATATTGGAAGCCGTGCGCTCGCCAGAGCCGCCGCTGTCAAGAACACTGATCTTCCAGTCCTTGGCGGTTTCCTTGAGCCATGCATCAAAGCCCGCCTTCGCACGCTGTTCAGACTGCGCAGCAGCATTGGAATGAACCCAGGCAACATTCGTGGCTGACGCGCTCGCAGTGCCCATCAGCACTGCCAAAGCTGCGACAGCGACAGATTTCTTGAAAAATCCCGATCCCATTTTATTCCTCCCAGAAGCGACGTGGTTGGCTCCACTGTCTGGCTTCAAATTGTTAAACTTCAGCACCGGGGGTCGGTGATGACATCAAGTTTGATGCAACATCCGTCCCAGACGCTTTCAGCGATAGTTACGCGTGCTTCGCGTTAACCCACCGCTGCTCCTACGAAACTGTCGCAACGCGGTCGTCAGACTCTGCTCCTCCAGAGAAAGACGTCCTCATTCCGCTATTACTTCAGCCCCGCATTCCAATTGACCCGGTCGCGCTTTCGCGCTCTTGTCCGTCGGAATAATTGATATTAAGCGTCGACAAATTACAAATGTCAAATAGAAATACATTTGTAATTTAGAGGCTACTATTTGAGTGAGGGACCAATGAGTGAATCTGAAGACGGCTTGATGGTGCGCGTGGCCTGGCTCTACTATGTTGGCGGGTTCAACCAGGAGGCGACTGCCTCCAGACTGGGATTGACGCGTGCCCGCGTGAACAAAATCCTCGGTGAAGCCCGTGAAAGTGGCCTCGTCAGCATTTCAATCGATCATCAGAATGCAGGTACATTGCCCGTCGAAAACGAGCTGATGCGGCGATTTGGGTTGAATTTTTGTGTTTCAACGCCGCCGTTTGGCTTCGATACGGCTGACGATACAGCATCGGAAATCCGCAAGCAGGTTTCGTTCAGAGCCGTTGGTGTGGCGGCTGCAACTTACCTCAAAAATTTCCTGGCTGACAATCAGGAAGCCACAGTAGGTACAGGCTGGGGGCGAACCATTGAGCAGATGACATTGCAACTTGCAGGTGTACGTGCGCCGCAAGCCCGGTTCATTTCAGTCATGGGATCTTTGACGGCAAACTCCGCCTATAATCCCTTTGAGGTTGTGCACATGTTGGCCCGTCGTACGGGTGGGCAGGGCTTTTTCCTGCCTGTTCCGTTCATCGCCGATTCTGCGGAAGATCGAAAAGTGCTGATCTCCCAACGCTCGGTCGCACGCGCGATGGAAATCGCGCGCACCGTGTCTGTGTGCTTCATCAGCGCAGGTGAACTCACCGAAGATTCATTGTTGCGCCGTCAGAACATGTTGAGCAAATCAGAACTCGAGAGCCTGCGCGCTGCCGGTGCGATTGGTGATACCAACGGCATCTTCTTTGACAAGGAAGGCCGTCAGGTCGATCACGAAATGAACCAGCGCACCATAGCGTTGGGTTTTGAAGAGTTGCAGAAAGTTCAAGTTGTATTGCTTATCGCTGGTCAGGAAAAAGCAGCCGCAGCAAAAGCGCTGTTAAAAAGCGGCATTATCAACGGCCTCATCATAGATGGTGACGCAGCCGATGCGCTTCTGGCACTTTCCTGAGCGATCGCAATTGCGATGCGCCGATACGCGAGAACTCTGCTATCGGCGCAATACAGCATGTCAATCGAACTCTTTTTTGATTTTATCGTGAGCCACAACTGCATCACGAAAGCGATGAATAGAGAAATCTTCAACGGGCGTCTTTGAGCTTCCATGCAGGATCATCTCAGCCAGAACTGCACCCACACCCGGCGCAATCTGGAACCCATGCCCACAACAGCCAAAGGCATGAAACAGCCCTTGCGTTGTGGCGCTTGGGCCAATGATCGGGATCATGTCTGGCAGATACCCCTCCATCCCTGACCATACCCGAATGACCTGCGCGTCACCCAGCACAGGTGCAACTTCGGCAAGGCTCCGCATTCCTGCTATGGTTTTCAGCGGCGGCACCACAGTGCGTTGGTTTTTGAGGTCGCTGGCCGTGCGCGGATAGCCCGCTACAATGACATTGCCGCGCGGGATTTGGCGGAAGATTACATTACCCGCCACCGCTTGCACGGAGGGACGGATAAAGTAAGGCAAAGGCTCGGTTACAAATTGCGGAGGCCCGGCAGAAAAAAGCGGTGTTTCCTCACCAAATTGCTGCGCAAATGCTCCACCCCACGCACCGGCGGCATTGACAAGCTGATCTGATTTAAATGTGCCATGCGACCGTGTTTCAACAACAAAACCATTATGCACTGTCGTAGCGCTTAAGACTTCACAGCTTTCAATGAGCTCCGCTCCATGTGCCGTCGCAGCGCGCATAACTGCTGGCGTAGCAAGGCGAGGATTAGCTGTCGCATCGCGGGCTGAATAAGTTCCCGCTACGATCTTGTCACTCAGATAAGGATAGCGTCTGCGTATCTCTGCGCCATCCAAATCCTCGATCTGCAGACCAAACTGAGTTGAAGTTTTTGCATAAGCTTCAAGCTTGGCCACTTCATCATCATTACAGGCAAGATAGATATGTCCGGAACGATCATATTCGCATGTATCACCGATAAGCTGATCGAGTTGCTCCCATAATTCCTGCGACCGCATGGACAGGGGATATTGCCGGACATCTCGCCCTTGCAAACGCAGATTGCCGAAATTGGCGCCACTCGACTGTGCGCCAACATATCCCTTTTCGAGAACCGTCACACGATGTCCGGCCCGCGCCAGAAAAAGGGCTGTGAATGCCCCATTCAAACCACCGCCAATGACAAGCGTTTGTGTTTCTCTTGTCGATGTCATGATGAAACGACCCGCGCAGCGCCAACATTCAGTGGCTTGACCGGTGCCTGCGCACGCAGCCGACCGACATCCTCAATCGAACGGCCACTTGCCTGCGATGTAATTTCCGCGAGTGCCAGACCGCAGAAGCGTCCCTGACAACGCCCCATGCCACAGCGGGTAATTGCCTTCACACGATTCACTTCAACAGGACCGACTTCTTTGGCTATGCTCTGCCTGATTTCGCCAGCTGAAACGCCTTCGCAGCGACAAACAACAGTATCGTCGCTGATTGAAGACACATTATCGACGGGCCAGCAAAATATCCTGGCGAGATTGCGCTGAAATGCTCGGTACTGACGAACGGCACCTTGGGTCTGCCGTTTTTCTATCTGCAATCCCGCCCTTTCAGCTTGCGGCATCATCACGCTTGCCTCGGTGGCAATGTCTTCAAGCATCGCAAGGGCTGCCAGCTTTCCGCTCTGAATTGCGCAATCGGCTCCACCGATCGAAGCACCATCGCCTGCCAGATAAATACCTTTGGCGCCGCGACCATCCGTATCAGTCACTGGTAGCCACTGACGAAAATCGTTATCAAATTCAAATCGGCAACCGGCAAGCTCCGCAAGCTGTGTCTCTGCACGGAGCCCATATCCCAGAGCAACTGCATCACAATCCAGCGTCTGAATGCGTCCTTTCCGATCACGGAAGACAAGGCTTTCAACGTGAGTTTTACCTCGAACCTCTTCGAGTGCGACGCCACTGTGAATTGGAATTCCCGCGCTCTTCAACTCAGTCATATAGCGCGCACCTTGCCACGCCGTTTTGAGACTGTGTCGCAGCCCCGGCAAGGCACTCAGTTTCGCGCGAAACGGTGTCGTATCCAGTACCACAATGTTTTTTGCGCCCAGCCGATGGTATTGCAAAGCCGCCAGCAGGAGCAGCGGCGAGCTGCCTGCAAACACCACTTTTCGACCAATAAAACTGCCCTGATCCTTTAAGGCAACCTGTGATCCTCCAAGCGAATAAACACCCGGCAAGGTCCAGCCTTTCACCGGCATGATTTTATCCGTTGCACCAGTCGCGATAATGACGTGCGAATAAGGTAGCTCATCCACTTCTCCCGCACTTTCTATGAAGGCTGTACCTTCATAAAGTGACCAGACGGTCGTAAGCGGACGGTAATCAATCTGGTCGATCAGCGCGTCGGCATTTCCATGGAAGTTCCGATACTTCGCTTCTTCATTTTTGTATAATTTTCGAGGCCCAAAACCCATCTGCGGATTGAGCCGACGCAGCCCCTGCCCGCCGGGAAACGCTGCTTCCGTGAGCATAACAGGCTTCACGACCTGCCCGGTCAATTGTTCAATCAGCTTCGAATTATCGACGAGGGTTTGGGCCGCGCTGATACCAGCAGGACCCGATCCGATGATGAGAGGATGGATCATGACCGGCCCCAGGCATCAAAGCGGCTCAGCAAGCTCATGTTCTGATGTAATGGGGTTGAGCATGAACGCAGACGTTTGCCCTCGGATGTCCAGACCCAGCAATCCTGACATGCAGCCATAAGGCAGAATCCCGCGCGCGGCATTCCGTCGAATTCCGAATAGCGCAGCACATGGCCGCTCTGCAGAAGTGCCGCAAGAACCGACTGCCCCTCAAATCCCTGAAATTCAACTCCGTCAAAAGTAAAAGTCAGGGGCCTGCCCTTCGGCGCGACCGCGGCAACAAGCTGCCCTTTTGGAGGCGTGGCGTTCATCAGACTTCCCATTTACTATTGCAATGCAATATTTGTTATTTTTATACAAACATTTCGCATGGCAACAATTCTGTCAACGGTGTTTTTAAAAACTGCGACAGAGTGGGATATCGTCTGTTGTGACGACAGTATCGGCGCGCGGTGGCCTCAGGCTTTGGAGATCGTCCTTGAGGCTGCGATTACGTAGGGACTGAAACGCGAGACGATATCCTCGCGCGAATAGCGTGCAAGAGATGCAGCAATGTTGATTGCAGCAATGGGCCGCCCGTTCGGTCCGGTAATCGCGGAGGCAATCGAACCATCGCCGTGATAAACCTGCTCGAACGCCGTGGCATATCCGTCTTCGCGAAAGCGACGAATATCGTCCATAATCGTTTTCGGATCGATGATCGTATTGGCGTTGAAGCTACGGAAATGGGTCTGATCGAGAATCGCCTGCGCTTCGTCTTCAGGCAAGCGCGAGAGCATCGCCAATCCCGGAGCTGTGCAATAGGCAGGCATTCGCGTGCCGATGATAACGTCAGTATTGAGCACATGACGGCTCAGAAAACGCGAAACGAATACAATCTCGGTGCCATCGGGCACTGTAAGATTGATCGTCTCTTCAGTTTCCTTGCTCAGATGCTGCAAATAGGGCATCGCCCGATCAATCAGTTTGTTTGCCCGAACATAGTGAAAGCCCAAATCCAGCGTCTTTGCCGTCAACTCGAACTGGCGCGTGACTGGGTCTTTCGCGAGGAATCCGAGCTTCATCAGCGTATGCGTAAAACGTTGCGCCGCACTCATATCGAGGTCGGTCAGGCTAACAATCTGGGAGAGGCTCAACGTCGACTGATCTGAGTTGAAAGCGCCCAGAACGCGAAAAGCCTTTTCCACAGACCGCACCATAAGCGCGTCGCCACGACCAGAGTTTTCGCCGCTCAAATCTGCTGAATCTTCCGGCGATTTCGGTTGCTTTTCTTTTGTCAAATCCACTGGTTCTTTCATTGCCACGCCCTGACCTAAGAGCAAATTTCCGCCTATCTATACACAAACAAACTCACCTTGAAACGGTCGAGCATCGCTCCCGCTTCGTCATGCCTTTTCCATAAATTACTAAAACAGCCTTGACAAACTGCAATTACAAAATTCAAAATACAATAACAATTATTGCATTACAATAGTCGATGGGAACACATAGATGTCTGAGTTCATCCTCACCTCACTTAAAAATTCGGTTATGACGATCACGTTGAATCGACCAGAAGTGATGAATGCGTGGAACGCTGCGATGCGTAATCAGCTGATCGAAGCTTTTCAGGCTGCAGAAGAAAATACAGCGGTGAAAGCTGTAATTCTGACCGGCGCTGGAGACCGCGCTTTCGGTGCTGGCCAGGATCTGAACGAAACTAAGACATTCGATGCTGATCGTGCCGAAGTCTGGATCGGCGAGTGGGAAAAGCTCTACACACGGATCAGAACCCTATCCAAGCCGATCATCGCAGCACTCAATGGTGTTGCGGCAGGTTCGGCATTTCAGGTCGCTCTTCTTTGCGATATCCGCATTGCTCATGCAGGTGTTCGGATCGGACAGCCGGAAATCAATTCCGGCATTCCAACGACCACTGGCTCGTGGATCATGCGTGAAATGATCGGCTTTGCCCGCACGGTCGATCTGGTTCTCACCGGACGCCTGCTTGATTCAGACGAGGCGCATCATATCGGCCTCATCAACACCATCGTCCCGCAGGATCAGGTCCATGCTGCGGCACAGGCTTTGGGCGAGGAACTTGCAGCCAAACCGCCGGTAGCAATGCGCCTTAACCGCCAGCGTTTCTATGAAATGACTGAACCGGGCTTGCAGGATGCGCTTTCAGCTGGCGTTCGCATTCAGCGTGAAGCTTACGCAACAGGCGAACCTGCCCGCATGATGGAAGCATTTTTTGCGGCCCGTCAGGCCCGCAAGGCGTCCTAATTCACAATGTGAGTAAGCATCGCGGGATGGGGAAAAACCCTATCCCACACATAAGATCGGCACACCGATCATCATCAAAACTGCTTAGGCAGGGGAACCTACTCAAAACACCAAACCTGTTTTGAAAGAATAATAAAGGGAGCATCATGACTATGAAATCGCCATTTACGCTGACCCGCCGCAGCTTGCTTGCAGGCGCGACAGCAGCACTTGCAACGCCCGCTATTCTACGCCCTGCTTATGCTCAGACAACGCTGACACTGGCTGATCCAGGTGGCCCGTTTAACAGCGCTTTCCGCAAGGCGTTTTACGATCCGTTTGAAAAAGATACCGGCATCAAGATTGTCAATGTCGCTCGCGAAGCAGAGCCAACAGCACAGTTCAAGTCCATCGTTGAAACGCAGAGCTACATTTGGGATTTGAGCACGCTGACACTTTCAGCACGTAAGATCCTCTCCGAGTCAGGGCTGCTGGAACCGACAGGCATCACCAAAGAACAGGTGCCGGATATCATGCCGGAAGCCGTCTTTGACGACTTCCTCGGCATAACGATTTATTGCCACATCTTTGCAACCCGCACGGACCTGTTGAAAGACAATATTCCGCAAAGCTGGACCGACTACTGGAATGTCGAAAAATTCCCTGGCCGCCGTTCCTTGCGCAAAAACCCAATCGATACACTGGAGCAAGCATTGCTTGCTGATGGCGTTCCGCTCGCAGAGCTTTATCCGCTGGACGTGGACCGCGCTTTTGCCAGTCTCGACAAGATCAAGGATCATATCTCAGTCTGGTGGACAGGCGGCGCGCAATCGACACAGCTATTGCAAAGCGGTGAAGTTTCGATGATCAGCGGATGGAATGCCCGTCTGCAATCGGCGATCGATGGCAATGTACCAGCAGAAATTCACTGGGATCAGGGGCTTTACTCGATCGAAGGATGGGCCATTCCAAAAGGCAATCCGCGCGCCGATCAGGCACGCGAGTTCATCAAGTTCTGTTCCCGCGCAGAACAGCAGGCCCTGTTTACTGAAGAACTCGCCTACGGTCCGACGAATAAGAAAGCTTATGACTTCATCCCGGCTGAGCGGGCGAAAATTCTGCCGACCGCCCCACAAAACATCAGCAAAATGCGCCTTGCAGATGAAGACTGGTGGAGTGCGAACCGCGCCGAAATGACTGAGCGGTTCAATAGCTGGCTACTGTTCTAAGAACACCTGCACAAGCTTCCAGACAAACACAATGCGCTGCTTTCACGCCACATTTGGAAGCAGCCCGCAAAGTGTTTGTCTGCATCCTCCCCGACGACCATTACACTAATTTGCGCTGCTATCAGCGTATCAGGGTTCCCACATGAATGCAGAAACACCACAAGAAAACCCGAAGATGCTGATTCAGGGACTTGGCAAAGAGTATGGCAGCGTCACAGCTCTTGAGCCCAGCAACCTGACCGTCAATACCGGCGAATTCGTCACCCTTCTTGGTCCTTCCGGTTCAGGAAAAACGACGCTTTTGCAGATGATTTCCGGTTTGGTCGAGCCGACCCATGGCGAACTGTGGGTTGATGGGAAAAACTATACCCATACAGCTGTGAACAAGCGCGACATGGGTTTGGTGTTTCAGCATTATGCTCTGTTCCCGCATATGACGGTCAGCGAGAATATCGCCTTTCCGCTGAAAATGCGCGGCACGGAATCGAAAGAAGTAAGTGCGCGCGTTTCGGAAACACTCACTAAAGTGCAGCTCGAAAAATTCGCCTCGCGCTTTCCGCGCGAGCTTTCTGGTGGGCAGCAGCAGCGCGTGGCTCTCGCCCGATGCTTCGTTTACCGCCCGCAGATTATTCTGATGGATGAACCGCTTGGCGCATTGGACAAAAATCTGCGCGAACATATGCAGTTTGAAATCAAGCGTCTGCATCGCGAGTTTGGCACAACGGTCATCTATGTAACGCATGATCAGGAAGAAGCACTCGTCCTGTCTGATCGCATCTGCCTGATGAACCATGCCAAGATCGAACAGCTAGGCACACCCCGCCAGATTTATAGTGAACCGGCCACCGTGTTTGCGGCAAAGTTTATCGGCATGTCCAATATTCTTGGTGGTAAAATCACTGGACTCTCCGGCGATCACGCCCTTGTTGATACTCAACATGGTCAGTTCCCGGTTCACAACAAGCACAAGCTTCCAGTAGGCAGCGATGCGCACATTGTTCTGCGCCCTGAGCAGATGAAACAGGGCCGGAGCGACAGCACGGATGTCAGCAACATCACCGGAACTGTTTCCGAAGTCATCTATGTTGGTTCCGATACGCGCCTTCTGGTCACGCTGAAGGACGGCGAGACAATCATCGTCCTTCATGATGGTGTAAGCACGATGCCATCTGCGGGTGATCCGATCACCTATCACTGGCACAATCAGCAAGCGGTGTTGGTGGCATGAATACAGCAACAAACACGTCTCGCCTGCCGGCCTTTATGAAATCAGGCCCATTCAAATTCGGACCTTTGTGGCTGGCACTTCCGGCAATCGCTTTTCTGTGCATCTTCTTTCTCGTGCCGGTGTTCCGTCTTCTCGCACTGAGCGTTCAGGACACCAGTGGAACCCTGACAACTGTTCACTATGCACGCCTGATTGACACGGAAGTGTATTGGCGCATTCTCAGCATCACATTTCGCATTGCCGCGCTGACAGCCCTGTTTTCTCTGCTGTTGGGATATCCGCTCGCCTATTGGCTCTCGGGTCTGAAGGAAAACCGTCGAAACCAGATGCTTCTGCTGGTGCTCGTTCCCTTCTGGACCAGCTATCTCGTCAAGACGTTTTCCTGGATGCTGCTGCTGGGCAATGATGGCATTTTGAACCGGCTGTTGAGCGGTGCCGGGCTGATCAACGGGCCATTGCCATTGATGTATAATGAGTTCGGCGTAATCGTGGGCATGGTCCATGCAATGATGCCGCTGGCTGTGCTCACTATGATGCCAGTTATGGCAGGCATCGACCGCAGGCTCGGTCAGGCGGCTGGCACTCTTGGTGCCGGAAACTCGCACCGGTTCTGGATGGTCTATTTCCCTCTGTCCATTCCCGGAATGGCTGCGGGTGGATTGCTCACCTTCATCACCTCGCTCGGCTTCTTTATCGTTCCGGCTTTCCTCGGCGGACGTCAGCAAACAATGTTGGCTCAGCTAATCATCGTGCAGGTGCAGGAACTGGTAAATTGGGCCTTTGCTGGAGTGCTTGCCACTATGCTGCTGGTTACGGCCATGCTTGCCTGCTGGATTTACAATCACCTCTTCGGCCTGTCTTCACTCTCATCGGGTGCGGGCACCCGTGATGCGACTTCAGACAGTATCCTGCGCCGTTGGGGCCTCGTGTTTCTCGAAAAGCTTGCAAGCGTAACAGCAATTTTCAGCGATCATCTGCCATCGCGCCTGCGTGTTCTTCCGGCCTATGTAACAGCAGTGTTGGTGTTTCTCATTGCACCTACATTGCTTGTGATACCAATTGCATTCACCAGTTCCAACTTCCTGGAGTTTCCACCTCCGGGCTACAGCCTTCGCTGGTTTGAGACCTATTTCAACTCTCCAATCTGGACGTCCGCCACTGTACGATCATTCGGCGTCGCCTTCGTTACAGCCATTCTCGCAACGCTTATCGGTGGATTTGCAGCGCTTGCGGTTGCACGTTCCCGCTCACGCTGGAGTGGACTGATCTTCGCTTTCATGCTGGCACCGATGATCGTTCCGCGCATCGTGATCGCCGTGGGCCTGTTCTATCTGTTTGCACAGATTGGCCTAGTCGCAACCAACACAGGTCTGGTGATTGGCCACACGGTTCTGTCAATTCCCTTCACTTTCGTTGCGATTGCAGCAGTATTGAAGAGTTATGACTGGCGGCTCGATCAGGCGGCTTTGTCTTTGGGTGCCGGTCGTTTCCAGACATTGCGGCTTATCACCGTCCCACTGATCAGCGGCGGCATCGTCTCTGCATTTCTGTTCGCCTTCGTCACATCCTTTGACGAACTGACCATTGCGATCTTCGTAAGTGGTGGACTGAAATCAACGCTGCCGAAACAGATGTGGGACGATATGATCCTGCAGCTTAATCCGACACTGGCTGCCGTTTCCGTTGTGGTTCTGACCATCGTCACAGTTGTCTTGCTTCTGGCAGACAAACTGAAGCGGAGCTGATCCCGGCAAGCTTCCAACCAAACACTCACCATTTCCTCCCGATTGCTGGCCTGATTGACAGGCCAGCAATGTGAGACAGGCTAATCCAAATTTACAGGTTTAAAGACCATGCCGACCTCCCATACATTCATCGATCTATTACTGGAAAAGGCTGCAAACACACCTGATAACCTGTTTGCCCGGCACCCCACAGGCGATATCAGCCTTGCAAGGCTGGAAAACGCATCTGCAATAATCGCCAAAAAGCTGCGCGAAAACGGCATAGGCCCAAAAGATCGCGTTGCAGTCATGATGCGCAACAGCCCGGCAGCGCTGGCAGTCATTTACGCCGTTACGCGTTCCGGCGCGACATGGATTCCTGTTAACACCGCACTCAAAGGCTCAGGGCTGGACTATATAATAAGCCATAGCCAACCGGCACTGATTGTTGCTGACAGCGATTATTGCTCGGTCATTGCCGATTGCGGCGCAGCACAATTGCCCGCCATTCTCGAAATCGACAACCCGGCAATGCCAGCATATGAAGCAGGTGTGCAGTTTGAAGCAGCGCTCCCCACTGCTGATGATATTGCCGCAATCATGTATACATCCGGTACTACCGGCCCAGCAAAAGGCGTTCTGGTGACGCACCGGATGCTACGTCTCGCAGCAGAAGCAGTCGCAGTTTGCTCGGACGCCAAAGACCACGACGACTTTTATATGTGGGAGCCATTCTTCCACATT